>NZ_JAUSTT010000063.1 GCF_030812995.1 Bacillus chungangensis | reverse complement strand
GCCCATCCTTTTCTTTGGCTTGGATGTTTGTGTATCATAGCTACTCTTAGCCTTTTTCTTATATAGCCATCTATAGCGAGTAGTTCATTTTTGAACGTGTTGTAGTAACAGCTGCTATTGAGTCCATATTTCTTATTCTCCTCTATGGCTTGCCACAGTGTAAGAAAGTAATTCACTTTCCCACGAATAATCGGATTTACACGATTTATCCACTCTTCTTTACTAAAAGTAAGTGTTTTCCGTGTTTTCATTTTGATTTTCTGCCGAAAATCTTTCCACGTGCTCTCCTTTGGCTTTGCTATATAGTAAGGTTTCCCATCCTTCTTTCGTTTTCTCCAGTGTCCGAAGGTAAACCCTAGAAAATCAAAGTCATCATGATTAAAATTGACAATCTTTGTTTTCTCTATTGATATCTCCAGCCCTAGCTCTTTAAGCTTTTCTTTTGTTATTTGCTCTGCTCTTTTAATGTCTTCTTCTGTTTTCGCAAACAGAAGAAAGTCATCTGCATAGCGTACAAATCGAATATTGTTCAAGTCTAGCGTCCAATCTAGTTCGTTAAGATAGATGTTCGCAAGTAACGGACTTATGACACCACCTTGCGGTGTACCAGAGTCAACTCGATGGTATTTTCCTTCTTCCATGTAGCCAGTTTTAAGCCAGTTCCATATCATGTCTAGTGTTGTACCATCAGCGACATACTTGTTTAGTACCCTCATCAATTTCTTGTGTGGAATGTTATCGAAGAATCCTTTGATATCACAGTCATAGATGTAGTTGTATCCTTTCTCGATGTTCCATGTGATAATTTGTAAAACACGTTTTGCTCCTCGATTTGGTCGATACCCACAAGACCAATTATGGAAGATATGGTCTTCGAATTTTGGTTCGAGTACATTTACGACTGCTTGTTGGACGATACGGTCTTCAATATTAGGGATACCTAACGGGCGTTTCTTTCCGTTTTTCTTCGGAATGTATACTCTTCGAACAGGTGATGGTTTGTATTCTTTCTTTCGTAGTTTCTCTAAGAGTGCATCAAGGTTTTCTTTCTCTTTGCACTCATAACTTTTGATGGTTACCTCGTCGATTCCTCCAGCACCACCGTTAGCTTTGACTTTTAGCCACGCTTCTTTCAGTTTACGGTCAAACAAGATTTGTCCATAAATACTATGCCATTTCATTTTCAACTCTTTATTCAAGCCTATTCCGCACCTTTCACTGTGTACTTCCAGTTCGTTTTTACCCAAGTA
>NZ_JAUSTT010000062.1 GCF_030812995.1 Bacillus chungangensis | reverse complement strand
TGATGTAAATGAAATACTATTCAATAGGCGAATTTGCTAAATTGATAGGGAAAACAACGCAAACATTAAGAAATTGGGATAAACAAGGAGTTTTTAAGCCACATCATGTGACAGAAAGTGGCTATAGATATTACTCTCAAGAACAACTCCATCACTTCTTAGGCATTAAAAGTGAAGCGCAATTAAATAAAATGGTAATAGGATATTGTAGAGTTAGTTCACACAAGCAAAAAGATGACTTAGAAAGACAAATTGATAACGTAAAAACATATATGCTCGCTAAGGGTTATCAATTTGAAATCATCACAGATATTGGCAGTGGGATTAACTACAATAAAAAAGGATTAAACAAACTAATAGACAAAGTTACTAATTCCGAAGTCGAAAAGATAGTTATTTTGTATAAAGATAGGCTGATAAGATTTGGCTATGAACTAATAGAAAACCTATGTAATAAATACGGAACAACTATTGAGATAATAGACAATACCGAAAAGACCGAAGAACAGGAATTAGTTGAAGATTTAATCCAAATCGTTACCGTTTTTAGTTGTAGACTTCAAGGGAAAAGAGCAAATAAAGCCAAGAAGATGATTAAGGAGTTGATGGAGAGTGATACTTGCGAAGAAAGTGAGGATAAAGCCAACTAAAGAACAAGAATATCAGCTTTGGAAATCTGTCGGAACAGCACGATGGGCATATAACTGGACATTAGGAAAACAAGAGGAAAACTATCAAAACGGTGGTAAATTTCTTTCGGATTCTGTTCTCCGTAAAGAATTAACAGTCTTAAAACAAACAGAGGAATATGCTTGGTTGTACGATGTATCAAATAATATCACGAAACAAGCTATTAAAGACGCTTGTGATGCGTATAAGAAATTCTTTAAGAAGCAGGCGGATAAGCCATGTTTCAAAAGCAAAAAGAAATCAAAACCATCTTTCTATAATGATAATGTAAAATTGAAAATGAAAGAAATGATGGTTTTGATTGAAAAAGTTGGTTGGATTAGAACATCTGAACAAATACCAACGGGTGTAAAATACTCGAATCCAAGAGTCAGTTTTGACGGTAAGTATTGGTATTTGTCTGTTGGGATTGAAGAAGTAATACAACCAACGGAGCTAACAGATGTTTCGTTAGGAATTGATGTTGGCGTGAAAGAATTAGCAGTATGCTCAGATGGTAGAGAACCATACAAAAATATTAACAAAACAAAAGTAGTAAAAAAGGCAGAGAAACGCCTTCGTCGGTTGCAGCGTCAAGTTTCTAGAAAATATCAAATGAACAAGGAGGGAAGCCGTTTCGTCAAAAC
>NZ_JAUSTT010000059.1 GCF_030812995.1 Bacillus chungangensis | reverse complement strand
TGGCTTACGCCAACCGAAAATTCATCTCCCACTTTCATTGGGCTATGCCCTTCACATTTAGAAGTGGGAGAATTCTTTTCGGAGATCCAGTTAAATAAAGTGAAACTTCCATGAGTGGGGGTTTTCTCTCCACTCATGGTTAGTTGAACCAATCGGGCATTTGACTTTCAGTTATCCCCCACCTAGATTTCTTCGAATTCTCTTAACTCTTGAGGTGGGGGTCTTACTGCTAGTTAGATGTGGGATAAAATTCTAGAAAGGCAATGATAGATCGTTTTATTGTGAAATAATCTTCATTTATCTTAATTGGAAAAGAGGTTTTGAATCAATGAATAGCAATATTATTTGGGGGATAGTATTATTAGCGCTGAGTTTGTTTCTTAAGCCATTATTGGCGATTGTGGGGCTGAATGAAAGGTTGTTCGGATTGCACTGGCAAGGTGAAACTGTGTTTTCATTGAGTCCATTCTTAGTTCGGATTATTCTAGCAGTAATTGGGATTATCATGCTTATCATCTGCGGTATGCAAGTTGCAAAGCAGAAGAATAAATAGTTGAAAGGATAGAGAGCCATTATGAGAAAATTCGTTCCAAACAAGAAACATGAAGAAGACAGGTCTTCCTATTGGACATATTTACTTGATGATGATAGTTCGACTGCGATTAAGCCCAATATAGGTCAGATGAAACATCACATTTACCTATGAGATAGGCACTAACCAATGGCGATGCAAATGAAAAGCTGGCTGCTGAACAATATCTTAGAGAATGAAATATACTGTCAACAATCAAATAATTTGAGTAAGAACAACTCGGCTTAATAAATACGATGCTTTACAATAATGTCACAGGACAAGAACATAGTCCTTTAAGAAACTGCGCCCCGCGCGGTTTTTCTAATTTAAGGGATCAAATTCTTGTCTTTTGCTCGAAACAAGAACTTGATCCCTTTGCCTATAATGGACAAGAACATAGTCTCATTGCCGATTTGTTAAAGTAGAGTTAACAAAGCTCAATAGTTACGACATGAATGAGTACCCAAAAGTTTTAACAATACACCGACACGGGGAGATAAATCAACTCATTATAGGGAAAAGGAAGCGACTGATTATTATATCTGGCGAATGAAAGGTAGTCTACGATAAAATTGTCTTAACTAGAAACCATTTTTTAGATTGTGTTAATCTGTCTAATAGTGAACTCAATTTAGAGAGAGGGATGTTACTTGAAAAGAAGCGTATTATATATTGAAGATAATGAGAAAATAGGCAGTTGGGTAAAAGAAGAATTGGAACAGCGAGGATTTTCAGTTCAGTGGCTGCTTTCTGGTGAAGGAGCCGAAAAAGAAGTAAATCAGCATGAAATAGTTA
>NZ_JAUSTT010000058.1 GCF_030812995.1 Bacillus chungangensis | reverse complement strand
AACAAGGTAGCCGTATCGGAAGGTGCGGCTGGATCACCTCCTTTCTAAGGATAAATGGAAATTGACCGTTTTCGTTTTGTTCAGTTTTGAAGGATTAAACCTTTTAAAAAGCATATAATAAGCGGCAAGCTTAAAAAGCTTTGATGAAAATATTGAAGATGGATTAGCAACGAAAAGAGCGAGTATTTACTCTTCTAATCGATGCTTATTTATTTCCATGTTTAGTCCATTGGGGCCTGTAGCTCAGCTGGTTAGAGCGCACGCCTGATAAGCGTGAGGTCGGTGGTTCGAGTCCACTCAGGCCCACCATCCCCACTGGATCATAATGGGGCCTTAGCTCAGCTGGGAGAGCGCCTGCCTTGCACGCAGGAGGTCAGCGGTTCGATCCCGCTAGGCTCCACCAAACAAAGTTTCATTCAAAAGTGAATGAAACTAGTAGTTTTATTTGCTCCTTCGGCACTGCGAATTCGAGGAAGCTTATGTTCACCTCGTCGCAAGGCAGCACGAAGCAAACGCTACGAAGTTTATTCATGTAGTGAATGAAGTTAGTAGCCTTGTTCTTTGAAAACTAGATAATTGGAGAAACAACAAAAAAACCGAGAAAACACGTCTTTATGAATGCCATTCATAAAGCGTAAATGGTGTATTCGCACACCAATAAAGTCGGAAGAATAAATTTTTCGAGCATAATAGTTGGAAAAGAAGCGAAAAGATCTAGGAAGCAAATGAGCGAACACCGGAGCGCACACCAGTACGTGAGGATGTGAGTGAATGCGCTGACGACGATTTTTGAAGCTTATTTTTACAACGACAAAGGAGCAAAAAGAAGCGAAAAGATCTAGGAAGCGAGTGAATGAACACCGGAGCGTACACCAGTACGTGAGGATGTGAATGAACGAAGCTGACAACGATATTTGAAGCTTATTTTTGTGACGAGGTTAAGTTAGAAAGAGCGCATGGCGGATGCCTAGGCACTAGGAGCCGATGAAGGACGGGACTAACACCGATATGCTTCGGGGAGCTGTAAGCAAGCATTGATCCGGAGATTTCCGAATGGGGAAACCCACTGTTCTTAATCGAACAGTATCCATTCTCTGAATCCATAGGAGATGGAAGGCAGACCTGGGGAATTGAAACATCTTAGTACCCAGAGGAAGAGAAAGAAACATCGATTCCCTAAGTAGCGGCGAGCGAACCGGGAAGAGCCCAAACCAAGAGGCTTGCCTCTTGGGGTTGTAGGACACTTTATATAGAGTAAGAAAGGAATGGAGTAGACGAAGCGGTCTGGAAAGGCCTGTCATAGAAGGTAACAACCCTGTAGTCGAAACTTCGTTCCCTCTAAAGTGTATCCTGAGTACGGCGGGACACGTGAAATCCCGTCGGAATCCGGGAGGACCATCTCCCAAGGCTAAATACTCCCTAGTGACCGATAGTGAACCAGTACCGTGAGGGAAAGGTGAAAAGCACCCCGGGAGGGGAGTGAAAGAGATCCTGAAACCGTGCGCTTACAAGTAGTCAGAGCACATTAATGTGTGATGGCGTGCCTTTTGTAGAATGAACCGGCGAGTTGCGATTTTATGCAAGGTTAAGTCAAAAAAGACGGAGCCGCAGCGAAAGCGAGTC
>NZ_JAUSTT010000057.1 GCF_030812995.1 Bacillus chungangensis | reverse complement strand
TATCTTAGTTGCTGACAGTGAATTTTCTTAAATTCACTGCCATTAACGCGAGGCCCATTTCGTTTTCTACCTTCGATTTTCCTCGTACAGAAAATCGAGTGAAACGCAAATTAGCCTTCAAGAATCCAAAAACTGGTTCCACATCGATTTTGCGTTTTCGATAGATGGCACTCGTTTTCTCTTCTGAAAGCTTCACTCTTACATATTCTTTTTGCTGTTCCCATTTTTCATTCACCATTAGTTTTCGATTGTTGCCTTCTTTTGCTTTAGTACACGATGAACGGAATGGGCATCCCGAACAGTCTTCACACTCGTAAATTTTGAGCTTCCGTTGGAAGCCTGTACGGTCATTACGGACAGAATGATATTGAAATTCAAGACGTTTTTGATTAGGACATGTATATGTATCTGTTTCTTCATCATACGTCCAGTTGTCGGGATTAAATATGTTTTGTTTATACTTTTTCTTTTGTTCTTTCAAATACATGCTATACGTAATAAGTGCTTCTCGTTTTCTGTTCGAAAGGATATCATGAAAGTTTTGTTCACTACCGTAACCTGCATCTGCGACAATGTGTTTTGGTAACTCGAAATAATGCTGCTCGATCTCATCTAGAAATGGAATTAACGTACGTGTATCTGTTGGATTTGAAAATAAACTATAGGCAAGCGCGTATTGACCTTCCGTTGCGATTTGTACATTATATCCAGCTTTTAATTGTCCGTTTTGCATATAATCATCTTTCATTCGCATAAACGTCGCATCTGGATCTGTTTTAGAATAGCTATTACGTGTGCCGAAGATTTCAAAGTCTCTTTCATATTTCTGTTTACGTAAGACAAAATCAATCAACTGCTTGCGCACTTGTTTCGGGTATTTACGTTCACTTCTTAAAGCTTTTCGTTCTGGAACATCGGATGATGTTTCAATTTGTTTATCATACTCAGTTACGACATCGTCCACTTTTTGAACCAATTGAGCGAGTTCTTCCAATGATAACTGTTCATCGCTTTCACGTTCAATTTCAGGTATGATTTTGCTCTCTAGTAGCTCATTGTATAGCTGGTTGGACTTTTCAATTAAACTTTGATGATATTTTTCAATGGATTTCTTCCAAACAAACGTAAATTTATTCGCATTCGCTTCAAGTTTTGTACCATCGATAAAAATCGCTTCTTGATCAATAAGCTTTTCTTCAATCAATTGGCAACGGAATTGGACAAAACATTGACGAATTAAATCTTTCACTTCTGGTTGAATACGGAATCGGTTGATTGTGCGGTAGCTTGGTTCATATCCTTGGGCTAGCCACATCATTCGGATACTGTCTTTTAATAGGGCTTCAATTTTCCGTCCTGAGAAGACAGATTGTGTGTAGGCACATAAGATAATTTTAAGCATCATACGTGGATGATAGGCAGGACAACCCTCATTTCGTAGAAATGGTTCGAACGATTCATGAGGGATACTTTCAACTAAATGATGGATATGGAAGGCAATATCATTATTTTGTAATTTTACTTCTAAATCTAAAGGCAAAATTAGTTGATTCATGTTATAATTTTTAAACATAAGGACACTTCTTTCTGATTTGATTTTGTGTGGAACTTAATTTTATCAGAAGTTGTCCTTATTTTAATGCAAAAGTTATCAAAGCCGGTGAAATTTTACTCGTCGTAAAATTTCACCGGCTTTTTCATGTCAGAGGTGGGTTTTGTCCCAACCTC
>NZ_JAUSTT010000056.1 GCF_030812995.1 Bacillus chungangensis | reverse complement strand
GCTAAATGATCCTTCAAACGATATGAATCACCTACAATTGTGATTACTGTTGCGTGATGTAGAATCCGGTCGAGAATCGCATTGGCTAGTTTCGGCTCTTGAAACACTTCGTCCCAGGATTTAAAGTTTACGTTTGTCGTAAAAATCGTACTGCGTTTTTCATAACGCATATCAATCAGCTGGAAGAATAGTTTGGCATCCTCTGGATCAATCGGTAAATAACCAATCTCATCAATAATGAGGAGTTTGTATTTTGTATAATGCTTCAGACGGCTCTCTAGACGATTTTCTAAACGAGCCCTTTTTAAGTTTTGAATTAAATCATGACTTTTCACAAAATACGTGCTTATTCGTTTCTTAGCTGCTGTGATTCCAATTCCTGTAGCCAAATGCGTTTTGCCAACACCACTTGGACCAAGGAACACAATATTTTCATTTCCTTCAATAAATCGTAGAGAAAGAAAATCTTGGATTTGCTGCTGATTAATCGATGGCTGAAAGCCGAAATCAAAATCTTTAATTTCCTTTAGGTGTGGAAATGCACCGACTTTCACCATCGCATGAATCATATTTTGTTCACGTACATCGATTTCATAGTTTGTTAATTTTACTAACATATCAATAAATGAAAGTTGATTATCAATACTAAAGTCTACGACCTCATCTAAATGCGTGATCATTTGTTTTAATTTCAAATACTCTAAATTACGAACTAGTTGCTGGTAATTTGTTTGTTGAATCATTTCTCATACGCCTCCCCAATCACTTTTAGATTGTTCTTTGCTAATGCGTCGATATCTGGATAGTTTGGCGCTGAGATTCCTAGACTCTCTTTATAGTCGGATTCTCGATAATTTAATTTCTTTTGAGATAAAGTATGTTGTGCAATACATTCCATGTTATAATAAATCCAGATTTGATCATCATGTATTTGTATACCTACTTTTTTGCCAATGTACACAGTGGGCACTGAATACAGGTTGGCTTTGTAGGATACCATACTTGATGCATTAACTTGCACAAGCTGATGCTTGATGCGATAAGAGTTCCGAATCTTTTCCGATGGCAACGGAAGGAGGGAACTCTTTTCTTTTTCTAACGCAAACATCGGAATTTTCCCTGTCCCTTGATGGAAAGACTGATTTAATCGATTTGCTAGCTTCTCAATAAATTCGTATAGCTCCTCTAAGGTCAATTGACCTTGATAGGCATGAATTTCATCTAAAAATTTCATCTGTGTTTCCACTTTTCCTTTTGTTCGTGGACGTCCAGCTATACAAGGACGTACTTTAAAACCAAAATCCTTTGCAAATGCTTCAAACTTTGTATTTACTTTTCCTGCGTTGTATTCTGTACGTGGCTCATCCATCACTGTTTTCATGTTATCTGTCACAAGCTCATGTGGTATGCCACCTATTTTTTCAAATGCCTCTGTTAGAAAAGAGAATAAAATCTCTTGTGATTTCTTTAAAGCTAAATGGAAGATACGAAAACGTGAGTACCCTAACACTAAAGCAGCTACATTAATTTCTACTTGTTCCCCATCGCTTGTTTCAAACGGAATACTTTCTTTCCAATCGAATTGCGCTTGTTTCCCAGGCTCCGTTTCATATCGAACCGTCCCTTTAGGTGACGGCACATGAACATGGTTATTAAAATAAGCTGCGAACTCTGGCACTTTTGAGATATATCTTCTAAAGGTTGAAGCACCACATTCAAGTCCATGATTATCTTTTAAGTACTGCCATAAAACACGACGATAATAGAATACTTGTTTTGAGTCTTCAGATAGTAAAGCCGCAATCACCTCATAATATTCATCTACAATAGACGTTTTATCCTTTGTCTGTTTTGGCGTAAACCCACTCAAATATTTATCAATTGTACGTCGATCTACGCCCATTTCTCTTGCCAACTGGCTTTTGTTAATCTTCATTTTTAAATTCTCCATGAGTTCTTTAAATTTTGGTAAGTCTGTAAGACTCTTAATCTCAAAATTCGTTTGAACATCTAGCATTACATACATACTAATCACCTCATGATTAGTATGATGAAGTTGAGCAGAAGTGTACATATTTAAGTGAGCTTAGTTGTACATTTTTAAGTTAGCATTTCTA
>NZ_JAUSTT010000055.1 GCF_030812995.1 Bacillus chungangensis | reverse complement strand
TCGGGAATCGTTTTTACCTAGGTAACGTATTCCAACCTTTAACAATTCATTTGTGTAGCAAAGCTACACAAGGTGCGACTGCCCGTCGCACATGAGAAAGCGCCTGTGCCATTTCACAGACGCTTTTACGCTATGTTCCTAATATCGCTTTAATAACAGACGTTGTTTCCCCACCAGTGTAAATAACATAAAGAAGCAAGTAAACAGCTACCCCAGTAATTCCTGTGCAAAACCATACAATACTCGTAAATGGCCCTATCTTTCGGTGGGTGTGCACTTTATTTTTCATCCCAGTATATAATGAGATGATTCCGAGCACAGCACCAATAGTAGCTAGAGTAATGTGAAAGATAAGAAATAGCGTGTAATAAATTTTAATGTGATCGGGACCGCCGAATGATGTATTGCCTACAAATATCGTTCTGCTTGCATAAATAATAAAAAACAAAATAGCAAAAATTCCAGCTAAAGTCATTGTTTTCTGATGTTTTTCAAGTTGCCCTTTTCTAATAAAACGCCAACCAAAAGCAACTAAAACAGCACTGATAACGATAAATGCTGTACTTATTGTTGGTAAAAGATAAAATGTCATTCTTTTTCCCCTCAGGATATTTATATTTTTAAAAAATTTATTTGCTTTGAATTGGGTGCAGCTCAGCTTTTTCCAAAAGTGCTGCTTCTGTAATTTTATCAGCATCCTGCTGTTCCTTCTTAAACCACTGGAAGAAGATCTTTGCTAAGACGATACCATAAACAATTTCTTGAATAATTTTCATCACAACGCCGCCCAATTGCTGATCCTCTAATACTGGCAAACTTGAAAATAATTCTGGTCCACTTAAATTCAATCCTGAAAGCGTTCCAACAGGCACACATAGCTTCATTGATTCCAGCCATATAGATGCATCTGAATAGGTCGCATAAACAGGATTATTTGCAAAGATAATTAAAGCACATGCTGGCGTCAACAAAACACCGTCTGCAAATAAATACCCTACTTTCTTTAATCCATGTAATTGGTGATGACCAGGCAGTTTGTTGATTAAAGGCCACCACATAAAGATTGCAAAGATAAATAGGACAAACGTGTATGTGCCGTGTAAAGTTTGACTTAACTTGATTGTATCAAAAACAAGTGGAATATGGTAAAAAGAAAACATTAAATTAAACAAGACTACAGAAATAATTGGTCTCGTAAAAAATTTAAATACTTGCTTTATTACTGGCAATGAGAGAAAACTTTCCCAGAGCCAATTGGGTATTGCTAAAATCAATAATGGTGGAACGACTAAATAAAGAAGGGCCATCTGCACCATATGGAAAGAAAACATAATATGCCCCATTAAATCAAGTGGTGAACCTTTAATGAAATAAAGAAGAATCATAGCAATCATAAAAAAAGTCGCTTCTTTACGTTTCAACGGTTCACTATACTTAAAATCTTTACGCCACTTTACAGTGATTAGAAAATAAATCGTTATCAAAAATAAAATAGCGACAATAAAGAAGGGACTCCATAATGCCTGAAAACCAAAAATACTAATGGGCATTGCTTTCACCTCTTTTTCAGTGATCGTAGGGTCCAATCCCTCTTTTACAAGCAGGAAATTCATTTGCAAAAACATATATCCATTCTTTATCAATATGAAAACAAATGAAAATAAATCTTTCAAAAAGTTTACGAATAAGTACAGAACCTTCTTTCAGAAATTAAGCAAGGGAAATAACTAGTATATGCGGCCACCGAATGCTTAATAGATTCTAAAAACTTTTTGAACAATCTCTCAAAAGTGATCAGTTATCCCTAGCCTTCATTATACCTGATGTTTGAATCCTGTTTCAATGTAGGCAATTGACAAGTTATTGAACTTTTTCAAAAAGTCAAAGAACCAGTCGTGAGGACTGGTTCTTTTGACTTTTCATTCAGATTCAGTGCCTCTACAGGCACTGACGCTTTTCTTTGTCCAGCTTTCAGTGCCTAGCCTCTCGAGTCAAATTTTGTTTCTTTTTGGAGGAAGAACACCTCCATAAAGAAGCAAGCATTTGATTTTCGAGGCTATACAGGCACTGACGCTTTTCTTTGTCCAGCCTTCAGTGCCTAGCCTCTCGAGTCAAATTTTGTTTCTTTTCGGAGGAAGAACACCTCCATAAAGAAGCAAGCATTTGATTTTCGAGGCTATACAGG
>NZ_JAUSTT010000054.1 GCF_030812995.1 Bacillus chungangensis | reverse complement strand
TCTATTCTTAGAGCCTTTCTTTTTTCGTGACAAAGAACGTTGCAGAAATGCTAATCTCTTTTCAGCTTTTCTCAACCATTTAGGATTTTCATACTGTTTGCCATTAGACAATACTGCAAAGTCTTTTAGACCAACATCAATTCCGATTTTTGGTTTTTATAGTGCTATCAAACTCCATATTGTATAGACTAATCATAGAACAATCTTTTGCTTACGCCAACCGAAAATTCATCTCCCACTTTCATTGAGCTATGCCCTTCACATTTAGAAGTGGGAGAATTCTTTTCGGAAATCCAGTTAAAGTTCTATTCTATTTTAACATCGACCTATTATTTTGTCATTTCATCATGGATGATTTCTATTTTTACTGCTTTATTTAAGATTTTAATAGTAAATTTTAAAAAACCTTTTGTTATAACTTTTTATTTAAGTTGTACTAATCGCGTTTCAAGTCTCCAAATATACTTGTTGATATGAATACTCTTGTAAAAAACATTCTAACCGTTCTTTTACTGAAGGCCATTCTTCCTTAATGATGCTGTACATCGCAGAATCGCGAATATATCCATCCTGTAAAACTCGTTCTTTCCGTATAATACCTTCCTCTACTGCTCCTAAACGAATAATTGCTTGGCGAGACCGTTTGTTTCGTGCATCCGTTTTAAATTGCACACGGTTAAACTGAAGCGTCTCAAAACAATAACGCAATAACAAATACTTGCTCTCTGTATTAACCCTAGTTCTCCAGACAGCTGGAGTATACCAAGTCCAGCCAATCTCTAAGTGCTTATTCGGTATTGAAATATAAAGAAAACGAGTACTCCCTACAATGGCATCTGTTTCTTGATCAATCACAGTAAATGGAAGCTCTGTCCCTTTCTCTCTTGCTTCCAATGCATTATTTATTATATGATGCATATCTTCCTGATTTTTTACTTTCGTAGAAAGATAAGTCCAAACCTCAGGAAATGCCGCCGCTTTATACAATCCTTCAGCATGTGATGCTTGCAATGGCAATAGTTTCATTCTTTTGCCTATTAATGAGACTTTCTTTAACATCTCTACTCCCCCTTGTCATTTTTGAATAAAAGTAAAACAAACACTCACCACTTTTAGTTGTAAGTCGATATTCTTTTCATTCTAATGAGAAATATTGCAGATAGTCAATGAAGAAAAGAGTTGAGGTTTTTTTGAGGAGAAATATATCAGTTATTTAAATAAGACAAAAAACAAGAAAATACTCGTTGATGTAAATACTTTACTTATACTGCTTGTATACAGCCTATTTATACATATTGATGATCACAGTTGTTCCTTAAGATATTAATTGTTCTATCCTGATGCTTATTTCATAAAGTGAAACTTCCATCAGTGGGGGTTTTCTCTCATCTCCCACTGATAAGAAGTAGAACAAAGGCTAAGATCTCAGGCGTCCTCGAAAAAGGAAACCGCTTTTTCTTCGTGCGATGTTGATTCAAGAAGCTTTCCTTATCCTGTCGGCCCGAACCAATCGGACATTTGACTTTCAGTTATTCCCACCTAGCGCTTCTGATTCCTCTTACTCTTAAGGTAGGGGGCTTACTGCCAGTTAGATGTGGGATAAAATTAACTAGGGTTTTTTGTTTCTTTTTCAATTCTAAGCGATAATTTTTACCGCTCTACTCTTTATTTCAAAAACTAGTATTACGTATTCTCTATAACCACTAAAAATCATACTCGAATATTATTCATTCTTAAAAGAACATGCTATATTATTCTGTCATCATTCGAATTAAATCGTATTGATAATAGCGGCGGTTTCGTTTTCGATCATCTCCAAAAATTAAATTTAACTGAACAAGCGTCGCTAAACTTTTCCTGATTGTAGCAGGAGCTAATTTTGTAGTAGCTTCTATTTGGTGAACGGTGGCAATTGGATGTCTGAATAATGCAGTCCACACTTTCTTTGTGGATGGCTGTTCGAGTTGTAAAATACCTTCATGGTACAACTTTTCAGCCTTATCTAGTTTCTCGTACTGATGCTTCGCCATGTGAATGGCAGCATCTAAAAAAAAGAGAATCCAGCTTTTCCAATCTGGCTCCTTGCGCCCTATTCCACGAACAGCATTTAACATAGCATAATATTTGAATTTTTCTCGTTCAAGTTCCTCACTCAAGAAAAAAAATGAAGAATCAATTGAGTTAGATTGAAGTAAATATAGAACAATCAGTATCCTTCCTAACCGCCCATTTCCATCCAAAAAAGGATGAATCGATTCAAATTGCGCATGAATAATAGCTGCCTTTATAAGTGGGTGTAAAGTATCTTCGTCTCTTCTTTCGTAAGGATGTCCATTTATGTAGTGCTCTAAATTTGTCATATACTCTCCCATGAACTGAGGTTCTGGAGGAATATAAGACGCATCCTTCATTTGCTTTGTCGGGCCAACAAAGTTTTGTATCTTTCTATATTCTTCAGCGGCACTCGTAGATCCACGCGCATTCTTCATTAATATTTGATGTAACTCACGAATTAATCTCTCTGTTAATGGATACCCAGCTCGAATGGTTTCTACTCCTATTTTCAGGGCATTTTGATAATTCCGAACCTCTACTTTTTCCCAATCTTGCTGCTGATCAATTAAATCTTCAAGCATTTCACTAAACGTAACCTGTGTTCCTTCAATTCGTGTTGATTGAACAGATTCATGCAATGTCAACAATTGAATAAAAGACTCATTTACTAAAGAATAACGAAGTTTTTGTTTCAGCCTTTCTAACTTTGCTGAAGCTTGAACGACTTTCTTATAAAAGGCAAGTTCTGTTTCTGGATCAAAAGTGATCGGGAGCAACGGTAAGTTATATGGCTTTTTCACCTTTATTGCCTCCTAGCATATATTCCTAACTATATTATATCCTATAATACGTTATTTTAAGACGTTACGCTATTTTTTACATGAAAAATAGCGCATACAACCCAATACCACTGCAATGAGAATAAAAGCTCATGCCCATAAATCGAGTAGAGGGAAAAGTTAAGAACTTTTCGCCCCTCTCACACCACCGTACAAACGGTTCCGTATACGGCGGTTCAATTTATATTACAGTGTGTACTTTTAGATAGTGATCTAAGGCAAAGGGGATTCCTCTTTGCCTTAGACTTTTATTTGACAAGGCTCTGTGTACAACCTTCGATAATCCAATGAAGCGGTAACCTTTTCTACAGTAGGTTAAGCCTTTGGCTTCTTCTTTTGGTATGCCAAGTTGGATGAGAGATTTTATTCTCTTTTTATTGTTCTTCCACTGCTTCCAAATAATTACCCGAATTCTGGAGCGAAGTTTTGCGTCTATTGTCCCAAGGATTTTCTTCATGTTGGCTATCTTGAAGTAGTTGACCCAACCAACAATGACCTGTTTTAACTTGACGATTCTGTCATCTAGTGAAATACTCCAGTTTCGTTTCGTTAGTTGTCGTAGTTTCCTCTGGAATTTTTGAATCGACTTTTTGTGAGGTCTTGGTTGAAACTTCTTCTTATTGGAATCATAATAGAAACCGAATCCTAGAAATTTTGTTTTGCTAGGACGTGAGATTCTACTCTTTTCCACATTCACCTTTAATCCCAATTTCTGCTCAATAAATTTTGTGATGGAAGTAAGTACTCTATTGGCAGCCTTCTCGCTTTTGACAAAGATAAGGCTATCATCTGCGTATCTTACAAACCGCAGTCCTCTTGCTTCCAGTTCTTTATCTAGTTCGTTCAACATAATGTTGCTTAGAAGTGGACTAAGGTTGCCTCCTTGCGGTGTTCCCACTAGGGTGTTTTTATATTTCCCGTTGACCATCACACCACTTACGAGGTATTTCCGTATAAGAGAAATCACATCTCCATCTTTGATCGTGTGGGAGATAATCCTCATTAGCTTGTCGTGATGAACCGTATCGAAGAATCGCTCTAGGTCAATATCCACTAGCCACTCATATCCGTCATTTATATATTCCAACGCTTGAATCATTGCCATTTCACAACTTCTTCTTGGTCTAAAGCCATAACTGTATTCACTGAATTGCTTTTCAAATATTGGGCTGAGCACTTGGCTAATGGCTTGTTGTACAACTCTATCCACAACTGTTGGAATACCTAGCTTGCGCATTTTTCCGTTTTCTTTCGGAATTTCTACTCGCATTGCCGGCATAGGTTGGTATTTTCTTTTCCGGATTTGCGTTCGCAACTCTTCTTTATGTTCCATTAGGTATTCCTTCAGTTCATTTACGGTTATTCCGTCTACTCCACTTGCTCCTTTATTACGGTACACTCGTTTATAAGCATTATTCATATTTCGATTGCTTAGAATCTCTTCTAAAAGTTTCACACTCGTTTCTTCCTTTCCTTTCACGTGACGAAGAACACTTCTATTTTGACTATCCTTTGAGATACGCTCATACTTTCATCATTAACACATTCAGAAGTTTATCCTTCGTGCATTCATGGCGTAGAAACACTATAAATTGTTCAGCCCTTCGTGATTTTCATCACTACTATGGCGTCGGCTGACTTCTCACGATAAACCTTTTTCGACCAGCTTTCTTTTTAGGGGACTCCTCAGCTGTCCGTGAGACCTCCCAGGGTAAGACAACTATCTTTCCTCTTTTACTCGCCTAATTTACTCTGTAGGATTACGCACATCCTTTAGGACTTCGACTTGTCATGGAGCCTTATCCACCTATAGAGCCTTGGTATCAGATTTCTGTTCGTCGAGCCAAGATTTTGATACGCGCTTCCTTCAACACTTACCTCACGATAAGTACCTTGCGTTTCTCTAGTGGTTGGTTGATGTGTACCCCCACAGTGGACTTTCACCACCTAGATAGTCGCCATGCCTGGCGCACATGAAAAAAGAGGTTGGGACAAAACCCACCTCTGACATGAAAAAGCCGGTGAAATTTTACGACGAGTAAAATTTCACCGGCTTTGATAACTTTTGCA
>NZ_JAUSTT010000053.1 GCF_030812995.1 Bacillus chungangensis | reverse complement strand
TTTTAATGCAAAAGTTATCAAAGCCGGTGAAATTTTACTCGTCGTAAAATTTCACCGGCTTTTTCATGTCAGAGGTGGGTTTTGTCCCAACCTCATTATATTTGAAGATTGTATCAAATGGAAATAAAAGTTAAAAATAGATTTTATTTGTTGTGTTTTTCCCCGTCTTTTTCTGCCTTCCAATTTATTTTTTTTAATTTTTTCTCTCGTTTTTACCCATGTTTCTACCTATTTAATAAATTTCTGATATTCTTTGATTTGAATTTTTCGATTAATGCATCTCATAATTTTTTGCGCTATAATGCGAGAGAAGGCATTTTTATTTTTCGTTTTTGGATATTTTAAATAGAATGGGTAAAATGTATGACTGAAGGATCACATCACTTTTTTTGATTAAAGTACCATAATAAACCGGACTACAATCCAAAATAAGTGATGTTTCATCAAATGAGCTTTTGAATTCCCATTCAATGCGAAGGGGTGAGCAATTTTACGAAGCTTACTTGGAATAACCTTTGAACACCTATTTTAAGCACATCCAGAAGTATTTGTTATTGACTTAAATGATGATTAAAAAAAGGGGGGTCAACCTTGTCGTTACTACATTTAGCCATCATTGCGCCATTTCTTATGGCGATCCTGGTTCCCTTTTTATATAAAGGGTTTCGTCCTGTGCATACAGGGTGGTTTGTACTTGTTATTCCTATACTTTTGTTCAGTTATTTTTTGCGGCTAATTCCTACAATTAAAAATCATGAAATTGTGCAAGAAACGCTGCAATGGATTCCGTCATACGGTATTAATTTTACTGCTTATGTAGACGGATTAGGGCTTTTATTTGCTCTATTAATTACTGGAATAGGTGCACTTGTCGTTCTCTATTCGATTTTTTATTTAGCAAAAGATAAGGAAAAATTGCATCATTTTTATGTTTATTTACTAATGTTTATGGGAGCAATGCTCGGTGTCGTTCTTTCCGATAACCTTATCGTTCTTTATGGATTTTGGGAATTAACATCTTTCTCATCATTCCTGTTAATTGGCTATTGGTATCATCGTGAGCGGTCGCGTTATGGTGCACAAAAATCGATGCTGATTACGGTTTTTGGCGGTTTATCTATGCTTGGAGGCTTCTTGCTCTTGCAGTTAATGACTGGAAGCTACAGTATTCGTGAAATTATTGCTTCGTCCGGAGATATTGTCACACATGAATGGTTTATACCTGCATTAGTACTCGTACTATTAGGTGCTTTTACAAAATCAGCTCAATTTCCATTCCATATTTGGCTGCCTGACGCCATGGAAGCTCCAACACCAGTCAGTGCGTATTTACACTCTGCCACGATGGTTAAAGCCGGCATCTATTTAGTTGCCCGTCTCAGCCCCGTCTTTGCTATTTCAGAAGTATGGCTCTGGCTTGTTGCTGGCTTTGGAATCGTGACATTATTATGGGGTTCTTTTAATGCTGTTAGACAAACTGATTTAAAAGGAATTCTCGCATTTTCAACGGTCAGTCAGCTCGGCCTTATTATGTCTCTACTAGGTATAGGAGCAGCTGCACTGCATTTTGATCATTTAGACGATAATATCTTTATCGGTGCTACTATTGCAGCAGTCTTTCATTTAATCAATCATGCTACCTTTAAAGGCAGTCTATTTATGGTAGCTGGTATTGTTGATCATGAAACAGGAACACGTGATATCCGCAAGCTCGGAGGCTTAATGCAGATTATGCCGATCACCTTTACGATTGCTCTAATTGGAACCTTTTCTATGGCTGGTTTACCGCCATTTAATGGATTCCTTAGTAAAGAAATGTTCTTTGCAAGTATGGTCAATGTGCTGCAATTAAATATTTTTCAATTTGATACGTGGGGAGTCCTTTTCCCTGTCCTTGCTTGGATTGCAAGTGTCTTCACGTTTGTTTATAGTATGATCTTATTTTTCAAAACATTCACAGGCACTTATCAACCAGAGAAATTGCCGAAAAAACCACATGAAGCTCCAATTGGCATGTTAATCTCACCAATTGTACTAGCATTGCTTGTCGTTACTTTTGGCATATTTCCAAATATCCTTACTGGAAATATTATTGAACCGGCAACTGCTGCCATCGTCCCAAGCCTGTTAGGTTCAACTGAAGGATTTGTCCATATTCAATTTTGGCATGGATTTACTCCAGAATTATGGATGACTATTGGCGTTATTGCATTAGGAATATTGTTATACAAAACGTTTCCTAAGTGGAAAGGTTTATACGAACGTTTGCCGAAAAAGCTTACATTGAATCAGTTATATGACAATAGCCTTGTAATTTCAGAAAAAGGGGCTTATCAGCTGAACAATAAGATGATGAATGGCTCTGTCCGTACTTATCTTATCTATGTATTTCTGTTTTTAATTGGCAGTGTCGGTTTTACCTTATGGAAGCGGAATGCGTTTCATGTTCAGACAGATAATCTTGCAAGCATTACCATCTATGAGATAATTTTGACAGCTATCGTCATCATCGGCTCAATCATGCTTTTGTTTGCAAAATCGAGGTTGGCTTCTATCATTGCACTCGGATCAGTTGGCTATACAATGTCGCTTTTCTATGTATTATTTAGAGCGCCTGATTTGGCATTAACGCAATTAGTAATTGAAACCATATCAGTTGCCTTATTTTTGCTAGCTTTCTATCATCTGCCTGACATTAATACAAAAAATGAGAGCCGGTCATTTAAATTAACAAATGCAATTGTTGCCTTTGGAGTTGGGTTGACCGTTGCCCTTGTTGCGATTTCTTCCCATAGTACGAAACTATTTGACTCTATTTCACAATATTATGTGGAAAACACATATGAAAAAGCTGCTGGACAAAACATGGTTAATGTCACACTCGTTGATTTTCGTGGGTTTGATACAATGTTTGAAATCGCCGTCCTTTCAATTGCCGCACTTGGAATATATGGCATGATTAAATTAAGATTGACAAGGAGGAAAATGTAAATGAAAGTAAACGATATTATTTTACAAACAACAACGAAGATTATTACTTTTATTATCATTTTATTTTCTTTTCATCTTTTCTTTACTGGCCATTACAATCCAGGCGGTGGATTTGTTGGAGGTTTAATGACTTCAGGAGCGATCGTTCTCTTGTTGTTGGCTTACGATATAAAAACGGTTTCCAAAAGCTTGCCATTTGACTTTAAAATCATGATTGGCATTGGCTTATTATTTGCCGTTAGTACTGGAGCAGGGTCAATGATTTTTAATGTTCCCTTTTTAACACACGTATTTGGCGACATTTATATTCCCATATTAGGAGAAACTGCACTTCACACTGCTACGTTATTTGATCTTGGCGTATATTTTGTTGTCGTTGGTGCTACGATGACCATTATTCAAACGATAGGAGAGAGTGAATAATGGAATTATTAATGGCAATTGTCATCGGCGTCCTCTTTATGGCTGCCGTATATCTCATGTTATCTAAAAATATTTTACGAATCATTGTTGGAACTGGGCTATTAAGTCATGGCGCCCACTTGCTGATCTTAACGATGGGTGGATTAAAAACAGGAACTGTCCCCCTCCTTGGCGAGGAAGCAAGTACTTATACTGATCCGCTTCCGCAAGCGTTAATTTTAACAGCGATCGTCATTAGCTTTGGTGTTACAGCATTTTTCTTAGTGCTTGCCTATCGAGCTTATCAAGAATTAGGCACTGATAATCTGGAAGAAATGAGAGGAAATGAAGGTCATGATTAATTTACTTTTAGTACCAATAATAATTCCTTTATTTACCGCACTCCTTCTCATTTTTATTCCAAAAAAAGTAGTGCTTCAACGTGCTATTTCCATTATTTCGGCCATTGCTACGACAATAGCAGCTCTCATTTTAGTTGGCACCGTTCGACAAGATGGCATACAAGTAGTCGATCTCGGGGGATGGCCTGCACCTTTTGGAATTACACTTGTTTCTGATATGCTTTCAGCGCTGCTTGTTACAACAGCAAGCATCATTACTTTAACAGTGATTCTTTTTTCCTTTCGTTCAATTGGGGAGGAGCGGGAAAAGTATTATTACTATTCAATGGTCCAATTTCTGTTGGTTGGTGTGAATGGCGCTTTTACAACAGGCGATATCTTTAATATGTTTGTCTTTTTTGAAGTGATGCTCATGTCCTCTTATGTATTGCTTGTCATAGGCGGAACGAAGATTCAGCTTCGTGAAACGATCAAATATATTCTAGTGAATGTCATATCATCTGCATTATTTGTCATTACAGTTGCTTATTTATATTCCGTTGTTGGTACACTGAATATGGCACATATCTCTGTACGGATTAGTGAGATCCAGCAGCCGGGCATCTTGACAGTGATCGCTATCATGTTTCTGATCGTGTTTGGATTAAAAGGTGCAATTTTCCCATTATATTTCTGGCTGCCAGGCTCATATTATGCTCCGCCGCCAGCCATTATGGCATTGTTCGGTGCATTGTTGACAAAGGTAGGCGTCTACTCCATTTTGAGGACTTACACACTATTCTTTTACCATGATATTGGATATACTCATCAAATACTTGGTGTGCTGTCTATCCTCACTATCATCGTTGGAATCATTGGCGCAATCGCTTATCAAGATATTAAAAAAATGATTATCTTTAATATTATCATTGCAATCGGAGTCATTACTTATGGAATCTCCATGATGTCAACTGAAGCACTAACAGGTTCTGTTTTTTACTTAATTCATGATATGCTCATTAAAGCAGCCCTATTCTTTTTAGTAGGAATTATCATGGCTATTACAGGAACAGCTGATTTGCGCAAATTCAGCGGATTGATCAACCATTATCCGTTTCTAGGCTGGACTTTTTTCATCTCTACATTAACGTTAGCTGGAATTCCACCTTTTAGCGGCTTTGTTGGCAAGCTTTTGATTGCTAAGGGCGGTTTTGCCGCTGGAGATTTCATTGGTGCGCTCATTGTTCTTTTATCTAGTTTGTTTGTTCTCTACTCCTTAATGAAAGTATTTTTAAATGGTTTCTGGGGAGAAACAAAAGGTACAATCAATCAAAAGGCACCGGTATCGTATTTGCTCGTTCCTACAGTACTGTTAGTTGCTATCACTGTCATTTATGGATTCGGTGCAGAATGGATTAATATCTTTATTTCACAAGCTGCAGACGTGTTGACAGATCCATCCATTTACATCGATGCCGTGTTAAAGGAGTAATGTAAAATGGCTCTTCAAATATTATTAAACTTTATCTTAGCTTTATTATGGACTTTCTTAGAAGGAAGCTTTTCAGCTGCAACGTTTGTATCAGGCTATCTTCTTGGCTTCATTATTATCTTTGTGATGCGCCGCTTTTTTACGAGTCGTTTGTATATTTATCGCGTCTTTTCTGTGATAAAGCTGACTTTGATCTTTTTACGCGAGTTAATTTTGTCGAATATTGCTGTTATTAAAGTTGTGTTAAAACCTAAATTAGATATGCAGCCTGGTATTTTCGCCCTGGAGACCGAGTTAAAAAAAGATTGGGAAATTACTTTATTATCTAGTTTGATCACGCTCACTCCGGGAACGCTCGTCATTGATGTGTCTCCAGATAATAAAATTTTATATATTCATGCGATGGATATACAAGATGTCGAAGAAGAAATTGATAGCATTAAGCAATCGTTTGAGAAAGCAATTATGGAGGTGGGCCGCTAATGTTAACAACCGTTTTTGTCATTGCATTAATCTGCTTCTCACTTTCCATACTAATATTGCTCTATCGCGTCATTAATGGACCTAGCGTACCAGACAGAGTCATTGCTCTTGATGCAATGGGCATTAACTTAGTAGCGATTGTGGCCATTGTTTCGATGCTGTTAGATACGAGTGCCTATCTAGATGTCATTTTATTAACGGGTATTTTGTCCTTTATCGGAACTGTTTCATTCTCCAAATTTTTAGAGAGAGGGGAGATTATCGAACGTGACCGAGATCATTGAAATCATCATTGCAATCTTTATTATTATCGGGGTGTTTTTGAGCTTGGTTTCTGCGTTCGGTGTCATAAGACTCCCAGATGTCTACACAAGAAACCATGCAGCATCAAAAGCGACAACATTAGGAGTTATGTCGATTCTCATTGGTGCTACGATCTTTTTCTTTGTAAAAGACGGATATTTCAACTCAAGACTTGTTTTAGGAATCTTGTTCATCTTTATCACTGCACCAGTAGCAGGCCATCTTATTAGCCGCTCTGCCTACCATTCCGGCGTCAAGCTTTGGAACAAAAGTGTGCAGGATGATCTAGCAAAAACGAGACAAAAACAAAAGCAAAAAGGGTAGTAAATAACAGAGGTGAGTAAAAGATTGCTTTACTCACCTCTTCTCTTTTGTTTACATAATAAAAAAGGTATTTTTTTGATCCTATTAATAAATCCATCTAATTTTATATAAGTAGTCAGTGTTGCAAGTATCGCAATCTATGCAACCCTATTTCCATTGCAAACTGCGGATTGGCTGATTGTCTGCACATCTTTCCTCGGCTTCTATCTGTTACTGCTCTTAACCGCTTGCTTCACACTTTATCGTATCTTGCAAAAAGATATGCGTAGAAAGACAACAGGAAAACACGTAGTATCCAGTCAAGTTCCATTCAGTAAATAGGAGGCTGGGACATAACTAGCTTCTAAATAATGAGAAAAGTGAATTTGAGGATCCTCAAATTCACTTTTCTCTATTTTGCGTGTAAATATTTC
>NZ_JAUSTT010000052.1 GCF_030812995.1 Bacillus chungangensis | reverse complement strand
ATCTTATCTCATTAATTCCAGATTTAGAATCTAAAGTTGCATCCAAAGGATGACATAAAGGAAAGCGGATTACGGGAAAACTGTACGATCCGTTTGATCGAGCGGACGGAGGAAGGCTTTTGCCGACCTCCTTCGACTCTACACGGAAGTAAGAATCTGACCAAACAGATTCTGAACGGAAGGGGGACGACCTTGTGGCTCTGTATCTGTAAAGATATGTAATGAAAACAGAAAACGTTACTTTGGTAAAAACGAACTGGAAGTACACAGTGAAAGGTGTGGAATAGGCTTGAATAAAGAGTTGAAAATGAAATGGCATAGTATTTATGGACAAATCTTGTTTGACCGTAAACTGAAAGAAACGTGGCTAAAAGTCAAAGCTAACGGTGGTGCTGGAGGAAGCGACGAGGTAACCATCAAAAGTTATGAGTGCAAAGAGAAAGAAAACCTTGATGCACTCTTAGAGAAACTACGAAAGAAAAGAATAGAAACCATCACCTGTTCGAAGAGTATACATTCCGAAGAAAAACGGAAAGAAACGTCCGTTAGGCATCCCTAATTTTGAAGACCGTATCGTCCAACAAGCAGTTGTAAATGTACTCGAACCAAAATTCGAGGATCATATCTTCCATAATTGGTCTTGTGGGTATCGACCAAATTGAGGAGCAAAACGTGTTTTACAAATTATCCATGGAACATCGAGAAAGGATACAATTACATCTATGACTGTGATATCAAAGGATTTTTAGATAACATTCCACACAAGAAATTGATGAGGGTACTAAACAAGTATGTCGCTGATGGTACAGCACTAGACATGATATGGAACTGGCTTAAAACTGGCTACATGGAAGAAGGAAAATACCATCGAGTTGACTCTGGTACACCGCAAGGTGGTTTCATCAGTCCGTTACTTGCGAACATCTATCTTAACGAACTAGATTGGACGCTAGACTTGAACAATATTCGATTTGTACGCTATGCAGATAACTTTCTTTTGTTTACGAAAACAGAAGAGGATATTAAAAGAACAGAGGAAATAACAAAAGAAAAGCAAAGAGCTAGGGCTGGAGATATCAATAGAGAAAACAAAGATTGTCAATTTTAATCGTGATGACCTTGATTTTCTAGGGTTTACTTTCGGACACTGGAGAAAACGAAAGAAGGATGGGAAACCTTACTATATAGCAAAGCCAAAGGAGAGAACGTGGAAAGATTTCAGGCAAAAATCAAAATGAAAACACGGAAAACACTTACTTTTAGTAAAGAAGAGTGGATAAATCGTGTAAATAAGATTATTCGTGGGAAAGTGAATTACTTTCTTACACTGTGGCAAGCCATAGAGGAGAATAAGAAATATGGACTCAATAGCAGCTGTTACTACAACACGTTCAAAAATGAACTACTCGCTATAGATGGCTATATAAGAAAAAGGCTAAGAGTAGCTATGATACACAAACATCCAAGCCAAAGAAAAGGATGGGCAATGTGTACAAAATGGAACATTGAATTCTTCGCAGGTATAGGACTAATTCCTTCTTTCTTACAATATTACGGCAAACAGTTTGGCTATGAACTGCTTGATTACTTACGCTATATGAAAGACAAACAAAGCAAGAAGTACAAACGGGCCATTGAAAGAGCAAAGGAAAAAGGAGAGAATTACTTCTCTCCTGAAACTGTTCGTAAAATGAAATATGCGCAACGTTTAGCAGCTTATAAATCATAACAAGTAACACATGGGTAAGCCGTATGCCTTAGTAGGGCACGTATGGTTTGATGATGGAGTAACCTCGACTACTCTATTTATATATATCAGTGGGTGGTATATTCGTTGGCTGAAAGCATCAATATGGAAGCCAGATAACATTTGGATGCATCGAGTCTCAGCAAGATCAGCCCCTTAATAATGCAAATGTCTTAGTTGCTCATTATTTCTAAACCGATAAAGTATTGAGCTAATTTTACATGTCCACTTGAAGAAATTGGGATCGGCTCAGTAAAACCTTGTAGCACCCCTAAAAACAAATATTTTAAAAGTAGGTATAAAGATTCAAAATCCATTCACTAAAACCTCCAGCTTTTATCCGACATGGTTGTTGTAGAAATAAAAGGTTGTAGTAGGAGGCGAGCTTTTTCTCCTCTTTCTTTTCCTTTTACTGCTATAAATAAAACGGGCCTACACAACGTAGGTTATTAAAGCGCTGCAAGAAACTAGGGAAGTTTTGGCAGCAGTGATCCTATGAAGTAAAAACAGTCACTTTTTAAGAATGCTCTTGATCTTAGCCTTTGTTCTATTTCTTATGAGTGGGGGATGAAAGAAAACCCCCACTCATTGAAGTTTCACTTTATCTAATTGCTTCTTTCAAATGTTTTACGTAGCGGAAACGTATAAGCAAGAACAACAACGTTTGTGCTACGAAAAAGCCGCCAATAACCATCGCTGCGGAACGGAATACGGACATATTGAAAAAGCTGTGCAATGCATACATTGCAACGGAACTATGGATAACCGCAACGATAAACGGTGCATAGAATAAAAGGGCAACTTGGGTTGACGCTACTTTACTAAGCTCTCGTTCGGAAAACCCAATTTTAGCAATTGCTTGATATTGCTTTTTGTCTTCTGTCAAATCGGTATATAATCGGAAGTAGATGAAGCTTCCAGTAGCGATAAAGAAAACGGAACTAATGAATAACCCAACAAACAAGATTAAACTATAAACTTGTTTTAAGAAATCGATATTAGTAGAAGTTGCTACAAATGAGTGAGCTTGATTTTCTTCTGAATAAAATTGCTCAGACAAATGCTTGCCGATATCGACTGTTTCCTTTTCATCAGGTACGTTAAACGCGATATACGCTTTATCTGGTTTTATATTTATTGCTTTATAAGTGTCATCAGTTACGACAAAATAGGATTCGTATTCTAAAAAACGGCTTGAAAAAACGGTTCTTTCTAAATCTTTTTTCTTCACTAATGTGACAGGACTTTCTTTAAAAGCAATATTGTCTTGTTCCTGCACTTTGTTTGGTTCATTAAAGTTGAAAGTTTGACGTGATGGCGTCACTTTGATAGCCTCTTGGTCGTTTAATGTTTCTTTAGCGTATCCTAAAGCGGTACTAAAACGATTGAACTCAGACAATGGAATAATCCCATAAGTTCTATCTTTATTGGCATCGGTTAAAAACACCACTTTGCGTGCTTCCAGTTTTGTATATTCCAATCCTTTTTCTTTTAGTGCTGTTTCTATTTGTGCGATATGCTTTTCTTCATGAAGATTATCTTTGTAAGAAGTATAATTAATAACAAACGGATCTTCATCTTTTGTCATTTGAATCATTGCTTCCTGAAAACCGGCAAAGGTGCCTAATGCACAAATAGTAACCGTGGATACAATTGCGACGAGAAAATACATTCTGGCATTATCTTTCATGCGATAAGCCAAGTCGGAAATTGCAATTAAATTCGTTCTCCGCCAGTACACATTGCGATTGCGCTTTAAGGAACGGATCGTAAACACGCTGAGCTGCGAAAATAGAAAGTATGTGCCAATGATGACGATCGTCACGACAGGCAGCATTGCAACGACAACCATTGGTCCTTTGACAAGGAAAGAAATAACGTAGCCAGTGAGAAGCAGGATTGCCGCTAACGCTGAAAGTATGAGCGAAGGCTTTGGTTCTCTCTTTGGTTTTGCACTTCCCCGCAGCAGTTCGATTATTTTATTGCCTCGTACTAAAATTGTCGTAAATGCAGAAATAACGAAAAATAGCAAACTAAAAGCAATCGTGGTAATCAATAAAGCTTTCCACGGCCAGTAGAATGGCAATTTTTCAATTCTCATGACATTTGCACCAATCATAAGAAATAGGTTGGAAAAGATCATGCCTGCTATAACACCACTAATAATCGCGGCTCCACCAATGATCATGTTTTCCATAAAGACAAGCCAATTGATTTGTTGCTTAGACATACCGTGCATCATTAATATGCCGAATTCCTTCTTCCGTGATTTTAAAAATGCACTAACAGAATAGAAGACGAAGAAGAAAGAAAAAATGTAAATAATAAATTCTGCTACACTGATAGCAGTTTTAGCAGCTCCAAATTCAGCTGCAACTAAGCTTGGGTGTGAAATAAACATCGCATAGACGAAAAACATCATGACAGAAAATGCACTAGACAAAAAATAGGCCGAATATGTCCGCATGTTCCGTGTCACATTTTTTAAAGCAAATTGCCTAAAATTCAATTCAGTTCCTCCTCTCTAGCTAAACCTATTAGTTTATAGCTGCTGCATTTTTGATAAATCATTGCCATGGCCTCCAAGTAAAGAGAGCATATCAATAATTTTTTGGAAAAAGGCTTGTCTATTTTCACCACGGAAAATCTCGTTGTACAGCTCTCCATCTTTAATAAATACGACTCGGTGACAATAACTTGCCGCAACTGCATCGTGGGTTACAAGCATCATTGTTGCCCCATCTGTACTGTTAATCTTCTCCAGAGTTTCCATGCAATCGCGTGCTGATTTTGAGTCTAAGTTTCCAGTTGGCTCATCAGCAAGTAGCAGCTTTGGTGTATGGATGATTGCACGAGCAATAGCGGCACGCTGCCGTTGTCCTCCGGAAACTTCAAACGTGCGTTTATTCAAGATGTTCTCAATTCCGAGTTTTTTTGCTACTTCATGGAGTTTTGTTTCCATCTCCCTCACGCTTTTTCCGTCAAGGGTTAGCGGCAAAATAATGTTTTCTCCTATTGTTAAAGTATCGAGTAAATTAAAGTCTTGAAATACAAAGCCTAGCTCCCGGCGCCGAAACTGAGCGAGTGCCGTCTTTTTTAAGCGATGTGGGTTTTTCCCATCAATTAAGACTTCTCCAGCTGTCGGGCTGTCGATGGTTGACACTAAATTTAACAGGGTCGTTTTCCCGCTTCCTGATGGGCCCATAATCCCAACAAATTCACCTTTATCGATTGTCAAATTTATATTAGACAACGCATGATAAGAAACTTTTCCTTCATAGACTTTATCAAGCCTGCGAATGGCTACCATTTCCATTTATATCAATTCTCCTTTTCTGTACGTTTAATTTTACTGTAACAGTTTGAACGCCATGCTTCCATGGCATAACCTTTAAACAAACTTACATTTGTGTAAGATATCAGGAAGCTGATGCGAATGTGATTCCTAAAGTTTTTAGAAAACAAAAAAGCCAATCCCTATGCAGGATTGACATCTTCTTGCAGCATTTCGTGAAAGATAATCCGGACATTTGTTCCGACACCGACTTCGGATTCAAGTTCAACTCGATGTCCAAGCCGTTTACACACTTCGTGGACAAGATACAATCCCATCCCTGTTGATTCTCGATATTGTCGGCCGTTCTCACCAGTAAAATAGGCGTCAAACACTCTTTTTTGATCTTCCTTTGGAATGCCGACCCCATGGTCCGCGACCTCCAGCACGACATGTTTCCCTCGTAAATAAACAGTGATTGTCACTTTTTGCCCCAGTCCTGATGAATAGCGGACGGCATTTGTGATCAATTGACTAAGGGCGAATGACAGCCATTTTTCGTCTGATGCAACAACCCATTTTTTATTGACAGCCACTTCAGGGTAGACGCGATTACGGATAAATAGCCGTTTGTTTGCTGTTACGATATTGCTAATCATTTCATCAAGATGAACAGGCTCGACGACGAAATCTTGTTCAAATTGATCTAGGCGAGAACTGTATAGAGCTGTTTCCAATCCGGCCGACAAGCGGTCTATTTCTTCGCGAATACTATCAAACACCGGATCGTCTTCGTGTTGAATTGTTAAATGAATGACTGAAAGCGGCGTCTTCATTTGATGCACCCACTGATTAATAAACGTAATACGATCCTGAAGCTTTTTTTCATACATGCGAATATCATTTTGATGCAGCCGATAGAGTGAAGCCATTAGTTCGTTAAGTCCAATAGCGAGAGGCTGACTCGATTGTTCAGCAAGTGCATCATTCATCTCGGTAATCGGCTCGGACAGACGAAAGTAGAAGGAACGCAGGGCAATGAAGCGGTAGCCTAAATAAAAAACAAATAGACAGGTGCTTAAAAACATCGCATACAAAATAGGCTCAAGGTGCCGATAGCCATCGAGCCAAAAAACAAATACCATTAACAACATTTGTATCGCATAGATCATTGTTAGCAGCAAATGATCACGTAAAAAAAGCTTCATTCATCCTCCCTCCATGTTGCTTTTAGCATATAGCCTGCGCCGCGTATTGTTTCAATAGCATTTTCAATTCCAAGCTCTTTTAATTTTTTGCGAACACGTGTCACGTATACGTTTAATGTATTATCATCTATGAAATGTTGATCGTCCCAAAGCTTTTCTAGCAGACGATCCCGACTTACAAGACGTGAGTCCCGCTCCATTAAAGTTTCTAGTAATTTGCTCTCTTTATGTCCAAGCTCTATTGATTTCCCTTGTAATGTTAGGACTAGCCGTTCAGGGTATAAAGTGAGTCCTGCGAATTCAACAGTTCGTTCTGCTGTTTGAGCGGCATAGGTTCCATAAGCTCGGCGCAAGTGACTTTTAATTTTTGCCATTACCACTTCATAATGAAATGGTTTCGTTATATAATCATCAGCTCCATTCTCAAGTGCCATTACTTGTTCCATCTTTCCTTCCCGTGCAGAAATAAACAAGATTGGACAAGTAGAAATAGAACGAATCTGTCTGCACCAATAAAAACCGTCATACCGCGGCAAATTGACATCCAAAATGACTAAATCTGGCTGCAGCCGTTGAAATTCACCTGTTACGTCATCAAAATCTTCCGTTATTTTCGCCCGATAATCGTATTTTTCAATATAAGATTGCAGTAGTTTGCTAATTTTTTGGTCATCTTCAACGATCATAATGGTAAACATACTATTTCTCCTCTCTCACATGAATCAATCTGGTACGATTACCTGTTTGAAGAACTTACAACATAATTGCTTTCATTATTATACCATTCTCTGACTTATTTACACTTCATAGCAAAGCGGAGGATAGGGACTGTTTGAGGAAGAGTTCGTATGAAAGAGTAGTTGGTAAAATGGGACGAAGTTTTAGCCTTTCCGATTAAAGGCATGGGGATAATGATTTAATTTAATAATCCAAATAAAAATACAAGGAAATGTTTCTTCATACTGTAAACGTTACTCTTTCATTATGACAATTTGCCAAATAACAGGTGTTTATTTTGCTGTTCAGCCGCTGTCATCTAAATGGATTAAGAAACTATAGAGCAATACTTTTTTCACAGGATATTCCCTTTCACTTTAATGTCAAGTGACAACCAGGCTTTAGGGGACATGATGAACACCAGAAATTAAATCGTTCACTTTTCGGAAGGTATTTCTTTTTCTAGAAAAGAATAGCGTAGACTTTTTTAGGATTAAATTTAGCAAAAAGACAACATATTGACTTTTGGAGGATTGCAAGTTATGATAATTAGACAATATAGTGTCTAATTATCATGTGAAGGCGGATTAATGGATTTATAAGATTTAAATCAAATTTTATTTCTTTGGTTAATAAAACTTGAGAGACACTTATTAGTTACTTTAGAGGATTTCCGCAAATACAGGAGGAATGATCATGAATATTCATGTTAATAAAAAAATTTCTATGTGTGATGAAAAACTAGATATTCATATTTCAGGATTACAACCATATGAACAAGTTAAAATTCAGGCTTCCATGTTTTTTCCATGGGCACCTTCAGAAAAATATCAATCTTTTGCAATATTTACTGCAGATGGAAAAGGAATAGTAAACCTATCGCGACAAAAGCCAAATGCAGGAACATACGATGATGTAAATGGAATGGGACTATTTCAATCTATGCAGAAAATTGCTAGTAAGAAAGTCAATATAGGGCTAAAGATGTCTGCCAATGAAAAAATACTAGTTGAAGTGATGGCTATCGGTAAACAAGAGAAAAGTAGCATGATTTTAGAGAGACATTTTATAAGTCCTGAAATAAAAAAGATTCCAATCACAGATGAATTTACTGGAGACTTATACTATTTTGATGAAGATAAGCCAACAATCATTGTCTTAGGAGGGTCTGACGGAAATTTACCAGCTACATCTACAATTGCTGCTCTCATAGCTTCTCATGAATTTAATACGCTAGCTGTAGGTTATTTTAATAATAAAAATACACCAGATAAGTTAGGGGAGGTGCCTATAGAATATTTTGAAAACATTTTTACATGGCTTCAAAATCATTCTTTATTGAAAGCGAAAGAATGTTATATTCACGGGACATCTAAAGGAGGGGAGTTAGCTTTATTACTTGCATCCATGTACCCCTATATTACTAAAGTAGTTGCTAATGCTCCCCATGCCTATAGCTTTCAAGCTTTAAATGGTAAAAAAACGTCTTCTTGGTCTTATCAGGGAAAAGGAGTTCCTTTTATCGAGTTAAAAAGTAAATATGTTTACTTAGATGTTATAAAAGGCTTTTTAAAGAACAAGCCTTTTGGGTTTGTTTCTTCATATCGTAAAGGCATTAGTGAAGCAAAGAATCGTGAAGAAGCTCGCATCAAAGTCGAAAATGCAAATGTAGATATCCTTTTAATTGCCGGTTGTGAAGATAATATTTGGAATACGTATGATGGGTGTATGACAATAATGAATTCATTAGAAAGTAATCATTATTCAAAGTTTTATTCTCTGTTAGCTTATAAAAATGCTGGACACCCTTTTCCTTATCCATATACTATTCCGTTATGTGAAACGTCAGACAAAAAAATAATGCCAAGAATCATGTTTTCCACCGGAGGAACTTTTAAAGGGAATTCCATGGCTCAAATTGACTCATGGGAAAAAACAATCGCCTTTTTTAAAGGCAAAATCAATGGAGTATCTAAAAACACAGTAAATCTAATTTAACTTAAGTACTCCGAAATCCATTCTCCATTTGCTCGGCAATAAGTAGTTTGTCGATTACGACAACGTTGGAAAATGAGTGTCATCCACCTTGGAGAATAAAAATGTATAGAACTAACATTTAGAGTTAAAAAATTAGATAAAAGTATGGTTAATAACATGAAACCCTTAACAATGATAGAATACCAGTAAATGACTTGTTAATGGGGGAGATTTTTTGGAGGAGATAGGGAAAGAGTATCTTTCCGTTACAGTAGACCAGTTTCATCATATGAAAAAACGGGCTGAAAAGGCAATTATTCAGTTAGACGAACAAGATCTTCATTGGAAACCAAATGAGCAATCAAATAATATCGCTATCATTATAAAACATCTTAGTGGCAACATGCATTCCAGATGGGTTGATTTTTTTTCAACTGATGGAGAAAAAGCATATCGAGACAGAGAGAATGAATTTATAGATGATATTCAATCGAAACAAGTATTAATGAAACGCTGGGAAGAAGGTTGGAAATTGTTGTTTCAAACGGTGGAACAATTGACCGAAGAGGATCTGCTAAAAACGGTCACGATTCGCAATAAACCAATCAGCGTGCTCCAAGCATTACAGATTGAAATAGCGCATATAAGCAATCATTTGGGGCAAATCTTATATATAGGAAAGCAAATAAAGGGAGGCGACTGGAAAATTTTAAGTATTCCTAAAAAAGATCAGTAGGATAGACGCCTACTGATCTTTTAAGAGGTTTCATCATCTAAGTATGAAATGATGATAAGCATGATATTCCTCACCACTGATGGAAGTATCACTTCAACTTCCATTCTTCACCCAGTAGTTTTTCATCAGGTCAGTGGACCATTTAGGCTGCTTTACCGTTGTACGAGGTAGAAATTCACGCATTACTGGCTTTATATCAATGATGGGTGTTCCATTAACCGCATCCAACCCTTTCACCAATAGAGTTGTCCCATCCCGTTCGAGCAGCTCAACGATCGTCAACCCTATCTTATTCGGTCTGTTCTTTCCCCGTTGGGCAAATATCCCGATTTTTGGGTAATCCTGATTATTTCTTGGGTGTCTTGCTTCATATTGAATGTGTTTATCGGCTACTTTATCAAAGTAGAAAATGATCTCCAAATGTGAGAATTCTTCTACTCCAAGCAAAGCTGCTTCCTTCAACTCTTCTACTAATCTAATCTCTGAAATAACCGCTCCCCAATCATCATCTTGAATTTGAGTTCGTGTATTTTTTACATATGCAATTGGTTTGATGTGAAACATTTATTCTCCGTTGCCAAAACCTTATAAAACTCTATAAAGCATTGTTTGCTTCCTGCTTCTACGTGTCCGATTTTGCCAAAGCTACTTTCGTTTGGTATAACACTCCACAGGCGTAAATTCGGATACAACGAATCCTACATATTAGCAATAACGTTTTCGTGTTAGCTTGCTAATTTATAACGTGACAAATTAATAGATGCGTTTAAATCTCTATCTATTCTTAATCCGCAATCACACTCATATATTCTGTTGGATAGTTTTAGTTTTTCCTTCATTTGTCCACAACAAGAACATATTTTAGATGATGGAAACCACTTGTCAGCTTCAATGAACTCAATCCCATACTTTTCACACTTATACTGTAATTTCACCTTGAAATCATATAATTTTTGTTGTGCGATAGCTTTTGACAAATGTTTATTCTTCATCATTCCCTTAATATTCAATGTCTCCGTAACAACTCTGCAAGGTTTGATTTTCACGATTGCAGTTGTTGCTTGGTGAATGTGATTATCACGAATGTTTGTCAAACGTCTATGTAGATGTCGTATTCGCTTTTCGATTTTTATAATGTTGCTTGTTTTGACAAAACGGTTTCCCTCCTTATTCATTTCATATTTGCGAGAAACTTGACGTTGCAACCTACGAAGGCGTTTCTCTGCCTGTTTTACTGTTTTTGTTTTGTTAATATTTTTGAAAGACATACCATTAGAGCATACAGCAAGTTCTTTAATGCCTACATCTACCCCTAAACTTTCATTTGTCAACTCTTGTTTTGGAATTTCTTTCTCAATCCCCACTGACAAATACCAATACTTACCGTCAAAACTAATCCGTGGGTTTACGTATTTAACGTTCACTGGTATTCGTTCAGATGTTTTAACCCACCCAACCTTTTCAATCAGAACTTCATTATTTTTAACTTTTAATTTCACATTATCATTATAAAAAGATGGTTTTGATTTCTTCTTGCTTTTAAAACGGGGCTTATCTGCTTGTTTCTTAAAGAATTTCTTATATGCATTACAGGCATCTTTAATAGCTTGTTTTGTGACATTGTTGGAAGCTTCATATAACCAAGCATATTCTTCTGTTTGTTTCAAAACAGTCAATTCTTTGCGAAGGATTCCATCAGATATGAATTTTCCACCTTGCTTATAATTTTCTTCTTGTTTACTTAGTACCCAGTTATATGCCCAACGTGCAGTCCCTGCTGATTTCCATAGTTGTTGTTCTTGTTTAGAAATTGGTTTAAGTCTAACTTTCCTCGCAAGTATCACTTTCCATCAACTCCTTAACCATCTTCTTAGCTTTATTGGTAGAAATGCTAACTTAAAAATGTACAACTAAGCTCACTTAAATATGTACACTTCTGCTCAACTTCATCATACTAATCATGAGGTGATTAGTATGT
>NZ_JAUSTT010000051.1 GCF_030812995.1 Bacillus chungangensis | reverse complement strand
AATGCAAAAGTTATCAAAGCCGGTGAAATTTTACTCGTCGTAAAATTTCACCGGCTTTTTCATGTCAGAGGTGGGTTTTGTCCCAACCTCTTTTTCTGATAAAGAAATGACTATACACTTGGTTTCGTTGGATCACAATCAGGGGCTTCCAGATCTCCTGACTCAGCTAGCTTCATTAAATAATAACATTCTTCTCGAAACATATGATCAGCCATTAAAACAGGAAATGTTCCTAGGACCTGTGCAGAAATATCAAGTTCTAATAGCTCTTGTAAAAAGTGCTGAAACATTTCCATTTCCAGTTTTACATCTAGATTCATTCGATTTAAAGCTGGAAAACGATCGATATTTGCTCTTAAATAACCAGTAAATTCAACGGCTTTTAAGTAAAATTGATTAAAATGCTTTACGAAAGCATCACTTCTTGCTTTCAATCTTGATTCCGTTGCATCCAATTGATCTTGAATTGCACCAGCGTGTCCTGATGCATCAAGAAGCCAAAGCAAATGATGATGCAGTTCATGAAAAACTGGCGGTGTTTCCTTTTTACTTAAATAACTTAATATTCTTTCGTATTCCTCGAGCTCATTAACCATATGGTTGATAAAAGTAGGCGGCAAATGAATGCTAACTTCCTTGTGAAGATGCTTTCTGATTAATTCTAATTTAAAAGCCTTTAATTCAGCTACTGGCCTCAACACTTCCTTTGCTAAAACAACAGCTTCCTCATCCGTTTTCACTTTTTTCGCTTCTGCCAATAATTGATCGAATAATCGTTTCAAACGCGCCGCTTTTTGTAGATCCGTTTTTTCTTTGACACTTAAAGAGTCTAAAATAAATTGTGCATGATCTCCTAGAATTCGCAACCAAAACAAATGTTCGAAAACGGCTTTTTCGACAAATGGAGCCACGTGTTATTCCCCTCCTTTCCTTTGCCTATTTAGGCAAAAATTCACTTTGAAATGGTCAATCTCTTTTAGAACCAAATCCAACTTCGATGATGAGTTTAGCAGCTAAAAAGGTTCCTTTTTTAATGTATTCATATCATTAAGTGGTTTATGAACAGAATGCGATTTTGTTCTATCTTTAAGGTATTTCTAGTTTCATTCAATTTACGGTCTCCCTATACAAAAAAAGTTAGCATTTATGCATGCTAACTTACTCTTTAGTTTTCCTTATATAGTTCAGTAGACCTTTAATAAGCGGCGATTCAAATCACTGAGGATGCTCGCCGCTTAATCTATTTATGCAATTCCTATTATCAAAATAACAATAATAATAAGTACTAAAAAGATAACAAAGCCTGGCAAAAGTACAGTTAGAAGTCCTTTCCAAGCTGAAAAACGGTGGGCTTCTGAAATAGCTTTAATATTAGTAACAATATACCATATGTAAATAGTGAATTCGAGTAATGCTAAAAATAATATAATAATTGCTTGCCCGACTCCGATATCCGCTTCTACATCTTGGAACATGGCATCCCCCATGATAGCAAGCTCAGGTATCCAAAAGAGTAACGCCCAGACAAGAGGGATATATGCCCAAGCAACAGCCTTCTGCAGTTCCTTCATTGTCCCAGATCCTCCGAACCATTTGCCAACAATATAGCTAATAAAGCTAAAAATAAACCAACCAAACAATCCTAGTAAAGGACCAAGGGTAAACGAGATAAGGATAATAATAGGCGTAGAAATAATTTCTCCCAAATCCCTATTAGAGGCAGTATTCAACGTACTCCCTATTCCAGATAGCATTGCTAAAAGAATAGCATATTTCATGCTGGAATTTTCAATGACATAGCGAGTTGTTTTTCTTGGATATACCCACATCGTAAACCAGGGGTTCATTTTATTTTCCATTCGATCTTGTTCGTTTTCATTTAAAGCGTTCATCTTTTCCTCCTATATGATGTAACTACATTAGATGTTTAAGAAGAAGCAACTTAATGCACGCTGTCCCCCTTTCATTCACAAATTAGTATTATTTTATCATATACGCCAAGATTTCTCTTTGAAATAATCAAAAACTTATAATTTGGTAGTTTGTATATAAGTCTATATTCCTATTTGTTTCTAAACAAATAGGAATATACTTGCACATTTAATATTTCCCATCCTTTCCCTACAGTTAGCATATATAGTGATAAAAACAATTTCAAGAAAATCAACACTAGGAATCATACATTAGAGCAGTTTGCAAAAGAAGAAGTCCAAGGCTTCGGAGTCTATCTAATAGAAAGAAGACAACCACTGATTTTTGTGGTTGTCTTCAACGTTCTTTATATTTTCAACCTTGGAGTAATAGGTCTTCAGGGTTTTCTAACAATTTTTTAACAGTAACTAAGAAGCCAACTGCATCTTTTCCATCAATGACTCGGTGATCATAAGAAAGAGCAACATACATCATTGGACGGTTTTCCATACGCTCAGCATCAATTGCAACTGGGCGTGTTTGGATGGTATGCATACCAAGGATCCCAACTTGTGATCCATTTAGAATTGGAGTAGAGAGCAGCGATCCGAATATGCCGCCGTTTGTAATCGTAAATGTACCACCTTGGAGATCACTTAAAGCTAATTTATTATCACGTGCTTTTTTAGCTACCGCTAGAATATCTGCTTCAATTTCTGCAAAGTTTTTCCGATCACAGTCGCGAACAACTGGGACAACAAGACCTTCTTCTGTAGAAACAGCCATGCCAATGTCATAATATTTTTTCAAAACTAATTCATCGCCTTGTATTTCTGCATTGACATAAGGATATTTTTTCAACGCGGCAACTACTGCCTTTGTAAAGAAAGACATAAATCCAAGTTTAACATCATTTTCAGCAAGAAAAGCGTCTTTTTTACGTTTGCGAAGTTCCATTACAGCGGTCATATCGATTTCATTAAAAGTCGTTAACATTGCCGCAGTTTGCTGAACTTCTACGAGCCGCTTAGCAATCGTTTGGCGGCGGCGCGTCATCCGAACACGCTCAACAGGCTTATTGTCTTCTTGAACAGCAATTGGAGCTTTAGACTCCTGTTTAGCAGGTTTACTCTCTTGTTTTGGCTGATTGGAGTAAGAATCAACATCATGCTTGCGAACACGACCCAATGGATCGACCGTCGGTATTTCACTAAGGTCAATACCTTTTTCACGAGCTAGCTTTCGTGCAGCTGGTGAGGCAATTGGACGATCTTTCTTGTCAGTCTCAACAGCAGCAGGAGCTGCCTCAGTTTGTTTTTGTGCTTCTTTTGGTTCCTCTTGTTGCTTTGGTTTCTCAGTAGCAGAATCCGTAGCAGTTCCACCAGCTTCTACAATTGCAATTACTTCACCAACTTGAACAGTATCGCCTTCCTCAGCTTTCAGTTCTTGAATCACGCCCGATTCTTCTGAAATAACCTCAACGTTTACTTTATCTGTTTCAAGTTCGACGACAAAATCGCCTTTTTCAACATAATCACCAGGTTTTTTTAACCACTGCGCAATTGTTCCTTCTGTAATCGATTCTGCTAATTCTGGTACTTTTATTTCAGCCACTTTAAAATCCTCCTCTAAAATTTACACGGTTCCGTGAACTACTCACCACTTATTGACCTTACGGTCTGATTGAAGTGGGAGTTTCTTGGGAACTAGATGCTTTTGTTAGCTATCTATATTTACCAAGCTATAAGGGCAGTCTCTGCCCTAGAGAAAATACCAACAACAATATTTTGGCTTATACCAACCGAAAATTCATCTCCCACTTTTCATTGTGCTACGCCCTTCACATTTAGAAGTGAGAGAATTCTTTTCGGAAACTCAGTTAAAATTTGTTTATTGTTTTAATGCTGCTTCAATAATACGAGCCTGCTCTTTCTTATGCACGACTGGATCCCCTTCTGAAGGGCTGGAGCGTTTCGGACGTCCGATATAACGGACTGTTGATCCATTAGGACTAAGTTCTCTTAAATATGGGTCGACAAAAGTCCATCCTCCCATATTTTTTGGTTCCTCTTGGAGCCAGACAACTTCTTTTAAGTTTGGATAGCGAGAAATAATTTCTGTCAACTGCTTACGCGGGAATGGATAAAGCTGTTCAACCCTAGCAATATGCAGCCAATCCAGATTGTGCTGATCTTTCAATTGTTCAGCTAAATCGATTGCTACCTTCCCACTGCAAAGAATTAATCTTTGCACTTTTTCTTTGTTTTGGCCTGTTCCTTGTTGTTCTAACACTGGCTTAAAACAGCCATTTGCTAAATCCTCCACATCTCCAGCTGCCAGTGGATGACGCAGTAAGCTCTTTGGCGTCATAATCACAAGCGGTCGTACTTCTTCTTTTAGCAAGACTGCTGCTTGACGCCGCAAAATATGGAAATATTGCGCTGCATTTGACAAGTTGGCAATTGTCCAGTTCTTTTCAGCTGCCAGCTGCAGAAAGCGCTCTACTCTTCCACTTGAATGTTCTGGCCCCTGTCCTTCATAACCATGCGGCAATAACATGACAAGTCCTGATTTTTGTCCCCATTTTGCACGTCCTGAAGAGATAAATTGATCAAACATTACTTGAGCCATATTGGCAAAGTCGCCAAATTGTGCTTCCCAAAGTACGAGCGTTTCAGGAGAGAATACATTATAGCCATATTCAAATCCAACAATTGCGCCCTCTGTTAAAGGACTGTTATGGACAACGAAAGAAGCTTTTGCATCTTTGATATGGTGTAATGGGATAAAATGATCTCCTGTCATCTCGTCATGCAAAACGAGATGTCGATGAGCAAATGTACCCCTTTCTGAGTCTTGACCAGTCATTCGAATTGGAGTGCCATCTTTTAAAATAGATGCAAATGCCAAGGTTTCTGCATGGGCCCATTCAATTTTTGCGCCACCATCCAATACTTTTGAACGACGTTCTAATATTTTCGCCAGTTTGTTGAAGACATTTAATCCTTCTGGCCATTGAAGAAGCTGTTCGTTTATTGCACGAAGCTCCTCTTTATTAACAGCAGTCTCGATCTCTTGAAAGCCATTTGCTACATATTCCGGCGGGTTCATATCAATGTCTGGATTTTTTTCAGCTGATGGAACCTTGTCATATGCTGCTTTCATTTTTGCTTCTGTATTTTTTTCCAACTGCGCTGCTTCTTCTTTAGTAATAATGCCATCGGCAATTAATTTTTCTGCATACATAGTACGTACTGTTGGATGCTGACGAACAATTTTGTACATCATTGGATTCGTCACCATTGGTTCATCCATTTCATTATGGCCGAAACGACGGTAGCCAATAAGGTCAATGACAAAATCCTTGTTAAATCGACGGCGATATTCACAAGCAAGGAAAGCAGCAGCAATACATGCTTCTGGATCATCTGCATTGACATGAATAATTGGAGTTTCAAAACCCTTTGCAACATCTGATGCATACTTTGTTGAGCGGGAATCATAGCTTTCCGTTGTAAAACCAATCATATTATTCGCAATAATGTGGATAGATCCGCCTACTTGGTAACCGTTTAACTGGCTCATATTCATCGTCTCTGCACTAACGCCTTGGCCTGGAAAAGCAGCATCGCCATGGACAAGAATTGCAAGAGCATTTTCAACATTCTGCATTGGATAGCCAGTCATTTCCCTGTTTTCTTGAGCTGCTCTCGTATAGCCAACGACAATTGGATTTGCAACTTCTAAGTGGCTTGGATTATTTGCTAATGTTATTCTAGTTTGTACTGTACTCTCATTTTTTACTTTTCTGTCGGCACCTAAGTGATATTTGACATCCCCAGTCCAGCCGTAAGTAATTCCGATGGAACCTTCCGAAGGAATCAACTCTTTATTCGGTGCATGCTGAAATTCTCCGAAAATCAACTCATAAGGCTTATCAAGAATATGTGCAAGCACGTTCAAGCGTCCTCGATGAGCCATCCCGATGTTTACAGTGCGGGCGCCAACTTCCACAGATTTATTAATGATATTTTCAATCAGTGGAACAAGTGCATCTAAACCTTCAATTGAAAATCTTTTTTGGCCCACAAATGTTCGGTGAATAAACTTTTCAAAACCTTCAACATCTGTTAATCGCTTCAGCAAATCAATTTTTTGTTCTTTCGATAATTGTGGACGATATTCCCCTGACTCGACTGTTTTATTCAGCCAATTTTTTTCTTCCAAATTATGAACATGATGAAATTCAAAAGCTAATTTCTTCGTGTAGACATCCTTTAAATGATTAATCGCATCAAGGCCATTTTGGACATGGGAAGGTGCATCCGGACAAATAAAGGAAGGTGGGATCTTTTTTAAATCCGCTTCTGTTAAATTAAATTCCTTCAAATCAATTCGACGAACACTTTGGTTTTGTTTTTGCAAAGGATTAATATCGGCTGCAAGGTGGCCATATGCCCGAATATTATCCGCTAGCTTAACCGCTGCGACAATTTTGCTAAACATTGTCGGATTAGCCGGCAGTTGGAATGATACATCTGCTTGCCCATTTGTCGTTTCTTGTAGTGCTTCAGTCGGTGCGCCTAATTGCTCAAACATTTCTTGCATTTCTGGATCAACGCTATTTGGATCTTGTAAGTACTGCTCATAGACCTCCATCACATAACCGAGGTTTGGGCCAGTAAAACTTTCCCAAAAACGCTCTTGATATGATGATTGTTTTGACATGCTGAAAACCTCCAAGTGTTTCCCCTATTATTTTAAAAATACCATTCATTATTAAAAATGAATGTACAGCTACTATGTAAAGAACCGCGTCAAACAAACGCTTACAGCATTCATTTTAACACTCTGTTTCGAGAAGATAAAGGCATAAATGCTAGATTTCTAAAAATTAAAATGAATGATAATTCACTTCCTGTTTTTACGCTTTCATTCCCATATTAGCTGCTATTTCAACATGTGGTATTTTCGCTTGAAACAATCGATGCTTTGGCAATAAAAAGGATAGTTTCCAATGTATAGAAATACAACCAATAACTTGTCGCCACATTCATTTTTTTGCTTTGCTTTGCAGAGCGATAAAAGTAATCTGCCTAATCTCCATATAAAGGAAGACCCTTAAAGCATCAATCTATAAATACGTCATGCTTCCATTATCATTAGAAAAGCAGACGACTAGATTCCTGCAGCTCATCGCCAGTTGCACCTATTTTTTCATATCTATCTTACTACTATTCTAAATATAATCAACTGGTTTACACTAATTTTGTCAAAAGGATGACAATGATGCTTAAGTTTTAGGTACAAGCTTATTTTTCCTCACCCTTTTGTCATGTATTACTCCCCTTTCTTCTTTATTTTCGATTCTTCACACCTATTGAAATCTTATTCAAAAACATTTACAGTACACTCCATTTAAAAAGGACACAATATTGATCTTATATTTCTAAAATCCCGATATGATTATTTGCAAGTATCACGCTACATAAAAAAGCCTCCCAATATTATGTAATAAAGGAAGGTGTGTATTTTCCGGTTTTCTGTTTTAATTAGTTTCGTTAAAGACAGGAATGAGCATCGTAATGGTTGTCCCTTTTCCTGGGGCACTTTTAGCATAAATAGTTCCAGCATAAATATCTATAATCTGCTTTGCGATCGAAAGGCCCAGCCCATTTCCGCCTCTTTCTCTACTCCTAGCTTTGTCAACACGGTAAAAACGATGAAAAATTTTATTTAAATCTTCCGGCTCGATGCCGATTCCATAATCGACAACCGATACTGCCACTTGATTATCCTCTTTTGTTACAACAACATCTACTTTTTCTATGTCTTCGGAGTATTTAACTGCATTATCCATTAAAATCATCATCACTTGTTCAAAGTGGTCTGGATGTATATTTGCTGCAATTCCATTGGCATTATCTTCATTCAGATGAAAAGTAAATGTTGGGTGCATTACTTTAAAATTCTTTAATACATGAATAATAGCTTCGAGTACATCTGTCTTGTGCTCACCTCTTATTTTACCCAGCTGTTCTGTACGGGTTAAATCAAGCATTTCTTGGACAAGCTTCTTCATCCGCTGCAATTCTTGCAATGAAGCGGTAAGAGATTCTTCTAATATAGCAGGGTCATTTTTTCCCCAGCGATGTAGAAGATTCAAATGCCCCTCCATGATTTGAACAGGAGTCCGAAGTTCATGGGATGCATCTTGTACAAATTGTTTTTGCTGCTCAAATGTGCGCTCAATTTCATCCATCATTTCATTAAAAATATTCGTCAGTTCCGCGACTTCATCACGAGAATTCGTTGGTTCCATTCGTTCTTGAAAACCTTTTTTGCGAATATTTTGCATTGTATGAGCCATTTTTTGTAATGGAAGCAAAAAATTAGTCGCCATGATGAATCCTAGTAAACCACTAAACAGCAAGGCGAAACTTCCGAAAATGGCCATTGTCGCTAAAAAATTTTTCATCATTTTATGATAGCGCTTCAATGGATGAACCACTTCAACATATCCGTTAAATTCATTAGAACGAATTGGGATAACACCAACATATACGTCCCCTTTTTCGGTCTTGATCAATTTGATCGTCTTATCTCTTACTGGTTCAAAAGGGATAGAGAATGGCTGGCTATCTGTTTGCCGAGCAGTTAGCACCTCTTTGCCGGTGGCGTCAAGGATCCTGATTGTCTGATCCCTTTCATTAATTTGTTTCATTAAGTCGTAACTATCATAGACATCCTCCCATGTAATAATGGGGGCTCTTCGCCGATAAAAAACCGATAATTCCTCCAATACTTGGCTGACAGAATTTTCTTCCTCCCCTAAAAGCCAATTGCTTATCACATAGTATTGGAAAAAACTAAAAATAAAAAAAGCAAAGAAAATAGCAGCACTTGCACTTAACGACCATTTTACTTTCAACGAACTGTTATTAAACCAATGAATAAGCCTTTTCATTGCCGCATCACATAACCCGTGCCGCGTACTGTTTCAATATAGCTTTCTTTGTCTGGAATATCTATCTTATTTCTAAGATACCGAATGTACACGTCCACAACATTCGTTTCTACCTCTGTTTCATACCCCCAAACCTTATTTAACAGCACTTCTCTCGTCATAACGATATTGACATTTTCTAGGAGTGTCAACAATAAATCATACTCTCTTTTCGTTAAGATCAATTGTTCTTCCCCACGCTTGACAATTCTACTTTCCTTTTCAACTGTCAAGTCTCGAAATCGGTAGGTTGTCACCTTTTGATGAGAACTTGCAAATTCCAATCTTCGAAAAACAGATCGCAAACGGGCAAGCAATTCCTCAATAGCAAAAGGTTTAACAATATAATCATCTGCTCCGTGGTCTAACCCAGATACTCTATCCATCACGCTATCCCGAGCAGTAATCATAATAATAGGAGTTTCTTTTACCTGTCTAATCCGTCGACAGACTTCCATTCCATTTAAGTGAGGCAGCATTAAATCTAAGAGAATGACATCAAAATCATTGGAGATTGCAAGCTCTAAACCTTCTCTTCCATCATAGGCTACTTCTGTTTCATAGCCTTCATAGCCTAATTCTAATTCCAAAAACCTCGATAAATTTTTTTCATCCTCGATGATGAGTATCCTTTTCATGCAAAACACCTGCTTTCCTCTAAAACCAAATCATGTTTCTATTTTAACATCATACACAGTTTGACATATGAAGCAAGTAATCAACAAAACCGGCCTAACGTTTTGACAGAATGCGTAGATCAATCATTTTTATAAATGTATTTTATCATATCAATTCTGCTTGCTAAGTAGGAGGCACTTAAATAATAAAGGAGTATCTACATTTATTTTAATCTACTTCATTGCAGAATGAAACATGCAGCTTCTTCACTAATAAGATGAAACTTTTAACAATATTGAATCTTTCAGGCACCTTTTCCTAAGTTCAGTATTTTCATATATTCTTTTTCCTAAAATCTAGAAAATTTGCGGTAAAGAAATGTTTTTTTCTTCATATTTTAATAGACCCTCAAACTCGGGTTTTTACGGGGAAAAAGATAATGATAGAGGGAAATTTGTATGGTATGATCATTATCACTAAAAAGTCGGCTTTACAAGCCGACTCAAAAAGAGGAGGAGTGAGAGGCGACATTCATGCGTATTGATCAATATACCTCAAAGGGGGGGAGCGTACTGATCATGTATACTAATAAATACGAGAATGCGACCGCTCTATATTTAAAATTCAGTGCCATAGTTACTGAATATGTTTCTATCATAAGGCTGCAATCCTAAAATATCATGAAAGTTAGATTAGAATTCGATGAGAATTTCCCTAAACTACATAAAACCCTCGTTAGCAATGGCTGTAATTTTCACATTTGTTGCATAGGGAGCACATCGTATTTAGTTAAATCGTTTCCACTTGCTTCGCTTTTCGCTATATCATTACTGTCCGTTATTTCTGTACAAGTGCAGCGAAAAAATGAAAGCTCCAGTGATGAATGGCGTTTGATTACAAGCCGATTGTCGCTCTTCTCATTTGTGGCAAATAGCCATGGGCGATTTCGTTCTATGAATTTATTAAATATTTATTTACAAATTGCATGTTATACAAGCGATTGGACTATCGTTAAAATATCATGTGGTGTTTTCGCAATATAGTCGGGATGCGCTCCTTTTGCTCGTTCTTTTACGTCATACCCCCATTCAACCCAAATCACTTTGACATCACATTTCTTTGATGCTTCAATATCTCTAATTTCATCTCCAATATAAATCACTTCATGATGATGAAGTTTATTTGCTTTTAAAAATTTACTGATTACCTTGTCTTTCCCAAAAATATTACTTGAACAAAAAATTTGATTGATGTTGTTTATTTTATTTTCTTTTAGAAAAGTATTAATATTACTTTCCGTATTAGATGAAATGATGGCTAATTTGTAGCCTTTACTTGTTAATTCCTCTAGTAAATCTTTTATCCCAGCAATTAACATAATGTTTGTAAGCGCCTCTTTGTATTGTGATTGAAATTTTCTTGCTAAAAACGGGATTTTATACATCGGAATTTGGAGAAATCGGCATCTTTCCTTTATCGATAATTTTCTTAATAATTCTACTTCTTCCAGGCTGACTTTTTTATATTGGTGTTGTTCCGCAATCTGATTATAAATAGTAATAAGTACGTTCTTTGAGTCAACTAAAGTGCCATCAAAATCAAAAATAATATATTTTGTCATTATTTTATCCTTTCATCATATATCCAAAATTTTATGCCTTCCTTTTCTTCTCTCAAGTAGAAAGAAGCTTTTTCCAACACTTTCCTCGATGGGGTGTTATTTGATAAGCATTGTGCAGTAACTGTTTTTATATAGGGAAGCGATGCAAGCCACCTCGTAAAGGTTGTAATTGCCTCTGTTGCATAGCCTTTTCTTTGATAAGGTGGAACAATGCTATAGCCGATTTCAATGATACCAGTCTTTATAGGTTCCCCTTTCCCGCCAATTTCGCCAATGATGATATCTTCCGATTTTAGAACAATTAACCTGCTCCAGGCCGCCATTATCGGCTCCCCTTCCATTTGAAGTGCTGCCCACGGCAATATTTTCAAAAAATCTTCGCCTGGCCAATATGGAGAAACATTGTATCCAGACACTTTTTTCAATTGCTCGTGGCCTTGAATTGTCGCATTTATTAGCTGTAATGTATAAGGAAGCAAAAGGAGTCGTTTTGTTTCGATTGTTTCGATCATTTTTCTATCCTTTCGTTCTATAGATACTCTATTATCATTGTTAGTTTAGACAAAGGTATTTTTAAGTAGCAGTTTTATGATAACATCTCCTTTAGTGTAATGAAATAAATTTAGAAATGAATGCAAATATCATATCATATGATGAAAAGCAAACGCTTACCAAGAGGTGATGTAAATGAGATACTATTTAATAGGTGAATTTGCCGAATTGATAGGGAAAACAACGCAAACATTAAGAAATTGGGATAAACAGGGGGTTTTTAAGCCACATCATGTGACAGATAGTGGTTATAGGTATTACTCTCAAGAGCAACTCCAGCACTTCTTAGGGATTAAAGGTGAATCGCAATTAAATAGAATGGTAATAGGATATTGTAGAGTTAGTTCACAAGAGCAAAAGGATGATTTAGAAAGGCAAATTGATAACGTAAAAACATATATGTTGGCTAAGGGTTATCAATTCGAAATCATCACAGATATTGGAAGTGGAATTAATTACAATAAAAAGGGATTAAATAAACTGATAGACAAAGTTACTAATTCCGAAGTCGAAAAGATAGTTATTTTGTATAAAGATAGGCTGATAAGATTTGGTTATGAACTAATAGAAAACCTATGTAATAAATACGGAACAACTATTGAGATAATAGACAATACCGAAAAGACAGAAGAACAGGAATTAGTTGAAGATTTAATCCAAATCGTTACCGTTTTTAGTTGCAGACTTCAAGGTAAAAGAGCCAATTATAAATGTCAACTAAATTATGTACACAATCGCTCACTTAATGATGCACAAAATCACTCAGAATCTTTGGCTAAATGATCCTTCAAACGATATGA
>NZ_JAUSTT010000050.1 GCF_030812995.1 Bacillus chungangensis | reverse complement strand
TGAAACTCGCCATGTAGTTGGTATTTTCTCTAGGGGCAGGGACTGCCCTTATAGCTTGGTAAATATAGATAGCTAACAAAAGTATCTAGTTCCCAGGAAGCTCCCACTTCAATCAGACCGCAAGGTCGATAAGTGGTGAGTAGTTCACGAATGTTATTCAACTAACTGGGCGCGATTGCAGAATAAATATATACCGCAATAGGGGAATTATCTAGAAAAATACTTTTGTAAGTGGGTTACAAAAAAATGTTGATTACGAAAGAAATAGTATTTTTGCTGTTCCTGCACTGTATGAGTTATGTGAAAGTGAATTAATTGATAACTATTATCAATTGTTGTATATTAGATAGTAACGAACATATAATTGAATAAGGAGAATGTATCATGCAAATATACTGGACTAAAATAAATAAAATTATTGAAGAAACGCCTGAGATTAAAACATTCATGCTCGACTGTCCGGAAGGCTTTACATGGGAAGAAGGTGCTCACACCCACTTCGCACTGGAAGGTTTTAATGCTGGAGATAAACCAAACCGCGGGCTAATTCGCCATATGTCAATCTCGACTTTACCGCATGAAAATTCAATCGGTATCACAACACGCATCAGAGAACAATGCTCTGAGTTTAAAGCGATCTTAAGAAATCTTGAAGTCGGCAATGAAATTGCACTCTTTAAAACTCATTCGAATGTACCGCTTAAAAGAGAAGGGAAAAATATTTACCTACTGTCATCAGGTGTCGGTCTGGCAACCTTCAGACCGCTTGTGCTTGATTATTTCGAAAGTGCTGACAACGTCAATCAAATTCATTCCTTGAACATCGATTCATCAAAAGATTTCTTATTCACTAATATTTTCAAATCCGTTCCTGACAAGAAGTTCACATCACAGTTTGTTGATAACCGAAAAGACTACTATGAAGAAGTAAAAAAACTTGCGGCAGACAAGGATGGACTTTTCTATGTTGTCGGCAGTGACGAATTCCTCGTGCAGAACATTGAAGTACTACGTGAACAGGGCATCAAGCCGGAACAGATTATGCTCGACAAGCATGAACAACAACGGCCTAAGTTTTTATCCCACATCTAACTGGCAGTAAGACCCCCTACCTCAAGAGTAAGAGGAATGAAGTGCCCCCTAAAAGTTAGACACTGTTATTAGGCAGCGGGTTGGGTATGAGTTCGAAATTGTATCGGACTCATGCCTTTTAATTTTGCCTTTATTCGTTTGTTGTTGTAGTACTCGATGTATTTCGCTAATTCTAGCTTAAAATGATCTATACTCTCAAATTCCTTAAAATATAGGAACTCCGATTTCATAATCCCAAAGAAATATTCCATTACGGCATTATCGTAACAGTTCCCTTTACGTGACAAACTTTGCGTGATACCACGTTCTTTTAAGGCATGACGGTATTGTTTCATTTGATAATGCCAGCCTTGATCGGAATGCATTAGGAGCTCATCGTCTTCTGACAAGCGTTTAAAAGCTTTTTCCAACATCTCTGAAACAAGGGAATAGGTAGGTCTAGAGCCAATTGTATAGGTGATAATCTCACCATTAAATAAGTCTAATACAGGTGAAAGATAGAGCTTTTCTCCAAATAATTTAAACTCCGTAAAATCTGTTACCGATTTCTCATTTGGCTTTTCAGCTTTAAACTCGCGATCCAAAACATTCGGGGCAGTCTTGCCAACCGTTCCTTTGTAAGAGCGATATTTTTTTATACGTACAAAGCATTTCAAACCCAACTCTTTCATCACTCGCTGTATTTTTTTATGATTCACTTTTTGACCACGGTTCGCCAAATTCATTACGAATACGACGATAGCCGTAACGTCCTTCATGTTCGTCATAAATCGCTTTAATCGTTTCTTTTAAAGCTTTATCTGGCTCAGGACGATTCATTTTTTTCACTAAATAGTAGTAATCACATTTACTTTCGTCCGTGATTGGCGTGGCTTGCTTAAAATATCATTCTCCATGGCAAGTTGTTTATTTTGTTTTCGTAGTTTGATCAACTCTTCCTGCTCTGGAGGACGGTTATCCTTTTCTTGGAAGGAACCACTGGCTTGATTGCAGTTGAACCCATCTGTCAAAAGCCGAAGGGGCAAGGTCGTATTCTCGGATGTTTCACTCCTTGGTTTTCCAGAAGCGTGTAGCTGAACCATTTGTTCTTTAAACGCTTGTGAGAATGTTCTTCTTTTTCGCTTGATCATCTTGATCTCCTCAGATTTATTTGAATCAAGCTTGTATGACCTTAATATAGTGTAGTCTATCCAAAGTAACCATTAAATTGGGAGGAACTTATGCATAAAACAAAGCATATAGAATATCTATAAACAAAGTATACGAAGCCTACCTTAAAGTAAAAGCAAATAAAGGGTCATCTGGAATTGATGAGCAATCCCACGAAGAATTCGAAGTAAATCTCAAAGATAATCTGTATAAAATATGGAATGGAATGTCATCTGGAAGTTACTTTCCTCAACTGTTAAAGCCGTGGAAATAATGAAGAAAGCCGGAGGTACAAGAACACTAGGAATTCCAATGGTTACGGATAGGATTGCACAAATGACTTTTATATTGATTTTTCAAGGTGCGAAGCTCAATTAAATTATAAATTGGAAATTTTAATTATTTATAAAAATATTTGATTAATTTGTAAATAGGTGTTAAATTATACATATAATTATATCTGTACAGTGTTCAGTTTAGTATCTTGGAGTATTAGTTCAATTATAAATAATGGTGATAAATGATGAATAATCAATTTAAAAAAGGGTGTACTAGAATTAATAGTCTTATATAAGTAAAGAAGATGAATATGGTTATTCATTAGTAAAAAAATATCTCATAAGATTATCTAGCCAGTTATCATAAAGAATTGAAAGAAGCACCGTTTTAATAAACTTAACACTCTAAAATGTGAATGGAATGAGTTTATCCTAATTGCTTTGTCAAGGAGTATGATGTACTTGAACAAAAATAAATTTTTAAAATTGCTGAAAAATAATTTGAAGTATATGTCTGAAAAAGAAAAAAAAGATATTGTAGAAGAATATTATATGCATTTTGTTGATGGAGGCAATGAGAATAAAAGTGAGGAGGAAATATCTAAAGAGTTAGGAAAGCCTGAAGAGATTGCTAAAGAATTAAACGCTGTTTATGCTATTAATAAAGTAGAAGAAAATAAAAGCATAAAAAGTATGTCTACAGCACTGTTGACAATCATGGGATTAAGTATTGCGAATTGCATCATTATTATAGTGAGTTTATTTGTGTTGCTATTATGTACACCATTTATATTAGCTTATATCATTGCTGTACCAGCCATGATTCTATCTCCAGTTATCTTAATTGTAATGGGATTTGTTTATGGATTTAATATAATTGGAGTGGAGGAAATTTATCAGGTCGTAAAAGGTGTTATTTTAGGTTCTTTATTAGCAATACTGGGATATTATATTGGGAAATCTTTTGTTAGATTATTTGTTAAAATCTTGAAATGGAACATCTCTATTTACAAGGGAGAGGAATTAATATGAGAAGAATCTTTTATAGCTTCTTCATTATTTTTGTATTGAGTGCATGTTCCCAGGAAGAAAATATAGACGCTACAGAAGATGAAATTCCTCTTACAAAGAACATAGAAATCCCTAGTACTATTTTCACCTCTGAAAAAAACAATAGTTTAATTGACGAAGAAGAAATGAAACTAAGCATAAAAATATATCTAGACAGCAGCGAAGAGTTATATAATGCTAGTGATCTATTTCAGGAGATCATAGATGCAGGTCAGGAATTAAATAAAACTGAATTGGAGGAATTTGACAAAATTAACAAACTTCTAAAAGAAAATGATGAGAATTTCTCTAATTATATCTTAAATAATACCTTGCCTGAAGGTTATCAAGAAGAGTCCGAAAGAATTAGTCATTACATTACAGCTTTAAATCAGTATCTTCATGAATTAAATGAAATACTCGATAATATAGTAGATAACGTAAGTGAAGGAAGTTTTTCTGAAATAGACATTGAATCAATAATTGATAAAAGTGGTGTGGTGAATGGAAGAGAACAGAAAAAAATAGAAGAATTCCTTGATAAGAAGAATATTCACACAAAAGCATTTGGACGGAATATTAAGAAATAAAGAAAAAGTTAATCCATTGAACTGTATAAGATGGAAATTCAAAAAGGTGCCCCCCGATTTAAATGAGGTTACTGAAAAACTTCATTTTTTCAATAAATATATAAATCTGTATCAAAAAAAGATGACTCAAATTCAATTTTGAATGTAGAGTCATCTTTTTTTACCAATTGTTCAGCTACATTGTTTCATTTTTATTCCATAAGTTTCAATATCCTTTTTAAATTTAACTTGAATATAGCCATTGCTCCTTGTAATTCCATGCCAATTAGACCCGAAGATACCGCCACATCATACCTTGTGTCTATGCTTTAACTCACTATTTTTCGCTTCAATTTTATGGCGATCTTTCGCTTTTTCTTTAAAATACTCACTTTCTTGAAATATTGCCTGTCAAATAAATGGACTTATCAGTTTATGAATCATCGCTAGGAAGACATTTTGTCCCATAGCACTCAATCTATTCAAAAAGAGATGTGCACATGATGATATGAGAAAGAGTTCCTTTTATCCAACAGATGGCATATAGCGAATGTGGCTTAGCTTGTTTGGCTATGTTGCTAAATTATTATCGACACCATACAGATCTTAATCAATTAAGAGAAGAGTATCCTTCCCCTTGAGATGTTTACTCTCTCTAACCTGCTCTACAAGCTTCAGCGGTGAAAAAACAGGTGCTGTCCGCCCCTCTTACTTGATTTAGTTGGGTTTTAGCACTCCTGTTGACAAAGGGAAGTTTTCACTCTATTATAATACCAATGGGGGTATCTGTATAAAGAAGGGAAGTACGATATCAACAGTTAAAGTTATTGACAGTTCTCCTGAACAGGTCATTCAGAGCAACAAATTGGTTCACGTGGACTTTTGGGCTCCGTGCGTGGGCCTTGCCTTTTAAACGGTCCGATCCTTGAGCAATTGGCGAACGAAGAACTGGAAAGTGAGGTTCTAGTTGCAAAGTTGAATGTTGATGAGAATCAGTTTTCAGCGGTGAAATAGTGAATTCAAGGAATTCCTATGCTAAAGCTGTTTTATCCCACATCTAACTGGCAGTAAGACCCCCACCTCAGGGAGTAAGAGGGATCGAAGAAGTCTAGGTGGGGGATAACTGCCAGTAAATGTCCGATTGGTTCAACTAACCATGAGTGGGGGATGAGAGAAAACCCCACTTATGGAAGTTTCACTTTATCAAGGAAATGAAGCGCAGAACTTTGTCGGGGTCAGTCTTTGCAGACGCTCAAATTAGCGATTAAGCAGTACGCGTATCATATTAACAGCGAAAAGAGTTGTTTATGGAACTCGATTTCAGGTGGATATGGGTCAAAATTTCTCCCACATCTAACTGGCAGTAAGACCCCCACCTCAGGGAGTAAGAGGGATCGAAGAAGTCTAGGTGGGGGATAACTGCCAGTAAATGTCCGATTGGTTCAACTAACCATCAGTGGGAGATGAGAGAAAACCCCCACTGATGGAAGTTTCACTTTATAAGGAGTGTTATTCATGGCTGGTAGATATTCAAAAGAAGTGATGCCTGAAGACGTTAAAGCTAGATTGGGAAAGGGCGAGAAGCTTAGCATCCTGGATGTCGGGGAAATGGATGAATGGGAATCAGGACATATCCCGGGCGCAAAGCATATTCCTCTAGGCTACTTAGCTCAAAGATATAATGAATTGGATAAAAATAAGGAAATTATCGTAGTCTGCTACAGTGGGAGCCGCAGCGGTATTGCCTGTGAGCATCTGGAAGAAATGGGTTACAACGTTACCAATATGCACGGAGGCATGTCATATTGGACTGGTCCGACTGAATAAAACCATAAAACGGCATAATAAACACAAATAAGGTTTTCCAATAATGGTTTTCCCGAATCATACATCTGTGATGAATGGAGGAAAATCGTTATGATGAAATATGACGAAGATGTGATGCATCGGCTCAAGCGTATGGAAGGACTGCCGTTAAAGTATCCTGATGACCGGGTGCTTTTTCTTTTCACTTCAAAATATAACCAATAGGATAGTGAGAGTATCATTTCAAGAAGGCACACACATTTTGGTCTTTGAGTTCGAGCTTGAGATTGGGTCAAACCGTTGCAGGTTTCCTCATCACCGATAATAAATAAGTTGAAGCAGGAGGAAGTAGCATGAATTACGGCCTTTATGCGTTAATAATTGCTCTTGTCGCTTGGATGCTGTTTAAACAATTTGTTCCGGTGAAAGGAATGAAAAATCTAAATCTACAGCAGTTCAAAAGTGAATATAAAGGGCATAAATTAGTCGATGTCCGGGAAGGACATGAGTTTAAACAAGGTCATATCGCTGGAGCAGTAAATATACCTCTTAGTCAAATTGAGCGACGTCTAAATGAAATTCCGAAGGAAAAACCTGTATATCTATACTGCCGTAGCGGGATGAGGAGTAAGCAAGCAGCGAAGATACTCAGTAAAAATGGATACAACCAAATTTCCCAGTTAAACGGCGGCATTTCTGTATGGGACGGTCCGATAACAAAAAAGTGATAAAAAAAATCATATTTATTCCTTGCGAGCTAGTGGATGATACAACTATAGTTATATCCGTATAAGTATATGGACAATGAGGAGGATTGTTATGGGTAAAAAGATACTGATCGTTGGCGGGGTTGCTGGAGGAGCTTCAGCGGCTGCGAGACTTAGAAGATTAGATGAGAATGCGGAAATTGTTATGTTCGAGCGGGACTCCTATATTTCGTTCGCCAATTGTGGGCTTCCTTATTATATCGGAGAGACGATTAAGGAGCGCTCCAAGCTGATGGTGCAAACTCCTGAAAATATGAAGGCAAGGTTCAATATAGATGTTCGTATTAAGAGTGAGGTCATCGAGGTCGATACACAGGACAAGAAGGTTAAAGTTAACAGTGCGGATAAAGGGACGTATGAGGAGTCTTATGATTACTTGATTTTATCTCCGGGAGCGAAGCCAATCAAGCCCCCTATTCCAGGCATTGACAGTAAATATATATTCACGGTACGCAATATTCCGGATACAGACCGGATCAAGTCTTATGTCGATCAAGAGGGAACCCGAAGCGCTCTTGTCATTGGAGGTGGCTTTATCGGAATAGAAATGGCTGAAAGCCTGCGGGAACGTGGATTAGACGTTTCGTTGGTTGAAGCCGCGCCTCATATTCTCGCACCTTTCGATTCCGAAATGGTTACGTTCGCTGAGAAGGAAATGGCGGATCATGGGGTAAAGCTGGTCCTTGGAGATGGAGTCGAAGCGTTCCGTGAGAAGGAGCAGGGAATTGAAGTTTCGCTCAAGAGCGGACTGCAGCTGTCTGCCGACTTGGTGATCCTTGCAATCGGTGTAACACCGGATACCGGGTTTATCAAAAACTCTGGGATTGAACTGGGCGCACGGGGCCATATTATCGTAAACGAGCAGATGCAAACAAACTGTGATGGCGTATATGCCGTAGGGGATGCTGTGGAAACGACGGATATGGATGGACAAAGAACGGCTATACCGCTCGCTGGTCCTGCAAACAAGCAGGGAAGAATTGCAGCGGACAATATTTGTGGATTGAACACCATGTACAAGGGAACGCAAGGAACATCCATTATTAAAGTGTTCAGTCTTACAGGCGCAAGTACGGGATTCAACGAAAGAACTTTGCAAAAGATGAATATTCCATATCGTACTATTTATATACACCCGAACTCACATGCCGGATATTACCCTGGCGCGCAAGCAATAGCGATGAAGCTGTTGTTTAACGACGAAGGCACAATATTAGGGGCACAGGCATTCGGTTCCGAGGGAGTTGACAAACGAATTGACGTCATCGCAACGGTTTTGCGCTTAAAGGGAACCGTTTATGATTTGGCTGAGCTTGAACTCGCTTATGCGCCTCCATTCTCTTCTGCGAAGGACCCGGTAAACATGGCAGGTTACTTGGCGGAGAACGTTCTGTCGGGACAATTGGATATTTTCACGGTGAAGGATCTGGAGATGCTGCAGCCAGAAGAGCAGGTACTGCTAGACGTGAGAAACACTATGGAGTATGAGCAAGGGCATATCGATGGTGCTGTACACATCTCGGTCGATGAGCTTCGGGAACGCATTAACGAGCTCGATAAAGACAAAGAGGTGTATACGTATTGCGCTGTAGGTATCAGGGGATACATCGCAGCCCGTATTCTTAAACAGAACGGTTTTAAGGTTAAGAACTTAACCGGCGGTTATCGTACGTACTCCATGTCGAAGTATTCCCCAAAATAAGAAAGAGATGTTGCCTTGTAAATTAGGATAATTTCAAAATACCAGATATAACGAACCATGTATTGGTTACGTTTATAGTTGAAAGTCTCATCAAATGAAAATAAGAAGACTATAAAAAAAGTAAATACTATATTAGGAGACCGTACTCATAAAGCTACTATATACACCTATGAATACGGTTCCTCTGGACTTCTTTGACAAAGTTCCCTGTCATATTAAATAAGAAAGAAGGAAAACCTTTAGAATCGCTGATTTAACGGCTTTTCTAGAGGTTTTTTCTATCTTTTGGTAAACAAATGAACCAACAACCATTCATCATTATAGAATACCTCCTTTCTTTTTTTCTACATAATCTTACAGAACTAAAAATTGAAGTTGTCAAGTGGGTACATTTTTAACTGACGTTTAATGCATTTTATTTGCCAATTACAATTAAACCTCGTATTTGATCAAATTTTTTTTTCAAAATACGAGGTTTTCTTCTATTATACATACTGTTTTTAATCAAACTTTATTCCGAACCTACAGGGAAAAACTGATTATCAAGTGTTTCACGAAAAAATATTTTGTTCATACATAAATCAATATTGACTTATACAGTAATATCTATTATGGTTATATACATGAGTATATAACCGTATTAGTATATATCACAAATGAAGAATAGTAGGCGATAAAATGAGAAGACCTTTTAATCAAGATAAACCAATCTATATACAAGTACGTGAAAAAATTGAAGATCAAATTATTAACAATCAATTAAAAGAAGGAGAACAAGCTCCTTCAACAAATCAGCTTGTTAATTTTTATAAAATTAACCATGCTACGGTAACAAAAGGAGTTAATCAATTGGTTGATGAGGGTATTCTTTATAAGAAAAGAGGAATTGGAATGTTTGTAGCAGGAGGAGCTAGAGAGAAACTTGTTCAAAAAAGAAAACAATCTTTTATTGAAGATTATGTTGTTAAACTAGTTCAAGAGGCTGAAAAGTTGGGATTCACCGAAAAAGATATCATTCTCTTCATTAAAGATGTGAAAGGCAGTGATACAGAATGAACATCAAAATAAACAATTTGAGTTTAAGTTATGGTGGTTATGTGGCACTCAAAGATATCACACTTGAGTTAAGCGGTGAGAAAATTTATGGACTTCTAGGGAGAAATGGTGCTGGGAAAACATCGCTTTTATCCATTATTGCATCATTCCGTGAACCATCCACTGGTTCTGTTACCATCAATGGGGAAGTTCCATTTGAAAATGCTAAAATGATGCAGCAAGTTGCATTTATTTATAACAAGGATTATAAAGATACATCTGAAAATGTAAAAGCTGTACTGCAAAAAATACAACGATACCGTCCTAATTTCGATATGGATTATGCTGAATACCTGATAGAACAATTTAAACTCAACAAAAAGAAGCCTATAAAACAATTTTCAAAAGGAATGCAATCTGCTTTGAATGTAATCATTGGTTTAGCGAGTAGAACACCTATCACGATATTTGATGAAGTATATCTTGGTATGGATGCTCCATCAAGAGATATATTTTACAAAGAGTTATTAAAAGATCAGGAGAATCATCCGAGAATCATGATACTTTCAACCCATCTCATAAATGAAATGGATTATTTATTTGACGAAGTAATTTTATTAAACGAAGGGAAAATTTTACTGCAAGAAGAGTGTTATTCCTTTATTTCAAAGGGTGCTGCAATTACTGGAAATGCAAAAATCGTCGATAACTTTGTCCAGGAAAAGAAACAGATTAACGTACAATATTTAGGTAATACAAAATCCGTCATGATTTATGGAGAACTTCATGATCACGAACGAAAAACTGCATTGGACAAAGGACTTGAAATAGCACCACTTTCCCTTAATGAGTTGTTTATACATTTAACTAAGGAGATAGATGAAGATGAGACAATCTAGAATCTTTCCTAAAATTGCCAACGATATGTTTTTTGTTCAATTGTTATGGGCATTTCAATTTTTAGGAGCAGCTTTAGCCATTCATATTTTTAAAATAATCCAGGGATTTATTCAGGGGTACGAAGTAGACAGCTATTATAATATAGTTTTTGTTTTCTCCAATATTTTCATACTTGTTGTTGGAATACTTTCTGGGCATTCTCTTCCCAAATTCGTAAAAAATGGCGTAACAAGAAAAGATTATTTTAAAGGAACACTTCTGTCTTCTATTGGATTATCTGCTGCTATTCCTATTATTTTAATCTGTATATCTCAATTGGAACAATTAGTGATAAAAAATATGGATAAAATAAGTTTTAAAGAACTAGATATTAATTCAATGTTACTGGAAATCGGTGATTTTAGGACAGATATTGTACATTCTATCGTTTTTTCACCCTTCGTTGACCCACAAAGTAATTTGGTTTTAGCTATTGGCGTGTTTAGTTTAAATCTCTTTATGTATTATTTAGTTGGCTGGTTAATCAGTGCAAGTTTCTGCCGATTTGCTAATGGAATTGGAATAGGATTTATTGTCATTGCTTTTATTATTTTAACTTTAGAAGACGTACTATTAAGAATCTCACTTGATTTACCTATATCTAGCAGATTTGAAATATTGGCTTCTCTCCCATTAGGCATGACAGTTTTCTGTCTATTCGTTTTAATCTTTATTTCTATTTGGATAATCCGTCTACTGACGAAAAAAGTTACCATTAAAATGTAAGAGGATAAAAAGTTTATCGTAATTGAAAAGCCGATTCCTTCCTTAGTTTAATATCAAAAGAGGTGTATGTATTTTAAGGATGTTGGCAAGCGTCTATAAATCTACTAGCGGTAATATTTATATCGATGGTAAAGTAAAAAAATTTTTACATAGGAGGAAATAATATATGAAACGAAAATGGATACTTCTTCTACTCGCCGGATGGGTTACAATAACCGGCGGTTTGTTCCTAAGTGGTCTTTCTGGCACGATTGCTGAACAACAATTCGGCTTATCTAACAACGTTCGAAAGTTAATTCAGGGGCTCGTGATGAGTGGGCTGGTGGTTCCACCTATTTTGTATTTGTATCAGCATGTCTATCGGCTGACTGGTGTAAAACCGAAAAAGCCGGTCTATTCATGGAAAAGTGCTTATCACTTTATAACAGGAGTGCTTCTGGCCATTGTACTCGCTTCGTTAGGTTTTATGATCGCGACTTCTCAAGGATGGATCGTCATTGAACAATGGCATACCCCTGATTATTGGTTTGCTGCGCTACTTATAAACTCGATCATTGCCTTTTTGTATGAAGCTTTGCCGGAGGAATTAGCTTTGCGTGGAATGATATATGATGTCTTACGTCATCGCTTCTCCACTTGGCTAGCGGTATTATTTCAAACACTGTTATTTGTCTGTGTCCCTATAGCAGTTCACCAGATTGAAGCGATAGTTGGACTTGCTCCTGGAAACGTCATTAACCTGCCTTATATTATATTAATTCTATGCTTTGGGATATGTTTGCAGTTGCTTCGTCTCTGGACTGGAAGTCTCTGGACGACGATTGGTTTTCACCTGGCATTCTTAGAAATTTCCAGGTTTGTGATCTTTTCACATGGATATGACGCTCCGCCAATTATAACCTATCACGACTCATTGCTCGGACTTGGTGGGGTATTTATCTCTTTCTACATGATTGTGATTGGTGGCATCATTGTATCGCTCTTTATATTAGGTGCGAAGCGTTTTATACGGAAAAGAGCATAATGACAATATGACTCCACGGACAATTTTTTTAACTTTCTAACAATTAAAAGCGAATGATTGTATATTAAATTATATTTAATGTTCGTATTTTTTGTTGACTATTCTTTTTTACACTGATAAAATAACGACATCATTAAAAATATTTATCCCACATCTAACTGGCAGTAAGACCCCCACCTCGGGGAGTAAGAGGACTCGAAGAGGTCTAGGTGGGGGATAACTGCCAGTAAATGTCCGATTAGTTCGGGCCGACAGGATAAGGAAAGCTTCTTGAATCAACATCGCACGAAGAAAAAGTGCTCTTCTTTTTCGAGGATGTCGGTCACAAAAGGCGTTGCAACAGGACGTTGCGTTCTTAGCCTTTGTTCTACTTCCCATCAGTGGGGGATAAGAGAAAACCCAACTGATGGAAGTTTCACTTTATTTTCGTATAATATCAGGAATATGGCCTGAGAGTTTCTACCAAGCTGCCGTAAATAGCTTGACTACGAAATGAAGAAATGCGTAAGTATCTATACGTTAGATGCTTCTTATGACGTTTCTTTCATTTTGCCTGCCAACACCCTGATCGCAATATGTGATAAGGGTGTTTTTTTGGATAAAATGGATGATTCGTGAGAATACCAAGACTGTCTTGGTTCTAATGGTAGGTCCAGCTTAGTAACAAAGATATGGAGGATGCAGAATGAGAAATTATTTTCAGTTTGATGAGCTAGGTACGAATTATCGTCGTGAGTTCATTGGTGGCCTAACCACTTTTTTGTCTATGGCCTACATTTTAATTTTGAATCCACTCACCTTGTCTCTCTCTACGGTTGATGGACTTCCTGATGAGATGAAGATGGATGCCGGCGCAGTATTTGTTGCAACAGCCGTAGCGGGCGCTATTGGGACATTGATTATGGGATTTTTGGCGAAGTATCCAGTTGCACTTGCACCAGGAGTAGGGTTAAATGCTTTCTTTGCCTATTCAGTTGTGTTAGGGATGGGTATTCCATGGCAGCAGGCGTTAACAGGAGTTTTATTCTCAGGAATTATTTTTACTTTATTAACTTTATCAGGACTAAGGGAAAAAGTGATTAATTCTATTCCAGCAGAATTGAAATTAGCAGTAGGTGCTGGAATTGGCCTGTTTATTACTTTTATCGGGTTTCAAAACGCTGGCATCATCGTTGGCAATGATGCTGTACTTGTCGGTTTGGGTGATTTAACAGATCCAAATGTATTGCTTGCTATTTTTGGAATATTTATTACCATTATTATGATGACGAAAGGCTGGAATGGCGGTATTTTTTATGGGATGGTTATTACCGCCGTTGTTGGAATGATTTTTGGATTAATTGAAGTGCCAAAGCAGGTAATAGGTGCAGTGCCGAGTCTTGAACCAACATTTGGAGCAGCACTTCAACCAATTTTTCATGATATAGGTTCTTTATTCAACCTTCAAATGCTTGTTATTGTGCTAACCTTTTTATTTGTAGATTTCTTTGATACTGCTGGGACGCTTGTAGCTGTTGCAAACCAAGCTGGATTTATTAAAGATAATAAGCTTCCACGTGCCGGAAAAGCATTATTTGCAGATTCATCAGCTACAGTCGTAGGAGCGATCTTAGGTACATCGACAACAACTTCTTTTATTGAATCATCAGCTGGGGTTGCTGCAGGTGCACGAACAGGTTTCGCCAACGTAGTAACAGCGGGTCTTTTTTTATTAGCTTTATTTTTCTCACCGCTATTAGGTGTCATTACAGCACCAGTTACAGCACCAGCATTGATTATTGTAGGGGTCTTAATGGTATCTGCATTAAGTGATATTGATTGGAAAAGATTCGAAATCGCTGTTCCGGCTTTCTTCGTAATCATCACAATGCCGTTAACATACTCGATTGCAACAGGGATTGCAATTGGATTTATTTTTTATCCTATTACAATGCTGTTGAAAGGGCGAGGAAAAGAAATCCACCCAATTATGTATTTTCTCTTTGTCATTTTTATTGCATATTTTATCTTCCTATTATAAGTATGAAGCAAAAGCTCCCGCTGATTTAGAAGGTGGGAGCTTTATTATGTGATCTTCCTATCATATATATATATATATGTAGAAAACAATCGTTTATCCCACCTCTAACTGGCGAGTCAAGACCTCCACCTCGGGGAGTAAGAGAATCAGAAGCGCTGGGTGGGGGATAACTGAAAGTTAAATGTCCGATTGGTTCGGGCCGACAGGATAAGGAAAGCTTCTTGAATCTACATCGCACGAAGAAAAAGTGCTCTTCTTTTTCGAGAATGTCGGTCACAAAGGCGTTGCAACAGGACAAGGAAAGCTTCGGCAGCGATACATCGCACGAAGAAAAAGCGTTTTCCTTTTTCGAGGACGTTGCGACCTTAGCCTTTGTTCTACTTCCCATGAGTAGGGGATGAGAGAAAACCCCTACTCATGGAAGTTTCACTTTATGAATAATGTCTTCACATGTTGGTAAAATTATATAATTTAAATATTACCTTGACGAATGGAGGAACAGGTGTTAATATTATTACAGCGTCGCAATAGAGCTAAAGACTTAAAAAAATATTTTTTAAAAAAGCTCTTGACTGCTACTTGTTTAGATGTTATATTTAGAAAGTCGCCTTTGAGAAAAGGTACGACGAAAGAATTTGAACCTTGAAAACTGAACAAAACAAAACGTCAATGTAATTCTAAATTTTAACTATGAGCTATTCAAGCTTCTAAAAATTAGTTTTGACTTTCGGTGAAGATTTCTTCGTTAGAACGTAAAAAGTTCAAGTAACGAGGAGATCAAGGAAGTTTTGGCGAGAAGCACCGGAGCGTACAAAAGTACGTGAGGATGCGCCGAGCCGAAACTGACGCAGAGATCCGAAGTTAATTGAACTTTTTTGGAGAGTTTGATCCTGGCTCAGGACGAACGCTGGCGGCGTGCCTAATACATGCAAGTCGA
>NZ_JAUSTT010000049.1 GCF_030812995.1 Bacillus chungangensis | reverse complement strand
AAATATTTACACGCAAAATAGAGAAAAGTGAATTTGAGGATCCTCAAATTCACTTTTCTCATTATTTAGAAGCTAGTTATGTCCCAGCCTCTTTCTAGTAAGGTGACAGGAATGGCAAAAAACAGAAAATGGTACATCTTGTTTATGATGATTTTCATCGTATTGATTAGTAGTCTAATGTTATTCCTGCCTATCAAAACCGTACTCGTGATGTATGATGGCAAGACAAAACAAGTATATGGATATGCAAAGCTTGATCAGTCAACATCTTTTCAAATTCATTATACACATTCCATTCATTTGTCGACAGTGATAGAGATGTATCAGATTACAAGAGATAAAGCAATACTTCAAACAGAAACCGCATATCGTGATTTTGGTATTGGCATGCCAAACAACGCTTTGGAGGATGGTGAGGAGTTTGTTGTAGAAGATGGTGTCTTTAAAATTAAAAACATGAAAAGACGCTTTGAAAAAATCGATCTTCGAATTGGGCAAATTCGCGCACAGCATAAGCTTTTCGTTGGAAAGCAAAATGTTTTTTTAGCTGAGATTGCTGGAGCAGGTACATGGGTAACTTTTATACCAGAAACATATACGTATTGGCAGTTATGGAGAGGAGTAGATGTGTTTGAAAAACATACAAGAAACGATTAGTGTAGAAGAACAACAGAAAATATTAGAAAAATTTGATCCTGAATCTGGAGCGAGACAATACAAAGGATGGATGCAATGGGTCATTTTTATCCTCCTGCTTTCCTTCTCCATCTTTCAGCTCTATACAGCTATTAAAGGCATATTGCCTGCACAGCTCCAGCGTTCTATTCATTTGGGCTTTGCTTTAGGGCTCATTTTTTTACTTTTTCCAGCGCGAAAAAAATCACCAAAACGGGGAAAAATCGTTTGGTATGATGTCATTCTTTCCTTGTTGGGATTTGGTGTTGGAGCATATTGGCCTCTAAATTATAATAAGCTAATTACAAGTATTGGTGTTCTCGATTCTGTTGATTTTTATGTCGGAATTGCAGCGATTCTGCTTGTGCTTGAAGCAACACGAAGAGTGGTCGGGATTCCAATTACAATCATTTCCATTCTTTTTCTGCTGTATGCTTTATATGGACCTTATATGCCAGGATTTCTTGTTCATAGAGGAATATCGCTAGACCGCCTCGTACAGACGATGTTCTTTACGACCGAAGGAATTTTAGGGACGCCATTAAGTGTATCGTCGACCTTTATTTTTCTATTTCTCTTATTTGGCGCCTTTCTTGTGAAAACAGGTGTTGGATCGTATTTTAATGATCTTGCTGTATCGATCGCTGGGCGCCGCACTGGAGGGCCTGCAAAAGTTGCCATTTTTTCTAGTGCACTGCAAGGAACAATTAGCGGCAGTTCGGTTGCAAACGTTGTCACTTCTGGTTCTTTTACAATTCCAATGATGAAAAAGCTTGGATATAAACGTGAATTTGCTGGAGGAGTGGAAGCAGCAGCTTCAACAGGAGGACAATTAATGCCGCCGATTATGGGGGCAGCAGCCTTTCTCATGGTGGAATTTATTGGCGGCGGCATTACCTATTGGGATATCGCCAAAGCAGCGGCGATTCCAGCATTGCTTTATTTTACGGGAATTTGGATTATGACGCACTTTGAAGCGAAAAGACTAGGACTGCAAGGCTTAACAAAAGAAGAAATGCCAAATCGTTTACAAGTATTTAAGAAGCTCTATTTGTTAACGCCGATTTTAGCAGTTATTATTCTATTAATGACTGGCCGTTCCGTCATGAATGCAGCTTTATGGTCCATTGTGATTACGATTGCCGTTGGCTTTATCAATAGGCTGCTAGACCGTTCCGCAAAATTTTCCATTGTCGACTTAGTCGTTGCCCTTACAGATGGAGCACGGACAGCTTTAGGTGTTGCAGCAGCAACAGCCTGTGCAGGCATCATTGTCGGTGTCGTAACAAAAACTGGTTTAGGTTTAAAATTAGGAACAGGGTTATTAACTTTAGCGAATGATAAGCTTTTGTTGACGTTATTTTTTACGATGATTGCGTCGCTTATTTTAGGAATGGGCTCGCCAACAACTGCTAACTATGTGATTACCTCAACAATTGCTGCACCTGCGATCATTTTAATGGGCATCCCAGATTTAGCAGCTCATTTATTTGTTTTTTACTTCGGGATTATGGCAGATATTACCCCGCCAGTAGCATTAGCTGCTTTTGCCGCTGCAGGTGTTGCAAGTGGAGAACCGCTGCGAACTGGAGTAAACTCAGCAAAACTGGCAATTGCTGCGTTTATTATTCCATATATGTTTGTCTTATCGCCAGAGCTTTTAATGATTGATACAACATGGTATCAGCTTATTTGGGTAGTTGCAACAGCAATTGCAGGAATGATGGCTGTTGGCGCTGGTGTTATTGGTTACTGGTATCGCAGATTAAACCCAGTGGAAAGGCTTATCAGCATTGGAGCTGGTCTTGCTTTAATCTATCCAGAGGGAATGACCGATTTCATTGGTCTTTTAGTATTCATTGGTTTAATCGTGCTTCAATTTATTTTTAAAGGAAATAAACAGCAGCCATCAGCAATGCAAGGATAATATGTAAAATGTGGGAGGGACAGTAATACAGTATCTCGATGCTGGCAGTCCTAACTATTGTAAAGGGAGAGCTGGGAAGACGGAAGTGAGTTTTTTCTCATTTCCTAACTTCTCACATTCCACTTTCTATTTAGTTTCACTTCATTTGTTTATACACGATTTCATCTGAATTGCCATTATATATAGTGATAGGAGTGATAGGGATATGGGAAAACCAATCATTGGAATCACTTTAAATATTGAGAATGAAGAGAAACATAGCTTTGCTGATGATTATGTTAGCAGTGTCTATGAAGCAGGAGGTCTTCCTTTTGGTCTGCCAGTTGGCTTAGATGTAGATGCGGAACAAATTGCAGATACAATTAGCGGACTTGTTTTAACAGGTGGTGGAGATGTTGATCCAACCTTATTTGGTGAGGAGCCCCATCGGAAATTAGGAACAGTCACTCCTCGGCGAGATAGCTTCGAGTTGGCATTAACCCAAAGTATGCTGATAAGAGATAAACCCATTCTCGCTATTTGTCGAGGGTGTCAAATATTAAACGTTGCCATTGGCGGTGATATATATCAAGATATTTATAGTCAAATAGATGGCGAGCTTTTGCAGCATAGCCAACTAGCAGTACGCTCTCATGCTTCCCATTATGTGACGGTTAGGGAAAATAGCCTATTGGCGTATGTAACAGGACATACGAAGTTTATGGTGAATTCTTTCCATCATCAAGCTGTTAGAATCGTTCCAAAGCCATTTATTATTTCTGCGCATGCTTCAGATAGTGTAATTGAAGCGATAGAGAGTACGGAACATTTATTTGTGCTAGGTTTGCAATGGCATCCGGAGGCTCTGGCAGCAGGCGGGGACACCATTTCAAAACGAATATTTTCTGCTTTTATCGAAGCCTGTTTAGGTTAAAGGAAAGCTTTTGCGATTTAGGTTCGTTTCATTACATAGATTAATATTCTGAATATTTAATCTTGTTATTGTAATTTTTTATGTATTGTCATAAGCACTCGCTGACATCAAAATGAATGAGAGGTGAAAATGATGAAAATGATTGATCTACATTGTGATGCGTTGTTAAAACTATATGAATCCAAAGGAACATTGCCGTTTAAACATGCCCCGGAAATAGAGACAAATATGGAACGTCTTCAAGCTGGATGTGTGAAAGTACAATGTTTTGCAATTTTTATTCCTTCGCAAATAAAAGCAGATGAAAAATTTCAAGCTGCCTTAGATCAAGTTGATTATTTTTATACAGAAGTATTAGGGAAAAACCCGAACATGAAGCAGATAAAAGAGTGGGATGATTTTGAACGTTTAAATGATAATGAGATTGGTGCGATGTTAACGCTTGAAGGAGTAGATGCGATTGGAAATGATATCAAAAAACTGCGCATTTTATATTATCTAGGTGTGCGTATAGTTGGTCTTACATGGAATCATGCAAATCTTGCTGCTGATGGAGTTGGGGAGCCAAGGGGAGGCGGTTTAACAACTTTTGGAAATGAAATCGTACAATTTCATAATGAACACAAACTAATGACAGATGTATCGCATTTATCCGAAAAAGCTTTTTGGGATGTGATAGAAGCAGCCCATTATCCAATTGCTAGTCATTCTAATGCAAAGGCTATTTGTGATCATAGACGAAATTTAACAAATAAACAAGCAGAAGCATTGTTTGCAAAAAATGGAATGATTCATATCGTTTTCTATCCTCCTTTTGTAACGAAGCGCAAAAGGGCGACAATTGCTGATGTAATCAGGCATATTGATCATTTTTGTGCATTAGGCGGTGTGAAGCAAATCGGTTTTGGTTCCGATTTTGATGGCATTGATATGTATGTAGAAGGGTTAGAGGATGCATCGCAGTACCCAAACCTTATTAATGAACTGTTGAAATATTATTCTGAAGAGCAAGTAAAAGGTTTTGCGTCGCTAAACTTTTTGAATCATTTGCCGAAATAGATGGGAGGCTTCATTAGCCTCCCTTTTAGACTTGTATTTTATCCCACATCTAACTGGCAGTAAGACCCCCACTTCAAGAGTTAAGAGGAGTCGAAGAAGTCTAGGTGGGGGATAACTGCCAGTAAATGTCCGATTGGTTCAACTAACCATGAGTGGGGGATGAAAGAAAACCCCCACTCATGGAAGTTTCACTTTATTTCATAAACCAGCGCACCATTTTCAATCCATTTTTGACATTTGGATAGCGCAGGGGAATATCAAAAAAAGTTGTTTGCTTGAGTACACTTTTTTCATGAGAAAACTCCTCAAAGCTTTTTTTTCCGTGGTATGAGCCTGTTCCACTAGTACCGACGCCTCCAAAAGGCAAGTGAGGATTTGCAATTTGAAAGACGGTATCGTTGATACAACCACTGCCAAAGGAAAGATCATACATGATTTTTTTGCTTAACCAGCGATCTTCTGTAAACATATAAAGTGCCAATGGTTTTGATCGTTTTTTAATTTCTGCAATGATGTCTTCGATATTAGAATAGGTGATAATAGGGAGGATTGGACCGAAAATTTCTTCCTCCATTGCTGCATCATTCCATTCTACATTAGTAATTAAAGTTGGTTCGATTCGGTTCGTTGCCTGGTCGACGTTGCCGCCAAAAATAACAGTTCCGGTGGAGGCCGTCAGCATATTTTGCAGCCGTTGCAGATGATGGAGATTGATAATTTTCGGATAATGAGAAGCAGTTAAAACATCTTTTCCATAAAAATCATGTATAACAGTAACGATGGCTGCTATTAGCGCTTCTTTTATTTGTTCATGAACAAGAAGATAATCAGGTGCGACGCATGTTTGACCGGCATTTAACAATTTCCCCCAAACAATTCTCTTTGCAGCTAAAGTTACATTTGCATCATGATGAACGATGCATGGACTTTTCCCTCCTAATTCTAATGTGACAGGTGTAAGATGTTTAGCAGCCGCTTTCATAATAATCTTTCCAACATGGACACTGCCGGTAAAAAAAATGTAATCGAACTCATTTTCTAGGAGAGCTTGGCTTGTTGTGGCATCTCCCTCGATAACAGTAATATAATCTGGAGGAAAAGTGCTGCGTATTAATTCATTTAATAGTGAAGACGTTGTCGGCGTTAATTCTGATGGCTTAATAACCGCACAATTTCCGGCTGCGATTGCGCCGATAAGTGGGGCGATCGCAAGCTGAAATGGATAGTTCCATGGGGCAATAATGAATGCAACGCCGTATGGTTCTTTCACTACATAGCTCTTAGCGCCAAAGTGTGTAATTGGTGTTCTTACTCTTTTAGGCTTGCTCCACTTTTTTAGATGTTTTAATGTGAAGCGAATTTCTTCTAAAACAAAACCAATTTCTGTTGTGTAAGCTTCAAATTCTGATTTTTGGAGGTCTGTTTTTAAAGCGTGCATGATTTTGCTTTCATTTGTAGAGATCATTGCATATAATTTTTGCAGCGCTTTTATTCGAAAGGAGAGCGCTTTTGATTCATTGCTTGAAAAAAATGCTTTCTGTTGCTGAATAATCTTATTGAAATTTGACAATGGCAGGCACCTTCTTTTGTATCGTTTTATTTGGAAAGCTATTTTCTTATAAAAGACAGGATTGATCTGTTTTTGATAAGGCTAGTGAACGATCTTTTTACAGCAGTCTTAACATTTTAGATGAGTAGATTTGGAGAGATCGAAAGAAGCGCAGCCCTGTTACCCTTATGTAGACATAACAAAAACAGGAACCCTTTGGTAAAATCGGAGATTGCCAAGATTATTCTGCTAATTAGCATTTATATTATTATAAAGATTCATAGCGGAAATTTCAAAAGTTTAACTTGGATAAAAGATTACAAAAAACGCCGAGGTTAATCTCGACGTTTTTAAAACCTTTAAAAATCTCTAATACTTAACTTTTAATTCTATATAAATGATTCTCATTTTTCTTTCACTTGAATAGAACCCACGGATGAAGTAGCTTTAACCAAAGCTTGAGCATTAGAAACAATGTGGCTTCCTTTTGTACCAAAGGCTTTGACACTTCCGATTTCGGAATGTAAGTCAAAGGAAACGTCAGATGGGATAGTTGGAACAGCAATTGTAATTGACCCTATTTCTGTTTCTAAATGCATGTCATGCTCGATTTTTTTTGTACTGATTGAGATAGCTCCTGTGTCGGAGCTTGCTTGGAGCTTTCCTACCGTATCTGTAAGAGCGATTTCCCCGATCTTTGTTTTTACTTGCAGCTGTTTTCCAGCAACATCTTTTAGTACAGTCTTTCCAGTATCATTACTGACTGTTATATCCTCTGTTGCTATATTCTCTATTTTAATTGCTCCGACATTGTTTTTTACTTGCAGCTGTTTTCCGGTAATATCTTTTAGTCTAATGCTTCCGGTATCATTGCTGACTGTCATATCATCTGCTGCTATATCCTCTATTTTAATCGCTCCGACATTGTTTTTTGCTTCTAAAGACTGAAACACTTTATTTGGCAATTTAATATCAACATCTATTGAAGACGGACCAAGCTGCAGGAACCTAAACCGATGTTTAAACTTTGCTTGAATGTCTAGCGTTCCATTCTTTTCGGATACTTTTACATCAATCTGATTTCTTTTTTTGTTTGGGTTAGACCAAACGACTTCGATTATTTCAGAGTTAGAAGGAAGGATGTGCATATTTGCTACATTGCTTTTAATTTCAATATGTTCAATATCATTCGCATCTATTTGACGATACTCTTCCTGCTTTTGCACAAAGAAATAAGGCTTGAATGTAAAAATAGCTCCGGTTATCCCGATTACTAATAATATAATTGCAGCAACTGCTAATTTTTTTACCATCTTATTTTTCTCCTTTCACAATACGGACGTTCCATTGCAAGTATTTCTTAAACAAATGAAAGAAAGCTCTAGTGGCATGAAGCAGCCCGATTAATAAAAGGATGCCTAACCCAGAAAAAGCAAGCGAAGCGAAAAATGGGAACCATTCAAATTCACGTATTAATAATAAATCAAATAAATGAAGAAATGGTGCTAAAGTAAGAATAGCTGCTGCTGTATAAAAAGCAATAAAGACACCAACAAGCGCAAGAAATGGTCCTAATACAAACACAAGATTAAAAAAACTAAGGCTGATTGTTCCAATGACTGCTCTCATAAAATTGGAAGTAGATGGATCGGTCTCCAGTTGGTCTAGATGGTACATCGTTCTTAATTCTTTAGCAATTTGTTTCGGATTCCCAAGCTTTTTTGCGATTTCTTCTTCAGATTTGCCTTCTGATTTTCCAGCATCAAAATACTCTTGGTAATCGGATAGAATATCCTTTCTTTCTCCTTCTGGAAGCGCTGAAAGGTTTGTTTCTAATACTTTTAAAAACATATATTGATTCAATCTTTTTCACCTTCCTCAATAATTTTTCTTACAGCTGATGAAAAAGCTTCCCATTCAGCAATTAATTGATGCATTCTAACTTTGCCCTCACCTGTTAAATGATAATATTTACGGGAAGGGCCCTCTGATGATTCTTTTAAATAAGTTGTAAAAAAACCTTCTTTTGTAAGGCGACGTAGCACTGGATAAACAGACCCTTCTGAGACAGCAAATTTATCTGAGATCAGTTGAATTAACTCATAGCCGTAACGATCTTTTTTATTCAAAAGGATTAGGACACACATTTCAAGTACGCCTTTTTTAAACTGAGCATTCATTTTTTCACCTCTTATAGATGATTTAGTATTATTCAATGTATAATACTAATTCTTAATAAAGTATATAATACACTATTATTCATTGCAACATAGTGAAGTGAATTTTTATAATAAATGACAAGCGTCTATTACGAACTAAGAAAAGCGATAGTTTAGTAATATAAAATTGTTTATGATTTGTATAGGGGGGAAGCCCCCCCACACAGATAAACGTTTTACTTATTCATAAGCTTCAACATAGTGTTTTCTTTATGTTTGAAGATGCCAATGAAAATGACTATAATGGGAATACGTTAATGAAGTAAAGGTTATGTTGTTTTGTTAAGCTTACTTTTAAGAGAAGGGAGCTTGATAGTAAATGTAGTCCAAGTTTTGTCAGACATACATGTAAGCTTGCCTCCATGCTTTTCAATCATTTCTTTACAAACAAATAGGCCAAGTCCTGTTCCATATTTTTTTGTTGTAATAAAGGGCTCAAATATTTTTTCCTGTATATCTTCTGGAATTGGCGGCCCATTATTAGCAATTTCAATTGAAACAATATTATTCTTTTCATATCCAGTAATACGAATTGTTGGTTTTTCTGTTTTAGATAGTATATCGATAGCATTAAAAATAATATTGATTAGTACTTGTCTTATTTCATCTTCAATTCCTCTAAGAAAAATATTGTTTGCAATTTTTTTCTTTACTTCTACGTTCACTTCTAAGATGCGGGGATATAAAAAGGATAGTACATGCTCAATCAATTTTTCCAAAGAGAAAATAGATATTTCAGATTCGAATACTTCTTTTTTGGATAGTGTTAAAAATTGCGATATACGATATTTTAATTGCTGTAATTCATCTGACATAATTTCTAAATAAGGAAGTTCTGGATGCTCTGCACGAAGAAGCTGTAAGAAACCATGAATAGAAGTAAGCGGATTGCGAAATTCGTGAACAAAGCTTGATGTCATTTGCCCTAATAAAGTCAAGCGATCTTGGTGTGACGAATTAATATATTGATTTTTTTCTTTAAAAATTTTCTCTTTTTGTTCCATATATAGGGAGACGGAGTGAAGTACCAATTGGTCAAAAACATCATTAATTCTAGTAATAGCCGGTAGTTTGTTATCGCATTTGCTATGTAAATGGTATACTTGATGTAAAATTTCTGCTTTTAAAATATGAATGTTTGTCAATATGTCTTCGATACTTTTCGATGCTCGGAGCTTTCCTTCTATTATTTTCTTTGCTATCCTTTTGATGGAATCACTTAAATCAAAATTCTCTGTTGGGGCCTTTAGTGCATGTTTGATGAGATGTAACATGGCTTCCAAATTATGTTGTTCGATTAATCCCTTCTCCAAATTATCTGTATGAACGTTTAATCTTTCTTTTAAGTGATTAATTATTATATCCTCCTTTGAGTCAAGAAAAGCAACAATTTCATCTTTTAAAGGAATCATATTTTCACCTCTTTTCTATTATAGCAAGAATATTTTGATAAAGAAAAGTAACTTTTCAATCAAATGTTTTTTTGTGTCAACTTCTGCTTCAAGCCTTTAATGATCAACTTTAGAAAGTTTTGTCTGCTTTAGTGGCCATTTATTTCTGACTTGACCTTATTTTTTAATTTCCTATGAGCATTTTTTATATCTAAAAAACCCCATTCAATAGATAAAACTACTTTCTTCATCATAATATATGAAAAAATGCACGTCATATGTCAATCATTTATTGTTTTAAAAATGGTATATAATCCGATCTCTTTTTCTGTATTGTTCAGCAATGATTGACAGTTCAGAACGATAAAGATTTACCCCGCAGTACTTTCTTTCATTCTTACATTAAATAAGTGAAGTCCTGTCTATTAAAAATTTCGCTACATTGATGCTCATATCCTCTTCCTAATAAAAAGTTAAGTATTTTTTCTTTTATTCTGTGAACTTTATTTTCTAGAATGGTAATTGATGTAATTTTACACTATTTAGCATGTAATTAGCTTTATAAATAATTATTTGGTGATATTACCAATCTTTTTCATATTTATAGGGAAGATTATTTCCAATTGTTTCATCAGCCATCCTTCATTAAATTGGCAAGTTAAGGTCCTGACCTTAACAATTAGACGAATGAAAGGAGTTTAGCAAGGGAGATAAATGGCAGCCAAATGTCCGATTGATACGGTTTTATTCAGCATCATCCAAAGAAAAGTGCCAACTTTTTCGGGAAGAGTGTGTTTTTTGAGTTTAAGATTCTCCTTATGGGAGAAATAGGGAAAATTTCTACTGATGGAAATTTTTACTTTATTTTTGTGGAGAGAGGAAAGCGTATGTATAGCGGACTGATAATCATTTTTTGCTATCATAAAATAAAATGTTATGATATCTTTACCACATAGTTAAGGTGATGAAAGCCATAGAAAAAAAGGAAAGCAAGGAGAGAGTATGGAACGAATACGTCAATTTTTCCAAGCTTTTAAGCAGTTTTGGAAGAAAAAGCATATTAACCAAATCATCATACTGACTTTTTCATTGGCTGTTTTAGCAGTTCTTGTTTTTTTTGCTTATATGGCAAGTACCGCAAACATTCAATCATTGAAAGATGGATTAGCTCAATCAACGATTATTTATGATAAAGACGGAGATATAGCAAGTAAAATCTCTGCCAATCGAGCAGAGGGAGTGCCTATTTCTGATGTTCCCCAGCACTTGCAAGAAGCGATCATTGCAATTGAGGATCACCGTTTTTACGAACATAGAGGGTTTGATTTAAAAGGAATTACCCGAGCTTTTTTCAAAAATTTGCTATCGGGACGGATTACTGGGGGAGGAAGTACATTAACCCAGCAGTTAACAAAAAATGCTCTGTTGTCTCCAGAACAGACATATAAACGAAAGCTGGAGGAAGTATTTTTAGCAGTTGAAATCGAAAAAAATTATACAAAAGAAGAAATTCTTCAAATGTATATGAACCAAGTTTACTTTGGCAGTGGTGCATGGGGTGTGCAAAATGCATCGAGAAAATACTTTGGAAAAGATGTTCAGGACATTACCATTAGTGAGGCTGCAATGCTTGCTGGTTTATTAAAAGCGCCATCTGCACTAAATCCTCATCAACATTACGAACGGGCAATCGAACGAAGGAATGTTGTGTTAGGGCAGATGAAGAAATATGATATGATTTCAGAAACAGAATACAAGACAGCAATGGAAGAAAATATCGTCATGCAGGATGGTGGAGGAGACCCGTTAAAAGGGAAGTATCCTTATTATGTGGATGCTGTCTTGGAAGAAGCAATTTCTCGCTACGGTCTTAGCCAGGATGAAATCATGACAAGAGGATACCAAATTTACACGGAAATGGATCAAAACTTACAATATGCATTAGAAAAAGTAAATGAAAATCAAGCTATTTTTCCAAAAGGACGTGGGCAAGCATTAGTTCAAAGCGGTACTATTTTGCTGCATCCACAAACTGGCGGCATTAGAGCTTTAGTAGGCGGCCGGGGGGAGCATTCTTTTCGCGGCTTTAACCGAGCAACTCAATTAGTGAGGCAGCCTGGTTCAGTCTTGAAGCCGCTAGCTGTTTTTACACCTGCTTTAGAAGAAGGTTATTCCCCTACTTCTCTCGTAAAAGATGAAAAAATGACTTTTGGAGACTATATGCCAGAAAATCTGACAAAAACGTATCAAGGAAAAGTACCGATGTATGAAGCAGTGGAGAAATCATTAAATTTACCTGCTGTATGGCTATTAAATGAAATTGGTCTACAAAAAGGGATTGATTCTTTACAGAGGTTTGGGATTCCATTACAAGCAGAAGATGAATATTTGGGAATAGCACTTGGCGGAATGAATAAGGGAGTCTCGCCGCTGCAAATGGCAGAGGCTTATAGTGTTTTTGCCAATGAAGGGAAAAGAGAAGATAGTCACCTAATTACTAAAATAATCGGACCTACTGGAAACGTGATAGCTGAACATCAAGGAAAAGAAACCAAAGTTACTTCTAAGCATGTAGCAAATCAAATGACTTCAATGCTCTTAAATGTAGTAGAAACCGGAACAGGGAGAGGAGCAAGCATACAAGGCCAACAAATCGCCGGAAAAACTGGTTCTACACAATTGCCTTTTGGAAATGGCATTAATGGCACGAAAGATCAATGGTTTGTTGGCTATACGCCTAATATCGTCGCAGCTGTGTGGATTGGCTATGATAAAACGAATGAAGAACAGTATTTGCCGGGGAGCAGTGGTGATGGCGTTGTCCCTGTCTTTAGGGCCGTGATGGAGGAAACACTGCCATATTTAGAAACAGCATCATTTTCTACAAAATCGGTAAATACAAAAGTTGCAGAAAATGAAAAGAAAATGGAAGAAAAACAGCGCAGTTTAGAGGAAAAAGGAAAAGAAATGAGTGAAAAACTAAAAAAAGAAGCGGAGAAATGGAAAGAAAAGCTAGAAAAAGGAAAAAAAGATTTAGAAGAAAAGCTAAAGGAAACTTGGGATTGGATCTCTAGTTACTCATCATAGTTGGACAAGTCTCTCGGTTTTTCACTACTAAACTGGCAACCAGCAGAGATCCCTAAGATTCTGGCTTTTTTCTCTTCACGTTTTGTTGTTTAAGTATGCACAGATAGAAAAGAGCGTATTTTAGAACACGATAAAAAATACTGTGTATCGCTTGAAAATCTCTCAATAGAGTTTCATCACTCTATAGAGAGGTTTTTTTTTGTAAACTTTATCCCATATTTAACTGGCAGTAAGAGGAATCAGAAACACTAGGTGGGAGATAACTGAAAGTCAAATGTCCGATTGGTTCGTGTCGACAGGATAAGGAAAGCTTCTTGAATCAGTAAATCAGGAAGAAAAAAGGTTTCCTTTTTGAGGACGCTTTCGATCTTAGCCTTTTTTCTACTACTTATGAGTGGGGGATGAGAGAAAACCCCTACTCAAGAAAGTTTCACTTTTTTGCTGTTTTTAGTAGGTACGATTTGCGGAAACGGCCGTATGATCATAACATTAAACACTTATTTTAATTATTAAACAAATTGTTGACTTTGCTGGAATCGTGTTATATATTTAAGGAAATTATTGAAAAAGGAGATGTTTAGATGGAAAAAAAATATGTGGCAGAACCTTATAAAATAAAGGTTGTTGAGCCTATCGCTGTTACGACAAGAGAGCAGCGAGAAGCAGTCATTAAAAAAGCAGGCTATAATACATTTCTCATAGATTCTGCAGATGTTTATATAGACTTATTAACTGACAGCGGCACTACAGCTATGAGCGACCACCAATGGGCTGGACTAATGGAAGGTGATGAAGCCTATGCTGGTTCAAAAAATTTCATGCACTTGCAAGAAGCGGTAAAGGATGTGTTTGGCTTTAAATATACTGTTCCGACACATCAAGGAAGAGGAGCCGAAAATATTTTATCGAAAATTACGATTACGGAGGGAGACTATATTCCCGGTAATATGTATTTTACGACAACAAGGGCTCATCAAGAAATGAATGGCGGTATTTTTAGAGATGTCATTATTGATGAAGCACATGATGCTATGAAAGACCATCCTTTCAAAGGAAATATTGATTTAGATAAGTTTCAAGCACTAATTGACGAAGTTGGGGCAGATAAAATCCCTTATATTTGTGTAGCAGTAACGGTAAATCTTGCTGGTGGCCAGCCAGTTTCAATGGAAAATTTGAAAACGGTTTCTAAACTTGCGCATGATCATGATATTAAAGTAATGTTTGATGCTACAAGATGTGTTGAAAACGCTTACTTTATTAAAGAAAGAGAAGCAGGCTATCATGATAAAACGATAGCTGAGATATTGAAGGAAATGATGAGCTATGGTGATGGCTGTACGATGTCAGGCAAGAAAGATTGCCTTGTCAATATCGGCGGATTTTTAGCACTTAATGATGAGGATTTATATCAAAAAGCGACTCAGCTTGTCGTTGTGTATGAAGGAATGCCTTCATACGGGGGAATGGCTGGAAGAGACATGGAAGCAATGGCTAGGGGAATATATGAATCAATTGATTATCATTATATTCATCATCGTATTAGCCAATGTCGATACTTAGGAGAAAAACTAAGTGAAGCAGGCATTCCAATTGTAAAACCAATTGGCGGACATGCAGTATTTTTAGATGCAAGGGCGTTTTATTCACATATTCCTCAGGAAGAATTTCCTGCCCAAACATTAGCAGCACAATTGTATCTTCAATCTGGAGTAAGAAGCATGGAAAGAGGAATCGTTTCAGCAGGAAGAGATAAAAATGGCAACCAGTACTATCCAAAATTAGAGCTTGTTAGATTAACCATTCCAAGAAGAGTATACACCTATTCTCACATGGATGTTGTTGCAGACTCGATCATTGATCTTTATGAAAATCGAGGGAATGTAAAAGGGTTAAAAATGATATATGAACCACCTGTTCTTAGATTTTTTACTGCAAGATTTCAACCGCTTTCATCATAAGTTTCAACATTTTAAAAGATTCATATAGTGGCAGTTATCCAGCGATGTGAATAGATAAAGGATACCTGCCTTATATCTTTCATATGTCATAATAGAGTGTTTTTAAGCTTAAAAATCTGAACATTCTCTATATACTTTCTATTCAATAACATGCTTTGTTCAATAGATTACGATTTTTGACTTTTTCGAATTTCTTTTAAAATAAATTTTTAATGGGAGTTTCACTTTATCATCTATGTTACAATGAATATATTTCTCTTGTTTTAAAGTGGAAGCATCATATATGAAGTTAAGGAATACTAGTAAGGAGGTTAGGAATGATACGAAAACGAAAAGACACGATTATCTTGGGATTAGCATTATTTTCGATTTTTTTTGGTGCCGGAAATATGATTTTTCCACCATATATTGGAGTTTTAACAGGGGAAAATTACTTATATGCTTTGTTTGGCTTTTTTATAACAGGAATTTTTTTACCACATCTTGGATTAATCGTTGTCTCTAGTTTAGGAGGTACATTGGGAGGGCTGACAGATAGAGTGTCTAAGCATTTTACTAAAATCTTAGGTACTTTAATTATGTTATCATTAGGTCCTATTCTTGCTGTGCCTAGAACTGCCGCAACAACTTTAGAAATGGCCTTTGTCCCAAATTTTGGAGAAATTAATCCGTTGATATTTTCTATTATTTATTTTTTTATCGTTTGGTTATTGGCGGTCAATTCTAAGACGGTTGTTGAAAAAATTGGTAAAATTTTAACACCAATCCTTTTATTATTTTTAGGAGTCTTAATTACAAAAGGGATTTTTTATCCCATTTCAGATTATTCTCCTGGTTATACTGAACAGCATTTCTATACAGGTTTTTCTTCCGGATATCAGACGATGGACGCACTTGGATCGATTCTTACCGGCTTTTTGATTCTCTCTTTTCTAGATCATAAAAAGTATACGGATCATCATGAGAGAATTGGGATAGCGGTTAAAGCATCAGTGCTTTCAGGATTTCTAATCCTGCTTATTTATGGAGGTCTAACGATATTAGGGGCTTATTCTGGAGATGTGTTTGTACCATCTGATGAAAAAACATATATCATTACAACGATTTCATCTCTTTTATTAGGGAATTTTAGTAAAGCTGCTTTAGGTTTTTGTATTACATTTGCTTGTTTAACTACAGCGACAGGGTTAACATCTATCGTAGGAGAATATTTTCAAAATCTGAGTACAGGTAAATTAAACTATCGAGTAATTGTTACTTTCGTTTGTATTTCGGGAATTGTATTTTCAACTTATGGGGTCGAAGGAATTATTCAAATTGCTGTCCCTATTTTAAGTATTTTATATCCTGTTGTCATGACACTTATTTTACTCGGAGTATTTACTAAGTATTTGCCTAATCATGTATATCAAGGAGCAACTATTTTTACACTTATCTTCAGCATAATAGATGTATGCCATCATCATTTTCCTGAAATAAAATTATTGGAGAAAATCATGACGATCATTCCATTAGGGAAATATGGTTTTGTTTGGGTCATTCCAGCATTGGTGGGAGGAGCCATATTTTTTATCATTTATCAATTTAAAGGAGAGAAGCGTTGCTCTACTAGTGAATATAAATCTTAATGATGATTTATAGTATTAACTGTATACAAATTTGAAAAAATCAATACAGGCTGTGTGCCGCTATGATGTTAATATAAGAAATGTATTTAACGATTGGAGATCCAATCATGCAATCCTCCACCTAAGAGAGTAAGAGGTGGGGGATAATTGAGGTCCAAAGGTTCGATTCTTCGATTCTATAGATTTAAGGAAGTTTTTTGAATGAGAATAAAAGGCATAAAGACAATCCTTACTATAGAATTACATACCTTGTTATTTTTTTACCTTTTAAAATTTCTAAATCAACGGTTATTTCAGCTGAATCACCTTCCTCACATTCTGTAAAACGAAAGAATGTATAGTATTATGATGCCGTCTATATTATCATATTTTCTATAGAGGGTATGAAATAAACCAGCTAATATATAGAAAAATTAGAATATTTACTCAATATTTGGAAATCAAGCAAAAAAAAGCATGAGCTGCTTTCTTTCGTTTACCGCAAATAAATGATCGTTCATTGTTTTAAAAGAACGATCTTGGTACACTTTTCTTGAGAAGCACCTATAGTCATTTTACACAAGCATTTAAATCATCCTCACTAGCGAGTGAAGCTTGAGAGGGCTATATTTAATATAACTTGATTGAGAGTGGTCATTTTACTGTGCTTTATCCCACATCTAACTGGTAGTAAAACCTCACCTCGGAGTAAGAAGAATCAGAAGCGCTAGGTGGGGGATAACTGAAATCAAATGGTTCTACAGGACGTCGCGCTCTTAGCTTGAGATCCTTTGTATGGGGTATGAGAGAAAACCCCCACTCATGGAGGTTTCACTTTATTTTAAATTGTTAACGGCTTAGCTATGCTTAAACATCAAGACTTCAAATGAACTTTTACACCACTAAATAAGATATTGATGCAATTGTATTGGAGGCGTAATAATGGAGCAGGAAACCGTTTTAGACTTTTTAAAAAGACTTGCAGATGGGATTTCAACGATGTTTGGGGAAAGTTGTGAAGTAGTGATCCATGATATGAAAAATTTTGAATCTTCCATTGTCTATATAAAAAATAAACAAGTAACGCAAAGAGAAGTTGGTGATCAGTTTAAAATTCTTGGAACAAAAAATGTAGATGCATTTTTTAAAGGAAGCGATCTTATTAATCATAAAGGGGTAGCAAAGAATAAACATCTTATTAAAAGTTCGACCTTTCACATAAAAGGGGACGGATACCACTATGCGTTTGGAATCAACTATGATTACACGAACTTATCACTTGTTCAATCCGTTTTAAAAGATTTAACACAAGTAGGGGAAAATCTAGATGATGTTATAGAAAGGGATAGTTTGGAACATACTTTGGAATCCTTATATGATAAGGCTTTAGAATATATTGGGAAACCTGTTGCGTTTATGACGAAAGAAGATCGAGTAAAAATGATTGAGTTTTTAGACAGAAAAGGCGCATTTTCTATTCATAAAAGTATTCCGATCATTTCTGAAAAAATGAACATTTCCCGGTTTACCATCTATAATTATTTAAAAGAAATAAGAGAATAACTCTTTTGATAAGGATCATTTACTTTTTCGATAGGAGCGTAATTTCAAAGCTTGTATGGCTTCTAGAAAGCTTCATTTCAAGAATTTCTCATTGCTTTTTATATAGTATGCGCCTTTCAAGCATATTTCCAGTAATTCATTATGAATTATGAGAAAATAAAAACAGAAGTATTCACTTTATTTTCTTATTTATCCCACATCTAACTGTAAGACCACATCTCGGAGAGTAAGAAAATTCAGATACGCTAGGTGGGGATAACTGAACGTCAAATGGCCGATTAGTTAGGATAAGGAAAACTGCTTGAATCAATCGCATGAAGAAAAAGCGATCTGCTTTTTCAAGGACGTAGCGGCCTTTGTTCCAATTTCAGTGAGAGATGAGAAAACCCCCACTGATGGAAGTTCCACATGATAAAAAAATGTATAAAAGGAGGAGGCAGAAAATTGGATTTTCGGATTGAAAAAGATACTTTAGGTGAAGTAAAAGTTCCAGTCAATAAATATTGGGGTGCCCAAACACAAAGAAGTAAAGAAAACTTTAAAATTGGCACAGAAAAAATGCCTATTGAAGTAATCAGAGCTTTTGCTCAGCTAAAGAAGGCAGCAGCACTTGCAAACCATGAACTTGGAAAGCTACCTACAGCAAAAAAAGAGGCGATTGTAGATGCTTGTGAAGAAATAATTGCCGGTCATTTTGATGACCATTTTCCATTAGTTGTTTGGCAAACTGGCAGTGGTACACAAACGAACATGAATTTAAATGAAGTGGCAGCACGAAGAGCAAATGAACGATTAAAAGAAAAGAACAGTGAAGAGCATGTCCATCCAAATGACGATTTAAATATGTCTCAGAGTTCAAATGATACATTTCCGACGGCAATGCATGTTGCTGCTTATACAGCATTACATAATCGCCTATTGCCAGCGATTAAGCAATTAAAGAAAACTCTTTCTGAAAAAGAAAGAACCTTTAGGGACATCATTAAAATTGGCAGAACACATTTGCAAGATGCGACACCACTTACATTAGGACAAGAAATTAGCGGCTGGCGGGCCATGCTTGAAAAAAGTGAACAGATGCTGTTAGAGAGCATGAAGCATTTACTTCCACTAGCAATTGGAGGGACTGCGGTTGGAACAGGCATCAATGCTGATCCAACTTTTGGAGATAAAGTGGCAAAAGCTCTTGGCAAACAAACAGGCTTTCCATTTATTTCATCAAATAATAAATTTCATGCATTGACAAGCCATGACGAAATGGTTCATGTTCATGGGACGTTGAAGGCACTTGCTGCTGATATGATGAAAATCGCTAACGATGTACGCTGGTTGGCAAGCGGTCCGCGAAGTGGGATTGGGGAAATTTCTATCCCTGCCAATGAGCCTGGAAGCTCTATTATGCCGGGAAAAGTGAATCCAACGCAAAGCGAGGCTTTGACGATGGCAGCAGTACAGGTTTTTGGAAATGATGCAGCCATTGGTTTTGCAGCAAGTCAAGGGAATTTTGAATTGAATGTTTTTAAACCGGTTATTATTTATAATTTCTTACAATCTGTTCGTATTCTTAGTGATAGCATTATTTCCTTTGATGAAAAATGTGCAGTTGGAATCGAAGCAAACAGGGAAGTGATTGAGACAAACGTTCATCGTTCTTTAATGCTTGTCACGGCCCTTAATCCATATATTGGATATGAAAAAGCTGCTGAAATTGCAAAACTAGCCTTTAAAGAAGGAAGCACATTAAAAGAAGCCGCTGTGAAAACAGGTTATTTAACGGCAGAACAATATGATGAATGGATTGATCCAGCAAAAATGGTGCATGGAGGTTAAACATCTGTTCTATCTATAAGAATGAGCCCCAAAGAACGAATCTAAGGGGCTCTAGCCATATCATTTTAAACTGATTATTGTTGTGGGAAACCGCCGCTAAGTTGTTGTTCAGCCATAGAAACTAGGCGTTTTGTAATTTCTCCACCTACAGAACCGTTAGCACGGGATGTTGTATCAGCACCAAGATTTACACCAAATTCTTGAGCGATTTCATATTTCATTTGATCAATTGCTTGTTGTGCTCCAGGAGCAACTAATTGGTTTGAGCTTCTGTTGTTTGGCATTTTGTGTCATCTCCTTGTTATAAGATTATGGTTGGGCCAGCTGGACTTGCACCAGCACACAAACAAAACTGTTTGTCTCCACTTTGGTTGACCCAATAGTTGGTCAAGAAACGTTTTTTGTTTCTGAATAAGATTAGTGAGCAGTGATTGTCTTTACGTTTGTATTATGTTTTTTTTTACGTTTATTTATGCGAATACAAGCAAGGTAATTTGTTCCTGCTATTCTTTAATATTTTGTGTGTATGAATAAAAAAAGAGGCTGGGACATAACTAGCTTCTAAATAATGAGAAAAGTGAATTTGAGGATCCTCAAATTCACTTTTCTCTATTTTGCGTGTAAATAT
>NZ_JAUSTT010000048.1 GCF_030812995.1 Bacillus chungangensis | reverse complement strand
TTGGTAAATATAGATAGCTAACAAAAGTATCTAGTTCCCAAGAAGCTCCCACTTCAATCAGACCGCAAGGTCGATAAGTGGTGAGTAGTTCACGGCATCATACGATGGCTGTTAAATGCTTGAAGGTGTTATACTAAGTGTATAATTAGCTGTATTAAATGACAACAGTTCAAGCTGTTGTCTATAAAATATAGATGAAAGGACTTTTTCAATGTTGTCAAAAGAGAAGATAAGCAGAATTAATGCACTATCAAAAAAAGCAAAAACAGAAGGATTGACGAAGGAAGAGGCAAAAGAGCAATCTCGATTGCGCGGTGAGTATTTACAAGCATTCCGTTCACAAATGAAAAAAACAATTGAAAATGTGAAGGTAGTTGATCCTGAAGGGAATGACGTAACTCCTGAAAAGGTACGACAAGCAAGGAAGAAAAAGCATCTACACTAAAGTTTTGGTTTATTGCCTTTATTTTTATTTTATTGGCAGAAGTGCCCATCTTTTTGTCATATTAAGAACTAATTTGTTCTTTATAGAAGAGAAAGACGATAATAAGTTGTTTTAAATAGCGAAGAAGATTAAAATTGGTATAGTAGTGAAATTATTGATAGAGAGGATGTTATAAGTTGTTTGATAAAATAGATGCATTAGCGGTCAACACCATTCGCACCTTATCAATCGACGCAATTGAAAAAGCTAATTCCGGCCACCCTGGATTGCCAATGGGAGCAGCACCAATGGCATATACGCTATGGTCGCGTTTCATGAATCATCACCCGAAAAATCCTAACTGGTTTAACCGAGATCGTTTCGTTCTGTCCGCTGGTCATGGTTCGATGCTTTTATATAGCTTGCTTCATTTATCGGGCTACGACGTCAGCATGGATGATATAAAAAATTTCCGCCAATGGGGAAGCAATACACCGGGGCATCCTGAATATGGATATACACCGGGAGTAGAAGCTACGACAGGACCTCTTGGACAAGGCATTGCAATGGCGGTTGGAATGGCTATGGCGGAGCGTCATCTAGCTGAAGTATATAATAGAGATGGTTTTTCTATTGTTGATCATTATACATACAGCCTGTGTGGTGATGGGGATTTAATGGAGGGGGTTTCTGCAGAGGCTGCCTCATTAGCAGCGCATTTAAAGCTTGGTCGTCTTATCGTCTTATATGACTCTAATGACATTTCATTAGATGGCGACTTAGATAAATCCTTTACTGAAAGTGTAAAAGGCCGTTTTGAAGCATATGGCTGGCAATACCTTCGAGTAGAAGATGGAAATAATCTAGATGAAATAGCGAAATCCATTGAAACAGCTAAAAAAGAAGATAGCCGTCCAACTTTAATCGAAATAAAGACAGTTATTGGCTATGGATCTCCTAATAAATCTGGTTCTGCTGCCTCTCACGGCGCACCGCTGGGGCAAGAGGAAATTAAGTTGACAAAAGATTATTATTCATGGACTTTTGAAGAGGATTTCCATGTTCCAAATGAAGTATATAAACATTTTGAAGAGCTGGTTATTGATAAAGGCGCTGTGAAGGAAAAAGAATGGAATGCATTGTTTGCTGAATATGAAAAGCAATACCCAGATTTAGCAGCTCAACTTACTTTAGCAATAAAAGGAGAGCTTCCAAAAGATTGGGACAAAGACATTCCAATTTATGAAACAGGAAAAGTCTTAGCAACTCGTGCATCCAGTGGGGAAGTATTAAATGCAATTGCTAAAAATGTTCCTTCATTATTAGGCGGTTCTGCTGACTTAGCAGGCTCTAACAATACAATGATCAAAGGAGAACCAGATTTTACACCTGAGACGTTTGCAGGAAGAAACATTTGGTTTGGCGTTCGCGAATTTGCAATGGGAGCAGCAATGAACGGAATGACCTTGCATGGAGGAGTAAAAGTTTTCGGTGGAACATTCTTTGTATTCTCCGACTATGTACGTCCAGCCATTCGTTTATCCGCATTGATGGAATTGCCTGTTACATTTGTATTCACGCATGATAGTATTGCTGTTGGCGAAGATGGACCAACACATGAACCGATTGAACACTTAGCTTCACTAAGAGCAATGCCAAATCTATCTGTTATTCGACCGGCTGACGGTAACGAAGCAGCAGCTGCATGGCGAATTGCAATGACTGCAACGAAAACACCAACTGTCTTAGTGTTAACACGCCAAGGGCTTCCGACGCTCCCAGCTACTGTTGAAGGAGCAGAAGCAGGTGTCGAAAAAGGTGCTTATGTAGTATCGCCTGCAAAAGGAGAACAGCCTGCAGCATTATTGCTGGCAACTGGATCAGAGGTAAGTTTAGCCGTAGAAGCACAAGCGACACTTGCTGAAGAAGGTATCGATGTTGCAGTCGTAAGTATGCCTTCTTGGGATCGATTCCGAGCACAGTCAAAGGCATATCAAGAATCTGTTCTGCCGCCGACTGTGAAAAAGCGTCTTGCCATTGAAATGGGCTCTTCTTTAGGGTGGGAGCGTTATACAGGAGATGAAGGCGACATTTTAGCAATTGATCGCTTTGGCGCTTCTGCACCAGGAAACAAAGTAATTTCAGAATATGGATTTACAGTTGAAAATGTAGTAAGCAGAGTCAAGGCACTCTTTAATTAAGCCGTAAACACGAAGGTGATGCAAAAGAACACAAGGCGGTTCTTTTGATCACCTTCTTCATTATTGAATAACATAAATTGGCGAGCAGTCGCCCACCTCATTGGTGGTGTGATGAATCGCCTTTTATTATCTTTTATGTTACTAACATTCTAATAATCATTCGTATCTTATTGCAGGATCATCATGTGTTTGTAACGAAATAAGTGATGGAAGATGAATTTCTGATTATTCCAAAAAACACCCCCGTACCCGGATAGAAGAGTCTTTCATGTTGGGATTCGTGATCAAGATCACATCAATACCATGCTCAAAACGACTCTAATCAGCATTATCTAAAAGTTTTTGTTTGCTATCTACTGGGAGAATCAAGAATACAAGGCAGACTGGTATGGGAAAAAATCATCAAAATAGATAATTGGCATCCATCTAGTTAAATTTGTTCTAAATGTGGAAATAAGGACGAAAAGAAACCTCTTTACATTCGAGAATGGACTTGTCCTGTTTGCGATGCCCACCATGACAAAGATGTAAACGCTAGCATCAGCATCTTGAAAGAAGGTAAGACAACTAGCATAAACCTATGTATATCCAAGAACCGTAGGAACTACGGGAATAGCCTAGGGTATAGAAGAGAAACCGCTGATTGTAAAGAAATACACAATCTAGTATGCGCTTTTTCCAGCAAGCCCCCACTTCTATGCGAAGCATAAGTGGGAGTCGTTCACGTTGTCGATTTTTTCAGAAGAAGATCGATAAAATAAGTGAAAAGGACTAGCAAATAGTGACAGCATCCATATCTTTTTTTGGTTATAATAAAATGAAAGCGATTGTTTCGGGGAGTGATGAATCAATCATGCGTTCTTACCAGATTTATTTAATAGAAGATGAATTCGCTGATTACTTTTATGGGAAAGAAAAAATGTTTTATCATTTATTTTCTGAATATGAGTATGCACCCGATGGCTTGAGAGATATTATTCGTAAACAGGTGCTTTATGTAACAAAACCATTGCCTTCTTTGTATATTCATCAAATTTTATTCCAAAACCTTCGCAAGAACAAAGATTTTCACTGTAAAGGAAATACATATTTTCTTGAATCAGCTTCATGCAGCAATGGAGTAAAACTCACTTTAAAAGGTGAATATTTGGAATTAATTGCTTGGGGCAACTTTGATGCAGAATCAATTTTTTTTAAAGCATTGCGGCACGTTGAAGGGAAATTATTAGCTGTTGATTTGGAGCATGGGCGCTACGGTTGGCTAAAGCCAAAAAAAATACGAAATTACGTCTGAAAGTGGGAAAGGAATCATTGTATAATGAGACAGGATTTAGTAAACTGTAAAGGGGCAATAAGAATAATATACAAAAGTAGCCCAAGCTCTTATACGGTGAGTGTTTAAAAAGTCATCATGGCACAGTCAGGTACAAAGGCCGCATTGCACGAGAAGCATATGTCCAGCCTTTACAAAGTCCTGCCATGGTTTTTTTAGAGTCTTTTTGAACATCATAAAATACCAAATGGAGTGAACATAAAGGAGGTAAGTATATGTGGTGGATGTATACACTCGTAGGAGTAATCGCGCTCTTAGCCGGTGTGGCTCTGGGATTTTTCATCGCGCGTAAATATATGATGAACTATTTAAAGAAAAACCCGCCTATCAATGAACAAATGTTAAAAATGATGATGATGCAAATGGGAATGAAACCATCCCAGAAAAAAATTAATCAAATGATGCAAGCAATGAGTAAACAACAAATGAAATAGATGAGACAAGCAATCATTATTTTTTTATGAAACGGGCGTCGTGATACGTCCGTTTTTTAGTAATCGCTCTTATAGACGGAAAATTCGGGGGAATGTCGATGAAAGTGTTTATTGATTTAAAATGGTTTTTTTTACAGGAAAAAAAATCATATCTTACTGGTACGATTCTGCTATCGATTGTAGCGTTTTTTGGTTTGCTGCCTCCAAAAATTATAGGGATGATTGTAGATGAGATTAGTAAACAAACATTGACGGCAGCTATTTTGATGAAATGGATCGTTGTCCTCATTGTAACGGCATTAATCATGTATATCCTCAGGTATTATTGGCGCATTATGATCTTTGGTTCATCGGTTAAACTGGCACGTCAGCTTCGTAATCGCCTTTACTATCATTTTACCAAGATGTCATCTTCTTTTTATCAACGATATCGAACTGGAGATTTGATGGCGCATGCAACGAATGATTTGCAGGCAATTCAAGGCGTCGCAGGGTCAGGAGTTTTGACATTAGTTGATTCTTTATTGACTGGCGGGTTTGTTGTCATTGCTATGGCTGCAACGATTAGTTGGAAACTGACGCTTATTGCGCTTATACCAATGCCATTCATGGCGTTATTGACCAATTATTATGGCTCTCTTCTTCATAAGCGATTTCATTATGCTCAAGCAGCTTTTTCATCTTTAAACGATAAAGTGCAGGAAAGCATCACTGGAATCAAAGTAATCAAAACATTTGGACAAGAAAAAGAGGATATTGCAGCTTTTCGCTTGCAATCAGAAGATGTTGTGAAGAAAAATGTTGCGGTTGCTCGGGTTGATGCCTTATTTGATCCTACCATCTCCCTTATTGTCGGAACGTCCTTTTTTCTTTCCGTTGCTTTTGGTGCTCGCTTCGTGTTGGCTGGAGAGATGACAATTGGAGAACTGATCTCTTTTACGGCGTATCTTGGTTTGCTCATTTGGCCAATGCTTGCGTTTGGATTTCTCTTTAATATTATGGAACGCGGCCGTGCTTCCTATGATCGAGTTGAAAAGCTATTGTCTGAAAGAGCAGAGATAGAAGAAGATGATCGTGCATTGTCTGTCGTTCCTTCAGGGAACATTGTCTATGATATTGAATCTTTCACTTATCCAAATGAAGTTCAGCCAGTTCTACGAAATATTCACTTTGAACTAAGAAAGGGAGAGACATTGGGAGTTGTTGGGAAAACTGGTGCTGGCAAAACAACGTTGATAAAGCTGCTTTTTCGTGAATTTGAAGGGATAAAAGGAAATCTGCTTTTTGGAGGCAAAAACATACAAGACTATAAGGTTGATAGACTGCGAGAAGCGATAGGCTACGTTCCTCAGGATCAGTTTCTTTTCTCAGCAACAGTTGGAGAGAATATTGCTTTTGGCGCACCAGCATTTGGTCAAGCACAACGTGAAGCAGTCGCAAAAATGGCACAAATTCATAATGATATTTTGCAATTTTCGGAGGGCTATGACACTCTCGTAGGAGAGAGGGGCGTAGCGCTTTCTGGAGGGCAACGGCAGCGGATTTCGATTGCTCGTGCACTCATACTGAATCCGGAAGTACTGATTTTGGATGATGCGTTATCAGCAGTAGATGCAAAAACAGAAGAAGCAATTTTACACTCATTAAAACAGGAGCGGACAGGGAAAACAACGATGATTACTTCCCATCGTTTAAGTGCTATTAAACATGCTGATCTTATCCTTGTGATGGATCAAGGAACGATAGTTGAAAGTGGTAGACATGAAGAGTTGATGGAAAAAGAAGGCTGGTATCAAAAGATGTATATGCACCAGCAGCTTGAGGAACTAGTGGAACAAGGAGGAAAGCACCTTGAATAATCAAAAATTGCTGTCAGGAGTGAATCAACGCAAAACATTATTGCGTCTAATGTCCTATACAAAGCCACACTTAAAAACGATTATTTTGGCTTTTTTCTTCCTTTTTTTAGCAACCATTGGGCAGGTTTTAGGTCCCATCTTGGTGAAAATATTTATCGATGATTATTTGGCGTTGCGTTATTTCCCCTATCAACCTTTGCTTGCGTTAGCATTATCCTATATTGGTATTCAAATATTGTCTACGATTCTTTCTTATATTCAGCTTGTCAAATTTCAAGAAGTGGCTCTTCGGATTATTCAGCAGCTGCGTGTCGATATTTTTTCAAAAGTACAGTCGCTCGGTATGCGCTACTTCGATCAGCAGCCAGTAGGTGGGATTGTATCGAGGATTACAAACGATACGGAAGCGATAAAAGAAATGTTTGTAGACGTGCTGGTTTCTTTTATTCAGGGGGCATTTCTATTAATTGGCATCTTTATTGCTATGTTTATTTTACATGCAAAATTAGCATTTTTTTGTTTATTGATTTTACCAATTTTATTTATTATTATGCGGCTTTATCAGAAGTATAGTACTGTATTTTACCAGTCTCTTCGTGAACGTTTAAGTGAATTGAATGCAAAACTTAACGAATCTATTCAGGGGATGTCAATGATTCAGATCTTTCGACAAGAACAAAGAATGCGAAAGGAGTTTTCTGAAATCAATGACAAGCATTATCAAGCTGGGATGAAAAATATTAAAATCGATGGGTTGCTGTTAAGGCCTGCTGTCGATTTAGTCTATTTTTTTGCATTGATCATTGTACTGAGTTTTTTTGGCATCAGTTCTTTCCAAAGTCCGATTGAAATTGGTGTTTTGTACGCGTTTGTGAATTATTTAGATCGTTTTTTTGAGCCGATTAATAATATGATGATGCGTCTTTCTTTTTATCAGCAAGCAATAGTCGCTTCCTCACGTGTATTTGCTGTTCTTGATGAAACGGAGTTAACCCCTCAACAACACAGTGAACATAGGCTTGAAGTAAAGGATGGAGAAATCGAATTTCGCAATGTTAGTTTCTCCTATGATGGGAAACGTGACGTATTAAAAAACATATCGTTTATTGCCAAGCCTGGTGAGACAGTCGCACTTGTTGGTCATACAGGCAGTGGAAAAAGTTCTATTATCAATTTATTCATGCGTTTTTATGAATTTGAAAGAGGATCTATTTTAATCGATGGCCGTTCTATTAAGGACTATCCAATGCAAGCTTTACGTGAGAGAATAGGACTCGTATTGCAAGATCCGTTTTTGTTTTATGGGACTGTAAAAGATAATATCCGTTTATATCATTCTAACTTGTCTGATGCGGATATAAAGGATGCTGCTGATTTTGTACAAGCCCATCCATTTATTATGGCATTACCAGATGGATATGATCATAAAGTAGTTGAAAGAGGCTCGACCTTATCGAGCGGCCAGCGGCAATTGATTGCTTTTGCACGTACAATTGCAACAAATCCGAAAATATTAGTGCTGGATGAAGCAACAGCAAATATCGATACTGAAACAGAAGAAGCGATACAAATGGCTCTTGAGAAAATGCGGAAAGGCCGTACAACAATCGCGATCGCCCATCGTTTATCTACTATTCAAGATGCAAATCTTATTTTAGTGCTTCATCATGGCGAGGTTGTAGAACGAGGGACACATCAGGAACTTCTTGCTATGCAAGGACTCTATTATAAAATGTATTTATTACAAAATGGCTTAACAGACAAAATCGGGGGAATGGTTAGCAGGTAATGAAAATAACAAAAGCGAGTGAAAGTGGGCTTCACTCGCCTTTAACACCGATTTGTTTCACTGAAGCAAACAAAAACTTTTCGGCGCTGTTTGTTTAATTTCCCAGTATCTAGGAGACGGTGATATTCATTTAATAAAGAGTCAAGTTCTTGGCTATAATGTATCGCAGTCGTTGAACGCAGACCTTGTGCGTGCACAATGTCTATAAGTTCTGCTCGCTTGATTTCAATTTTTTTTAAAAGCTCATTGTTGTCCACGAAAATGTAATCCCCTTGTCCATTTTTAATGATGTATGACCTCTTACAAAGATAGTATAACCAATCATTTACAAATTTACAAAAGTAAATCCTTCCAAATACTTTTTTTGACCTGATTTCATACTTTTGTCATAAATAGAGAAATGCCTGTAACCATCAGCTTAATGATGTTTATTCCGACAAAATGGCTTACCTTCTTCGGTTCAAATTCGTCATTTCTTCACAAATATTTGTTAGAATAGAAACAAACCAAGATAGGAGTGGTGGTATTAATGACGGATATCAATATTTTCTTCGCGCTGGGCGCAGGTTTTCTAAGCTTTATTTCGCCTTGTTGTTTACCGCTGTATCCCGCATTTATTTCATACATAACCGGAATGTCATTAACTGAATTAAAAGAAGAAAATGCGATGTTTCGGCGCCGCAGCATGCTGCATACGCTTTTCTTTCTCATTGGTTTTTCAATTGTTTTTATCGCGCTTGGGTTTACAACCTCTTTTATTGGCGACTTTTTCAACCAATATCAAAACCTTATCCGTCAATTAGGCGCTATATTTATTGTTGTATTCGGTTTAATTGTCATTGGTGTTTTTAAACCTGAAGCGCTTATGAAAGATCGTCGTATTTCTTTTAAAAATCGTCCTACTGGCTATCTTGGGTCCTCATTAATTGGATTAGCTTTTGCGGCTGGCTGGACGCCATGTACTGGTCCTATTTTAGGAATAGTAATTACACTAGCCGCTACGAACCCAAGTTCTGCTATGATATATATGATCGCTTATATATTAGGTTTTGCTATTCCATTTTTCATTCTGTCATTCTTTATTGGTAAGATGCAGTGGATTCGCAAGCATAATGTAAAAATCGTGAAAATCGGCGGAATGTTGATGGTTATGATGGGAGTTTTCCTTTTCTTTGACTGGATGACGAAAATCACCAGCTACTTAACAGCATTATTTGGGGGCTGGACGGGATTTTAAATTCCAATAAGAAGAACAATCGACGCAGCGGTTTTTTAGCTGCTTCCTTTACAGTTGAGTTGCAAACGCTTTTGCACCGTGTAAATATCAGTTATAATGAAGGATGAGTAGTTGAACAGCTCGACATTGGGAAGAGAAGGATGATGTACCATGAAAATAATTGCTCCATCCATTATTGCACTGTTAATGGGATTTGGTGCATTATTTGTTCGTATGAAAGCTGCTAAAAAGCCAGCTTCCGCAAAAAAAATAATTTTGCCGCCTATCTTTATGAGTACAGGAGCACTTATGTTTCTTTTTGAACCATTTCGAGTAGCGCCAATGCAAGTACTGGAAGCAGTGGCAGTAGGCATGCTGTTTTCAATCTTTTTGATTAAAACCTCTAAGTTTGAAATCAGAGACAATGAAATATATTTAAAGCGCTCAAAGTCATTTGCATTTATTCTTATAGGCTTATTGATTTTGCGGATTATTTTAAAATTAATTTTAAGCAGCACAATTGAGGTTGGCGAGCTTGGCGGGATGTTTTGGATTCTAGCGTTTGGGATGATTGTACCGTGGCGAGTAGCGATGTATATTCAATATCGCAAATTAATGCAGAGGGTTATGACAACATAGCATAATAAAAAAAGACAGCTGTTGCATTGCTGTCTTTTTTTAAGCGATTATTTTTTCAACAATCAGCACTATTAGAAGAAAAAAGGAGACTCATCTGCCAGTATAACTAGAATAAGTGCTCATAAGGCTTTATATCAATCTCCATTTTCGCTAGTTTTTTGCGCAAAAATTTATGATCGCGCTTTGGTGTTGCTAAAATATAACCTTTGATTATATGCTCCTGTGTAATTTCTTTCGCTTTATCCTTTAAAGCTAGTTCTCCAATTTTGCCGGCTATTTTTTGGCGGGCGACATCTCGAAATAGCTCTGGAACTGGACTGACTAAATCATCTAACAAAGCAGCATTGTTCTTCGTCCATAATTCGATCGTTTCTTTTACGTAATATTCTTCCCAGTCCATATCTGATTTTCCATCTGCTTTCGGCATGCGTTTGAGAAATTTCCGGAACATAAAAAAGCCGCCTATAGCAAACAAAGAAATTAAGATGACAACCCAAAATAAAATAAACCATAAAAACCAGCCTTTGAGCAGCATGTTCAACACCCCTATTACCTTTAACTTCTAACCTATATTATAGCCAATTTTGAAAGGCATGCCAAAGAAATGATAGGTGTACCATATTGCATGAATAACGGTGACACTTCCATCAATGAGGGTTTTCTCTCATCCCCACTGATAAGAAGTAGAGCACTTTTTTGGGGGGCGATGCGATTCAAGAAGCTTTCCTTATCCTGTTGGCCCGAAGCAAACGCGTTTCTGATTCCTCTTACTCCCTAAGGTAGGGTCTGACTGCCAGTTAAATGTGGGAATGAAAAATAGATGGCTGCTATTAGGAAGGCAAAGATGATAGGGGTTGACATCAAGAAAAAGGATACGTATAATTCAAAATATGCAACAATAAAAATTGATGATGAGGTGGAAAGGATATGAAATTTTTATCGACTGTTCTTATTAGAGATTTAGCTTAATACGGGAGAAGTATGCCCATTTTTAAGTATAAGCTAATCAGAGAACAGTAGATAAATCACTCTTATCCCTTTTTGCTAAAGTTATATACCGTGGGTAAGGTGTGTTCACTTTACTCATTTTTATATGGAATGGGTAAGGTATGTCAACCTTGCCTATTTTTTATGCAATAGGTAGGGTGTATTCGCCTTACCTATTTTTGATTATTATGGATAACTTATGTGTAAATTACTGATATTATTGGCAACAGATACATTATAACCAATCAAATGAAATGAATATCATTTATCAGGCTGTTCTCCTGATTAGCTTTGAGCACGAAGCGAAAAGGAGAGATTTAAATGAGTATATTATCAGTTGAAAATGTGACTCATATGTATGGAGATAAAATAAATTTTCAAAATATAACCTTTCGATTGCTGCGAGGAGAGCATGTTGGTCTTGTTGGTGATAATGGTGCTGGGAAATCGACGCTGCTAAGATTATTAGCAGGAGAATTACTGCCTGATAGAGGAAAAATAACTTGGTTTCCTCATGTGAAAGTCGGTTATTTACAGCAGCAATATGACTTAAAACAAGGAACAACCATCATGCAATTTTTAAAGAAAGCTTATGCGCATCTTTATGAGATCGAACAAAAAATGCAGCAAATCACTGAGAAGATGACTGTTGAGGAAGAACGTCTTGAACAATTAATCACTCAATATGGTGAATGGCAGAGTATACTTGATCGTGCTAACTTTTACCATCTGGATGCGAAGATAGAAGCAGTCGCAGCAGGATTGGGCATCATAGACATTGGCATGAATCGTGATGTAGCATCACTAAGCGGAGGCCAACGAACAAAATTATTATTGGGAAAGCTGTTATTAGAAGAACCGGATGTATTATTGCTTGATGAGCCGACCAATTATCTTGATGATGTGCATATTCAATGGCTAGTCAATTACTTAAAAAATGACGAAAATGCCTTTATCGTAGTGTCGCACGACGAATGGTTTTTAAATGAGACGACAACTGTCATTTATCATTTAGCACATCAAACAATGAAACGTTATAAAGGAAATTATCAATCATTTAAAAAAAGTTATGTACAAAGTAAGCAGCAACTGCAATTGGCATACGAAAAGCAGCAGAAAGAAATTCAGAAACTAGAGACTTTTATTGAAAAAAATCGCGTTCGGAAAGCAAAGCAAGCAAAAAGTCGAGAAAAAGCATTAGGAAAAATAGAGCGCGTTGAAAAACCCGCACCTACTGCCCGGCCGCGTTTTGCCTTTCACGCTCACGGTCAAGCAGCAAATAAGATTTTAGATGCAAAAGATTTACAAATTGGCTATCAAGAACCTTTATTTGCACCTGTTCATTTACAAATTAATTGCGGCGAAAAAATTGCACTTGTTGGTTATAACGGGATTGGAAAATCAACAATGTTGAAAACAATATTAGGGCTTATCCAACCTTTAAAAGGGCAAGTACAATTAGGCGAAGGGGTAAAAGCGGCCTATTTTGCTCAAGAAGATGTTGTCTCGGAACAGACCCCTCTTGATCGATTATGGTCGTTGCGCCCTGAACTGACACAAAAAGAAATCCGCAGAATGCTTTCCTACTCTGGTTTAAAAGAAGAGCACATGAGGAAATCAATTTGTACATTAAGTGGTGGAGAACAAGCGAAAGTACGTTTGTGTCAACTGATGTTAACTGAAAGTAATGTCCTTGTTTTAGATGAACCGACAAACCATTTAGACATTCATACGAAGGAAGCATTAAAAGAAGCGCTTACGCGTTATTTAGGAACCATTCTTCTCGTTTCACATGAACCAGCGTTTTATGAAGATTGGGTCACTCAAGTTTGGCAAGTTGAGGATTGGTGCTAAGATCATTAGGAAAAGGAGACTCAATAGAAAATGAATGAACCTGTTTTTGAAAACTGGTCTAGAGGATATGTCATTAAAGATCATATAACAAACAAAAATATTGAGGTTGGTGATTACTCGTATTATTCAGGGTATTATCATCAGAAGCACTTTGAAGATTATTGTGTAAGGTATCTTTCTCCCGATTTAGACGACGTAGATAAATTGATTATCGGCAAGTTTTGTTCAATAGGTTCTGGTGCAACATTCATTATGAGTGGAAATCAAGGACATAGAAGTGATTGGATTTCAACTTATCCATTCTTTTTCACTCCAGATTTAAATGAAAAAGCAGTAAACGGATACCAAGAAAAAGGCGATACAATTGTTGGAAATGATGTTTGGATCGGATCTGAAGCAATGATAATGCCGGGTGTAACGATAGGCAATGGGGCAGTAATTGCTGCTCGAGCAGTCGTGGCGAAAGATGTGCCTCCGTATACGATTGTTGGAGGAAATCCAGCTAAAGAAATAAGAAAAAGATTTACAAATGAAGAAATCCAAATGTTGCTGCAGTCTAAGTGGTGGGATTTAGAGATAGACATCATAAAAAAACACATTCCATTACTATGCAGCAGTAATGTTAAAGATTTTATTGCTTCTATCAATAAAGAAAAAGAATCATTGTACAATACAAATGATGTGAACGATGTGATATAAACCAATTCTTTATTACAATGAACAATTTTATTCGTTGGTAAAGGGGCTGTTTGAATTCGGGCCTTCACTTGTTTCGCTTCCGAGACAGCCCTACAATATTATTTTTATCAATTTTTGTCTGCTGCTTTATAGTGATGAAAGCGGCAGACTTTTTTTATAGATTATGACAATTTAGGGTGTCTTTTATCAAGATAACGCTCTATAAAGAAGGCAGAGGGAGGTGATAAGCATGGTTCAAGCAAAGTTAAGAGAAACGAAATTAAAATTGGTTTTCAGCAATGGGGTAGATGATAATGGAAATCCAAACCTACAAAATAAAACATATCAGTATATTAATCTTCAGGCGACCCCAGATCAGTTGCATGAGACAGCAGTGGCAATTGCAGTGCTAACAGTAAATCCTCTAGAATATGTGGAGCGTATTGATAGTTCTGAAATACGAGTATAAGGACTGTAAAACATTTGGAGCAAGGGGAGGGAAGAAATTTGAAAGTTTTAGAATTAATATTTAACACGGATGATGGGAAAACAGCGCGTCTTGCTATTGAGAATCCAGTAGAACCTGTTGATGTGGAAAAGGTAAAATCATCAATGGAAACGATTATTCACAACAATGTTTTTACTATGTCTTCGGGAGCAGCTTATTCTAGCGTAAAGGGAGCACGTTTAGTAGAACGAAGAGTGACAGAACTTACTGTGGGATAAATGCTTTCTGCCCTGCCAGCCAAAGGTGGGGCATTATTAACTGGTTGAGATCAGTGGGGGGATGAGCATGGAGCAATTGCTGCCATTCATCGGAGAAATTGGTTTCCCAATACTGGTTGCGCTCTATTTACTTTATCGGATTGAAACAAGGATAGATACGATCATCCAAATGATTAAGAATTTGCCAGAACGAATAAAACACAAGTAAAGGAAAAATGAGGCGGGATAAAAGCCGCCTCATTTTCTTAACATTATTCTGCTTCAAGAATTACTTTTAATGCCTTTTCATCGGCAGCGTTTTCAAAAACTTCATAAGCCTTCATCATATCATCTAATTTAAAACGATGCGTAACTAATTTTTCAGGCTGTATTTTACCAGATTGTACTGTTTTTAAGAGCATTGAAGTTGAATTCGTGTCTACTAAGCCAGTTGTCAGTGTGATGTTATGAATCCATAACTTTTCAAGGTGTAAATCCACTTTCACTCCGTGTACGCCCATATTTGCAATATGCCCTCCAGGCGCAACGATATGTTGACATATATCAAAAGTAACAGGGATGCCGACTGCTTCCATTGCTACATCTACTCCTACTTGATTTGTATATTCCATTACTTTTTCAATTGTGTTCCCATCAGCGCTGTTAATTATCTTCGTTGCACCAAACTCTTTTGCTACAGCTAATCGATTATCATCCAGATCGATCATAATGATTTCTGATGGAGAGTAAAATTGAGCTCCCAACATTGCAGACAGTCCGATTGGGCCAGCCCCAACGATTGCGATCGTATCGCCCGGTTTCACTTCTCCTTTTAGAACACCAATTTCGAAACCAGTTGGAACAATATCACTTAACATTACTAATGCTTCATCTTTTACACCTTCAGGCATATGGTATAAGCTCGTATCACCAAATGGAATGCGTACATATTCAGCTTGGGTGCCGTCAATAAGATGGCCTAAAATCCAGCCGCCATTGTCACAATGAGAGTACATTTGCTTTTTGCAATAATCGCAAGTCCCGCATGAAGTGACACATGAAATAATGACACGATCCCCAACTTTGAAATTTTTAACAGAATCTCCAACCTCTTCAACAATCCCGACACCTTCATGACCAAGTGTACGACCACTTGTTACTGCAGGAACATCTCCTTTAAGGATATGTAAATCTGTACCGCAAATAGTTGTCTTTGTGATTTTTACAATCACATCCGTTGCTTCTTGTATTGTTGGTTTTTCTTTTTCTTCCCATTCTTTTTTCCCAGGCCCATGATAAACTAGTGCTTTCATGATGTACCCTCCTGTTAGATATCGTTTTTTCTATTATGGCTTACATCAGTATTGATTATCCAAATAAGAAAAACTTGGTCCTTAGAGCACTCATTTTCATTCAAAAAAATGATATGAATACAGATATGTGATGATAGCATTGTTAAATGGACGAGTTTAAGAAAATGGAGTACGATACTTAAAAACACAATTGTAAAGAGTAAATTTTTTACCTCACATTTAGCCGTTCTAGAGGTAGCGGATTTTCCGTTTCTAGCACGAGATCCTGATGAGGAGATTACCTCCTCTGATGGAAGTTTTAACTTTATTGTGTTCAAATGAAAAGAGGTGTTCGGTATGAAAATCATTCATACAGCTGATTGGCACTTAGGAAAGCTCGTTCATGGCGTTTATATGACAGAAGATCAGCGTCATGTATTGCAGCAATTTATTGAGCTCGTTGCAGAAGAGAAGCCAGATGCAGTCATTATTGCAGGCGATATTTATGACCGTTCTGTCCCGCCGTTAGAAGCAGTATCACTGCTTGATGAAGTGCTTTTTAAGATCAATGTAGCGTTAAAAACGCCTGTATTTGCAATAGCAGGCAATCATGATAGTCCAGAGCGATTAGCTTTTGGAGCGACTTGGTATCGAGAAAGTAAATTTTATATGCAGGGCAAACTTAGTAAAAAGATGACTCCTACCCATTTGAATGGCGTCAATTTTTACTTAATCCCATATGCAGAACCAGGAGTTGTCCGCGATTTGTTTGACGATGATAGCATCCATTCGCATCAAGATGCGATGCAGCGCATTGTTGGAGAAATAGAAAAGACAATGACAACAACTGAACCGAATATCTTCATTGGACACGCCTTTGTACTTGGCGGCAAGACGACTGATTCGGAGCGTATACTGTCTGTGGGTGGTTCAGGATGTGTAAATAGTGAGGTTTTCTCTCCTTTTACTTATAACGCGCTAGGTCATTTACATCATCCGAATGCCATTCATCACGAGACGATCCGTTATGCTGGGTCGCTGCTTAAATATTCTTTTTCAGAAGCAAATCAGCGGAAATCCATTTCAATCATTCATATAGAAAACAATGGTGCTATTGAAATTGAAGAAAGAATATTAACACCTAAACGTGATATGCGGGAAATAAAAGGTTATTTATCTGAGTTATTAGACCCGGCTTTTTATGAAAAACAGCGCAGCGATGATTATTTGAAAGTGACGCTGCTCGACGAAGGGGCGCTTCTTGATCCAATGGGGAAACTTCGGCAAGTGTATCCAAATGTGCTGCATTTAGAAAGGAATATTGATCTTGTTGATATGCGGCAAAAAAACAACTTTCAGGCTATTGCTATCCAGCAGAAAAATGAATTGGAACTGTTTGAGCAATTTTATACACAAATAACGACTGCACCATTTACGGAAGAAAAACGCACAGTGATGGCAAGTGTCATCGATGATGTGAAAAGGGGAGCGGAGAAGTCTTGAGGCCTTTGAAATTAATGATGCAAGCATTTGGACCATATGCACAAAAAGAAATAATTGATTTCACAAAGTTAGGAAATCGTACGATGTTTGTTATTTCTGGAAAAACAGGGGCGGGAAAAACAACTATTTTTGACGGAATTAGCTACGCTATTTATGGACGAGCAAGCGGAAATGATCGAGATGGCAGCGGGCTTCGCAGTCAATTTGCTCAAGATGAGCTAATGACAGAGGTTGCGTTGACTTTTACTTTGCGAAATAAAGAATATTATATTTGGCGTTCGCCTCAACAAGAAAAAAAGAAAGCGCGCGGCGATGGCTATACAACGATTGGCGCTAAAGCCGAACTGTATTTTGTAGAAAATGGCGAACGACACTTGCTTGCCGCAAATGTCCGTGATACAGATGAAAAAATCAAAGAAATCATTCAGCTTGATGCAAATCAATTTCGGCAAATTTTAATGATTCCTCAAGGTGAATTTCGGAAACTATTAACTTCTGATAGCAAAGAAAAGGAAGTTATCTTACAAAGGCTTTTTCGAACAGAACAGTTTAAACAAATGGAAGAACACCTGCGGGAAGAAGCAATGATATTAAAGAGAAGTGTAGAATCACATACAGATTATCGCCTTCAATTATTAAGAGGTGCAATGCATCAAGAAAATGAAGAACTTGCAGCAGCACTAGATGCGGATATACCAAATGATCGAAAAATCGTTGTTTTGTTAGAAGATGAAATAAAGCAGTTGTCCCAGCAAATCTTCTTATTAAAAAAAGAGGTTGTTATTAAACAGCAGGAACGTGATCTAGCAAAGCAGCATGTCGATCAAGCAGCAGAAGTGTTGAGGCAAATTGCTGAGAAAGAAGCGTTAGAGAAGGAAAAAGATAGCTTGCTGGCTCAAAAAGAGGCGATAAATAAGAAGAAAGCGGAAATCAGTGCAGCTCAAAAGGCAGCGAGGCTCGGTCAGCAAGAAACGATATGCCATCGGTTAAAAGATCGGTTGACACAAGTTGAAAAGGAATGGGAAAATGCGCAACAGCGTATGGAAAAAGTACATATATCGCTTCAAAAAACAAAAGAACGATACGAAAACGAATTAAGCAAGGAAGAGGAACGCAGCAAGCTGAGAGAAGAGATTGTAAAACTTGGTGCGTTGAAAGAGGATGTTGATGCATTAGCGTTTTGTCAGCAAGAAACGATCTTACTGCAAAAGCAGAAGGAGACACTGGATGCTGAAATTGCCAACAGCAAAGAAAAGCTACGATATAACGAAAAAGTAATAATGGAGTTAAAAAACAAACAATCAGTACTTGAAAAGCAGCAGTTAGAAAGCTTTGAAAACGAAAAAAAATTAGATCATATGAAGACTAAAACAGCTTTACTAACAAAGTTCGCCTCATCATTAAAAAAATGTGAACAGACAAAGCACAACCTTCGATTACATGCAGAAACATACGAACAAAAGCAAAAACATTATAAACATCAGCTCCAGGCATTTGCATTGCTTGAATCAAAATGGCGTAATGGCCAAGCAGGCATGCTGGCTCAATCACTTGTCGATGGAGAAGGGTGTCCTGTATGTGGGGCAGTCCATCATCCATTCCCTGCACAAATGAATGACGACATGCCGACGGAAGCAAGTTTAAATGCAGCAAAAACTGTGCTAGAAAAGTTAGAAAAAGAAAAAGCGCAAGCGGAAAGAAACTGGATTGCAATTGAAACGCAATATCGTCATGAGAAGACAGCACTTGAAGAACAGATGATGGAAATAACGAACTTGATGCCAAACTTTAAGGTGCATGAGACAAAAGAGAGGCTGCAACATTTAGAAAAAGAACAGCAAGTGACAGCTGCCCTTTTAAAAGAACAAAAGACAGCGATCTTAGCCTTGGATACGATGGGAGATCGAATTAAATATGAAGAGGAGCAGCTGCTGGTGCAAAAAAATAGCCTAGATAATCAGATGGAAGAAGGCTTAAAGCTTCATCATGCTTATACTGAAAAACGCATTGTATTGGACAGATTGTTACAGGCGATTCCAGAAAAGATTCGTTCAAAACAGCAGTATCAGCAGCTGCTTCAGAATAAGCAGGCTTTGTATAAACAATTAGAGGCTGCACTTGAAGCAGCTCAGCAAGCTTATCAGCGTGAGAAAGAGCAATTTTCTGCCTCCCAAGAAGCGGAAAAACAGCTTCGATTGCAGGCCGAACAAGCAAAAATAGCTTTAGATAAAGAGCGAGAAGCATTTATCAATTTAATGGAAGAGGAGGGCTTCGCCGCTTATCGTGATTACAAAGAAGCGAAACGCCCACAAGCAGCCATCACTGAAATGGAAGAGCAGGTTCAACACTATGGTGAAATGCTGCGGTCAGTAATCGACCGTTTTCAAGCGATGTCTGACAAATTGGATGGAGTAAAATCGCCTAATTTGCAGGCGCTGCAAACTGCTTTGACAGAAACGGAAGCCGCTTTAGCACATTTAACAGAGCAGCAAATGAAGATGAGTAGTTATTTGGAGAGAAATAAAGAAATCATTGGGCTAGTTAAGAAAATCAATGAAGAACTGCAAGAGGCTGAGGAAAAGTATCATTTGATTGGCCACTTAGCTGACATTGCCCGCGGACAAAATACTTCCAAGCTTACATTTGAACGCTTTGTATTAGCAGCCTTCCTAGATGATATTTTAAGAGCAGCTAATACACGATTAACAAAAATGACAAATGGCCGCTATCAACTGCTGCGTAAAATGGAACGTTCGAAAGGCAATATTCAGAGCGGTCTCGAGCTATTAGTTTTTGATCAATATACTGGTCAAGAGCGTCATGTGAAGACCCTTTCTGGGGGAGAAAGTTTTAAAGCAGCGCTAGCCTTGGCTCTAGGTTTAGCCGATGTTGTTCAACAATATGCAGGCGGTGTGTCGTTGGAAACGATGTTTATTGATGAAGGCTTTGGAACACTTGACCCTGAATCATTAGACAATGCTATTGAAGCGTTGATGGACATTCAGAGCAACGGCAGACTCGTCGGTATTATATCCCATGTTCCAGAATTAAAAGAGCGGATTGATGCCAGACTAGAAGTGACAAGTTCACAGCAAGGGAGCAAAACAGCATTTCATTTTATGGGATAATCATCGACATTCAATTTCCATCCTGTTTTCAAGGAAAGGAGCTTTCAAATGGTTGAAAGAGTTGGAATAGATGCTGGTGGAACGTTTATAAAAATCGCTTATTATGATAAGGGAGAGCGTCTGCACTTAAAATCATATGCAACGAGTGAGATTGAAGAAACGTCAAAATGGATTCATCTATTAACAGGCGATTCAGAACTGGTATTAACCGGAGGAAAAGCTGGGAAATTAGCAGAGCTGCTTCCTATGAGGGAGATAAAAATGGTGGCAGAATTTGAAGCAACCTGTATTGGAGCAGCTTATCTCCTTCAGGAAATGTGTACGAAAGCGCTGGATAGATTTGTTCTTGTTTCCATTGGAACGGGTACATCTATCCATATCATTGATCACAAACAGTTTCAACGCGTAATTGGAAGCGGGATCGGCGGCGGCATGTTAATGGGATTGGGGAAGCTTTTGACTGGCGAACATTCATTTTCAAAACTTGTAGAAATGGCGAAGGCAGGGAATAGGCATCAAATGGATGTGTTAGTAAGCGATATTTACTCCTCATTTAAGTCGCCCATCTCTGGCGATTTAACTGCTGCCAATTTTGGACATGCTCATAAGCTAGCCCATCCAAATGGCAACGATGCAATGGCGGCATTAATCAATTTCATTGCTGAGACGATTGTTTTATTAGCAACCCAAGTTGCTGAGAAGCATCAGATGAAACAGATCGTTTTTGTGGGCGGCACACTATCACAGAATGAGCCGTTGCAAAAAATGATTCGCAATTTTGAAAAGCTTATTGGATTTGAAGCATTATTCCTTAAAAACGGTACTCATGCAGGTGCACTTGGTGCACTTTTAGGTGAATGGCCTCATTTTAATAATAGCTAAATGGAGAAATGGTTACATAATGAACAGAGTATGCTCTTTTTACTCTGACAGTGCAGGGAACTAGTAGGGAGGATCCATACTTTCTTTATCAGTGGCTTGATCGTAAGCAAATAAGTATATTCTGATTGTTCGATGGTTAAAGTGTGGAAAAAAGAGGTGATAAAGTGATTCCGAGAACATTAAAAGTGGCAGGAGTAGACTACGACATTAGAGTAGTAGATGAAATTGAAAATAATCGGAACAATATGGGCGTTACACTTCATCAAAAATCAGTTATACAAATTAAGCGAAATATGTCAGAAGACAAGCAAGAGCAGGCGTTCATACATGAACTGCTGCACGCATGCTTCTATGAAGCGGGATATAAGGAATTCACAGAAGATATGATCAATAGAGTAGGGACTATTCTTCATCAAGTATTAAGAGACAATGACATCCTTTTGAAAAATGATCTTATGCTAGGTGGATGTGAAAAGAGACTATTGGGGGCGAGAGAAATTTGACACACCTATTCTAGAAGGGAAACAAAATCACGCTAAAGAATTCTTGCTGTTCATGCCAGTGTTCAAAATTGTCACTGTAACGACGGACTAAAATCAAGACTACAAGCACAAGCATGCTGACGGATGGTAACTAGGATAAGACTGCACAACTTATTTAGTGTAAATTGAAATGTCGTTAAAGATGTTACTGTAGGTTCGGAAGTTGATACGGCAAAAAAGCTTTTTCGTTTTGGAAAGCTAGATGTATATAGAACGAATTGACACCTTTTACACTAGCATCAGTCTGAATGTTTTCTAAACAAGAAATTACAAGAGGCTGGGACATAACTAGCTTCTAAATAATGAGAAAAGTGAATTTGAGGATCCTCAAATTCACTTTTCTCTATTTTGCGTGTAAATATTTCT
>NZ_JAUSTT010000047.1 GCF_030812995.1 Bacillus chungangensis | reverse complement strand
TAATGCAAAAGTTATCAAAGCCGGTGAAATTTTACTCGTCGTAAAATTTCACCGGCTTTTTCATGTCAGAGGTGGGTTTTGTCCCAACCTCTTTTGAATAGAAGTCTAATAAGGTGTCAGTTTAGAATCATATTTAAGCAATAAATTTCACTTAATTGGTATATCGATTACGTGATTGTACGTTTTCATGTAGTGCATTCCTTCGATCAGTAGGAATTCTGGTTTTGTTTTTGTTTCAAATAATAAAGTGCGTTCTTTTACTTCTCTTCCGTCTTCTTGATTGGTGTGGATTTGACCTCTTATTGTTTTTAAAGGAGTTTCCTTGTTTTGTGTTTTAATTGATACGCCATCGAGCATGACATCATCCTCTGTAGCGATCGTTATTTCAACGTTTTCTGAAGTCGTGGACACATTTTTCACCCATAATTGTTTATGATCAAGCATAATTGGCTTATCGTCTATCGAAGCAAGGGGAAGTTTTTTTCCTAGCTTTTGATATCCGACAAACTCTTTTACGACTAATTCTAATGAATCTAGCTGCTTTGGCAGCGCATCATAGTGAATCTCGAATTTTGTTCCCCATATGGAAGATTTAACGCTGCCACCCAAGCTATCTATAGGCGTTCCATTAGCAATTAATTCGATTCTATCTAACGCGCCAGGGACTCTATCAAAATTTTTCACATTCAACTCTCCATCGATTACTGTCATTGTTGGGGTAGCTTTAATCGAATGAAATGTAATTTTGCCTTTGTCAACCTTCACCGTTTTCTTTACGGATTGTTTAATCGTTGTTTGCATCGCTTTATTTGGAGCGTAAGGAAAAGAAATACTTTCTTCTGTCATCTCGCCGTTCTGTAGATATTGTCCAAAGTGCAACGTTAATTTTTTTGCAAATGGACTTACAGGTTCAAAAGACTTCGTTCCTTTTATTTCAGTGTGATCGTCGTTTGCCAATATAGAGCCACTTACTGCATCTGAGTTCGTAGAAAATCCAGTTATTTTTGAAAAAGTTAGGGGGAAAAGGTTATTATCGTAGTCCTTTATCCCATTTGGATTGGTTAATGTATAATACATCACTAATTGATTGGCATCTGCTATCAATCCATTAATAACAAAAACGGATCCGTCTTTTAGCTTGATTTTTTTTTCTATGATTTGTCCCATACCTTCATCATCTAATTTTTTTAATGTATGACGGTCCATCATTTCATCAAATCCAAATAATTTCTTCCCATAAAAGGCAACAGCATTGTAATGATATCCAACGAAGAACATTAGAAATAAGGCGGCCGCTGCCATCATCCAAATAGGTGTTTTTCGTTTTCTTCTTGGAGCAGCAGTATTTAGAGCATTTCTTAATCTCATTTCTAATTCTTCAGGTGCTGTTATGGAGTTCATACGCTTCTTCTCTTCAGCTAATCGTTTTTCAACATTATTCATCAGCATCACCTCTATAATGATCTCTTAGCTTTTTTAATCCTCGAAAAATCCTTGATTTCACGGTTCCAATCGAAACATTGGTCATATCAGCTATTGTTTTGTAATCGAGATCATGAAGATATTTTAATTGGATTGCTTCTTTTTGATGATCATTTAAATGCAGCAGCAGTGCTTTGATATCCATTTGTTGATCACTGCTAATATAAGGGTCGCTAGTCGAAGTATGGCTCTCATTAACAGTATGCCAATCATCTATTAACACTAGTTTTTTCCGCTTGCGAAGCAAGTCCTTACAGCTATTTGCCAAAATGGTTTTACTCCAGCTGTAAAAAGCTTCTTCCTTCCTGAGCTGATCGATCTTTTCATATAACCTTACAATCATTTCCTCCATCGCATCCATTGCATCATGCGTATTCCCCATATAGGTGAGAGCAAGCTTATAATAAGCATCTTTTTCAGCCAAAATTAATTGAAGCAATGCTTCTTTACTTCCCTTTTTCGCTTTTTTCACTAATCGAGCTACATTCATGCCTTCACCTCTTCCTCTTCTCTATAAGAGTCATGATAGTGAAAAAAAGTTCATTTTTTCTAAAAAAAATAAAGGATACTTTAAAATCAATAAAAAAAGAGGTCCATCTGATGATAACTAAGTATATAGAAATATTATAAATGAAGAGCTTTTGTTGCCTATTGGTACGTGTAAACGGCTCTTTTTCGACAAAAAGAACCATTTTTATTTTGCGATTATATATTGGGGGAATAAATATAATATAATGTAGAACAAAAAATACAAACAGGGAACAAAGGTTGCTTTATTTCGTTGACGAATACGAAGTATATTTGGCTAAACGTTTTTTTAATGATGGAAAAAAATAAAGAGGAGAGAGAATGTTTTCATTTAGCGTATAAAGTTGAAAAAAACGAGGTGTTTTAAAAGAGAGCGTAAAATATTTTGTGTAAATGAATAATGATACAAAAAAGGAACCCCTTTTCTTGATATTGAGTTGCCAGACAAAATTCACAGAAAAGAGGTCTTCCTATGAATCAGTTTCTCATCATGCACAAGTCCAGTCGTTTTCGATGACTTGAAGAGGCATTTCAGTAAGAAGAGTGTAGCTAAAGTAGTTTAATTTAAGACGCGATTTCCCACTGTAATCGTGGTGGCGTCTACCAAAAGAAGATCCATTGATCGCTTTCATGATGATGTATATGTCATAGAAAATCAAACATGAAGCTTAAACAAATAATAGAAAGGCTGCCTCCAAAGTCGGTTCGACTTAGAGACAGTCCTTTTCTTTATCAGAACATTTAAGCTACTTCTTGGGCGCCGTCATTTATCCAGTCTTTACCTTCAATTACACGGCTTACAACCATTGCAGTTCCTACATCTCCTGATGCATTAATTGCAGTTGCTGGAGCATCAGTGATTGTTCCGATTAATACCATAATTGGAATCGCTACTTCTGGAAAACCAAATGCAGAAACGATGAAAATTTCTCCAACGTATCCACCGCCTGGTATAGCTCCCATTACACTTGAAGCGACAACTGAGACTACAATAGCTGTAATCAGATTTTTTGGTTCTAAAATATTGATATTAAAAATACTACACATAAAGACAATTTTTAATATTTGAATTAACACAGCTCCATCTTTATGCAAGTTTGTTCCCATAGGAATTGTGATATTAGCAATTTCATCTGGAATACCAATATTTTTCGCCGCGATAAGATTTGACGGAATCGCTGCTGCACTTGAACAAGTTCCTAATGAGGTTAATGTTGGAGGAATGATGTTTTTCCAAAAAAGGGATACGCCTTTTTTCCCTCCACCAATATATGCAAATATAAAGTTAGAGATAAAGTAAAAACCAACAGATGCAATGAGGTAAATAATGATTGCCCGAGATAATGGTCCTGCAATTTCTGAGCCATATTCTCCAATTAATGTTGCAAAGAACGCTCCTAAACCAATCGGCGCTAAATACATGACATAGCCAACAATTTTTATAACAACTTCAGTAGCGCCATTAAATAATTTGACGACAGGTTTAGCTTTTTCACCAGCTGAAACGGTAGCTAGTCCAAAGATGATAGAGAAAACAATTAATGCCATTAAATTTTGACGAGACCATAATAATGGAAAATCTTCTACGGTAAACATCGCTAAGAAATCCATCTTGCTAGAAGCGTCAACGGTTTCGTTCATCACAATGTTTGTACCCTTAGCTGGGTCAAATATAATACAAACGGCTAGCATATAAATCGCTGCGATAATTCCTGTCACAATAAATATGGAAAACATGATCCCTAAAATCTTTCCAAGTTTCTTTGTGCTTTCCATATTCGTAATGGCAGACACTAACGAAACAAAAATTAATGGGACAACACAGCAAAATAGTAAATTTAAGAATAAGTTAGCTACAGGGGAAAAAATCTGAGCTTTTTCCCCCATTATTGCACCAACGATTGAACCAAGTAACATACACCCTAGTAGGATTAGTGAAAATTTATAATTTTTCAATACCTTCATTAGTCATTACTCCTAACATTCTAGTTTTTTTAGTTCAGTAATGATGCGTTTGGTGCCTAATTCTACAATTTTCGGATCTGTAGCCATATTTAAACGAACAAACCCTTTACATTTATCACTAAACCATTCACCAAAATCAATAGCTAAGCCACATTTATCTTGGATAAACTCCTTCGTTTCTTCACAATTGATATACGGTCTTAAATCAATCCAAGCTAAATATGTGCCTTCTAATTCTGTTACAATTGCTTTTGGTGCGTGTTGTTGCAACTCATTTTTTAAATGATTGAAATTGTGACGAATGACCGCGAGTAGACCTTCTACCCACTCTTCTCCATGTGCATAAGCTGCTTCAGCAGCAATTTGGCCCATAAGACTCTTTTCTGTTTGATTAATCGTCTTCATGTCTTGATCATATTTTTCACGAATTTTTTCATCAGGAATAATCGTGTGTGCATTTAATAAGCATGCTAAGTTGAATGTTTTAGATGGTGCAGTGACAACTAATAAATTATCACAGTATGCTCGATCTTTCACATTCAGAGCAGAAATAAATTTTCGTTCTCCTATCATAATATCTTGATGAATCTCATCAGCTATCACAAACACATTGTGTTTTTTACAGATTTCGAGAACTGTTTCTAATTCTTCTTCAGTCCATACGCGTCCAACAGGATTATGTGGAGAGCATAGGATAAATAATTTTACATTGTTTTCTACAATTTGTTTTTCAAAATCAGCGAAATCAATACGATATTTTCCATCTTCATTAATTAATTCAGAACGCACTAATTTGCGATTGGTATCTTTAATAGCATTATGGAACGGATAATATACTGGTGTAATAATAATGACCGCATCTTCTTCTTCAGTAAAAATGTTCACCAAATTGTAAAGCTCTTGAACAACACCGGTTGAAAAACGAATCCACTCTTTTTCTAGATGAATACCATGACGTTTTTGTTGCCAATTGAAATAAGCTTCATAATAAGAATCAGGTGTTACTGAGTATCCAAAAACGCCATGTTCTGCTCGTTTTACTAAAGCTTCAGTAACAGCTTTAGGAGCCTTAAATTCCATGTCGGCTACCCACATTGCAATTAAGTTAGGATCTCCAAACCGCTCCTCTAATGCATCCCATTTTAAACAGCTTGTATTTCTACGCTCTACACTATACATTTCTACGAATTTTTGCATTTCCATTATTATTCCCCCTCCAAAATAGCTATTGCTTCAATTTCTACTAACGCATTCATAGGTAGTTTTGCTACTTCAACAGTTGTTCGAGCAGGACATTGCATTCCTTTGAAAAATTCGTCATATACTTCATTCATTTCGGCAAAATCATCCATATGTTGTAAAAAAACAGTAGTTTTAACAATGTTTTTGATGTGACCACCCTCTTCCTCCAAAATATTTTTAATATTCGTAAGGGAACGGTAAGTTTGTTCCTTTACGGAAGTGCTTTCAATTATTCCAACATCCGAATTTATCGGAAGTTGTCCAGATGTAACAATGATGTTATTGAACTTTACAGCTTGTACATAAGGTCCAATCGCTTCAGGTGCTTTTTTCGTATTAATTCTTTTCACAATATCCTCACCTTTTGTTTAAGAGTTTTTATGTCCTAACCAGTTTTCATTGTAAATTAATAATCTTTTACAGTCAATATATTTTATTCTCATAACGATAAAGTATTATTATTATGGAAGTAATTGTTCACTAAACCGTAAAATTTAGATATATCATCCATCTTATAAATGCTAAGTAGCTTGATATATATAGATTTTACAAAAAAAGTAGGAAAAATCAGTCGGAACGAAAATTACTTGCATAGATAATAAATTTTTACTATAATGATAGTGAAGAAATGGGAGGATATTATGAATAACAAATTAGAAAAATATATTCCTTTTGTTGATTTTTTAGCTGAGATTCTTGGCAGGAATAGTGAAGTTGTTCTTCATGATCTGAGCAACTTAAATCATTCTGTCGTCGCAATTAGAAACAATCATATCTCCAATCGCGAAGTAGGTGCTCCTGCCACCGACCTAGTGTTAAAGATATTGAAAGAAAATAAACACCAAGACAAACATTTCATCACAAATTATCTCGGGAAAACTACTGGAAACAAAAATCTAAAATCCTCGACTTTTTTTATTCGTGAAAAAGGCGAGTTAATTGGAATGATTTGTGTTAATACTGACGAATCTTTAATAAACAACTTAGAAAAGATTGTTGAAGATATCGTTTGTTCATACAACAAAAACAATTGTAAAGACCAAAATATTCATAATGAAAACTTAGAGTCGGAAAACTTGTCTCAATCGATTGAAGAAATGACTCGACAAATCATCCATGAAATTACCGAAGAAAAAGGAGTTACAATTGAATACTTAAAACAAGAAGATAAATTAGAAATCATTCGCGACTTAAACAATCGTGGTGTGTTTCTTTTAAAAGGGGCTGTTCCTGAGATTGCTACCATTATGAAAACTTCTGAATCTAGCATCTATCGCTATCTACAAATGATTAAACGAGAAGAAGTCGTTTCAACGATTTGAAGAGGCATTTCAGTGAGCGGGAGTGCAGCTAACATGTAGTTTGATTCCTGCACGCTCCTCGTAATAAAGTCCCAATGAAGATGTTAATTTCCCACTGTAATCTTGGTGGAGTCTACCAAAGGAGACCCTTTGATGTCCGTCGTATCACGACTAAATATCAAAGGGTCTTTTCATGATGTAGTAGTCCATGTTACTTGTTTTTTGAGAGTTGCATGGTCAATTTGTGGCAACCCAACTTATTCACGGATGCGCAAACTAAGTAAATTTTGATTAGTGTAAGAACATAGAGTTTACGGGCAGTCTCTTTCTGACCGAAGGCTATTTGAATATCTACGAGTTCTTCTTCTGACATCATTTTTTGAAGAAATTCTGAATATGGTATTCTTTTCATACGGACATCTTTTCTTGAGTTTGTTTTCGGCAAATGACATTTTACAAGAAAGGTGTTCTTTTTTTGTATGTTTTTATTGATTAATCAACACCCCTGATATGATATATCCATCTTTTCTCCTCTTTTTGTTGGTTTATCTCCTTATTTTTACTGAGATAGCAAGTTTGCTGTTAAAACCCAATAGATTCCTGTAAAAGAAAACCTTTCACATAAATACAATAATAGGTGTAGATTGCGCTTCCAAACCACTTTTTACATCGTGTAAAAAAACAAAATGAAAGGCGATATATGTACAAAAAACAAACAAAACCAAAAAATACATGTAAAAACCCAAAAAAAGAATTGTATAAGTAAGATTAACATGATAGAATTTAGGTACAATGTAAGAAATAATGTAAATTCTATTGTATCCGTTATCATGAAAAAGAAACCGATTTCATGATTTTGGATTAAAAAACAATCAAATGATAGAAGGAGAGTGTAAAAGATGAAAGTAAGCCCGTTCAAGAAAGTATTGGTGCCAATGCTTGCAATACTACTTCTGTTTGCAGGTTGTTCTTCTTCAAAGGAAGAAGATAAAAGCGATGAGCCAAAAGGCAATGCAAATGTCTCATTAGAAAATGTCCCAGAGAGATTTGCTAAAGGCGAAGATGTAAAAATTAAGGTTATTAGAAAGATAGGCGGCGATGACCATACAGCTCAATTTTTAGCTGGAGCTAAAGAGGAAGGGGAAGCGCTTGGATTTAAAGTAGATGTGTTTACAGCTAATGGAGATACTGCGAAGTTCCACGATGCAATCGCACAAGCGATTGAGGAAAATTATGATGGATTTATCATTTCACATGGTGACGATGCTGGTACAATAAATTATGTAGAAAAAATTGTTGAAAAAGGTAAAAGCGTTGTCACTTTTGATTCAACTAGTGATTTAGAGAATATTGAGGGTGTTACGCTTACTTCTCAAGATGATGAAGCGTTAGCGGAACTAGCGCTAGATGAGTTGATTAAAGATTTCGATGGCGAGGCAAATATTGTTTACCTTTGGGTAGACGGATTCCCGCCAATGGAAAGACGCAATAACGTTTATCAAGAAAAACTAAAAGAAAATCCTGGAATAAAAGAGCTTGGCAGATTTGGAGTAGCGGCTGCAGATACTTCTGTACAAACACAAAACGCGGTATCAGCAATGCTAAACAAATATAAAAAAGGTGAAATAGATGCTGTTTTCGCAACATGGGATGCGTTTGCAATTGGTGCTGAACGTGCGATTAAAGAAGCAGGAAGAGATGAAATCAAAATCTATGGCATTGATGTGTCTAATGCTGACTTACAATTAATGCAAGCAGACAAAAGTCCTTGGGTTTATACATCAGCAGTTGATCCGAAGATGATTGGCTCTGTCAATATGAGGATTCTTGCTAAAAAAATAGCTGGAGAAGAAACACCACAAACATATGACTTAGAAGCATCTTCTATTAGACAGGAAGCGCTTCAAGGTTCTAAAAATCCTGTGAATATGACGAACCTTGCAGATATTGTAAAAGGTTGGGGACAAACGGATGCATTTGAAGAAGATTGGATGAAGACGTTAAAGGACCACTATAAGAAGTAAGCCACAAATACGGATTCTTTAAGGCACTCTCTTTATGGGAGTGTCTCCTTAAAGAACGGTCTTAGAAGGTGGGGAAAATGAGCACTTCAACAATAACATTAGAGATGAAAAAGATTACAATCGAATTCCCTGGTGTAAAAGCTTTAGACAATGTTGATTTTACAACGGAAACAGGTACTACGCATGCATTAATCGGTGCCAATGGAGCTGGGAAATCTACATTAATGAAGGTTTTATCAGGAGCTTACAACCATTACACAGGGGACATTTTCATGAATGGCGAAACAGTAAATATTCGATCGCCAAAGGATGCACAGGAACATGGCGTCCAAATTGTATATCAAGAAGTAGATACCGCGTTAGTTCCATATTTATCGGTCGGGGAAAACATCATGTTAAATGAAACCGTTAACGATATGGGGAAAAGTCAATTTATTAAATGGAGAAACATCCATCAACGAGCGGCAGACATTTTAAAAAGCATGAATGTCAACATTTCAACGAAGAAACTAGTGTCAGAACTAACTCTTGCTGAAAAACAAATGATTCTCATTGCTCGCGCTATTTCTAAGCAATGTCGATTTCTCATATTAGATGAGCCTACAGCACCGCTAAGTCATACAGAAACGGAAGAGCTCTTTAGAATTGTAAGGGATTTAAAGGAAAAAAATGTCGGTGTTATCTTTATTTCTCACCGTTTACCGGAGCTTTTTAGCATCTGTGATGATATCACTATCATGAGAAATGGTAAATTTATCAATAAAGAGAAAATAAAGGATACTACACAAAATAGAGTCGTAGAACAAATGCTTGGAAAAAAACTCGAAGAGCAGTTCCCGAAATATCAAATAGATATTGGCGAAACGATCCTAGAGGTAAAAGGGCTTCATGATTCGGATAAAGTTAAAAATATGAACCTCCATGTAAGAGCTGGAGAAATTATCGGTGTGGCGGGTCTTGTCGGTGCTGGAAAGACAGAGTTTTGTAAGGCGATATTTGGGTCTTCAAAGATTACATCGGGAGATATTTTGATCAAAGGGAAAAGCCAAAAAGTAAAAAATCCTCACGATGCAGTGAAAAAAGGCTTGGCTCTAGTACCTGAAGAAAGAAGAAAAGAAGGGATTTTAGTTTCTGAGTCAGTAGCGACAAATCTCACGGTTGCACAGTTAAGCAGCTTCTGTAAATATAACAGCTTTTTAGATTTTCGTGCTGAAAAGAAAAAATCAAAAGAAATGATTAGCAGCCTTGGCATCAAAACTCCTTCAGCAGAAACGAAAGTTCAAAATCTATCTGGAGGGAATCAACAGAAAGTTGCAATTGGAAAATGGCTGATTACAGATGCTGATGTATATATTTTTGACGAACCGACAAAAGGTGTAGACGTCGGAGCAAAAAAAGACATTTTCGAATTAATTGCAGCATTAGCGAAGCGTGGAAAAGCAGTTATCTACGCATCGAGTGAGTTTCCTGAAATCATGGGGATCACAGATCGAATATATGTTGTCTATGATGGCGAAGTGGTAAAGGAATTACCAACTCATACAACAAATGAGGAAGAAATATTATTTTATTCAACGGGAGGCAAATAGAATGAGTGTGGCCAATCCAGTTAATCCACCAGAGAAGAAAAAGCTAGATGCCTTTGATCTACTATATAGGTATGGAACGATTTTTACGATTGTTGTATTAATCATTATTTTTGCAGCGACAAATCCTTCATTTATTCAAGCAAATAACTTAATAAACATTCTAAGATCTATCTCTATTGTAACGATCATTGCAACAGGGATCACGATATCGTTGTCAGTTGATGGCTTTGACTTATCAGTAGGGTCGGTCGCTTCGATGTCGAATGCGATTGTTATCTCGATGTTTGTTTGGTTTTCACAAAACATTTTCATTGCTATTTTTGCGGCAATTGCAGCTTCACTGCTCGTTGGGGCATTGAACTCCTTCATGATCGTGAAGATGAAAATTCCTGACATGCTAATGACATTGGCAACCATGTTTATTATTCAAGGTATTGCGCTTACTTATACGAAAGGTGCAACTGTATCAGAAAATATGGTTATGTCTGACGGCAGTTTTTCAACAGGTACGATTAGTCCTTTCTTTGCCAAAATTGGCCAAGTTCCTTGGATTATCATTATTATGATCGTCGTCGTCATTTTAGTGCATATCTTTTTAAATTATACAAAACATGGCAGATACATGTATGTCATTGGAGGAAATAAAGAAGCAGCAAGACTTTCTGGTATTCCTGTGAATAAATATAAAGTAGCTGCTTACATGCTATCAGCCGTATTTGCAGCAATCGGCGGTATTGTTTTAGCGTCACGCGTTATGACAGCAGAAATTAATGCAGGAGCTCCTTACTTAATGGACTCTGTTGCAGCAGCCTTCATTGGTTTTTCCGTTCTTGGCGCAGGCAAGCCAAATGCATTTGGTACATTTGTCGGAGCAGTTCTCATCGGTATTCTGCAAAATGGTTTAGTCATGATGTCAGTGCCTTACTATGCGATGGACATCGTAAAAGGAACTGTTTTAGCATTTGCACTGGCGTTAACCTACTATAAACAAAGATAACAGGAGGAGTTACAAATGACGGACTTTACGACTGCTTACTTTACGATGAAAGAGGAAGACGCGATCGAATATGCGAAGACAAAGTTAGACTTTTTCGCGAAAGATGCGAAGTTAATATGCAAAGAAATTGGTGATGGCAATCTAAACTATGTGTTTAGAGTAATCGATGCCAACACACAGCAATCTATCATTATTAAACAAGCTGGGCCGGTAGCGAGAATTTCTGATGAATTTAAAGTCTCACCAGACAGAAATAGAATTGAAAGTGAAATATTAGAACTTCAAAACAAGCTTGCGCCTGGATTTGTTCCCAAAATGTATCATTATGACCCTATTATGAACTGCTGTGCGATGGAAGACTTATCTGACCATCAAATGATGAGAACAGCACTAATAAACCATGAGATATTCCCATTATTTGCGGATCATATTACAACCTTTCTTGTCAACACATTACTATTGACTTCAGATGCTGTGTTAGAGCATAAAGAAAAGAAAGAATTAGTAAAAAAATTTACAAATCCTGAGCTTTGCGAGATAACAGAGGACCTTGTGTATACAGAGCCGTTTTATGATTGCCCGCGCAATGACGTATTTGCCAGCACAAGAGATTTTGTAAAAGAACATATTTGGAATGATAAACAGCTTGCACTTGAAACAGCAAAGCTAAAGTTTGAATTTATGACAAATACCCAATCATTGCTTCATGGTGATTTGCACACTGGTTCTGTCTTTATTAAGAAAGACTCCACAAAGGTTTTTGATCCTGAGTTTGCTTTTTATGGACCAGCTGGTTATGACATTGGAAATGTCGTAGCGAATTTATTTTTCGCTTATGTAAATGGGAAATATACGATCGAAGATGAAGCAGAAAAAGCAACATTTATGCAATATATAGAAACAACGATCAAAGATGTCATTGATCTTTTCGCAGCAAAATTCTCCAAAGCATGGGATGAAAAAGTGACAGAAGAAACTGCGAAGTACGATGGTTTTAAAGATTATTATTTAGCAGAAGTTTTAGAGAGCACAGCTGGTATTGCAGGATTGGAGCTATGCAGACGGATTATCGGCATCGCCCATGTAAAAGACATCACATCAATAAAAGATCCTGCTGCTAGAGTCAATGCGGAAAAAATCTGTTTAACAGTAGGGAAAGCTTTGATTATGGATAGAGCAGCAATGAAAACGGGCACCGATTATAAAACAATGCTCCAAACTTGTGCACAACAATTTTAGAGGAGGATGACCTGATGGACAATCCAGTTGAAGCAATCCAATCAGTAAAACTAGACGACGATAACGATACACTGATTTTATTGGATCAAACGCTCTTGCCGAACGAGAAAGTATTTTTAGAGCTGAAAGAAATGAAAGATGTGTGGGACGCCATTTACGAACTAAAAGTTCGGGGCGCACCGGCAATCGGAATTGCCGCAGCATATGGCGTGTATTTAGGAACAAAAAAATCAACTGCTGGCACTTATGAAGACTTATATGAAGATTTTAAAAAGGTAAAAGAATATTTGGCTTCTTCGCGGCCGACGGCTGTGAATTTATTTTGGGCGTTAGATAGAATGGATACACGTTTTCAAAATGAAAAGGGAAAAAATGTTCTGCAAGTAAAAGCGGCTCTAAAAGAGGAAGCAGAGCAAATTAGAGCAGAAGACGAAGAAGTATGCAAGTCGATTGGAACACATGCGTTGACACTTCTAAAACCAGAGTGGGGCATCTTAACCCATTGTAATGCTGGAACGATTGCAACTGCAAAATATGGCACTGCACTTGCGCCAATCTATTTAGGTCAAGAACAAGGATACAACTTTAAAGTCTATGCTGACGAAACGAGACCATTGCTTCAAGGAGCGCGTCTAACGGCGTGGGAGCTGCAAGAAGCTGGCGTAGATGTCACCTTGCTATGTGACAACATGGCATCGATCGTCATGAAAGAAGGCAAAGTCCAAGCGGTTCTTGTAGGGTGCGACCGAGTGGCTGCCAACGGTGATACAGCGAACAAAATCGGCACGTCAGGTGTAGCCATCCTTGCCAAACATTATAACATTCCATTTTACGTATGTGCGCCGCTTTCTACCATTGATTTAACATGTGAAACTGGCGAGGACATTCATATTGAGCTTCGACCTTCAGAGGAAGTAACGACAACATGGTATGAAAAACCAATGGCGCCTAAAGACGTAAAGACGTATAATCCGGCTTTTGATGTGACAGATCATACGTTGATTAGCGGAATTGTAACGGAGAATGGCATTGCTTATGCGCCGTTCAATGACAGTTTGCCTAAAATGTTTCAACAAAAAAAATAAGGCAGTTTAGTCTTTATCCCACATCTAACTGGCAGTAAGACACCCACCTCAAGAGCTAAGAGGATTCAGAAGCGCTAGGTGGGGGATAACTGAAAGTCAAATGTCCGATTGGTTCGGGCCTACAGGACGTAGGTCACAAAGGCGTTGCAACAGGACGTTGCGATCTTAGCCTTTGTTCTACTTCTTGTCCAGTGGGGGATGAGAGAAAACCCCCACTGATGGAAGTTTCACTTTATTTTTGAAGCTTGAACCGGCAAGGCTCTAAATAGAAGCGAGGTTCTCTGGTAGCGATTTGATGAATAAAAAACCTCCGCTGATCATGCTAAGCGGAGGTTTTTGTTTAAGAAAATCATTCGCATTCTATTAGTGCTACATCCTGTTCTTCAAGAAAGGAAGACCATTCTTCTGAAAGTTTTTTATCGACAATAATGGTGTCAATTTGTTCAAAACCACAAATACTAGCAAAGGAAGTGCGGTCAAACTTCGTGTAGTCAGCAATTAAGTTTACTCGATTTGCATGTTCTGCAGCAAGCTTGCGAATTCCTGCCTGCTGTTCATTGGAATCGGTGATCCCGTGCTGCATGCTTACTGAGCGGCAAGAAATAAAAGCAGTGTCAAAAAAATAATTGTTTAAATGATGCTCTGCATTTCGTCCCAATGTCGATAGGGAAGAGTGTGCTAATGTGCCGCCAATGATGACTACATTTACTTGTGGGTATTCCATCAGCTTATTGACGACTTTGATTGAATTCGTTACAACGGTAAGCTTTTTATCTTGCAGCATACTCGCAATGACTAAGGAAGTCGTGGAAGCATCTAAAAAAATAGAGTCGCCGCTTTTGATCAATGATAAGCATTGAGAGGCGATTTTCTTTTTCCCTTCCACATGAATGAATTCTCTAAGATTCACATCAACATCATTTTGAACGCCATCAGAGATGAAGGCGCCGCCATAAGTACGATGTAGAATGCCGTCATCTTCTAATTGCTTTAAATCGCGTCTAATTGTTTCTTCCGTTACTTTAAAGAGTTTCGTTAATTCAGCAACAGTTACACTCTTTTTTTCTACAATCAATTCTTTAATTTTGTTTTTTCGGGCAATTGGTAACATCATTTAACTCCTTCATATTTGTTCTTATGTTTCATCCTACCATAATTCGTTGGGAATGAGAAAGACTCATCCTCATCAATTTGGTAAAAAAACACCGAAAAGACGTTTAACAGCAAGTTTTTCAATAAAGTTGGGTTTTTATGTGTCTATCTTGTTAAAAACAACAAAAACATAAATAAAACCAAAATAAACGTTGACAAACACTATATAAAGTAAGAAAATTATAGTAAGATATTGATAGGTTCTTCACATGGTTTATGTGAAGATGTGTAAAGTGAAAGTAAGTGTTTTGCTCTCTTTCGTCATCAGCAAAATTTCAAGAACCATCAGTATGAACGGAGAGAATGTCTCTATTGATGGAAGCTTTATTTAAAAGGAGTTGATATATCAGTGGTTCATCATAAATATTATTCAGATTTTGAAGCGAAAAAGTTAATTTGTGAGATTGGCAGAAGAATCTATCAGAAAAACTTTGTTGCCGCCAATGATGGCAATATTTCCGTAAAATGCGGACCAAACACAATTTGGACAACACCCACTGGTGTTAGCAAAGGCTTTATGACGCCGGATATGATGGTGAAAATGGACCTATCAGGGAAAGTGATCTCAGGAAAAATGAAGCCATCTTCGGAGGTGAAAATGCATCTAAGGGTTTACAATGAAAACCCTGAAGTAAATGCTGTTGTGCATGCTCATCCACCTGTAGCAACATCTTTTGCAATTGCTGGCATCAGTCTTGACAAACCAGTTTCGCCGGAGGCGGTCGTTCTATTGGGAACCGTTCCAGTTGCTCCTTATGCAACGCCGGGAACACAAGAAGTACCCGATTCGATTGCTCCTTATTGCAAAGATTACAATGCGGTTTTACTCGCAAATCACGGCGCATTAACATGGGGAAGAGATTTAATCGAAGCATACTTTAGAATGGAATCATTAGAGCATTATGCGTTAATGATGATGTATTCTAACAATATTATTAATAAAGTCAATGAACTTAATTGTTCTCAAGTTTCTGATTTAGTTGGAATCAGACAAAAGATGGGCATAAAAACAGGCGGCATCCCGCCATGTGAAAATAATAAAGAAGGACATGAGCCTATAGCAGCAAATGAGGAAGAAAAGAAAAAAGCAATGATGGAACAAATTATAAGAAAAGTGACAGAAGATATATTGAAAAAAGAGTTGTAATGAGAGGTGGTAGCATCATGAATATGACTGAAGAAGATATTCAACGCATGATTCAATCTGTCATCGAAAATCTGTCTGAAACAAAAGGAGTTCCAGAAAAAACCACTCAACAAATCAAACCGATTCCATTAAAGCCAGCTTCTCACGAGTCAGCTCCGATCGCAGTTGGCCGAGCAAGCAATGCAAAAGGAGATCATGGCGTCTTTGAAAACATGGAAGATGCAATTGAAGTAGGCTATTCGGCACAGTTATCCTATGTGAGAGATTTTCAATTGAAAGATAGAGAGACGATCATTGAAGCGGTAAGACAAGCGATTTTAGCAGAAAAAGAAACGTTGGCAGAGATGGTATATAAAGAAACAAAACTTGGACGAATGGAAGATAAGGTTGCCAAGCATGAGTTGTCAGCGCTGAAAACGCCAGGAACAGAGGATTTAAATACGCTTGCCATGTCAGGCGATGATGGCTTGACGATCGTTGAGCAAGCGCCCTTCGGTTTGATTGGAGCGGTTACGCCAGTGACAAATCCGACCGAAACGATTATCAACAATACAATTGGGATGTTAGCGGCAGGCAATGCAGTTGTCTTTAATGTTCATCCATCTGCAAAGCACTCGAGCGCTTATGTTATTTCGCTGATCAACAACGCGATTCAAACAGCGGGAGGACCAGAAAATCTCGTCTCAATGGTGAAAAACCCAACATTAGATACGATGCAACAGCTTATCGATAGTCCGAAAGTTAAATTACTCGTTGGAACAGGGGGCCCTGGACTAGTAAGAGCGCTGCTCAAGTCAGGTAAAAAAGCAATTGGCGCGGGAGCAGGAAATCCACCTGTCATCGTCGATGATACCGCTGATTTGGAGAACGCTGCCAAATCGATTATTGCCGGAGCGTCTTTTGATAATAACTTGCTCTGTATTGCGGAAAAAGAAGTATTTGTGTTGGAAGCAGTGGCAGATGACTTTATTTTTCAAATGCTTCACCACGGTGCTTACATGCTTGACCATCAAGAATTAGAACAGATCATGAGCTTTGCTCTTGAAGAAAATAAAGAGCAGACGGCAAGCGGCTGTTCACTCGATCCGAGAAGAGCATATCACGTTGCTAAAGAGTGGGTAGGTAAAGATGCAAACTTGTTCTTGGAAAAGATCGGCGTAAAGAAAGATCATGACGTACCATTATTAATTTGCGAAGTAGATTTCCATCATCCGTTCGTGCAATTAGAACAAATGATGCCGATCCTTCCAATTGTAAGAGTAAAGGATTTAGACCAAGCAATTGAAAAAGCAGTGCTTGCTGAGCATGGGAATCGCCATACAGCAATGATGCATTCGCAAAACATCGATCACCTGACGCGATTTGCGCGGGCAATTGAAACAACCATTTTTGTAAAAAATGCTTCTTCTCTTGCCGGTGTTGGATTTGGCGGCGAAGGACATACAACGATGACAATAGCAGGACCTACCGGAGAAGGAATCACATCTGCTAAAACGTTTACAAGACAACGAAGATGTGTACTTGCAGAGGGAGGATTTCGCATCATAGGATAGGTGAGAAAATGAACAAATCTATTGGTTTACTTGAGGTTCAAGGATATAGTGTTGCGTTATTTGCAATGGATCAGGCTTGCAAGGCTGCGGATATTGCAATAGAAGGAATAGATTGCAACAACCCAATTCTCGGCAACAATGCAGCGATTCCAGTTGTCGTACAAGTGAAATTCAGCGGAAGCATTGCCGATGTCAAAACAGCGTTGGAAGCAGCAAGCCAAGCGGCAAGCCAGTATATCGATGAAGAGGATATCATTACTCAAATGATCCCTTTAGCTTCTGACGATTTGAAAAAATTGCTTCCACTTGGCAAAGTAAAGCGGAAAAGCTAAGGGCGATTGTGAGGAGTGGGAAAAGTGAAGCAGTCATTAGGGTTGCTTGAAGTAATTGGAATGGTTACTGCAACAGCCTGTATAGATGTAATGGTCAAGCATGCTTTTGTAGATATTTATGAAATAAAACGAATTGGCTCTGGCATGATTACCGTCATGATCAAAGGAGATCTTGCTTCTGTACAGGCTGCATTGGAAGTCGGAGCTGAAGCTGCTCAGCAGCATGGCGAGCTTGCAGCGGTTCGGGTCATTCCAAGGCCTTATGAAGGATTAGAAAGATTGATAGCTCCTGATGAAAAAGGTGATAAGAATGAGGAAGTATGAAGCGATTGGTGTCGTAGAAGCACAATATTTCCCCGTAGCGATGGAAATTTTAGACAGCATGTGCAAGGCTGCAAATGTTGAGTACGTGGCAAGTGAAAAATATTTAGGTGGGCGGCTCGTCACGCTCATTGTAGGCGGCGGCGTTTCCGACGTCACAACTGCTGTTGAGACAGCGAAGCAGGTGTGCGAAGGGAAACAACATAATCCGTTGAAGATGGCATTAGTAATCTCAAACCCGCATGCCGAAATATTAAACTATCTAGTGCCAAAAGCAAAACCAGAACAACCGAAACAACCAAAACAACCAAAACCTAAAAAAGGAAAAAATAAAAAACAAGAAATCAAAGAGGAGGAATTATCATGAATGAATCTTTAGGAGTAATTGAAACAAGAGGACTAACAGCAGCAATCGAGGCGGCAGATGCGATGCTAAAGGCAGCCAATGTTGAAATTGTTGGCAGCGAAAAGATTGGTTCTGGCCTTGTGTCTGTCATCGTAAAAGGAGATGTGGGAGCAGTGAAGGCAGCTACAGATGTTGGTGCTGACGCTGCCCAAAGAATTGGCGAGGTCGTTGCTGTCCATGTGATTCCAAGACCGCATGGCGATGTATTGAAATTAATCCCAGGCTTGAAGTAACCACGTTAATCATGAGATAAGAATGAAATATTCAATCGTTTAATCTACGTTAGGAGGAAAAATGATGAGCAGTTTAGGCATTATCGAAACAAGAGGATTAACAGCAGCAATCGAGGCGGCAGATGCAATGCTAAAGGCAGCAAATGTGGAAATCGTTGGCAGTGAAAAAATCGGTTCCGGTCTCGTTTCCGTTATTGTAAGAGGAGAAGTCGGAGCTGTAAAAGCGGCAGCAGAAGTCGGTGCTGATGCGGCGCAAAGAGTAGGCGAGCTTGTGGCAGTACACGTCATTCCAAGACCACATGCCGATGTTGAAAAACTTTTACCTATTTTAAAATAAGCGGTGATATGTCGTGAAAGATCAAGTCAATCAGGCGTTAATTGAAAAGATAACAAAAGCGGTAATGGAAGAGCTTGCGAAGCATCAAATAATTGGGAGCAGCGAACAGAAAACCCACGTACCTGTCGGCATTTCAGCACGGCATCTTCATTTACAAAAAGAGCATGTCGAACCGCTGTTTGGCAAAGGATATGAATTAACAAAGTTTAAAGACATTTCGCAGCCGGGCCAATATGCATGCAATGAGAAAGTAACGATTAAAGGCCCGCGAGGAACGATTGAGAACGTAAGGGTGCTAGGGCCGCTGCGAAAGCAAACACAGGTAGAAATTGCTGCAAGTGATGCTCGCAAACTTGGGGTTTCCCCGCCCGTAAGATCATCTGGGAATTTAGCTGGCTCAGCTCCGATTACAATCATCGGTCCTAAAGGCGCGATCTCCTTAACTGAAGGCTGTATCATTGCAGACCGACATATCCATATGCACCCGAATGATGTCGCAGCCTATGGCGTACGTGATGGGCAGAAAGTATCTGTCCTTGTAGACGGAGAAAAAGGCGGCGTCATCGGGCAAGTGACAATTAGAGTGAGCGAAAGGTATGCATTAGATATGCATCTTGATACGGATGATGCAAATGCCTTTGGACTAACAGGAAATGAGTGGCTTCCAATCATCTCCTAGGAATGGAGGATACGTACATGATAATCGGCAAAGTAATCAGCAAAGTAGTTGCGACTAGGAAATATGATGAACTGCAAGGCTTTAAGTTTCTAGTCATCCAGCCTTTTTATGGCAACAAAGAAGACTACTTTGTTGCCGCAGATGCCATTGGAGCAGGTGAGGGAGAACTCGTTCTCGTTTCGACTGGACAGGCTGTGCAATATGCTTTAAGTAAACATGCACCAATCGATGCGATCGTTGTTGGAATCATCGATAGTGAACCAATCTTGGACCATTAAGAACGATGCGACCATATGACTTATTCGTCACGTTAGGAGAAATGATGAAATGAAACTAATTGTCATTGGAGGGGTGGCGGCAGGGATGTCTGCTGCCTCTAAACTAAAAAGAATGAAAAAAGATGCCGAAATCGTTGTTTATGAAAAAGGCGGGTTTTTATCCTATGGAGCGTGCGGGCTTCCGTATTATGTTTCAGGAGAAAACGATGACTATACAAAGATGATTGCTAGAACGAAAGAGCAATTTCAACAAATGGGAATGGAGATTTTTCTGCACCATGAAATTGTCAAAGTTGTACCAGAAAAAAAGCAAGTGATGATCAGAGATATTGCCAGAAATCGCTTATTTCTTGACACATATGACAAATTAATGATTGCAACTGGGACGTTTCCAATTATCCCTCCTTTCCCTGGGGTCGAGCTTCAGAACATTCATGTATTAAAAACGTTAGAGGACGGCATGATTTTAAAAGAAATCTCGCAATCTCCTCAACTGCAAGACGTTGTCATCGTAGGCGGCGGCTATATTGGGATTGAAGTAGCAGAGGCAATGGCAAGGCTCGGAAAAAATGTGAGGGTGATCGAGCTAGCGGAACGAATTTTACAAAACTTTGATCAAGAAATCACAGACATAACAGAAAAAGAACTGTTAAAACAAGGTGTTCAATTGCAATTGCAAGAAAAGGTCATCAGTTTTCACGGAACAGAACACGTAGAAGCGGTACAAACAGATAAAGGAACATATCAAGCAGATTTAGTACTGATGTCCATTGGCGTCAAGCCAGCAACGTCATTTTTGCAAGGTTCAGGTATTGCCTTAGCTCAAAATGGCGCAATCATCATTGATCGCGAAATGAGAACAAATATTGAAGATATTTATGCAGCTGGGGATTGTGCCCAAGTGTATCACAAAGTAATGGAAGAAAACACATATATTCCACTTGGAACGAACGCCAATAAATGCGGAAGAATCGCAGGCGCAAATATCGCAGGGAGCCGTCAGAAATATTTAGGCACCCTTGGAAGTGCAGCCATTAAAGTGTTTGATCTAGAAGTGGCACGAACAGGTTTATCGGAAAAAGAGGCACAAAAGCTAGCGATTGATTATACGACAGTCTTTGTGCAAAGTGCAGACCATCCGGGATATTACCCAAACCAAACGCCAATTTGGATCAAACTCATTTGTGAAAAGCGTACAAGAAAAATTTTAGGAGCGCAGGCTGTTGGCAATAAAGGCGTTGTGCTAAGAATCGATATGTTTGCCATTGCTATACACAATGGAATGAGTGCAGATGAATTGGGGATGACAGATCTTTGTTATGCACCCCCATTCGCTGGAGTATGGGATGCAGTGCACATAGCCAGCAACGCAGTAAAATAACGGTGGTGACATAGATGAAAAAAATGAACCTAAAAGAAGCAGCCGCACTTATTCAAGATGGAGATATGGTCGCTTTTGGCGGCAACGTACTTCACCGTGCGCCAATGGCATTTGTTCGTGAAATTGCCCGCCAAGAAAAGAAACAATTGCGATTAGTAAAAACAGCAGGGGCGCAAGATATCGATTTATTATGTGCGATGGACTGTGTCGAATCGGTTGATGCTGGCTTTGTCAGCTATGAGACAAAATATGGCCTTGCGATGCATTATCGAAAAGCGGTGCAATCAGGTGCTGTAAAAGGGAACGAGCATGCTTGCTATACAGTCATTAGCGCATTGCGGGCGGCAACGATGAATGTACCATTTATGCCTGTTAAAGGCCTATGCGCCGGCGATCTTCTCGTTAAAAACGATTACTTCGTCGTAGTGGAAGACCCATTTAGCGGTGAGGCCATTACATTAGTAAAAGCGCTTGTCCCTGATGTTGCGATTATTCATGTTCAAGAATGTGATGCAAAGGGGAATGCAATCATTGATGGACCAAAATTCGAAGATGTGTTAATTAGCAGAGCAGCAAAAAAAGTCATTTTAACAACTGAACAAATCGTACCTGAAAGTAAAATGAGGCTCCATCCTGAACGCATCGATATTCCAAGCTTTATGGTCAGCGCGATTGTGCATACGCCAAAAGGAGCAGCCCCATGTTCTTGTGAGCGAAAATACGAAATGGATGACAAGGGATTGACCGCCTTTTTAGCACTGAAAACAAAAGCTGAAATTACTGAATACCTGAAAAGCTATGAAACGAGAGACTATGCTGGAGAAAGGAAGGCTGTACACCTATGAAAGCTACACAATATCGAATCGGCGATATGATGACTTGTGCCATTGCCAACATGCTGCAGGATGGTGAAACGGTATTTCATGGCGTATCCTCCCATCTCCCAATGGTTGCAATGGCACTTGCACAAAACATGCATGCTCCTCACTTAGTACATCTCAATATTCCCGGGGGAATGAACCCTTCTTCCATTAAAAAGGCTGCCTACTCTTCAGCAGGGAGCGACTTGCTGGCGAGTGCAGAAGCTTACTTTCCCCTTGAACAAGTTTTTGATCTTTCTATGAGGGGCAAATTAGACGTCGCTTTTCTAGGAGGCGTTCAATTCGACCTATACGGAAATGTCAATGCTTCCGTCATCGGTGATTACCATCAGCCAAAGGTGCGATTGCCAGGAGGGGCGGGAAGCGCTGTCCTTATCCCGACAGCAAAAAAAGCAATCATTTGGCGAACAAAGCACGATAAACGAACATTTGTCGAAAAAGTAGACTTCGTCACAACACGAGGCAACCTATGGAAAATCGTCACACCACTGTGCATCTTTGAAAATCGCGGCGGCAAACTGCACTTGGACAGCATTCATCCAACCTCCTCTTTAGAAGAAGTAAAAGAAAACACGGGCTTTGAATTGCTCTACGACGAAGTGAAATATACACAGCCGCCAACGGAAACAGAACTGAGCATCTTGAAGAAAATTGATCCATTTGATTATCGCTCATTAGAGTTTTAAATGAAAAAGGTGGAGAAAAATAAGTTGAACGAGGCTGGGACATAACTAGCTTCTAAATAATGAGAAAAGTGAATTTGAGGATCCTCAAATTCACTTTTCTCTATTTTGCGTGTAAATATTTCTAT
>NZ_JAUSTT010000046.1 GCF_030812995.1 Bacillus chungangensis | reverse complement strand
CCCTTATAGCTTGGTAAATATAGATAGCTAACAAAAGTATCTAGTTCCCAAGAAGCTCCCACTTCAATCAGACCGCAAGGTCGATAAGTGGTGAGAAGTTCACTTCCCATGATGTACTCAATTAAAAGGGCAACATTTAGTAACCTCTAACATATTTTTATGGAAAAGAAAACATAGTACATGTAAATTCTATACATTCTTTGACTCTATGACGTTTAAAAGTTATTTCATCTAAACTAGTCGATAAAGTACGTGAGGTTAATTTGAAGACCAGTTTTATCTCTGTTGGGGGATATTAGTTACAGGTGGTTGCCGTTCTCTCTATTTATTACGGAGGTACTGATAAGAAGATACGCTACTTCACTATAATAGGATCGACCGGAAGCACACAGTTATTCAGGGTTTTGGAGGGATGATATGGCTTTTAAAATGAAATATCCGATTGTAGCTGACTATCTACCTAAAGGGACTAAAAGAAGACCTGGAAAAAAGTTGAAGAAAATTGTCTTTATTGTAGCCCATGATACAGGGAATAAGGGTTCTACAGCGAAGGATCATATTCACTACTACAGAAACTCTCCGCATATCTCTGCTGCAGCTCAGTTATTTTGTGACGATGTGGACATTAGGGAGTGTATTCCTGCCTTATTAAAAACACCTGAGAGGGCGAATCATGTAATCTATAACGTTACTGCTAATAACAAGCTGTACGATGCTACCGCTAATGAGATGGCTATCGGTGTGGAGTTATGTTGGGGTAAAGAAATTAACAGTAAGAAAGCCTATAACCGTTACGTATGGACACTAGCTTATTTGTGTTATAAGTATAGCCTAGATCCTAGGCGAGACATTATCGGGCACGATTCGTTAGACCCTAGGCGAAAGAGCGATCCAACTAATGCTCTTGCATACATGGGGAAAACATTTAACCAATTGATTACAGATGTTTTGGCTGAATTTAAAGATTGTACAGCTTCCAAGATGCTACCTGCACCACAAGTGCCATCAAGTAAGAATGGCAAGACTCATAAAGTCATCAAGGGAGATACTTTATGGGATTTATCTCAGCAGTATGGAACGACTGTTGATAGGTTAAAAGCTTTGAATCCGGAAATCAGTGTAACATCTCTTGTAGTCGGTTCTATTCTATTAATTGAACGTGCAAAAGGACGGGCTACAACATCTCAGAAGCCTCATTATCATAATGTCGTTCGGGGAGATACGTTTTGGGGACTATCTAGTAAGTACAAGGTAAGTGTAGAGAACTTACGGAGATGGAACCCAATGATTAACGAGAAGGCTTTAACAGTAGATAGCAAGGTTTTAGTCGGCTATACGGACGTAGTTACACCTAAACCTGCTAACATGTCTAAACAGAAAGTGACCTCTGAGTTACAGGCCTTTTTAGACGAATCTCCTGTAAGACCTTACCCAGGGAAGACGCTAAAACGTGGGGCAAAGGGTAAAGATATCGAAGCGATCCAACGTGCTGTAAAGGTAAGTGTAGATGGAGTGTATGGTATGGCTACAGAGAACGCAGTGAAGGCATACCAGAAACGTTTTACATTCTTAACTCCTACAGGGGAAGTCGACTATAGGACATGGAATGTGATGTTCTAAAAGATACGAAGTGAAAATAATTGATTATTTTAGTTATTGTCACAAGTAATGGACCCCTTCCACCGTCACAAAGAAAAAAATTGGGATTATAAAATGTTATGGATACTAGCCTGAAAAACGAACGAAGGAGTTGGAGCAGAAGATGGAAAAAGAGGCTAAAATTCGTTCAAATGCTCAACGTGAAGTAATGTTAACAGCCTTACGTGAAGCAGGTGATAAAGGTGTTCTTAACTCTAAATTGAAAGAAATCTCTAATAACTATACTTCACGTACTGCTGAGTTAGCTAAAGCAGGTTACATTATTGACTGTCTAAACCTTGGCGGTGGACTATATAAATATATCCTTCGCTACGAGCCCAAGATTCCACGGGTGCAACAAAGAGCTATCGAGATGTTCTGGGACATTTTAGAGAATGAATACAATGGCATAGCGAACAAAGAAGTCCTGGAAGAGATCTTTCATAAGTACAATTTGAATGTCGTACGCAATTGGGGCGCAAACCGACAAAAGAAGAAAATAGCATAATAATACGGACTACTTACTTAGGTTCACTTTAGTAAAAGTATGTATGAACATGCAACAAGGCTACTGATTACGGTAGCCTTCTTTTGATTTCTTCACATTTACAATTTTCTTCATGGACCTATTCACATGTTCACTCTTAAGTAGATAATAGATCTTTACTTTGTTGATAATGAACAATTTATCCCACATCTAACTGGGAAGTCAAGCCCCCCACCTTAGGAAGTAAGAGGAATCAGAAGTGCTAGGTGGGGATAACTGAAAGTAAAATGTCCGATTGGATCGGACCGACAGGATAAGGAAAGCTTCTTCAATTAACATCGCACGAAGAAAAAGCATTTTCCTTTTTCGAGGACGTTGCGATCTTAGCGTTTGTTCTATTTCTTATGAGTGGGCGATGAGCGCAACCCCCCACTCATGGAAGTTTCACTTTATCTATATAGGATTTTCTAATCAGAAAGAGTCAAAAATAAAGCTAACTAACGATGTCTTATCGGCTCATGTGACCTAACTTTGCAATATACTTCATGATCAATTGAGGGGAAATGTATTTCGTGAATTGAACGAGAAATTAAATAGAAGAGGTATGGTCACAAAGAAGACTCAAACGAAGACCTTCAATAAAAGCAAATCATTTAACTTTTTTAATGTCTACCACATGTGGTTCATTTTTTCTAAGTATGGAGAAATAAAATAAATTTCTAGTTGGTGTTCGTAGTAACTTGAGAACGTCTATGTATCATAGACTTTGATTCATTAGTAGCAAATTATCACTCTTTTAATTGTTTAGCACATTCTATTAATTCTCTCTCGATATGATGACGAGCTTTTTGACGAATGTAGTAGAGAATTCTAGGTGTATAAATGCTTATGTCATACCCACAAACATCTAATAGGTCTTTGATGTCATCAATGTTCATGATACAGCCTAGTTCTTCCATTTCTTCTGTGATTAATTCAATTTCATTATCGTATTTTGAGACTTTTCTGTCATCATAATCATGAATGATCTTACTCCGAATACGTTCTATTGCCCTGCTGATCGTCATAGGATAAACCTTTAATTTTTCTGCAATCTGGGAGTTGTTATCACCTGCCATAATGAGTTCAACGATCTTCGTTTCAAATTTATCTAGTTGAGCTTCCTTCATTAACGATTCAACATAGATTTTCTCAGTGATAACGTTTTCGTAACTTAACGAGATGTCCACCGGGTCAAAATGATCAAGTGCGTCGTAGTAGGTTAGTTCTGTAGCAAACCTTAGTACTTCCTCGATACGTTCTACAGGAACTCCTAACATTTCAGATAGTTCCTTAGGTTTAGGAAAGTAACCTAATTCATCTTCCACTTGCTCCATGCGTTTCATTAATTCGATCGCACTTCTCCCGAGACGAACTAACTTTGAGTCATTGTACAGTAACTGATTAATTTCCCAAAGGATGGGGCGGTACGCAAACGTAGTAAACCTAATTCCCCTATTGAAGTCGAAATCCTTAAGTGCTGTCATTAGTCCTATGTAGGCGTGTTGAAGTAAGTCTTCCTCGTCCACATTAAACGTAGCTTTCAGATTCTCTACATTCCCTTTATAGCGGGCAATAATAGAGAAGATAAAATCCTTGTTTTCTTGGAAAAGTTCTGCCAAGAGGTTAGAATCCTTTTGACACGCTTTCAGTAAGACGTTGTTGTGGAGGTCAGGTATGCCTTCTTGTCTAAGTTGAAAGAACTTCTCGGACGGCATATCACTTCACCTCAAACTTTCTTTCCTGAAGGGAAACCTTCATAAAGTTTAAGAACTTAGCTATTTTCTTATTAAGTGCTTTACTAAGCTTATTGATAGAATTTTTTTTCTCCTTTATTGTTGCCCAATTTACAGCAGGTTCTGTACGATTTGGGGGCTCTGAGAGTCCGAAGATGAAACGAGTAACTTTTTCGATATCGGTTATTCTACGTTCATCATTTCTTATAACCACTGCGATTAAATCGTCATTGGTATACTCTCCATAGATGTCTTTACCTACGTAGTTGCTAGTTGTCATTTTTTTGCCTCCTGGGTAAATAACTTCACCTTAGTAATCGTTCTATAGGGAGAGTTAGTTGCGGAGAAATGAATGACACTTTGACAAAATCCTAAATGCTGGGATATTAGAAAAACAACATAAAAAGACCTTTCTACTAAGAAGGAGCAACTAGCGCATAAGAAGTATTAGAGGATTCTAGGTTAGTTGTGGAGTTAAATAAGCTAATTCAATGCAGGGATAAGGAAGACATAAATAGGAGTATATTGTATCGTTCTTTATGGATCACTTAAGTTCAATTTCAATGAAGGAGTAATCACACAATGTCCATCATAGCAATTTATCATTGTAATAATTGTTCAACCTAAGTAAGGTTGCAAAGAAAGACAGGAATAAATCCTGTCTCACACGAAAAACTAAAATATCATTTCAACTTCTAAAAGATACCCTCGAATTTTAACAGTAGAGACATCTCTCTAAAGACTCTAAAATAGTAACGAAGTTCAACTTCTCGAAGTTAAACTCAGTATCCCCTAACAGTTTAAACTGACGTTCCAATGACTCCAACTCTAATTCTAGGCGACATTTAGTAATAGAGTCACAATCCGAATTTGTTATATCTAACTCTATATTTGCTATAGCTTTCTCTAGGGTAATCATTTCGTTGTAAAGGTCTTCGAACCGTATAGCCATATCATCCTCTCCTTACAATCCTTTAGGTACTTTGGTAGGGTCTAGTGTCCATGTCACCCAATCCTGAACATCATTTAGGTTACTAGCGTTCCAATATTCCCTACATTGACGGAAAAACTTCTGAGTATCTTTATTCCAATTTACGTTCCCCACTATTGCTTTTGTTCCTGCAACTTTACTGGGAGTTTGAGTGTAACCTCTTGTCATAGGAATTAACGCGTATCTGTTCTTTATCCCTACCTGGTCAAATTTAGCTGTTACTTGAGCAAGGGTAACTTCTGGGAAACGAGGGTGAGGGGGGTGCTGACTATTATTCATTTTTTGTCGTTCGTCAGATACGAGAATGACAGAATTTTCAACAGGCTTACCATTCACAATACTCTTGTCTATGACTGTATCAATAGTCTTATACAAAGCTGTCATTCCTGACTCAGGATGGTCGCCACCCCTTGCCCATTTATTCGGGTTTATACTGTAAAATGCTTGGGCAAGGTTAGAGATGTTTAGACTTTTGTTTAAGATAATCTCATAAAATATTGGTCTATTTTTACCTTCTTTGTCAGTAGGGTCAGAGTATCCAACAAGAGAAACTTTACAAGGTATTTGAGCAGAATTAGCCTGTCGTTGAATTTCATTGGTTATTGCAACAAGAAGATTGTTAACACGCCCACCCCTCTCTAATCCACCACCCTCAAACATAGAGTCTGATACATCGACGACGAAAATGATATTTACTCCCGATACAGTAACGGGTGGGGTCCAAGGTTCAGGGACAGGGTAAGGGTAAGGCAACACCTGTGGTTTACCTGAATAAGCAGGGCTTAGGCAATCCCTATTACATTCACGTAGTTTGAACAATAAACTATCTACATTTTCTCCCGATTCTAGGCCAGCGTTCATTATCATGTCACGAACGTACTCGAGTTCATCTAGGTATTGTCTTAGAGCATCCACTGAATAGGGATGGGCGTGACTCATACCTTTACGGATGTCTTTAATAAAAAGGTCAATCTTCTTTATAGCGTTCATGACCGTTCTTAATTGTGGCATATATTTACCTCCTAACTATCCTTGTGTCATTCATTATAAGAAAAGGTGTGTCAATAGACACACCTGAATGGTATTACACTTCTTTTACTTTAGTGACTAACACTTCGTTCAACATTTTTACAATGATTTCCTTTGAGCGTAGTCCTTTGCTAGATTTTACAACCTTACCATCATCGAAGATTAACAAGGTAGGGATTGTTTCAACCTCATATTCATCTGTAATATTACTTAATTTCTCAATGCTGACTCTAACTAATGGAGCGTCAGGATATTCTTTAGCAATGTCATTTAAAATCGGTGTTAGAATTTTACAAGGTCCACACCAAGGAGCGAAAAAATCAACTAACACAACTCCTGACTGAACAACTTCATTAAACTGTTCTTTATTAGTAATTTCTAACATAAAGCATTCTCCCTAGCGATAAATTTTTCCGGTTCGTCTTCTCCATTACTGATTGGAAATGCATAAATGGAGTGAATGTCGCAATCACTTGCTAGAACTGGAATGTAGGTGAGGAGGATTTTCAAGTCATCGTAGTAAGGTGCTTGTATGGATTTCCCCTCTTAACTACCTCCACAGCCACAACCTTTCTTACGAGCAACTGTGTAAGTATTACCATCTTTCCATTTTTGGGCGGACTCTAATGCCTCACGAGCACTTCCCGCCCATAGTTCTTTCTCAATATACTTACCTGTACTATTATTTCCTGATACCATATATTTACGTTTACCGAACACGTTAATCCCTCCTATTGGTTATTACACACGGTGTGTTCACAAAATGATCGTTAGATAACATCTCTAACTTGTCGACGTTGGGGACTTTTCTTTAACGCTTTGACATTGTAGAGTGTAGACATGAACATAGGGTAAGGAAAGACGTATTAAAGGAATCCTTAGTTGTTATGTAGCAACCTTGGGCATTTATTTTACTCTACATCCTCTGAGATTTCTTCCTTTGATAAGGTTCCTCATAAGTTTTATTGACGTAATATTTAGTTTAGTTTTAAGATATAGATAATGATATAGGTATAAATAAGCTATTCTCTACTGCTAATATGTTGTAGCAAAATCTTTTTCCTGACTGTATTTGCAAATAACTTTCTATCATTTTCATAAAGTTTAGTAAGAATTTTCATTTGCTATATTCTTCTTAAAAAGAAAAACCTCTACTAGGAGGGACTTTGTAATTAGATAGTTTGAATAAATGTGAAATCTTTCGTGTTATTCTTAGTGCATCTACATAGTCTAAACGGTTAAATAGGAAAGAGTCATTTCCAACTCTTTAAGGTCATCCACAATGCCTGCGATACGTTTTTCTAACATAGACTCAAGTAATGGATGAGTCTTTGGATTAGCCGAGTCGTGAGGGAAACGTAAAGTCTTCTTATTTACGTTTTGCCCACCTACTAAAGCCATTTTTTCAAGTAGTTCGTTTTTTGCCCGAATCTCTTCAAGTAAGGCTTCTAATTTCTCTACTTTTGCTTGTAGGTGATTAATTGCTTTTATTTCTTCATTTCTCTCGTAACAATAGATACTGGCTAAGACAGGTGCTTGATTGAATGCATCTCCGTCGATTTCAAGATCGCCTGCTGAGATGGACATATCGTTTCGGGTTTTACCTACATCCCCGAAATAATTGACTTGGGAGAAGTTAAGTACCTCACTATGTTCTAAAATAGCCTGTAATTGTTCTTTTTCAGTAAAGGGGATACCATTTAAATACGCGGTTTTTGTAGCGAGGTCTACATCAACTGAAAGTTCTCCTGTTTGTTCTGTTGTTGTAATCACCTGCATGATTTTTTTGTTTAAGTTTCCCATGTTAACATTCCTCCAAGGTTTTTAGTTGGATTGCCTGTTCCTTACGTTCGAGTAATCATTTTAAATCGTAGGTTAGTTGTGACTCGTCTTCAAAGAAGTTGGACTACTGTTGTTCATGTCTATTCATTAAAGTCAAAGGATTCTTAAATATGATAGTAAGTCCTGTAATTCTCCTAGAGTACTTTGTTTAAAAAGTTTTTAGGGAGCTTGTCTTTGAACCTTTAAAGTCTGCCGCTTGAAAGTGATCTTAATTTCTTTCCCTTGAAATATTGAACCTATGTAGACCTTCTTTGTTTTTATGGTTTAAATGCAGGGTGGTCTTTAATAGCTTTTACTGTAAGGGATTCCTGGTGTTTTGATAAGGTCGAAGGTTTTACATCCTGATCACCTATTAAACTTGATACGCCTACTTGATTGATTGTAACGGTAGCATACTCGATTTCAGAGAAAGCGATGATCGAACTTTGTCCCTTAACATTTTTACGGACAATCGTAGTACCTTTATCTTTCCACTCTTTGAATTTCCCTTGAAAGAAAATATTTGCTTCCTGAAGTGTAAGTGATTTAGTTTCTTCTTTTTCATCAATTCTTATTTTCTTTACGAGTCGGTCTTCGACCCAATCTATTTTCTTTGAGTTTCCACTCTTGAAGTAAAGAATTGCTGATACAATAAACTTGTTTAGTTTCATTCCTTATCGTACCTCCTGTTTCTTTCACATTAGTAATCGTTCTTTCATTGTGAATAGTTGCGAGTAAATTTAACTATTTTTAACTATTAGGAATGAGCCTAGATCATACAAGTCATCTGTAGGTACGGATAATGTACCTATTATCTGAGAAGAACCTTGATTACGCACTGCGATAGAGCTATTAAGAAGAGAAGCACTAGCAATACGGATAGAACTTTTCAAGCTACCGGTACTTGATTTACGGACAATCATTGAACCTTCTAACTTAATTTCATCGTTCTTTCTAGTAACAATAGTAGAAGGCAGCTCAATGAAGCTAGAATAAACTACCGAGATACTTCCTGACATGTTTACGAAATGATAAAAAAAACCGTCAACGTGAGGTTCGACCGAAACAATATCTCCTATTAAAAGGTCAAAAGCTGTGCCACCCTCGACACGTATAATATGAGCGTTTTGAGTATCTTTATGCTCGAAGACTAGCACTGTACGGTTATTTGCATAGTCGTATATCCCTCCTAACTTACAAATAACAGGGATGTTATGATCTTTAAGTATTTGTGAAATCATCTTAGGGAGATCACTTTCAAATTGAGCATGGTGGGTAAAGTAAACTCCTGGGATTAGGTTGATAGTGTAGTATGTTCCATCTATATATATTTCTAGCGTATCGTTATCTAGCACAGTTTTGTGTTCTAGTTTCTTATCACAGTAAATCCTATACCCCCTTTTAATAAGTGCCATTCATTTACCTCCTTTCTGCCTTACCCAAATAGTTGAAACAGAGCCTATAGGAAGTGATAGAATAATACCTTATTTTCTATTTTTCCTCTATCATTGTTCCTTTTTAAGGGTTTTTGATTAGTTCATACCTATTCCGAAGTATTTTTTTACCTCTTCAAAGGCAATTGGACGGAAGTTCGTTAATTTAGCACTAACACACTTATATTTAGTTTGTTCTAAGTTACTTTTCTGGGAGTGTAAATGACCGTGTACATTGCCTTTGATTAATCCAAGGGCTAGTAATCGATCCATTTCGTACTTAGAAAGAGGTAGGTGGCTCAGACAAAGGTCATCTAATAGGATGTCATCCTCATATACTTCATCAAAGTACTGCTTCCATTGATTCATAATAGTACGTTTGTCTAGGTTTCCTAATCGAAGTATTTTATAACCGTTTAGTTGTTTAAGAATGCCGTCTTTAATCATTTTATCTCCAAATATAACGTTTCCTAGGTGGTAGACAATGTCATAAGGTGCTACTGTTTCGTTCCACAACTTAATAATAGTCTCGTTCATTTCTTCTTTTGAGTTGAATGGGCGTTTCTCACAGATAATGATGTTGTCGTGATTAAAATGAGTATCAGCTATAATCCAAGTTTTCTTTGTTTCCATCATCAAATTCCTCCTTCATGTTTTATTTGTTTAATTGTTTACATAGAAAACATAAAATGGACGAGATATCTGTATGTTTGAACATTCTTAACGGTATTAGTAATCGGTTTATGTTTATAGAAAGTTGTGAGGGGTTTTTGAAAGATGGTGACAGTTATTAGGGAAAGAATATTATTTATATTTTATATTTTTACATGATAAAATCCTTTACTTGACAAAGGTGGAGGTTACTGATTAAAGCTCCGTTAAAATGTTTGGTACAAGTGACTTTGCTTTGGTCAGTGGGGGTTTTCTCTTCCCTCACTGATCCATAAGCTTGAGCCCATTAACACACTACGTGTTATTTATTCTCAACTAAACACAAATTGAGTTGACTTTCTTCCAAAATAAATCTAATATAGTTTTAGGACACACAAGTCGTATGCAAAGGGGTGACGAAAACAAACAGAACGTGCAGTTCATCATAAAAGATCAATCTAAGGGAGACTTGATATAGCCAACTCTGGCAGCATCAGTTTTCAGGGATTAGGGAATGTTGGATACAATTTCATAGAATGAAGTTTAATAGGCAATGGGAAATGATGGATGAATGCTACAAGTTATGTAACCGGTTACACAAAAAATAAGGAGGATGTAAAGGAATGAAGGTTTTATTTATCGGTGAGTCTTGGACTGTTCATATGATTCATGCGAAGGGGTATGACACGTTTGAGTCAACGAAATATGAAGAAGGGGCGACGCATTTGCTCGACTGTTTAAGGAACGAAGGTGTACAGGTAGACTATATGCCAGCCCATGAGGTGCAAGTCCGTTTTCCGAAAACGCTTGTTGCATTAGAGAAGTATGATGCAATTGTGATCAGCGATATTGGCAGTAATACCTTTTTGCTGCAAAATCGCACGTTTTATCAAATGGAAATGATTCCTAATGCGTTGGAATTAATCAAAGCCTATGTAGCGAACGGTGGAGGTCTGTTAATGATTGGAGGCTATTTATCCTTTATGGGTATTGAAGGAAAAGCCAATTACAAGCATACTGCCCTTGCTGATGTGCTTCCAGTGGAGATGCTGGATGGCGATGATCGGGTTGAAAAGCCGGAGGGAATTGTACCTGTTACCGTTCGTGTCCATCCGATCACAAAAGGGATGAAGGACTGGCCGCCTTTCCTTGGCTACAATCGTTTTACTGCAAAAGAACGTGCGAAGGTGCTAGCGAAAATTGGGGAAGATCCACTGCTTGTCATTGGTGATTATGAAAATGGGAAAACGGCAGCTTTTGCAAGTGATTGTGCTCCGCATTGGGGTTCGCAAGCATTTATGGAATGGGAGCAATATGCGTCCCTTTGGGTAAAGATATTAGAACAAATTAGTAAAAACCATGTGAATAAAGACTGTTCAAAACAGCCTGAAAAACAGTGGCAGGATTCAAAAGAAACACCGATACAGACAATGCACATTGCACCCATTTTACCAGATGAACGACAAATGTTAGGGATGGACTATGCTGAGAGCAGGAGTTATTTGTGATGCTGTCAGTAATAGGAGAAGCACTGCAAGCGAATCGATCCCGCTATATTGATTTTTTAAAAAAGCTCATCCAAACCGATACGCAAGTCATTGGCCATGGGGTAGAAGGCGGCAATGAACAAGCCGGGCAGAAATTCATAAAAGAAAGGCTTCGCCGCTTAGATTTTGAAATCGACGAGTTTTTAGTAGAAGACGAGAAGATAAAAACATATCCTGGTGCGAATCTGGGACACCATAATAAAGATCGGCCTAATGTTGTTGGCGTGTGGCGTGGAACCGGCGGGGGGCGGTCGCTGATATTAAATGGACATATTGACACGATGCCGTATGGGGATAAAAATGCTTGGAACGATGATCCTTTTTCGGGAAAAATAGAAGAGGGCAGGCTGTACGGTTTAGGTACTACAGACATGAAAGCATCACTTTCGGCAATGATCATGGCTGCTGACTTGCTCCATTCATTAGGTATCCGGCTGCAAGGAGATTTAGTCATTCAGTCTGTCGTTGATGAGGAAGGCGGTGGAAACGGGACGCTTGCTTGTGTAGAACGCGGTTATCAAGCGGATGGAGCGATTGTCGGTGAACCGACTAATTTAAATATTCAACCAGCACATATGGGATTTTTGTTTCATGAGATTGAAGTCGATGGCTTTAGTTTACATTCCAGTCAACTTTGGGAAGGGGTAAACGCAATCGACAAAGCATTTGAAATCTATCAAGCACTGAAAAAATTAGAGCATCAATGGCTCATGACCGAAAGGCATCCATTATTGCCAGGACAGACAATCAATCTCGGTGTCATTGAAGGGGGAAATGCAGGATCAGTCGTTCCGAACAAATGTATATTAAAAACGTGTTTGCATTATCAACCAAAGCAAGGTGTTTCCTATCAAGAGAGAAGAGATGAAGTACATCAACAGTTGATGAATGCGATCGACAATGTTGTTCAAGGCGATAAATGGCTGCAAGCGCACCCGCCGCGGGTGGCCGTTTACCAGGAAGGCTTTCCATTTGAAACACCGCTGGACGATCCGATTGTAGAAGAAGCAAAAACGATCATTCGCAATGTATTAAAAAGAGAAGCGATCATAGAGGGAATGCCGGCGGGCTGTGATGCGAGATTAATAGCAGGATTTGGAGAAACACCAACCATTATTTTAGGGTGTGGAGATCCAAAAGACGCACATACAGTTAACGAATCAATAGAAATTTCGCAATATTTGCAGTTAATTGAGATATATAGCAATTTTATTATTTCATGGTGTGGAATTGCTCATCATGTAAAAGGGTGAATAGATGGATGATAAGAAAAAACCTGTTATTGGCCGTTATTGTTAGTGTTCTTTTCGTAATGGGAGCAGCTTGTTCTTCCAATTCAAAGTCGAAAGCAGATAAGGGAGATATGACGATTGGAGTCAGCACCATTACGTTGCAGCATCAGTTTTTTATTGATATCGACAAGGGCATCCAGAAAGCAGCAAAAGATTTAGGCGTCAATGTTCTCATCAATGATCCAAATCAAGATTTAGCGAAACAAGTAGCTGCTATTGAAGACTACATGCAAAAAAATGTGGATGGACTCATTTTGATGGCAACAGACAATGCAGGTGTTATTCCCGTTGTGGAAGAAGCAAAGGAGAAAGGAATTCCTGTCGTGACTGCAGATGCTGTCGTTGATTCGCCTAGTATCGATACATTTATCGGAACAGCAAATTATGAAGCAGGCCAAGAGCTTGGCAACTATTTTAAAAACTACCTTGAGGAAAATGGCAAAGGGAACGAGGAAATTCACATCGCTGTCGTTACCTCCATTAAAGCACTCGTCCAGCAGGATCGTTTAAAAGGCTTTAAAGATGCTCTAAAAGAACAGACCAATATGACGTTTTTAAATGACCAGCCGGGTTATGACCGAGAAGAGTCGATGCGGACGGTAGAAAATATTTTACAAGCAAATCCTGATGTCGACTATATTTTTGCTACTGCGGAAAATAGTGTTCTCGGCTCCCTTGCTGCTTTAGAGTCTGCAAGGCAGCAAGATGTCAAAATCTTAGGATTTGATGTCAATGAGGAAGCAGCAAAGGGCATTAAAAGTGAGTACATTCTTGCGATGATTCAGCAGCAGCCTGAATTAATCGGGGAGACAGCCATTAGGGCGGTGGTCAATGCGATTCAAGGCAAAGAGTTAGATAAGCAAATGAGCATCCCTGTGATCTTAATCGATAAACATAACGTCGCAGATTACTTTTGAGAGGATGGTGAAAATGATTGCACCAAGGCTTCAATTAAAGGAGATTACGAAAGAATTTTCGGGGGTCAAAGCTTTAAAAGGTGTATCTTTAACGGTTATGCCGGGGAGTGTACATGCATTAGTAGGAGAAAACGGAGCAGGAAAATCTACATTGATTAAGATTTTAACAGGCGCTTATTCAAGAACGAGCGGTGACATTTATTACGAGGGTCAAAGGATAGAACAAATGACCCCGCAAATGTCAAAACAGCTTGGCATCCATTGCATTTATCAAGAATTAAATATTGCCAATCATTTAACGATCGCTGAAAACATCTTTTTAGGAGATCAGCCAGTTAAAAAATGGGGAATGATCAATTGGAAAAAAATGAATGATGATGCGAAAGCAATCTTGGCATCTTTACGCATCCCGTTGAATGTAAAACAATTGGCGGGAAAGACAAGCATCGCACAAAAGCAAATGATGGAGATTGCCAGAGCCATGTCCCAAAAGGCGAATGTCTTGATTATGGATGAGCCTACTTCCTCTTTATCAGAGAAGGAGACAGAGGTGCTTCTCTCTCTCGTTGAAAAATTGAAGGCGAATGGTGTCAGTATTATCTATATATCCCACCGAATGGATGAAATTTTTCGGATTGCTGATACTGTCACTGTGCTGCGGGATGGAGCATATATCAAAACGCTGCCATTAAAGGATATTAGTAGTACAGAGGAGCTTGTAGCATTAATGGTAAATAGAAAAGTAGCAAATTATTTTCATAAAGAAGATATTCCATTAGGGAAAACGGTGCTTAAAGTGAAACAAGCAACGAAGCAAGGTGCATTTCATGAAGTAAATTTTTCAATCAGACAGGGTGAAATTCTTGGAATTGCTGGTTTAGTAGGTTCTGGGCGGACAGAGATAGCGGAAGCACTATTTGGCATATTGCCAATCGATGAAGGTGAGATCATTGTCAACGATAAACAGGCAATCATTCGTTCACCGCGCGATGCCATTCGTCTTGGAATTGGATTTGTAACGGAAAATAGGAAAGAAACAGGCCTGGCATTAAAAATGAGTGTGCGTGAAAATATAACACTTGCTAACTTGTCATTGTTTTCTCGAAACATGCTTCTTTCTCGGAAAAAAGAAAAAGATATTTCCAATGAATATAAGCAGAAGTTGAATATTAAAACAGCGAGCTTGGAACAGCGCATTTCTCATTTAAGCGGCGGAAATCAGCAAAAGGCGATTATTGCACGGTGGATGTTGCAAAAACCTAACATTTTCATTCTCGATGAGCCGTGCCGCGGCGTTGATGTTGGTGCGAAAGCCGACATTTTTGCACAGATTCATACATTAGCGAAACAAGGAGTTGCCATTATGATGATTTCCTCGGAAATGACTGAAATTGTTGGGATGAGCGACCGCGTATTAGTGATGAAAGAAGGATGTGTAGCTGGAGAGTTGTCGGGAAAAGATATTGAACCTGATCAAATATTAAATCTTGCTTTTGGAGGAAGAGTCCATGCAAAGTAAAACAACAAGTGATGCTGCTGTCATTGACAAAAGCCCTCTTTTTTCAAAGAAAAACTTCCTTTTGCTTTTAGATAAGGGAGCGGCTATCATTGGTGTCTTGTTGCTTTTTATCATCATGTCTATTGTTTCAGATGATTTTCTCACAGTTGACAATTTATTCAATGTTTCAAGACAAGCATCTGTCCTATGCATGATGGCAGTCGGGATGACTTTCATCATTATCACTGGAGGAATTGATTTAAGCGCCGGATCGCAAATAGCTGTAGCTGGCGTGTTAATCGCTAGTTTGCTGACCGCTGGCGTCCCGCTACCATTAGCGATTGTGGTTACAATTTTGGCTGGTGGCCTCATTGGATTATTGATTGGTGCGATGATTTCCACTCAGAAAATCCCGCCATTTATTGTGACGTTGGCAATGTTGACGATTCTAAGTGGGGTTGCATTTGTGATAACACAAGGCAGTCCGATCGCTGTAGCTGATGAGGGATTTCGCTTTTTAGGCAGAGGATATATTGGTCCAATTCCCGTACCAATCATCATGATGGCTGCGATTGTGATTTTAGGCCACATTTTATTGACACATACGAAATTTGGCCGTTCTGTATATGCGATTGGAGATAATGAAGAAGCAGCGCGATTATGCGGTATTCATGTGAAAAGAGTAAAAATGAGCGTCTATATTTTAGGGTCGGCGATCACTGCATTGGCAGGCATTTTGCTCGCATCTCGTTTATCTACAGGGTCTCCCAATGCTGGAACAGGATCTGAGCTTGACGCCATTGCAGCTGTCGTTCTCGGAGGAACAAACCTTTTTGGCGGCGAGGGAAAAATAACGGGAACGTTAATGGGAGTAGCGATCATCTCCATCTTAAACAATGGACTGAATTTATTAAATGTTTCGTCTTATCATCAATTAATCATGAAAGGAGCTGTTATTTTACTGGCTGTCTGGCTTAATTCCTTAAAAGAAAAAAAAGCAGCCTAAAGGTATGCTGCGATACGACTAATAAAAAAAGAGGAAAAGAGATGTGATGGATAGACAATTTGATACAGAAGCGGCCATTCATTTTTTGCAAAAATTAATAAAAATCAATAGTATCAATCCTCCTGGCAATGAGTTAGACGTGGCTAAGCTTCTGCAAAAGGAGTTGGCCCATACCGATTTGACGGTCAAAATCGATGAATTTGAAACCGGACGAGCGAATATTCTTATTGCAAATACAAGTACGAAATCGGCAACGATGAGGCAGCCGCGAAAACGTCTCGTACTAAGTGGTCATTTAGATACTGTACCACTTGGGAAGGAGACATGGAAGATTGATCCTTTTCAAGGAAAGATAGAAGGAAATCGTATCTATGGAAGAGGTTCCACAGATATGAAAAGTGGTCTAGCTGCTATGATTTTTGCATTAAGATTAGTTAGTGAACGGAAGGTTTCTCTCGATGGAGATGTTGTGTTAGTTGGAACCGCAGGTGAAGAAGTGGACGGCTGTGGTGCGAAAAGAGCAATCCAAAAAGACTGGTTGGATAATTGTACTGCTATGATCGTCGGAGAGCCAACTGCAAATGAAATTGTCACTGCCCATAAAGGCACTTTATGGGTCAGCATAGCTCTTTTTGGGAAAACAGCACATGGATCGATGCCAGAACAAGGAAAAAACACCTTGCTTGCTATGAATGAAGTGATAAATGAGTTGCAAAGGAGTTTTTTGTTCAAAATCGATCAGCATGCATTATTAGGCAAGAACACGATAAACTTTGCTACAATTGAGGGTGGAATTCAAACGAATATGGTGCCAGATGATTGCCGAATGACTGTCGACATCCGAACAATACCTGGTCAAAGCCACCAAATTATTTTTAGCAATATTGAAAAAATAGTAAAAATGATTTGTGAAAAGCATCAAGTAACAAGCAAAATAGATATATTGAACAATATGGGAGCAGTATCGACGCCAACAAATCATCCGTTTATTGAATTGGCAGCGGCATGTAAGCAAGCTTTATCGGGACACAGCCAAAAAGTCTCTTTTCAAGGCGTCAACTATTATACAGATGCTTCAGTGTTTACTACTTATTTACCAACAGTTCCTGTTCTCTTATTTGGTCCAGGAGAGCCTCACTTAGCCCATCAACCAAATGAATGGGCAGATATAGAAAAATACATTTTCTCCATCCGTTATTATGTTTACCTCATCATCGGCTATCTAAAATGCTAGCCCCTCCATAGAAGTCCCTTGAATGAAATTCGAGGGGCTTTCTTTGTGCACATGCTATAGTGTTCAAGTCCTAAAAGTAGTAATAGTTAGCTTATGAAAAGGTGATTAGGCAGCCTAGAATTTGAAGGAAGTCGGTAGAAACTCTCCGCCTCAAGGGACACGAACTTCATTTGAGGGTAGATGTACTTAGGTGGGACTAAAGTCGATACTGTAAAAAAGGGAGCAAGGACATGGAAAAGAATGTGTACTTACCTTAGGAGGTCGGGGCTTAGTCTCCCGCCCCAGCCTCCTACTAGATTTTATGGGAAAGATAATTGAAGAAGGAATTCTATTTAGTATCATTGAATATTCTAAAGATAGACGTGTTTTTTCTCTATTAATGAGAGAGATTTAATGAGGGGGTCAAAAATTATTTTTTGACACTCCTATAAAAGGAGAGATTATTTTGAGGAAATTAACAAAGTCATCAACAGATAAGTCTTTAATGGGAGTTTGCGGAGGAATAGCTGAATTTTTTGGTATATCTTCTTTTGTCGTAAGATTGCTATTTTTCCTTACATTCACTGTCTCTTTATGGGTGTACTTCATTCTTAATATTATATTAGTAGAGAAACGATCCCGATGAAATCTACAGGTTGGCTTTATGGATTTAATTTAAAAAAACCTTATAACTAATTAATGGAAATATAGGAGTATGAATAAAAGTTAGTTAATTCTTTATCCTAAAAACAGAGTGAAACGATTTTTTTTCGCCAAACTTAGCGTAACATATCGACTGGCGCTATGAACCGAAGCAGTTGAAACAGAGCTTTTCAAGCTATTTCCGACATCTAATAAAAAAAGAATACGTGATGGATAGGCTAATAGAGTTTAAGGGTAAAAATGGAAAAACAATAGATTCTCATTCATGTTGAAATCCAACAATTACTTATTTCAATATTTTTATCGTATATTTGAAAAGTACGAACAAAAAATATATGATAATGCCCTTCTCACCGACGGCAGCCCCTCATTTCATCCTACAGCATATCACTTCTATTTCCGCAAAAAACCAAATTGACCATCAATTTACAAAATACTTAACCAAGATGAAACCGAACTTCCCCGAAAAAACAACCGATTTGCTTATGCAGTTTAAGCTGGGTTGTATAGCTTGCGCAGCAAAAAGACATGGACATCCGCTATCAAATTAAACGTAAGCTCATGAGGCTAGGAAAATAAATCTTATTTCGTTTAATGCTTTTTAGCAATACGTAAAAAAATATATGAAAATAGAAGCCGCCTTTAAAGGTGGTTTTTTTCTGCTATTTGCAGTTATGAGATGAACATTTGCCCAAGGAGTTATTACTAGCTTTCTAAAATATCTCATTAAAAAATGATAATCATTGCTGGCGATTATGGTTTTGTAAAAAAGTTCACCAATTTAAAAAATTTTAATGTAAATAGGATAAAAGGCTTAATAATTTATTAATTCTTCCGATGCATATATTAGGAACTGCTTTTACTAAAAGGAGCATTTAAAACTAATAGTTAGTCAGTTTATGAAGCCTCGTCTAGAACTCCCCCTAAGCCATTTGAGAGAGTAATAGTCGGAAAAATAAATGAACTTTTGTCGCAAATGAATAAAGTGAAAAAAATCAAAAAAGGAGGTTCTATAAATATGACATTGAAAGCGAAAACTTTTTGGTTATTATCCATTTTCGTTTGTGCTTTCCTTATTGATCAAGAAACAGTCTTTGGTTATGATGTACAAGCTAATGTAGCAAACCGCTCTAAGCAGGATATTCTCTTAAAATGGGAGCAGTACAAGCCCATGGGCGCAGATGATAGTTATATGAACCCTGCTGATATATACGAACAGCAGCCATCGACGAAAGCACCGTTCGCATTAGGAAAAATAAAGCAAGAATATATTCTTGATGGCATAAACGCAACGAATTTCATGCGGTATTTGGCTGGTCTACCAGATGACATCGAGCCTGATTGGATGTTAGCATCTCAACAGCAAGCTGCTGCTTTAATGAATGCTGTGAACAAGCAGCTTAGCCATCATCCTACTATGCCAGGAGATATGGATGAGGAACTGTACAAGCTTGGTTTAAAGGGGGCAAGCACTAGTAATTTATATGCCGTAAGTCCAACATTTTACCACAATGTACTTGGATATATGGCTGATAGTGGTGCGAGTAATATTGACAAAGTAGGCCACCGCCGCTGGATTCTCAACCCGGCTATGAAGAAAACGATGTTTGGAATGGTATTCATTACAAATGATAAAGGAAATGAGATACCTTATTCATCTATGTATGCCCTTAATAAAGATCGGGCAAAGGGTGAAGTGAATTATCGCTATGTAAGTTGGCCTTCAGAAGGATTTTTCCCAATAGAAGTTTTCTCTGCAAACCACCCGTGGTCTGTTAGTTTAAATACGGAAATATACGATAATACAAAAATACAAGAAATAACGGCAACATTGACAAGGAGCCGTGATGGGAAAACATGGAGATTTGATCATAAGGATAAAGATAAAGAAGGGAAATACTTTAATATTGAAACAAGTAACATTGGTGAACCGTTTAGTATTATTTTTAGACCTGACGGAATAGATCGCATCGAGAAAGATGACTTGTTCCGCGTAACTATTAGCGGAGTATATGACAAGTCTGGAAAACCAGCAGATATTGCCTTTGAAACTCATTTTTTTGTTATGGTACCAACAGCTGCACCATAAAAGCGCTACATTTCTTAGAAAAACGATAAAATACGATAGTTCCGTTGTGATGGCCGAAAAATTGAAAAAGATTTTGACAGAGCCGACAGTATTTTAGTGGGCTTGCCTTTAACTCATATAAACGTAAATAATATTAGGTTTTGTGGTAAGCCTCTTGGATTGACTACCAAGAGGCTTTTTCAAAGTTTACGAAGGGGGCGTACATATTAAGAAGCAACGAAGACAGCGTGATTTGTTTTTAGTGTTACTCAATTTGTATTTAGCTCGTAGAGGTTGAAAATTACAATATACGTGGCAAAAATTATATTCTTTCATTTTTAACCTCCTCTTTCACATTATTCTTTCAAAAGCTATTCAATATTTTTACCGTATTTTTGATAAATACGAAAAAAAGATTTGTGCCATTGCCCTTCTCACTGACGGGAGCCCCCTCATTCCATCCTACAGCTTATCACTACCATTTCCACGGCACTAAATTAACTTATCAATTCAACACCTACAAAGTCCTTAACCAAAATGAAACCGAACTTCTACAAAAAAACAATCGATTTGCTTATGCAGTTTTAGCTGGGCTGTATAGCTTGCGTAGCAAAAAAGACATGGATACCCGCTATGAATTTAAACGTACGCTCATGAAGCTGAAAAGAGACCGGAGCACCCTCAAAAAAATATAGAAATAAAAATCGTTTAGGTTTACAAAGATAGCTTTCCATCCTTTTTAAAAACGGTAAATAACAGAATAGGGGGAATGTTAACATAACTGATACACAACATATTAACACTGCTCAATAAAAGTATGTTTATGAAGAAGAAATAAGTCAATTGTTGAAATTACCTTGTAAGTTAAGTAACTTGTAAATTTCTCTCTTATGGTGTAAAAATATTCATTTTTCGGTTGACTAAATAGGTGTATGTATGTAATATATAAATTGCATTTGGCAATATATATATTACATTATGCGTTATATATATTACATAGGGGGAATTTTTTTTAAAAAGATAAAGTAAAAGCCAACCAACGTAGAAAAATTGATTACTAGAGCAATTGGTAACTAGACAGATGATCGGATTAATTGAAAAAAAATATAATCCAAGCCTTCCACTCTGTATAGCCATTGCAAAAGGATTAGAGGGAGGTTGAATATGGTGTTTTTATTACTAAAAATACGCCAAACGACACTATCACCAGTTTAATTTGAATAGGTATGATATTTATCGGAAAAACAACGTGAATTTACGAATTTTTTAGCTGTATCATTTTGACATACTTGCAAGATCATTTCTTGGTAGGTGAAAATACCCTCTCCATTTATATTTTATTTTTGTTCAAAACATACATACTTCGAGTGGATTAGATATTAAATTGTTAGTCATTTATTGAAACCGTACTATGTGAAGACATGAAAAAGGGAGGTTTTACTCTTGAATAGTAAGAGATGGTGGGCAATTTTAATTGCAGGAACCATATTTATTTTTTCCATTATCATCAATTTTGCATCGATGGCATTTAGTACTAATTTCTCTGAACTTTGGGGAGATACGTTTAAGGAATGGAATGAAAAAACAATTGAAGAAGGAAGCTTAACGGGAAAAATCGCCATCATTGAGTTAGATGGTGTCATTCAAGATAGTGGGGATACCACGTCAATCTGGAGTAGCGGCGACTATAACCATAGACATTTTATGGAGCAGCTGAATCATGCGAAAGACGATCATGAGACAAAAGCGATTATTTTACGTGTTAACACTCCTGGGGGCGGCGTAGTTGAATCAGCTGAAATCCATCAAAAAATCGTGCAAATACAAGAAGAAACGAAAAAACCCGTCTATGTTTCGATGGGCAGTGTAGCGGCATCTGGCGGTTATTATGTTTCAGCTTCAGCCGATAAAATTTTTGCCAGCCCAGAAACGATGACTGGTTCGCTCGGTGTTATTATGCAAGGAACCAATTATACAGAATTTGCGAAGAAACTTGGAATTGACTTTGTGACGATTAAGAGCGGAGAATTTAAAGATATCATGAGTCCAAAGCGAGAAATGACAGAAGCCGATAGAAATATTATGAAATCAATGCTTGATAATTCATTTAATAGATTTGTCAAAGTGATTTCAGAAGGAAGAAATATGCCAGAGGAAAGAGTACGAGAAATTGCAGACGGGCGCATCTACGATGGCCATCAAGCAAAGGAACTGAATCTTATAGATGACTTTGGCTATTTAGAGGATGTCATTAAAGCTATTCGTACAGATTATTCATTAGAAGGTGCTTCAGTTGTGAAGTATGGTACAGATAATGGTTTTCCTTCCTTATTCGGAACAGCGATGCAAAAAATAAGCGGGAAGGAAGGGGAAATGTTTGGCGCGATTAAATTGCTGACACAACCTAGTTCCCCGAGACTGATGTATTTATATGCAGAATAATAGGAGGGAATTTCATGGATCGGCAAGTACACCTTTTTAATGAAAAGGAACAAGTACCTTTACGACCTAATGATCAGAAAGAGGCTTTGAAAGTACATGATGAATTTAAAGAGGAGAAATATGTAGATTTAGCTGGGTTTTGGATGCGTTTTTGGGCATATCTAATTGATCTGTTAACGATTGGTAGTATCGTGCGTTTACTTATCAAACCTATTTTAGGGACATTCGATATTCCGTTGGGTGATACTGTTTTCTTTTCTCCCATTACGATTACACATGCAGTCGTCTTTTATCTGTATTTTATACTCATGACGAAACTGACTGGGCAAACGGTTGGTAAAATAATATTTGGCCTTAAGGTTGTTTCTTTGAAAAAGGAAAAATTAACATGGGGTACAGTTATTTTTAGAGAGCTATTCGGAAGATATATATCGTCCACATTTTTTAATCTTTTATATATCATTGTTGCTTTTGTTCCAAAAAAACAAGGCATCCATGATTCGTTTGCTGATACAATTGTTATTCATGAACGATCAAGTCAACAGATTGCTTTTACACGGCCAATAAAAATCGGATGAAATCGTGAGGGTAGCTTTTGCTAATTTAGGTAGGAAGGGGCTGTCCAGAAGTCAGTAATCTGACTTTCTGGAGCGCCTTTACTTTTAAGAGGACTTATCGGACAGTCTCAGGAAATATAACAGAAAAACTTCATCCATTGCGGCTGTACTAGGGAATACAATACAATATTACAGTAAATGCTTAGTGAACTACTCACCACTTATCGACCTTGCGGTCTGATTGAAGTGGGAGCTTCTTGGGAACTAGATACTTTTGTTAGCTATCTATATTTACCAAGC
>NZ_JAUSTT010000045.1 GCF_030812995.1 Bacillus chungangensis | reverse complement strand
TTCGGTTCGCTCGACTTGCATGTATTAGGCACGCCGCCAGCGTTCGTCCTGAGCCAGGATCAAACTCTCCAAAAAAGTTCAATTAACTTCGGATCTCTGCGTCAGCTCGACTCGTCACATCCTCACGTACCTTAGTACGTTCCGGTGTTCCTCCTCTTCGCTTCCTTGACCTCCTCGTTACTTGAACTTTTTACGTTCTAACGAAGAAATCTTTTCACCGAAAGTCAAAACTAATTTCAGAAGCTTGAATAGCTCATGTTTTAAAAATTTAGAATTACATTGACGTTTTGTTTTGTTCAGTTTTCAAGGTTCAAGTTACGCTTCTTTTGAAGCGACTTTTACATCATATCATGTTTTGAAAAGTAAGTCAACATGTTTTTTTGAAGGGTAGAAGTAAGTTGCTCATGTACGAGCTCTTTACCCGACGAGATATATTCTAGCATGACTAAATCATGTTTGCAATACTTTTTTTATTTTTTTTTGTTTCTATATGAAAACATGAAAGTATTCATTCTAATAGTAACAAAATAATAGTCTAAAGAAAAGATAGAATATGATCTAAAAAAATAATTTCCTATATTATTTTACTGATTCTCAAAACAAGTACTATCAGCTATTTCTTTTCTATGTACAAATCATACATGAATAATAAATCAATCGATCAATAAAATAACTAAAGAAGAAGATGTTCTTTATCTATGGCGACCTACTATCATTCCATTAAAAAATACGCAGCATATACAAAAAAGGATGAGTAATATGGAAATATTCGATTACGAAATGTTATTAAAACTTTTCATTTCTGCAATACTGGGATTAATTATTGGGTTAGAAAGAGAATTAAAACGTAAACCTCTTGGATTAAAAACAAGCCTTGTTATTTCAATTGTTAGTTGCTTATTAACGATTGTTTCCATTGAATCAGCCTATCTTTTTCCAGGATCAGATGATATAAAAATTCAAATGGATCCACTTCGCCTCACAGCTCAAATTGTCTCTGGCATTGGTTTTTTAGGTGCAGGTGTCATATTAAAAAGAGAAAATGATAGTATATCTGGTCTCACTACAGCTGCAATGATCTGGGGTGCAGCTGGAATTGGAATTGCTGTAGGAGCAGGCTTTTATATTGAAGCACTTGCTGGAGTTATTTTGCTTATGATTAGTGTAGAAATAATTCCAAGCCTTTTAACAATTATAGGATTAAACAAACTTCGAAAAAAAGAAATGCAACTAAAAATGCACTTACATGATAAACAACATATTGAGCAAATAATAGGCAAACTTAATGAAAACAATATAACTGTTCAACATACACGGATTAAAGATTTAAAAGATGCCACTTATGTTATTCACTTAAAGATAAATGTGAGTTCACTAAAAACTACTCAAGAAATATACCGTATTGTATCTAATATGAAAGAAATTCAGCAAACAGAAATCGAAGGGTGATATAGGAATAATTACCTTACGCTAATCCCCTTATAAAAAAAACTGGTCTTAACACAAAGAATTGTTCAGTTTTACTTTAGAAATCCATGCATTTCTCTCCTCTTTTTATGAATAAATGCTACATTTTTCTATAATAAGAAAAAACTATTGCAAAAATCTTTAAAATCACTATAATATTATTTATACACTACGTCATTTATATTTGTTATCGGGGCATTAGCTCAGTTGGGAGAGCGTTTGGCTGGCAGCCAAAAGGTCAGCGGTTCGAGCCCGCTATGCTCCATAGTCAAAAACCCTTGGTATTCAAGGGTTTTTTTGTTTTTTTAAAAACTGAAAATGACAATTCAAATCAATATAGCTATGCTTCAATTAAAAAAAGATAGTTCTTATCTAGATTGTACTTTTCTTCCTTGAAATATTTTAAAAAACGTAATTATTTGTTCTCTATAATTGCATAGTTCGAGTATCTAATTAGAAAGAATTCTCCATTTTTTATGTTGTTACACTTTTTGAAGTGTTAGTCCATCTTAACAGTGGAATATTTTTTTATAACGATACCGCATTATATAAGCAGTGTTATTTTATTCTATTTGGATAAATCTCCTCCTTTTTGTACATACTTTTTTTAAAAAAGATGCCTCAATCTCATCATATTTTTTCCTATTTTATTCATTTAATTTTTTTATAAGTCTACATAAGAAATTACATTAGATAAACAAGAGAGGGGGGAAAGGATGGGTCATCGTCTCTATGTACTTTTTCTTCGCTTGCCAGTAATGGGACGGATTCTGTTTCTAGCAATTACATTGATTATTGTTTTTGGTATTATGATTCATCTAATCGAGCCGAAAAGTTTCCCTTCTATCTTTGATGGAATTTGGTGGGCAATTATTACTTCATCAACAGTCGGATATGGAGATTTTTATCCAGCAACCCATGCTGGGAGAATAGTAGCGGTTGCACTTATATTAATCGGCGCCGGTGTCCTTTCAGCCTATTTTGTATCATTAGCAGCGGCAACAGTTACGAACCAAAACGCTTATTTAGAGGGTAAAATCGCTTTTAAAGGTAGGAGACATATGATTATTGTCGGCTGGAATGAACGTTCAAGAGAAGTGATTAATCAGGCAACTCATTTAGATGAGGAATCTTCTATTATTTTAATTGATGAAACACTTTCGGAAAACCCATATACTGATAAACGTGTTCATTTTATAAAAGGGAAGCCATATATGGATGAAACATTACTAAAAGCAAATATTCAACATGCAAAGTTTGCTCTTATTACAGCGGATCAAAGTAAAAATGAGGGCGAAGCAGATATGTATTCCATTTTAACGTTATTGGCTATAAAAGGAATACAACAAAACGTTTATTGTGTGATTGAAATTTTAAAAGGTGAGCAGATTCCTAATGCAAGGCGAGCTGGTGCAGATGAAGTGATCCAAACCAATAAACAAACAAGCTATGTGATGATAAATAGCTTGTTGGAAAAAGGAATGTCTGCCACTGTCTTATCGATGCTTAATCAATTAAAAGGCGGTAATTTAACCTTTATTCCTGTTCCATCTGAAATGATCGGAAAAACCTTTCAATCAGTAAACAGCCAATTACTAAAAGAAAGGAAATTATTAATTGGCATTAAAGTCGGAGAAGAAACAAAGCTTAATCCACCTCTCACTCTTTCATTAAATGGAACAGAACAATTGCTCGTTATTTGTGATTAACTAGTTGTTAAAAGTGTATTTTCTACTTCACGCACTAATTCTGTTCCGAGTTCAATGTATTGTTGGGCAACGGATCCATCTTTATCTTGAGGTTCTTGAAACTGATTGATGCCGGCAGTAGCATTGGAAACTTGAGCAGTAGGAGCGATGCCGCCTTGGTATACATGATGAAGAACATATGGCTTTCCTATTTTAACTGTTGTGCCTTTAACATCTAATTGCCCTGACACGGCCGTGAAAGGAATTCGTAAAAATTGATAACCTTCATCATTTGCCATTTTGTAATCGAAAGCTCCATGGTCGTAATCCCAATTTCCTCCAATCACAAAACCCTTCGGCTTCAGCAAACGCTCCAGTTCAAAAAGTGCAAATTCCTTGCCCTCCAAACTTGAATCAATCTGAATCATGTTCATACATTCCTTTCTCATGAAAATATTCGTTTTCTTAGCTTGCCAATTCTAGAGAAATGTATGCTCATATGTATAAGAAGCTACTCCATCATCTTCTATTTTTTTCAAAGAAATCATGAGATTACATAAAGATAAAAAGACTTCCCTGAAAGGCATCTTTTCAGGGAAGTCTTTTTTATCACTATGTATCAAATTTTAATGAGAATCCTAAAGCTCAAAACCTTTATAGGTTGTACTTTTTTGGAATCAGTTGTAAATTTTATTTTTACACTTTTTAAAACTATTGCATTTTCCGATAGTCGCAAAAGGTTCTATTTCTGGTTACAGTTTCATGGACATATCGAGCTCCCCATGTTATCTATCTCAATGCTCTTTTACAAATGACAATAATTTTATCAACTATTGAACATTCTTTGTTCTCAAGTGTGCCTAAAAATAAAAGAATCAAAAAATAAAAATGAACTTTACAAAGAGTTAAAAAATAATATGATGTGAAGAAGTGATAGAGCTTGCACATACTGGCTTAGATTTTACTACAGTTTGTATTAGCGACTATTAAGTCTAGTATTTAGATTATAAGCCGAGAATCTGGATTATATGTTTTACACACCAAACATTTATCAACCGAATCCATTTTTGCAAGCCGTTCCATATTATGCGCTCATTGAAGGTTTTCACACACGATTTCTATATCTCATACTTATTTGATAGTACATTATGAGCCCGCCCGTTCTGTGACCAAACCAATTGCTGCGCTCCTCGGAACATATAGAGTTAATAAATCCAGCCTCTGTTAAAAGGCTGAATTTTTTCTTTTTATAAACGGCTTTCAAGTTCAGCTCTTTTTTCTTCGTAACCCGGTTTTCCTAAAAGGGCAAACATATTTTCTTTATATGCCTCGACTCCCGGTTGGTTAAATGGATTGACCCCGAGAAGGTAGCCGCTAATTGCACAAGCTTTTTCAAAAAAATATACGAGGTAGCCGAACGTATAAGCATCGAGTTCTGGGATTTCAATAATTAAATTTGGCACGCCGCCGTCTGTATGGGCAAGCAGGGTTCCTTCAAAGGCTTTCGTATTGACAAAATCAACAGTTTGTCCTGCCAAATAATTCAAACCGTCTATATCCGATGTTTCCTTCTCAATCACAATTTCGCTTTGACTTTTTTTCAGTTTCACGATTGTTTCAAAAAGCATTCTTCTTCCTTCTTGGATGTATTGACCTAATGAATGAAGATCTGTAGAGAATTGGGCGGAAGCTGGAAAGATTCCTTTATGATCTTTGCCTTCACTTTCACCAAACAATTGTTTCCACCATTCTGCAAAATAGTGCAGCCCAGGCTCATAATGAACAAACATTTCAATTGTTTTCCCTTTATTATATAAAATATTGCGGATCGCAGCATATTGGTAAGCAGGGTTTTCTGTTAAAATTGGCGTGCTAAAATCAGCGCATGCTTGTAAAGCACCTTTCATCATTTCCTCAATCGAAATGCCACTTACAGCAATAGGCAATAACCCTACCGCAGTTAAGACAGAAAAACGCCCACCGACATTATCTGGAATGATAAAGGTCTCATAGCCTTCTTCATTCGAAAGTGCTTTTAACGCTCCTTTTTCTTGATCTGTAGTTGCATAAATGCGTTTTTTCGCCGCTTCTTGTCCATATTTTTCTTCTAATAATTTCTTAAAGATGCGAAACGCAATAGCAGGTTCCGTTGTTGTCCCTGATTTGGAAATGATATTGATCGAAAAATCTTTATCTGCTAATACATCCATTAAGTCTTGCATATATGATGAGCTAAGATGATGGCCGACAAATAATACTTGTGGAGTTCCTCGATTTTCACTAGATAACAAATGGCTAAACTGATGGTTAAGCATTTCCATTGCTGCTCTTGCTCCTAAATAAGAGCCTCCGATGCCAATTACGAGTAAAATATCAGAATCATGTTTTATTTTTTCAGCTGCTTGTTGAATACGGGAAAATTCCTCTTTGTCATAATCTTTTGGAAGATTTACCCATCCTAAATAATCATTGCCTGCTCCAGTTTGTTGGTGCAGTGCATCATGCGCTCCTTTCACAGCATCTTGTAGATATGTCAGTTCATGTTCGCCAATAAAAGAGGCAGCTTTCGAATAATCAAAACGAATGTGATTCATGATGTTCCCTCCAAGTTTTTATTCTCTCATCACTTTAACGAAAGCATTACTTTTTTTCAATGTCCAAACTTATTATTTCATTAAATGAATCAAATAAATGAACATCTTATGAATAATTTTTGGATATTTGTATCATTCTATAAAGGAATCCATTTTATAAAAGGAGGCAAAAAAATGAGTAACCTTCAAAGGACTGCACTTGTTTTTACCATTATTGGAGCTATTAATTGGGGGTTAATTGGATTTTTTCAATTCGATCTTATTGCTGCCATTTTTGGCGGACAAAATTCTGCTCTTTCTCGAATCATTTATGGGATCGTTGGAATTGCTGGTCTTGTTAATCTTGGTTTATTATTTAGACCAAATGAACAGACTGAACGTGAACCTGAAACAAAAACAGCTCGCTAAGAAAAGGCATGTCATCTTCAATAACGGAATTTTAGAAGAACGCAAAAAGGCAACTCCTCAACTAACGGAGTTGCCCTTTATCATCTATACCCAGCCTCTGAATTTAGAAGCTTCTGCCATATTTCTCATACCAACCATATAAGCTGCTAAGCGCATATCAACCCGTCGATTTTGCGCTGTATCATAAACATTATTAAACGCTGATACTAGCTTTTCTAATAATTTTTCGTTTACTTCTTCTTCGGACCAATAATATCCTTGGTTATTCTGCACCCACTCAAAGTAAGAAACTGTAACACCGCCAGCACTTGCAAGCACATCTGGTACTAACAGAATTCCGCGATCAGTTAAAATTTTGGTTGCTTCTGCTGTTGTAGGTCCATTAGCAGCTTCTACTACAATAGACGCTTTAATATTTGGAGCGTTTTCAGCAGTAATCTGATTAGAAACAGCTGCAGGTACGATAATATCGCAATCAAGTTCAAATAATTCCTTATTTGTTATGGTATTCTCAAATAATGTTGTTACCGTTCCAAAACTATCCCGACGATCGAGTAAATAGTCTATATCTAATCCATCAGGGTCATGTAAGGCTCCATAGGCATCGGAAATCCCAACAATTTTCGCTCCAGCATCATATAAAAATTTAGATAAGAAGCTGCCTGCGTTTCCGAAACCTTGAATCACAATACGTGTATCTTTCAGTTCGAGTCCGCGTTTTTTAGCCGCTTCTTCGATACAAATAGTGACACCTTGAGCGGTTGCTTTTTCTCTGCCCTGAGAACCGCCAAGTACAATTGGCTTACCTGTAATAAAGCCAGGAGAATCATTTTCACGAATACTGCTATATTCATCCATCATCCATGCCATAATCTGCGAATTAGTATATACATCTGGTGCTGGGATATCTTTCGTTGGCCCAACAACCTGGCTAATTGCCCTAACATATCCGCGGCTCAGGCGTTCAACCTCTCCCATTGACATTGTACGCGGGTCACAAATGATGCCGCCCTTTCCGCCGCCATATGGAAGATTGACTATTCCACATTTAATACTCATCCACATGGACAACGCTTTCACTTCTACCTCGTCGACCTCAGGATGAAAACGTACACCGCCTTTTGTTGGTCCAACCGCATCATTATGTTGTGCGCGATAACCTGTAAATACTTTTACTTTCCCATCATCCATACGGACTGGAATCCGAACTGTCAGCATACGGATAGGCTCTTTTAAGAGTTCGTACATTTCCTCCTCAAAGCCTAATTTTGTGAGAGCCTCTTTAATGACATCTTGTGTTGATGTGAACAAATTTAGATTTTCACTCATTGATTTTTTCGCCTCTTTGTTTTTTATAATCAGTAACGATGTTATTGTAACATTAATTGAGAATTTTTTTAATACGGTCTATTGCCCAATCCAAATCTTCTTTCGAAATGGTAAGCGGTGGAGCAAAACGAATAACTGTTTCATGAGTTTCTTTACATAAAAGCCCTTCTTCTTTCAATGCTTCACAATATTTTCTAGCATCTTCTGTTAGCTCAACACCGATAAATAAACCTTTTCCTCGTATTTCTTTAATCATTGGGTTTTTAATTTCTTTTAATTTTTCCATAAAATATTCGCCGAGCTCTAAAGAACGTTCAGCTAATTTTTCTTCTAAAAGCACATCTAAAGCAGCAATTGAAACTGCACATGCCATCGGGTTGCCGCCAAAAGTCGAACCATGTGATCCAGGATTAAATACTCCTAGAATGTCTTTATCAGCAACAACACAAGAAATTGGGAATACACCGCCACCTAAAGCCTTCCCTAAAATATACATATCCGGCGTAAATTCATCCCAATCACAAGCAAACATTTTACCTGAACGGCATAAGCCTGCTTGAATTTCATCAGCAATGAAAAGTACATTATTTTCTTTACATACTTCATATGCTGCTTTCAAAAAGCCTGCTGGTGGTATGATAATGCCTGCTTCCCCTTGAATCGGTTCAATTAAAAATGCAGCCGTATTTGGCGTAATCGCTTTTTTCAGTGCTTCTAAATCGCCATATGGCACTAATTTTATGCCAGGAAGCATCGGTCCAAATCCCCGTTTATATTCCTCTTCAGAAGAAAGTGTTACGGCTGTCATTGTCCGTCCGTGGAAGTTGCCTACACATGCAATAATTTCTGCTTGATTATCCGCAACACCTTTCACATCGTATGCCCAGCGGCGAGCAGCTTTAATTGCAGTCTCCACAGCCTCTGCTCCAGTATTCATCGGCAGTGCCATTTCTTTTTTAGTTATTTTACAAATTTTCTCATACCAAGGTCCAAGTTGATCATTGTGGAATGCTCGTGATGTCAAAGTAACACGATCGGCTTGATCTTTTAAAGCTTGAATAATTTTCGGATGACGATGACCTTGGTTGACTGCTGAGTAAGCGCTCAGCATGTCCATATACTTATTTCCTTCAGGATCCTTTACCCATACACCCTCTGCTTCGGAAATAACAATTGGCAGTGGATAATAATTCCGTGCTCCGAACGTATCTGTTTGCTGAATAATTTCCTGGCTCTTCGTTGTCAATACAATTCCTCCTTCATTTATATGTAACAATGTCTTAACGAGAAATGCTTGCTCGATTGTATCAGGCGGGGAGATCCCCACCTGAGGATTAGCTTTTTTAAAAATATTAAAGCATTTCTGACGTAGTTTTTGCTTGCATATGAAGTGTTAAATAATCTGGTCCGCCAGCTTTAGAATCTGTTCCAGACATATTGAAGCCGCCAAATGGCTGATACCCTACAATTGCGCCTGTGCAACCACGGTTAAAGTAGAGGTTGCCAACGTGGAAGTCTTCACGTGCTTTTTCAATATGTTCGCGATTATTTGTAATAACTGCACCAGTTAACCCGTATTCTGTGTTATTAGCAATCGCTAGAGCATCGTCAAAATCCTTAGCTTTTGCAAAAGCAACAACAGGTCCAAAAATTTCTTCCTGCATTAAGCGAGCATCTGGAGCAAGATCAGCGAAAATGGTCGGTTTAATAAAGTATCCTGTTGAATCGTCGCCTTCTCCTCCTGCCATTAATTTACCTTCTGTTTTGCCAATTTCAATATAACTCATAATTTTATCAAAGGCAGCTTGGTCATTAACAGGCCCCATGAAATTAGTTTTATCAGCAGGGTTGCCGATCGTTAATTCGTTTGTTAATGCAACAGCTCTTTCTAAAACTTGATCATAAACATCTTCAACAATGACTGCACGTGAGCAAGCAGAACATTTTTGTCCAGAGAAGCCGAATGCAGAAGCAACAATAGATTGTGCTGCTAATTCAAGATCAGCATCTTTATCGACAACGATTGTATCTTTTCCACCCATTTCCGCAATGACACGTTTTAACCAAATTTGTCCTTCGTTCACTTTCGCTGCACGCTCATAAATACGCGTTCCAACATCACGAGAACCTGTAAAACTGATAAAACGTGTTTTAGGATGATCTACTAAGTAGTCGCCTATTTCTGATCCGCTTCCAGGTACATAATTCACAACACCTTTAGGCAATCCTGCTTCTTCCAACACTTCGATAAATTTTGCAGCGACAACAGGCGTCGTTGATGCAGGCTTCAATAATACTGTGTTGCCAGTAACAAGTGCTGCAACTGTTGTTCCAGCCATAATTGCAAATGCAAAGTTCCATGGAGAAATGACAATTCCAACACCTAGTGGGATGTAATCATAACGGTTAAATTCACCTGGACGGCTTTCTACACGTTGACCGTCTTTCATATGTAGCATTTGGCGGCCATAATATTCTAAGAAATCGATTGCTTCTGCCGTATCAGCGTCCGCTTCATTCCAAGGCTTTCCAGCTTCTTTTACAAGTAAGGCTGAAAATTCATGTTTGCGGCGACGCACAATTGCTGCAGCTTTAAATAGTACATCAGCGCGAACTTCCGGTTTTACTTTGCGCCAAGTTTGGAACGCTTCAACAGCTGTATTCATCGCTTTTTCAGCGAGCTCTCTACTTGCTTTCGATACGCGTCCAATCACTTCACTTTTATTTGCAGGATTTATAGAAACAATTTTATCATCTGTTGTAATTCGTTCTCCGCCAATTACTAGTGGATAATCTTTCCCAAGGTAGCTGTCCACAAGTTTAAGTCCTTCTTGAAAAGCTTTTTTGTTCGCTTCTTTTGAAAAATCTGTAAATGGTTCATGTTTGTATGGAATCATGCACTTTCCTCCTGCTCACTTTTTATTTTCTTCACTGCCATAAATAATAGCATAAATAAATCACATTTCAAATAAAAACGCAAAAATAATTTGCATTAAGAAACCCTTTACAGCTATAATAATGCAAAATACAATTGCATTCAAGTGTTGAATAACGAAAAATCATTGTTTTCTTTCAATTCTTATAATCCCTTATTTCTAATGTTCTGAAATACGATAAAATATATAATGAAGTTAAAGGAAGTGAATGAAGCATTGGAGGCAAAAAAAAATAAAGAAGCACTATTATTAGTTTATCAGCATATTTTAAGCAAGCTTTCTACTGGAATTCATGCGATTGATGAGACGGGAAAAACAATCATTTATAATCAAAAGATGGTGGACATCGAAGGAATGAATATTGAGGATGTCTTAGATAAAAATTTGCTAGACGTGTTTCAATTTGGAGAAGAAGAAGACAGTACACTATTAAAAGTTTTAAAAACAGGAGAACCTATTTTAAATGTGAAACAAACTTATTTTAACAATAAAGGACAGGAAATCAATACCGTTAATAATTCATTTCCGATCATTGAAAATGGGATAACAATGGGTGCTGTTGAAATTGCTCGTGATATTACAAAATTGGAAAAATTGATAAAGACAACAGATTATCGCAAAGAAGATCATATTTCTTCCTTTGAGCAGTTTATTCACAATAGCCCTTATTTTGAAGATGTGATAGAAACATGCGAGCGGACAACTCAGAATACAACTCCTGTATTGATTATTGGGGAAAATGGAACATACAAAGAATTATTTGCCCGTATTATTCATCATCATAGCAATCGATCTGGCCATCCCTTTATTAGCCAAAATTGTTCTGCTTTACCTCAATCAATCATCGAAAAGCTTTTATTCGGAAATGAAGAGAGTGGTGGATCAGATGCGACATTAATCGCCGAAGCAGATGGAGGCACACTACTCTTAGAAGACATTCATTATTTGTCAGCACCTCTGCAAATGAAACTACTGCACTTGATTCAAGAAAAAAAACTTGCTCAACAAAAAGAAAACGATGCTCCTATTAATATTCGCTTTATTGCAACGATGGATGAAGACCCTATTGATGCAATTGCTGCCGGAAAGCTGCGAAAAGACTTATATTATAAATTAAGTGCAGAATCTCTTTTTATCCCTGCACTAAGAACTCGGAAAACGGATATACCGAAGTTGATTTCTTTTTATCTGCATAAATATAATGCACGATTTGGCCTTTCTGTTAAAGGCGTTTCAAAAAAAGCGATGGATTATTTAAAGGAGTATCACTGGCCTGGAAATGAGCGAGAGTTAGAGCATGTCATTAAAGGAGCATTTGAATTAATCGATCAAGATGAACTGATTACATTCGATCATCTGCCGCTGCAGTTTCGCCAAAAAAATGCGGCGGAAAATGAATTTTTAATACAACGAAATAAAGATATAAAACCATTAGATGAATATATACAGGAAGCAGAAACTTATTATATTCAAAAAGCTATGCTTTTCCATGACTACAATATTACGAAGACAGCAAAAGCGCTTGGAATGAGCAGACAAAACCTACAGTATAGAATTAGAAAATATGATATTGAAAGACCGGATTTTTTGAATTAAAGGTCCAAATGATGCCCCATCGATTTGTGAAGCAAGTTTCATTAATAAACCCCCACTAGCAAGCTTTAAGTGGAGGTTCTCATTACATGGAATAATGGTTCAATTATTTTTTAATATAATTGTCGCTTTCAGATTGGGCAATCCATTCTTGAAGCTTATCTTTTAACGTATTAAAACCTTCTGTTGTATCTTCCACAGTGACGTTAGCAGGGCGGCGCCGATTTTGTTTCGGGGCTGCTTTTGGTGCTTCCTCTGTAGCACGAATAGAGAGGCTGATTTTTCCTTTTTCTTCATCTACCGATAGAATTTTTACTTCAACCTCGTCGCCAGTTTTTAAATGTTCGTTAATATCTTTCACAAAACCATGTTTGATTTCGGAAATATGTACCAAACCTTGCGTTTTTTCATCTAGCGCAATAAACGCTCCATACGGTTGAATACCCGCTACTTTACCTGTTACAACACTACCTACTTCATACTTTTCTGTCATGGAAACACTCCCAATTATAGTTGTTTTTTCTCTTTTTTTTACGCAATTTAAGATTATATCATAACTGAGAAAGAGAAGCAAAAGAAGTAAAATATAACATAATTCCAGTGCTAAAGTTTAAAAATAATAAAAGTTGGGCATGATGATGATATCACTTTCTAGTTTCCCCTTTTTAGGACGAGGATGACCTCGTCCTTTTTAACGTCATACTCCTTTTTGACGAGCAGAATACTCATTTATTCCCTTTCAAGTTGGAAGTTGTACTATTATTTATATATATGCTGATCCGTTAAGGAGGAAAACATTTTGCGTAGTAGAAAAACGTCTATAGAAATAAACGGTATCGATATTTATTTCGAAGAATATTATCATTCACCGCATCAGGAAACTTATGTTCTCATACACGGATTTCTTTCTTCAAGCTTTAGTTTTCGAAAATTACTTCCATTTTTAAGTGCTGAAAATAACGTCATATCAATTGATATTCCTCCATTCGGGAAAAGCGGAAAAATATCACGTTTTCAGTACTCTTATGAAAACATTTCCATTACTATTCTTTTCCTTCTTGTTTCACTCGGTTATAAACAAGTCTATATCATTGGGCATTCAATGGGTGGACAAATTGCACTAAATATGATGTTGCAGCGGCCTTCTTTTATTCATAAAGGCATACTTTTAGCAAGCTCTGGATATATGGCAAAAACAAAACGTTCTCTTCGCTTATTGAGCCATTTTCCTTTTTTTAATCATTATATTCGCTATTATCTTAATCAAACTGGAGTTGAAGGGAATTTAAAACAAGTCGTCTATGATACTACTTGTATTGATCAAGAAATGTACGATGGGTATCTAGAGCCTTTTTTAGATACTAATATTTTCCGTGCTTTAACGAGAATGGTTCGCGATCGTGAAGGGGATTTGCCAGTCGAAAAACTAAATCGTATTCAGACGCCATGTTTACTCATATGGGGCGATCATGATCGAATTGTTCCCTTGCATATTGGACAAAGACTGGTGAAAGACTTGCCAAATGCAGACCTGATTGTTTTAAAAAACACCGGACATTTGCTTCCAGAAGAAAAACCTGAAGATGTCTATAGAAAAATAAAAGAATTTGTTCAATAATAAAGTGAAACTTCCATCAGTGGGGGGTTCTTTCATCCCCCACTGATAAGAAGTAGAACAAAGGCTAATATCGCAACGTCCTCGAAAAGGAAACCGCTTTTCTTCGTGCGATGTGTCGCTGCCGAAGCTTTCCTTGTCCTGTTGCAACGCCTTTGTGACCTACATCCTCGAAAAAGAAGAGCACTTTTTCTTCGTGCGATGCTGATTCAAGAAGCTTTCCTTATCCTGTCGGCCCGAACAAATCGGACATTTGACTTACAGTTATCCCCCACCTAGCGCTTCTGATTCCATTCCTCTTACTCTTGAGGTGGAGGTCTTGACTCGCCAGTTAGGTGTGGAATAATATTTACTGCCATTGTGCCGTCTATTGAATTGTCTTTCTTATGATATAATTGATCTTGCCTAATAGTGAAGTTCGAGGAACGAAACCAACAGTGCTTACTTACATTAGTAAGCGATTTTTTGGTGAAATTTTTCATTAACACCATTTCTAACATTTCATCAACGAAATCGCTTCTGTAGATCCTGGACTTTTTGACAACCTAAAGGATGGAGATGATGTTTTGAAGCAATTTGATGAAGCAATCGAACGGACTGGTACAATGTCAGTGAAATGGGATAACATGAAGAAAGTTTTTGGAGCTGATGATCTGCTTCCTATGTGGGTGGCAGATATGGATTTCCGTCCGCCAAAAGCAGTGATAGATGCATTGAAAGCAAGAGTAGAGCATGGCGTTTTTGGCTATACGATCATTCCCGAAAGTACTGACGAGGCGATTCAATACTGGCTTAAAAAGCGTCATCATTGGGAAATTAAACAGTCTTGGCTCCTATACAGCACTGGCGTTGTTCCTTCTATTGGAACGATCATACAAGCCCTTACAAAACCCGAAGATCGTATATTAATTCAATCGCCAGTCTATCAACCCTTCTTTCGAATGATTGAAACAAATGGACGCCAAGTGGTCAATTCTCCTCTACTTTTAAAAAATGGCCGCTATGAAATAGATTTTGCTGATTTTGAAGAGAAGTGTCAGAACAATATAAAAGCATTTATCCTCTGCAGCCCGCATAATCCAGGTGGGCGCGTCTGGAGAAAAGAGGAGTTGCAGCAACTTGCTGAGCTTTGCAAAAAATATGAAGTATTGATTATTGCTGATGAAATTCATGCTGATCTCATTGCGCCTCCATATCAGCATACTCCGATCACAGCTATTGATAAAGCATATGAGGAGTTTATCATTACATGCATCGCGCCGACTAAAACTTTCAACCTTGCAGGTTTGCAAGCTGCTAGTATGATTGTTCCGAATCCTTCATTGCGGAAAAAATTAAGCAATATTCAAGCACAACAGGGATTTTTTACATTAAATACCTTTGGCATTATTGGAATGGAAGCAGCTTATCGTTATGGCGGCGAATGGCTTAATGAATTGCTCTCCTATATTAGACAAAACGTTGAAATAGTGCGTGATTTTATTCAGAAGGAACTTCCTGCTCTGCAAATAATGGAGCCGGAAGGGAGCTATCTCATTTGGATTGATTGCCGAAAAACAGGACTTTCAGATGATGATATTTCAAAAAGGCTGCTGCAAACTGGCAAATTAGCATTGGAGCCTGGCAGGAAATACGGACCTGGCGGAGAAGGTTTTATTCGGATGAATGTCGCTTGCACAGAGCAAACATTAAGAGATGGACTGGCTCGCCTGGCAAAAGCATTTAAACATTCATAGCCTCTTGTCTTTCGTATCATAGAAAATCAGGTGAAATCGCTGCTTCACCTGATTCTCTAATAAAGTGAAACTTCCATCAGTGGGGGTTTTCTCTCATCCCCCACTGATAAGAAGTAGGACAAAGGCTAAGATCGCAACGTCCTCGAAAAGGAAACCGCTTTTCTTCGTGCGATGTGTCGCTGCCGAAGCTTTCCTTGTCCTGTTGCAACGCCTTTGTGACCGACATCCTCGAAAAAGAAGAGCACTTTTTCTTCGTGCGATGCTGATTCAAGGAGCTTTCCTTATCCTGTCGGCCCGAACCAATCGGACATTTGACTTTCAGTTATCCCCCACCTAAACTGCTTCGATTCCTCTTACTCCCCGAGGTGGGGGACTTACTGCCAGTTAGATGTGGGATAAATTTACTTCTTATTTGGTTCAAATGTAATTTCTCCGCAAGCAATTCTTCCACCTGCATCTCCAGCAGGTTGAGACATTCCATCATCTTGTCCTTCGTGAATCACAATGGAAGTTCCGTCAGTAGTATGCAATGTATTTTTTCCTTGCAGTAAAGTTAAATTTGGTGCAACAATATTGACTTTAACTGTTTCGTTTTCCTTGACAATGATGTTCGGTAAATCTCCAGCATGTGCACCTTTCGGATGCAGTAATCCATGCTCCTTCTTTTCCGGATTAAAATGATTGCCTGCTGAAGTAAAGTCTGGTGGCTGACACTTTCCTTTCTCATGAATATGCATTGCGTGAACACCAGGCGGCAATCCTTTCAGCGTCCCTTTCAGCCTAACACCTTCGGCTTCCTCCTTCAGCTGAATTTTTCCTAATGAATCGCCGGTGGCATTTTTTATATCAACATCCACCTGTTTTGGATCACCAGCTAGACAACCGGCCAATAAGGTTGTTACAACAAGAAAAAAAGCACCTTTCATCCAATTACCTCCACCAAATTATTCATTCTTTTCCTAGTCTCTTACATTGTAGCCATAATGAAACCTCCCTATTCTTGAAATGAAAAACTTCCATTATTGGGTTTTCTCAACCACAAAAGACGATTTTCAACCTATACTATTGAAACCCCACAAGAGCTATATATCTTCATCCATTATGAAAGGTTATTTATTAATTAGAAACAAAAAAAACACCCAATTAAGGATGTTCACTATGACGTTCACGATTTACTTGCTCTTCAAGACTTCTTGTTTTTTCTTCCTGCTTTTTAGATATTTTAATAATCAAACGAAACGCTAAAACAGCAATCACAAGAAAAATAGCCATTGTAATAACAGCAGGAATATATTCAGACTTATCTTCTGGAAAATATAAAAAAGGCATGTGTAAGACAAATGCTTGTAAAATTTGCAGCATGGAATCTTCCTTCCATCAATAAAGTGAAACTTCCATCAGTGAGGGTTTTCTCTCATCCCTCACTGATAAGAAGTAGGACAAAGGCTAAGATCGCAACGTCCTGTTGCAACGCCTTTGTGACCGACATCCTGTCGGCCCGAACCAATCGGACATTTGACTTTCAGTTATCCCCCACCTAACTTCTTGATTACTCTAACTCTTGAGGTGGGGATCTTACTGCCAGTTAGATGTGGGATAAATATACATTCATTATAGCAATAAGAAGCATATTACAGCAATAAAGAAGTTGTCAACTTTATTACAGTTGCTAAGTGGTAATATCCCCGTAAACTCATAAAAGAAATTTCCATTAATGTGGGGGCCGGCATCCCCCACAGTCCAGATCCATTTTTCTTAGAACGCCTTATTACTAAAGTTGCAAACCCTTCTCCGAAGGAATGACTTCTACAATCAATCCTATTCTTTCAATACTTCAATTTTTTCAATGACAACATCTTCAAGCGGCTTGTTGTTCATCGGATCTGTTGGCACATTCGCAATTTTATCAACAACATCCATTCCAGCAATGACTTGGCCAAATACAGTATGTTTAAAATCGAGCCATGGTGTCCCGCCATTCTTATAAGCTTCAATAACCTCTTCTGGATATCCTGCTTTTTTTAATTCATCCTCTAAATCCCCTATTTCACTATTTTGTACAATAAAAAATTGGCTGCCGTTTGTATTAGGCCCTGCATTTGCCATTGATAACGCTCCTCGAAAATTAAAGAGCTGATCGGAAAATTCATCTTCAAAAGCACTGCCATATATACTTTCGCCGCCCATACCGGTACCGTTAGGATCTCCACCTTGAATCATAAACTCATTCATAACGCGATGAAAAGTAATTCCTTCATAATAGCCATTTTTACTATGAGTAATAAAATTCTCTACTGTTTTTGGTGCTTGCTCTGGGAACAGTTTAATTTGAATGGAACCCATATTTGTTTTCATTTCAACTAGTTTTTCGTTTTCTGCTGTTTCCAGCGATAATTGTGGATAAGTCATCTTTTCTTTTCCTACTTTCTCTTCTTTATTGTCTTGTTCATTTTTTTCTTGCTTTTCTGTATGCTCTGCCCCGTCACCTGTCTTATTATCCGCTGTACCACAGCCAGCTAATAAAACAATAACAGTCATGATAGTAAAGAGATAGCTCAATCTCCGCATTCTTTTCCCTCTCCACTCTACTATATTTTTAAAGGTTGTTCAAAAATTCTGCCATGTCATTAGGCGTACTGGTCACTTGTATTTTTTTATCCTCCTTTTTTAACTATCACACATTTTTTGTTTTTTTCTTTTCATTCCTTCATAATATAGTAAACAAACGTGTTTAAGTAGACAAGGGGGAAAAACTGTTGAATATTGGTGAAACTGTTATCGCCTATAGTAAAATGGGAAAATATATTGGAGAAATTACAGAAGTACACCCGAACCATTATGTTGTTAGAATACTCGCAGTACTTAAACATCCAATGCAAGGGGATTTGCATCATCCCCGTCAAGTGAACGTTCCTTTATTCCACGAAAGGAAAGCAAAAGCATATCGAGAACAAACGAATATCCCTCTCAATATGGTAAGACCATATGAAGGTGATATTCCAGACTATCAAACATCCTTAAAAAAAGCTTTTGATACTTTGTTGGAACAATTCCAAACGGAAAAAACACCTTTTCATGAGAAATGCATTGAAGCGATGAAAAGCATTCAGCGTGAATATGAACTAATGTATAACATGAGATGGTAATGTACTAACGGAGGGGTGCCATCATTCATCATGGCACCCTACATACCCTCTTCCTCCCTTCAACCTCATTTTTTTAATTCTCTTCTTGAAGACCATAAAAAAAACGCATTAGTTGAAAAAAACAACTTCTTTCTATAAAATTATTATTTAGGAAAACGAAATAAATAAATGTTGCTTGTTTATCTCACTTCTAAACTGGCAGTATACCTTTAGTGGGGAACTGCCATTCAGACTTCTAGAAATGTGATACACTCAAGCGAAATCCTATTGGATACAGGAGGATGCGTACGTCACATCAATTTACTCATTGCCGGCGGCGTATAGGTCTTACTTGAGATCCGGTCTAGGAAGCCTATTGAAAAAGCATCGCATGATGAAAAAGTGCCCTTCTTTTTCGAGGAAATATAGGTCACTCAAGTCTGCAACAGAAAAAGAAAACGCTCTGGCAGCGATACATTTTCACGAGAAACAGTGTTTTTCTTTTTCGACGGACGTTGCGCTCAAGCTTGAGAGCCTCTTTATAACTCAGGAGAAAAGCCCCACTAAACGAAATATTTTGTCCTATCTTTTCTCGGTAAGAGGTTTATCAACAAGTAGCAACAACAGAGAAGGTGTTCTTTATCGATATTGAAAAACGGAACTTGGTCATTATGTGGTTTTCGAATTTCCTTGTATCCGCTAGTATGACAATGATCCTGCCTTTTTTATCTTTGTACATTGGCACACTTGGAAATTTCAGTACTGAATATGTACAGCGATGGGCAGGATTAGTTTTTGGCGTTACATTTTTAATTGCTTTTGTTATATCACCATTTTGGGGAAGATTAGGCGATAGAGTAGGATATAAGCCGATTTTATTAATTACAGGCTATGGAATCGCGGCCAGTATTTTTTTTATGGGTCTGATGAAAAGTGTCATGGGTTTATTTTTATTAAGAATGATGATGGGTATCGTAACAGGATTTACCCCTACCTCTATGGCTCTCATCTCTAAACAGACACGAAAAGAAGTTGCTGGCAAAACAATGGCTACCCTTCAGATGGGAACTGTATCTGGAGGATTATTCGGTCCTCTTCTCGGAGGTTTGTTAGCAGACGCAGTTGGGTTTCAATATACGTTTACGATAACTTCTTTATCTATCGTCATCGCAACGACCTTTGTTTTATTTGGAATTAAGGAAGTCCGTAAACCTTTAGAAGGACGCCGTGCAAAAATATATACGCGTCGAGAAGTGCTCAAAAAGATATTTTCACATCGGATTTTATTCACAATGATGATCATTTCTCTTATTATTCAAATCGCTAATTTCAGTATTCAGCCATTGCTTGCTCTTTACGTAAGTGAATTAAGTCAAGCTGACAGTGTTGCCTTTTTAGCTGGAATGGCTTTTTCAGCGACAGGGTTTGGAAATTTAATTGCAACAAGGCAATGGGGAAAATTAGGGGATGAAATTGGCTTTGAAAAAGTACTATTAATTTTGCTTGTACTAGCATCTTTGTTCATCATTCCACAAGCATTAGCAGCTTCCCTTTGGCAGCTTGTTTTATTTCGGTTTCTATTTGGGATTGCTATCGGTGGAATGCTGCCTTGTACGACAGCCTATATCCGACTTGAGGGTCCATTAGAAATGCAAGGAGAGCTGCTTGGCTATAATCAGAGCTTCCGCTTTCTAGGCAATGTCATTGGTCCCGTTCTTGGTGGTATAATCGCAGGGTTCACAGGGATTTCTTCTGTTTTTTATGTAACTAGCGCTTTATTCCTTTTCGCCTTTGGTTTATTATGGTGGAGTATCCAGCATAAGCGAGGCACGACTGTTCCCCAAAAATAACCAAACACCTAAATACCTCCCTCGGTTCGAAAGTGAGAAATGTTCCTAGGGAGGTCTAGGTAATGGAAAAACCTAATTTGAAAAGGAAGGTAGAAGCGGTGCGTAAATTTATAGGCTTTATCATGATTGTTATATTCATTCCCACTCTTTTTTTCTTATTTACCGCATTTGATAAAGAAAAACAGCAAGTAAAAGGATTTCACGATGTATTAGATGAAAAAATAGTCATTAACAGTATCTCTTTACCTCAGGCAGGACAAATGCTGGATAAAGACGGAAATGTTTTTTCAGAGTATCGGCAGCCATTTCGGATCATTGTGAAAGATATTCCAACTTTTATTCAAGATGTATTTCTCGTTTCGGAAGATCGTTATTTTTATGAGCATGTTGGTTTTGATTTTGCAGCTATTTCGAGAGCAATTATTGAAAATACGAAATCTTCAAGTATTGAACAAGGCGGCAGTACAATTACACAACAGCTATCCAGAAACCTTTTTCTTGATCACGAACGGACTTATAATCGTAAATTATCAGAAGTATTGTATGCCTATCAATTGGAAAGAAAACTATCAAAAAAAGAAATTATCACAGCATATTTAAATACAATCTACTTCCATAATCAAGTGTACGGAGTAGAAGCTGCTGCCCAATTTTATTTTAACAAACCGCTTCTTGAGCTATCCGAAGCTGAAATGGCTTTCATTGCTGCGATTCCTAATAATCCTGCTAAATACAACCCATTACGGCATTTTGATACGACAAAAGCAAGACAGGAACGGCTAATCGATCAAATGGTGCAAGCAAAAAAAATCACTGCAGAAAAAGCCGCTTTCATAAAAAATGAAGAAATCAACCTTCATATAAAAGAACGGATCGATTTATATCCTGATTATGCTGTCTATGTAGAAGAAGAATTAAGACAATTAATTGCAAAACAAGATGGCTTCCAAACAAAGATAGAGGCAGCTAATAGTGAAGAGAAAAAGAAGCAGTTGGAAGAAGCGTTAAACGAAAAATTTGAAGCTATATTATCTAAAGGTGTAAAAATTCACACAGCATTAGATCCACAACTGCAAGTTCAGACTACAAAAGCAGTAAATGAAGGGCTCCCATATCCAAAAATGGAAGGGGCGGCTGTCGTTATCGATCATGAACAAAAAGAAATTGCAGCCCTTTCAGGTGGAAAGCATTATCAGAAACATGAATTTAATCGTTCCTTTCAAGCATTTCGCCAACCGGGCTCCGCTATTAAACCTTTGCTCGTTTATGGACCCTATTTAAATAAATTTAATGCTCCTATAACTGAATTAGTGAATGCTAATAATTATTGTAAAAGCGACTATTGTCCAAAAAATTATGGCGGTGGACAGTATGGAAAAGTAACGTTAAAAAAAGCATTGGCACGCTCCTATAATACACCAGCAGTCCGTCTTTTGGAAAAAACGGGAATTGACGAAGCATTTTCCATTTTAAATGCTTTCTCTTTCACTCGTATTGTTGAAGAGGATTATCGATTGCCAGCTGCGATCGGCGGTTTCACCTATGGGATGTCTCCCTTAGAGCTGACTGATGCTTACACAGTGTTTGTAGATGGAACATATCAACCATCACGTGCTATTCGCCAAGTAACGGATTTAGAGGGCAACCTCCTTTATAAATGGGAGGATATCCAAGAAACAATTTGGTCAAAAAGTACAAATGAAAAAATGCGAGAGTTATTAAGAGAAGTAGTGAACAACGGAACTGCTGCTAGAGCCACTGCACCGTCAACATATATTGGAGGGAAAACGGGAACAACAAATGATTATCATGACTTTTGGTTTATCGGTTTAGTGGATCAATATACCGCTGGAGTATGGGTAGGTTACGATATGCCTGCAAATATGCAGCGCATCGAAAAAAATCAGCCTGAAGTCAGAGTTTGGAATAACATTTGGCGTTAAAATGTCATAATATGTGACTCAAAAAGGCTAATGTCCCTTTTTGAGTCACCCTCAAACAATCCCTTCATCACTATAAACTTCTAAAAAAACTGAAAATATTAAAATGACGCTGTGCCACAAAACCCATCTATCAAATCGGCAAACTTGCAACCATACTATTATACAATTTAATAAATAAATATCCCGTTCCCAACAACAAAATAGACCACACAAAAACTTCAAAAAAGATAATACCGAATAAACCTCCTATATTTAAAGATGGTCCAATTTTATAAACATAGTAAATAAAATAAATAACAGTTGTTGCGACTAATATAATGATGATGCCTAAAAAATATTTCATACTTAAAAGTGCAATACAAGAACCAAGAAAATAAATAATGGAACCGCTGCGTACATTTTTTAAAATATCTCCATCTGAGTCTTTTGAAAAAAATAAAAGCGATAATTCATTAATTGTATCTGCAATTAATTTTAACGCTGAGAAGATCATAAAAAAGAAGATCACTAGTACAAACAAAATCCCCATTTTTAATTCTACTTCTGATAAAAACTCCATCATCCCATGATACAAACCAATTTTTTTAAATAATCCAAGCAATTCTCCTTGTGTATAAACACTTAGTGACAAGCTAAAAAATACAATTGAAATGAATGGCAAGTATCCTGTTAAGTAAGTGTTTCTCATGATTGCCCTCCCTATATACTCTACAATTTAATTATGCGATAAAATGTCACTTCATCAATAATGCAATCAACAGTTCTTCCCATCCAGATTCAGCTTGTCGTACAAATAGCATTTATCCTGACATTTGTTATTTGTTATCTGTTCTGATGCATGAGACCGTAATTGTCAAAATCTAATTTGTGCCAGTGATCGAATAACAATGTACTACCATCATTATATCGGTCATTTTATATAAAATATCAATCTAAACATTATTTGTGTTTTCTCAATATACTTAATGTGAGGCTGGGACATAACTAGCTTCTAAATAATGAGAAAAGTGAATTTGAGGATCCTCAAATTCACTTTTCTCTATTTTGCGTGTAAATATTTCTAT
>NZ_JAUSTT010000044.1 GCF_030812995.1 Bacillus chungangensis | reverse complement strand
GCAGAAACTTCTTGACCAAAACATTTCTTTCTAAAGTTTTTTGCGAACAATGGGAAAGTCACGTTTTATTAGAAGAGAACTTGCACGCTTATACATATTTAGAAACCTTGATAACTCACTATTGTTAAGTAATGGCAACTATTCAGGTCGAACAGGCTGCCAAAAGCATGAAGCAAGTAGTAAAGTAGAGCAGAGCCGATTAGAACTCTGCTGTTTCCTTCTACTCATTCATCATTGAATTTGAAACATCTGAAGTACATTGAGCACATTTTGTTGCTTCCTTAGGTATAGATGACAGGCAAAATGGGCATTGTTTCGATGTCGACTCTTTTGCAGGTGATGGAAACATTTTATTCACCTGTCTGATAACGATAAAAATAACGAATGATACAATTAAAAAATTAATGACAGAGTTGATGAATAACCCATAATTAATTGTAGCAGCGCCTGCTTCCTGGGCGGCAGACAGCGAACTATAATGCTTGTCTGATAAATTAATATATAAATTGCTAAAGTCCATATTTCCGATCAGCAATCCGAGCGGCGGCATAATAATATCATTTACTAAAGAATTGACAATTCCAGTAAACGACGCGCCGATAATAATTCCAACTGCTAATTCAAGTGCATTGCCTCTAGAAATAAATGCTTTAAATTCTTTGATCATTCGAATCATCATTACAAGGACAAATGAAACAGCATTACTAGTTTTTTTGAACATGTACTAAAAACTGATAATAACATTATATAAGGCTCAAATGTCCTTACTGCCATTTTATCCTTATAATGCTTCCCTCCCCTCTATGAGAAATAGTTTACCCTATTAAATGGATTCTTACCTGCTCCTTTTGTACCGGAAACTTTTTATTCATTTTCCTTTTGGTCGTCGATAAATTCTCGATATCTTCTATGTACTGTAGCTTTAGATATATCGTGGCCGAAACCTCTCAAGGTCGCTGCTATTTCTGCAAAAGTCATGTCATTTTTTCTTAAACGAATGATTTCTTCAATTGGAACTTCTTTCCGTTCTCTTCCGTTGTGATTGCCTCTCTTACGAAGATTTTGTTCAGGTCGATAGCCTTCCTTAACCGCCTTTTTCATTCCACGCTTTATCTTGAGGTTATGTATTTTTCTTTGATATTCTTCTACAATACTTACAATATTTAAAACCATAGAGTCAGCTTCTGATATTTGCAGCTCTCCATGATGGGACAATGTATATACTTTTATTCCTTCCTTTATAATACAATGAAGCAAAGCAATTTTGGCATTGCCTCGTCCAAGTCTTGTTTCATCTTGGATTAAAATAAAATTGATATTGCCCTCTTTTATAAGATCCAACATTTTAAAAATGCCCGGTCGGTCTAAATCATAGCCGCTTGCACGATCCTCAATTACTGCTGCAATATGAAAATGATGTTCTTCTGCATAAGCAGTCAATTCTTCCTTCTGTCTTTTTAAAGAAGTATCTTGGGTATTCTTTTGTGTGCTTACACGACAATAAATAATCGTATTCATCTTTTACAACTCACTCCGTTTTTGTTGCATATTGAAATCTTGCATTACCTAATTAAAAATAACCGGGATAATAAGATTGTCTCCTGCTGCAATTTGATCATTTAATAATTGATTTTCTCTTTGTACCCATTCAATAAATTCTTCTATCGTCATTTGATTATCTTCTGTATATTGAGCAGCAAGTGACAAAAGGTTATCCCCTTCTTCTACTACTATATATTGTTTCATTTCTGCTGCTTCTGGTTCTATATGAAAAATGAAGTATACTCCACTAAAAAAAGAAATAGCCATGAAGATAATTGCATAGGAATATTTTCTCCATAAGTTGAACATATCAATCCCTCCGAATGTTTGTTCGATTTCATTTATTATAAAAAGAACATTTGTTTGTTGTCAAGTTTTTTCGAACTCATGTTTGCGTATCTATTCGTTGCATGCTACAATAAAATCAACTAGGGAAACGATTTAAATGAGGTGAAAATGAATGAAGATTTCCAAAAGGCAACAAGATATTTTAGATTTCATTAAATCAGAAGTTCAATCAAAAGGATATCCACCATCTGTCCGAGAAATTGGAGAAGCAGTTGGTCTAGCTTCAAGTTCAACTGTACACGGTCACTTGGAACGACTAGAAAGCAAAGGTTTTATTAGAAGAGATCCGACTAAACCAAGAGCAATAGAAATTCTTCATCTTAAGGAAGATGCGATTCCACGACAAAATGTCATCAATGTACCAGTAGTTGGAAAGGTTACTGCCGGTCTCCCGATTACTGCAGTTGAGAATGTAGAAGAGTACTTTCCACTTCCAGAAAAAATGGCAGCTGGCAGTGATTCTATTTTCATGCTTGAAATTGTTGGGGAAAGTATGATTGATGCAGGCATACTAAATGGTGACTATGTTATTGTCAGACAACAGCATACTGCTAACAACGGTGATATTGTTGTTGCCATGACAGAAGAGGATGAAGCAACATGCAAACGATTTTTCCAAGAAAATAATCATTTCAGACTCCAACCAGAAAACGCTTCGATGGATCCAATTATTTTAAATAACGTAACAGTCCTTGGGAAAGTAATCGGCATTTTTAGAAACATTCATTGATGAATAAGAGGAAAAATACAATAGATCTTCTTGATTTATTAGGAGCGGCGCTCGTACATCTCTTATTCTATTCAAACAAAGTGTTATTTTGTATTGCTACTTAAAAGATGAATCAACTTTTGCATAAATGAACTACATACTCTTCTAAGACTAGAAATTTCATAGGGCATCATGAAACGGAATAAGAATTAGAAACAACTTACATAACATGAAAAAAGCGGATTATAGATCCCCTCCTTCACCTCATTGAAATGCATAAAGTTTTGAAAACAAAACCAATCTAGACGTATATATATCATAAAAAAAAACAGTTAGGGCCTTTCTTCCACTAACTGTTTTTCTAGTTACTATCCATTCTTTTTCTTCTAGTTCAAAATAACTGGATTATTAATCAGTGCCAGTGTCCCCCAACCGAAATAAAATTCATTATCCATAAAATCACTACCTTTCTCACCATCATTTGATTAAAAGAAGGGTATCCTCTTATTTCTCTTGTGTATAATGAGTCACTTTATCAATGCTAGTTTAATAATGAATAAAAGTAAAGAATAAGAATATACTGATTTGATCATTTTTATGTTGAAAATATTTATATGGAATTGGATATAGCAAGCGGATATACAGACTTAGGAAAGTTGAACAAAAATAAAAAAAGTAAACAAGTAAGGGAAGTGAATGTAGATTCATAGAACTATCTAATACGTATTTGAAAGATACAGAAGATAATGGACATGACATTATATTCCAGAAAATAGACAAAAATATTAATTGGTTATTTAATAATTGCTAATACTTTTAGAGATACGTAAAAATACTTCTACTCTTTTTTATGATTGAGTCTTTAAAGGTATATACTCTTCCCCAAAAGAGATGAACTAGGCAATTAAAATAGAGTCTTTTAATATAAAAAAAGTTATAAAATATTTCAAAAATTTAACAATAACATTACTATTGACATATTTACTTTATGTATTATTAGTATACCGTATAGTAAAAATTCTTCTGAGCAAATTAAAATTATCCCTACGTTTCATTAGTAGGAAAATATCTTTACTGAAAGGAGTTTTTCAAGCAGATTATGTTAAAAATCCTTAAGGGTTTTATGGAAGAAATAAATAAGATGATTGTGGCGTTAGTTGAATTTGATTATGAAGAAGCTTTAGAAGAAATGAAAAAAAAATAATTTGTTTTTTAAAATGAAAATCCCTAATTCAATCAAATGAAATAAGGGATTTTCATGTTTTTGATTCTTTCATTCTCAAATAACATATAAAGCATTTGGTTCAATTCTAATTCGGACAGGAGTTTCGCCAATCACTTCACCATCCCCATGTACCAATAATTGAGTTGAGGGGTATATTTCTAACTCTTTTCCTTTTATGATCTGTATTGAAGGGGATGAGATATGATTTCCTTTAAAAACTAATGGAATTGTACATAAAAACTTCCACTTGGACATTCCTTGAACAATACATATATTAAATAAACCATCATTGCTTTCAGCTTTTGGGCAAATGACAAGTCCTCCAGCATAAAAGGGTAAATTGGCTACTGCAATTAGCCATACCTTTGGAATCTTGTATACTTTCTTATCAATTTTTAAGGAAATATCTATGGGTTTATAACGGAGTAACACATTTATAGCACTGATGATGTATGAGATTTGACCTACCCGAATGAAATTAAGAATTTTTTTATATAATGAAGTATTCGTCATCTGAGCTACTTCTCCGTCAAATCCTATTCCTGCTACTGTACAAAAGTATGTAGAATTTACATAACCGATATCGATAATTTTGGGTTTCCCGCTTAAAATACGTTCTAAAGCTTCATCATGTTTTAATGGTATACCTAGTCCCCTTGAAAAATCGTTTCCTGACCCAGCTGGAATAATTCCTAATGGGATATTCATACCAACTAATCCATTGATTACTTCATTGATCGTCCCATCGCCACCTACTGCAACGATCACAGTCGCATTTTCCTCATTGATAAGTTCTTTGACTAATATAGTGGCGTGTTTTGATTTCTGTGTAAATCGAACACAGTAAAAGATGTTTTTTTCTTTAAGCTTTCTTTCAATTTGATCCCAAATTTTAAGCGTTCTGCCATTACCCGAAACTTTATTTACAATAAAACCATACAAAAATCTCACCTATTCATAAAATTTTATTAAAATTATAGCCTACTTTACTTGAGAATATACAAGTATCACCTCATAAGGTTTTTTATTCTAAAGTTGAACTAAAAACATGAAAATGCTGAGGCAACACTTTAAAATCCAGATTTTTTACATAAGCTTTTTCGCCATCAAGATTAAGAGCAATGCACTCTGGTATCGTAAAGCAACCAGACTTTATTTTAGTATGATGAATTATTGATAAATTGTCAGTAATGTTGAGTTTTTTTGCAATTAATGAAAAAAACAATAGTAATCGATTGGTTTTTTTACAAGTGAGAAGATGAAAATAACCATCGTTATGTGTTGAATTCTTAATAAGATGTTTAAAAGGACCAACGGAGTTTCCATTCATGATTAAAAATAAAGAGAGATCTGAAATTACTTCATTTGATGATACATTAACAGAAATAACATCCGACTGCTTTGTCATAAAAAATGTTTTAAGAAAATGAAGGCAATAGGCCCATTCACCGAAAAAGGATTTGAGGGAAGAAGGAGTTTTATAGGTTATATCAGACAACCATCCTGCAGCTGCAATATTGGCAAAGTATCGATTTCCAAACTTACCGATGTCAACAGGTATTGAATTACCTCTTTCAATAATCGATAGAGCTTGCATATTGCAAGTCATGCCAATATATTTTGCAAACTCATTGCTCGTTCCAAATGGGAAGACTCCTATAGTCGGTCTATATTCTTCTTCCGCTAAAAACTGGATTGTTTCATTAACCGTGCCATCGCCTCCGGCAATAAAGATCGCATCCCATCTATTGTGGCATGCCTTTATTATAGGATTATCCATATTATTAAACCCTGTTGGTTGATGAATCGTTAGGTGATAACCCATCTCTGAAAGTTTTTTTATTAGTATTGGAAATTCTTTATGAGCTACCTTTTTTCCAGAAAACGGGTTATACACCATTAAAGCCTGTTTATTCATTGTATTCATTGTGAAATCCTCCGAATCTTTAGGAAACTTCTGTATACAATATATCACGTACTATTTTTCTTTTTTTTTACGTTCACATACGTTTCTTTTCCAGAAAGTTATTCCATATTTATCAAAAACACGAATAGAAAGGTAATTATTAGGAAAATCTATTGTTGTATTCGTTAAAGAAAATAGGTGATCGTTTTGAAAGCATTGCAATTCGATTATAAAATACCCAAATATATTCTCAGCAAAATAACCGGAAGATTTTTTCCTTCTGCTTATTGGGATTCGCGGCTATCCTGTTTACAATTTCTCGAGAAATCGGAACCAGAGCTTCCAAATGAAAATTGGGTTAAAGTAAGGGTGAAGTATGGTGGTATTTGTGGCAGCGATCTTAATCTTATTTTTTTAAATGATAGTCCTGCTATTTCGCCATTTGTTTCATTTCCATTCACAATCGGGCATGAAATTGTAGGGACAATTGATGAGGTAGGCTCACGAGTTACTGATTTAACTAAGGGGGATCGCGTTGCAATAGACCCGATTTTATCGTGTGCATCAAGAGGAATAAAACCTCTTTGTTCCGCGTGCCTTAAAGGTAACTTTAGTTTGTGTGTATATAAAAATGAAGGGGAATTGTCACCAGGTTTGTTAATAGGAACCTGTCGCGACACAGGTGGCGGTTGGAGTTCGTATATTGTAGCTCACAAAAGCCAAGCCTTTAAACTCCCTATAGAAGTGGATGATCTAAACGGCGTGATGGTAGAGCCTTTTAGCTGTGCTTTACATGGTGTTCTAAGAAATCCTCCCAGTAAAGACGACACCGTTCTGGTGATAGGGGGTGGAGTAATTGGGATATGTGTCATTGCCGCTATTCGAGCACTAGAAATTCCATGCAAGATTGTAGCGTTAGTGAAACACCAATTTCAAGCTGAGTTGACATCTAATTATGGGGCAGACGAGATCATTTTTCTTCGAAAACCATCTTATGTCGATAATCTTACAAAATCTCTTAAAGGTCAGATATTAAAGCCGGTTTTTGGCCCTAAGGTAATACAGGGAGGAGCAGATATTGTTTATGAATGTGTTGGAAAAAAACAAAGTATCAATGATGCACTTCGGTTTTCAAAGAATGGTGGAAAAGTTATTTTGTTAGGATTGGCAGGCTTAATGGATGGCATTGATTGGACGAACGTATGGCTTAATGAGTTAGATGTCAAGGGAAGCTTTGCTTATAGTACGGAGATGTTTCAGGGAAAAAGAGAACGAACGTTTGATATAGCGATAGAATTAATGCGTATTGGAAAAGTCGATCTTTCACCATTAGTTACTCACCAATTTCCTTTAGAAGATTACCAAAATGCTCTTCATACTGCTTCAAATAAGAAAAATCGAGAAGCCATCAAAGTTGTTTTTGAACCGTAACAATCACATCTTGGTAGAATTTGGAGGGAAACAAATTGAAGAACTTTACAATAACAGGTGCTGAAAAAACTCCTTTTCTTACATGGTACACAGAGGGATTAAAAGAAAAATTTTCAATTGAAGGATATGAATATTGTGAAGAAAAAACGGATGATATTAGGTTTGTATTTAATGTGATTGACCCAGAAAAACCACGTCCATTTCGTAGAAAGGCACAGGCGACTTTTGTCGTATCTATACTAGAGAAAAATGAAGAACCGGAGAACATATTTGAAGCTGCTTATCCATATTTAATTAGATCTTTAGCAAACCATTTAATTTACATCGTGCATACCAAGAAAAAAACAGATGTCTATTTTATTACTCCTGAACAAGGTTTTTACAAATTATGTTACCAACATAAAGAAGAAGACTTTTTCCAAAAAATTTATGAAAGATTAGAACCGGTTGCTACATCTCAATTAGTCATAGACAATAATTTTGAGGATGATTTAGATCAAAATTTATGGAATGGTAATGAAATTACAAAAAAAATCTCCTTATCAGGAAAAAAATTAGATGAAATGAATTTATTACCTGCACCCTTCCCACTCGAAAAATATTTATCATCTCGTGATATGCGTCAGTTAAAAAAATTATACGGGATAGGCGGTCTTAGCTATGGGAATCTAAGCAGCCGACAAGATAATAAAAATTTCTGGATGAGTGCAAGTGGTGTAAACAAAGGCAATATGCAAGTGATTGGCCAAGATATTTTATATATCAAAGGTTTTAATTCGAAGGAAAATGCTATGGAAATAAGTGTTCCTCCTCGTATTACTCCAAAAAGAGCATCGGTTGATGCAATTGAACATTGGATGATTTATAAAGAACATCCAAAAGTAGGAGCAATTGTTCATATTCATGCATGGATAGATGGTATAACAGCAACGGAAATTAACTATCCTTGCGGCACGATTCAATTGGCAGAAACTGTAGCAGATCTAGTAAGAAATGCCCCTGATCCATCTAGAGCAATCATTGGACTTAAAAATCATGGTCTAACAATTACAGGCCGTGATTTAGATGACATCTTTGACCGTATTGAAGGACAAGTTATTTCCCAAGTGCCAATGGAATAGAAAGATGAGCTCCAAGATTTTTGGTTTAATACTAAAGGGGTTCTGATATTTAGAAACTTTTTATGGTCAGTCATAAATGTTCAATTGATGTTAATCTGCTTACAATACACATTTTAACTTGTATTTAAAAAATCAGAAAATGTAGTAGTTTGGTAATATAATCTTTTCAAAATAATTGAATAGCACCAACCCAAGTGTTTATAAAATAATGTTTAAAATAAGAAGTATCGTCCGATTTGCACAATAATAATATTTAAACAATGTAATAAACAACAGGAGTGAGAATATGAAAACAACGTTTGAACCGATCGACAGGGTTGCGATCGACTTCGGGCTGGTACAAATTTACTGGTACAGTGTGTTTATCATTTCTGGCATACTTATTGGCCTGTGGCTCGCTATACGTGAAAGCGAGCGTCGTGGTCTACCAAAAGAAACTTTTGTTGATCTTGTTTTTTTTGCGCTTCCAATTTCGATTATCGTTGCACGGATTTATTACGTGATTTTTCAATGGGATTATTATATCGAACATCCTATAAAAATAATTGCCATCTGGGAAGGTGGATTAGCCATGCACGGTGTACTTCTAGGTGCAGTGATGACGATAGTAGTGTTTGCGAAGGTACGAGATATTTCTTTCTGGAAACTTACTGACATTTTAGCACCAAGCCTGATTCTTGGACAGGCAATCGGACGATGGGGAAATTTTATCAACCAGGAAGCCCACGGAGGCCCCGTATCGCGGGAATTTCTCGAAAGTCTGTATTTGCCCGATTTTATTATAAACCAAATGTATATAGAAGGAACCTATTATCATCCTACATTTTTATACGAGTCTCTTTGGAATTTTGGTGGATTTATCATATTGATGTCTCTTCGGCAGGTAAATTTAAAACAAGGCGAGTTGTTTTTGACATACATCATCTACTACTCATTCGGCCGTTTCTTTATCGAGGGACTGAGAACGGATAGCTTAATGCTCACCGAATATTTACGGATGGCACAAGTTACCTCCATCGTATTAATCCTTGTGGCGATGCTGATAATCTGGTACCGCAGAAAAAAGAATATACCGATATCTGTTATTAGATAATAGCATATAGAAGAAAGTGGAAGGGTGTAGTACTCTAAATTAAATTTTTAACTATTGGTAAAGCCGGAATCAGCCAATAACCGTTCAAATTGATTTTCAGGAATGAAAGATATTTTCATCATGCTTCTGTTTACCATCTCGTCCAATTTAAATGATTCGTATCCCGCATCCAAAAAAAAAGCTTTTCCATACGTTTAATCTGTCTTGAAGTTCGGTATCATCTCTGTCGCCATAAGCGCTAACGAATACGAATAAAGCTCCCGATTTCAAATTAACCCTAATGGTTCTGAGCAGTTTCAACTTCTCTTGAACATCGTCAACGAAGTAAAGGACTAAGATACAACTTGCCGCGTCGTACTTCGATTCTGAAAGGTTCAGGTCGTCCATCGTCCCCTGGATGAGTCTGACGCGGCTTTCCAATTCTAGTTGAACTGTTTTATTTTTAGCAATCTGAATCATCTCTTCAGAAGGGTCGACACCGGTGAATGTCCATTCGGGTTAGACGTCCCCCATGCAGATAGTTCATTTCCACCTCCCGCTCCGGTCACGATTAATGATGTCGTTTTTTCACCCAAATAAGCTCAAAAATAAGGTTGAACCCACCGCGAATAACGAATCATATGTGGGAATCGAAATTCGAGTATTTTTATCTTATGCAAGAGCCATTTCGGAATTGAATGTAAGTTCTTCATTCATTATTTACTAACAGGTATCCCGGCATTTTGTATGACTATCCGTGAGGGTCTCCAACATTTTATCTTTGTTTTTAAATTAAATACTATACAGACTCTTAATATCTATAATTAGTATAAAAAATGAGAATCATTAACATTTATGATTCTTGATTTTAAATTAAAATGAAATAAATATCAAGATTTTAAAATTCTCTGTTTTAATCTTAATCAGACTGGCATCTATATAAAATTCTTCTTCCCCCTTCTTATGATTGACCTTAGGTTGCGGCAGAGGTTTTTTAAAGAATACAAAATCCTCTGCCCAACTTATGTAGAGTGACATTTATATTAACGGTTTCGATTTTCAACTTGATTTATCCAGTTTAAATCTGCCTCTAAATGTAGTAACATACCAGTGATTAATAAATATTTATTTTCGTCACCCTGAAGCAATAATTCGGTTTTTAATTTAGTTAATTCCATCACTTCTTTAATAATCACTGCTTTTTGTTGTTCAAGCATTTGCTTTTCTTGGACAAAGTGAATTTTACGGGCACAACTCCATTTAAAGAAAAAGTCCTCTTTTGTCGTGTAATAAGGTACAGGTTCCAATAACCATTTTTCCAACTCATCTTTACCTTTTGGTTTTAACTCGAACAATTTTCTTTCCTGATCATCCAATCCTGGGGATGATACAAGCTGGTCACGTATTAAGCGATCGAGAGTGGTATAAATCTGACCAGGGTTAATTTTACCTTTAATTCCAAGGAGGGAATCCAATTCTAATTTCAATTCGTATCCGTGATGTTTTTGCCGGAATAATAACGTTAAAATTCCATATTTTACTGACAAATTATCAACCTTCTTTGAGTGATGATTGGATATCCATTTTACTCGCACTTTTGCTGGAAATCCAGGCTGCACAGAGACTTAGAGAAACTCCGGCAATCATTGCTAGTATCATATTACTAACAGGTAATTGGAAAGACATAAACCCTTCCATCAGCTGAGATTTACTTGTTACATATATTAAAATTACACCTGTTGCAGTACCTCCGATTACTCCTGATAATCCAATAAGCATACCTTCAGCAAGTATCATGTTTCTAACCTGTTGTTTAGTAAAACCGAGTGCTCGCATCGTTCCAATCTCGGATATGCGTTCCAAAGTATTCATCAAAAGCGTATTAGCTGTACCAATACTAGCTAACCCGATGATCATAAACAACATGACTAAGATAAGGTCATTCATACCGGAAATTGCTGAAGTAGTAGATTTAATTTCATCTTCTACCGTTTGGACCTTTGAAAGATGACCACCAAAATCAGACCATAACTGGTCACGAATTGAATCGTTCGCTTCACTGTTTACAGTAAGGAGCAAATCAAAGCTATTTGTCCATCCAAAATCGTCCTTAAAGTTGACTTCGTCCATAAATGCGACATAACCAGAATAATGCGATGTTTTAACAACGCCGATAACTTCAAAAAACTGTTCACCATTTGGAGTATTCATTAATATGCTTTGTCCAATATTTCCACCCCATTCTTCAAAAGCACGATCCCCAAGCAACACAGAAGGTTTCTGTTTTAACTTTTTGTACAAATCCTTCTCCCGGAGATCAGCAAATAATGAGGGGCCATTTTCACTTACGGAAAGAACGGAAAATTGTCTGCTTCTTCCACTATTTGTTTCCCATGTAATCGGTGTTGCTTCAGTTAATGTTTCAACACTTGTAACAGCATCATAAGAAAGCATTTTTGTTATATCTTCGGAAGACCATGGTACCTCAGACGTAACCCTCATTTCTCCCCCATACGTATTTCTAATTTCTTTTTCATACCCTTTAGGAGCTGATTCTACCGCTGCACCAAGTAACAATATAACCGATATTCCAATAGCTAGAATAGCAGCTGTATTTGCATTACGGTTTATTTGCTGGAAGAGATTTTTTGTAGCCATGATGCCAGAATAATTAAAAAAATATTTTAAAATAGGCTTTATTATTTGACTTAAACCTAACAATAGTAAAGGGAACAAAAGAATGACACCTATTAAGATAGCAGCATATGAAACTGGGTGATCTATAAACACAAAGCATAGAAGCCCTACACCAACAATCGTTCTAAGAAGGTACCGTCTTGATGATGTGTACGTTTGATTTGCCATTTTTAATGTCAATAAAATCGACGTCTTGCCTGCATTGTAAATAGGAAAAAGAGAAAAAACTATAGGGAATAGCAATCCAATCATGATAGCCATCATCGTTGGCAGCTTCCAATTTAAAGTGTAGACCATATCAAATTCGAATACACTAAGAAGGGCTTGCATAAACAAATCTCCGAGCCATATCCCAAGTGGAACTCCAACAGATGTACCGATCAATGCCAAAAGTATTATTTCAATAAGAACGAGCTTAGAAACAGAACTTTGTGTATAACCTAGGCTTTTCATTATTGCAAATTCTTTTTTTCTTTCTATAACGCTTGTATAAATCATATTAAAAACAATAAACCCACTAATAAACATCGACAACCCAGCAATTAAATAGAAAAATGTATAGAGACCACCTATATCGTTGCTCTGGAGGTCATCCGCAACAACGGGTTCTATATATACACTCGAACCACGGAACTTTTGTTGAAAAGAGCGAAAGAGATCCTTGCCATCACCTTTGATTTGAAAACGCATATAGGAAATCTCGTCATTCTTTCCTGTCCACTCTCTTAACATATCAAGCGGAGCCATAATGCGAAAACTGGTTGATTCAGCACTTTCCCAATCACTGGGGCTTGCAAGCAGTTGTGTATACTCAACAATAGCAGAAACCTTTGCTTCTCCCATATTGGTAAACCGAACCGTATCTCCAACCCCTTTTCCTAAAAGCTTTGCAACAACTTCTGGGATTATTATTCCTTCATTATCTAAGCTACCTTCAATAACCGGGAGTTTCAGCAGAGGGCTATTTTGATCATTTACTCCTGTAATTCGTACAGATCTTTCATTCAGAGAGTAATCGCCTTCAAGTTCAAAGAAAGCTTGCTTATCAAGAGCAAGCAATGTATGAGTAACAGTGGGATCCTTTTGAATAGACGTGATCATCTTTTCAGGATAGGTATGTTCATCGCTTAAAACCCAATAATCTGCATTGGCTACATACATTTGCTCATAATACTCAAAAACATCATTTGTTGTTTTATCAGCTATTAGCATAGATGTTACAAAAGACGTCCCTAGTATAATTGCAAGCAATGTAAAGAAAAACCTTTTTTTGTTCTGAGTTATATTACGCCATGAAATTTGCCAAATATGTAGCATAGTCACTATCCTTCCTAGATATAACTTGATCTATAATTCCGTCTCTAAAAAGTATGATGCGATCTGCAAAACCAGCTGCAAAAATATCATGTGTGACCATCACAATGGTTTGCTTCTTTTCATGATGAAATCTTGACAATAAAACAAGAATTTCTTCTGCCCTAGCCCTGTCTAAATTTCCAGTAGGCTCATCAGCTAATAAGACAGTCGGGTTATTAACAAGTGCCCTAGCGATAGCAACACGCTGTTGCTGACCACCACTTAGAAGATTGGCTCGTTTGCGATTAAGCCCCTCTAATCCTACAGAATGAATTAATTCATGGATCAATTTACTTTTTTCATTAGTTAATTTTCCGTCAGCATGAAGAGGAAACGCGATATTTTCTTCTACAGTTAAAGTAGGCAATAATTGATAATTTTGAAAAACAAAGCCTAGTTTTTTTCTCCGAAATATCGTTCTTTCCTTTTCCTTCATTTTATTTAAAAACTTATGAGCAATTTGTATGTCTCCTTTGGTAGGTACATCAAGCCCTCCTAGTAATTGAAGTAAGGTGCTTTTTCCAGAGCCACTGGGTCCCATTATGGCCACGAATTCTCCTTCTTTAATATTTAAATCAACACCTTTCAACACTTGTGTTTTCTCTTGCCCCTGTAAAAATTCTTTTGTTAGATTACTAACTTTAATCATATCGTCCCCTCCCATTCTTTACATTCCCCATTATATACTAAGTATATATTAAATAAAAGAAAAAATATTGAATAACCTAATGAAATCATGTATTTATTTTTAAATTAACAAAAAATACCCCCTATTTATATATACTAAGTATATGAGACTAGGGGGTGGTAAAAAAAAGGAATAAAGAGCACCAAGTTAAATATATCAGGAAATAACACACTAGATGGATAATGGCTTATATAGGATAGTAGATAGATATTTATAAGTCAAGAATCAGTAAAATTATTGTGATGAAACAACATATTATATTCCTATTTCCTGCATTTTTGCCGTGACTTTTTTCAGCCTGTCATCAATATCTGTACCACTGAATTTCTTAAACCGCATTTCGCTCACGATTTTTCCGTCGTACATAAACATAATACGCTCAGTCCTAACTGCAATCTTTGCGTCGTGAGTTACAAGCATAACTGCAGTACCTTCAGTATTAATTTCGGAAATGATGTCCATCATTTCCTTTGCGGATTTTGAGTTAAGCGCGCCAGTCGGCTCGTCACCAAAGATAATTTTAGGATTGCTAATAAGTGCGCGGCATATTCCCGCACGCTGAAGCTGTCCTCCCGAAACCTGGGTAATATCACGCTTTTTCAGTTCCGCAATCCCAACCTTTTTCATAAGCGCTCTAGCTTTTTCGGTAATCTTTGCAGCACTTTTTCTGTTATCCCGCATGGAAGGAAGAATGATGTTATCAAGAATGTTCAGGTTTTTAACAAAAGTTGGCTGCTGAAATACAAAACCCATTTTTGTTCTGCGTAGGTCGGCAAGCTCCTTTTCACTAAGTGCTGATAGATCCCTGCCGTCAAAAGAAACCTTTCCGCCTTCAATGCCGTCCATTCCACTCAGCGCATACATCAGTGTCGATTTTCCTGATCCCGAAGGTCCCATTACCGAAACGAACTCTCCCTCGTTGATTTCAACCGAAACGCCATCGAGAACATTGTGCTTTTCATTGCCTACTTTGAAAGATTTTACTATATTTTCACCGATAATAAGCTTCTTCATCATCTACTCCTTCAAGTTTTCAGATATTTTTATTCGTCCCGCGTTCGATGTGCCGATAATTGTTGCGATAAGTACTGAGCATATCATCATCAATGGACATATTAGATATGCAGAAAGTGGATGAACAACAAACTTAAACGATGACGCTCCAAACGATGAGATAACTGCGCTCGCAAGTACCTCTCCAAGGGTGTTTGCTAGAAGCGTCCCAAAAACAATTCCTACAATCAGAACAAATACCGAACGCGAAATATACTGAATGGTAATATCCAAGTTTGTAAAACCTAACGATTTCATGACGGCAATTGAGTATCTGTCCTTTGCGATAAGCATTTTCATAAACAAAAGTGTAACCAATACCGTAATAATCAACGCAACGACAATTGCACCATTGGAGGCCTTTCCGACAGTGCTTATTGTCGAGCCGAATGTCTGTGTAATATATTCATCAATGCCCGAAATCTTTGCAAAATGGAATCTATCCGCATATTCCGAAGTCTTTCCTCCGACGAGAGATTTATCCGAAAGCTCCGCGTAAATAACGCACCACATACTATCTGCCGAATTGTCGGAGAAAACAGCCTTTGCAGTTTTGCCACCGTTAGTAATGTCGGAATAAATTCCAGATACCGTGAGATTTTTCTCCTTCCCCTCAATCACCAGCGTCATGATATCGCCGACCTTTTTCCCCAGCTCATCAGCGTTAATAGCTGACAGCGCAATTTCGTCTCTTGCGACGGGTGCTCTGCCTTCGGAATATTCTATTGGGAATATCGAATGGTCGCCAAACTCAATTTTTATTCCTTCCTCTGATCCGTACTCCGTCTTTGCTGTAAATGTTTTGGTCGTAAGCACAGCATATTTAGATATAGAGCTGTCGCGCTCCAGCGTCTTTACAATTTCTGCTGCTTTTTTTGAAATATTGTCGGTCTGCTGAATGTCAATGCGCAAATCACTACTTCCTATCCCCATATATGTGATGAAGCTTTTTGAGGAAATAGTGTTGTACAGGTTCTGTGGAACGATAATGATAAATGTCGAAATCACAAGCACTGCAAGCATTGTGGCGTAAAGACTTTTTCTTGCAAGAACATCTTTTACGCCCAGAAAAATATTCGTGTTAAGCAGCCTGTTTCGGCTCAAACAAAAATGTTTTGCGCCCGCGGATTTTCCCTGTGAAGTACCAAAGCGTATTGCTTCCGCGGCTGATATTTTTCGAAAGCGTCTCAGCACTGTGCTTACATAAGTAATAATTGCAAGAAATACAAACAATATACTAATGAGCCCGAACAATAAAGCAAAAGAAGCATTTTCACTTTCCCCCATATAAAGCCGTATATTTTCAAGAAGCATGCCTCTGAACACAAATGAAAGTGCAAATCCGAGCGTACAACCAGCTGACGTAATCACCGCGTATTTCGCAAGGTAAATCTTTTTTATGTCGGAAACACGCAGCCCTATTGCTTTCATAACACCTATTTCGCGGTAGTCGTCTTCGATTTTCGCAAGGAGTGTAAAGCGTATGCACATAAATGCGATTGCAACGACAAGCGCACTTACAAGAAGTATGACCGCAATCATCAGCCCATCGGAAATGGCATTCATCATTTTGAAAAGCGGATATGTAATTGTCGGTCCGTTTGCTTCAAGTCCTGCGGAGGTGTAAGTAGTTTCGAATGCACCAATTTCAGACGAGTTCTTTAATCTGAACTCAATCATATATTCCGTTCTTCCGAAATCCTTTATTGCCGTATAATCATTTTCACTCATAAGAAACCTTTTTGACGAGGCAAGCAACGAATTCATCTGTGAATCGCGGAGAAATCCTGCAACGGTAAATTTCTTTCCGTCTATCACAATCTTGCCACCGACTTTTGCAGTGCCGTCCTTCATATAACCTACCGGAACATAAATCTCCCCATCGGATACTTGTATAACGTTTCCGTCAAGATCAAGGAGATAATCAAATTTTTCGCTCTGTGTGCTGAAGCCGTTGTCCTGAACACTGTCCGCAAGCGAGTTTCCGTCAATTACAATCTGCGCACCGTCAACATTGAGAAATTCAAGCACCTGAAATTCATCGACATTGCTGTTCTGCTCCGCGAAATCCTTAAGCCGGACAGTATCAATATCACCCGAATGCATCTGCATAAAATGCGGAGTTTTCGCCTGCTTCATGAGTGTATCTATCGCACCCGAAAGATTTACGACAAGTATCGCAGAGAGAGAAACAAGCATAGCCGCGGCAGCGACAAAAATCGTTGTTGTCAGCGTTATCAGTTTGCTTTTTGAAATATCATTGCGGATTATTCTGTAATACATAAGCCACCTCTGTTTTCAAGCTTTTTAACCGATTTTAAGGAGACTATGCTCTGCCCTGAACAGAATTATCAATGTTGGTACGAACAAGAAAATCCAGGGATGTGTTTGCAAATGGCATCATTGCAAAAAAGAGAAATCCTGCTTAAAAGAAGCGACGGCATAAACGCAAGTAAGGTTACAAGTGCCATTGCCGATGCCTTTCCCGTTTGCTCAAAAACATAAATCCCAAGCCCAAACGAAGTTAGCCCGCTTCCTATCACTGAAATAAGCTGTCCTGACCACAAAAGAAGAAATTTTCTGGAGAATTTTCTTGAACTATTCACTGCTGTTTCCATTTCTACCTCTATTTCCGCTGTCAAACATCTTCATCATGTACATAAGACTTCCGCTTTCGACACCGAGCAGCCTTTCTACGTTGAAAACAAACGCCTGTATACGTGAAGCTAGCTCTTCATTCGTCAAATGAACCATATCATGATCAAAAACGGTATTCGTATATGCCAAAACCATTTCCATGCATTCATACGGATATGGCGTACTGAATAGTCCTTGCTCAATGCCCTCACGGATTATTTCCGTCAGTATCGGTGGAACGCCGTTGATGATGACCTTTTGTATTTTCTGATGCATAAGTGCGTTTTGAGGCTTGTGAATATGCTCAATAATTTCCTTGCCATTTCCGCCACTTATATTCAGTGCCATTACAACGCGGATAATACGCTCATTTATGGGTATGCTCTTGTCTGCGGCAATTTCCTTCGCCGCTCCTAAAATGAGGACAGTATACCGCTCAATCAGTGCGTCCATAATATCTTCCTTCGACTTGAAGTGATAATACAAAGTTCCCCGTGCAATTCCGACCTTTACGAGAATATCGTTTGTACTTGTGCCATCAAAGCCCTTTTGAACGAAAAGCTCATCAGCTGCGTCAAGTATTTCGTTCCTGCGCTCCTCGGCTTTTTTTATCACTCTCATTTTTACAACTCCTCTTTATAAACCGACTGTCTGTCGGTTTCGTGCTATTATATTAGCATACTATTCATTTAAAATAAAGTTTGATTTAAAAATCAGCTAGAAACATAGGTTTTTAGCAGACTAAACCTAAGCCTTTGAAAAAAGATTGTTCATAATTAGAAACGAATGCTCCGGAAGAGTTTTTTAATACCTCAAATAGAAGCTTCTTGGAACCTTAGGCTAGGCCTAGGGTTTTCTTTCATCCAAAAAATTACGGCGGCTTTCAAAACCGCCGTAGCTTTCTTATCTGATATAGTGTAAGGAAACGTCTACCACGTTTACGGTTTTTTTGTTTTGCCGCATAGCAGTTGACATGAACTTTATGAATGATAACAATTCTGCATTATTCCCATCTAAAAAATCGAATTGAAATAGTGATACATATTACTGCAAGTACAATCATCACAACAATGGGAAGTAAAACACTATCAACCGGCAAGCCAAGTGAAGCTGCTTTTAAGAGCTTGATGCCCTGTGTCAAAGGTAATATATCGGCTACTTTTTGAAGCGCCGCAGGCATGACTTCGTAAGGTAAGGTTGCGCCTGAAAAAATCAACATAGGAAAATATAAAACACATGCTATAACGCTGGCTGTTTTCATATTAGATGCAACACCGCCGACTACCATACCAATGCTAAACATGGATAGCATAATGAGGAAATAACTTCCTAAAAAATGCAACCATGAACCGTTCATATGATAATGAAAGAAAAGGGTTGCTGTAGCATAAACAAGGATAAGCGAAACGATAGAATAAATCACATAAATTACCACATGTACCGCTAAAATCATAGCAGGACTTATAGGTGTCACTTTAAATCTTTTTAATATTTTTTTGTGACGGTAATCGGATACAAGCAAAGGCAGCCCCATTACGCCTCCAGCGCATATTGCGATGGTAGATACCGCCCCAAAAGACTGCGCTAAAAAGGTGTATTCCGCACCGTCAAAAGCGGGCTTGTTCCCATAAATAATACCAAGAATGACCGTAACCACAACCGGCATACATATTGCAAAAATAAACATATCCATACCGCGTACAGATAGTTTTAATTCTGTTTTTAGTATGGTGCTAAATGCTCTCATTAACTGTTACCTCCTCTTCTGTGTACCAAAGATAAGCGTCCTCGAACTTTTCAAAGGGGCTGCTTTCGATTGCTTCTTTTACTGTTCCGTGGAAAATGATGTTGCCTTTTTTGAGAATAGTAATTTTATCGCATAAGGCTTCTACTTCATCCATAAAGTGAGAAGTTAAAAAGATGATAAGACCTTTTGATTTCAATTCGGAAAGGCATTTCCACACATCACGCCTTGCTCTTACGTCAAGTCCCGTTGTCAGCTCGTCCAAAAATACAACTTCCGGATTAGGGATGAGGGCAAGGGCGATAAACAACCGTTGCTTTTGTCCCCCGGACAATTCGTTTACTTGACTTTTTAGTTTGTCTGATAGGTCAAGCCGCCTTAATAAATCCTCATAATTCAATGAAGATTTATAAAGTGATTGCGTAACTTCACAAAGCTCGCTTACCGTTATTTTATCTTGATAATTGGCTTCTTGAAATTGAACGCCGACCTTTTCAAACAAATGTTTTCGTCCTGCCTGGGGGTTCATTCCCAAAATAGATACTGTTCCACTATCTTGTTTCTTTGTGCCTAAAATACACTCAATTGTACTGCTTTTTCCTGCGCCATTAGCGCCGAGTAAACCAAATACTTCACCACGGTAAACGGAGATATTTACATTTTGGATTGCCTTGATTTCAGCATATGATTTACTCAAATTTTCAACTTGGATTACTGTTTCCACTATATAACCCTCCTTTTTGTTCTTTTAAAAAAATAACACCAGACGAAAGTCTGGTGTTAAAATGTAGGGTTTGTTTTGAACTGTTTTTTCATCTTTTCAAGGTGAACAAGTATACACTGTGCATTTTTTTCAGCATATCGTAATGATGTTAGCAGTTTATCACATACCGAAATAATGTCTGGATTTTTTTCCGGTGTATCAATAACCTCTTTTATATTTGCTTGCGGATTGCGGGATAGTTCATTTAACATCCGCAAAATTGCTGAAAGTGAATAGTTAGCACATCGTAAAGAACGAATAATTTTTAACCGTCTAATATCTTTATCTATATATACTCGATAACCATTCTGCTTTCGTTTGACAGTCAACAAACCATTCATTTCCCAATTCCGTAAAGTATCCATAGAAATTTGTAAATAATCAGCCGTTTCTTTTCTCGTCATATATAATTTACCTATTTCCTGTTTGCCGCCGGACAATAGCTGCTTTACAATTTCTATGGCTTCTTCCGCGTTCCTCTGCTCCTTCTTGATTTGTTGCAAGTAGCTTTTTGTCATATATTCCGCTTCTTCAAAATTGCCGGTTGCCGAATTTTTAATGATATCAATAGCTTTTTTACGTAAACCGTTCTGTAAAACCTCAACTTTTAGAGCGGTTCGCGCAAGTTTGAATTGCTCTAAATGAAAATCCGTAAATACTCGATAACCGTTTTGCCGCCGCTGAGGTTTTGGGATAAGTTCAAGTTCCTCATAAAGCCGAACGGTATTAGGGTGTATACCGATTATTCGTGCCACCTCTGATGTTTGATAGGTGTTAAGCATATTGAAATTCACCTCCATTCAAATATATCTTAATAGACAATAAAAGTCTGGTGTTATAATGGAGGGTTCCATTATAGTGTATAAAGTGTATGGAGAAAATAAAGTTATGAGAGTGTAAAATATTTGTATAAATGATTAAAAACACAAACTTCCCTTTGTTTCTTTTTGCCCTTTTACATCTTCTTTTTTCTACCGCCACTAGGTGATGAATTACCGCAAGCACCTATTACCACAATATTGCTGTTGAAGTTACATATAGTTTTTTCAATGTGACATCTCATGTTTTACCTTTTGGATTTGATTATCTTAAAGAGATAAACATAATTCTTAAATTTATGTTGAAAATTATATTGAAAATGATTATCATTGTCATTATGATTATCTGATGTAATACTTATGCTTATTAGTAATGTTTGAAAGAATGGTGTTTAGAAATGGTAGATAGAAATGTGATCATCGACTATTTATAGAAAGGTATGTGTGTACATATGTCCTTAAAAAAACAACTGTGCATTGGATTAACCTTAGTCCCTAGTAAAAAAGATAAAGAAAATTTACACATTGACGATAATAAGATTTATTCAGGAATTGATGAGCAAATAGAATTAGCGCAACGAGCAGAAAAAGCGAAGTTAGATTTTGTATTTAAAGCAGACTATTTAGTGGCCCACCCTGATTTGATTGTTCGGAATAAGGGGTCTGTGATTCTAGACCCAACACTTCTTTTTGCGGCTATTGCTCGTGAAACTCAAAAAATTGGAGTGGTTACGACTGCTTCAACGTCTTTCAATCCACCGTATATATTAGCACGACAATTGCAATCTTTAAATTGGATTAGTAATGGGCGAGCAGGATGGAATATTGTGACATCCATTAATGGTGCTGAAAACTTTGGGAATGCAATGATGCCATCATCTGAAGAACGGTATGCAAAAGCTGCCGAATGCACAGAATTGGTAAGAAAACTTTGGAAGAGTCACCCTTATGAAGTTTTAGGAGTGGATAGTGCAGATGCAGCTGAAGTGATTAGAGAAATGATACAGCCGATTGACCATGAGGGGGAATTTTTTCATGTAAAAGGTCCACTCAATGTCCCGGCACATTTTTCGGGGACAATGCCTTTATTTCAAGCAGGTGCTTCAGAGTCTGGTCGAAACTTTGCTGCTTCGGTTGCTGATGCGATTTTCGCTGCAACGCCAGATATAGAGTCAGGGATTGAATTATGCAAAGATTTAAGAAAGCGAGCACAACAAAATGGCCGTCAACCAGATGCCATACGCGTATTGCCCGGTTTATATTTCTTTATTGGCGATACATATGAAGAAGCACAAGAAATGTATCGACAAGCTCACCAACATCTCACGGTAGAGCGGAGATATGCGTTAGTCGAAATGGTTCTTGGATTGAATCTTAGAGGATTATCATTAAAAGAGAAAGTCACTGCAGGTATTCTTCCAGATGCTAATCAATCTGTGCGTAGTAAAACGCATGCGGATTTATTACGTCGATTTATTATTAAAAACGAACCAACTGTTGAACAATTACTTGAAAGACCAGAAGTGATTGGTTCTGCTCATTGGGTCGCTGTCGGCACACCGCAAGAGGTCTTTCATCAAATAATGGAAAGATTTGAAGCAGGCGCACTACATGGATTTATTGCAATCCCAGGAGGACCTCCAAAATCATTAGATCTCTTCTTTAGTGATGTGATTCCTTTATTTGTAGAAGCGGGTGTATTCAGAAAAGACTACACAGGTTCAACTTTATGCGAGCATTTGGGAATTTTTAAAGAATAAAACTTTTAAAAAATAAGAGTCTATTTTGATCAATCTTTTATCAAAATAGACTCTTTTTATTTATCATCTATCTTAACGAACTAGATTGGACGCTAGACTTAAACAATATTCGATTTGTACGCTATACAGATGACTTTCTTTTGTTTGCGAAAACAGAAGGAGGCATTAAAAGAGCAGAGCAAATTACAAAAGAAAAGCTCAAAGAATTAGGGTTGGAGATATCACAAGACCAATTATGGAAGATATGGTCTTCGAATTTTGGTTCGAGTACATTTACAACTGCTTGTTGGATGATACGGTCTTCAATATTAGGGATGCCTAACGGACGTTTCTTTCCGTTTTTCTTCGGAATGTATACTCTTCGAACAGGTGATGGTTTGTATCTTTCAACATACCCACTACCTTTCACAGGATAAGTTTCCATTTGTCGGCTGGTTCTTTGGCAAACAGACACCTATAAGGAAGACTTCCCATTATTTACGGATGGTCGTCAACTTATCCCGCCGCCTCTGTAGTTCACTATACGTTTGGGTCTGCTCATCTGCCTACAGTCCTCTCGGTTTCCTGTATCTCCTTCAGACAACACCTCACGATGTTGCCCTAGATTAGGCTTCTTGGGTTGTACCAGCACTCCCAAGGAAGGACTTTCACCTTCGAGAGATGAATCTTCTGGGATTCGGGAGTCGTTTTTACCTAGGTAGCGTACTCCAACCTTTAACAATTCATTTGTGTTGCAAAGCTACACAAGGTACGACTGCCCGTCGCACATAGAGTAGAGTAACCTCTTTCGAGGTTACTCCCTCATCAAACCGTACGTGCCCTACTAAGGCATACGGCTTACCCATGTGTTACTTGTTA
>NZ_JAUSTT010000043.1 GCF_030812995.1 Bacillus chungangensis | reverse complement strand
CTAATATGTACGATTCGTTGCATCGGAATTTACGCCCTCGGAGTGTTACACCAAACGAGAGTAGCTTCGGCAAAATCGGACACGTAGAACAGGGAAGCAAACAATTTCTTATAGAGTTTTATAAGGTTTTGGCAACGGGATGTCATCTTTTTATCCAAAGCTTATTTATTTAGATATAATAGAAATAGCTGCAACAAGAGCGTATATTGTTTTGCAGCAGTTGCTTTTGTCAAGACTGAACAATAGAAAGGAAAGAAATAAGGATGAAGAAACTGCTTCTAACTGGATTTGAACCATTTTTAGATTATCCTGTTAATCCAACAGAGAAAATTGTACAAGCACTGGACGGGACAAAAAGAAATCATATAAATATTGTTGGCAAAATATTAACAGTAGATTTTCAGCAATCAGGCCGGCAGCTATTAAAATATTTTCGAGAAGAAAAGCCTGATGCTGTTATTTCACTAGGTCTTGCGGGAGGGAGATATAAAATAACGCCTGAACGAATCGCAATCAATTGCAATGATGGCGCAGGCGACAACAGAGGAAATAAACCACAAGGAGAGAAAATTGATGAAAATGGACCAGATGGGCTATTTTCTACGCTTCCAATACGTGAAATAACAGCAAAATTACAGGAAGCTGGTTATCCTGCCGAGATATCGAATACAGCCGGCACCTATCTGTGCAACAACATCATGTATCAAATGTTAAATGAAATCCGAAAAAGTTCAAAACAAATTCCGTCTGGATTTATTCATATTCCTGCTTCACATGAGCTCGCCTTGAGACATGGGAAAATCCCTAGCTGGTCTCATCGTGATTTAGTGGAATCAATTTTGATCTGCATCGATTGCCTAGCTGAAATGTAACGACTGGCTCCTTAAAGTAAGAGGTTGGAAAAAATAAGTGCATCTATTCACTTATTTTTTCTTCTATATCCCCTTTTTAATAAAAAGTTTGCTAACGGCCAAACTATCCTTTTAACTATCAAAAAAATGTCGAATGCGATCGCAGAGATCATAGACAATAGGAGGTTGGTAACGATCCTTAAAATAAGCCAAATATACACTACGTGTAAGTGCAGGATTATTGATATGTTGTATGTGAAGCTTGTTTTCAGAAGAATATTTAAGATAACTCTCCGGCAAAATAGTAATTCCCAAACCTTCCCCAACTAAACTGCACGCAGTTTCAAATCTTTCTATCTCATAATGAATAGTCGGTCTAAGGCCTTCAAGCGAAAAAGCATTTAGGATGTCTTCTCTTGTTTGAAAGCCAGGTTTGCTAATAATGAAAGGCTGTTTTACTAAGTCGCTTAATTCAATTTTTTCTTTATTGTTCAATGGATGATTGTTACTTGTAACGAGCACTAAACTCTCTTTATAAATTGGATATATGATTATATTTGGACTTTCTATAAATTGATTTGTAATAGCAAAGTGAATATCATAATTTTTTAAAGACTGATAGATTTTTTCCTTGCCTAAAATTTCGTTTAGTTGTATGTGCACATTAGGATATGGTTTTTTAAATGTTTTTATTACTTTTGGAAGCCAATTTTTTGTTGACTCAATTAAACCTATTGAGATATTTCCAGCTCCTGTTTTTTTACGTCTTCTAGTTCTCTTTTAACATGATCCAACTGGTTTAAAAGTTCGACTGCGCGTTGATATAAAATCGCACCCGATTCTGTAAGGTTTAACTCTCTCGTACTTCGTTCTAAAAGTTGAAATCCTACTTCTTTCTCTAATTTTTTTATCATATTACTTAATGAAGGCTGGGAAATATGAAGCGTTCTCGCCGCTTTTGTATATGATTTCTTTTCAATAATCGTAGTGAAATAGCGTAATTGACGAAAATCCATGGTTAACTGTCCCTTTCCAATAAAATCATCTATAGCTTTAAACTATAAATATATTCTGTTTTAATATTAGTAATGATAGAATAAACGATATATAATTTTTTTGAAAGACAAAACAACTGCTTAATAGTGAAAAAGGGGGAAAGAGTAATGTATATACATCCAAATAAAGAATTATGGACAGGCCGGATAGATAGCGAAACAGATTTATCAAGTTTTCGTTTTCATCAAAAAGTACAAGTGAAAAAAATGCAACAGTTAAGTGAAGCTAATCATAAAACATTTGCACTTATCGGATTTGAATGTGATGAAGGCGTTAAAAGAAATAAGGGACGCATAGGCGCTGCTAAAGCACCTTCCGAAGTAAAAAGTGCTTTAGGCAAACTACCGTGGACATATTCAGAACAAACAGACGTGATAGACGTTGGGAATATTGCTTGTGAAGGGGAGCAGCTAGAAAAGGCGCAAGAAGAGTTGGGGAAAGCTGTCTCTTATGTTCTAAAACAACAGATAACTCCTATTATTATTGGGGGCGGGCATGAAACGTTATATGGCCATTATTTAGGAGTAAGAGAAACAATTGGTGCAGAAAAGTCGTTGGGAATTATTAATATTGATGCTCATTTTGATATGAGGCCTTATGATCAACAGACTTCTTCGGGAACGATGTTTAAACAAATTTTGGATTGTGATCCACATTGCGGATATCTTTGCGTTGGAATTCAAACTTTTGGAAATACAAAATCATTATTTGAAACAGCACATCAATACGGATGTACGTATATAAAAGAAGAGAATCTCACATATGATAAAATGGACGTAACATTTTCGAGGATAGATGATTTTATTAGTCGACATGACCATATATTATTAACCCTTTGTATGGATGTTCTTTCCGCAAGCGCCGCCCCAGGTGTAAGTGCACCTTCACCGTTCGGATTGGATCCAAAAGTTGTACGTGCCTTATTGCAGCATATCATTTCTCATCCAACAACATTAAGTTTTGATATATCTGAAGTAAATCCGCTGCTAGACAAAGATAGGAAAACGATTACACTTGCAGCATATTTTTTAGCAGAAGTGATCGCCCATTTTCATCATGAATCTAAGACAATGAATGGAGGATAAGAATGACCTTAGCGTTTGATCAGGTTACGACAATTTTTCTTGCTGCAGCTACTTTAATGTTAGGCAGTTTCATTATTCATAAAGTTCCTTTTTTAAATAAATTTTGTATTCCGGCTCCGGTTGCAGGTGGATTAATATTCGCTGTCATTGTTACTGCTTTAAAAGGATTTGAAATTGTTGAAATTCAACTGGATACGTCTTTGCAAAGCTTATTCATGCTTACTTTTTTTACTACTGTAGGGCTTGGTGCAAGCTTTCGATTAATTAAACTGGGTGGGAAGCTTCTTGTTATTTATTGGTTAGCTTGTGGATTTCTAGCACTGGCGCAGAACGTGATTGGTATTTCATTAGCAAAATTCTTTCATATCGATCCTTTACTAGGAATTATGGTCGGTGCGGTATCAATGGAAGGCGGCCATGGTGCTGCAACGGCTTTTGGCGGAACGATAGAGGAACTTGGTGTCAATTCCGCTCTTTCCATCGGCTTAGCAGCTGCTACATTCGGATTGATTTCCGGCGGTTTAGTCGGGGGGCCTGTTGTTCGATATTTAATTTCTAAACATGATTTAAAGCCAAATGAAACAGTGAAGGAGTCTACAACGAATGTACCTGATGATTCAAATACTTCATGGAGTTCGCAAAAATTCATGGTACAAGTATTTATTATTACATTATGTATGGCTTTTGGTACTTATTTAGGACAATTATTTTCGAGTGCGACCGGTTTTGTATTGCCTGGATACGTAGGGGCAATGTTTGTTGCCGTAATTGTAAGAAATGTTATTGATCGTTTTAATAAAGAAACGATTAATATGAAACAGATTAATCTAATTGGCGATATCACACTAGGCATATTCCTATCAATGGCGTTAATGAGCATCCAACTATGGGAAGTAGTAGATTTAGCACTTCCAATGTTAATTATCCTTATTATTCAAGTCATTTTTATCATATTACTAGGTATTTTTGTCTTGTTCCACCTGTTTGGAAGAGATTACGATGCGGCTGTTATGGTCGGTGGATTTACAGGCCATGGTCTTGGTGCAACACCTAACGCTATCGCAAATATGGATGCTATTACACGCAAGTTCGGGCCATCGCAAAAAGCATTTTTAATCGTTCCAATTGTTGGTGCGTTTTTAATTGACGTTTTTGCCATGCCGATTATTATTACAAGCATCAATCTATTTAAATAATCTCTGAGACAACCATCATGGTTATATGAGTATCAGATGTTTCTCTGACAAACTCAGTTTAAGCAAGTTTCATTTGTTAGAACAATTTATCCTACTTAATTGAAAAAGGTAGCTGTCCTAACAATCTTTGTAGCGCTGGAAACGTGTCTTTCCTGACGCTACCCCTTCATTTTCCATTCATGAACGTAAAAAACACTACAACAATCTATTGCTGTAGTGATTTGCATTGTACTCGCGGCATTAAAATACCTTCCTTCAATATTTCCACTGCTTCTCGAAAGCGCTGCGAATGAATTAATTGAAGACTATTCATCATCACTCATTTTAATAAGCCATTGATAAGTAGCCCGGGCTTTTTCTTCTGCAGCGATGTCTTCATATAAGTAAGCGATCGGGTCTCCTTTTGCTTGAATATAAGTAGCAGTAAAAGGTATATCTCAATGTTTTCATAAAATAATGCATTATCATGGTTTGCTAAGAGATCTGTTCAATTCTTATCCGGTAGGGGAATAGAAGAACCCCACTGATGGATGCCTCACTTTATATTTAATGGCATTAAAGAAGATGCATATGAAAAAAGAGCAACTTTCCAATAAGTGAATTTTCCCAAAGTATTGTGGATTTATATTTGAGTTTATTAAAAAAGTTGAACCGCTCATTTGGTTTAATGTCTCTTCAAATAATTATTGTCCAGTATATTCAGAAATATAATCTTCTTTATATGTTTTACAAGTTAACTCAATAAAGGCCTGTAAAGGAGGAGACATCCATTTATCTTTATGCCAAGCAATTTGAGTAAAAATTGGAGACGTGAAGTTCTTCCATGGCAGTTCTTTCATTCTTCCTATCTTAATATCTTTATCTACTACCATCGATGGTAATATAGATATACCTAGTCCCGCTATCACACATTGTTTGATAGCTTCTATACTAACAAACTCTAATTGATTTATTGGGAAAACCCCGGCTGAACGAAAGGATTCTTCCAATAAAATGCGATAGGAACATCCAGTTTCTGTAAGTAAAAATGTTTCATGTTCAAGGTCTTTAGGACAAACTTCAGATTTAGTTAGTAAGGGATGATCCGGAGAAGCGACCATTTTTATTTGTTCTTGAATAAGAGATTCTATTGCTAAAGAGTTTCCTGGTCGTGATGTATCTGTAATAAACGCAATATCAAGTATTCCCTTTAGTAGTTGCTCTCTAGCTATTTCATCAGAATGAGCCGGCTTAAATATAAGCTTAACATAAGGGAATTTTTCCTTAAATTTTTTTAAAATAGAGGGGAGCCGGTAGGTACATTGGCTTTCCTGAGCTCCAATCCTTAGGGTCCCTACTAATTCTTCACTCTTATTTACTACCATTTTAGCTTCTTCAGCCAGCGTAATCATTCTATCAGCATATAATTTAAACTGCCGTCCAGCATCTGTTAGAATTAAACGCTTTCCTAAACGTTCAAATAATGGTACGCCAAGTTCATTTTCCAAAGATTTTATTTGGGCTGTTACACTCGATTGGGCAAAATTCAACATTTTAGCAGTTTTAGTGAAATTAAGATTATCTCCAGCAGTTTTAAAGGTAATCAATTGTTTTATCTCCAATGTTTTCACCCCTAAATAGTTATTTTCGATTTATTCAATCGAAATAATCTTCTTTATTAATTAATGAGTTCATTATAAGCTACAAGTAATTGAGTAACAAATTTTTAAAAAAAGAAAATTTTTATACTGTAAAACTTACAACTAGTCATTTGATTTATAACATATTGTAAGTGTTGTACTAAATAATCTATTTTTTATCTGAATTTGAGTCCAAAAGAAAAAAGCTAAATGATGCTCTAGTCATTTGCGATTTTCAATCACTAGGGATCTGCTCACTTATAAAATCTACAAATCTAAATATAAGATGTCACTATCATTTTCTATCAAATTCAAGTAAGCACTATATATCTTTTATAGTTAATTAATTTACTTATTTTATAGTAAGTATATATATTTGGTGAAATAATACAAAATACAAAGGGATGATAATAATGACAATAACAGTTATTTATGGAGGAACTCGTGAGAATGGCAATACAGAGATTCTAACTGAACAAGCCATTCAAGGATTAGCCGTAGAAAGAATTTTTTTAAAGAATTATGAAATTCAACCCATTGAAGATCTGCGTCATGATCAAGCTGGGTTTCAGAAAATTAATGATGATTATAATTTAATTATTGATTGTATTCTATCGCACGACATTCTTGTGTTTTCCACTCCTATTTATTGGTATGGTATGTCAGGAATTTTGAAGAACTTTATTGATCGCTGGTCACAGACAATGAGGGACTCACAACATCCTGATTTTAAGAATAGAATGTCGGTCAAAAAAGCATATGTAGTTATAGTGGGAGGAGACGAACCATCTATAAAGGGATTACCATTAATTCAGCAGTTTCAATATATATTTAACTTTATGGGGATTCATTTTGAAGGTTATATAATTGGACATGGAAATAGACCTGGCGATATTTATCAAGACAAGGAGGCATTGTTTGCTGCTGGTCAAATACAAAAAAAATTAAAGAGGAAGGTATAAAATTAGCAATGGAACATGTTTGAGATCAAATTAGTAATGAATTACGGTGATTTTTTGATTGCTGGTTTGGAACAACTTATCATCGCTTAGTGTAAAAAATTTTTAGGATATTAAAATGCCTTATGGAGAATTCAAGTTGAGACAATTAAAATTAAAACAAAATTTAGCGAGGAAGCTTTTTGCGTCAAGCCTCCTCATTCTAAACGATCACTTGGGATCACTGACGTGGATTTCTGACCTACGTCATTGCAACCAATCGGCCTAGTATCCATATAGGCCTGTTTATGTGATGGGAAAGGATATTGCTTTATTAATACGTCTACATGTATTTGGTAATATTTGCTCTAGTTTTTTTGAAAATGCAGTGATTTTATTGATTCTGATTAACTGGCACAAAAGTTTTGCAGATTTTATACTTTTTGGAGAAACTTCGATATATTTATTGCTTTCTTTATTTTCTATTGTATTTAGTAAAAAAGTCTCATAAGCTAGAATTTTGGATAATCTTATTAACTGAAGATATTAAACTAAGAACGTAGCATTCGTAAATCATCACTCTAATGTTAGAATACCTTCTTTTTACCACGTTCATCCTTCAATATTTCCACTGCTTCTCTAAATCGCTGCGAATGAATAATCTCACGTTCACGCAAAAATCGAAGACTATCATTTAAATCCGTATCATCACTCATATTAATAAGCCATTGATAAGTAGCCCGGGCTTTTTCTTCTGCAGCAATGTCTTCATACAAGTCGGCGATTGGATCTCCTTTCGCTTGAATATAGGTAGCAGTAAAAGGTACACCACCAGCATTTTCATAGAATAACGCATTATCATGGTTCGCATAATGGGCACCGAGCCCTGCTTCTTTCATTTGTTCTGGTGTCGCATCTTTCGTCAATTTGTAGACCATTGTTGCAATCATCTCAAGATGAGCCAATTCTTCTGTTCCAATATCTGTGAGTAGCCCGATAATTTTGTCGGGAATAGAATAGCGTTGATTTAAGTATCTTAATGCTGCAGCAAGTTCCCCATCTGCACCACCATATTGTTCAATGAGAAACTTGGCTAACATTGGATTGCAAGTACTGACACGGACTGGATATTGCAATTTTTTTTGATAAACCCACATAGGTAAAGTAAACCTCCCTTTTGTTGATCAGCTATCTTTTCTGATATAGCTCCCGACTTCATACGAAGAGGGGAGAATGTATAAACACTTCTACTTCATATGTCAAACTTGCCACGGCCAAGGTGTTTCGATCCATTCCCACGGATGTTTAGAATAGCTATACCCAAAGCTTGTCAATGGTCCGAACTGTTTCTCGAATTCTTTTTTTAATCTCTTGCTCTCCTTTACGGACTCATTATATTGATGAATAGCTTGCTTATCGTGAGGGTGAGTGTCCAAGTATAGATTTAATTCAACGATTACAAAGTCAATAGCTTGCAGCTCTTCAAGCAAAACATAGTAATGTTTCGGCAATGCCTTCAAGTTTTCGTTCCCTCCTTTCCATAATCGTTATCAATGTATCTCTCTTTACATTCAACCGCTTGCAGATTCTCTACTGCACAGGTTGAAAGTATTTATATGTTATCTTATGAAAGCAAAAACCATAATGTGGGTACTTTCATTATTTTTTATTTTTAATGATAACGAATGACTGGTAGGCAAAAGATGGCATTAATGTATTGTATGTCATGATTTTGTCCATCATGTCAATTTTTAGAGAGACGTAAATCGAGGAATTTTGAGAGTGATTCTCATGCAAAATTGTCTTTTGAGTTGATATATCTGAAACTAGCACCTCAATTATTGACTTTGTTATAATCTCTTCAGGTGATTCATTTCCTATTAGTAGTTATATTCTGCTATGGAAGGGCCACTTGGGTCTTCAGCTACAAGAATAGGTGCTAAAGCAATAACAGAAATCATTCAAATTTTTGCTCCAATTTGAGCAAATGGATAGGAGTATTAAAAATGGCTGTTGAAAACACAGAAGACCTCAATTACTTAAAAAATCAAGTAGAACGCTTGGATAAAGAAGTTTACAACTTGAAATCTAAGATTGAACTTTTAGAGAATCTTTTGATTAAAATTGTTGACGACCAAGCTATATCTTCAGATTTGCTACTTGATGTTGATTACATTATTTTGAAAGAATCTGTAAAAAATCTTTAATTTGAAAGATAACATTCTAATTGAATCCTTCCTGCTTATTGTTAAGGAGATTACATAAAATTCCATACATAAATATTTATGCACTTTTTCAGCCAGAGGATGGAGTCTATACAGTCAGTTTTTAACTGTTTTACTGATAGGGAAACCTTGACCGAGGCAATAACAGAGGCTCATGAATTTTAGAACTGATGCTACAGGTTTTGAGGATGAAGGGGATAAGATACTACCCTAGTCAAAATAAAAGTACCTGATGGCGCTATGGAATGTCAACACAAAACTGGACAACTTTTATAAGGATTAATGTGCTTAAATTCAGTTGAGTAAGATATCCAAGTATTTGATAAATCCGAATATTGTTGAACTAATATACATAATTCCAAGTTTAAGATCGAGCTGGTTAAGGGAAAGGAAGGTTCTTTGCGATCTTAGCCTTTGTTCTACTTCTAGTGAGTGGGAGATGAAAGAAAACCCCTACCCATGGAAGTTTCACTTTATTAGCTATGATAGAATAATAAATACATGCGTTCTTACGCGCAGGAGGAGTAGGTATCTGAAGGAGGTAGGTGTTACAATGTTCAATCAACTGAGACAATTACTTGAGCAAGCAAGTTACCCAGTTATATTTACTGGTGCTGGGATGTCAACAGAAAGTGGGCTGCCTGATTTTCGTTCTGCAACCGGCATGTGGAAAAAGTTCAGCCCTGAAGAATTGGCGAGTGTTCATGCATTAGAGCATAATCGTGAAGAATTTATCGACTTTTATCGCAATCGTCTTGAGGCCATCGAACAATATCAGCCCCATATCGGACATGAGATTTTAGCGAAATGGGAGGCAGACGGGAAAATAAAATCGATTATTACACAAAATGTAGACGGCTTCCATCACCAGGCAGGAAGTAAAGCAGTTTACGAACTGCATGGCACCTTACGCCGTTGTCATTGTCATCAGTGCGGTAATGACTTTGATAAAAGTAAATTTATTGCAGGAAAAAGTTGTGATTGCGGCGGGTTTGTACGACCGTCTATTGTGTTATTTGGAGAAATGCTGCCGGAAGAGCCATTCCTCGCTGCAGAAAGAGAAAGCGCTGAAGCTGATTTATTTATTGTTTTAGGGTCTTCGCTTTCTGTCACTCCAGCAAACTTTTTCCCGATTCAGGCGAAAGAAAGTGGTGCGGCACTTGTGATTGTCAACATGGAACCGACTGAGCTGGATGGTATGGCAGATATAGTGATTCACAATCGAAAAATCGGTGAATTATTAGTAGAGCTTGATAAAGAGTTAATTTGAAAAAGCCGTCCGCCATTTCCATCAATGGGATTGATACATTTCTTTGATTGTTGTAATTTCTAGTTCTTGTTTACTTTTATCTACTTTATGGGACTATTTTAGAGCACACGATATACTCGTGCGCTCTTTCTAATTATTCGTTTGCGGGTCTCGCTTTTTCATATGGACTATAGTACGGTTAAATCAACTGAGACAATTACTTGAGCAAGAAGAAATTAGTAAATTGTCCATTATTTTATAAGGAGGATTTCATATGATTGCCTTTTCTTTAGATGGGTTGAGGGTTTATGATAAGTTTTTATGGCTTGATTATAATCATCAATATCTTGAGGAACTTCGGGATAGATATAATTTAAGGAACTTGGTTAGTGATGAAATGAATGATTTAACAAAAGTGGAAGTAGTAATGAATTGGATAAATAGTTTATGGGAGCATAATGGTGAAAATGAACCTAATAGATTTGACCCTTTACATATATTAGAGCAAGTATCTAAAGGAGAACAATTTAGGTGTGTAGAGTATGCGGTGGTTCTTAACGGGTGTTTAAATGCGTTGGGGCTACGTTCGAGAATATTATCATTAAAAACGCAGGATTGTGAAACCAGGGAATATGGAGCAGGTCATGTTGTTGTAGAGATTTATATTCCTGTATTGAATAAGTGGATAATGGCTGACCCACAATTTAATGTAGTACCTTTTAAAAACAATGAACCTTTAAATGCTGTTGAATTAGCCTTAAGTAACAAGAGTTCTGTGGATATAAAGCAATTATTTCATGATGGTTTTTCTTACTATGACTGGATTTCACCTTACTTATTCTATTTCACTATTAATTTCGATAACAGAGTAAACGATGAGCGTTCATATAAAGAAAAAGAACAATTAATGTTAGTTCCTTTAAGTGCTAATTTTCCAAGAGTTTTTCAACGTGTACATCCGATTGGGGAGATTGAATACACACATTCACTAAACAGATTTTATCCAATTCCTATATAAATTGAACGGTTCCACCCAAGAGATTTAACTAACTATATGAAGAATTTGAGCGAACGGGTGCTTTAACACAATAAGTAATAAAACTAATCATAGATTATTTGCTAACTATTTATGGCGCATATACTAAAGTGATAAAGAAATATATTTAAAAAATAATAATGACATCTCTCTACAAATTCGTTTTAAAATTTTTAGTCCGAAACTACTAGAAAGATTGAACTGCAATCCATTGCACGAAGACAACGTCATTTTCTTTTCCAAGACGTGTAACAGCACTGCTCAAAGCATCACTTTATTTCACATTTGCTGCAAAAAAAGCCGGCCTCATTTAGAAGCGCACGACAATACTCGTGCGCTTATTTCCCTATTCATTTGCGGGTCTCACTTTTTCATATGGACTATAGTACGGGTCATAGAAAACCTTCCATAATGTTCCTGCTCTTAATGCTTCCCTTGGTGAAAACTGCGGTAAATTAGGCGGCTGAAAGCCAAGGTATAGATTAGGCGGGGTTGAATATGTTTTTACTTTTATAGGGGGACAAGGATCAAAAGGGCTAATATATGGTTTATACTGCTTATAAAGCGTGAACAAATCTAATCCTCCTTTCTTTTTTCATTATGGACACAAGCCTTCACTCAGTGCATAAAAGTGTCACAATATTGTATGGCGTTAGCGTGGAAAGCATGAGTATCTTTTTTAACGAATTGTTTGATAGAAATAAACAAGCATCGGCGATTTCTGCACATTATAGCTTTTAGCATAGAGGAGGCTCACTTCTTTTTGAATAAGAGGGCTTTATCGTAAATGTAATGTCAATTTGATACATCTTGTATTGGCGGTTTTCTTAGTAGTAGCTTTTCTACTTAATCATTTCTCATTATATAGACAAAAATGACAGGACTTTAATTGGATTTGTCGAAATAAAATAATATAGACAAAAAAGATGAGGTGATGTCAAATGTTTGTGAAAAGTCTCATGATCCCTAAGCATCGATGCCATGTTATTCATGGCGAAGATACGGTAGAGAAAGCACTGGAACTTTTGGAAGAAGCAAAAGTAGATGGACTGCCAGTGTTGGAAAACGATCTTTATATCGGTGCAATCACACGCTATGGTATTTATTTTCATTATTTTACTCAAGAAATGCCAAAAGAAACTTTTTTAAAAACGGTAAAAGTAAAAGAAATTGCCGCACATCAAGATAAAATTTTAGAGGGAGAAGAAATTTTTGAGAAAACATTAGTAAAATTAAAATCTTTTCCATTACTGGCTGTAGTAGATGAAAAAAAGCGTTTTTTAGGGATCGTCACAAGATATGATGTCATCGAACAATTTCAAAGTGCATTTGGAACATTGCGGCCAGGAATTCGCATTGCTTTTACGGCGATTGAAAGTGAAGGCCGTCTTGCAAGATTAGCGAATATTATTCAAAGCTTTCATGAATCCGTTATATCATTAGTTACTTTTGATGAAACAGATAAGCTAGTTAGACGAATCGTCTTAAAAATAGAAAAAACGGATAACCTAGATAAATTTATTACTAAATTAGAGCAGCACGGATTCCGAATATTAGATATTCACAAAGATTAGTCGTAATTAGAAAAGGGCGCCCTAAAATTTTTGGGGCTCTCTGTTTTTTTGTAAAAAATGAATGATAAAATATATAGACGATGTTCAAAAATTATTGTAATGATTGGATGCTCGTACACTAAACGGTTAGGCAAGTTATACATTTCTTGTTTACTTGCCTAATGTAATGACTTTTTTGTATCAACAGCTTTAGGAGGAACTTATGATTTATTTTATGCTAATAATAGGATTGGGCGGAGTCTGTTTTTTGTTATATATGCTTTATGAGGCATTTCAAAATAATGTTGTAGAAGAAAGCATACGATTTGCCGAATTCCCGGTAAATATGAAGGCGCTCCGTCTTTTTTTTATTTCTGATATCCATCGACGTGTCATCCATTCGAGCATTATTGAACAGGTAAAGGGAAGGGCTGACTATGTGATCATAGGAGGCGATTTGTTGGAAAAGGGTGTTCCATTGAAACGGATAAAAGAAAATCTGCAAAAATTAAATGAGGTTGCCCCTATTTATTTTGTGTGGGGAAACAATGATTATGAAATCGAGGTAGATAGATTGCAAACGCTGTTTGAAGAACTTCATGTCAAAGTATTAAGAAACAGTGCTGTTATTCTCGAAGCTTCTGACTCAGAAAGCATCGCTTTATTGGGAGTCGATGATATTTCCGCAAGTACTCCAAAGCTCGACTTAGCATTAGAAGCAGCTCAAGGCAGTACTTTTCGCATTTTGGTTAGTCATAATCCAAGTATCGTACATTCATTTGATAAAGAAGCAAACATTTCGCTCGTTCTAAGTGGACATACCCATGGTGGACAAATTCATCTATTTGGGTATAGTCCATATGAGAAAGGCGCTCTTCATTTTATGGATCATACAACATTGCTTATTTCTAACGGCTACGGTACAACAGGTGTGCCGCTTCGATTGGGGGCAAAGCCTGAAACACAGTTGTTAACAATTAGCGATTGATGTATCAAAAGTAATGAATTCATTGTTCGTTTACTAAAATATAAAGCTTCCCAACCAATTGGCTGAAAATCCGCAAAGCACTAGCTTAAATGTGTTTGCTTTCATGAACCATCTTTCTTTCGTTTCATAATATGGTGGTAACAGCTTTGCTTGGGAGGGCGAAATAAATGAAATTAGAGAGACTCTCTCTGAATAAGATAAAATACTCCATCAAGCTTGATGAATTGACCAAGCGCGGCTTCCTCTATCATGATTTATGGAAGGAAACTTTCATATGGGATGAGCTTTTCGATGAAATGTTTGAGGAAGCGAAAGCAAGATATAATTTGCATATTAATGGCACTGTTGCAATTGAAATTTACTCATTTACTGCAGAGGAGTTAACATTAATTGTTACTTTAGATGAGCATGATTTGGAGAAGGAGGAAGCTGGTAAAATTAAAAAGTCCAACATACAGCGAGTTTTTTCGTTTGTACATTTAGACGATCTTCTCCATTTAGCATACACACTTCGTCATCTAAATGCTATTCCAGACTGCACTTTAATTCTTTTCAATGATCACTATTTTCTTACTTGGCTGCAAGATTATAGTACAAATGATCAGGTTGCATCAATGATTGGGGAGGAATATGGAGAGCGATCATTAATTTCTCCACATATGCTAAACGAATATGGCACTACTATCTTTAAGGAGCAGGCTCTTTTTTCGCTGCTTCATTATTTTCAACCTTAAAAAGCATGTTCGTGAGCTGTATCTTTAAAAGCAGCAGTCGTATTTATTGCACTCCTTTTTATTATTTCCTATCATAGAGTTGTGGAAAAATGAGGAGTGAACAACATGCAAAGAGAAGATTGTATTATTATTGGTGGCGGACCTTGTGGATTAGCGGCAGCGATTGCCCTAAAAAAAATTGGGAAAAATCCTTTGGTCATTGAAAAAGGCAACATTGTGAATGCAATTTTTCATTATCCTACACATCAAACATTTTTTAGTTCTAGTGAAAAGCTTGAAATTGGCGATGTTGCTTTTATTACAGAAAATTTAAAGCCAAAACGAAATCAAGCTTTAACATATTATCGTGAAGTGGCGAAACGGAAAAAACTTCGCATTAATCGATTCGAACGGGTAGAAAAAGTGACGAAGCAACCAAACAAGCGATTTATGATTCAAACGGAAAAATGCACATACGAGTCTACTTATGTGGTGATTGCTACGGGCTATTATGATCAGCCCAACTACTTAGATATTCCTGGTGAAAATTTGGGCAAGGTCTATCATTATTTTAAAGAAGGCCATCCGTTTTTTGACATGGACGTAGCAGTAATAGGCGGCAAGAATTCAGCAGTAGATGCAGCTATAGAACTCCACAAAGCGGGAGCGCGTGTTACTGTTCTTTATCGTGGAAAGGAATATTCCAATAGTATAAAGCCATGGATATTACCAGAGTTTGATTCTTTAGTTAGAAATGAACATGTGAAAATGGAATTTGAGGCAAATGTGATAGAAATAAAAGAAAAAACAATTACTTATATGGTAAAAGATAAAAGAAATATGATTGAAAATGATTTTGTTTTTGCTATGACAGGATACCATCCTGACCATGGTTTCCTTGTAAACATGGGTGTTTCCATTGATGCTGAAACTGGCAGGCCTTTTTTTCAACCAGAAACGATGGAAACAAATGTCGAGGGGCTTTTTATTAGTGGTGTCATTGCAGCTGGCAACAATGCTAACGAAATATTTATCGAAAATGGACGTTTTCATGGGCAGCTTGTTGCAAAGGCGATTGCAGAAAGAGAAAAATAACAGTTTAAAATACCTGCATCGTGAGGATGCAGGTATGTGCATATGAACTTGCGGCAGGCAAAATTTGGACATTCTGCTAGCTTAGCTTTAATTTGACTTAAAAAGATTGTTTTTCGGCTCATTAAACGCTTGTCCCTACATGAGCTACTGTTGAAAAAGTGCGTCTAGTGTTTGTAAGTCCGTTGTTTTTGCTAACGCAATAAGAAGTTTGATTCTTGCTTTTTGTCCGTTGAGACCGTTGGCAAAAATAATGCCCATCTCTTTTAAATTTTTTCCGCCGCCCTCATACTCATAAACGTCTTGGGCAATACCATTAAAGCAGCGGGAGACGAGGACGATTGGGATTTTAGCATCTAGTAAAGCTTGCAGGCCTGGGATGACAGCAGGAGGCATGTTGCCTTGTCCCATTGCTTCAATCACAACGCCATCATATTTCAAGTCTTTAATTGCATACAGCAAAGAAGCATCCATACCAGCATGCACCTTTAACAAAGCAACACGTTTTGACACATCTTGTATATTAAAAAATGCTCTTTTTGTAGGTAAATGGTGAAAAATAATACCTCGTTTCGTCACAATGCCAATAGGTCCATATTGCGGACTTTGAAAAGTAGAAACATTGCTTGTATGTGTTTTAGTTGCGTTTATTGCTGTGTGAATTTCATCGTTTAAGACGACAAGAACTCCTTTCTCTTTCGCTTCATCGCTTGCAGCAACTCTAGTAGAGGCAAGCAGATTATACAAACCATCAGAACCAATCTCGTTATTTGATCTCATTGCCCCTGTAACGACGATTGGAATCTCCGTTTTAATCGTTAAGTCTAAAAAATAAGCTGTTTCTTCTAGTGTATCTGTTCCATGTGTGATCACCACGCCATCTATTTTTTTTGTTTTTATTGCATCGCATATTAAATTTCTAAGCTGCAGCATTTCCACTGGTGTGATATGAGGAGATGGCAAATGGAAAGGTTCTTCAGTAATAACATGAGCTAGTTCTGATAGTCTTCCCGTCTCCGAGAGCAGCGGATGATAATCTCTCGGGGCTACTGCACCTGTTTTTTGATCCTCTGTCATAGCAATTGTTCCGCCTGTATGGATAATGAAAATCTTTTTTTTCATAGGAATCCTCCTCGTACTTTTGTTACATTTCCTGAAAAAAAATGAAACAATCATTTTCAATAGGGTATTTCCATGATACGATGAAGGAAATAGAAAGAAAAGAGGACTGTTTATGCTGGTACTTTTATCAGCGGGTATAGCGCCTAGTCTTGCGCTTTTGAGTTATTTTTATTTGCGTGATCAATATGAAACGGAACCGGTTTTGTCGGTTTTTAAAACTTTTTTATTTGGTTCCCTACTAACGTTCCCGATTATGTTCGTACAACATGTACTTAAAGTAGAGGCAATTTTTGATGGCGTATTATCCAATGCTTTTATTAGCACTTCATTATTAGAGGAGTTTTTTAAATGGTTTATTCTTTATTTTACCATTTTTCAGCATGAGCATTTTAATGAGCCTTATGATGGGATTGTATATGGTGCAAGTGTTTCCTTAGGATTTGCAACAGTAGAAAATATTCTTTATTTATTTGCAAATGGAATTGAGTTTGCACTTGGAAGAGCTTTGCTGCCAGTTTCCAGCCATGCTTTATTCGGTGTTATTATGGGATATTATTTAGGAAAAGGCAAGTTTTCTCTAACAAGTGAGAAAAAGAAATGGGTCTTCTTCTCCTTTTTACTTCCATTTTTATTACATGGATTGTACGACTTTATTTTAATGGCTGAAAAAAAATGGCTTTATTATATGATTCCTTTTATGCTATTTTTATGGTGGTTAGGCCTTAAAAAAGTGAAAGCTGCTCACGTACTGACGGCCGAGCATTATGAAAAAATTCTAGTAAAAAGATAAAAAACACTTCTTTCAAAAGAGAAAAGGAGTGTTTTTTTTTTGTATAAAAGCCAGAAGTCTACAAAAGCTATCAGTAAACATTAAACTATGTTTGGAGGACAAGGTAAGATGAGGAATGATACGAAATATACATTACTATTTTCGCTATTACTCAGCATGACAATTGTATTTTCCCCCTTCATGAATCAACCAGCTCATGCATTTTCCGAACAGGTCATGCAAAAGGGTGCCTTTGGGGATGATGTCATTGAATTGCAAGCACGATTGCAATATATCGGGTTCTATAATGGGAAAATTGATGGAGTATTTGGCTGGGGGACATATTGGGCAGTAAGAAATTTTCAATCTGAGTTCGGTTTGCCGATTGATGGTTTAGTCGGTCCGAAAACAAAAAAGAAATTAACCAGTGCTACGAAGTATGATGAGAAATATGTAAAAGAACAAATAAGCAAGGGAAGACGCTTTACGACTTACGGAAATCAACCGAAGCAAAAGCAGACGAAAAAAACTCAACAACAAGCAGGAAATAAAGGAACACAAACACAAACACAAACTAAACCGACTGCTGCAAATGTACCTAATGGATTTTCACAAAACGACATAAAATTAATGGCCAATGCAGTTTATGGAGAAGCAAGAGGGGAACCTTATGAAGGCCAGGTAGCCGTAGCAGCTGTTATTTTAAACCGAGTGAATAGTTCAACCTTTCCTAATACAGTTTCTGGCGTCATTTTTGAACCATTGGCCTTTACAGCTGTAGCTGATGGGCAAATATGGCTGACACCAAATGAAACAGCTCGAAAAGCTGTAATGGATGCGATTAATGGCTGGGATCCTTCACAAAATGCATTGTATTATTTTAATCCCGATACTGCAACTAGTAAATGGATTTGGGGCAGACCTCAAATTAAAAGAATTGGCAAACATATCTTTTGTAAATAAATCGAATAAAGAAGGTGAACGACATTGATAAGAGGAATAATCATTGCGGCCCTGTCGCTTGGAATAATTGGAACCGCTTTTTGGGGATACCAGGAGCATCGAGAAAAAAACGCGATCTTAATTAATGCTGAAAATACGTATCAACGAGCATTCCATGATTTAAGCTATCAAATGAATGTACTGCATGATAAGATTGGAACCACATTGGCAATGAATTCTAGAAAATCGTTGTCGCCGGCGCTTGCTGATGTATGGAGAGTAACTTCAGAAGCGCAATCTAACGTTGGACAACTTCCTCTCACATTATTACCGTTTAATAAAACAGAAGAATTTTTGTCAAAAATAGGAAATTTCAGCTATCGGACGGCCGTAAGAGACTTGGAAAAAGATCCACTGTCAAAAGATGAGTACAAGACACTTACGAATTTATATAAACAAAGTGCCGATTTACAGAGTGATCTTAGAGAAGTACAGCATATGGTATTGAAAAATAATTTGCGGTGGATGGATGTTGAGATGGCATTAGCAACAGGAAATGAAGCGAAAGACAATACGATCATCGATGGATTTAAGACTGTCGAAAAAACAGTTGAAAGCTATGATGAATCAAACATGAACGATCCTACTTTTTCAAATTTTAAAGAGCGGGATAAAAACTTTGAACATGTTACTGGTAAAGACATAACAGAGGAAGAAGCAGCTGACATTGCCAAGCAATATGTAAAAAGAGATGTAAATGATATAAAGGTAACAAGTAATGGAAAGGGAGCAAAATATGGCTTTTACTCAGTTGCACTGGTCGATAGAAATGGAAATGAGTCCAATCTGGAACTGACAAAAAAAGGCGGGCATCCGATTTGGTTTATCGATCAACGAGATGTTTCTGAATCGAAAATCAGCTTAAATGATGCGGTGAATAAAGCAGAAAGATTTCTAAAAGACAACAAATTTAAAGATATGGAGCTTTCAGAAAGTGTCCAATATGATCATACTGGGCTGCTCACTTTTGTAACGACACAAGATAACATCCGTATTTATCCAGAAGCGATCAAAATAAAGGTTGCTTTGGATAATGGACAAATAGTCGGATTCGCCGCAGCTGATTTTTTACAAACCCATCAAAAGCGTGACATAACGAACCCCGGCATTTCTAGGGAAGAAGCAGCTGGCTTTTTAAATACGAATCTAAAAGTGATGGAAGATGGATTAGCAATCGTTACAAATGATCTTGAAGAGGACGTGCTTTGCTACGAATTTTTAGGAACTCTTGGCAATGATACGTACCGGATTTTTATTAATGCAGAAGATGGGATGGAAGAAAAAGTCGAAAAGATGCAAAATGCTGAACCAATTTACGAAGATATTGTCTAGTTCCTTTAGCTTGTAGAGAATTCTCTACAAGCTTTTTTTTGAACACGGAATATTGGCAGGTTCGATTTACCATCTTGAACTACATCATCGGCATTATTAAGGCTTCTCAACCGAGAGCGAAAAATTCATACTATGTTGTGTCTAGAAAAAGAAATGGAAAGAGGGGATTATTCGTGACATAATGAAAGTGAAGGATGATTATTGATATAGGAAGTGTTGCTAATGTTAAAAATTGGTCATGTTCTTCTGTTGGAAGATGTAAATCAAAAAGAGGGAGATACTTATAAATGTAAAGTTGTAGACCTAGATGCTGACACAATTTGGATTGACCTTCCTAAAAACATGATCACTGAGCGTACAAAACTTCTTAAGACGAGCACAAAATTAACTGCTCAAGTCATCATTGAGGAAAACAATCTCTATTTGTTTCATACAGAAGTATTAGGAAAAGCAAATAAAGAAATTCCCATGTTGTGCTTGCATAATCCAGGAAAAGAAGAAATGAAAAAAATTCAACGAAGACAATTTGTTCGAATTGAAACAGCAATCGACCTCTCGCTCTCCTTTCCTCAATCTCAATTGAGATTCGCATCTATTTCAAAGAACTTTAGTGCAGGAGGATGTGCAGTTTTGCTGCCGGATGGGATTCTTCTCAAAGAAAAAGAAGTTGGAGAGGGGATTTTTGTTCTGCCAATGCAGGATGGCAGCTTTCATTATTTGCAGCTCCCATTTGTAGTGAAAAGAATATGGAAAAAAGATAACTTGACGTTTGCATCTGTGCAATTTTCTGACGTTGAAGAGTACGATGAACGTCATATTACTCGTTTCTGCTTTGAACGACAACTGGCTTATAAGAAGAAAGGATTATTGAAGAAATAGTATAAAAACACTGCTTCATCTCTATAATATAGCTACAACTAGAATGTAGAGAGGAGGCATAGTCGTGAAAGCAATTGAACGTTGGCTCATCAAACTCGTTGTAATTCAATTTATCATTCTATTATGTGTACAAATATTCATTCATTATTATCATTTTTTTCCTGAACTGCAAAAAATAAAGCTATAAGAAGTTTTAATTGGCTTTACAGATATGATAGAACAAGAAAAGGAATTTCACATGAAACATTAATAAAAAACCACCAACTGCATCATTTGAAAGCGTTGTCAATAAAAATTTAAAAATTGTTAAATAACGTTCACATTTGTCATTGATAAAAATAATCAATAACGGTTTTTTTAGATCGTATTTAACAACAGAACAACTATTTCATTTACTATATGTTGCAGTATAACAGTGATTCTGTTTGAACTGAAAAATGACGCCGATAAAAAATGTAGGATTTCTATACTAAACATGAAATAAAGCAGGTGGAAAGGAAAGAAGGTCTTTCCTGATTTGTAGCTTCTTTTATGTTAAAATATGAGGGAGGTATTTGCAAAATTAGTATAGAAGATAGGTGTTGCATGTGGAGAGGAAAATTCGGATTGCAATTGATGGACCAGCAGCTGCTGGCAAAAGTACTGCTGCAAAAAAGGTAGCGCAGCAGCTTTCTTATATTTATATTGATACTGGTGCGATGTATCGTGCCTTAACCTACAAAGCGTTGACAAACAATGTGAATGTGGAAGATGAGCTTGCTTTAGCTAATCTGTTGGAGAGAACCACGATTTTATTAAAGGCAGAAGACAATATTCAATTGGTTGAGATGGATGGGATAGATGTTACGGAAAAGATTCGTAGTGCTAATGTAACAAATGCTGTTTCAAGTGTTGCAAAACACAGTTCTATCCGTTTAAACATGGTCGAAAGGCAACGGAAATTGGCGATAAATGGTGGAATTGTAATGGATGGCAGAGATATTGGCACTAAAGTAATTCCTGATGCAGAATTAAAAATATTTCTAAAAGCCAGCGTCAAAGAACGTGCAATACGCCGCCATCATGAAAATTTGCATAGAGGTTTTCCATCAGAACTAGCGACAATTGAAAAAGAAATTCAAATGAGAGATCAAAAGGATACGGAACGGGCATGTTCTCCACTTAAAAAGGCTGTTGATGCTATTGAATTAGATTCAACTGCATTAACAATTGATCAAGTTGTAAAAGAAATAATTGAATTAGCATTAGAAAGGATCGAAACTAGGTGACGTTTTATGGCTTTGCAAAAAAAGTGGTCGGAATGCTTTTAAAGCCTTTATTTAGAATAGAGATTATTGGTTTAGAGCACTTTCCGAAAGAAGGCAGTGTGCTTCTTTGTTCAAATCACATTAATAATTTTGATCCGCCGGTTGTAGGGATAACAGCTCCTCGTCCCATTGCTTTTATGGCGAAAGAGGAGTTATTTAAGCGGCCATTGCTGCGTTTCCTACTTAAAAAGTTAAATGCATTTCCTGTTAAAAGAGGTATGAGTGATCGCGAAGCATTCCGAAAAGCACTCCATCTATTAAAATCAGGGCAGGTTCTTGGCCTTTTTCCTGAAGGAACGAGGAGTAAGACAGGCAAGCTCGGGAAGGGCCTTGCTGGTGCTGGATTTTTTGCTTTAAAAACACAAGCAGTAGTGATCCCATGTGCGATTGTAGGCACCTATCGCCCTTTTAAAAAATTAAAAGTTATTTATGGAAAACCAATAGAAATGGAAGAATTAAGAGAAAGCAAAGCCTCCGCTGAGAAAGTGACTGCCGTGATTATGGAAAATATTAGCTATCTGATTAAAAATCATCAATAAAGAGAAACTTTACTTGACAAATGTATTTTTTTGTTAGAAGTTAATAGAAAGAATATTTAATCACATGTTTGAAAAACGAAGGTGACCAGATTTATTATTTGGTCGAAAAAAGAAGATTGTCTACGTTTTTTGCCGTTGGACTGAAGGAGGGTTACATATGTCAGAGGAATTGAATGAAGTAGAAGTAAAAACTTTTTCTGAAGGTGACAAAGTAACAGGAACTGTAACAAAAGTAGAAGAAAAACAAGTACTTGTTGATATTAAGGATAGTAAACTGGATGGTGTCCTTCCAATTAGCGAGCTTTCCAGTCTTCATGTAGAAAAGGCATCAGATGTTGTGAGTGAGGGAGACATTTTGTCGCTGCTTGTGACAAAAGTCGAGGATGAATTGCTTGTAGTATCTAAAAGAAAAATTGATGCTGAAAATGCTTGGGAGAAAATGCAAAAGCACTTCGAAAATAATGACATCATTGAAGCGGAAGTGAGTGATGTTGTAAAAGGAGGGCTTGTTGTAGATTTAGGTGTTCGCGGCTTTGTTCCAGCTTCACTTGTTGAAGATTACTATGTAGAAGATTTTACAGATTATAAAGGAAAAACGCTGACTTTCAAAATTGTTGAAATTGACCGCGAGAAAAATCGACTTATTCTTTCCCATCGGGCAGTGATTGAAGATGAAAAAAATGAGCAAAAGAAAAAACTGTTAGAACAGATTGAAGTAGGAGCTGTTCTTGAGGGAACTGTACAAAGAATAACTGATTTTGGCGCTTTTGTTGATATTGGCGGTGTAGATGGACTTGTACATATTTCTCAGCTTTCCCATCAGCATGTTGAGAAGCCATCAGATGTGATCCAAGAGGGAGATACAGTCCAAGTAAAAGTTCTTTCTGTGGATCGTGATAACGAACGAATCTCCTTGTCTATAAAGGAAACACTGCCTGGGCCATGGACAAATATCGCTGAACGTGCACCAAAAGGGTCTATTTTATCCGGAAAAGTAACAAGACTTGTTTCTTATGGTGCTTTTGTAGAAGTGTTGCCTGGAGTTGAAGGACTCGTCCATATCTCGCAAATTTCCCACAAACATATTGGTACACCACACGAAGTACTAACAGAAGGGGAAGAAGTAGAGGTCAAGGTCCTGGAGACGAATGAAGAAGAAAAGCGCTTATCGTTAAGCATGAAAGAATTAGAGGAAAAAAGAACTGATCAAAACAGCGACTACGAGCTTCCTGAAGAAACAAAGGGCTTTCAGTTAAGTGAAATGATCGGCGACAAACTTAAAGATTATAAGTAATATGTTAAAGCGGCTCTACAGTCATAGGAGCCGCTTTTCATGTGCGACGGGCAGTCGCACCTTGTGTAGCTTTGCTACACAAATGAATTGTTAAAGGTTGGAATACGTTACCTAGGTAAAAACGATTCC
>NZ_JAUSTT010000042.1 GCF_030812995.1 Bacillus chungangensis | reverse complement strand
CTTGGTAAATATAGATAGCTAACAAAAGTATCTAGTTCCCAAGAAGCTCCCACTTCAATCAGACCGCAAGGTCGATAAGTGGTGAGTAGTTCACTGGAAGCTTTCTTATACTATTATGATCATGATGCTTTTATAGAATTACATAACTATTAAATCGGCTTTATTTGTTAATAAGAATAATGGACAAATATGTTGTTTGGTTGAATGGTATTTTTGTTTCGATATCTATGCCTTTTGAGAGTGAGATTAAAAATCAAAAGAGATTTTTCCAAAATATATATGAAGTATTATTCGGAACATAAATTCTATTTTATTAGCAAGAAATAGAGTAAAGAAAATGCCTTCAAAATGGTTATCTGAATACTTTTCTGAGGTTTAGAATAGTATTTTCATTTTGATTTGGTACTGGAGAAGAACGGAATGTACGATAAAGATACGATTAGAGACCTGTTAATAGATTCTACACACAGTATACATGAGGCTAACATTTTTTTTGAAGAGAGACTTCATGATAAAGCATTATTGGATATTCTCATTGACATAGCTTTAGACGATTACTCTAGTGATGCCTCGATGACGGCTTCTTATTGGATTTCAAAATTTACGGAGAATGTACTAGTTCAAATCGAGGATAAACTATTAATACTCCAAGAAAATGAACTAGATAATAATTCAGTTCATGCATGGATTGCACTTGGGAGAATTAAATCTAAGAAAGGTTTACTTTATCTAATTGAAAAAAGAATATCGTCAAAGCTAAGCTGGGAAGCCGAAGCTCTAAAACATCATTTAAAAGACTATCTTAATTAATAACAGCGGTTGGCAGAAAAATAAAACATAAAAAGTGAGGTGCTGTACGAGGATGGAGTTAAAAAAAGATATATTGATAGAGATTGATGGCTTAGGCATCATTATATATTCACCTCACGCTGTTTCGTTCATTCAAGAAGATGAAGATTACCTTACTAGTAAATACCTCACAGCAGAACAGGTTGCGGATCATGTTAATAATGGAACAATTGTAAGCTTTGGAACTGGTTCTCCGGGCAATTATCTGTTAAAAATCAGGAGCGGATATCCAAATGAAAATCTGCTAGACTCGTTTGATTTTGTTCTAAGATTAGGTATTCAAGTCAGTGGAGAAATAATTTTTTTCAGAGATCTTTATGATCTGATGGAATGGACATCTCATTGTCCGAGTACACAATCAATACATCTAGAAAATGGATATTATCATATTACTGTTTTCAGTAATCTGCCTAAATCGGGAATTCGCGGGGAAAATCAAGAGATTTATGTTTATTTTAATAAATTGCGTTGTTTTCCTAAAATAAAATATTATGGTGTACCAACTTTTGAGCAGCTTACTTAATTTACTTTTCTGGGATTTATAGAAAGATAACTGTGAACATTCACATGAAGATTATGACGTCCATGATAAGAAAACTCTACGAGAAGTTATAACAATTCTAAGGTATAATAAATTCCTCCCTGCAAGGATAGCCTAGTTTCATTTTATGTTATAATCAGTTTAATAGAGAGATGCCTCATCGGTGGATCGGCACTCCCCAAGATGGAAGGGGGTGCTTATTATGACTGTATACGAGTCTATATCTTTAATGATTGCATTTGCAATGCTTGTCATAGTCATAAAAGATAAAAAATAATCCACCCTTGAGGTAACGACTCATTACGGGTGGATTAACGTCTTAATCTACTTTTGTTGGTCGATCCCCTTTGAAGGGAATCTTTCTATTCCATGGCTACCGGTGCTGCCAACACTGGTGGCCCTTTTAGTATACTTATTATTTGCTTTTATTATACATCAAATTAAAAATAATTTCAGCATTACTTTTCAGTTTAGTTAGTATTATAGGCACCGTCATTATTTTTATCCCACATCTAACTGGCAGTAAGACCCCTACCTCAAGAGTAAGAGGAATCAAAGAAGTCTAGTAGGGGATAACTGCCAGTAAATGTCTGATTGTTTCAACTAACCATGAGTGGGGGATGAGAGAAGACTCCCCTCATGGAAGTATCACTTTATGTTAATGAAGAATCTTTTTAGTAAATTCCCTTTACTTTTTCCCTATAAACATCGCTCCCAGTGTAAACGTGTGTCTCGATGGGAACTGATGATGAAGCGTTGATTATCGTTTTCAAACTGTAAAACAAAGAAACTTTCAAGGAATCTTTGTGAGAAAATGGTTCGTTGAAATTTACTGTATTTCCAATAATTTGCTAAAAATTCAAATTGGTTGAATAAATGTTACTAAATGATTTTGAGTAAGCTATAGAATATGAAGTTTATGGATGATCGAATAATGATTTCGTCAACCATGCAATTTTTACAGAGTATTGACAAGAAAGAGGTGAATGAATTGCAAGTAAAAGAGGCATTAGATCATTATTTTCAAAAATTATTAGAATACTGTAATGATACTTTTGGGGTTTTGCCGCAAATCCCTTTTGATGAAGAAATGAATCCGTTGTTATATAATAGTGAACCAGATGAGGATGATTATGTTTCTTGGAAGCCAAAAATAAAAGAAAAGCAAGAGGATTTCGAAGCGATAGAAGCGCATATTGATGTACGTTTGCATCCCTCTATAAAAGAATATTTTCAATCTTTTTGGTTTTTAAATCTTCAAGGCTTTTATCATTCAAAGTTTATTTCTCTAGAACCAGTTGAGCCAGATAAGGATATGCACAATTTTTTTGTGAATCAAAAAAATTACGAAGCAAGTAAGGGAAAAACATTAAAGAATATACAGATTGGTTTCCTTTCACCTGAAAATATGGCCTTAATGGTTCATAATGAAACAGGAGAAATACTACAAGAAGATTTTGAAACAGGAGAAACTATTATCATTGCAAAATCTATAGAAGCGCTCATTAGGGATTTGCGCATATCGAGATAGATGATAAGTTTAATAGATACGAGAAAAGATAAACATAGATCACAACCATGATAGTGATGCATCATTTGTAAAAGGGGGGCTTCTGAACGAAGGATTTCTTTAAAATATCCCACTCTTCAGTGAAGATATGGGAGCTAAAAAGTGATTTAGAAGGATTTGAGACTCTACAGCTTGTGAATTTTCAAGAAGATTATCTTACATTTGATTTAAACTTTCATTAAAATGTTATCTTGTTAACCGTTGATATTTACTCTCTAACTTTTCAATTAAAAAAGGAATAGCATTGCTATTCCAAAATTTTTTTCATCAGAAATTTCATGCATGGGATGTTAACGGAAATAAAAAATTTCCTGTAAAATCTTTTAATAACGGGCGAACAAACAATGTATCATCAGTCTCTATAATAAAAGCTGATTGGATGTTCTCAAGATCAGTATCAGGTACAAAGTAAAAATGAATCATCTCCGTCGTATCTGAAATCAAGTGATTTACAACTGTCTCTAAATCGATCGCTTTTTTACTGACTATATCAAAAACATGCAACTGTTCTTCTTCTCGTTCAAATAAAACAATTACATCTTCCTCTTCAATATAATAAACTGCGTCATGAAAGACTGCAATAAAGTAAAACATTAATAGAGACTCATTATCTTTCACATTTAATTTCGATGAAATAGGGAATCTTTCAGCCGCAAACTCTTTCATCAACTTGAAATCAGCTTTGTTATTGACGTCTAGTTTGCGTAGAGCAGATTTTTTAGCCACTTTCTTTTTTAAATCTGAAGCTTTCAAGCTGAAACTACTTTCCTTGACTTGTTCAAAGCCAAACTTAGGGTAAAAATCTAGTACCGTATTATTTGCGAATAAGTAAATAAAGTCATAATCTTGTTCATATTTTTCAATGGTATGGTTCATCAACTTAGCTGCCAATCCTTGATGACGATAATCTGGATGCGTCATCACAGTCCCTAGTTGAATGGCCTTATATTCCTTGCCATTCAAGATAACAACCATCTTATTAACAGAAACATTGGCAATGACCTGATCTCCATCTACATATGAATAACAGATATAGTTGTCATTCCAACAGCCCTTGTCATACCATTCCTTAAAATCGATTTCAAATATTTGTTTTGCGAGCTCTTTAAAGCTTTCCTTATATTTTTCGATCTGCTTGTAATCACTGATTAATTGATATTCACTCATCACAAATCCTCCATTTTTTATTTTGGCTCATTAGCAAATAGTCTTTTTGGCGGTCATTGGGTATTCACCTCCTTTAAATTCGTGAGAAGCTAACGAAAGAACCTAAAAAAACAAAAAAGACCATAAGAAGAATTCTCTTCTCATGGTCAAATTTCTGTCTATTATAAATAAACCTACCCTATAGAATAGATGTCATGAAAAAACAGAAATTTGTTTTAAGTAAGATATGATGTCTTCTAATCGCTTTCTGTAAAAGGGCACAACAAATAGAACGAATGGAATGCCATCATTCAACCCTTTACAATATAAAATTCGGTGGAATTTAAACTAGCGATTAATAAGTTTCATCATATACAATCAAAACCTCTTTTCAAAATAAGTATGGATTAATAATATATTAATTTTAAGACAATGTAAATAAGCCAACGCCAATATGAGTGGTATCAGTTAGGTTTTAAGCAAGCGCCTCGATTGATTACCTCATACGAATAAGCTCCCTATCATTGGAAACGTTCTTGATTATTGCGAACATTAGTGCAAGAAACGTTCTTATGAAGTTGAAAATGACATATTATAAGTTTAAAAGAATCGCTTCTTATTGAGCGTGTTTAGCTGCGAAGCTGCACACAGAAGCGGTTCTTTTTATTTGGGAAAAATGATTGAATAGAATGCCGCTAGGTATACAAACGACATCTGACTGAACTCAACTATCAATCTTTTAAAAAGCACCCTATATAAAAAAGCATATTTTTGCATTTTTATAGTTGACAAAATTGATATGATTAGTGATGATTAATGAATATATAAAACCCATTTGTTTAATCGGAATTTGTGGAAAAGGGGTGGAACCATGTATTTGACAATCGATGGTGTAGAAAAAAGCTTTGATCATAATGCGAATCAAGTAAAAGTACTAGATGACATCCATTTAGAAGTTGAGAAGGGTCAATTCGTTTCAATCGTCGGCCCGTCTGGTTGTGGGAAATCAACTTTGCTCTATTTGATAGCTGGATTGGAGAAGCCAACGAAAGGGAATATTTGGATTGCTGGAAACAAAGTGACAAAGCCAGGGCCTGATCGGGTTGTTGTCTTTCAAGAAGCAGGATTATTTCCTTGGTTAACTGTACTTGAAAATGTCATGTATGGATTGCGTTTAAAGAAAATGTGCAAGGAAAAGGCAACGGAAAAAGCACTAAATGTTTTAAAGATGGTTCATCTCAGCCGTTACGCTTCCTCATATCCACACCAGCTATCAGGAGGAATGAAACAGCGGGTTGCCATTGCACGAGCACTTGTTATGGAGCCGGATATATTACTAATGGATGAACCATTTGCAGCACTTGATGAGCAGACGAGAATGGTGCTGCATAAGGAATTGTTAGAGATTTGGAGAAAAACGAAAGTAACGATTTTTTTCGTCACTCATAATATTCGCGAGGCTGTTCTCTTATCAGAAAAAATCATTGTCTTTGCGACGCGTCCGGGGAAAATGAAGGCTGCTTTTTCAGTGCCAACAATGCAGGATGGGGTGATGCCTGATAGTGTCACGTTAAATTTGGAGCAGCGGATTTTATCGATTTTACAAGAAGAAATTGAAAAAGTATTAAAGGAGGAAATGGGTGATGAATACAACTTTAAGACGAATCCTATTCATCATGACACTAGCGGTGATATGGGAAGCCACATCTAAATTTTCCAGCCTGCCTGATTTCATGTTTCCTTCGCTTACACAAGTGTTAAGAACACTATTTACTGGCATCACCAATGGACAAATCACAGCAGCTATTTTGCATAGCATTGGCAGGCTATTACTCGGTTTTTCGATTGCTGTTGTGCTCGGTCTCCTGCTTGGTTATTTTATTTGGCGCTTTCAGTTTGTTGAGGATACGCTTGGATTTATCATCACTGCATTACAGTCCATTCCAAGCATTGTTTGGCTGCCGCTTGCAATTATTTGGTTCGGCCTGAACAACATGGCAATTCTTTTTATTGTCACGATTGGAGCAACGTGGACAATGACAATCAGTGCAATAAGTGGATTTAAAAATGTACCGCAATTGTATCAAAGAGTAGCTAAAACATTTGGTTCCACTGGGTTCCATTTTTTGCGAACGGTTATTTTTCCTGCATCCATCCCACACATTATTTCTGGGCTAAGAATTGCATGGGCATTTTCTTGGCGGGCATTAATGGCAGGGGAACTGCTAGGTGCGGGTACTGGACTTGGACAGCTTCTTGAAGCAGGCAGAGCACTTGGACAAATGGATCTTGTGATTTCAGTCATGATCATCATTGCTGTTATTGGTACGATTATGGATAATATTATCTTTTTGCGGTTAGAAAAACGTGTACAAATGAAATGGGGAGTAAGTTAGAAATGTGATTTTCAGCTGCTTATACCTTCTGAAAAAAATGAGAAAAGGAGAGAAGATATGTTGCGTAAACGGTTTTTATTCACATTGATCGCGTTGTTTGTTTTCAGTACTCTAGCCGCTTGCGGAGATAAAGATGCAGCAAGCAGCGGAAAAAAAGAAGTGAAAATCGGTTATTTTCCTAACTTAACACATATTGCAACAATTGTTGCCCTTGAGAAGCATTATTTTGAAGAGGAATTTGGCAAAGATATAAAAATTGAAACAAAAACAGTGAGCAATGGTGGATTATTTATGGAAGCAATGGCAACTAAATCAATTGATGTAGGTACAGTAGGGCCTGGTCCATTAATTAACTTTTTCGTTAAAAACCCGAAATATCATCTCATTTCGGGAGCCGTTAACGGCGGTGCTGTTCTAGTATCGAGCGAAGGCAGCGGTATTGCTGATCTAGCCGACCTCGACGGTAAAAAAGTCGCGATTCCGGTTATTGGCAGCACACAAGATGTCATGCTGAGAAAGGCGCTGCAAGATGTAGACTTAAAACCGACGACGAATGGCGGAACAGTTGAGCTTTATGCAGCTGCTCCTGCTGATACCGCTACATTATTCGTTCAACAATCGGTAGATGCTGCTGCAACGCAAGAACCGTGGGGATATATTCTTGAAACAAAGGCGAAAGGGAAACTGCTGCTAGATTGGGAACAATTTGCTTGGGGCAAAGAATCAACCAATACGGTAGTTGCTGCAACAGATACTTTTTTACAAAATGAAGAGCATGTAAAAGCATATTTAAAAGCTCATTTAAAAGCGATTGCGTTTATTCAAAAACATCCAGAAGAAAGTCAGGAGCTTGTCATTCAGCATATTGAAGCATTAACAGGCAAAGAAATAAACAAAGCGGAATTGCAAGCTGCTTTTCAAAGAATAGAAGTAACTGCCTCCGTTAATGAACAGGTCATTCAGGAAATGGCTGATATTAGTAAAGAAGCAGGATATATTTCAAGTAGTGATATTAATGGGCTATTGAATTTATCCTTCCTTGAGGAGGTACAAAAATAGTAAAGTGTTTAGTAAAAAACGCCGCTTGGGAATGGATGTTAAAAAGCAGCGTATTTTTTGGTCAACATGGCAGGAGATGAAACCCATAAGTGCTTTTCGGTAGTTACATACAGCTTAAGCGTTGCTGGAAGGAACTGTTGGCAAGGTGATTCTTGCTACTGTTCCTTTTTTCTTTTTACTCTTAAATTCCAAAGTTCCTTCCAATATGAAATCCTAACCTCGTCCCTTTTGATTTTGTTGTATAGATTGGAAGGATACAGGGGGGGGATGCCAAAAACGGGAGCTATCAAACTCGGAAACGTATAACAGTCTTGAGGTTGTTTTATTGGAAATGATGAAAGATATGTTAGAATCATCTATATGACCTTTATTTGATAATAAAAATCATTATCAATAAAAAGAATGAGGTGATGATGTGACATATCATGCGACTAGTAATCCATGGAGTCTTCTTTTACATTCGATAAAAAGAACACATGAGGGTGCAGTGGAAGCAGGACAAGATTCAGTGTTGTTATTTAATCATGGTTCAGCCACAAAAATCATCTATAATGGCAAGCCTCACAATTTAAAGAAGCATGCTGCTCTTTTCTTCGTGAATCCAAAGGTTAATAGTATACAGCTATCATCTTTAGAGCAAAATCAGTTGCTAGTTGTTCACTTTTCAATACTAACAAAGCATAAGCATACTCTTTTTTCAGATGAGTCTGTAATCTTGTTATTTCAAGAAAAACTATATCCATTATTTAAACAGCTTGAAGCAACAAAGGGCAAGACGATAAATGAAGAATATAGTTGCAAAATGGCAATTCTTTTTCAAATTATCAGCCTATTTTTAGGCAATGAGCATTGTATAGAAATTAAACAGCCAGGCATCCAGCACGTTATCCATCGTCTTCATCAGCAATTTCACCATACAATGAAAATCGAGGAATTAGCAAAAGATGCTGGCATGAGTGTAAGCACATTTTATAAGGCATTTCGCGCTGAGACAGGATATGCTCCTCTTCAATACATCACGTATTTAAGGATTGAAAAAGCGAAGGAACTTCTTAGTTGTACAGATGACCAAGTTCGGCAGATCGCGAATAAAGTCGGCTATAATGATGAGCGTTATTTTAGCCGTTTATTTAAAAAATGGACAGGACAATCACCTTATATGTATCGAAATGTCCATCTTGCTGATGTGTTGACTGATGCGAATCCATTGTACCATTCTTTGCAATTATTAAATGTGCCACAAACACAATTAGAGAAGTCTAAGAAGAAAAAAGGGAGGATGGAAATTCAATCGAAACATCGCGATTTTTCCATGCATTATGAATTGCCAATGAAAAAAGATTGGCGTGAGCAGTTTAAAAAAGTAGCTGATATCGTTGGAGAGAAAAATACGGCTTATTCTTTAATAAAAACGTACGACGATCGTGTGAAAAAAGTAAAATATGCTTTGCAAGCTGTTTTAAAAGAAGAGACCGTTGCGATCTTGAGATTATTTCATCATGGTTATCGGCTATTTGGATATCAACGTAAAAAATGTTCAGATTGTCTATATAGAGAACTGGGAGTGGCTGTGCCTCCATCATTATTGAACCATCATTTTATTGATTTTGATTATGGGGAGACTTGCGATTTTCGAGACATTGATCATTTGTTAATAAAAGCAGATGGCAACAATCCGAGCCATTTAGAAAAATGGCTGCACGAAGTTGGCTGCCCTTCCTTTGCGGCGATTAGAAATGGGAAATATTATTTTCTCTCAAAAACAGTCACTTTTGATTATTCTTTTCAGACGCATCTAGAATTATTAGATGATATGGAGAGGATTTTTTTACCCGAATATGTTTACCAAACACAATAACTGAAACCCCTTCCTTACCTTACTAGCATAAAAGTGGGATGTGAGAGATAACAATAGACTCCACTTCCCATCTCTCTTCTCAGGAAACGCATCATTGGCATGAAACTTTCATCATGTGAAAACCATCCATTGATAACGTGAAAGACAATTGTCCAATTATTTTTGGAAAAACGTCTATTCTTTCTTGTTTGAAATTCTATTATCATGATAATGATTATCATTGTTATTAATAGGGCGGTGAATGATGCGTTTCTATTACTTTACTCAGCATGTAAAGAGGAATAGGAGAGGCCAAACTAAGTTTCAAGATGGGAGTTTTGGGATTGGAAGCAGCAGTAGCGAGCAAGTTTCGTTCATCACGTTTTATTCGTGGTGTGTGTATGATTCTTGCAGGAGTCATGATAATTGTTATTGGATTATATTTTTCTGTTTTGTCAGGAGTTGCCTCTATTTCAGACAAAGAGTTTATGGAAACTCTTTTTCAATTCAATGCGAGCAATGAGAAACATTTGATTGTTTGGCATCTTCGAATTCCGCGGGTACTAGCTGCGTTGTTTGTTGGAGCTGGTTTTGCCGTTGCTGGTGCGATTATGCAGGGGGTTACACAAAACCCGTTAGCTGATCCTGGGCTGCTTGGGGTCAATGCCGGGGCTGAATTTATGCTTGTTCTTATTTTTGCTTTTTTTCCATTCATGCCATTTCAGGCTGTGATTTTCTTTTGCTTTATCGGAGCTGGATTCGGTGCTTTGCTTGTGTACGGAATTGCTTATTTTGCAAAGGGCAGTATGACGCCAGTGAAACTTGCTTTAGCAGGAGCAGTCGTTGGTGCTCTTTTAGTAGGAGTGAGCCAGGCAATTTCTATCCTTTTTCAATTAAATTTTGAAATGGCTTTTTGGTCGGCAGGCGGGATTGCTGGTGCAGAATGGACACAAGTGAAAGTAATCATTCCATGGATCTTGCTTGGGTTGATGCTAGGATTTTTTTTATCGCCATATATCACACTCCTGAATTTAGGAGAGGAGATGGCAACAGGACTTGGACAGCGTACAACCCTTATTAAAATCCTAGCAGCAGTCAGTGTTTTTCTGTTAGCAGGAGCATCTGTATCAACAGTTGGCGGCGTTGGCTTTGTCGGGCTTGTTGTACCGCACATTGTTCGCTTTCTTATCGGAACAGACTATCGCTGGGTGATTCCATGTTCAGCAATCATTGGAGCAGCACTCGTTATTTGGGCAGATATTGGAGCGAAATTAGTAAACATGCCATACGAAACCCCTTTAGGGACAATTATCTCTCTTTTAGGCGTACCTTTCTTTTTATATTTAGCGCGTAGAGAAAGGAGAGAGCTATATTGATGCCAAAAGAGATAGCAGTACTATTTACGAGAAAAAGAATCATCGTTCTATGTACGATTTTTATTTTGCTCATTGTGGCGCTTGTCCTTTCCTTTAACTTGGGAAGGTATACGCTGTCTCCATTGGAAGTGATACAGACAGTGATTGGTAATGGGACGAAAAGGCAAGCGTTAGTGCTCTTTGAGTTTAGGCTCCCGCGGATGATCATTGCAGTCCTTGTTGGAGCAGGTCTTGCGGTATCAGGTGCTATATTGCAAGGGATATCACGAAATGATCTTTCCGATCCCGGCATTCTTGGAATCAACTCTGGAGCGAGTCTAGCAATTGTCATGTATATTTCCTTTTATCCTATCAAAGCTGGCACTTCACCGTATTTACTGCCTTTTTTAGCGTTTGTCGGTGCTTCCATTACAGCAGTGTTTATTTATCTATTAGCATATAAAAAAGGCAAAGGAATCTCGCCAACAAGGTTGATTCTGGTTGGAATAGCCACAGCGATGGGAATCAGTGCAATCACCATTCTTTATACGTTGAAATTTCGCCCTGAGGAATTTCAATTTGTTGTGGAATGGAGTGCAGGTTCGCTTTGGGGAGCAGATTGGACATTTGTCGGTGCACTCTTGCCATGGATTATCATTTTAATTCCAATCACATTGCTCAAATCCCATTCATTAAATTTATTACAGCTCCATGAAACACTTGCTAAAAATCTTGGCGTTTCAATTGAAAGAGAACGGCTGCTGCTTTTAAGTATTGCAGTTGGATTAGCAGCTTCATCGGTTGCAATCGGCGGAGGAATCGGCTTTGTCGGGCTAGTAAGCCCACATTTAGCAAGGCGTCTAGTCGGGACGAAGCATCAAATTTTGATTCCAGTAACAGCAGGTGTTGGCGCATTGCTTGTCCTTACCGCAGATACGATTGCTAGAAATCTACTGCCCTTTACGGAAATTCCCGCGGGTGTTGTCATTTCCTTGCTAGGGGCACCTTATTTCCTCTATTTATTAATGAAGTCAAAAAGGTAGGAGAATGTAAACATGATAAAAAGAAGTCTATATATTTTTCTCGTTGTACTAGGATCGATTTTTCTATTAGCTGCTTGTGGAAGCAAGGAAACAGGAAAACCGGCTACAAACGATAAAGAAGTGGAAACAAAACATAAAGAAGAACAAGAGGAGGAGAGCAAAGACGAAGAAATTCCTGACTATCCACGTACGATTGAGCATGAAGCGGGAACGATCACACTAGAGAAAAAGCCTGAGCGGGTTGCGATTACGGATGTAAATGCAACGGATTATGTGATTGCATTAGATGAAGTTCCGATTGGTGCCCGTATTGCTACAAGAGACAGATCGCCAAAGTTATTCGAGCTGACAGAAGGGCTTGATATTGCAAATTTAGGCGGCAAAGTCAATATGGAAGCATTAATTGGTCTTGAGCCAGATTTAATTATACTGACGGAGGGCAAAGGGAGTAACTATGACCGCGATAGCAAGGTAGCTCCAGCGATTGTAGTCGATGGCTCTAATGATCGCCGAAAACGGCTTCGCCAAATTGCTGAAATCTTTGCGAAGGAAGAAAAAGCAGAGGAGTTATTAAAGGAACTGGACGATAAAATTGCAGAAGCAAAAAAAATTGTAGCCAAGCGGGATGGTGAAACGGCACTCTTTTTAAGAGCGAACGGAAAAGATTTTACCGTTTTAACGCCAGAAGAATATGGGTTACTGTATGAAGAAATTGGCTTAAAGTCAGTTGGGCAATTTCCTGATCAAGGTCAAGTAGGCGTGGAAAGTATTAGTGAAGCAGACCCGGATCATTTATTCCTTGTTGAAAACCGCAGACAAATGGATCCGGGAAACCCGAATGCTTTAATTTCGATTTGGGATGATCATCCAGTATGGAAAAATTTGCGAGCAGTCAAGAACAATCAAATGTATATCCTTGATCCACTTGTTTCTGATAGCTTTTTCTATGGTCAACATCTTGAGCTTGAGGCAATTATTGAACATTTAGGGAAGTGAATAAATGACTAGCCGAATACGAACTGAAAATGTTGATATTGGCTACGATGATAAATTAGTCGTGAAAGAGCTGAATCTTGAAATTCCAAACCAAAAAATCACTTCATTAGTTGGTGCAAACGGCTCGGGAAAATCAACAATCTTAAAGACGATTGGACGAATTATCAAGGCAGCTGAAGGTGCGATCTTTCTTGATGGAAAAGAGCTGCATGAGCAAAAGACAAAAGAAATTGCCAAAAAATTAGCGATTCTTCCCCAAAACCCGTTTCCGCCACTTGGATTAAAGGTTGATGAATTGGTTGCTTATGGACGTGCACCTTATCAAAAAGGGTTTAATACGCTGACAAAAGAAGATAGAGAGATTGTCTACTGGGCTTTAGAAGTTTCGGGAATGCTGACCTTTGCCAAGCGAGACCTTGACTCTCTTTCAGGAGGCCAGCTGCAGCGTGTCTGGATTGCAATGGCTTTGGCACAGCAAACAGAAATATTGTTGTTAGATGAGCCAACGACGTTTCTTGATATGGCACATCAAATGGATGTCCTTTGTTTATTGGAAAAATTAAATAAAGAGGAACAACGAACGATTGTCATGGTTGTTCATGATTTAAACCATGCGTCACGCTTTTCCGATTACATGATAGCGATTAAGGATGGGAAAATTGTCAAAAAAGGAACGCCGAACGATGTAATGAAAACGGAAGTGCTGCGAGAAGTATTTGGCATTGATGCAGACATCGTTCAAGCGCCAAGAACAGGGCATCCAATTTGCGTCCCATTTGGTACGTTTCATGTTAAGAACAGAAAACAAGTAGTGTCTTAACCTATAAGGGAATGCTGTCAATTTAGCAGCATTCTCTTTTTTCTGCGTCTAGCATAAGTGTCATCTATAGGGTAAAAGTCCAGCCGTGAAACAGGTATTTATTTTCTTTTCTTTCGATACGAATGGTTTTCTACTTTCATCATTCATCCTTGAAAAAACCTTGTTCAAAACGAAGTCAATTGTCCTTTACTCGAAGTATAATTTTACCGATATTGCGGTTTTCTTCCATGTATAGATGAGCTTTTCTAACCATTTCCAAAGGAAATGTAGTATCAATAACAGGCATTATTTCTTTTCGTTTAAAATAAGGTGTTACGTTTTCAACAAATTCTTTCGTTAAAAGAGCTTTGTACTCATCACTTCTAGGGGTTAGTAATGTCCCTGTTAATTGAATGCACTTTGACATCAAGGTAAATAAGTTTATCTTTTCTAGTTCACTTCCACCAAGAATTCCAATAAGGACCCATCGACCTTCATTCTTAATACTAGCTAAGTTTTTCTCCCAATAATTGGCACCAATAAAATCCAAAATCAAATCTACACCATTACCGTTTGTAGCATTTAGAACCTCTTCATCAAATGACTGCTCCTTGTAATTTATCACAACGTCTGCTCCAAGTTTTCGGCAAAAGTCGAGTTTTCTATTAGAACCAGCAGTAACAATAACGTTTGCATGACAAAGTTTTTTTGCTAATTGAATTGCTGCTGTCCCAACTCCGCTAGCTCCTGCATGAATGAATACGGTTTCTTGTTTTTCAAGTTTACCTATCCAACATAACGTTTGATAAGCAGTTAGGAACACTTCAGGAATTGCTGTAGCTTCTTCAAATGTGAAAGATTCGGGGATTCTCATCGCTCGATCAGCTGGCATCACAACAAACTCGGCATAACCACCACCATTTACCAGCCCCATTACTCTGTCACCTACTGAAAAGGAACTATCGCCATTTATTTCAACAACTGTTCCTGCAACTTCAACGCCTAAAATAGGATTTACAGCATACCCCATTTTTCCTTCACGCGTTATCATATCTGTTCGATTTACAGCTGCTGCATGAACACGAATAAGCAATTCTCCTTCTCCCAATTTTGGAATTGGCACTTCAACAACTTCAAGTTGTTCCGGACCACCTGGTTTTTTTACGATCACAGCTTTCATCATTAACCTCACTCCTGTTAAATATTTGTTTTACTTTTTTCTATTCAAATTCTTTTTAAACAGTTATATTTGATAAAAAAATCAATGTTACTTGGCATTTATCATGTTGCCAAAAAACGAGACAGAAGCTCGGAAAAGTATCCTCTTTTATCCCACATCTAACTGGCAGGCAGCCCCCACCCCAGGGAGTAAGAGGAATCAGAAGCGCTAGGTGGGGGAAGAGAGGAAACTCTCACTATAGGAGTTTCACTTTATTTGATTAAACTGTACGGTGGGCTGAGAGATCTGCTCGATTTTTACAGCAGAACAAATAATACATCTTGCAAATTTACACACAGAACGTCAGTTATAAACATTTTTTTGTGAACGTTACGTGCTGATATTGCAGATGATAGTGATAGATGACTGCAAAATCTCTCCTACTTTACATATCATTACTTGCTATAATAGCATTAAGATAATGTGATATGGAGGTACTTGCATGCTGAAAAAAGCGGAGAAATTGCTCCAGTCCTATTTTGGCTACGATGCGTTTCGCCACGGACAAAAAGAAATCATTGAGAAAGTATTAAATGGCCATGATACGGTTGGCATTATGCCGACTGGCGGCGGTAAGTCCATTTGTTATCAAATTCCTGCTTTGCTTCTTAATGGGGTGACGATCGTTGTTTCGCCATTAATTTCGCTAATGAAAGACCAAGTAGATGCATTAGAAAAGATAGGAATTCCTGCAACGTATATTAATAGCACGATTACAGGGGGAGAGATGCGGGATCGCCTAGAAGGAATCATCTATGGTAAATACAAGCTTATATATATAGCGCCTGAACGATTAGAAACGCCATCCTTCGTTCAATTGCTAGAACAGATTGATATCTCCTTAGTTGCTATTGATGAAGCCCATTGTATTTCACAGTGGGGACACGATTTTCGCCCAAGTTATTTATTGATTAGACGTTTTATACAACAAGTGCAGCCAAAGCCAGTTGTCTTGGCATTAACTGCCACTGCCACACCGCAAGTGAAAACAGATATTTGTGAGCTGCTTGACATTCAAGCACAGCATACAGTTATCACAGGATTTGGCCGCAAAAATTTGCTTTTTCAAGTCGTCAAAGGGCAAGATCGCGATGCTTACTTACTTGCATACATACGGAAAAATAATACCCAATCAGGCATCATTTATGCTGCAACACGCAAAGAAGTAGAACGTCTGCAAAAGTATCTTCAGCAGCGGGGAATCAAAGCTGGAAAATATCATGCTGGCATGTCAGAAAATGAACGGAATCAAAATCAAGAGCAATTTTTATATGATGATATTACCGTGATGGTCGCTACCTCTGCGTTTGGAATGGGCATCAATAAATCGAATGTTCGCTACGTGATTCACTATCATATTCCGAGAAATATGGAATCTTATTACCAGGAGGCTGGGCGTGCTGGCAGGGATGGGGAGGAGAGCGATTGTATACTCTTATTTGCTGCGCAAGATGTTCACATTCAGACGTTTCTCATCGACCAATCGGAAATGGAAGAAGAGCGGAAGGAAAACGAATATGGGAAGTTAAGGAAGATGATTGCCTATTGTCATACGGAGTCTTGTTTTCAACAATATATTTTGCATTACTTTGGAGAGCAAACATCCTTTGTATGTGAAAAATGCGGCAACTGTCAAGATGACCGAGAACAAATTGATGTAACGAGGGAAGCGCAGATGGTGTTTTCCTGTTTAAAACGAATGAACGAGCGCTTTGGAAAAACGATGATCTCAATGGTGCTGACTGGCTCTGCCAATCAAAAAATCAAAAGTTTTGGGCTTGATAAGCTCTCCACATATGGCATTATGAAAGAACGAACGCAAAAAGACGTCAATGAATTCATTGATTTTTTAACAGCAGAAGGATACTTGCGTCCAACTGATGGAGCCTATCCAGTGCTAATGCTAACAAACAAAGCAGTAAAGGTGCTGCTTGGAGAAGAAACAGTGCTGAAAAAGGAAAAGCTCCAAGTGAAACAGCTTGTAGAAGATGATGTACTTTTCGATCGTCTTCGTCAGCTCCGCAAAGAAATTGCTGCCTCTGAAAAAGTGCCTCCTTATATTATTTTTTCTGACCAAACGTTGCGGGATATGTGTATACATTTACCTGCCACAAATAGCGAGATGCTAAGTGTAAAAGGGATTGGGAATCGGAAGTTGGAGCTTTATGGAGAAGCATTTATGCAAGTAATAAGATCTTACAAGGAAGAGAATGGGGTCTCTCCTCAACTTTCGCGTATTGAGGAAGAGTTTTCAGATGCGAAAAGCAAGAAAGAAAAAAGCCATCATCTTACTTATAAGCTTCTGCAAAATGGTAAAACGATCGCAGAAATCGCGGCAGAAAGAGAAGTATCTGATCGGACAATTGAAGGTCATATTATTAAATGTGCGGAAGAAGGCCTTGAAATTGATTGGGACCAGTTCATTCCAAAACAATATGAATCTCTCATTGCTGCTGCAGTTGAGGAAGCAAATTCAGAAAGATTAACTCCGATTAAAGAATTGCTGCCTGCAGAAGTAGAATTTTTTATGATCAGGGCTTTTTTACAAAAAATGAAAGGTCATGCGCCTGCTTGAAGAGGATCATTAAAAAACTTCCAATTAACAAGATACGCTCGTTAATTGGAAGTTTTGTTTAGAAGAGTAAATGAGCAACGAGCACAATAATAGGCAACGAGATAAGCGTACGCAAAAAGAAAATAACAACTAAATCTTTAAACGAAACAGGCACTTTAGAACCTAATAAAAGGCCGCCGACTTCTGACATATAAATAAGCTGGCTTACCGAGATGGAAGCAATGATAAAACGAGTCATTTCTGATTCGATGCCTGCTGCCAGAACAGAAGGAAGAAACATATCAGCAAAGCCTATTACTAATGTTTGAGAGGCTGCTTGTGCTTCTGGTACTTGCATCAATTCTAATAAAGGAATGAACGGCATACCAAGCCATTGAAAGATTTTTGTATTTTCTGCAATAATGAGTGCTAATGTTCCAAATGCCATCACAATTGGTGCGACTCCCATCCACATGTCCAGCACATTTTGGATGCCATCTTTAAAAAATGTAGTAAAGCGATTGTTGCGAGCCGTTAACTGCGCTTGCTCTAAACCATAACCAAAGCGTGTATATCCTTCCGGAATCAATTCGGTTGTTTGTTTGCCAGGCTTGTCTTGATAATAAGTATCTTCTTTTTTTGCTAACGGCCAAATGCGCGGCATAATGAGTGCACAGACCAATCCTGCAAATGTAATCGTCAAATAATAAGGTACAAATAAATGTGCTAAATCTACAGTAGCAATGATCACCATGCTAAACGTAATCGAAACAATCGAAAAAGTTGTACCAATAATAGCAGCTTCCCGCTTTGTATAATAGCCTTCTTCGTATTGCTTACTCGTTAAGAGAACACCAATTGTACCGTCGCCAAGCCAAGAAGCTAAAGCATCGATGGACGATCGGCCTGGAAGTTTAAAGAGTGGACGCATCACTTTTGTAAGAAGTGCTCCGAAAAGGTCCAACAGTCCGAAATTTAGCAATAATGGCAATAAAAGTCCTGCAAATAGGAACACACAAAACAAAGTGACAAGCAGGTCTGTTAATAATAATCCGCCAGTGTCATCAGACCAGATGGCCTCTGGACCAATTTTGTAAAAGGTCATGATGACAAAAATAGCAGCAAGCACTCTTGATATCACCCAAATCATATTTACATGAAATAAATTGTTTAGGAATGGCCTGCTCATAATGAAGTTAGGTTTGGCGATCTTTGCTAGAAGCGTACCAATCGCAGTAATCGTAATAATAATCATCATAATAGCGGGAATCTGAGATTCTAATGCTGACTTTAGTTGATCGGCGAAAATCGCCACAGGTATTGTCACTTTTCCTTGAAATGGGATTGGTATCATAAATAATAAAATACCCAATAAAGAAGGTATGAGGAATTTCAGCAAGTCTGCTGTCGTTGTTTGCTTATTTTTCATTCGCTTCATCCTTTACAACAATAATCACTTTCCAGTTTTAGTAGAATTAGTTCGAGAGCTTTCGTTCCTATTGTCGATTTTCTTATAATGTATATATGATCCTCCTTTCCTCCATTAGATCATGCCATGAGTAATATATAAAGATCGTCTCTTCATTATAGCAGGAAATTCATGTAGTTGGACAAACAATGCATCTAGTAATATTAAGGTAAATGAATAAAGTGGACCATTTTTCCTCATATGCTAGGGAACTACTAAAATACTTTAACTATGTTAGAATAAAGAGGAGTGAATCAACGAAGATACGTACAACCATAGTATGCGAAAATACACATCCTTAGTAAAATTTATTTGTTAAAATAAAGATTTTAATAGATTGGCAGGTGAGGCACCCAAAAATGGTGCTGAAGTATGATTAAATGTATTGCAACAGATATGGATGGAACATTATTAAATGGCAAGATGGAAATAAGTATGCTTAATCGCCAAGCGATAAAAGAAGCGCAAGAGAAAGGGATCGAAGTAGTGATTGCGACGGGTAGGCTATATGAAGAGGCTCGTTCTATTCTTTCACAAGCAGGCTTAGATTGTCCGATTATTAGTTCAAATGGCGCTGAGGTGCGTCAACAAGATGGAAGTGTGACCAGCGCTGTTGCTTTTGAACGAAAAAGAGCAAAAACTGTAGTAGATTTATTGAATCATGAACAAATCTATATGGAACTATATACGAATGAAGGTGGATATACGATTGACATTGAAAAAGGCATCGATGTAATCGTAGACCTTTATCTATCAGAAAAATTTTCAGAAAGTGAAGAAGATGTTCGCAATGTTGCTCAAACTCGTTTTACTAAAGGCACTATTAAACGGTTGAATCACTTTGCCGAAGTGCTTGAAGATGATAACCAAATGATCTATAAAATGATTGCTTTTTGTTTGGACAAGGTGTTTTTAGCGGAAGTAAGAGCACAGTTGGAACAGATAGACGGAATTGTCGTAAGTTCCTCTGGTGGAAATAATCTTGAAATTACAGCAAAAGGTGCGGAGAAGGGCATTGCATTACAAAGATTTACAAAAGAAAAAGGTATTGATTTAGCAGAAACGATGGCAATTGGAGATCATTTTAATGATCTCTCCATGTTGACACTTGTTGGACGGCCTGTTGCAATGGGCAATGCTGAAGATGCTGTCAAATCAGTTTGTACGAACATAACAGCTACAAACGAAGAAGATGGTGTTGGAAAAGCTATCTACGAGGCAATGAATTTACAAGTTAATAGATAAGGATAAAAAATGGAGGCTGCCCCTAAAAGTCATAAAAATGACTTTTGAGGGCAGCCCGTTCTGTTTGGTTGGATTTAGCTAACTTGATCGAGCGATGAGGAAATAAGCAGGCGACTTATCAACCAAATTTATTGGTTTATAATCCGAAATAAGCGATTTATAATCTAAATTCACCTTTTTATAAGCTAATTTAGCCGATTTATCAGCCAAAACAATCGGTACAGCTATTCGTTCAGTGCAGCCACAGCATCCGATAGCTACAGAACTAAAAACAGGTGGAGAAATTCTCCACCTTATCTTATCGATAGGATAGGAAAAAAGTTCTCCCTTTATAAAAAAATAGGGTCTGCCCTTTAGGACAGCCCTATTCTTACCTACAATCAAGTCTTTTATATAAATTTAATTCAAAAAAATTTGGGCATGTCATAGTATGCAGAGGAGCTATTCAACTTTATCATGATCCCAATTATAAGTCCAAAACCGTTCGTAGTGAAGCCAGCGGATTGCTTCAGGATCTTGCTTGGCAAGTTTTTCTTCCAATTCTTTTAGCATCCAAACTGTTTGAGAAATATGTGCTTTCATAGCGCCGAGCTTCTGTTCAGATACTGCACTGACATCGTTGATAATATCAGGAGGCCCAATTTCATCTTCATGGTGATTAGAAAAAGCGACGCAATGGAGTTTAGGCCGCGATTCCAGGGGCAATCGCCTAATTGCACGAATAACAGCTCTTGCTGTTGCCTCATGGTCTGGGTGAACCGAATATCCTGGATAGAAAGAAATAACGAGCGAAGGGTGTAATTCTTCAAGTAAAGCGAACACCATGTCGGCCAATTTTTCATCACTTTCAAATTCTATTGTTTTATCACGGTAGCCCATCATGCGTAAATCTTTGATTCCCATCACAGCTGCTGCAGCTTGCAATTCTTTTTTTCGAATCTTTGGCAGTCCTTCTCTCGTTGTAAAAGGTGGATTTCCTAAATTACGCCCCATTTCTCCTAATGTTAAGCACGCATATGTAACAGGAGTTCCATTTTTAATATGTGCTGAAATTGTTCCTGAAACTCCGAAAGCTTCATCGTCAGGGTGTGGAAAGACAACTAAGACGTGGCGTTCTTTCTCCAATGTTTCTCCTCCTTTCTATTAATCAAAAGGTTTTTCGCTTATTTGTAAAGCAACAGCTAGCTTGCCGTCATGTCCATGGCCAGCTAATAGCAATCTTTCTTCTTTATCAACTTCGAAATGAGTAAGTCCTTCTGCATAAATCCAGCCAATCGGCATCTTTAATCCAACACGAAATGGACCTTCTCCAACTATTTTTCCATGTTCATAACAAACTTGGGCATTGCGGATATAAGCACCTGCAGAAAAGAACGATTCATCAAAGTGGGAGGCATAAGCGCCATTTGTTGTTTCTAAATGAATATAGACATCTTTTGCTGCAAATTGGTTAATGACTTCCTGGACTTTAGCCAGTTGAATCGGTTCCATAGGAAATCCTCCTCTCAAACCATTCGGACTATAACTATATTTTACTAAAAGAGAAGCGAGAATGCGATAAGGACGATTTATGCATATAAGTAAGCAGCAATGGCAGCTAGTAATACTAGAGGATAAGATTATCTAGTAGGAAATAAAATATTTATGTTAACCATATTATAATTAGGTTGACATAAATATTTGTTTTCTATTATACTCCTAATAAACATTCTTTATTAAAAAAGAAGGGAGTATATACATGACTAAAAAATTGACTGCACTACAAATGAGCTATGCTGCGATGTTCTCAGCGTTAATGATGATTGGAGCCAACATTACATCGTTTGTGCCGTTTTTAGTAGTTGGCGGTGTACCTATTACATTGCAAACATTTTTCGCGATTTTATCAGGAATCTTATTAGGCAGCAGGCTCGGGGCTTTGTCAATGACTGTGTATGCACTGCTAGGGTTGGTTGGAGCGCCTGTCTTTGCGCAATTTCATGGCGGTTTAGGCACTTTTGTCAGTCCAACATTTGGTTTTATTCTTTCATTTATTTTTACTGCATATGCAGCTGGAAAAATCGCAGAAAAAAGCAGCAAGCTTTCTGCTTACATATTTGCTTCGATTATAGGAATGGCTATTAATTATGTGATTGGAACGAATTGGATGTATGTTGCTTATAAATGGTGGGCAGAAGCGCCAGAAGGGTTTACTTATCAAATTGCGTGGGCTTGGATGATGGTGCCGCTGCCAAAAGATTTCATTTTGGCTATTTTTGCTGGTTGGATGGCACATCGCCTCGAAAGAACGGTGAATATTCAAAAACGGGCAGCATAAGGAGGGGAAATACATGTTCGAATCGTTAGCACATCGTGTATTAGCTGGACATTCATTGACAGATGAAGAGGCAATGGAAATTTTAGAGTGTTCCGACGAAGAACTATTGCGGCTGCTGCATAGTGCTTATATTATCAGACGCACATACTTTGGAAACAAGGTAAAGTTAAATATGATTGTGAACACAAAATCAGGAATTTGTCCTGAAAATTGTCGTTATTGCTCGCAATCGATTGTATCGAAAGCGCCAATTGAAAAATATCCCATGATAAGAAAAGAGAAAATACTTGAAGGTGCAAAGCGGGCTATTGAATTAAAAGTGGGTACTTATTGTATTGTTGCGAGCGGCAGGGGGCCTTCTAATCGAGAGCTTCGACATGTTGCAGAAGCAGTGAAAGAAATAAAATCAGTGTATAACCTGAAAATATGTGCTTGCCTTGGGATTTTAAAGCCTGGACAAGCAGAAATATTAAAAGAAGCTGGAGTCGATCGCTACAATCATAATTTGAATACATCAGAAAGACATCATAATGCAATCACAACGTCTCATACATATGAAGATCGTGTCCAGACAGTGGAAAAAGTAAAAGCAAGCGGCATTTCACCATGCTCTGGTGTGATTATTGGGATGAAAGAAACGAAGGAAGATGTTATTGATATGGCGAGAAGCCTTCATATTCTTGATGCCGATTCCATTCCAGTTAATTTTCTTCATGCAGTCGATGGTACGCCGCTTGAAGGAGTACATGAACTAAATCCCCGCTACTGCCTGAAGGTGCTCTGTTTATTTCGCTTCATCAATCCAACGAAAGAGATTCGCATTTCTGGAGGGAGGGAAGTCAATCTAGGAAGTTTGCAGCCGCTTGGATTATACCCTGCAAATTCAATTTTTATCGGTGATTATTTAACAACAGCAGGACAGGAAAGTACGGCAGATCATCAGATGCTGAAGGAATTTGGATTTGAGGTGGATGTGAAAGAAGAATCAACAATTTGAATGTTGGCTTTTAATTTCAAAAGGGTGAAGCCGCATCAGTGGAAAGGAAAGAGAACCTCCACTAATGAGGCTTCATATTAAATTTAAGGCCAAATTTATCATAAATTGGTCGCCCACTTCATAAAGGAGTAGTTTACGAGATCAGCTTCAACCCGATTGCTGCACTAAGCACCATTGAAATAAACATCATTCTTTTCCAGTCTTTTGATTCTCCATATAAGACCATTCCTAGAATTGCTCCGCCGGAAGCACCAATGCCTGTCCAAACCGCATAAGCTGTGCCCATAGGAAGCGTCTCCATGGCAAGGGCAAGAAAGATAAAACTGGCACCGAAGCCCGCAAGCAGCAGAAGAAGGGCTTGCCAGTTCTGATCTCGATGCAATTTATTAATCATTGCGACGCCGAACATTTCAAAAATCCCTGCTAAAATGAGGAATATCCACGCCATTATGATTCTCCTCCTTCACGTATGGCCGTGTTTTCTTTTGTTGCCATTTTAAGGCCGATAACTCCTGCTAATAATATAAGAATGAGCAGCAATTTCATTAATTTTACTGGTTCGCCAAAAAATAAAATCTCTGCTAAAACGGTCCCGGCTGTACCTATACCAACGAACACAGCATATACAGTACCAACAGGCAATTTTTTTCCTGCCATTATCATGAGATAAAAACTAATAAAAATGCTTATTGCTGTCCCTAACCAAGTCCACACATCGTGTGCATGTTTGAGTCCAATCACCCAAAAAACTTCAAAAAACGCAGCGATGAAAACTTTTAACCAGTTAGCGTTCATTTTTTTCTTCCTCCTTGATGTACGAAAAATAAAAAAGCCCGGAAGATATTCTTTAAAAGAATAACTCCCGGGCTTTTGTCCCTCCGTGACACAGCTTTGCTGTGAGTTTTCTCTTGGACCAGGCCGATAAGAAACAATCGCGGAACCCTAGAAAACTTTTTTATTAACTTTATTAACATTATACGTAAAGAAAACTGTTTTTCAAGTGATTCATGGACAAAGGATAGAGTTTCCTCCTTTGCATAAATCACGTGATGTCTCAGTTTCAATGATACATATTCACGTTTAGGAAAAACGGTTGTAGGCACCGTGCATGACTGGGCCGACAAATTGATTCAGTTGAAAGCCATGTCTAATGGCAGCAGTAACAAAGGTTTTGGCAGAAGAAATAGCTTCAGCCACTGTTTTTCCATTTGCCAGTCCTGCTGTAATCGCTGCCGCAAATGTACATCCAGCACCATGATTATAATGAGTATCGATTTTATCCGCTTCCAATAATGTAAAATCTTTACCGTCATATACTAAATCGAGGGTTTTTTCATGCTGTAATTGTTTTCCACCTTTAATGACAACATTTTTCGCACCAATATCATGGATGGCAACAGCAGCTGCCTTCATATCTTCAACCGTTTTAATTGGGCTTGTTTTTGCCAGCTGAGCAGCTTCAAATAGATTTGGTGTGACAACAGTCGCTCTTGGGACAAGCAATTCACGAAGCGCATTTGTATTTTCAGGCTGCAGTACTTCGTCCTCTCCCTTGCAAACCATAACAGGGTCAATGATCACTTTATCTAGTTGATGCTCATCAATTTTTTTAGCACCTAGTTCAATAATATCTACTGAACCAAGCATGCCCGTTTTCATTGCATCAATGCCAACAGATAGAATGGTGTCCAACTGTTGTTCGACCGTTTTTACATCAATCGGTGTTACTTGATGGCTCCAATCATTTGGATTCATTGTCACAATAGATGTAAGAGCAGTCATGCCATATACACCATGCTCCTGGAAAGTTTTGAGATCGGCTTGTATTCCAGCACCGCCGCTGGAATCAGAGCCTGCAAGTGTGAGTGTTTTTTTCATTGTCATTGTTGGTGCCTCCTCATGTAGAACGTATACTATAAAGCAATGATGTTTTAAGAATATACTAATTTCAAGAAAAAGGGAAGAAGACTCGTACATTTTTTGAAAAAAAGGATAAATGGAGAAAAAAAGAGGACATACTAGATAAAGAACCGAGAAGCTGAGATTTTAACTGGATCTCCGAAAAGAATTCTCCCACTTCTAAATGTGAAGGGCATAACCCAATGAAAGTGGGAGATGAATTTTCGGTTGGCATAAGCCAAAAGATTGTTCTATGATTGGTCTATATAATATGGAGTTTGATAGCACTATAAA
>NZ_JAUSTT010000041.1 GCF_030812995.1 Bacillus chungangensis | reverse complement strand
AATGGGAAAGTCACGTTTTATTAGAAGAGAACTTGCACGCTTATACACATTTAGAAACTTTGATCACTCACTATTCGGATGTGCCTTAAACATGCGGTTTTTTATAATTCTATCAAACCATATTGTATAGACTAATCATAGAACAATCTTTTGGCCTACGCCAACCGAAAATTCATCATCCACTTTCATTGGGCTATGCCCTTCACATTTAGAAGTGGGAGAATTCTTTTCAAAAATCCAGTTAAATCTTTATCCGTATACTCAGTCTTTTGTTCAGAAGCATTTTTTATCGTTGCTTTTATCGTTTGAATATCTAATACGTATATTAAATGATAATCCTTAGCAAATTTAGGCACTTCATCACCGTCATCCTCCGCATCATCTGGATCGATGACAGCTCCTTGTGTATCTAGACTCCACGTCTCGTCTACTGGTAGAAACAATGCATCTGACCACTTGTATTTTTCAATATTGTTTAGTATATGACGTAATGTCATCAGTTTCTCCATATTCTTCTCCCATCATCTAGCATTCAATGCTCCATCCTTTATAAATGCTTTTTTAAGACAAGATGTATTTATTTTTGTTACCATATCTTCTTTTCCCTTTACTTAGAAAAATACTCCTCTTTTTCCTGGTTTTACCGAACGATTATTCCTGGATATCATTTCTCAATTTTTTTAAACAAATTTTGAATCGCTTGGAAACCCTCTGCATCGTTTAGCTATATAATCTGCAATCTCTTTAGCAATTGGTACCACTCATCATTGTTTGCATCTGGAATTATTTCACTATATCTTTTTCCAAATACATAATTTATTAAAAATTCCTCAAATGTACCATAACATTCTCGTTTTTCAAGAGGTAGCCCCTCATAAAAATGATAGACGAATCCATTTATTTTATTTATGATGATTGGGTCATAAAGAACTTGGCCTATATAAATCCACTGTTCTTGAGCATCTTCAAGATTTTCTAACAAGTCCAAAAAACTTTGGCTTTCGGACATGATTTCAAACGGAAATAAGTCTATAGAGCCACATCTCGCTCCATTACTAATCGCTAAAAAATCAGCGTATTCTTTGGTAGCATCCTTGAATATAGACGAATCAATCTCTTTTCCTGATCTAAATTTTCCTATTATAAGTCCATCTGGATCGGATTCTAAAGCTGCTCTCATTTTTTCAATGATTGTTTTTAACGTATCGTTCATATCTTTCCCTCCAGTATTGTCTACAAAGCTGTTTCCTCGGTCATCTGACGTTCTCTTATCATGAAGACCATCTTCAGTATAAATCCCATCCCAGCCGCATAGAAAACTGGCTTCAGTTTATCCTTATTTTTGGCTCTGTCAAGTCTGTACATCTTCTTTATTTGTAAATATAAATCCCCGTCGACAAGACAGGGGAAAATTCTTATAAATCATCTAAGAGTCACTTGAAAACAAATCGGTTGATAAGTAGCGTTCACCAGAATCAGGAGCAATGCAAACAACCGTATCCATTGGTTTTAAACGTTTTGCAACAGTTAATGCCGCAAAGATCGATGCACCTCCTGAAGGACCAACCAATATTCCTTCACTTGCTGCTAATTTTCGAACTGTTTCATATGCTTCCTCGTCTTTTATTGCAAATATCTCGTCATAAATGTTTGTATTTAAAACAGGAGGAATAAAACCAGGACTTGTTCCAACAAGTTTATGTTTGCCAGGCTTGCCGCCGGATAAAACTGGTGAACCGGCAGGCTCTACGACATGAACGGTGATGTTTTTGTCATGTTCCTTTAGTACTTCGCCAGTACCAGTGATCGTTCCGCCAGTTCCTGAGGTGCCAACGAAGGCTGAGAGTTTTTTTCCGATCGATTCCATTGCTTTAATAATTTCTAAACCCGTTGTTTGTCGATGGATATCTGGGTTTGCTTCATTTTCAAACTGCATAGGAATATAGCTGTTCGGAATTTTCGCTGCTAATTCCTTTGCCTTCTTGATTGCACCTGGCATTTTTTCCTCACTTGGTGTCAAAATAACCTCGGCACCATACGCTTTTAGTAGATTAATACGTTCTGTTGTCGATGAATCCGGCATCACAATGATTGCACGATAGCCGCGAGCAGCAGCATTCATTGCTAAACCTATTCCAGTGTTTCCTGACGTTGGCTCAATAATGGTAGTGCCTTTTGTTAAATGGCCGCTTTTCTCTGCTTCTACGATCATATTAAAAGCAGCTCGGTCTTTTACACTTCTGCTTGGATTAAAATATTCAAGTTTTACATAGACAGATGCTCCGTTTGGATCAGGAAGTCTATTTAATTTTACAAGCGGTGTCTTTCCAATTAAATCCGCAATATTATGAACTACTTGCATGTATCATCATTTCCTTTCCACACTCACTGCCAATAATAGGATTTTCATCTGCAACCCAATCTTTTCTGATCTTCTTATTATAGCAAATATAAATCTTATTAAACAAACCTATTTAGATGGTTTTAGATATACGATGAAAAAATCGAGAAATGAAACTTGAGAAACAAGGGGAAAATTCACGAAAGTGGATATCGGAATCTTGCTTTTATAAGCCAAGTTGATATGTTTATAAGCCGAAACTTTGCTTTAAGCTGAACAGAAAAGCTGCTCCTAAAGACAGAGCAGCTTCTATCAACTTATTTGATTAGCTGGTTCATGTGCGACAACGACATCATGCATTGTCATTTTGGAGCCGAGCATGATTTGCTCTCCCTTTTTTTCTTCAGGTTGTTTTTGTCTCCGTTCGTGGGCCTGCTTAAATGAATTGCTGTTTGTCCATGCTTCAAATGCTTCGCGATTATCCCAGAAGGTACAAACTTTGATTTCATCATGCTCTTCTATGCCTTCTGTTTTTAACACTTCCATTCTAATAAATCCAGCAAAGTTTTGGATGCCTTTTGGCTGCTTGAACCCTTCGATTACTTTATCAGCAAAGCCTTTTTTAATATGAATTGTATTGGATACCATGATCATTTCTTTCTACCTCCAATTGATGTGGAATTAATAGTTTGCATGTAAGAGTCTTCTAACCGGTGTAAAGTATGGCTTATCGCCATTTTGAAAAATATCAACTTCGATTGAAAATATTTGTTGAAACATTTCGGGACATAAGACACATTGGGGAATGCCATCAAAACAGATAGCGCCATCCTTCATCGCAATGAGGCGATGACTATATTTTGCTGCTTGGTTGATGTCATGAAGCACCATGACAATGGTCATCTCATATTGCGCGTTTAACTGCTCAATCAATTCCATTACTTCCAACTGATGAGCAATATCTAAATAGGTAGTTGGCTCATCAAGAAGAAGCAAGTTAGTTCGCTGGGTAATCGCCATTGCAATCCAAGCACGCTGCCTTTCTCCCCCTGAAAGCGAATGCAGCATGCGATACTCGTATTCTTTTAAATGAGTGACATCCAACGCCCAATCAATAATGTCTTCATCTTCCGCACTTGCCCGCTCAAACCATTTTCTATGAGGGTGTCTCCCAAATTCTACAAGCTCTCTTACGGTGATGTCAATGAAATGGTCGTGTGTTTGCGGCAGCATCGCCAGTTGTCTTGCTACTTCTATAGAATCAAGTGTATGAATATCCTTGCCATTCAATACGACTTCTCCTGTCTCAGGCTTCAATAAACGGCTAATAAGCCTAAGCACCGTTGATTTGCCTGAACCGTTGGGACCAATAAGACTAACAATCTCCCCCTTCTTCATTTCTAAATGAATGTCGCTTACTTTAAAGGAAGGGGAGTGGGCATAACTTATCTCCTTAGTTTGCAGCATAGCGTTTCCCTCCTTTTCTAATGATAAATAAGAAAAACGGTCCGCCTAAGAAAGAAAGTAAGATACCTACTGGCAGCTCAATCGGATCAAACCAGCTCCGTGCGATCGTATCAGCGAGTACTAACAAAATCGCTCCTCCTATAGCAGAAGCAGGCAGAAGGTAACGATAATCATTGCCGACTATTAAGCGCATAATATGGGGCACGACTAATCCAACAAAACCGATCAGCCCTGATACACTTACTGCTATTCCTGCTAAAAGAGTGCTAACAACAATAAGGAAAAAACGGCTTCTTTCCACTTTGTTCCCTAGCAATTTAGCTACTTCATCTCCAAGCATAAGAATGCGGATATGCTTAATCGAAAAGAAAGACAGCACGAATGCAAGCAATACATACCAGCAGATCATGTTTACATGATTCCAGCCTACTCCTGAAATCCCACCGGCAAGCCAAGGAAGAATTGCTTGGACTCGATCACTATAAAGCAGCATGATTGCACTCATTACAGCACCGATCACAGCATTTACGGCGATCCCTACTAAAATTATCCGCATCGGATTAGCACCTTGCTGCCATGCCAATAAATAAATCAACATTGCAGTAATAAATGCTCCTAGAAAAGCGCCGCCAGGAATCAAAAGCGCATGCTGTGGGAAAAGAATCATAATGATAGTTGCTACTAAACCTGCACCAGAAGAAACGCCAATGATTCCTGGGTCTGCCAATGGGTTTTTCATCACGCCTTGCAGCAAACTTCCTGCAATCGAAAGCGACATCCCAACCATCAATCCAATCACCACTCTTGGCACGCGCAAATCCCAGACAATTTTTCTCGCCATTGTTTGTTCAGTAGAGGTAAAACCACTCCATACCTCTTCTGTTGTAAATGAAACTGCTCCAACTCTTAAAGCATAAAGAACAACAAGAACAACAATAATTGTACTGGAAGAAAAGAAAAGCAAACGTCTCCGTGCCAACGGATGTTTTTGCTTTTTCTCCTCTTTAGAAGCTTTTTTTTCTTCAGTTGCTTTCATTCGCTGCCTCTTTTAACTGATCGCTCATAAATGTAATAGAGTCAACAATTTTCATCCCTGGATTGGAGCCGAACAAGTGTGATGGCAAAATCACATATCTTTCTTTTTGAACAGCAGTTAGATTAGTCCACGCAGGGTTTTGTGACATTTCCTCTTCAAAAGCTGTCTTTACAGCTTCTGCATCACCGTGGGTAATTAAAAAGATAATATCAGGGTCCTTTTCAATAATTTTTTCAGCGCTCAAATTAGCGTAATTTGGATAATCATCACGCTTCGGAAATTCATTTGCGATATTTTCCCCGCCAGCTAGTTCTAAAATATTGCCAGAAAGTGAATTCGGAAGGGCTGCTAAGAAAGTGCCTGGAGCACCATAAACGAGTAATGTTTTCAGTTTGTTGCCATCTTTATCAGCTTTTAATGCATCGATCTGATCATCGATTTGCTTGATAAGCTCTTCGCCTTTCGCTTCTTTTTGTAAGATTTGTGCATATAATTCAATTTGTTTTTTAATATCGTCAACTGAGTTGGCAGATGTTAAAATGACTTTCGTTCCTTGGCTTTCAACTGTTTTAATGTGACGCTGGAAACTTTCATTTGCAATCAGTACATCCGCTTCAACACTCACAATTTTTTCAAAGTTTGGTTCATGCGGGTTTCCGATTTCTTCGGCATCCTTTACAGCTTCCGGAACTTCTCCACGACTGCTGGGCCGCCCAACAATATTACCGCCAAGATTCATCATCAAATCCATGTCTCCACTACTTAACAACGCTACTTTCTCTGCTGGCTTCTCCAATTCAATTTCTCTGCCAGTAAAGTCTGTTAAGACTATTTTGTCAGGTTGCTGCTCCTTATTTTCTGCTTCTTTTTCTACCTTCTCCTCCTTCTTCTCTGAATCTGTATTTGCTTTTTCATTCCCTGCACCACATCCAGCTAAGGAAAATGCAAGCATGAAAGTAAATATAAGAGATAAATACTTTTTCACTCCAATTCCTCCATTCCCAGTAATAAACTCAAATCCATATTACTGAAAACGATTATCATTGTCAATTGAATGTATGAATAATTTAAATTGTTTTTCGAAAACTGTATCCTATATTTACTAAAAGATATTTTTCGCCGTAGATAATGGCTGACAAATGCTGATAATGCCTTCTCTCCCCGTATACAGCCATTACTGATCATGATATTTGTGAAAAGATCGAAAAAAAACAAACGTGGGATTAACAGTTAATGATAACCTATCGTTCTCTCTGGGATTTAAATGATCGGAAAACCTATTGCATGAAGCGGAAAGAAATTAATACGAGGAATGTAAATGGAATCGCAATGCCTATCTTTATTTGGCTTAAGCATTACAACGCAAAAAAGGTTTCTTTCATCCTTCTTCTGATGAAAGAAACCACCTTCATGATTCGTTATCCAGCTAACAGCTTCGCCCGCAATTTTCCTAACATATCTACTGTCATTTTCTCTAAGTCATATTCTGCTTTAAATCCCCATTCTTCTTGAGCAGCGGTCGCATCAAGAGAATTTGGCCAGCTATCTGCAATTGCTTGTCTTACTGGGTCAACATTGTAGGAAATTGTGAATGTCGGAATATGTTTGCGAATTTCGGCAGCAATCTCTTCTGGTTCGAAGCTCATTGCCGTAATATTAAAAGCGTTGCGATGCTTTAATTTAGCAGGGTCAGCTTCCATTAATGCCACGATCGCATTTAGTGCATCTGGCATATACATCATATCCATATAAGTCCCTTTTTGAATATAAGATGTGTAGCTTCCCCGTTCAATCGCACTATAATAGATGTCCACTGCATAATCCGTCGTACCGCCGCCTGGTTCTGCTGCATATGAAATTAAACCTGGAAAACGAACACCTCGAGTATCGACGCCAAATTTCTCATAATAATAATCACAAAGCAATTCTCCAGAGACTTTGTTCACACCGTACATCGTCGTTGGACGTTGAATCGTAATCTGCGGTGTTTTATTTTTTGGTGTCGTTGGTCCGAATGCTCCTATCGAACTTGGTGTAAAGAGCTGACAATTTAGTTCACGTGCTGTTTCCAGCGCATTTACAAGCCCGCCCATATTCAGATTCCACGCTAGAAGTGGGTTGCTTTCCGCTTTTGCTGACAATAAAGCTGCAAGATGAACAATCGTATTCACTTGATATTTTTTAGCAAGTTCCATCATGCGCTTTCCGTCTGTCACATCTAATATTTCGAAAGGCCCAGATTGGACAACCTCATTTTCGCTATTGCGAATATCGGTTGCGATCACATGATCTGTTCCATATACATCATGAAGTTTCATTACCAGTTCTGTACCAATTTGTCCTAAAGCACCAGTTACTAATATTTTCTTCCTCATCAAAGTTCCCCCCTATCTCAAGTGATTTCCTCAATAGTCTTCCACCTTGGGAAACTAAATGACACCCATTTCCTTGCCAATTTTTTCATAAATACGAATAGCCTTATCAAGCATCTCCTTCGTATGAGCAGCTGTAGGCATATTTCGAACACGACCAGTTCCTCTTGGCACCGTTGGAAATACAATTGATTTTGCATAGACGCCTTCTTCATATAATCGTCTACTAAATTGTTGGGTTGTTTTTTCATCACCGATGATACATGGCGTAATTGGTGTTTCACTCTTTCCAATGTCAAATCCGAGTTCTTTCAGCCCTTTTTTCAAATAATCCCCATTCTCCCAAAGCTGTTCATTCAGGTCTGTACTTGCCATCATTAGTTCAATCGCTTTCGTTGCAGCAACTGCATCTGCTGGCGTTACAGCAGTAGAGAATAGAAATGGACGTGAACGAACTTTCAACCAGTCAATTAGCTGCTGCTTACCAGCAACATAGCCGCCAACAACACCAATTGCTTTTGATAAAGTTCCCATTTGGAAGTCAATTTTGTCTTGCAGCCCAAAGTGCTTAACTGTTCCCGCACCTTTTCCGAGTACACCAGAGCCATGCGCATCGTCAACATATGTGATCAGATCATATGTTTCGGCAATTTCTGCGATTTCTGGCAGTTTTGCAATATCGCCATCCATCGAAAATACACCATCGGTAATCACCATTACTTTATGATAGAGCCCAGATTCAGTAGCTTCTTTTGCTTTTTGCCGCAAATCATCCATATCAGAGTGGTTGAAGCGAATAATTTTTGCTTTAGAAAGACGGCAGCCGTCAATAATCGAAGCATGGTTCAGTTCATCAGATAAAATAGCATCATTTTTATCCATGACAGCGGAAATTGCTGCCATATTGCAATTAAATCCAGATTGGTAAGAGATTACTGCTTCTGTTCCCTTAAAAGCCGCCAATTTTTCTTCCAGTTCATCGTGAAGGCGCAATGTCCCATTAATCGTTCGTACTGCTCCAGCACCAACTCCCCAGCTTTTTATAGCTTCAATTGCAGCAGCTTGTAATTCGGGATTTGTTGCTAAACCTAGATAATTATTAGAAGAAAGATTAATAAGCTCCTGTCCCTTAATCTGAATCACAGGTCCGTTAGCACTTTCAAGCGAGTCGATTTCATTATATAAGCCCTTTTCTTTTAAATCTGAAAGATTCGTCTGCAAAAATTGCTCTAGTATTTTACTTGACATTTTCTTATCCCTCCATTGTTTTATTAGTATTTCTTTGTAAACGCTTAATATACAACTGTACTCACTAAATGGACAGTCAAACCTTGTTTATTGTGTATTCACTGATATTCTATCATAGATTTTTTTATTTGTTTATATAGAAAGGACAATTTACATAAAAAAGAGCAACTAAAAAGACGCTGATGCGTCTTTTTAGCTACTTGCTTACTTCCTCTTTTTTACGATGCTGTTCTATTCGAAAGTGTAAAATGGCTTCTTGCATTCTCCGTAATGCCGTATCAATTCGTTCTCTTGGGCAAGCAATATTCATTCGTAAAAAAGTACGCCCGCTTTCTCCAAACTTAAAGCCTTCGTCTAACTTCACTTTTGCTTTTTCTAGGAAAAATTCCCACAATGCGTTTCCTTCCATTCCCAATTTTTCAAAGCCAAGCCAAATAAGGTGTGTACCTTCTGGTTTATGGTAGGTTACATCTGACATATTTTGGTGCAAATAATTCTCTACATATTGAAGATTGCCTTCCAAATAACCAAGTAAATCTTCCAGCCATGCTTCTCCATCATTGTACGCTGCGATTGTAGCCTCTACTCCAAATACATTTGGTCTCATCATCCCGTATTGATAAAGCTTCTGTTCGTATTTTTCACGAAGCTCCTTATTAGGAATGAGAATAATTGATGTTTGGAGACCGGCTATATTGAATGTTTTACTAGGGGCAGCACAAATGACGCTTCTTGTCCGAAAAGCAGGGTCGATATTAAATAATGGCAAATGACGGTGGCCTTGATATACGATATCGCCATGCATTTCATCCGAAATCATCCAAACATCGTGTTTGATGCAAATATCGCCGACTTTTTTCAATTCTTCATAAGTCCAGACACGCCCGACAGGATTATGTGGACTGCAAAGAATCAGCACTTTTGCTAAAGGATCAGCAGCTTTTTTCTCTAGGTCGGCAAAATCAATCTCATAACGTCCCTCTCGATAGATCAATGTATTTTTCACGATTTCGCATTCGTTATTTTCAATACTGCTATAAAACGGGTAATAAACTGGTTCTTGAACAATCACTTTGTCTCCTGGTTTTGTAAATATTTGCAATAGAAGATTCATTCCTGGGATGATCCCCGGACTAAAAGCAATCCATTCCTTTTCGAGTCTACATTGATGGCGGCGCTGCCACCAATCAATAATCGCTGCATCATATCCTTTACAAAAAGTCGTATACCCATAGATGCCATGTGCTGCTTTTTTCTTCATTGCGTCAATAATAGCAGGTGATACTTGGAAATCCATATCTGCAATACACATTGGAATTACTTCCTCATCTGCGTATGACCATTTCACAGAGTGAGTATTTGTTCGTTCAATACAATCATTCCAATTCATTTCTTCTATCCCCTTCATATGATCATTGTCTTCTGTTATCCATCATTTTATGAAATTTATAAAGTGAAACTTCCATCAGTGGGGGTTTTCTTTCATCCCCCACACTTCTTCGATTCCTCTAATTCCTGATGCGGGGGTCTTACTACCAGTTAGATGTGGGATAAATGGGACGACATTGTATAAACATCTTAAATCGCCGCTAGAAAAAGATATATTCACCCTAGATAGATGATAAACTCCTGCATGTTCTTTCTTCTACTTTAATACAACTTTCCTGGAGATGGAACCATATACAAAAAAACAGTTATGATGCCTTAAATAATGATGTCATGAACGAATATAATTTATGCTAATTCGCTCTTGTTTGCATATACAGGTCTGCAATAAAAAACTTGCAAATCAATCAAAAGGCTCTCTTTTCCCCCCCCCTCCTTCAAGCGCAAAATTCATTTTGTTAAGGTATACTTATGATATATATTTACAGAAAATTTTTTGAAAATAAGATAAGGTTTAGACTTTCGTAAGAACAGGGGGAATGCACGTTGACGAAAAACATATCCAGCGATGAAGATGTATATTTGAAGGTAGACAGAGAAATTGGGACTATTTTTATTAATCGTCCGCATAAAAGAAATGCCCTTTCTTATCGGATGTGGGAAACATTAATTGCACTAGTTGATGACTGTGAGCAAAATCCTGATGTAAAGGTGATCATATTAAGAAGCACAACAGATACAGCATTTTCAGCAGGTTCCGATATCGCTGAGTTCCCGAAAATACGTTCAACAAAATCAGGAGCAATAAAGTATAACGACATTTCATTGAAGCTGGAAGAAAAAATAGGAAAATGTTTGAAGCCAAGTATTTCGATGATTAGAGGCTTTTGTGTTGGCGGCGGATGTGAAATAGCGGTTGCTTGTGATTTTCGCTTTTCAGATACTTCAGGTGTCTTTGGTATCACTCCAGCGAAACTAGGGTTAGTCTACAATACACCAGGCACTAAAAATTTAATCGATCTCGTTGGTCCCTCAAAAGCGAAGGATATTTTATTTTCAGGCCGGCTGCTTCCAGCAAGTGAAGCACTGGCGATTGGTTTGATCGATCGAATCATAGATGCGTCTAAATTGGAAGCAGAGACTTACGAATATGCAGAAATGTTATGTAAAAATGCGCAATTGTCTATACGGGGATCGAAACAAATTATGAATGAAATTCGAAATGGAGCAGTAAAAGATTCTGATGAGATAACAGAGTTAGTGCTCGATTCCTTTACATCAGCTGATTACCATGAAGGAGTAGCTGCCTTTTTAGAAAAAAGAAAGCCGAAATTTACGTATTCTTAAAATGTAATACATCACAGTTCCAGGGTCATCCCTACTTTTGTACAAGTGGGATGATCCTCTTTTCATTTGCATACATATAAATAAGAAGGTTTCTTTTCTTTATTGCAATATAACAATGTTAAGATCGTCCAAGGAATAATAGAACAACTTTATTAAAACTGTATGTCCAGACTCCCAAAAACTACTTTTAGTTCAACTATACTTCACTAGAGTTGTTGTTTAAATTAATGATTGAATCTACCTATTACATTGTGCTAACATTAAAAACGGATATCACAAATAAATGGTAATTTAGAAAACAGTTGCCATGCCAGTACAATCTTTTTTTAAAGGAGAGTCATTAAAGAAAAAGGATGTGAACGCATACATGTCGGACTACCTACTTGAGAAACTGAAAGACCCAGAAATTCAACAATCGCTAGACACTATCTTAGACAACTTGCCTAAACTTGCAGAGATGACTGAAATGCTCACACAAACCTATGATCTATGTCAAAATTTAACGAAGGATCGTGTATTTGTAGAGGACACAATTGGTGGAATGAAGGAGTTTATACAACCTCTTCATCAAAAAGCGAAGGAAGTAGCTTCTACTGTAATCGAAGCAAATGATCATGCAAAAAGCAGCACAAAAACGTATGGCTTACTTGCTGTTATCAAATTGCTGAATGATCCACAGATTCAAAACATCCTCCGCTTTTCTGAAGCATATTTAAAAATTGCAGAAGAAAAAAAGCAACACAGTCATCAATAAAGGATGAAAAAGGAGGAAATGGACATCTTGAAGAAGATACTCATTTTAGGCGGCGGATATGGCGGCCTTGTAAGCGCATTAACGGCTCGTAAATACCTTGATGCACAACAAGCTGAAATAACATTGATTAATCGTTGGCCGACTCATCAAATTATCACGGAATTGCATCGTTTAGCTGCAGGCAATCTTTCTGAACAGTCTGTTGGGCTTCCTTTGGATAAGTTATTAAAAGGAAAAGATATTCATTTGCAAATTTCGACTGTTGAACAAATAAAACCAAATGAAAAGCAAGTTCTCATGAAAAGCGGCAAAATATATGCTTATGATTTACTCGTTGTAGCACTTGGCAGTGAAACAGCATTCTTTGGAATACCAGGATTGGAACAAAACAGCTTTACATTAAAATCAATCGATGATGCTAATCGGATTCGTGCTCATATTCAATCGAAAATTGAATCTTACAGTTTATCAAAAGACAAATCGGATGCTACGATTGTAGTTGGCGGCGGAGGGCTGACAGGTGTCGAACTAGTTGGTGAATTAGCTGATATGATGCCAGATTGGTGCCTTCATTACGGTGTAGACATGAACGATATTTCAATATATTGTGTAGAAGCATCTCCAAATATTTTGAATGGCTTTGATCCTGAACTAATTGAAAGGGCTCAAAGCAGTTTGCAAAAGCGCGGCATTCAGTTTATTACAGGTGTACCGATTACGGAAATAAACGAAAATATCGTCCATTTAAAAGATGGCCGCTCTATTCAAACAAACACGCTCGTTTGGACAGGTGGCGTCCAAGGAAATCCGATTGTTGCAAATTCGGGAATTGAAGTAAACCGTGGACGTGCAACGATTAATGAGTTTCTTGTTTCAACCTCTCATAGCGATATTTTCTTAGCGGGAGACAGTGCCATCTACATGGATGAAAATGGACGTCCTTATCCACCATCCGCACAACTAGCTTGGCAAATGGGAGAAACGGTTGGATATAACATTTACGCGGCGTGTAAGGAACTTCCTATGAAAGCGTTTCAACCGGTATTATCCGGCAAGTTAGCAAGCCTCGGACGCAAAGATGCCATCGCAGCCATTGGGGAACGAGAGACACACTTAAAGGGGCTGCCTGCTTCTCTATTAAAAGAGGCGAGTAAAGCTAGATATCTTGCACATATTAAAGGTCTATTTGCATACGCATACTAGTACTTATTATTATTATTTTATAACTGCTCAGTTGGCTTCAATTTTTAAAATTTTACTTGAAATAAAATTTCATATCAGACAAAAAATGGTAGAAAACGAATTTTCAAGTTCGCTTTCTACCAATTAATGTTTCTATTTATTATGGAACAGTAATCGTTTCACTCTCTTGACTCTCGTTGTGTAGACGATCTAATGCAGTGACAACGTATGTGTATGTTCCTTTTGCTGCTGATTGGTCGATGTATACAACTGTATCTGCAGTTTTTCTAACTGTTGCGATTAAATTCGCTGGATCTTGAATATTGCCTTTTTTAGTGCCTGCAAAACGATAAATTGCATAATAAGCGGTATCATTTTCCGGCTGATCTTGTATCGTTAAATGCACACCATTTTGAAGCTGTTTAGCATTTGTAATAAGCGGTTGTTTTGGCGGTGTTGCATCGAGCCATGGCATTGTCGGAATTAATGCTTGTTTTTGATATAGATCATTTGTTAGGCGATCTTTTACACCAAGTGGATTGCGATTCAAGTCTTTCAAGCTAAAATGCACACTTCCATGTACATCAGCACGATTTCTAATCATTTGAATTTGCCGCGGATATTCTTCTGGGTTTGACCATGCCTTCACATCGTTATTATTTATCTTATACGCAGCTTGTCCAATATACAGGTGAATTGGTTTGTCTTTAATTTCCTGTCTCCACCAATCTAGCAATATATCAAATGCTGCTGCTTCAAAGCCTATATTCCAATAAATTTGTGGGTTGATATAGTCGATATATCCTTTTTGAATCCACTCTCTCGTATCCGCAAATAAACTATCATAGTTTGTTTGGCCAGCTTTCGTCTTTGAACCGGTTGGGTCATCGGCAATATTTCGCCAAACTCCGAACGGGCTGATGCCGAATTTAACATATGGCTTTTCTTTTTTTATTGCAGCATTGAGGTCTCTAACTAAGACATTAACGTTATTCCTTCGCCAATCTGCTTTTGATTTAAATTGGGTGCCCCCGTATTTTTTGAACGAAGCATCATCAGGAAATGCTTGTCCTTTAATGGCATATGGATAAAAGTAATCATCCATATGGACGCCATCAATATCGTATTTTTTCACTACTTCGTTAATGCTTTCGATAATGAAAGCTCTTGCTTCTGGTATACCTGGATCATAATATAGCTGGTTGCCATAACCAAGCACCCAATCAGGATGTTTCTTCGCTGGATGGTCAGCTGATAGTTTTCCTAAATCTTTATGATTCATCGTGATTCTGTATGGATTGAACCATGCATGAAATTCTAAATTGCGTTTATGTGCCTCTTCCAACATAAAAGCAAGTGGATCATAGCCAGGATCTTTACCCTGTGTACCTGTTAAATATTCGGACCATGGACCATATTCAGACGGATAAAATGCGTCAGCTGTAGGTTTGATCTGAACAATGACTGCATTCATGCCCATCGCTTTTACATCGTCTAATAGCTTGATATATTCCTGTTTTTGCTGGTTGATAGACAGACCTTTTTTAGAAGGCCAATCAATATTCGCTACTGTTGCAATCCAAGCAGCCCGAAATTCTCGCTTCGGCGATATCGTGTTTGCTTTTGCCTCATAAGGGTTGAGCGGAAATAGCCCAAACAGAAGAAGACCTACTAATGTAAATGCTGTTAATTTCTTTAGCAAATTCTCTCACACCTCTTTCTATGTATTTATTATCAAGGTTACCTTATTATGCTATGAAAGGAAATAATGTTTTTTTAAAATAAAACTTTTTATCTGTTGTCTAAAGAGATGATAAGTCTTACATCCTATACTTAGTTAAATGCCTACCGTAATAAAGAAGAATCAGGTGTCAGAATCTCCTCCACCTGATTAAAAAGCTTAAATGACATAATAGAAAACAAGAATAAGGTCTTTCCTACTCCTCAAATAGACTCTCTATTGAATTGTGGCAAATATTCTTTATGTGCCTCAAGCATTTCATCTAATACTTTCTTCGCAATCCGATCGCTGGGTACAAGCGGATTCATGCATAACGCCATCAGCGTCTTGTCATAGGAGCCAGTAACAGCAGCTTCTGCCGCTACTCTTTCAAATGATTTTATTTGTTGAACCAATCCAGCAATCGAAACAGGCAGCTCGCCAACAGCAAGCGGCTGTGGGCCCTCTTTCGTTACGATACAATTTACTTCCACTGCTGATTCCAACGGAATGCCGGTGATTGCTCCATTGTTGCGAACATTTAATGTTTGAATGTCGCCTTTACTATTATAAATAGATGACATAAGGTTGCATGCCGCATCACTATAGTAGGCTCCGCCGCGTTTTTCTAATTGTGGCGGTTTTATCGCCAAGTCTGGATCTTGGTACAGCTCAAATAGCTCAGCTTCTAATTTTTTTACAACTTCAGCTCTTGTTGTCCCACTCTTGAAAGACTCCAATTCTTCTTCTAATATTTCTTTTGTTTTGTAATAGTATCGATGGTATGGACATGGGACAACTCCTAATGCTTGAAGAAATGCCGGCTCCCAAGGAATAGGCGCGATGTTTTGCATAGAAAGCTGTTTATCTGGATCGGATAAAATGTCTATAACCTCCTCCAACACAGATTCTCCATCCACAAAAACATCCAATCCGTACACTAGATGGTTTAAGCCTGCAAATGTAATATGAAGTCTTTCTGTCTCAACTTGCAATAGGTTTGCAAGTGTCATTTTCACATTTACTGGCAAGTTGCAGACGCCGATTATTTTTTCATGTCCGCTATATCTTAACAGCGCTTCTGTTACCATTCCAGCTGGATTCGTAAAATTAATGAGCCAAGCGCGAGGGCATAATTCCCCCATTTCTTTTGCAATTTCCAATAATACAGGAATCGTACGCAAACCTTTAAATAAACCGCCGGCTCCATTCGTTTCCTGTCCAATAATCCCATACTGCAAAGGGATGCGTTCGTCTTTGATGCGAGCATCCAACAGTCCTACTCTCATTTGCGTTGTAACAAAATCTGCATCCTTTAATGCTTCTTGTCTGTTTAACGTTAAGTGTATTTCCATTGGGATTTTCGCTTTTTCAACCATTCTTTTCGCTAAGTTTCCGACAATTGCTAGCTTGTCTTTTCCATCCTCTATATCGACTAGCCATAGTTCCCGTACCGGAAATTCATCATAGCGTTTTATTAATCCTTCTACAAATTCTGGTGTATAGCTTGATCCTCCGCCTATTGTTGCAATTTTAACTCCTTGACACATGATGTACACCCTTTCTTATGTCTACTTTGTTAGAAAAATTAAGACGAAACTAACACTAAAACAAACAATGAAAGATAGGATGGTTCTTTTTCGTCTTTTCTTTCTATCCTGCACTTTTTCATCCACTACATTGATGACTATTGACATCCCAATTGTCGACGAAACAGCTGTTGCTAAATACAAACTCCATTGGCGCGGCAAACCGATCGCTATGAATGGTTTCACAAGCAGAATGACACCTGCTGCGACAATCAACATAAAGATCAATACACCTTTAAAGCTTATTCTTGGAAATATGTTCGTTTCAGTTTGCATCATTCATCTCCCCATTTAAAAATAGGAATCTACAAGACTCCTATTTTTCCTATCAATGATTCTCTTCTGCCTCCATATCAACCATTTTCTTATCATACATTTTAAAAAACGGAAAATAGATCAAGAAAGAAATCGCTATATTAACAAGAACGAGTATAATTGCTCTCCAGTCTCCACCTGTGGCCAAGTATGCTCCTATTGGTGCAGGAAGCGTCCATGGCGGATGCGCAAAAATGTGTGAAACTAAGCCAATAGACGTAGCAATATATGACAACGTCGCTGTAATGAGTGGTGTAATAACAAAAGGAATGATTAATATTGGATTTAAAACAATTGGCGTCCCGAAAATAACAGGCTCATTAATATTAAAAATACTTGGAATAATCGATGTACGGCTTAATGTTTTTAAGTAACGTGAGCGTGCAAAGAAAACCATCGCTAATACTAAGCCAAGCGTCGCACCAGAACCGCCTATCCAAATAAACCACTGATAAAAAGGCTCAGGAGCAATATGGGGAATCTTATCGGCACCACTAGCAACAGCTTCAGCGTTATTTGCGACAAATACTTCCCAAAGTGGTCTTGCAATCGTTCCAACGATTGACACACCATGAATACCAAATGACCAAAAAAATGTAATTAAAAACACTGGCAGCAGGACACCGAATAGACTATCCCCTACTTTTACAAATGGCTGTACGGCTTTGCCAACAATTTGGTGTAAATCAATTCCTGCTAAAACTGTAATGGATGAAATAATGATAATGACGATTGCGACAGGTATGAGTGCTTCAAATGAACGTGACACAGATGGCGGCACTTGCTCAGGCATTTTGATTGTTATGTTTTTAACTTTACAAAATCTTTGAATCTCAACTGCTAAAATCGATACGATCATCGCAACAAACAACCCTTGTCCACCTAAATTCGTCATAGGCAAAACAAAACCAACACCATCAACTACTTGTGGAACAATCGTTAATAGCAATGCTGCGACAGCCATTTGAGCCCCCGATAAAGGATCAAGTTTGTAGCTCCTTGCCAGATTATAGCCAACCCCAAAAGCGATATACAGAGACATTATAAACATCGTCAAACGATATGGGATTAAAATTTCACTCGCATGATCAGCAGCCCATTCCTTAATAAATGATCCTTCTGGCACTGGTGGAAACGCAAAGATTAAGAAAAATGATCCTACAATAATAAAAGGTAAAGCTGAAATCACTCCATCCCGAACAGCTTGAAGGTGGCGTTGTTCTGAAAGCCTTGCCATTGGTCCAGATAGCTTATTCTCTAAAAAGTCGACAAACTTATTCATGGTGTCATTCCCCTCCTTCTAAATTTCGGATGAAATCATGAAAGTCATCCAGTAAATTTTTTCTTTGCACCATGCTTATGCTTTATGAATTCCACATGAGTAACGGCAGTGATGTATTGTCTATCTTTCTAGCATTTACTTGACAAGCTCTTGCAGTGTCTTTAACAATGTAGGGCCGCCAAGCGGTGAGTATGCTTGAGGGGGGATAGCTCCACACGGAACCCCTGCCTCATCTGCTTCTTTTTTAACAGATTGAAATCGATGCTTCACTTGCGGGGCTACCATACAAGCGTCCCAGCCATTACTAATTTCATCGGTCACTTCGCTCGTTCCGATTGCTCGAACTTCCATCGTGATTCCCGATTTTTCCGCCTCTTTTTTCAATGCATTTACTACGATGGCACTTGACATGCCTCCAGAACAAACAAATAAAACTTTCATTGCATTACCTCCCCAATTTTGTCATTGTCGGGTGGAATTCCACCCAATAGATCCTTCGCTTATAGCGAATGCACTGCCAGTTAATGTGGAATCAATAACACATTTATATTATGATTTGATAAGCTTAGTACCGATGATCTTAAGTACTCTCCGAATAGAGATCGTTTTTAATGACTCGCTAACTGCATCGGGCAGCGATTATTTCTATGTTTTTGCCAAATGTAAGTGTTTCCACTTCACTTTGATTATAGGTGATAATGAAATTAAATTCCATACTTTTATAATTTATTTTAAAATATTGTTTCATTTTTTGATGAATGATATGATATATCTAAAAATAAGGAGGTAAGAAGCAGATGACAGAAATAAACATAGAACAGGAAATATTCACCATTATTTCACATGGCGGCAATGCAAGGAGTCTTGCCTATGAAGCAATTGATTTTGCCAACCAAAATGAGTTTAAAAAAGCGGATGAATCAATGGTAGAAGCACAGCAAGAATTAAACAAAGCCCATCAAACACAAACGAAATTGATTCAAGCAGAAATCAATGGCGTTGTCGTCGAAAAGTCGCTACTGATGATTCATGCTCAAGACCACTTAATGACAGCAGTAAGCGAGTTATCATTAATTGAGCAGATGATAAAATTAATTAAGAAAATAGATCAACTTTCTAAATAAGGCTAAACACATCAAACATTTTAGTTTCTGATGCGGCCAATTTAAGTATATGAACAACATACTAAAAAGGAGCTTTGTCCAATGAAAAGATTAGGTATTTCCATTTATCCAAACCATTCAACAGTGGAAAAAGATAAAGAATATATAAAGACAGCTCACGATCATGGTTTTCAGCGCGTATTTACTTGTTTATTATCTGTTGACGGCAATAAAGATCAAATTATTTCTGACTTTAAAGAAACAATTGCATTTGCAAATCAACTTGGGATGGAAGTGATCGCTGATATTAGTCCAAGAGTGTTCAAAGATTTAAATATTTCTTATGATGATCTATCTTTTTTTGCTAGTTTAGGAGCATACGGCATTCGTTTAGATATGGGATATACCGGACATGAAGAATCAGTGATGACGTATAACCCGTACAATTTGAAGATCGAATTAAATATGAGTAACGCGACAAAATATATTGATAATATTATGACGTACCAGCCAAACAAAAATAATCTACTGGGCTGTCATAATTTTTATCCACACCGCTATGCTGGCTTATCATACCCTTTTTTTCTTGATTGCAGCAAAAAATTTAAAGATCTTGGCATTCGAACAGCAGCATTTGTCTCTTCAAACGATGCCACTTTTGGACCTTGGCCGATCGTAGAAGGTTTGCCAACTTTAGAGATGCATAGAGACATGCCTATCGATGTTCAAGCGAAACATTTATTTGCCACTAATTTAATAGATGATGTTCTCATTGGAAATACGTACGCATCTCTTAAAGAATTAAAAGCATTAAGCAATATGAATAAAGAAATGCTTACTTTTTCGATAGCGCTTTCTGATGGCATTTCGCCATTAGAAAAGAAAATTGTGTTAGAAGAATTCCATTTTTATCGAGGCGATGTTTCCGATTATATGATTCGCTCTACCCAAAGTCGTGTAAAATACCGGGGAGAAACATTCCGTCCATTTCATTGCCGGGATATAAAACGGGGAGATATTTTAATTGAAAATGACTTATATGGCCAATATGCCGGCGAGCTGCAAATTGCTTTAAAAGATATGAAAAACTCTGGGAAAACAAATGTCGTTGGCAGGATAAGAGAAGAAGAAATATTCCTTATTGATTATATCAAGCCTTGGGGCAAATTTGCTTTTCAACTAGCATAGGGGGCTTATGAAATGAAATATGTGATTGGAATTGATGCTGGCGGAACAAAGACAAAAGCGGTTGTGCTAAATAATGCTAAAGATATTCTATTCGAAGCAGATGCGGGTTATGGCAATCCTGTCATCGATTTTGAGATCGCTTTCAACCATTTGCAAAAAGTGATAAAGGAATGTTTGCATTCGCCTTTTGGAGAACGATGCAAGTGCATTGTTGCTGGCATTGCAGGGATTGAAGCTAGTCAACATCGGCAAATGATGAAAAACGAACTAGAGAAAATCTTTCAAATCCCTGTTATATTAATGAATGATGCACAATTGGCGTTTTATGCAGCTCTTCATCGTCAAGATGGTGTATTGACCATTTCCGGAACAGGCTCTGTTTCGATTGGAAAAAAAGGCGATCACCTCACCTATGCTGGAGGTTGGGGACACTTGTTAGGTGATGAAGGCAGCGCTTACGATATTGCTATCAAAGCTTGTAAGCAAATAACATATGAAGCAGATACAGGCAGCCCTTATTCGCCTCTATCAACCGCTTTAATGGAGAAGCTGCAAATACAGGAAGCCGAGCAATTAAAAAATTACATCTATCACTCTCCTAAATCGGATATTGCTTCTTTGTCATATGTTGTGGATGTATTAGCTAACCAAGGTGATGAACAATCGCTGTCTTTATTGAAAACAGCCGGTGAAGATTTGGCAAATCAAACGATCATGCTCATTCACAAGCTGCAACTTGCAAAACCATATTTAATCGGCTATAAGGGAAGCATGCTAGAAAAAAATGAACATGTTCAACGCTCATTTATTACCACACTCAAAGAAAAACTTGAAGACATGATCATTATCCAAGAAGCTGATGCTCCTGCAATCGGAGCTGTCTTTGTCGCACAGGAAAAAGACTGCTTTTAACGAGAACATGTAGGCTATGCTGGCGGTTCTCCCCTATCTCTCAAAAAAGACTATTTTTTGAATCGTGAAACGCAGCTTATCAAGAAAGGAATGAAAATAATGGATAAAATGATTGTCGGTTTGATGTCAGGTACGTCACTAGACGGCATCGATGCTGCACTCGTAAAAATAAGCGGCCATGGCTTTAACACTCGCGTCACATTGCAGCATTTTATTTCTGTCCCCTTTTCAAATAAGTTGAAAGAAGAATTGTTGGATGTAATGGATGTTGAGAGATCAAATGTTGCGAAGATTTGTAGTATGAATGTTAAACTAGGTGCACTTTTTGCTGAAACAGTTATGGAATTGTGTGAAGAAGCTGCATATCCGATTGAAAAGATAGATGCTATTGGCAGCCATGGGCAGACGATCTATCATATTCCAAAAACGATTAATCATTATATCCCATCCACTTTGCAAATTGGTGAACCAGCTATTATTGCATATGAAACAAATACGACCGTTATCTCTAACTTTCGTGCGATGGATATTGCTGCCGGAGGTGAAGGAGCGCCCCTCGTTCCCTATACTGAATACTTACTCTACAAAGACATTCATAAAGGACGTGCTTTACAAAATATCGGCGGAATCGGAAATGTGACGGTAATTCCTAAAAACAGTGAACTGAACGATGTTTTTGCTTTTGATACAGGGCCGGGAAACATGATTATCGATGAGCTTTGCAAGCAGCTAAAAGGAGTAGCCTTCGATAAAAATGGCCATTGGGCATCGCAAGGGCGTGTCCACAAAAATCTTGCTGCCGAATGGATGGAGATGGCATATTTTAAACGGCAGCCGCCGAAATCAACGGGGAGAGAATTATTTGGCAGAGAATTTACGAGAAAAATCTTACAAGAAAACCGTATTTCTGCTAATGATTTCATTGCGACCGCAACTTATTTTACCGCTGCATCGATTGCTGATGCTTATAAACGGTTTGTTTTTCCTGCTGTTCATATAGATGAAATCATCGTCGCTGGCGGAGGAAGCTATAATACCACACTGATGAACATGCTAAAGAGCCTCCTTCCTGGCAAAACCGTGTTAACACAAGAAGATATTGGGCTTTCTTCTGAAGCGAAAGAAGCGATTGCATTTGCTATTCTTGCCAATGAAACGCTTCATCAACATCCGGGAAATGTCATGCAAGCGACAGGTGCAAGAGAGTCGGTAATCCTTGGCCAAATCACGCTTCCGCCTAACGGTGATCCCAAAATCATGATAAAGTGAAACTTCCATTAGTGGGGGTTCCTTTCATCCCCCACTACTAAGAATAGAACAAAGGCTAAGGGACAAGCGTCTTGGTCCGAACCAATTGGACATTTGGCTTTCAGTTTATCCCGCCCCATCTAGGCTTCCAAGAAACGCGCACAGTATGATTCTACTTAGCATATTAACACTTTATGAGAATATGATACTGAATGAAATTACCTTTTTCTTTCGTACCTTTTACCTTCGAGGACGGTGAAACAATGAAAAAATGGATTACGTTTGATTTAGATGGAACCTTCATGCAAAATCCTTTTATTGATCATGTTTTTGTAGAAATTGAAAAGACGATTCTTGCTCATTGCGAAACTTGTCATGCTGTCACAGCCGCATTATTTGCTGAACATGAAAAACGTATGAAGATGAAAAACATTGCAGCTGCTTACAATTGGGATGATATCGTTCACCATTATCTATCAGCAAACAACATTGCATGCAGCATCGATGTGGAAGCATTGGTGCAAAAGCATAGTAAACAGCCAAAAGTCTATTTATTAGAAAATAATATATTAGAAACTTTAGATCAACTAGTCTTTAATGGATTTTCCCTTGCTGTCATTACAAATGGGTTTAAAAAGTATCAATTGCCCGTTATGGATGAGCTTGGCTTAACTGGTTATTTTAAAAAAATCGTCACACCTGAAAAAATGGGAGTTGGCAAACCAGACCCGAGGATGTTTGCTCCTTTTAAGGGCAATATATTCGCACATGTTGGTGATAGACTTGATCATGATGTGCAAGCAGCTAATTTGTATGGCACAACCTCTATTCTTATTTATCGACGTTTGCCAAAACAGTTGCGAGAAAAAAGCATCAAAGAAAGAAACAATGATCCTCTTGTGAACAATATTTATTTTGAAAAATGGAAAAAGGAAACGAAAACAGATTCCTTTCCCCCTTCCCATGCAATTCCCGACATATTGATTACTTCAATAAATGAGATGTTACAAGTTGTGAAAAATGAATAAAGCTATCCTTCGCTTCAAGTATAGCTTGTCTTTGTCTGGCAGTATTTCTTTATTGTCGCGGATAGTACACACCAAAATTGGCTTAAAACTCACTCGTTTCGGTTTATAAATTACTAAATTTGGTTCATACTCGCCTGCTCACTTCCGTTCACCACTTGATCAAGTTAGCTGAATCCAATGAAACCAGACGGGGCTGTCTCAAAAGTCATTTTCGTGACTTTGAGACAGCCCCATGCAGATGATCTTTCAATCTCATTATCTCTTCTCATTTAGGTTTCGATCTGCTTATTTTTTCTCCAATCGATTCTACGGCAACTCTTGTTTCGTCTAAATAAGTGATTAAATCATCATACTGTTGCGAGGCCACACACATAAATAAAATGTCGATTACATGCAATTGCCCTAATCGAGATGAAGTTGCACCACTTCTAAATGCGGCTTCCTTTGTGGCTGATGTAAACAAATGGATATCTGCGTATTCTGTCACCAATGAAGAGCCATACTTCGTAAGGCTAATTGTCGTTGCGCCTTTACTCTTTGCCAACTTCAATATTTTCACTACCTCGACTGTGTTCCCTGAAAAAGAGATGCCGAAGACGACATCTTCTTCGCTGGCGTTTGCAACGACAGTAGCTGCCATATGTATATCAGCAAAAGCAGTGGCTGTCTTATTAATCCTTAAAAATTTTTGCTGTGCATCCTGTGCAATAATACTAGAAGCTCCAACACCGAAAAAATGGATATTTTTTGTTTTCATTAACGCTTCCACTGCTTTTGATAGTTCTATTGTGCTTAGTATCTCTGATGTTTCTTGGAGTGTTTGTATACTATTATTGGTGAGTTTTTCAATAACTGAAACTTGTGTTTCCTGCGGTTCAATATCTCGAAAGCCTGTTGCTTGATTTTTATGTAAATCACCAGCAATTCTTAGTTTTAATTCTTGAAATCCATTTAAATTTAATGATTTGCACAAACGGATGACAGCAGCACTACTTGTAGAGCTGCGTTTACCAAGTTCACTAGCTGTTAATCTAACGGATTCTTGTGGGTGTTCAAGTATATAGGAGGCGATTTTTCTCTCTGATGGCGGCAACTTTGGAAGCATTTGTGAAAGCATGACTAACCCACCTGTTGTGGAGGCCATAAATGTTCAATCCTTTCCATTTACTTTTTTAACTAGCAGTTCTAAACAACTTTGGAAAAAATACACTTCCTTTCAAACAAATTATTTACCAAACCAATGAATAAGTGGGTAACTTGCTTCTCGCCTCACGAAGGTTGAGATTCTTAACGTCTTTGTTTTTGTATCCACAACACGAACAAAGTTGGGAACTAGCAAATATTTTAGATACCGCAATGACTTGTTTACCATACCATTTTGCTTTGTACTCAAGCATAGTTCTAAACTGTGACCAAGATACTTCACTGATTGCTTTTGCTAACTTGTGGTTCTTTAGCATATTGGATACTTGCAAATCTTCAATACCTATTACATCGTGGTTTTCCTGTTTCTTTGTATATATCGTTCCATTGTGCTAGAAAATGATTGAACACAAAACGTGAACAGCCAATTGTTTTAGCAATTAGTGTTTTTTGTTCTTCATTTGGGTAGATACGAAACTTATATGCTTTATTGACCAACATTGCTTTCACCTCACTTCATGCCTTGATTTTCAATATATTTTTTGACTACGTTGATGGGAGAATCACCAGTAGTTAGTAAGCAGAAACTTCTTGACCAGAACATTTCTTTCCAAAGTTTTTCGCGAACTGCAGGAAAGTCACGTTTTATCAATCGAGAACTAGCACTTTTGTATGCGTTGATGAACTTTGATAATGCTGTATTAGGATGTGCTTTGAATAGGATATGGACATGGTCTTTATCATGATTCCATTCGACTAGTGAGATATTGTATTTCTCACCTAATTTTACAAACATACCCTTAGCATAGTCAGATACTTCGTCATCAAAGACTTCTCTACGATATTTCACAACTAACACAAGGTGATAATACATCAAGAATACTGAATGGTTATTGCTATCTAATTTCATTATATAATCAGCCCTTATCTTATATAAGACTGATTATATCATTAAAGAATGAAGTGGGAAACAAAAACCTTTAGGCTTACGCCTTACCGACATTCATCTCCCACCTATCTTTGGGCTTCGCCCTTTACACAATTGAGGAGGCAGTCTTCTGTCGGAAAACGATAAAAAGAACATCCCATTCACGTTAATGCAAAGATCTTCTCGCTTGTTACGGCGATCACAGCATAAACAATAGTAACGTTTTTCTCAGAGTTACATTTGAAACAGATCAAAGTATACCATTATTACATAGCATGCCACCTAATATTTCAGGTGTTGCTTTTCCATCCTTCTTTTTCTTTCTGCTTGGATTCATTGATTGAAAGATATGTCCAGCCTTTTTCGCCTCACGTTGCAGCTCCGTAGTAAGTTCTAATACTTCTTGTATTTCTGCCAAATAATATCATAGCGCCTAGATGGGATGATCCCGTATTAGCTGTTTCATTTCTGGTGTTGCTTGTTTCCCCTGAAAGCCAAATACCATCAACTGTCCAACTTTTTTTGCTGCAGCATTTCTATTCAAAGCAATCCTCCTTAATGGTGATTATGAAAAATAAGCACGAATAAGATTATGCAGCCGAGGTCGCAATCGCAGAATGGCATCGGTGTTTTTCATGTGTACCCTGTTTGTCAGCAAGATAATGTGCAGCTTTATTTCCGGATCAAACCAAATACTCGTTCCTGTAAATCCTGTATGTCCGTAAGAACTGCCTGAAAATAAATCACCGCAGGATGAAATATCAGCATCATTTTTGATGATCCAGCCTATTCCTCTATATTCAGTATCAAAGGCAGTGAAGTTTTCCCTCGAAAGTGCGATAGCCGCTTTCGATATCATACGCTTCCCTTGATAGATGCCATCATTTTCAATCATCTCTGCATATGCAGCTAAGTCCTTTATCGTTGAGAAAAGTCCGGCATGACCGCTTATTCCTCCTAACACTTCAGCGTTATCATCATGCACAATTCCTTGCTTGTATGTTTCATGTTTTTCGCTATATGCTGTCGCTGCATAGCGAGTTTTTACAAATGTAGGGTTGAAGCTTGTTTCATGCATTCCCAGTGGTGCAAATATTTTCTCTTTTACAAAAGCAGCAAATGATATATTCGCAACGAGTTCTACGATGCTCGAGAGTAAGATAAAATTAAGATCACTATAAATCACTTTTTCACCAATTTGATGTTGCAGCGGTTCTTGGCATATTTTTTCTATTATTTCCGTCTTTGATAAAGTTTCAAGATAAAATGGACGATGTGCAGCTAAACCAGAAGTGTGTGTTAATAAGTGCCGCAGTCTCACTTCTTCTTTCCCATTAACAGCAAAGGCAGGGAGAAAGAAAGCAACACGATCATCAAGGCGCACCTCTCCATTATCAATCAATGTTAAAATAGCTGGCAAAGCTGCAACAACCTTTGTTAATGACGCTAAATCAAATATTGTATCTAATTGCATCGGAAATTTTTCAGGATAAACGACTCGATTACCAATCGCTTCTTGGACAATCGTTTCACCTTGATAGAATACATGTATAACAGCTCCAGGAATGTGCTCCGCTTCTATTTCTTTTTCCAGAAAATCTAAAACACTATTTTTTATCAATGCAGCATCATCCTCTCTTTGTTTTACGAACAAAACGATCATCATATATTGATTTGATTCTTATCATAGGATTCCTCCTTTGCTCGGTTTACCATTTTATAAGCAGTCCATTCACTCTCATGCAAACAAGCCTTTCAAAATCGGTTAAACTCTTTGCTGTGAATGTATGTCTTAAAGGTCTTTACTATACTTACAATGTGTATTCTACAGGATGCAGCTCAATATTTATGAGAATGGCATCATTGCTTATCACTCATGTTATCCTATCCCCTAGACCTCTTTTCTTATTTTCCCAATCCTTTGTTTAAACCAGTTAGTTGTTTTCTAATACGTATCTTTGAGCTGTGATAGACTTTGAAAAAACAGGAATAAGTCGATTTGAAATTTTCTTTCAATCGACTTATTCGTGATTATTATTTTGATCATAGAGTAGAGTAACCTCTTTCGAGGTTACTCCCTCATCAAACCGTACGTGCCCTACTAAGGCATACGGCTTACCCATGTGTTACTTGTTAT
>NZ_JAUSTT010000040.1 GCF_030812995.1 Bacillus chungangensis | reverse complement strand
TTCTAACCGTAGGAACTACGGGGATAGCCTAATCAATTAGGGTTCGATAGAATCCCGTACTTAGGAATCTCCCACTTCAAACAACCCGTAAGGGTGTTAAGTGGTGAGTAGCTCAAAGAAATGAAGGTCTGTATGAGATGTAACAGCAGTGTAATTTTTATTTTTTTACAAAAAAGCTATGATGCAATGATAATAGGAGCAAGTTATTGATATAAAGTGAAATGAAAGGTAATGGATGGGAGGTCCTGTTGTTTTGATAAATCAGTTTGAGCTTATTTCAAAGTACAAACCTGAGGGAGATCAGCCCAGTGCAATTAAAAAAATTGTTGCTGGCATTCGTGCTGAAAAAAAGCACCAGACACTGCTAGGTGCTACTGGTACAGGGAAAACGTTCACGATATCGAACGTGATTCACGAAGTAAACAAACCAACACTTGTCATCGCTCATAATAAGACATTAGCTGGTCAGCTATACAGTGAATTTAAAGAATTCTTTCCAAATAATGCAGTGGAATACTTTGTCAGCTACTACGATTATTATCAGCCGGAAGCCTATGTGCCGCACACTGATACATATATAGAAAAGGATGCAAGCATTAACGATGAGATTGACAAATTACGCCATTCTGCCACATCGGCATTGTTTGAACGCCGGGATGTGTTAATTATTGCCAGTGTTTCCTGCATATATGGTTTAGGTAATCCGGAGGAATACCGTGAGCTAGTTTTATCGTTGCGCATTGGAATGGAGATAGAACGGAATCAGCTGTTAAGAAAACTTGTTGACATCCAATATGCTCGCAACGATATTGACTTTCAACGAGGAACGTTTCGAGTTCGCGGCGATGTTGTCGAAATTTTCCCAGCTTCGCGCGATGAACACTGTCTCCGGGTGGAATTTTTTGGCGATGAAATTGATCGGATAAGAGAAGTGGATGCGCTGACTGGTGAAATCATCGGCGACCGTGAGCATGTGGCTATTTTTCCAGCCTCCCACTTCGTTACAAGAGAAGAAAAGTTAAAAATTGCTATTGAAAATATTGAACAAGAGTTGGAAGATTGTTTAAAAGTAATGCGACAGAATAATAAATTGCTGGAGGCGCAGCGATTGGAGCAGCGGACACGATATGACTTAGAAATGATGCGGGAAATGGGGTTTTGTTCTGGAATTGAAAATTATTCCCGGCATCTAACATTGCGTCCTCCGGGTTCGACCCCATATACATTATTAGATTATTTCCCAGATGATTTTCAAATTGTCATTGATGAATCGCACGTAACGCTTCCGCAAATTCGCGGTATGTACAATGGTGACCAAGCGCGAAAAAAAGTGCTGGTAGAGCATGGATTTCGGCTTCCATCTGCATTAGACAATCGTCCGCTTACTTTCAATGAATTTGAGCAGCATATTCATCAAATTATTTATGTGTCTGCCACTCCTGGAGCATATGAATTGGAAAAAGCTCCTGATGTTGTAGAACAAATTATTCGTCCAACTGGATTGTTAGATCCGATTATTAAAGTAAGGCCGATCGAAGGCCAAATTGATGACTTGCTCGGAGAAATCCATCAACGTATTAAGCTTAATGAACGGGTGCTTGTTACGACATTAACAAAGAAAATGTCAGAGGACTTAACGGATTATTTGAAAGAGCTTGGCATTAAAGTACAATATTTGCATTCAGAAGTAAAGACACTTGAACGGATTGAAATTATACGAGAACTTCGGCTTGGCACATATGATGTTTTAGTAGGGATTAATCTCTTGCGGGAAGGTTTAGATATTCCGGAGGTATCGTTGGTAGCAATTCTGGATGCTGATAAAGAAGGTTTTCTACGTTCGGAAAGATCGCTTATTCAAACAGCCGGCCGAGCAGCGCGAAATGCGAACGGCGAAGTGATTATGTATGCAGATAAAATAACCGACTCAATGGCAAAAGCGATCGATGAAACGAAGCGTCGGCGTGCTACTCAAGAAGCGTATAATCAAAAGCATGGCATAACACCAACTACGATTCAGAAAGACATCCGTGATGTTATAAGAGCGACATATGCTGCTGAAGAATCAGAGCAGTATCAAGTGAAGGAAAAAGCTGAAAAGTTAACGAAAAAAGAAAAAGACAAGCTGATTGCAAGTCTTGAAAAAGAAATGAAAGAAGCGGCAAAAGCGCTTGACTTTGAAAGGGCTGCAGAGCTTCGTGATACAGTGTTAGAGTTAAAAGCGGAAGGGTGACAGCAAATGGTTCAAGAGAATATTATTGTTCAAGGTGCACGTGCACATAATTTGAAAAATATTGATGTCGTCATCCCTAGGGATAAATTAGTTGTCGTTACTGGCTTGTCGGGATCAGGAAAATCTTCGCTTGCTTTCGATACGATTTATGCTGAAGGACAGCGGCGTTATGTAGAGTCATTATCCGCTTATGCTCGTCAGTTTTTAGGGCAAATGGATAAACCGGATGTGGATGCGATTGAAGGGTTGTCGCCAGCAATTTCAATTGACCAAAAAACAACAAGCCGCAACCCACGTTCAACCGTTGGGACAGTGACAGAAATCTATGACTATCTCCGTCTCCTTTATGCTCGTGTTGGCAGACCGACTTGTCCGAAACATGGAATTGAAATTACGTCACAAACGATTGAGCAAATGGTAGATCGTATCGTTTCTTATCCAGAACGAACAAAGCTCCAAGTGTTGGCGCCAATAGTTTCTGGCCGAAAAGGAACACATGTGAAAACATTGGACAATATTAAAAAACAAGGTTATGTTCGTGTGCGAATTGATGGAACGATGCATGATTTAAGTGAAGAAATCAACCTGGAAAAAAATCGCAAGCATTCGATAGAAGTGATTGTTGACCGTATCGTTATCAAGGAAGGCATTGCTTCTAGATTGGCAGATTCTTTAGAAACAGCACTTGCACTTGGCGATGGAAAAGTGATCATTGATGTTATTGGTGAGGAAGAACTGTTATTTAGCGAGCACCACGCTTGTCCGCATTGCGGCTTTTCAATTGGTGAATTAGAACCGCGTTTATTTTCTTTTAACAGTCCGTTCGGCGCCTGTCCAGATTGTGATGGCTTAGGTTCAAAATTGGAAGTAGATGTAGATTTAGTCATTCCAGATAAGGAAAAGACTTTGCATGAACATGCTATCGCACCTTGGGAGCCTGTCAGCTCCCAGTATTATCCTCAGCTGCTGGCGGCAGTTTGTACGCATTATGGGATTGATATGGATGTACCTATCAAAGATTTGCCTGAGCAGCAGCTCGATAAAATTTTGTATGGATCTGGTCAAGAAGCTATTCGCTTTCGCTATGAAAATGATTTTGGACAAGTTCGCGATAATCAGATTAAATTTGAAGGCGTTATTCGCAATATCGAAAGACGTTTTCGAGAAACAAGCTCCGATTATGTTCGCGAGCAAATGGAAAAATATATGGCGGAACAGCCTTGTCCTCGTTGTAAAGGATACCGTCTGAAAGAAGAAACGCTAGCGGTTAAAATTGCTGATAGGCATATTGGTGAAATCACTGCTTTTTCTATTGAAGAAGCACAGCAGTTTTTTACGCAGCTTCATTTATCGGATAAAGAAATGCAAATCGCACATTTGATTTTTCGAGAAATCTGTGAGCGGCTTGGCTTTCTAGTGAATGTCGGCTTAGATTATTTAACGTTGAATCGAGCTGCTGGAACTTTATCTGGCGGAGAAGCCCAGCGAATTCGGCTTGCGACGCAAATTGGCTCTCGGTTAACCGGAGTATTATATATTCTCGACGAACCATCGATCGGATTGCACCAACGCGATAATGACCGGCTGATTGATACGTTAAAAAACATGCGTGATATTGGCAACACGCTTATTGTTGTGGAACACGATGAAGATACGATGCTTGCTGCGGATTATTTAATTGATGTCGGACCGGGAGCAGGTGTTCATGGTGGACAAATTGTTGCAAGTGGTACACCAGAGGAAGTTGCTCAACAAAGAAATTCATTAACAGGACAATACTTATCTGGCGAAAAATTTATCCCGCTTCCATTAGAACGGCGGAAATCAGATGGACGTTTCATTGAAGTAAAAGGGGCAAAAGAAAATAATTTAAAAAATATTCATGTGAAGTTCCCGCTCGGTGTTTTTATTACAGTCACTGGCGTTTCTGGATCAGGAAAAAGCACATTAGTAAACCAAATCCTCCATCTATCGCTAGCGCAGGCATTGCATAAAGCGAAGAAAAAGCCGGGCGCCCATAAAGAAATAAAAGGGATCGAGCACTTAGAAAAAGTCATTGATATTGACCAGTCGCCAATTGGGAGAACACCTCGTTCTAATCCTGCGACTTATACGAGTGTATTTGATGATATTCGCGATGTGTATGCAGCTACAAATGAAGCAAAAGTCCGCGGCTATAAAAAAGGACGGTTTAGCTTTAATGTGAAAGGTGGACGTTGTGAAGCATGCCGCGGTGATGGCATTATTAAAATTGAAATGCATTTTCTTCCAGATGTGTACGTTCCTTGTGAAGTTTGCCATGGGAAACGCTATAATCGTGAAACGCTCGAAGTAACATATAAAGGGAAAAATATTGCTGAAGTTCTTGATATGACAATAGAGGATGGCCTTCTTTTCTTTGAAAATATTCCTAAAATAAAACGGAAGCTGCAGACTCTTGCTGATGTCGGATTAGGCTATATGAAGCTTGGGCAGCCAGCGACAACTCTATCTGGAGGAGAGGCACAGCGTGTCAAGCTAGCATCAGAGTTGCACAAGCGCTCTAATGGCCGTTCTTTTTATATTTTAGATGAACCAACAACGGGATTGCATGTAGATGATATTTCTCGATTGTTGGAAGTGTTGCAAAGACTGGTGGAGAATGGCGATACAGTCCTTGTAATCGAACATAATCTCGATGTTATCAAAACAGCTGATTATATTATTGACTTAGGGCCAGAAGGCGGCGATAAAGGCGGTACGATTATTGCATCTGGAACGCCAGAAAAAATAGCTGAAACACCCGCCTCCTATACCGGTAAATACTTGAAGCCAATTTTAGAAAGAGATCGGGAGCGGATGAAGCAGCTGATTGCTGAAAAAGAGAGAATACAGGCATAAGAGGACGCTTTTTGCGTCCTTTTGTTATTTAAAAAACATATTTGGGCTGTAATAGCAGGAAATCCGAAGCAGCCAAGCGAATGTATCCTATGTAAGGAAACGATAAAGAGGGGGATTATCATATGTTTCAAACATTGGATAGTTTTGCAAAGGTTTGGGATTTTGAATCAGAAGCGACTCAGAGAGTGATGAACAATTTAACAGATGAGTCGCTTCACCAGGAGGTTGCCCCTGGGAACTGGACTTTAGGGAAAATTGCTTGGCATATCGTGACATCTACTCATTATATTGCCGCACAAACAGGGCTAAATTTCGAAGCTCCAGCCCCAGACACACCTGTTCCGACATCAGCACAAACAATTGCTGAGCGTTATCGTGGAGTAAGTGATGCGCTTCTTCAGGCAGTGAAAACGCAGTGGACTAATGAGGACTTGAAAACAATCAGTGATTTTTTGGGGAAGCAACAGACAAATGCATTTTTTTTAATGTTGATATTGAATCATCAAAACCATCACCGTGGACAAATGACGGTCCTTATGCGTCAAGCAGGATTAAAAGTTCCAGGTATTTACGGTCCATCAAAAGAAGAGTGGGGACAGTAAAGTATAATACGTACAGACAATATATTGGAATAGAATGAGGATTTGGTTTGACCTCTACATGAGGTCTTTTTAAAATGGTTGAAAGTACTTATTCAAAGCTTATGGGATGAACAATTCCTATATATTGTAAATGTAGATTAGATAATACTTGCGGCTTGAATAAATGATCATTTTGAAGCAACAGATTTGACTTTGCTATCTCGCTGCAACTTTTATAAAGTTTTATGATGGAGAATCATGTATCATCTCTGGAATTGTAACATGTCGAGTATAAGATTGATAAGTAAGGAGAAATACAGGAAACTAGCATTACACCCGAGCATGAAAAAATGAGGATATACTATACTAAACCAAATCAAGTTTTGAGAAAAATAGGAGCGTTTTCATTTTTTTATTGACATCAATAGATCAAAGTGATATTCTTTGGCTAAAGAAATAATTGAATAATAAAAAGTGAATGGATTGTGACTGTTCGGCAGGCGAGACCTAAACTTTTACTAAGAATTTGCAACAGGATTTCTGTATGCAATTTTTAGTAAAGGTTTAGGTTTTTCTTTTGCCAAAAAATAGATCCGGACTATTTGAGAGAAGAGTCATTCCTTAAAAAATGGTAAGGAGGATTTATGGTGGATTACGCAAAACTCGCACAACATATATTAAAAAATGTTGGTGGTGAAAAGAATGTCATTTCTTTGGTTCATTGCGCTACTCGTTTACGTTTCAAATTAGCAGATAGAAAAAAAGCGGATAAGTCAGCAGTGGAAAATACCGCCGGTGTTGTATCCGTAATAGAAAGCGGTGGACAGTTTCAAGTTGTTATCGGAAACAATGTACCAGAGGTTTATGAGGAAATTGGTAAAATTTCTAGTTTAATAAATGAAGACAAAGAAAATACTGCTGATTCCAAAGAGGGAGAAAATATTATTGGCAAGTTTGTAGATTTGATTTCTACTATTTTCACCCCATTATTAGGCGTAATGGCAGGCGCCGGTATTTTGAAAGGCTTGCTTTCACTAGTGGCAAAATACCAATGGGTGCCAGTTGAAAGTACAACTTACACTATTTTAAATGCGATTGCAGATAGTCTTTTCTATTTTTTACCGATGCTTCTGGCGATTACGGCAGCTAGAAAGTTCAAAGCTAATGTTTTTGTGGCAGTGACAATTGCCGGGGCTTTGATTTATCCATCTGTTATTGATTTGGCAGCTCAACAAACTGCCGTTACATTCTTTGGTATTCCGATTGCAATGGTGAAGTACACCTCTACAGTCATTCCAATTATTTTGGCTGTTTATGTCATGAGTTTATTCGAGAAATTTCTAAATAAACGTTTGCATCAAAGTGTGAAAAACTTTATTACACCAGCAATTTTATTATTAACGATTGTTCCTTTGACTTTAATGATTTTTGGTCCATTCGGAGTTTATGTCGGCAATGGTATTGCTTCAGTAATGGTAACTGTGATTAATTTTAATCCAATACTTGCCGGGGCATTATTTGCAGCTTCGTGGCAAATTTTAGTAATGTTTGGCTTGCACTGGGGAATCGTACCAGTAATGATCAACAACATTGCAACAATGCAAAAAGATCCTTTAAAGCCACATTCAGCAATTTCTGTATTTGCTCAAGCTGGAGCTACTTTGGGTGTTATGTTAAAAACGAAAAATAAAGATTTCAAAGCGTTGTCTGGTTCAGCTGCTATCACAGCACTCTTTGGCATTACTGAACCAGCAGTTTATGGGGTAACATTAAGACTCAAAAAACCTTTTATCATTGGTGTCATTTCTGCAGCAGTTGGCGGTGGAATAGCTGGCTACGCAGGAAGTGCAGGTTATGCAGCCGGACCTTCTAGTATTTTAATGATACCAGCTTTTTATGGACCTAATGGAGAAGGATTTGTAGGTTTTATCATTGGTATAATCGTTGCCTTTACTATGGCTGCTGTCTTGACTTATGTGATTGGTTTTGAAGATATTTCTGAACATAAAGAGAAAAAATCTGCAAAACCAGAAAAAAAACCTGTTAATAAAGTAGAAGGTGTACAAGCTGAGGTTGTGTACAGTCCGGTAGCTGGTGAGGTATTGGAATTAAGTGAAATCAAAGATAGAGCTTTTTCTTCAGGAGCATTAGGAGCTGGTATAGCGATCGTACCTCGTGAAGGCGTCATATTATCACCATTTAATGGCACAGTCGCTACTGCTTTTCCAACTGGACATGCGATTGGCATTGTTTCAGATCAAGGTGCAGAAGTGTTAATTCACATCGGTTTAGATACGATTCAACTAAATGGTGAATTTTTCAATATGAAAGTAACGCAAGGGCAACCTGTTGCCACAGGGGACATCTTAGTGGAATTTGATTTAGATGCCATTAAAAAAGCAGGCTTCGATACAACAACTCCTATTGTTGTAACTAACTCTATCGACTATGAGGATGTATTAACTACCGATAAAAAAGAAATTAATTCTCGTGATCGGTTGCTAACAATAATATAGAAAGAAGGCGAAATGATGGGAACAACAAAGAGTTTTCCAAAAGATTTTTTATGGGGAGGCGCTATTGCAGCTTGTCAATCTGAAGGAGGATTTGGAAAAAACGGCCGCGGAATAGCAGTTTCTGACATCTCCTTTTTTGATAAAAATATTGATCGTCAAGATTTAGCAAAACACCGTAATATTACTACCGAAATCATTGAAACAGCAATGAAAGATCCGGGTACGAAACGTTATCCAAAACGTCATGGAATCGATTTTTATCACCGTTACCAAGAGGACATTGCTTTATGTGCAGAAATGGGCTTTAAAGTATTTCGTTTTTCAATGGCTTGGAGTCGAATCTTTCCAACAGGGGAAGAATTAACGCCAAATGAAGAAGGTTTAGCTTTTTATGACGCTGTCTTGACAGAAATCGAAAAACACGGAATGGAGCCATTAGTTACTATTTCTCATTTTGAAATGCCGCTTGCCTTAGTAAATAAATATAATGGTTGGGCAGACCGTCGTGTTATCGAGATGTTTGTCCGTTTTGCAAATACTTTATTTGATCGTTATAAAAATCGGGTGAAATATTGGATTTCTTTTAATGAGATTAATGCAGGACGTTTTACAACCTTTAAATCAACCGGTGTAGTGAAGGATAAATCAGAACATTATTTACGGGATTGTTATCAGGCTGTCCATCATCAATTTGTAGCGGCAGCAATGATTACAAGAGATTTACATGCTATGATGCCAGAAGCAAAAATGGGCTGTATGATTGCTTTTTTCACAACGTACCCAGCAACCTGCAACCCTGACGATGTCATTCAAATGATGTTAGATAACCAATATGACAACTTTTTCTACACAGATGTGATGATTAGGGGAAAATATCCAAAGTATATGAACCGCTTCTTTGTTGATGAAGGAATTTCGCTTGTAATGGAAGAAGGAGACTTAGAATTATTAGCAAATTATCCAGCTGATTATTTAGCATTCAGCTATTATATGTCTAGTATTTCAAGTGCTAAGGCGGATGAGTTAGTTCAAACAGATGCTAATCTTAAATCAACAGGTAAAAACCCTTATTTAGAAAGTTCGGATTGGGGCTGGCAAATTGATCCAAAAGGGTTGCGATACACGCTGAATACGGTATATGATCGTTATCAAGTGCCCCTATTTATCGTTGAAAATGGAATTGGTGCGGAAGATCAAGTAACTGCTGATGGCCAAGTGAACGATGATTATCGTATTGCATATTTACAAAAACACATTGAACAAATGCGTGAAGCGGTTGTGGATGGTGTTGACCTAATAGGATATACCATGTGGTCATCGATCGACATTATTTCTTCAGGAACTTCAGAAATGTCTAAACGCTACGGTTTCATTTATGTAGATCAAGACGATGAAGGAAACGGCACATTAAACCGTCTAAAAAAGAAAAGTTTCTATTGGTATCAAAAAGTAATTGAATCAAATGGAGAAGATTTAGGTATTTAATAGTATAAACTGGCAGTAACATTCCATCTATTGACTTTAGAAAGGTGGGAGATTACTGCCGAGAAAAAAAATATCGGGCCAACTAATGATCAATAGGAAATGAAAACCCCTCCTACTAAAAGCTAAATTCTTATGAATTTGGCTTTTTTTATCTTCATAATCGTTCTATTTAACCACATCTAACTGGCAGTAAGCCCCCCCACCTTGGGAGTAAGAGGAATCAGAAGCGCTAGGAGGGGGATAACTAAAAATCAAATGTCCGATTTGTTCAGGCCGACAGGATAAGGAAAGCTTCTTGAATCAACATCGCACGAAGACAAGCGGTTTCCTTTTCGAGGACGCCTGCGACCTTAGCCTTTGTTCTACTTCTTATCGGTGGGGGATGAGAGAAAACCCCTACTGATGGAAGTTTCACCTTATCTCAGATTCTGCTATTGATAAATCTGAATCAGGCTTGAGGACGTGATGGATTTACTTCTAGAGACCGATTAATTACATTTTATTTAATGAGAAGATAAGGATGTAACAGAAATCTGAGAAAATTGAAACCTCCTTCGTTTCAAAACGTATATTTGAATAAAGAAAGGAGGGGAGGACGATAACATCCACTTCCAATAAAACAATAGCTGCTTTATGTTACTTTAGTATTTTATTTGCACCATTTATTGTCCCAATTATTGTGTTTTTTGTTACGGAAGATGATTTTGTAAAAAAGCATGCTAAAAATAGTTTTATATCACATTTGATTCCAATTCTCTCCTTTCCTTTGTTGATTATGGCAATCTTTATGGACTTTCATTCTTTGTATTATGCAACAGGATTTCCAATATTTATGATCATCACAGTGGTATTGTCCATCTTGGTAAACATTATCGTGTTTATATGGAATCTTTATCGTGGCATCAAGCTTGTGGTTTAATCATTAACAAGAATGACGCAGAACGTTGAGAATTGGGAATGGTAATGTTGTATTACTAAGTAAAGGAGCTTTATGAAAGCCGCGGCATCCTAATAAACTTCTAATCACTTACAAAGAATTAAATGAAATTGTTTCGTTAGAATAGCAATACAAACAGTAAATAGTAGAGATGATAGGGCTTCTTGTCAAAGGCAATGGATAAGATGTCTTAATATAAAAAATAGGAGTGAAGATACATGAAAGAAGAACGCAAACGAATTCTTGACATGGTACAGGACGGAAAAATAACTGCACAGGAAGCGATCATTTTATTAGAGGCATTAGAAAAAGACACTTCTCCTTCTCAAGATAAGGACGTTGAAAAATCAGCAAAGCCTGTTGAATCTGTTGAACGTGAGAAAGAAGCGCCTCATGATAAACAAAAAGAAAAGGACGTAGAAAAAGATAATGATGATCTTTTCTCGCAATTCTCTGCTGCTGGCGAAAAAATCTTTGACTTTATCAGCTCAACTATTGGAAAAGTAAAGGATTTCGATCTAGGGCAAGCAGAGCGAGTGTCAAATGTTTTTCAACATGCAGACACTGAAATTTCTATTATTGAAATTGACGTAGCAAATGGAAACGTTAAGTTAAAGCCATGGGATCAAAAAGATGTAAGAGTGGAATGCGAGGCAAAAATGTATCGCATCGATCAAAAGGAAGAAGCAAGGAACGTCTTTCTAGATAAAACGAATTTTTCTGTTGAAAATGGCAAACTTCATTTCTCAACAAAAGCAAAGTGGATGCGAGTGAATTCGGTCATTTATATTCCAAAAGCTGTTTATGATCATGCATCGGTAAGAATTTTTAATGGTTCACTTCAAGGTGACAACCTACATGCTAAAGAGTTAAAAGTGAAAACAGTGAGTGGAGATGTTAGTTGTGAACACTTAAATGGTGATTATGTAGAAATTGAAACAGCAAATGGGAATATTACACTCGACCAAAGCACTGTTAAGCAAATTGCGGCTGAAACATTAAATGGGAATATAATGGTAAATGGTACTTTTAAATCCGCAGATTTGCAGTCCTTCAATGGGAACATTACTTGTAACCTCTTGGAAGGTGAAGCAGAGGTTTTACGAACAAAAGCAGTAACCGGAAATATTAAATTCAAACTTCCTGCAACATTAGCGATAAATGGAGAGTTAAAAACGAATTTAGGAAGTTTTAAAACGAAGCTAGAGGGAATAGATGTCATTGAGGAAAAAAGTGAAATGGTACAAAAACAATTTAGATTTAAACGTGAAGGAGAAGCAGGAGCCTCTATGTACTTAACTGCTGAAACAAAAACGGGTTCTATTGTAGTGGAGTAATCAAGAATCGTGCTTCCCCTTTCCCCTTATAGAAGCTTATTTGTCAGCGATTTGTCACTCCTTCAGAAATGAAGGAGGACGAGCTGGCATTTACAGAAATGAAGAAACATTTGCTTGAAATCCACTATGCAGTATATCATTTGTCATTGCTCCCCATATGATTTTTAACCACGCACCCAAAGGTGAGATCACCTCATAATTGAATGAAACTACCGCTATTATTTTTATCCCACATCTAACTGGCAGTAAGACCCCCACCTCGGGGAGTTAGAGTAATCAAGAAGTCTAGGTGGGGGATAACTGAAAGTCAAATGTCCGATTAGTTCGGGCCGACAGGATAAGGAAAGCTTCTTGAATCAACATCGCACGAAGAAAAAGTGCACTTCTTTTTCGAGGATGTCGGTCACAAAGGCGTTGCAACAGGACAAGGAGAGCTTCGGCAGAGACACATCGCACGAAGAAAAAGCGGTTTTCTTTTTCGAGGACGCCTGCGATCTTAGCCTTTGTTCTACTTCTTATCAGTGGGGGATGAGAAAAAACCCCCACTGATGGAAGTTTCACTTTATCACGCATTAACTGGGAGTAAGGAAATTTCGAAGATACAAGGAGGCTAAGTGAGAGTTATTGCCTGAAGAGGGGGCGGGTCTAAAGGGTAAGGAAAGCTTATTGAAATATTGTACGAAGAAATTTTTTTATAAAGTGGCGAATGAAAAAGACTACTGATTGAAACTTGTCAAATGATATAATAAGAGCGAAATAAAGAATGGAGGCAGCGGAAATGAAAAAATTGATGCGCTCTACAACGGATAGAAAACTTGCTGGTGTTTTAGGCGGATTAGGGAAATACTTAGAAATAGACGCAACTTTATTAAGGGTACTCTTTGTTATCCTTCTGTTTCCAACAGGATTCTTTCCGCTTATTGTTATTTATTTGCTTACTATGTTTATTATACCGAATGAGGTTTGATGCATATGAGATGGCTTATTAGCATTCTAATCAATGCAATTTTGTTTATTGCCCTTGCGGGGTATTTTGAAGCATTCGAAGTTTCCAGCTTTGGTGCTGCTATTGCAGCAAGTTTTATCTTGTCTATCTTGAATATGTTAGTTCGACCGATCTTAATTATTTTAACATTGCCAGTTACCATTTTATCATTAGGAATGTTTTTGTTTGTAATTAATGCCATTACTTTATTATTAACAGATAAACTGATGGGCGATGCTTTTGTTATTGATGGTTTTGGCATGGCATTATTAGTAGCTGTTATTATGTCAGTTGCTAACTTAATTATTCAAAAGGCAGTGATCGAGCCAATAAGAAGAAAATAAGACGATCTGATAAAAGGATGACCTGAAAAAAGCAATGACTTTTTGGTCATCCTCTTTTTTGGTCGCCTTCCTTTAATGGGGAAGAATTGAACGCTTCCTGCTCTGCAAGGGATTCTTTAGTATGTAAAAGTATTCATTTTTGTAAGTAATTTCATGATAATCAAAGTATTTATTGTGTTGTTTCTTGGAATGAAATGCTATGATTAAAGGGGATTTAAGTCCATTTATTCAGAGGCGGGTTCGAGCTTCTTTCGAAAGCAGTGTGATAAAAGAGGTGGAGAACGCCTTATCCGCCCACAGTTTAAGTATTAGATTTAAAGGGGGAATCTAATTGGCTAGTGTTCGTACACAAGATATTATAGAGCATTTAGGTTTGGAATTAGTAAGTGGCGAGGAAGGAGTTCACCGTCCGATTTTAACAAGTGATTTATCACGTCCTGGGCTTGAAATGGCGGGTTTTTTCACTTATTATCCTGCAGAACGAATACAATTGCTCGGTAGAACTGAAATCTCTTTTGTCGAACAATTAGATAAAAAAGATCGAGAAGTAAGAATGGCAAAATTGTGTGCCGATATTACTCCTGGTATTATTATTTCAAGGGGCTTAGAAGTGCCAACTGAATTAATTGAAGTGTCTGAGCGGCATTCCGTTCCAGTGATGCGATCCCAAATGCAAACAACAAGATTATCAAGCCGGTTGACAACTTTTTTAGAAAGCAAGCTTGCTCCTACGACTGCCGTTCATGGCGTGTTAGTAGATATTTATGGTGTTGGAGTCCTCATTACAGGACAAAGTGGTGTAGGTAAAAGTGAGGCAGCTCTTGATCTTGTGCGCAGGGGGCATCGTCTTGTTGCTGATGACTGTGTGGAAATTCGCCAAGAGGATGTTGATCGCCTAGTAGGCGGTTCACCTGAGTTGATTGAGCACTTGCTCGAAATACGTGGACTTGGCATTATTAATGTAATGACGCTTTTTGGTGCTGGGGCAGTTCGGAGCCAGAAAAGAATTACACTTGTTGTTCATTTAGAACTATGGGATCAAAATAAATCTTACGATCGACTTGGTCTTGAAGAAGAAAAAATGCAAATTATAGATACTGAAATCCCTAAAATTACTATACCTGTTCGACCAGGACGAAATTTAGCTGTGATTATTGAAGTAGCTGCGATGAATTTTCGTCTGAAAAGAATGGGCGTCAACACCGCTCAACAATTTACAGCTCGTTTGGCTCAAGTTATTCATAAAAATGAAAATGAAGATATGGAATATGGTCATGAGCGATTCAATAATGAGAAAAACTTGTAGAACGACATATTAGTACAGATCCTCTAAGACAAAACAAGGAAGGGAAGAGAGGCGCAAAAAAATGTCTGATATACAACCAATTGACCCCATTGCTTTAAAAATTGGTCCATTAGAAATTCATTGGTATGGTATCATAATCGGTTTGGGTATTGCCATTGGCTTGTACTTAGCCATGAAAGAAGGAGAAAAGAGGCGTTTAGAAAAAGATGCATTAGCAGATTTAATGATTTGGGCGATTCCTATCTCGATTCTAAGTGCAAGGCTTTATTATGTTATATTTGAATGGAACTATTATTCCCAATTTCCGGAAGATATTATTAAAATTTGGAATGGCGGCCTTGCGATACATGGCGCTTTAATTGGAGCTGTTTTAACAGCAATTATTTTTACAAGGATAAAAAATTTGTCTTTTTGGAAAATCGCTGATATTACAGCACCAAGCATCATTTTAGGGCAAGCAATTGGACGTTGGGGCAATTTCATGAACCAGGAGGCACATGGCGGTGAAGTAAGCAGGTCTTTTTTAGAAGGCTTGCATTTGCCAGAGTTTATTATCAACCAAATGTACATAGATGGCGTTTACTATCATCCAACCTTTCTTTACGAGTCACTATGGAATATCGTTGGTTTTGTGATTTTAATTTCGCTGCGGAAAGTACGTTTACGGAGCGGTGAATTATTTTTAAGCTATCTTATTTGGTATTCTATTGGGAGATTTTTTATCGAAGGGATGCGTACAGATAGCTTGATGTTAACGGATAGCTTGCGAATGGCACAATTTATTTCGTTGACGATATTGATAGCTGCAATTGCGATCTGGATATATAGAAGAAAAACTGGACTTGCAAATCAGTACTATCTAGAGGCATAATCAGTTTCTTATCAAGTGATGGGTGCCACTGCACTTGATTCGTTTAAAAATCAAATATTACTAACATTAATCGTCTCTCTAAGTGAGAAAAGAAAAGCCGATTTGGCACAAAAAAGAAAGGAAATGGAATGCGTAAACATTTCACAAACTACATAATAAAATATGTCAGTGCGATGCTTTTGGAAATGTCAAAGCGATACCATTTTTCAGCTGCTCATTTAAGTAAGCTGTCAACAGTGGCATTTTGGCAAACGGTAAGGATGTGGAGATTATGAGGAGAACATCTCGCCATCCAGTAACTGGAGCCAACTCGCTTTGGCACGTTTATAAAACTGTTCCGTTTTGGAAAGTAGTCAAAAATTTTTTGGTGATTCAAGTTTCTCGATATATTCCGTTTTTAGGAATGAAAAATTGGCTGTACTGCACTTTTTTACGGATGAAGATTGGAGACAAGACTTCTTTTGCTTTAATGGTCATGTTGGATGTCATGTTTCCAGAGAAAATTTCAGTTGGGAAGAATACAGTCATAGGATATAATACGACAATTCTAGCTCATGAATATTTAATCAAAGAATACCGGCTAGGTGAAGTGAACATTGGCGATGAAGTAATGATTGGTGCAAATACGACCATTCTGCCTGGTATAAAAATTGGAGATGGAGCAATTATTTCTGCTGGAACACTCGTTCATAAGGATGTCCCGGCAGGCGCATTCGTTGGTGGAAATCCGATGCGCATCATCTATACGAAAGAAAAACTCGCAGAACGTTGGAAAGATGATCCAATCTATGGAAGGCAAGCTAATGAACAGCCGTGAGAGTAGCTTTTTGAAGTGAGCAAAGCTGATCAGGTGGGGGAATCCCCATCTGATTTTCTATGTTTAAAATCTCAAGTTAGATAATTACTGTTTAACTTCAACTTCTATCTTTCATCTATATAATAATGTTTTTAAATCACTTCTTTTTTCTCCTTTTCTATTGTTAAACCCTCTTGTTTTGTATGATATACTTACTGACAGAGAGGAACTATGCAGCTCCGCGGAGGACGATAATGGAAAAAAATTTAAAATTAAGACAGGAAAAAGATAATGTATTTTATTTTATTCCATCTGGGGAATATTATTTTAATAGAGGATTAAAGGCTTATGAGCGCCACCAAAATATCAAAGCGAAAAAATATTTCATACGTGCAAAAGAACTTGATCCATTTGAACCCGCTATTTATTGTCACCTTTCGATGGTGCACACTGAGCTAGGGGAATATGAACTTGCAAATCAATTGCTTCATCAAGTTTTAGATGAAATAGATAATGAAATGGTTCAGTGTCATTATTTATTAGCTAATAATTATGTACAGTTAGGAATGTTCACTTCAGCTTTTAAACATGTGAAGCTGTATTTGGATTTAGATGAGACAGGTGCATTTGCAGAGGAAGCTGATATATTGCTTGAAATGATTGAGATGAATGAAGGGGAAGAAATCGACTTATTCTATGAAGATGATGAGACCATGCTGAGACAAGATGAAGCAAGGGAGTACTTAGAAGCCGGGGATTTTAATAGAGCCATAAAGATTCTAAAGGAAGTAGTAGCAGTACATCCTGAATATTGGTCTGCTTATAATAACTTAGCACTAGCTTATTTTTATTTAGGGAAAATCGATAAAGCTGCTGAAATATTAGAAGATGTATTAGAGAAAAATCCTGGAAACTTCCATGGACTTTGCAACTTGGCTGTTTTTCTTTATTATCAGCAGGAAGAAGCGGAATTAATGAAGGTAATTGCCGGCCTCGAGAAAGTACAGCCTATTTATTTTGAGCATCGCTACAAGTTAGGAGCGACCTTTGCCCTTGTAGGACATGATGAAAAAGCCTATTACTGGCTAAAAAAGCTAGAGAAACAAGGATATCAAGGCGATCCTGGCTACTACTATTGGCTGGCGCAAACGTCTTATCGTACTGGTCGAATGCAAAATGCTAAAAAAGCATGGAAGATGCTTGTTGAATTGAATCCCGAAAAAGCTGGATTGGAGCCTTGGAACAAGTATAATGAAAATGGTAAAGATACTGACCCCCTTGCATCTATTTGGAAGTATTTGAAAAGCGGCCAAATTGCAGAACGCCTTTTCGGTATATTCTTGTTATCATTAACAAAAGCTGAACAAAAACAAAAAATCATCGCGCATCCGGATTTCCCTTTATTTATAGATCACTTTATATTGGAACATTTTTATAAGACCAATATATTATTGGCATCTGAAGATGACAGTGCTAATCAGGGAATCTTTCAACGCAGTTATACAGTAGCAATGGAGCTTTTGAAAAAGCATTCACCAATAGAACCAATAAAAGATGCTTTATTGATCACTTGGTTTATCGTTTTTATCCACGTATATGATAAAGAACGTCTCAGCAATCCAGTTGCAATTGCAGCCGCGCTTGAGTATGTTTGGTATAAGACTGAAGGAGATAGAAAAACACAAAAAGAAATTGCTGCTAAGTACCAAATATCACTTTCGACATTACAAAAATATGTAAAATGGGTCATTTCCTATTATCCAGAGGAGAGAGGCTAGCTCTTAAGTTCAAAAAAGCGTCGCATTTTTAAGCAAATGTTTGGACGCAGCAAAAAGAATAAGGTACGATGAGAGAGTATACGACACAGGGTATGTTTTTGTTGGGTTTTTATCCAGAAAAAAATCTTCAATTGAAAGCAATCACACTGAATGAAGATTGTTAAAGGAGAGCTGATCATAATGGATGAAAAAGTGTATGATGTAATTATTATTGGAGCAGGGCCAGCGGGCATGACTGCCGCAGTGTATGCGTCACGAGCAAATCTGGACACATTGATGATTGAGCGCGGTATACCAGGTGGTCAAATGGCGAATACAGAGGATGTTGAAAATTATCCAGGCTTTGATCATATCCTTGGACCAGAGCTTTCAAATAAAATGTTTGAACATGCAAAAAAATTTGGCGCAGTATATGCTTATGGAGATATTAGTGAAGTAATTGATGGAGAACCATATAAAATAGTAAAAGCTGGTTCGAAGGAATATAAGGCACGAGCTATCATTATTACGACTGGAGCAGAATATAAAAAACTAGGCGCTCCTGGAGAAGCAGAGTTGGCAGGGCGCGGAGTCTCTTATTGTGCAGTATGCGATGGAGCATTTTTCAAAGGGAAAGAACTTGTTGTTGTCGGCGGCGGTGATTCTGCTGTCGAGGAAGGTATTTATTTAACAAAGTTTGCGAGCAAAGTGACAATTGTTCATCGCCGGGATTCATTGCGTGCACAGAAAATCATTCAAGAGCGAGCATTTAATAACGATAAAATCGACTTTATTTGGAATCATCGTGTGAAACAAATTAATGAAAAAGACGGAAAAGTTGGCTCTGTGACGCTCGTTTCGACTGAAAATGGGGAAGAAAAAGAATTTAAAACAGATGGAGTATTTATTTATATTGGCATGCTTCCGTTAACAAAACCTTTTCAGAATCTTGGTATTTTGAATAGCGATGGCTATATTGAAACAAATTCAAATATGGAAACAAGTTTGCCGGGAATTTTTGCTGCCGGTGATGTTCGAGAAAAAACTTTGCGGCAAATCGTTACTGCTACAGGTGATGGAAGTATTGCAGCTGAAACAGCTCAACATTACTTAGAAGAATGGAAGGAAAAATTCACTGTGAAGTAAATCATTGTTGAGAAGAAATACAATAATAGTCTAATGGGGGAAACGAGCAAATAAACGTCATTCGCTTTTAATTAGTTTGTAACAGGGGTGAAATAATATTGTTGTAAACTAAGTGTATTGAAATTGACCCCCTTTTTTTATAATGTATCCCTTTTTTGCACAGAGGATTTCTGTGCTTTTTTTTTTGAAAAGTACAAGCAAAGCTCACTGATTTGTGGGACAGGAGATTACGTAGTATAATGATATGAATCATGGTGTGATAAGAAATACTTGTTAGATTGTGCATTTTGTAACAATAAGAAGGGGGAAATGACATGAACAATGGTGCAATGAAGGAAATAGAATTAGTCATTATTACAGGAATGTCCGGTGCTGGAAAAACAGTCGCTATGCATAGCTTTGAAGACTTAGGTTTTTTCTGTGTCGATAACTTGCCCCCTTCATTGATGCCCAAATTTCTGGAACTAATGAAGGATGCTGGGAATAAAATGAATAAAGTTGCACTTGTAATGGATATGCGGGGCCGTGAATTTTTTGACTTGCTAGTAAAAGCGCTAGACGAATTGTCCGATTCAACATGGGTAACGCCAGTTATTCTATTTTTAGATGCGGATGATTCTGTTTTAGTGAGAAGATATAAAGAAACGAGAAGATCTCATCCTCTATCGCCAGCGGGGCTTCCGTCAGAAGGAATTCATCAGGAGCGTTTATTGCTGGACGAATTAAAAGGCCGCGCACAATTAATCTACAACACATCAATGATGAAGCCAAAAGAATTGCGAGAAAAAATCTTAACCGAATTTTCGGCAAACAAGCAGGCAACATTTTATGTGAATGTGATGTCCTTTGGCTTTAAACATGGGATTCCGATTGATGCCGATTTAGTGTTTGATGTTCGTTTTCTTCCGAATCCACACTATATTGATCACATGCGTCCTAAAACAGGATTGGATGTAGAAGTATCTAGTTATGTTTTGAAATGGAATGAAACACAAAAATTTTTAACGAAAGTAACCGATTTACTTTCATTTATGCTTCCTCATTATAAACGTGAGGGCAAGAGCCAGCTTGTTATTGCTATCGGTTGTACAGGCGGGCAGCATCGTTCTGTTGCATTAACGGAATATATAGGACATTATTTTCAAGATGATTACCACACACGGATTTCTCACCGTGATATTAAAAAGAGAAAGGAAAAGACTGTATGACCAATCAAAAACAGCCTAGAATCGTTGTCATTGGCGGAGGCACAGGGCTTCCCATCTTATTAAGAGGACTGAAGCAGTACCCTGTCCATTTAACAGCAATTGTTACAGTAGCAGATGATGGCGGAAGTTCTGGCAAGCTAAGACAAGATCTTCAAATACCTGCTCCTGGTGATATTCGCAATGTGATGATGGCATTATCAGAAGTCGATCCTTTCATTCAAGAGTTATTTCAGCATCGATTTCATGCAGCTAGTGAATTATCTGGACACTCTCTTGGCAATTTAATTATTGCTGCCACGACATCGATAAAAGGAGACTTTGTTGAAGCAATTCAAGAAATGAGCAAGGTATTAAAAGTAACTGGGCAAGTGCTGCCAGCTGCAAATCAAAGTGTGGTGCTCCATGCGGAAATGGCAGATGGTGCGATTATTTCAGGAGAATCTCAAATTCCTCTTTATGGAAGCCGTATTAAACGTGTATTTTTAACACCAGAAACGATCCAACCTTTGCCAGAAACAATTGATGCGATTAGAAACGCCGATTTAATTATTATTGGGCCTGGCAGTTTATATACGAGTATATTACCAAATCTACTAATACCGGATTTAGGAGAAGAGGTATGTCGTGCGTCTGCAAAAAAAATCTATATTTGCAATCTGATGACACAAGCTGGAGAGACGACAGACTTTACTGCAAGTGATCATGTTCAAGCAATCTATCATCATATGAACAATGAATTTCTTCATACAGTACTTGTGAATAATGGAGAAATCCCTTTGCATATTCAAGCGCTATATGAAGAAGAATATGCAAAACCTGTAGTTTATGATGTCGATAATTTAAGAGCATTAGGATTACATGTAATTGAAGACAAGATCATTACGTTTGAAAATAATTTGATTCGCCATGATACAGAAGCAGTAGCAAAAATATTCTATTCCATGTTAGCTGGCTCAAGAGATCTCGCGCAATCATAAGCTCCCTTACCCTGTGGGTATCAAAATGAGCCAAACGTTTTAAAGGCGGGCTGCTTTGTTAGCATGATCTTCCCACGAAGAAAAAGTGTCTCCTTTTTTAGTGGATAGTTTTTTAGCAAGTGAGGATCGGAGAGAATGAATGTTAAAGGACTTTTTGAACAGACTCTTTTAGATGTTTTCTCACAGTCGTGGTTAGGTTCAGCGATGCAAGTTCATCTAATATGCAACTGAATCTCTAGGAGGTGGAACGGTTTTGTCGTTTGCTTCAGAAACAAAAAAAGAATTAACAAATTTAGAGGTGAAGGCTTGCTGTGCCAAAGCTGAACTGGCTGCTTTAATTCGTATGAATGGTGTGTTATCCTTTTCAAATAAAATCATGACACTTGACATTCAGACAGAAAATGCAGCCATTGCACGGCGAATTTATATTCTTACAAAGAAAAGCTATGATACAACAGTTGAACTGTTAGTTAGAAAAAAAATGCGTCTGAAAAAAAACAACGTTTATATCGTTCGCTTAAAAAAAGGCGCGAAAGAAATGTTGATAGATCTGCATATTTTGGGTGAAGGTTTCACCTTTACTCGAAGCATTGCTCAATCATTAATCAAAAAAAAGTGTTGCAAGCGTTCCTATCTTAGGGGGGCATTTCTTGCAGGAGGTTCTGTGAATAATCCTGAGACATCCTCTTATCATTTGGAAATATTTTCGTTATATAAAGAACATAATGACTCTTTATGCGAACTAATGAATATATTTGCTTTAAATAGTAAAACGCTTGAAAGAAAAAATGGCTTTATTACTTATTTAAAGGAAGCTGAAAAAATTACCGAGTTTCTAAATGTGATAGGAGCACATAATGCGCTTTTGCGATTTGAAGATGTTCGCATTGTTCGTGATATGCGTAATTCTGTCAATCGTCTTGTTAATTGTGAAACTGCGAACTTAAATAAAACAATTGGAGCTGCTTTGCGCCAAATTGAAAATATTCGCTATATCGATCAAAAGATAGGAATACAAGCTTTACCAGATAAATTACGAGAAATTGCTGAATTAAGGGTAGAACACGAGGATGTCACGTTAAAAGAATTAGGGGAAATGGTGACTTCAGGTAAAATCAGCAAATCCGGAATTAATCACCGCTTGCGCAAAATCGATCAAATTGCTGACAAACTCCGAGCTGGCGAACCGATAGAATCCATTATTAAATAAAGAAGGAGACACGCTAATGATAGAAAGACAGGTTGAAGTAAAATTAAAAACAGGATTGCAGGCAAGGCCTGCTGCTCTCTTCGTTCAAGAAGCAAATCAATTTTCAGCAAACATTTTTCTTGAAAAGGAAGGGAAAAAAGTAAATGCCAAAAGTATCATGGGACTGATGAGCTTGGCGATTAGTTCAGGTTCTATCATTACTCTGTCAGCATCGGGAAATGATGCACAAGAGGCGTTGGAGACATTAGTGCAATTCGTTCAAAAGGAGAAGTAATCGGAAGGTGAATAAAAACCGTCAAATATTGACGGTTTTTCACTGATTACTCATGTTGCTACGATATGAATATTTACTGGCAGTAAAGATGCAAAGAAGATCATTTGCCAGTAAAACAATCAGTGGGGGGAAGTCCCCCCACTGATTAAAGTTTTATTTTATGCCTTTTCCATCCATAATATGGTCAATCAAACCATATTCTTTTGCTTTTTCTGCTGTCATGAAGTTATCACGATCCGTGTCACGTTGAATTACTTCAAGGGGTTGACCTGTACGGTCTGCCAAGATGTGATTGAGCTTGTCACGCAAGAATAAAATTCGTTTAGCAGCGATTTCGATTTCAGTTGCCTGTCCTTGAGCGCCACCAAGCGGCTGATGAATCATCACTTCACTATTCGGCAAAGCATAGCGCTTCCCACTCTTGCCAGCTGCAAGAAGAAAAGCACCCATTGAAGCAGCCATTCCAATACAAATGGTTTGGACATCCGGCTTAATAAGTTGGATTGTGTCATAGATTGCCATTCCAGCTGTAATACTTCCACCTGGGCTGTTAATATAAATGGAAATATCTTTTTCTGGATCTTCTGCTTGTAAAAATAATAGCTGAGCAACAATTGAATTTGCTACTGTATCGTCGATAGCACTGCCAAGCATAATAATACGGTCTTTTAAAAGACGTGAATAAATGTCATACGCACGTTCGCCACGATTTGTTTGTTCAATAACTGTAGGGATTAAATGCATGTATTTTCTCCTCCTTAATCATTTAAGTAAATAATAGACATGTTCTTCCTTTTTAAAAAATCATGCCATGTGTTGTTATATCATACACTATTGGTCAATGAAGGTCAAAGATTATGTACTTCGATTTTTCTTTTTTTACGATTTTGATGGATATACCTTTTCATCTTAGCCTTAATTGAAATATTTCAAACAGAAATGAACGATAACGAAGAAAATAAAATCATTGATTTATGTTTATTGTAATAGGAGGAGAAAAATGCTTCTTGCTTTTTACTGTAATGATGATTGGCGATGTCATTCTGTTTGAAATAAAATCTTTTCAGATTTCTCTCTTACTGCGAATTATAAAATAAATTTTGCGTTCCTATTCCCTTCATGGCGAAGGATTTCTAGCACAGTCTGGAGGTAGTGGATGGATCAATATTGCAGACTTTAATAGAGACGAGTCCTTCTATTTCTCCATTATAATAGTAAAAAAACCTTGCATTATAATGAAACATCGCCTATAATATTAAAGCGTACGTTGAAACAACGTCTTTTTTAATAAGCCCTCGTAGTGTAACGGATAACACGCAAGATTCCGGTTCTTGAAATATGGGTTCGATTCCTGTCGAGGGCGTACAACCATTGAAACACCAACGTTTGTTGGTGTTTCTTTTATGTAATGTCCTAGTTTTCTCCTAGTTCGACTTAAAAATTATTAATTAATTTGCTCCAAACATTTAGAACAGGTTCTCATAAAATTATTTATTTACATTTAAAAAGAATTTATATTTTGTTCTACCTGTATTAACGGACGAGATAAAAGCCACAAATGCAGAATATCTTCAAAATTCCTTTCTTTCCAAGCTAAGATAGCTTTTTCGTCCCCAATAGATTTAGCTAAGCTTTCTACAAAGTCCATTCCTAAATAATAACCAAGTCTAGTTTCATTGTAGTAATTTCCTCCAGATAATGTAAACCATTCTTTTAGTTTCGAATGATCCCATACCAAACAGTCATCTAAAAAATTTTTTTTGATAACATTTTTTTTACTTTGATAAAAATTTAATGTAGCCTGGCCGCTATCATCATAGGAATAGTATGTCGTTTCACTTACATTTCTTACGATTTTCTTTGATAAATAGGTTGCTACGCCTTCTAGAAATAGAGAGATTTCCCCACTTGACCATTTTACAGAATCCCAATCTATCGAATTTTTATCAGAAAAAACTCTGTGGTAAACGTGGCCAATTTCATGTGCTACGATCACACTTAAATGATTAGGATGGATCGATAATTTTTCTGCTGCAAAGTATACGTCACTAACTAGTTTTCTGTCTGTAAAAGCATTAGACCCGAACCCTCCAACAAATAAATGAAACTTTATTGGAACTTCGAAATGAAAAAGTTCCGAATAGGCGTCGCTGATCTCTTTAATTGTTCGTGGCAATTGTGTTGATATTATTTCAATCTCTTCCATTTTAGCAGGATATTGCTTTATTGCTTTTCCAATTCGTTCAGGATTGTTTTTGCAATGTTGCGGAAAATAAGCGTTGAAAATCTCCGCATTTTTCTCATAATACATACTCAAGTCATGATAAGTTAGATTTTTTGTGGAATGAAAAATATCTAAAAAATCAGGGATAATATTTATTATTTTCATCTAATATCAACTCCAAGTTATGATAATGAGTCCAACGTATAAGACTTCACTTAACCGTAGGAACTACAGGTTAGCCTCCTAAATAACTGGCAGTTAAGCTGGTGTTTGTAGGTGGTAGTTTAACATAAAGATAATATATCAGAAAAATCGGTAAAACACGATAAAAAACCTTTAATATTAGGAATAATTTATTTAATGAAATGATTTGAAATAGTATTGATTTTATCTATTAGAAAATAGTGCATTATCCTTTAATATCTTGTATGTCGGATTTGTTGGTGGCATTTTTTCATTTAGCTGCGGGAACATATGGTTTTTTCCTTTTTAATAAACTAAGCAGTCCTTGTTTCAATGGTTAGGTGAACAGATTCATTATTATTTTAAAAAAATTGTTTATTATTTTTAGATTACTTTTAATTTCAAATGAATATTTCCAACAAATAATCGCACACTAATGATTGAACGTTTTCTTTTTAAAGGAGAAATGATGAAAATTAATAAGATAAGGAGCGCGATTATGGGAATTTTAAGTGGCAACCCACAAGATGAACCAATGCACTATGGTGAAGTATTTGGTACTTGGACATATCTTGCTGTTAATAAAGGATGTCTCGTCACGTACCAAACTTTTGTCAATCATGCAGGCGACAATGACTTAAAGAATCTTCTTGAGGAAGCTATCCAAGGTATTAAGACTGAAAATCAACAGATCGAAGAATTATTAAAAGCTAATGGTATAGCTCTTCCTCCTACTCCTCCGGAACGACCAGTTGCAAATTTAGAAGATATTCCTACCGGAGCTCGGTTTGGCGACCCAGAAATAAGTGCTGCTTTGTCCATGGACGTAGCAAAAAGTCTAATAGCTTGTAGTACGATTATGGGTCAATCTATTCGCGAAGATATAGGTGCTATGTTTGGTCAATTTCATTTGAGTAAGGCTCAGTTTGGGGTCAAAGTACTGAGATTAAATAAAGAAAAGGGCTGGTTAGTACCTCCACCCCTTCATTTAGATACACCAAACAAAGAATAAAAAGTAACAGCCGTCCGAGAAGGGCGGTTTTTCTATCTTTTATTAGGATCAGCCGCATCATAATGCCGCTCTAAGGTTTTCTAAACCTTAGCTTAATTCTTTTAAAAGCTTATCAGGAATGCTTTTCCTTTAAACGCATTTCATGTCTGCTGAGGGTTCAATGATTTCATTTCCTTCATCCTTCTCGTTTTTTTGAGTTTAAACTCTTCTCTACTTCTCTTAATCGTCTAATAAAGTTTCATGCTTTATGATCAATAAAATTACAGTACAGCATGTTCTTATTGGTGGAGAACATGAAAACTCAATTAACCAAATTTCTTTCGCCAAACAACCTTTACATTCTTTATCATGTGTACAAAAACATTTCCGAAAGCAACATAAACATTTTGACTTAATTAAATATAAAAATATATCAGAATTTATTGACAAGATTCTATATTTAGTTTATTATGTATATAGTGCTAAAAATGGCCATACCTTCAAAAAACTCCCTACCTTTAAATGCCATTCACCATGGTATTTTGAAAACGAAGCACTTTCGTCTTTATCTCCTTTCCTGATGCAGCAAAACAACATTGTTCGTATTGTTGGTTTGTGTGTTTTATCCCACATCTAACTGGCAGTAAGACCCCCACCTCAAGAGTTAAGAGGAATCGAAGAAGTCTAGGTGGGGGATAACTGCCAGTAAATGTCCGATTGGTTCAACTAACCATAAGTGGGGGATGAGAGAAAACCCCCACTTATGGAAGTTTCACTTTATCATTCCATGGCTTTACCCCTGTTCATATCCATCATATTTATTGTTTAAACAAAAAAGTCTTTCAGTTCCTTTTAGCTGTTGTTTGTTTCCAATATGATATTGAAATGGAGGATAAGCATGAGTATTGATGCAGTGAGAAAAAAACATGAAAACCGACTAATGCGTTTGCCAAATGTTGTTGGCGTTGGCATTGGAGAGAAAGATGATGTACAAGTCATTCAAGTTTTTGTGACAGCAAAAGTCCCACTATCAGCCTTGCGATCACATGAAGTAATTCCAGAACGGTTGGACAGCTACGCAACAGATGTTTTAGAAATTGGTCATGTGGTGATTCAAAAAAATGTGAAAAATGAAGGAGGTTAACAAGCTATGCGACAAGATCCAAGTAATATTTCATTAAGTGTCGAAGACCAACAAAGTATTCAAAAGGTGAAAAGGGAAGTAGAGAATGAATTATTGAATTGTAATCATGTTGTTGGTGTAGGAATTGGTGTTAAGTATGAAAATGGACAAGCTACTGGTACCCCTTCTATTGTAACTTTAGTGAATCAAAAACTTCCGGAAGATCAATTAGCGAGTGCTGAAATAATCCCAAAAGAAGTAAAAGGGATTAAAACCGATGTATTTGAAGTCGGCCATATTGTCGCTGGAACAAATGTGACAATGAATCCAGATATTCAAACGCTTACTAAACGGGTTCGCCCAGCAAAAGGCGGCTATAGTGTAGGGCATAAAGATATTACAGCAGGTACAATTGGTACATGTGTATATGATATTTTACCAGGCGGTTCTAATAATCCACCAGTGCATGGAGAAGGAATTCCATCTCGATATTACATTTTAAGCAACAATCATGTGTTGGCTAATAGTAATGATGCTAGTATAGGAGATCCTATTCTTCAGCCTGGTCCTTGGGATGGAGGCGTTGATCCAGCAGATCGTATTGCCTCCCTTACTAGATTTGTTCCTATTGAATTTTCACCACAAGTGCCGTTAGAAAAACAGAATAATCTAGTAGATGCAGCGATCGCTGAAGGACAATTTGACGATTTAGATAGACATGTCTATTGGAATGGAAACGTACGAGGATGGAGGAAAAAAGCAGAAGTTACAGTAGGAACAAGAGTAACTAAAACTGGGCGTACAACAAGTAAAACATTTGGAACGGTGAATGTTGTTAATGCGACAATAGACGTTAGCTATGGCAGCAAAGTAGCACGTTTCAAAAATCAAATTGTCACAACGAATATGTCAGCTGGCGGCGACTCTGGATCACTGATTACGACAGTTGATCATGTAGCAATTGGGTTATTATTTGCAGGATCTGCTTATGCAACAATTACAAATCACATTGAAGACGTTCGCTCGCTGCTCCGAATAGAAGTAGCGGATCAAATCCTTTAAAGATACAAAAAAGAGGCTGGGACATAACTAGCTTCTAAATAATGAGAAAAGTGAATTTGAGGATCCTCAAATTCACTTTTCTCTATTTTGCGTGTAAATATT
>NZ_JAUSTT010000039.1 GCF_030812995.1 Bacillus chungangensis | reverse complement strand
GAATCGTTTTTACCTAGGTAACGTATTCCAACCTTTAACAATTCATTTGTGTAGCAAAGCTACACAAGGTGCGACTGCCCGTCGCACATAAAAAACACCTTCAAAGAATGAAGGTGTTACATGCAATCATAAGCAAATAAGCCGAAAAAAGACAGCTATCCTCTTAACCTCTCCATTCGTTGAGTTTTAGCACTGTGTGGCATAGGAGTCTTCTTCCAGCTACATTAAAAATCACCTTAAGTCGATGATTTCTGTTGACCCATTGGCGTCTCTCGACATTTTTGGGCAGCAGCATTTCTCCACACAGGAGCCTCACCTAACGAAGCACTTTATTTATTTTTAACATACTTCACTATATGCAATGATGATGGATATGTCAACCTTTTTATTCGTTTAATTTTATAATTCGATAAACATGGCTGACAACTACTTTTGCAAGTGCATAGGTTGGGACAGCCAGCAAAAGTCCAAGTATCCCTGCAAATTGACCTGCAGCCAACAATAAAAATATGATCGTTAATGGATGTATAGAAAGCTTTCTTCCCATTACTTGTGGAGATATCAAATTACTTTCAATTTGCTGTACGACGACAACAATGATCACCACCAAGAGAGCTTTAAATGGTGAATGAAGCAAACCGACGATAACAGCAGGAAACGTGCCAATCCATGGTCCGACAAATGGAATCACATTTGTCAGCATCGCAATTAAGCCAAGAACGAGTGAATAATCCAGCCCAATCAATAGATAGCCAATATATGCCATAATCCCGACACAAAAACTAACAAGCAATTGGCCTTGGATATAAGAACTAAGCGCCTCATTCATATCTGAAATGATTGCTTTCGTTTCTTTATGGTGTTTATTTGGCAATAGTCGAAAAAGAAAGTCTGGCGCACGGTTTCCATCCTTCAGCATATAAAATAAAACAAATGGAATAATAACAAGTACAATCACGATATTCGCAATAAAGCCAATTGTACTCGTCACAGTTGAGCCAATATTTTTTGTTATTTGCGTTAAATAAGTGGAAATATAAGCTGTTATATCCTCAAGAGACATAAAATCATTTTCTAGAAAACGTTCAAACCACTCTTGTTCCTGAACTTGTTCTGCCCAGCGCTGCACCTCATTCGCAAAAGTCGGGAAGTTTTCAATTAACAAATTAAATTGTTTTTGCAGTTCTGGACCAATAGCAAGTACAACAATCGTAATCAATCCGATAAAGCCTAAATAAAGAATCAGTATTGACATTCCGCGAGGGATTTTTTTTGATAATAAATCTACAATTGGGCGCAGTAAATAAAAAAGAACACCCGAAATTAAAATTGGAGCGAAAAGAGTTTGAACTAGTACAACGATCGGTTTAAAGATAAAGGTGATTTTTGTACCTAGAAAAATAATAATGAAAGCCATGATAATACCAGTTCCAATTTTAAACCATCTTTCATTTAGCATGTACTTCCTCCACTTCTAATCAGCAATCAAGTTACTACAGGTACAGCTGATCGTTTTATCTTTTCTATCATTATTTTCATTGCTTTTTATCAATTTTACCATATATGAACGGCAATTCTATAAAATTTATTATGGCAACAGTATTTGACCAAAAGTCTATGAAATATGATTGGACCATCTCTTTATCTAAAGAAGGTTCTATATCTCTTTTGAAATGTTTTTGATCTGGAAAAGGATGTGAAACTTAGCCCCTTTGAAAAGTGATCATTCCAATTTTCTCACTTCTAATTATCGTTAGATGTTTGGAAAAATGAATTTCCTTTGCCAGCATATAAACATTTTGTCACAAAACTATACTCCTTTCATAGTTGCCAAAACGCAAGAAAAGAGACAAAATAAAAGTAAAAGAGAATAACGTCATATTTTTTAACATATATTTTCATTACCAATAAAGAAGGTGTGATAAATGAAAGTTGAAGTGATCGTTCAAAATGAAAAGGATGCAATCGCTGCAGAACAATCCGGCGCCGATCGTCTTGAGCTCGTCTCAGCAATCAGTGAAGGCGGACTAACCCCTAGTTATGGAACGATTGTACGAGTACTGGCTAGTGTACGTATTCCTGTACAAGTGATGATTAGGCCACACAGTTATGATTTTGTTTATGATGAAAGTGATTTTCAGACTATAAAAGAGGATATATTAATGACAAAAATGCTTGGAGCCAATGGCATTGTATTTGGCTGCCTCTGCAAAAATGGAAATATTGATGAACCATTATTAGAAGCTGTACTAGACTTAGCTGATGGAATGGATATAACGTTCCACCGTGCTTTTGATGCTGTAAAAAATCAACAAGACGCGTACAAAGCGCTTTGTAAGTACGGAGATAAAATTAAGAGAATTCTAACGTCCGGCGGAAAGAATAATGCTGCTAATGCTACGGCCGAATTGCATCACTTAGTCAAGCTCTCACATACACACAATTGTGCTATCATCATGCCAGGAGCAGGATTGACACCAGACAACATTAAATCTGTTGCCATAGAAACAGAAGCAAAGGAATTTCACTTTGGGTCTGGAGTACGAAAACATCAGTCATTCGCTCATCCTATTGATAAACAAAAACTAAAGTATCTTAAAAATGAATTAAATTCTATTATCTAAAAATCGCGATGAATGATCTTTTTTGAGGATATGTAACAATATGTAGATATAAACTGTGTAGCAATGCAGGGGATTTTGCCGATAACGGTAAGGTCGAATAAAAGATACCATCATGCGCCGCAGAAAAGGTGAAAAGTACCTTATCTGCGTCGGCCTTTCATATGGATGTTTTTCTGGATGTCTTACGAAGGTTTGACTAAAATTTTCACTTGGTTCTTTTCTTTAACTAGTGCTTCAAAGCCCTCTTCTACAATTTGGCCAAGGCTGATTTTCTTTGTGATCAAAAGATCGGCATTCATTTGTCCTTGTGATATAAGCTTCATCACTGCTGGATAAATGTTTCTGTAAGCGATAATACCAGTGAGGTTGCGCTCTTTCAATACAAGATTATTCGGTTGAATACTTGCCTCTGTTTCCCAAATACTTACGATTACTGTCTCCCCGTCGAATGTTGTACTGTCAATAGCTTGTTGTAAAACAACAGGTACACCTGTTACCTCAAACGCTACGTCGACTCCACCGTTAGTAAGGCGTCTTATTTCACTAACGACATCTACCTTACTAGGATCAAGTACTGTTGTCGCTCCGACTTTTTCAGCAAATGCTTTCCGCTCTTCCGATAATTCAATCACATATATTTCACTTGCTCCAGCTGCTTTTGCTGCTTGAATTGTCAGTAACCCGATTGGACCAGCACCGAATACGGCGATTTTGTCGCCTGCTTTCATACGACTTTGGCGAACTGAATGAAGGGCAACTGCTGCTGGTTCTACAAGAGCACCTTGTTCATAGCTCATGCCATCAGGCAGCTTGTGGACCATATGTTCTTTCACCATTGTTACTTCTGAGAAACCGCCTCCGCCGCCAGCTAGACCGTGAAAACCTAAATGATCGCAAAGATTATAGCGCCCTAAGCGGCAAGCATCACATTCTCCACAGGACAAAATCGGTTCAACAGCTACACGATCGCCAACCTGTACTCGTGTGACGCCATCTCCTATTTCAATAACTTGTCCAGAGAATTCATGACCCATGACAAGTGGAGCTGTTTCCTTACTGATATAATGAGGTTCCTTATCTGGAATAAGAATTGGACCGGCTAAATATTCATGTAGATCGCTGCCGCAAATGCCGCACCATTCTACTTTTATTTTTACCATTCCTGATTTTATTACTGGTTCAGCAATCTCCTCTACTCTGATGTCTTTTGCACCATGCCAACGAGCTGCTTTCATTTTGACACTCTCCTTTTTCAAGTATGAATATCTATTACAATTCTCATTATATCACCAGAGAAATGGGAAAAACGTTGGAGATGTGATCAAATTTCGATAAATATGTAAGCGCAAAGATGCATGTGCTGTATACATTCATGTATTATATGAAGGAATCTCATTAACAGAAACAATTTATTCCTCCATGCATATTACATCATCTTAAGAATACGAGTCAGGAGAATCATACACTAAAAATAAAATCGATTAAGCTTCAATTTTATAGCCAACACCCCAAACGGTTTTGATCAGCTTATAACCGAGTGCTTTTTCAAGTTTTTCTCGTAAATTGCTAATATGAACCATAACGGTATTGTTCGAATATACATATGCTTCCTTCCAAATGAGTTCAAATATTTCTTCCGTACTAAACACCCTTCCTAAGTGGCTGGCAAGTAAATACAAAATATCAAATTCTTTTGCTGTCAATGAAATAGGCGCACCCTTTGTTAGTACAGTATGAGATGTTTTATCTATTTCTATGTCGCCTATTGTTAACAGGTTTTTATTTTTGACAACAGATTTATACTGATAAGAACGGCGTATCAATGACTTTATTCTTGCTATCAGCTCTAAAGGGTTAAATGGTTTAATCATGTAGTCATCGGCGCCTGTCATTAATCCATAAATTTTATCCATATCTTCTGTTTTAGCACTTAGCATAATAATCGGAATCACATGCTTTTCCCTTATCCTGCGGCAAACTTCTATTCCATCGATTCCAGGCATCATAATATCCAAAATCACAAGGTCTACATCTGATTGTTGAATCATATTTAAAGCATCTTCTCCGTTATTAGCCACAACCACATCAAAACCTTCATTTTTTAAATAAATCGAAATTAATTTAACAATATCTTTATCATCATCTACTACTAGTATTTGCTTCATTTTTCATCACACCTATATGTTTTCGTTTTTGATGCTTGGACAGAATTTTAACTAAAGAAAAATATTAACTTTGTTTAAAGTTTAACATGATTCTTTTTTCTTTAATAGAATCACACAAACATATTTATCATCGGTCAGCGTACGCCCGTTCATCTAACGTGTAGTCTACGTTTATAATTAGTTAGAATGACCGTGTTTTTCCTATATTCAACTATAAAATAGACATTAAGAGAATATGCTAAAAAAATCCTAACTCGGAAAAAAAATTAATAAAAAAAACGCTTGCAAGCGAAAAAAAAAAGTGATAAATTAAAAATATAAAATAAGTGTGTAACTGATTCGATCAGGCATAAACTAAACGAACCACAATAGTTTCTTTGTGGCAAGTTTAGTTTTTTTTATGTAGGAGGGAGGGAATTCAAGTGCAAGTTGTTAAATCTTATAATAATAATATTGTGTTAGTTAAAACTTCTGTTGGAGTTGAGCAATTAGCTATCGGACTCGGCATTGGCTTCAATAAAAAAAAAGGAGATACGATAGACCCTCATAAAATTTTGCAATTATTTACTGCGGAATCGAGTAAAGATGTTTCTGATTTAGTGAATGTTGTACGATCTCTTTCCACAGATATTATTTTATTAACGAAAAAAGTCTTGAAGATAGCTGAGGAAAAATTACCTGATTTTCATGTTGATGACAGACTGTTATTAACTTTGACTGACCATATTAATTATGCTATTGAACGCAGCAAGCAACATATTTTTTTAAGAAATCCTTTAATTGGCGAGATAAAATCTTTATATCCAACTGAATATAAAGTTGGTTTAGAAATCATCGCACGTATAGCAGAAGAAACTGGCATTGAATTCCCTCACGATGAAGCAGCTTCCATCGCACTGCATATTGTGAATTCAAGTTATGATACGAATGAAATGGCAGATGTATATAAGGTTGTTGAAATTTCACGCAGTGTATTTACGATGATTAAATATCATTACCATATAGAGTTAGATGAATCTTCCTATCATTTCACAAGATTTTCCACACATTTAAAATATTTTATTTTAAGACAAATAAGCGGCAAAAAAGCATCTCCAATGGATGATAATCTCTTTGAGATGGTGAAAGAAAAATATACGGATGCATATAAATGCGCACAGCGAATCGTGGAGTACTTGGAAAAACAAGAAGGTTGGAAAATATCTAAAGAAGAACAATTCTATTTAACCATTCATATTCACAAATTAATTAATTAATCATTTATGGTGTGTAACTGATTAAGTTCAGGCATTAACCGGATTAGTTATTGCAGTATTTGTACTGTAATGCTAATTCGGTTTTTATTTTATAAAAAAACGCTATCAGGAGGTGGCTTCAATGAATGAAAAAGAAGCAAAACAATTAGCAGAAAAAGTCATTGCATTAATGGGTGGTAAACAGAACATAACGAAAAGATGGCATTGTGTGACAAGGCTAAGATTTAATGTTGTAGATGACAAAAAAGTAGAGTTATCAAAATTAATACAATTGGAAGGAGTATTGGGCGCTCGATTTCAAAATGGCCATTACCAAGTGATTATTGGAGAAAATGTTGGAAAAGTATTTAAAGAAGTTACAAAAATGATCGGTAATGATGCCAAATCAACCGAAAATCACAGTAAAAAGAAACAAAATCCAATTAGTCATATTTTTGATGTTATCTCGGGGGTATTTGCTCCTGTTATCGCTGTTATCATTGGTGGAGGTATGATAAAAGGCTTCTTGCCTTTATTTGTCATGATGGGCGCTATTAGCGAAGGAAGTGATGTATATATTATTTTTTCCTTAATAGCTGACTGTATTTTCTATTTCTTGCCTTTCCTACTTGCTGCCAGTGCGGCGAAAAAATTTAATACGAATGAATTTCTAGCAATGGCACTTGCTGCTGCAATGTTATATCCAACGATTTTAGAGGCAGCAAAAGAAGGTATGACAGATCCATTAAATTTCTTTGGAATTGGTGTACCGATCGTTAATTACAGTTCTTCAGTCGTCCCGATTCTATTAGGTGTATGGATTCTAAGTTATGTTCATAAGTGGATTGAGAAAATAATTCCCAATCTACTGAAGATTATTTTGGTTCCAACATTAACATTACTTATCATGGTTCCAATTCAATTAATTGTATTAGGGCCGATAGGCTCTCATTTAGGAAGTGGATTAGCTGCATTTGCCATCTGGGCATTTACATTTTCGCCTCTGCTCGCAGGTTTGGTTTTAGGTGCATTAAGACCTATCATCGTAATGACCGGAATGCATTTTAGTTTCTTTCCAATCATGATAGAAAACTTTAAAAAATATAACTATGATGTGATCGATCCTGTTCATTTTATGAGTACAATGTCTCAAACAGGAGCCGCATTTGGGGTATTTTTAAAAGTAAAGAATAAAAAAATGAAACCTGTAGCATTATCGGCAACTATTTCTGGTTTATTAGGGGTAACAGAACCTGCATTATACGGGTGTTTAGTAAGGTATAAACGGCCATTAATTGCTGCGATCATTAGCGGTGGTTTTTGGGGCGCATTTGTAGCACACTTCGGGGGTAAATGCTATGCCTTTGCGATGACTTCCGTTTTAACAATGCCCGTTTATTTTGGACCAGCATTTAAATATATGGTAATTGGAACAATTGGAGCGTTTATTACTTCGGCTGTTTTAACTTATATGATTGGATTTAAAGAAGAATCATCAGAACCAAGTACAGATGGTCAAGATGATTCAGTAATTATCAAACCTGCTGTTGAAAGAGAAAAAACTGTTATTGCTGCACCAATGAATGGTGAAATAGTGTCTTTAAAAGACGTGCCTGATGCGACATTTTCCTCAGGAGTGATGGGGAATGGAGTCGCTATTAAACCAATAGATAAGCAAATATATTCACCTGTAAATGGCAAAATAAAAGCAGTTTTTTCTACAAAGCATGCGATTGGTATAGAGTCAGAAGATGGCGTAGAAATTCTTATACACATTGGGATAAATACGGTGAACTTAGAAGGGAATTTCTTTGATGTTCATGTTAATGAAGGTGATACAGTTAAAAAAGCGGATTTGTTAGCAACTGTTGAGTTTAATAGAATTGAGCAATTTGGCTATGCAACAATAACTCCTATTCTAATTACAAATACAAATGAATACCAAGATGTCGAAGTAATCATAGATACTGGCACCATTGCTACGGGGGAACAAATATTAAAAATAATAAAATAGAAAGTGAGTGTTCAATGATGAAACTAATCATTACAAAAGATTACCAAGAAATGAGCGAATTAGCAGTACAATTATTAATGAGTTATATGATGAAAGAATATCCTACCAATCTTGCCATTACAGCAGGAACAACACCAGAAAGATTATATGAAATCTTAGTTCCTTATGTAAAGGATCATGGGCAATTCGCTAACATTAATTATTTTAACTTTGATGAAGTCCCGTATAAAGGAACGGATAGTTATGGTGTTACGATGAGCAATCTTAATCGAATGTTTTTTCACCCAGCAAATATTCCAGCAAAACAAATTCATGTATTGGATGAAAAAAATTATAAAGAACACGATGAGTATATAGAGAAGATGGGGGGATTAGATCTCATTATGCTAGGTCTAGGAAAAGATGGCCATTTTTGCGGCAACTTGCCGGGAACTACTAAATTCGGAGATTTAACTAGTGCCGTTCCGATTTCTGTTAGACCTGACATGTATGATATTATCCTAGATGAGGTTGGTTATCAAGTAGATAAAGTTCCCGATTTTTACGTTACAATGGGGCCGAAAAGTGTTATGCGTGCGAAAAATATTTTGATGATCGTATCCGGTACGCATAAAGCAGAGATTTTAAAACAGGTTATTGAAGGACCTGTTGATGAACATGTTCCTTCTAGTTTGTTAATGCTGCATCCTTTTATTACCGTCATTGCTGATAAAGATGCTGCATCGCTATTGACTGCAAAATAAAAACAGGTCGTCTATGTACATTTGTATGTGATCTGTTGTGATAGAAAGCATTTCTAATGGACAAACTTCACGAGGCGGTGAAGTTGTCCTTTTTTCATTGTGAAGCTACGTTAACTTTATAGAATGAAGGCAATACTTTAGTTCCCCTTACACATATGGTGACTACATAGACATTTTTCTTTGAACATATAAATACAAAAACCAAACTGCATGGTTTTGCTCATCAGCTGCCGCTCGGCGAAATTGCTCTTTTATATATAGATTTTGTGCTTTATCTGCAATATCTAAATAAAAATCTACTGTTTTTTGTTCATCTTCAATGGCAAATTGAAGACCATCGAGATATTTTTTGGGACATTCCTCGATTATTTTTGGAGATGGCTGCTTGTTTGTCAGCCACGTATAAATTCTAGAAAATGTTTCAAAATGCTTCATTTCATCGTTGCGGATCTCCTTTATTATACGCCGGTCTTTCTTCGATGGGGCGATCTTCGCCAAGTATTTATAACAAGCAATTGCACTATATTCTCCATTTATCGCCCTTGCAATCTCGTCTATTAGCAGAAGATCCTGTTGGCGGGCTTGATCATATACATACATTAGCGTTCCTCCTCTTTTCACTTTATCTTATGTATACAAGACAAAAATGTGAGGAAACAATGAGATATAGTGAAACCCTAAACTAAATAAAATTTAATAAAAGTCGCTGTGAGTGACTTCTGTCCTGTAAGTCCAATCAAAGGAACATTTGACTTTCTGTTATCCCTCCCCACGGAGCGTTTTTTGATCCTATCACTCTTGAAAAAGTCCTTAGCATGCAGTTGGAAGTGGGCTAAAAACAAAGTTGACAATCCTGTCGATCTTTAATAAGATAATCAATATTACAAATAATGCTTCGTTAGGTGAGGCTCCTGTATGGAGAAATGCTGCTGCCCAAAAATGTCGAGAGACGCCAATGGGTCAACAGAAATCATCGACTTAAGGTGATTTTTAATGCAGCTGGAAGAAGACTCCTATGCCATACAGTGCTAAAACTCAACGAATGAAGGAAGAATGATAGTATGGCATATCAATCGTACTTTTATTTTTCGTTGGATAAAAAATCCGCCTTCACTCGTTGAGGCGGTTTTCTTGTTGTTATTTAGATTAGCAAAAAAGGAAGGTGAAGGTCATGGATAGTAGTCCTGTGCAACTGTTTAAAAATTTAAAAAGGCTCATGATGGGAAATTCAGTAAAACAGAGCAAGACATAAGGAATATTTAATACGTTATTTACTAATATTTACATCACTCCGTTCGATACTTCTCTTTCCTTCCCTACATGTAGCCTCTATGAAATGAGGGGTTGTTATCATGCTAAACTTGGAATTATTATTTAAGCTTACTCTCTCCCTGTTTATTGGGTTGCTAATCGGCATTGACCGTCAACTCAAGCATAAACCACTTGGTTTAAAAACGTGTATGATCATTTCCGTAGCCAGTTGTTTAGTAACGATTGTATCAATGGAATCTTTTCACAGATTTGCAACTCCCACCTTTCGAAATATGGACCCAATGCGCCTAACTGCGCAAATTGTATCTGGGGTGGGGTTTCTTGGCGCTGGCGTCATTTTAAGAAAAAGCAATGATGTGATTTCTGGCTTAACTAGTGCTGCCTTAATTTGGTCTGCTTCTGGACTTGGCATTGCTGTAGGCGTTGGACTCTACATGGAGGCATTCTATGCCGTTATTTTATTCATTCTGGCTGTTAACGTCTTGCCGCATTTTATTATTAAAATTGGTCCTCAAAAATTACGGCAACGAGATGTGTCCGTTACGATTATTGTGGAACCAAATTGTAAAATGACAGACCTGTTAAAATCTATCGAAAGAAAAGATATAAAAACTTCAAACAAACAAGGTGTATTGAAAATTAAACGAATGAAACTAAGCGACTTGGCAAACAACACGCAACAAATTGATCTGCTTTTATCAGCTCCTGAGAAGCAATATACGACAGAAATATACTATCTCATTAAAAAAATTGATCATGTACTGCAAGTAAATGTCGAGCAATTGTAACGAAGACATTGTCAGTAATAAAAAACAGGCGTGATTGTGAAGAATGAGGAGGTCGCAAAATGCTTACCATTAAAAACTGGGAGGAATATACGTATTATTTATTGATGTATTTAAAAAAGAAGCAGAAAGCGCATTTTAGAGTGGACTTTTTTCAGCTTCATCCAACAAATCAAGCAGATTTTTTTCGATTATTAGATAAAGAAAAACGTCAATGCTTCTATCATTTCATCGATCCTAAAGAGCTAGCTGTTATTTTTTCACATTTAGCGCTTCAAGAACAGAACAAAATAATGGAAGAGTTAGAAGAGCAATATGCGCTTGCAATGATGAGAGAATTACGCACTGATGATGCCGTTGATTTTTTCAAAGAAAGTCGCAAAGATTTGACTGCTCGCTATTTGAGTTTAATGGATGAAAAAACAGCACAAAAAATAAAAACATTTATGATGTATGAAAAAGAAACGATTGGCTCGCTAATGACGACAGAATATGTGACAGCAAAAGCATCAGAAACAGCGGAGCAGGTCTTATTGCGGCTTCGTCACGAAAGTAAACTAGCAGAAACCATTTATTATATTTATATCGTAAATGAGAAAAAACACTTAATTGGCGTTGTATCATTACGTGAATTAATTGTAAGCCATCCTCAAGATGCCCTTTTACACATAATGAAGGAACATCTGATTACGGCAACCACAGATATGGAACAGGAAAAAGCAGTCGCCATTATTGAAGAGTATGATCTGCTGGCAGTACCAGTCGTAAATCATGATGATGAAATGATTGGCATCATTACCGTAGATGATGTTTTAGATGTTATGCAGCAAGAAGCCACTCAAGATCGAAGAGAGCTTGCAGGTTCGGATGGAATACTTGATTCGGAGGCCAATGCTCTTAAAGCAGCTAAATTGCGCTTGCCGTGGTTTATTCTCCTGCTTTTTTTAAGTGGCTTCACAGCAAAATGGATCGCAGCTTCCGTTCCGGAAACATTTGATCTTGCTATTTTCATACCATTAATGGCGATAATAGCGATAAATACGGGGGTTCAGTCACAATCTGTTGTATTGCGGAGATTGTCTCAAAATGAATTGAATAGAAAAACATTCATTGCAATATACAAACGAGAAACAGTGACAGCTTTTTTGGTAGGGATTGCTTGTGGAATGTTTGCAGCAGCCTTAGGATATTATTTTATGAATAATGTGACAAAGGCAGCAGTTTTAGGCATTTCCATGCTCGTTAATATTTCCATTTGTTCCGTAACCGGCAGCATAATTCCTTTTATCATTCATCGCTTAAAAATAGACCCTGATGTTGCTTCATGCCCATTTATCATCATCATAAACATAACGATTTCTATTTTGCTCTGTTTTATAGCAACTAGCTTTATTTAAACTTCCAAGTATGGTTCATATTGATAGAAAGGAAAGCAAAAGCAGCGTATTTATGTTTTTGCTTTCTTCATTTCTCATAACTTACTTGATCATTGCCAATGAAATGCCATCAAATGCCGGCAATAAAGTACTTTGCAACCGGTCGTCCTGCGCAAGCTGCTCATTAAATCTGCGCACTGCTTGTACAGCAGGACTATCGATGCTTTCATCATACGTTCTGCCGCGCATTAACGTATTGTCCGCTGCAATAATGGCGCCAGGGTTGCCAAGTTTAAGCGCCCATTCCAAATAAAGTGGATAATTTTCTTTATCAGCATCTATAAAGAAAAAATCAAATTTTCTTTCTTCCTTCTCCAGCTGCACAAGACTATCTTTGGCATCCCCAATTCGATATTCTACCAAATCCCCTAAACCTGCTTCAGCAAGATGCTTTTTCGCAACATCGGCATATTCCTGTTTTAATTCTAAAGATATAATATTTCCATCTTTCCCCAATTCACGAGCCAGACAAATGCCGCTATAACCACCAAGTGCGCCAATTTCCAGTACCTGCTTTGCTCCAGAAAGCTTTACAAGCATTGAGAGCAGTCTGCCAAAGCCCGGACTAATTGAAATGTTCGGCATCCCTTTTTTAATAATGCCAGCTTTTACTTTATCCAACATTTCATCCTGTGGATAAATTGATTGAATATATTCCTTTACTGTTTTTTTCAAGGTTTCTCTCTCCCTCATTTCATCTCATTTATACAATGATAATGATAATCGTTTTAAATTAAATTGCAAGAGAGGAACAACGAAAAGGAATCGATTAATACCTTTCACTCATTTCATTATTAATTGCGCATGTTTATTGAAAAAGCTTCGATAACCGTAATGGATAAACAAAACCGCTGTCAATGATACTCCACCTAGAATGCCTAACAAGACTGCTATTTGGTATTTAATTGCAAGAATAGGACTAATGCCAGCGAGCATTTGCCCTGTCATCATTCCAGGTAAAAAAACGATACCCATCCCAATCATATTATTAATCGTCGGTAAAATAGCTGCATCAAAAGCGTTATCCACATACCGTTTGACTGCTGCTTTTGGAGAAGCACCAAGCATTAGCGCTCCTTCTACCTTTTCCTTATTACTCGATAGACCTTCTAATAAAGTCTTTACTCCTAACGTTATCGCTGTCATCGAATTTCCAATAATCATACCAGCGATGGGAATAAAATAGCGCGGCTCGTACCATGGCTTAAAATGAATAACCATATAGTTAAAATAAAGAAGACTTGCAAGCGTTCCAACACATAAAGAAATCGCAATTACATACTTCAGCTTATTTGAAATAGGTTCTTTGATTTGTTTAAATACGTTATAAACGGCAAAAGCCTCCATTACTAAAACAATGAGAACAATTAAAAATGGATTTGGATTTTGAAAGACAAATGTGAGAATATAACCTGCAAGCACCAATTGAATGGTCATTCTCAACGTTGCAAGTACAATCTGTTTTTCTCGCGATATCCCTCTCCATTTCACAATAACAATTAATAATAATACAAACAAATAGGCTGCAAGCAGCCGCCATATTCCTATCTCTATTACGCCACTTTCCAAATTATTACACCTTCTTTTTCTTAATGGTAATCACATGTTCGCCATATTGGTTTGCTAGATTGTTAGAGTGCGTTACCATAATGATCGTGCCCCCTTGTCTTCGTACTTCATTGATAAATTGTTTGATAACTGTTTTTTCCGTTTGTTCGTCCAGTGCTGATGATGGTTCATCCAAAAGGTAAACAGCAGGGTTCATTAATAACACCCTTGCAAGTGCAAGCCGTTGTTTCTCTCCACCTGACAAGTCTTCAGCATCCTCATCTACACTTTTCGATAAGCACACAATATCAAGCACTCGCTTCAATTCGTCTTGCGCTGCCGCTTCTTTTTCCGAGAATAATCTTCCCAGTTGTAGATTCTCTGCGATTGTTCCTGGAAATATAAGAGGCGTTTGCGGCAGCATTACCACTTCTCTTCTATGTTTGATTGGATCTCTATTGCAAAGAAGCTCTCCCTTAAAGTAAATATCGCCGCTATCTGGTATCGCCATTTTATTTAAAAGTTTTAGCAAGGTTGATTTACCTGCCCCACTTTCTCCAACAATACACGTTACTCGATCAGACTCAAATACCATATGATGAATCTGTAAAATCGATCTGTAATGAACGTTTTCAAGCTTGAACATTTCTTCACCTCCTTTCTCTCTCAATCATAAGACAGAATGCTGATTTCCTCTATTTTTAGTACTTACGTGACTTTATTTAAAGTAGAAAATAGAATAGAATTTTCCTCTTATGAAGCTTTCTTTATTCTGTATCCTGACTAAATGTGAAAGGATGCTCTTTGTCAGTATCCATTATTATTCATAAAATATATTTTTACACAGAAGCTAACGAGTTTTTTGCACAAATTTCACATCTCATATAAGAATCCGTTTACACAGAGAAGCAATCAATTATGGTATGATGAATACACGGATTGACTATACTTCTGCAGTTCTTGCTAATTGTGAGGCAGTATCTGAATATCAATAGCATACAAAGCGTAGAAGTTATATATGATGCTATGAGATCACAGCTGTTTGGGATGAAATAAACGTACAGCGATGTGTCCAAAAATATCATGATGATATTGAGCGGAATAGAGATAATAAACATCAATGAAGGTTAATTGGAACACAAAATATTTATTGTCGGAATGCTGCATACATAGGATTGATTACTGATAATCTTAGGAGGAGTGTCCAATGGAAACCGAGATGTTTCAACAAATTAAAGATTTCCTAATAAAAAAAGTGAATCCATTATTTGTTATTGTATTTGGTTCCTATGCGAAAGGGAAAACACATAAGAATAGCGACATAGACATAGCATTTTACAGCGATGACCGATCACTTACAACATATGATATTTTTCAGTTATCACAGGAATTAGCAGACATTCTTAAATTAGAAGTTGATTTAGTCAATATAGATTTCGCCTCAACAGTTTTTCAAGCACAAATTTATACAATCGGAAAAGTAATTTATTCAAAGGATGACACTTTTCTTAAAAATCATCAAATGACTGCTCTCAGCATGTATGCAAATTTGAATGAAGAACGCGATGTAGTACTAAAAAAAATTGATGAAAGCAGGTCTATTTATGAAAAATGATGTGATTTTAAATAAAATAAATGTTATCGAGCGTTGTTTAATACGAATAAAAGAAGTTTATGCTAATGACCCTTCTAACCTACAGGATTATACTAAACAAGATTCTATCGTTCTAAATATACAACGAGCTTGCCAAGCATCCATTGATTTGGCTATGCATATTGTTTCTTAAGCAATTGTGTAGATTTTTCAAGCATTATGGAGGATTTTATCACTGCCATTCACAATAGAATCATAATAACATTTAAGCTCACATACATTTATTTTAATGAGAGAAAAGGTGCCTTTCTTTTTGTACATAGGTAGTAATTATAAAGGAAAACAATGAAGGGTTTCAATTTGATCAGATCCTCCCCAAATAAGTCAATTCCACTTAAAAAAATATATCCAAGAACTTTCCAAATCAAAACAAAACATGCAATAACAAAAATTTAAAGACTAAAAATCTATGATATTTACTAGAATCAAAAGTGAAATGACTCCCCAAACCTTATGTACAAAACGATCTGAAATAAGATGAATTCAAAGAAAGAGGGAGAATAATCAAAAATGAGACATAATGAAAGATCTCATCAGAACCCATATATTCGGAATGTTAAGGAAGATGAGCAATTTAAAGGACGTAACCTTTCAAAGTGGCAAGGGGATGTACCAGCATCTTTACATTCTGAAACAGTAGGTGAAAGAGGTCCTGTACTTGAACAGGACAATATTCTGCATGAAACATTGGAAACTTTTGTCCATGAAAAAAAGTATTGCTTATTTATAAATTTATCCAAAATTTCGGCTGAACATTTTTCATTTGATTCTTTGTTAGTATCCATTATCTCATTTCCCCTCTATTCAACGAAATAAATGTATGATTTTAAAACATACATTTATAATCCTTGTCAAAGATAAAAAATAATCCATCCTTGAGATTGTGACTCAATACGGATGGATTAACGTGTCTATTCGAACGATGGACTTTTTAGAAATTAATTTTATCTAAAACACTAGAATCATCTTCAAAAAAAACGGACATTAAAAGTCCGTTTTACTTTTGAGGATACTGTTTTGTGAAAGAGTCTGTGAACTTGAAGCCTGCATCAAAATCACCAATTTTTAATCCAAGTACGAAGTAACCTTGAATTGTAATCTCTATTGCCTTTTTGTTGTTAATAATATTATAAGAGCTCGTTGTTTGTGTCCAAGGCATAGGAAATCCACCGTTACCAGATGTAATGTGACTAACACTTTCAAACTTTTTATTAGAACCTGAACCAGTATACTTATAATTGAAATGTATCCAGAGTTTAGTATCATATTTAATATTCAATGGATTCCAAGTTTATTCATGCCATTTTATTTCTGCGGAACCATTTTTAGTTGTCATTAAACTATTTTCAAATGGTATATTTTCAATCAATTCATCATTAATTTCAATAACTTCTTCTGCGCCGGAGAACTTTTTATTTTCTTCAACTTCTGCAAGTGCCTTTTCAAACTCTTCTACACTATCAAAACTAACTACAGGTGTTCCTTCAGGCAATTCTTCTATGCTAATAATCTCTAAATTGTTATGTCTTTTTGCAACGTCTTCAAGTTGCTCTAATATTGCATCTCGTTCAACATCCTCTTCATTTGCTGCTAAAGCCAACGGACTGAATAAGTTAAAAATGAAAGTTACCGATAAAACTAATAAAATAAAAATCTTTTTCATAATAATTATCTTTTTTGTTTTTTCTTCTCTTTTATAATAACATTATATCTAGGAAATTGGTGAAAAAATGTAAATATTTTATATATTTTGTAGAAAGGAGTTAACAATGAATAAGTTTACAAGTAATAAAGCGTTATTCCTTACTAGTGTCATTATTACATTTATTATTTCGTTTATACCAAAAATCGGAATAATGACATTAGATACAGATCGCCTTTTTGGTTTTCCTGCCAAATGGTTTGAGTTAAGAGTGGCTGGAAACATTACATTCAATGTTTGGAGTTTATTATTTAACTTTTTATTTTACTATCTCATTTTGTTGGGGATAAGAAAAATTCTATCTTTTCTTTTTAAGATAATAAAAAAACAATGAAGCATTAGCTTATTAAATGATAAAAAGCGTCATGAATGTTTATCACAACGCTTTTCCATATTTCTTTAAAACTAATTCTATGCTTTCCTCAATCAACTCATTGGCATTCTCATCAAGTTCAACAGCCAGTACCTTTATTTTTTTATATAGTTCCACATCAAGAGTATTGTTAACAACTTTTCTTTTCATGATATCATCAAATTGATGAGACCATAGTTAACTTTTATATAAACAACTAAATAGCTACAGCTAGTTATTATGGAATAACCTCGAGAGTTTGCGATACTTTCGAGGATGTTCCTTTTTAAAATCATAAAGCTTTTTGAAGTTTTTGCTTCTGTAAATTCCTATAAGGAGCTAACTTCTTGACGACTTCATCAGATTTACCCTTTTTAACATAATCTTCTCTAAACGTTGAGTATTTTTTTAACCTCTTGTAAATCTCAAACAATCTTTATAGCAGTAGCACCCTCTTTAATAAACGAGATATTTCTTTTTCATGGATTTAACTTTTATATATTTATTAGTTATCTCATTTGCAGTTAATCGAGTAGGAGGGAGTGATTAACTCCCATTATAAGTCGATTTTATCTAAGTAAAACGCATGGATTGTTATCGATGAAGGAGACGCCTTAACCCTTGGTTTGTCCAGTATTGATCACCAAGGGCTTTAAATAGGATCGGACTCTTGGCTATTTGCCAATATGCCTTTCTCGTATTTGCCCATTCCCACGCTTGGCCTTTATGGATTCCGTATTTTATTAAATTTCTATACTTCGTTATGATTTTCTTCCATTCCTTCCATCGTATCATTCATAGGCTTTTTCTTATCCGCTTATCTAGTATTTTAATAGAGTGAGTGCTTCTGCTAACTGATAGTACCATGCCATACTTTAACTTTTTGATTCTTTCCTCCATCTCTATCGATTGCCTTCTGGAAGTTAGTGCCCATGTCCTTGCTTCATCTACTCTATGCCCCCTTTGGCAGTAAGGACTTTGACTTGTATCCGCAACCTCATCTAAAGCATCTTTCCTTATATGAAGTTCGTGTTCCTTGAGGTGGAGAATTACCGCCGACTTCCCTCAGATTCTAGGTAACCCTAGCCCCTCTTGTCTTAAGCTAACTGCTACTACAGCTTTCACAGTTCCGGACTTGAACCCTATAGAATATGTACATGTTTTGGCACACAATTAAAAAAGGAATCCAAGTCAAATGCTTGAATCCCTCTTCCGCAGCTCCCGATTTCAACATGATGGATATTTTATTCAATGATTTCACTAGGTGGCATTTCGCTAGGAGGCGCTTTGCGAGCAAAGCACATAATGCCTGCAATAAGATAGAGAATTCCCGGCAAAAAGCCTAAACCAAACGTAAGAAGTGTCGGTATTACAGCTCCGATAATAAACATAATCCCTGCTAGCTTTGGTTTTTTATTTCCTTTTATAGCAATGACACCAATTAGTCCAAGAACGAAACCTATTATTGCAGCGATTAAAATCGCCCAACTACTACCTGTAAAAAGGGTTAATGTTGAATCAATTAATTCGTTATCCATTGTTGGATCATTAACTAGCTGACCTCTAAGTTCGTCTTGAAATTCTTGCATATTAAAAATGGCAACTATAAGGAGCCCAAATAAGGCGCCAAGGGCATTCATAACGATGCCAATGACACCTAATACAATTTCCCCAGTTCTTTTCATATTTTCTCCTCCTTGTTTCCCATCAGCTTACAGTCTAAGCTAATATACGTTATAAAGGCATAAACGTTTCATCATTCTATCATATTTTTTACTAGATAAGTACTTTAGCTCCCAAATTAGTTCCAAATTACTTATTTGACACGTTATCGAATTGTATTCCTAAAACGGTCATAGTATAAAACAATCTGAGTAATGCCGACAGACAATCGTTGCTTTGTGATAAAATAGCTATCAACAAACAGATACTTTTAGCTGGGAATGCATTTTGATAGCCTTTGCCATCCTCGGCAAAAACGTTCAAGTCATGATAGGAGGAATAGGATATGAAAGTTTTTATGATAACAGGTACTTCTCGTGGATTAGGAGAAGCAATGGTAAAGAGACTCTTTTCTTCAGACCATCATCTTGTCTGTATTTCGCGAAAAAAGAACGATCACCTGATCAAAGAAGCCGCAAATAATCAAACTGCCCTTGATTATTACGAATGTGACCTCCATGAACTGCACAGTTTGGACGCTTTAATGAAAAGAATTTTTCATGCTTTGTCGTCTATGAAAATCGATGCTCTCTACCTGATTAATAACGCAGGCGTTGTACAGCCAATCGCACCAGCTCATAAAAATACTAGCGAGGAAATAGAACGAAATATTCACGTTAATTTAATAGCTCCAATGATTTTGACAGCAAATTTTATTAAATTAGCCTATCATTTAAAAATAGAGAAGCGAATTCTTAATATCTCATCCGGCGCCGGCAGAAATCCTTATGAAGGCTGGAGCAGCTACTGTGCTGCAAAAGCAGGTTTAGATCATTTTACGAGGTGTGTGGCAAAAGAACAGCAGAAGGAAGCGTTCGGCGCTCGCATCGTCTCGTTAGCACCAGGCATTATCGATACAGATATGCAAAAAGAGATTAGATCCACTGATCAAGAGGATTTTACAGACCTTAATAAGTTTATCCAATATAAAAAGGAAGGACAACTCTCACAAGCTCAAGCAACTGCAAATAAGATTATTGACTTATTATGCAGTACATCCTTTGGAAAACAGGGACATATTTTAGACATTAGGAAGATAGACAGAGTAGAGTAAAGTGAAATTTCCATTTGTCGGAGTTGCTCATTCTCCTGTGATGCTGATTCAAGACGCCTTCCTTCACTTCTAGACCTGAACCAATCGGGAACGAATTTAGAGGTGAGAGAAAAGCTCACTCCCACCTCTCACCTCTAAAACAGATACGGGTTAAAGTGATCGGAAAAGGAAATCACTTTTTCTTCGTGCGCTGGTGATTCAAGAAGCTATCGTTATCCTGACTTTCAGTTATCTCACCAGCGCTGCTGATTCTTCTAACCTTGCCACTTAGAAGTAGGATAAAAAGAGCCCGTCAGCTGGCTTCTACTAGATACTACTAATACGCTTTTGCCCAAAACACCAAATGTTTTGCTTTCTCCCCACAAACAACACAAGTATTTGATACGGCTTCTTGTTAAAAAGCAATGCATCGAAATGTGACACCCGCTTCTTCTTTCAAATATACCTCACAACCTAAGCTGCCACACCACATCGCCTTCACAAAACCTAGCTGCAAGGTTCAAATACCTTCTCATCAGAATCTCTCAGCAAACGATTCTCTCTTTGGAAATGAGGTGAAGCATTTTACTCGTCCATTTCATTGTTCTTATATAATCATTTATTTGTTTACAGGAAAGTTAGACAATATGCAGAGATTTATTATGTGAAAGTCAAGTGACGTCTATTTTCAATTTCAATGAAGTGTGCTATATATGTTAATGTACATATAATTTACACGTTTATATAGCTAGAGAATAAGGTTCGCTTCGATCTATTTTGCTCAAAACGAAGTGAATAGCATTTGTATAAAAATACCGATTCAAGAAGATTGTGATTTCAAAAAAATCGGTTATTTACTGAATAGAAATGAGATGGATAGGTCAAGTGTTGAGAAATAGGCTCGCCTCTCCACCTTTAGAAAAAAATTTTGACTCGCATAAAGTTGCAGGAAATGAGGCTTATGATGAAAAAACTTGGTTTATTCTCTTATCAGCACAGAAAACTCATCTTAGTTTTTTGGTTTCTATTAGTTATTATTGCTGGATTCTTTGCTTTTAAATTGCCTGCCATACTTGGTGGAAGCGGCTTCGAAATGGAAGGCTCATATAAAGAAGTAAAAACGTTAATGGAAGATCATTTTGATATCCCAGAATCATCACTCATTGTGGTATTTGAAAAAAAGCAGCATGTGAATGATGAAGCTTTCCAAACATATATAGAAGAAACACTTGAGAGAATAGCAAAAATTGACGAAGTAGAAGCAATTACGTCTCCTCTAGATAAGCAAGAAAATAGAAAAGGAAACTATGCTTATGCTGTTGTGTCCTTTAGTAAACCTGCTCATGAAATGAAACAAGAAGTAGCGAATATGAGACAAGCACTTGTTAACAAACAAGACATGTCTGTCGGTCTGACTGGCGCACCATTAATAGAAGAAGATATGAGTGAAGCATCCCAAAATGATCTATTCCGAGCGGAAATGATTGGGCTGCCAGTTGCATTGATTGTCCTTCTGCTCGCATTTCGAGGAATCATTGCTGCCCTCGTTCCCCTCGTAACAGGCCTAGTCAGCGTTGCAGCGGCAATGGGGCTGCTCTATCTCACTGGTCAGCATTTAGAGCTGTCCATATTTGTTCTTAATACAGTTCCAATGATCGGGTTGGCGCTCGGAATCGACTTTGCTCTCCTTTTTGTCAATCGCTTTCGTGAGGAATTAGAAAATCAAACTACTGAACACGCTATTGTGAAAACCGTTGAAACATCAGGAAGAGCCATCGTCTTCTCTGGCCTTTGCGTCCTTCTTGGTCTTACGGGAATGCTTTTTATTCAAGTCGGCGTATTTCAAGCGATTGCCATTGGGGGCATTGCTGTTGTCCTAACTTCGGTTTTAGCTGCGAATACGTTTTTGCCGGCGCTGTTATCGCTGTTAGGACCTCATATTAATAAATGGATCATATTAAAAGAAACGAAAAAGAAAGCAAACAAATGGCATGCTTTTGCAGCCTTCGTTATGAAACATCCAGTGATCATGGCTGTCACTGCAACTGTTGTTTTAATCATTGGACTGCTGCCGATTGCTGACATAAAATTAACGATTCCAGAAGCCGATGCCCTTCCTGCATCCTATGAATCAAGAACGGTGTACGAAACATTTGAAAAAAACTTTTTAGAAGAAAATGAAACAGCGATCCCAATGATTGTGAAAGCGAACGAAAACATGCTTGATTTGGCCTCATTAAAAAAACTTGAAAGCTTGACCGAAACATTGAAAAAGGAAAAGCTCGTAACGAAAGTAGATTCTGTCCTATCGATAAGTGGTTTGAATGCTGAAGCATTTCACACGATATATGAAAATGAAGAACAGAGGAAAGCGTTGCAAGGATTAGTTGACAAAACAATTCATAAAGAGGAAACATTGTTAACCGTTACGATTGCAGCAGATGCCTCGTCTAAAACAGCAAAGGATTGGGTGCGAAATTGGAAAGATAAAGAAACAGATTTGCAACTATTAGTAGGAGGAAAAGCAACCTTTCATCAAGAAGTCTTTGATGAAATTTCTCATAAAGCATTATACAGCCTTGGCTTTATCTTTCTTTCTACTTATATCGTATTATTTTTTGCTTTTCACTCTGTCCTTATCCCTTTAAAAGCTATTTTTATGAATATTCTTAGCCTTGGAGCGACTTTTGGCATCATCGTTTGGCTTTTCCAAGGTGGACATCTTGGCAATGACGCTAGCGATATCGCACTAATGATTCCTGTTTTCGCCTTCAGTATTGTGTTCGGTTTAAGTATGGACTATGAAGTCTTTCTCATTTCAAGAATACATGAAGTATACAAAGAAACAGGAGACAACAATCGTGCAACACTAGAAGGACTTACTTCGACAAGCAAAATCATTACCTCTGCAGCTGCTATTATGATTGTTATAACCGGAGCTTTCGCATTTACTGGTGTTGTTCCAGTGAAACAGATGGGCGTAGCGGTGGCTCTTGCCATCTTCATTGATGCAACCATCGTTCGGATGGTTCTCGTTCCTTCATTAATGAAGCTGCTAGGAAATCTCAACTGGTGGGCGCCAAAAATATTACGCCGACGAGTAAAAAAACAAGCTAAAGATTATTAAGAATGGAGCAGACTAGCCCATTTTTAAGAGAACCCTGCATCACGTTCATTCGAGATGCAGGGTTTTTCCTAAAAAAAATCAGATGGGATTCCCACCTGATTGAAACAACTATTTTAAAATAGATTTAATAACGGTTGTTGCTCATACACATTTTGATTTTCTCTGCTACGACAGCTTTCATGGCTGCTTTTGCTGGTTCCATATATTTACGTGGATCATTGGCTTCTGGATGTTGCACTAAGTATTCACGTAAATGACTGGAGAAAGGAATTTTTAATTCTGTTGCAATATTCACTTTCGTACATCCCAGTTCAATACAACGACGAACATCTGCTTCTGGAATGCCTGATGCGCCATGTAATACAAGAGGTATATCGACAACTTCACGAATCTGTTCTAAGCGTTCAAAATCAATTTTTGGCTCTGCAGCGTATAATCCATGTGCTGTTCCGATAGCGACAGCCAATGAGTCAATCCCTGTTTTGTCAGCAAATTCTTTAGCAGCTTTAGGATCTGTAAAAAAGGAATCAGCTTCGTCTACAACAAGATCATCCTCTTGTCCGCCTAATCTTCCCAATTCCGCTTCCACTGTAGCGCCGTTCGCATGAGCGTAATCTACTACTTCCTTCACGATTTTCACATTTTCCTCAAAAGGATGATGAGAGGCATCAATCATTACTGATTTTGTTCCTAACTCAACCGAAGCTTTAATATCTTCCAGCGTTTCATGATGATCCAAATGAAGTGCAATCGGTACTTGATATTTTTTTGCGGCCACTTCTACAATTGCTTGAATGTAGTCTCTGCCAGCATAACTAAATGTCCCTGGCGTTCCCGCTAAAATGACTGGTGATCCTAATTCTGCTGCTGTTTCTACAATCACTTGGATCGTTTCGAGATTATGAATATTAAAAGCAGGAACGGCATAGCCTTCTTTTTGGGCACGAAGAAGCATTTCTTTTGTATTTACTACCATGATTATCGCCTCGTTTTTGAAAGATTTTATCGCATTTCTTTTTTGGTTTAACTAAGGGCTTTTGTTATGATGGAAATAATATCTTCTTTCGTCTTAGCATCTAGAAGTTTTTCTCTTACTTCTTCCTCGATCAGCATTCTTGAAATAGAAGATAACAGCTCCAAGTGTGTCGTTCCTTCTTCATTTTTTGGAATTAATAAGCCAATCATAAATGTTACTGGTTTACCATCCAACGCATTCCATTCAATTCCGTTTTGATTAGAAATAATGATCACTGCAGGTTTTTGAATCACTTCTAGTTGCGTATGGGGTATTGCAAATCCATCCAGGAACCCTGTCGTACTTTGTTCTTCTCGCTCAAAAAGGCCGACTGTTGTCTCTTCAGCTGAAGTTGTTACTCCATTCTCAAAAGCAATTTTTGCAATTTGAAGAAATGCCTCTTTCTGGGTAGTTAAGTTTCCCTCGACTACTACATAATCTTCTTGAAGAAATTCATTCATCGACATTCTTTCACAACCTTTCACTTTGTCCTTTTCGTTATCATCGGCAATCGTTTGATGATCCATTCATTTTAATAAGTGATCTTTTTCACAAACTATTTGTTCATCATCACTAACATTCGCAGGTCATTATTTTTTTTGATAAGCATTTTTACGATAGATTCCATAAAGTACTGCACCTATAAGCGAACCGACTAGAATCGCCAATACCCATTGGAAAGCACCTGTAACAACCGGCAAGACGAGAAATCCACCATGTGGCGCAGGAACTTGTACACCAAACATATAAGTTAAGACCGCAGAAACAGACGATGCAACCATTAGAATAGGGATAGCAACTAATGGGTTTTTAGCAGCGAATGGAATCGCTCCTTCTGTAATATGTGTTGACCCAAGAATAAAGTTTACAAGACCAGCGTTTCTTTCTTGTTTATCGAAATATTTTTTAAAGATGACGGTCGCAAAAGCAAATACTAATGGAGGTGTAATACATGCTGCTGATACACCGGCCATAAAATACATGTTTCCTTCTGCTAGAAGCGCTGTACCCGTTACATAAGCAGCCTTATTGACTGGTCCTCCCATATCAAATGCACTCATACAACCAACAATAATGCCTAAAACAACTGGATTTGCACCTTGGAAATCAGCTAAAAAGTTTTTCAATCCTTCGTTAATAGCTGTCATTGGTTCCACTAAAAAGAACATAATGATACCGATAAAGAAAATACCTAATACTGGATATAAGAAAATTGCTTTTAACCCTTCGAGTGATTTTGGCAATTTACTAAAGGCTTTTTGTAGCAAATAAATGATAAATCCTGCTAAGAAACCGGCAACGATTCCACCAAGAAAACCTGCTCCTCCGGTATGAGCAATCATACCGCCAATAAACCCAACAACAAGTCCTGGTCTTCTTGCCATCGATTCAGCAATGTATGCAGCTAAAACTGGTACCATTAATTGAAAACCAAGACCGCCTGTTTTGTTAAGCAGTTCTGCAAATTGATTGTACGATTCATGCTCAGGATTGGCAGAATGAATCCCAAATAAGAAAGAAAGGGCAATTAACACACCACCGCCGACAACGAACGGCAGCATATGAGAAACACCATTCATTAAGTGCTTATAAATTTGTCTTCCTATAGAATTAGTGCCTTGTTCTTCTGTATTCTCTTCTTCAGCAGGCAGATTTGCTGCACTTTCCGCTTTATAAATGGGAGCTTTACGATCTATGATAGCTTGAATTAATTTTTCTGGATCTTTAATGCCTTTTGCCACTGGTACATCAAGTGCTGGTTTACCGATAAAACGATCAGCATTCACATCTTTATCAGCTGCGATAATGACACCATCTGCTTCTTGAATATCTTTCTCAGTTAGTGCGTTCTCAACACCGACTTGACCATGTGTTTCGACTTTAATATCAACACCAAGCTTCTCAGCAGCTTTCTTTAATGCAGCTTCAGCCATAAATGTATGGGCAATACCTGTAGGACAGCCAGTAGCAGCAACAATCTTTATTTTTGACATATCGATTCCCCCTTCTATATATGCTCTACTGTAATGTTTTTAGATAGATCACTTAGGTTGTCAAAATTCCCTAATCCTTTAGAAAAAGCAGTGAGTGAACCTGCTGCTGAAGCGTATTTTAAAGCCTCATCGGTACTTGCACCTTGTATTTTTTTCCCAACAAATGTTGCTAACAAAGTATCGCCAGCACAAGCAGTATTAACAACTTTTCCTTCTAAAGAAGAGACTTTGATTGTTTCGTCTTTAGAAAGATAGATAGAACCATGCTCTCCTCTTGAAACTAATACTTGCAGAGCTCCTTTGTTTAATAGTTCTTTTCCATAATAAATTAATTCTTCTTCTGTTAATGACTTTTTATTAAAAAAAGCAGCGAGCTCTTCATCATTAGGTTTAATTAAATACGGCTGATAAGCTAGACATTGCAATAATTTAGGCGAACTAACATCTAAAATTAATTTCAAGTTATTACGTTGTGATAACTTTGAAATTTCTATAAAAATATCATCTTTTATTCCTTGGGGCAGGCTTCCAGAAACAAATAAGTAGCTATTTTCGGGTATCTTTTTCATTTTATCAATTAACTCTGCCACTTTATTTTCAGGAATCGTCGGCCCTTTGTTCACGATCTTATATTCTTCATTAGCATTCACAAATATGTTCACTCTTGTAATGCCATCAACATTAATAAAATCAGTTGCTATTTGCTTTTTTATCAGCTCATCCTTAATATAATTACCTGTAAAGCCAGCGATAAATCCAAGTGCTGTACTATGAATTCCTAATTCTTTTAATACAACAGAAACATTCACACCTTTGCCATTTGCCTGATAGTCCTCTTCTGTCGTTCGATTGACGACATTTGGAGAAAGAGCATCCATTTTGACAAATAAATCAATAGCAGTGTTCATTGTACATGTATATATCAAAATAACACCTCCCCTAACCAGCTTCTACATTCATTATTGCATAGAAAAAGAGCGCCATGTTTACAGGATGTGTAAAGGTTTTCAGCACTTGGTTACAATTTTTTCGACTATAAAGCCAGATAGAAGAACCTTCTATCTGGCTTAACAAACATTTATCCTACATCTAACTGGCGAGTCAAAACCCCCACCTCAGGGAGTAAGAGGATTCAGAAGCGCTAGGTGGGAAATGAGAGAAAACCCCCACTCATGGAAGTTTCACTTTATTTCTCGTTCGAGATGCGAATGACATAAGAATCTAGCAAAACCCTGGAAAGCACTTGTAAAGGCAATCGTGAGCGTACTTCATACTCAGGGAAAAAAGATTGATCTCCTTTATAGCCGACAAGAATAATCTCGGAAAGCTTGGCAAGATGTGAATCGATCCTCGTCGTAAGGGTAATCGTAGAAATTGCCTTGATTTTAAAGTTTTTCGCTGCTTCAATGAGTTCTTCCGTTTCTCCATTTAACGAAACAAAAATCACTAAATCTTGAGGAAACAATTTTTTCGATTTCACTCTAATAATATTAGGATCTGTATGCATTTCACAATTTTTTCCTAACAGCTGTAATTTAATCGTTAATTCAGTGCCAATTAACTCAGAAAAACCTCTTGCAAACACATATATTTTATCGGCATTATGTATTTTTTGAATGGCATCTTCAATTTGACCAATGTTCAACATATGAATCGTATCCAGCACTTCACGTTCATTTTTGCGAATGGCTTCTTTAATTTGACTGTCTATATCATCCATGACGCGATCTTCTTTAAAATTACGATGCTCTTTCATTGTATATTTAAATGAAGTATAGCCATCATAACCAAGCTTCTTCATGAGACGGACGATCGTAGCAGTTGAAACATTTGCTTCCTCACTCAACTTAACAATCGATAAAGTCGCTATTCTTTGCATATTTTGGTAGATATAATCCAATAAGTGGCGTTCTGAATCACTTAATGACTGGTAAATATCCGGCGAGATATCAAGCAATTTTTCACTCATTTATAACCCCCCTTTTTCTAAAGTCTTTATACCTTCATTATATTGGAATGCGTTAAAGATGAAAAAAGAAATTTATTGCATTTTTGTGCCTTGTGAATAAAGGGAAACTTCCAGCAGTGGGGTTTATCTCCCATCCCCCACTCATAAGAAGTAGAACAAAAGCCAAGATCGCAAGCGTCCTCGAAAACGGAAACCACTTTTTCTTCGTGCGATGTATCACTGCCTAAGCTTTCCTTATCCCGCCGGCAATGACTTTCAGCTATCCCCCACCTAGCACTTTTAATTCCTCTTACTCCTCAAAGTGGGGGTTTTGACTAGTCATTTAAATATAGGATAAGAAGCGTTAGATTGAAGTTTCGTTACTCATTTGTATGACCATAAAGGAATGAAATTATGCCACCTGGAAAGTGGATGTGATCGATTTTTCTTTTTGTTCAAGAGCATGATTGTGTGGGATCGTTTGAGGCATTAAGAAGAGAATCCTTACTTAGATAGCAAAAGGGAGGAAAACGAAGAGAAAGCGGCAAATGCATTTTAAATCTCCTCGTTTAAAGCACAACAAATTCATTTTTGATAGCTCTTTACTACTGTTGCAATTCCTTGTCCAACACCAATACACATTGTAGCAAGTCCGTAGGCAGCTCCTCTTTTTTTCATTTCATGAATCAATGTTGTGAAGATTCGAGCCCCACTTGCCCCTAATGGATGACCATATGCAATCGAACCGCCATTCACATTCACTTTTTCGCTCTCTAAACCTAATTCGTTTATACACGCCAATGCTTGTGCAGCAAAGGCTTCATTTAATTCAATAACATCTAGTGCATCGACATTGATATCAGCCCTCTTTAAGGCTTTTTTTGACGCTGGAACAGGACCAATCCCCATATAAGCTGGGTCAACACCGGCAACAGCAAATGCTTCAATGGTTGCCATTGGTGTCAATCCTAAAGAAAGTGCTTTATCTTCACTCATTAACAACACCGCTGCCGCACCGTCATTAATCCCAGACGCATTTCCTGCTGTCACCGTCCCATTTTCATAGACTGCTTTTAAAGATGCCAGTTTTTCTAGATTCGTATCAGGTCTTAGGTGTTCGTCAACATTTACAACCGTTGTTGCTCGCTTGGTTTCAATCGACACTGGAATGAGCTCAGCTTCAAGTCTTTTTTGATCTATCGCTGCTTTTGCTTTCAGTTGACTGTGATAAGCAAAAACATCTTGGTCTTCACGTGAAATGCCATACTTGCGTGCAACATGATCTGCTGTCTCAATCATCGAAAAAGGCGGATGCATGCTAGCTAATTTTTGATTGATAAAACGCCAGCCGATCGTCGTATCATATGTTTCCAGATTGCGCTGATAGGCTTTATTCTGTTTTGCAATAACAAACGGCGCTCTCGTCATACTCTCCGTTCCACCTGCAATAAAAATATCACCTTCGCCGCACATGATTGCTTTCGCTGCCTGATTGATTGCCTCCAAGCTTGATCCACATAACCGATTAACCGTGACCCCTCCTACTTCAACCGGAAGTCCTGCTAATAACACTGCCATTCTCGCCACATTTCGGTTATCCTCTCCACTTTGATTGGCACAGCCGAAATAAACATCCTCTATTTCTTCGAGCGGAAACGGATTTCTTTTTACTAGCGCCTCAATGACAATTGCCGCTAAATCATCTGAACGTACATCCCTCAATGCACCGCCATATCGCCCGATTGGCGTTCGCACCGCGTCAACTATGACTGCTTTCTTCATCTTATCTTCCTCGCTTCTCCATCTTTGAGAGGTTGTTCTAAGTTAGAAGAAGAATTCATAACATATGTTTTGCATACTTTTTGAACAAGCCCCCTAGTAAACACTATTCAAAAGGTATTGTTTTCATTCCTTGACGTGAATATCGCGATGAGTAGCAATATGAAAATAACTTGCCTTTGTGAACTACTCACCACTTATCGACCTTGCGGTCTGATTGAAGTGGGAGCTTCTTGGGAACTAGATACTTTTGTTAGCTATCTATATTTACCAA
>NZ_JAUSTT010000038.1 GCF_030812995.1 Bacillus chungangensis | reverse complement strand
GTAAGCGGGTCAGACGTTTACGAAGTCTCAAGAAGAAAAGCCAAGATATTACAACAAATGCGACAATAATAAAACCAAACAAAAGTATTATAACGAAAAATGGATTTAACGTATTCAGATCTTCTTCATTGATATCCGAAACAGAAATGAACGAAACGAAGAAAATAAGCATCATTGGAGGAAAAAAGATAAATAGAAAATGTCCTTTTAGAAAACGACGAAATAATGATCTAGTCTGTTTCATAGTTTCACCCGATAGCCTATTCCCTTCAACGTTTCAATAATCTCTGGGGAATCTGGATTACGTTCCAATTTTTGACGCAGTCGACGGATATGCACCATTAATGTTTTATCACCAGTTAAATAAGTTTCTTCCCAAATTGCTTCATAAATTTGTTCTTTTGGTAAAACTTGATTAGGGTGGCGTAAGAAATACATTAAAATTTGATGTTGTTTTCCTGTCAATATAATTTCTTCTCCTGTTCGTTTGTCAAATACCATTTGGGCTTCTGGATCTACTTCAATATGATTTCCTAATGAAATACGTTCGGAATGTGTTCCACCACTTTGACGGATTAATACTTCTAATCTTGCAACTAATTCATCCATATGGAATGGTTTCGTTAAATAGTCATCAGCAAATTGTAAACCATCTACCTTATCATCTATCGATGTTCGAGCAGATAACAGCAAAATAGGAACAGCAGGAGCTGCCTTTTTTAATCGTTTTCCCACAGTAAACCGTCTAAACCGGGTAACATGATATCCAAAATAACTATTTCATGCTGATTTACTTCTTTTTCGGCTCCTTCACCAGAAAGCAGCCACTGAACTGAAAATCCTCGCTGTTCCAATTCTTCTTTTACCAGAATAATGTGTTACAAAACTAAGCCACAGCGAAGGTGCTTGCCATTGACTGACATGCCCGATTCTTGGCAGGCGATGGAAAGGGGTCGGGGCCCCGCCGGCGAATGCTTAGAATCGGTTTGTCCGGGTTACCATTAGCTGCGGGTGAGCCTCCAGGCTTTTCTTTCGGCTAACCCGCATGAATCCCACTACCCGGACAAAAAACAAAGTCAATGGTGTCGGATAAACTGCCCAGCTTAAAATATGGCTTACTGCCAATATGTTCCTATGTTTTTTCAAATTTTCTGCTTGGGTATTGCGTGATGTCCTTAGATAATAGAATTGGAATGGATCCAATTGGGAATATGCTGTTTCCTCCTGTAGATCAACTACGGTTTAAGACTGTGACCCAGACAATTGTTGTACTGCAAACGCACAAGCTGTATCGATGCCCCGCTAAACCAAAGTTAGTAGACTTTGGGCAGCTTTTAGCCGAGGTATCCGGGAATACTCATACGCGAGGTTGTAGCCAGACAATTGTTTCTAGGGATATCCCGCAGTATCCAAGCTTATTCCAAAAATTAATGAAAGGAGGTCCTTTCCGTGAAATTATTCGTAGGTATTGATGTTAGCTCTAAAAAACTGGATGTATGCTTCCTAGACAGTGAAGACACACGTCTCAAGGAAGAGACTCTTTCCAATGATATAAACGGCGCTTCTAAGATAAAAGAAAGCATTCTAGCCTATAACCGACAGTTCCATTACGAGAAAATTGTCATCGGAATGGAATCCACATCCGTCTTCAGTTTCCACCCGGCTACTCTGATGGGTGATGATAAAGATTTACAACGGATCGGTGCGGAAGTGGTCGTTCAAAACCCTAAGGCCATTTATCGATTCAAGGGCTTATTTGAAGAGGACAAGACTGATCGTATCGATGCCTTCCGCATTGCCGATTTCCTTCGGTTCGGACGTTACAATAAAACCGTCATCAAGGAAGAAAAATATATGGCCCTTCAACGGTTGACCCGTTCACGTTATCAAGTGATCCAGCAACTGACGGAGTGTAAGCAACACTTTCTTGAGAATCTTTATTACAAGTGCAATACACTTTCCAATGAAGTGGACACCTCTGTTTTCGGTTCCACGATGATGGAATTATTTGCGGACTCCTTTTCACTGGATGACATCGCCCAAATGGAACTACAGGAATTAGCCCTTTTCCTCCAAAAGAAAGGCAAAGGCCGATTCAGTGATCCCGAAAAATTGGCAAAGACCATCCAAAAGGCAATCCGCGATTCCTACCGTCTTGGCAAGGTCATGCAAGACTCTGTCGATATTGTACTGGCCACTTATGCCAAGCTGATCCAAACCTTGAAGAAGCAGGTCAAGGAGTTGGAAAAAGGGATTGAAGCCCTCTTTGACATCCTTCCGGAAGCACAATGCTTGAAAAGCGTGCCTGGTATTGGTCCTGTCTATGCGGCGGGCATCATCGCTGAAATCGGACAAATTGAGCGCTTTGAAACCCAAGCGCAGTTGGCAAAGTACGCCGGCCTCTACTGGAAGAAATCCCAGTCAGGTGACTTTGAATCGGAACGAACACCCAGGGTAAGGACAGGCAATCATTATCTTCGTTACTACTTAGTTGAAGCTGCCAACTCTGTTCAACGAAACGAGCCTGTTTACCGTGAGTTTTACCTGAAGAAATATAAAGAAGTTCCGAAATACCAGCATAAAAGAGCCCTCGTCATGACTGCGAGAAAACTTGTGCGTCTGGTGGATGTGCTACTACGCAACCACCAACTCTACACGCCAAAGAGGAGCGTACAGCCCAAAAGCAAAATTGCTTTTGAATCCTTTCAGCAAACCCGAACGAGCGTTCCTGTAATTGGGCGGGTTTAGTTCAGTGTGCCTTTTTTTAGCTAAAAAACCCATTGATAGCTAATTCTTTTTTCACTTTTTCATTGACTTATCACCACAAGTCTCGGAATCAGAAGCGCTAGGTGGGGGATAACTGAAAGTCAAATGTCCAATTGGTTCGGGCCGACAGGACAAGGAAAGCTTCTTGAATCAACATCGCACGAAGAAAAAGCGGTTTTCTTTTTCGAGGACGCCCGCGATCTTAGCCTTTGTTCTACTCCTTATCAGTGGGGGATGAGAGAAACCCCCACTGATGGAAGTTTCACTTTATCCGATTTCTTGCATGAACAACAAAAGAAAGTGTAAACGGCCTCCGATTCCACATCACTTCAATCAATTTCAAGCAAGCCCCTCGTTTTTTATCAATTGATAACTATTCTCAATTATACTATAATGTTGATCATAAAGAAGTGCATGAGAAAAGTACGAAAAAAATGAAAAGGAGGTACATGACAATTAACAACAGCAGTCAAGACAAATATGCATTTTATGGAAAAAATATTAAGTCATTTCAAAAAGATGAAAACTGTATGGTATTTATCATGAAGGATGCTACTGGTAAAGGGATTATGACGAGTTACGACGTTTTTCCTGGCATTAAACTGATGTATAATGACTTTCACATGCAAGGCTGTTTTTCAGAGTTCCGACTAAATGTACAGATGCTTGCAATTGATCATTGTCGTGAAGGCCGGATTGAATTTCTAAATGGTTCTTATATGTATTTAAATGAAGGTGATTTGCAAATTAGTACGAAAAGCAATCATGTACATGCGTTTGGATTTCCACTGCATTATTATCAAGGCATTACGATTGGTATTCATTTGGATGAAGCAATCGAAGCTTTAGCTTCTACATTTGAAGAATTTTCAATTGATCTGCAAGCGCTCCGTGAAAAATTTAATTATGACAATCATTCATTTATGATACGAACAACCGAATCCATTCAGCATATTTTCTCAGAGCTGTATTCCGTTCCTGAAAAGATTCGAATTCATTATTATCGAATCAAAATTTTAGAGTTGCTACTATTTTTAAGTGCTGTGGACGTTTCTAAAAATCGAGAAAGTCGACCGTATTTTCCTAAAAAGCAAGTGGATGCGGTGAAAAAAATAATGGATTATATTCGTGGTCACATGGATCAGCATATTACGTTAATCGAATTATCGAATCGATTCGATATTCCATTAACTGCAATGAAAAATTGCTTTAAGGCGATTTACGGACAGTCCATCTATGCGTATTTGCGCACGTATCGAATAGAAAAGGCAGCCTATTTATTGCGAAAAACAGACGATACAATAACAACCATTGCCGGAAGAGTAGGCTATAGCAATCCGAGTAAGTTTGCGGCAGCATTTAAAGAAATTAAAGGAATGCCGCCAACTAAATATCAAAAAAATTTTGTCTAAATGGAGTATGCACAGACAGATTGGAGCGGTCAAACCGCTCTTTTTTTGTGATAATGAATTCGACTTGTATTGCTCGGTGTGCTTTTTTTATGAAAATAATGAGTTCAAGGTAATGATGCGTAACGAAGAAAAGACTCAATACCATGAGAAAATAAAATAATTTTTGGAGCAAATTGTATGTTTTTGGAGAGGTTAAATGATTGGTTCTAACTAGAATAGAAGATAGTTCAATTTCATTAGCCTCTCTTTTCACTTGCATGCTGTCAGCTTAAAAAAAATTCGCCTTTTTAATGAAATCCTTCAATAAGCAATATAGCGAGTATATACAATCAAGCAATCACGTAAATAGTGTCATCGTGGAATATGTTGAAGGCATTGAAGTCATTAAGGCCTTCAATCAATCATCTTCCACCTATGAAAAGTTTGAAGCGGCCATCCAATCATTTAAAAACTATACGCTGAATTGGTTTCGCAGCACTTGGAAACTAATGAATTTTGCTAACGCTGGAAAGCGGAGGGCTGGATTATTTAAGAATAAGAGACTACGTATTTAGGAGAAATGATGAAAATGGATATAAATGAAAATGATCGCCCAAAAAATATCATTCTTTCAGATAATTTATGGAAAGTGATGATTCAACTATCATGGCCAGCCGTTCTCGCAATGGTACTCTATGGTCTTAATTCCGTGTTTGATGCGATTTTTATTGGAATTTTTGTTGGTGAGACGGCATTAGCCGGGGTATCTTTAGCCTATCCTTTATCGCAAATTACGCTTGGTATTGGTTCTTTACTTGGCGTAGGAGCAGGCTCTGCACTTAGTATCGCTTTAGGTGCGAAAGATGTAAACACACAAAAAAGGTTGTTAGGAAATATGAATGTCCTTACAATCCTTTTAACGATTTTATACACCGTTTTAACCTATTTATTTGCAGCTCCTTTAGTAAAAGTAATGGGGGGAGCAGGGGAAACGTTAAGTATTGGAACAACGTATTTCCAAATAACCGTTTTGGGATCGATCTTTTGGATATATGGCCTGGCTGGAAATATGGTTGTTCGAGCAGAAGGAAAAATGAAAACTGCTGCGGTTATGATGGCTGCCGGTCTCGTTGTCAATATCATCGCAAATACGGTATTTATCGTCATGATGGATATGGGCGTAGCAGGAGCAGCATGGGGAACGAATATTGGGATGCTCGTTTATTCTCTTGTTGGACTCATATATTTCAAAAAAGGCAAGTCATCCTTTGAAGCGCAGCCTTTAAAGATATATCGTGATAAAAAAATATTAAAAGACATCTTTTCAATGGGAATGCCTTCATTCATTATGACTGTAATGAACTTAGTGCAAGCAATTGTCGTATTTAATGCGTTATCTCGCTACGGAACGACGTATGATGTAGCGCTTTACGGAGTCATTTATAGAGTGTTTACATTTCTTTTATCTCCTATTTTCGGGCTAATGCGTGCATTGCAGCCCGTAATAGGCATTAATTATGGAGCGCAAAAGATTACGCGTGTTATTCGCAGTTTCAAGTTATTTGTTGTCGGAGGAACGGTGCTCATGCTGCCATTCTGGCTTCTTATTATGTTGAATCCGGAACTTGTTTTAGGTTTAATGATTGCAGACAACGTTTTTGACGCTGAAAGTTTATTTTATTTCAGGACGTACTTAGCGCTGCTCCCAATTTTGCCTGTAATCTTTATGGCAATGACGTTTTTCCCGGCGATTAATAATGGAAAGCCGGCAGCAGTATTGGGGATTTCCCGTCAATTCATTTTTTTCGTTCCCGTTATGCTTATTCTTCCGAAGTTTTTTGGAATTCAGTGGGTTTATTATGGTACGTTTCTAATCGATGTAGTTATTACGATTTGGGTTGTGTTGCTTGTACGGAAAGAATTTAGATTATTAAGGATGAAGAATACGGTTGATGTATGAATAGAAACACTGACTCCTGGTGTTGGAGTCAGTGTTCATTTTTACTTTAGATGATCATCCAAAAACTTTATCATCGCATTATAAAATTCAATTTGATTTTCTTCGTTGTGGAAGCCATGCCCTTCATTATCTTTAAGCATGTATTCCACATCAACACCTCTTGCCCGTAGTGCCTCGACAATTTGGTCAGATTCAGCTTTGTTGACACGAGGATCGTTTGCACCTTGAGCGACAAATAAAGGTGTTTTAATTTTATCGACATGGAAGACAGGAGAGATTTGTTCAAGAAGCTCTTTGTCTTCTATAGGATGACCTATTCGTTTGTAAAAATCATTTCGAGTCGTTTCCCAGTAAGGAGGGATTGTTTCTAATAATGTAAAAATGTTAGAAACGCCAACGTAGTCAATAGCGGCTGCATATAAATCAGGTGTAAAAGTAATGCCAGCTAACGTTGCATAGCCGCCAAATGATGCCCCGTAGATGCCAATTCGATCAGGATCTGCTATACCTTGGTCAATTGCCCACTGTACACCATCTGTAATGTCATCTTGGATTTTTAATCCCCACTGTTTATTACCCGCATCTACAAACTCTTTTCCGTAGCCGGTTGAGGATCTAAAATTTACTTGCAGAACAGCGTATCCTCGATTTGCAAGAAGTTGCACTTCTGGATTGAAGCCCCATATATCTCGGTCCCAAGGACCTCCATGTGGATTTACAATTAAAGGTAAGTTTTCTGGGTTTTTATTTTTTGGCAACGTTAAATAACCATGTATCGTTAATCCATCTCTACTTTTATAGGAGATCGGCTGCATGTCTGCTAAATGCTCCTTGTTCAGCCAAGAACCTAATTCGGCTAATTTCGTTAGTTCATCCGATGTTGAATCGTAATAATAATAGGTTCCATATACTTTATCACTTGATATGGAAACAATGAATTTTGTCCTTTCTTTGTTGTAGTCAATAATTGTAAGTTCGCTTTCACTAACTTGTAACTTTTCTGTTAAACTATTAAAAAAGTTTTCGAAATCTTCGTCAAAAAATGCATAGTGCAGCTTATCTGTAAAAAATATACTATATAGTAATTTATCCTGATCTGTGTCGTATGCTGCCCCTACCACATCCACTTGTAGGTTAGAATAAAGAACCTCTTCGTTCGCTTGTAAATCGAACTTTACTAACTCAGCTTTATCACGATCTTTATTAGACACTGCATAAATAGATTGATTGTCTTTGGAGAAAGCGATCGGTCTAATAATGTCACCATCTTTTGTATCGACAAAAGGTCTAAATTCTTCTTCTTCCGAATCACGATACAACACAGTACTATTGATGCCATCGGATTCTATCGCAATTCTAATTTTTCCGTCGTTATCTGGAATCCAACTCACAATATTTCCGGGATTTTTAGCTACATGAGTTATTTCGCCCGTTTTTATATTTAATTTATAGACATCAAAAACAGTCGGATCTTCTTTGTTCATCTCAATGAGAATTTCATCTTTAACACCTTGTAAACCACTAACAATGTTGACGAGTACGTCTGGATAAGGCGTTAAATCTCTCTCTTCTTGTCCGTTAAAACTGGAAGAATAAATATGGAAGTTTTCATCGCCGCCATTATCTTTTAGATATAAGATTTGATCGTCCTTCCAAAAGAAACCATCAATATCACGATCCTTGGAACTAGTTACCCGAACCGGTTCACTATCGTCTCCCATTTTCTTTACGAAAATATTGCTACGATTTTCCCATGCGGAGGAATAGGAAAGGTAATTTCCATCCGATGAAAGTTGATAATTAGAATCTCCAGGGTTCTTCATAAAATCTTCTACTGAAATCTCTGGAACGCCTGTATCATCAATATGTTTAGCTGCAACCTTTTTATATTGTTCAATAAGATTTTCCATACCGCTAGCAGTTACAGTTTCGCCCACCTGAGTATCAGCTTTGAAAAGATCGTGATTCTTCGCCGATTGTAAATAATCTGCTACACTTTTTTCATCTTTCTCAACACCAAGTGCTCTAATGAAAATCCGCGCGACTTCACCGCTAGTAATGGACTCTTTGCGGTTTTCCAATTCGCCATCATGCACCCACTGTTTTACAATTTCTGCTCTCATTTCTTCTGAAGCATGTTGAAAAGTTAATTCCGTTAATGCGTGTTCAATAAAATCTTGTGCAGAAACACCAGTTTCATTGTTTGCTAATTCAGCAACAATTTTTTTATTTTCAAAAGTCGAATCATTTGATTCATTTGCTAAAGCACTTAATGGAAAAGATGCTAATAGCATTGCTGTTGCTGTTGTCAATAAAAACTTTTTACTCACTTTTACTCCTCCTTTTTGGTGTACTAACTAAATAGTACACTAATACAGCATAAATAGTCAATTATTTCTAAGTGAGGAAAAATTATTTTGACTCGTAATAAAGTTTGAAATATTTCAGTGAAACAACCTGCTCTAGGTTAGTCGGGTACAAGTACCATGTGAATTGGTTTTGAAGCCGCTTAATCGTTAAGTAGTTTATCTATTCAGTTCCGTTAAATGTCTGAAAGTGTATCATTTTTCCAAAAAATGAATTGGTGGTATATTAAATGTATGAGATAGAAAAATGTTGATGACAACCACTTGAATATTTTTTCATCGTAAATGATAGTTTTAATTTAAGAAAGTTAGCTCATAAGGGTATATTCATCAATAAAAAATTAAATATCGATTTTTTGAATTTTATTGTAGAAGGTAAGTTTTTCTAAAAAAAAGTTTGAGGACCAAATAAAAAAGTGATCTTTGTTGATCCTAATGTTAACCTGTTAGGTTAAAGGATGAGTAGAGAGATAGAAACACTATTACTAGAGATACAGTTGGATTAAACAAATCATCTTTATTTCGGATTTTTTGTAAAAACATTAAATGAAGGAAGAATAAGGGTGGAAATAAAGATCATATGTTGATTGAACATTAGACACATGCAAGATTATTTAATTTGGAGGTGGACTCTATCATAAAATTAAATAAGAATATGATAGCGTATAAATGTATAAAGTGTGAATCATTTTACAAATTAGAAGATATGTTTGAAGGTTGTTTGAAATGTAAATTGAATGGAGAACCTGCTAGTGTTAAACCAGTATATCAAGATAAATTCAGTGGCGAAAATTGGTTGCCATTTGAGAAATCAATTCAATTAGGAGAAGGGAACACCCCTATTATTAATAATATAATAGATAATATTCCCCTGTTAATAAAAAATGAATCACTTAATCCAACTGGATCCCATAAAGATCGAATGAGTTCATATTCCGTTTCAATGGCTGTTGCTAAGGGATATAAAGGGATTGTCATAGCTTCAAGTGGTAATGCAGGTCTTTCTTTAGCTTCTTATGCAAGTTATGCCCAGATACCTTGTACAGTTATATCCACAATTAAAATGAATAGAAGCTTAGCGAAAATGATTGAAAGTACAGGAGCCAAACTCATTTTAACAAATTCTTCTTTCGAAAGATGGAATATAACTGAGGATTACGTTAAAGACGGTTTTTATCCAGCTACAAACTTTTTAAATCCCCCAGTAGGTAGTCAACCAATAGGAGTACAAGCTTTTAAGAACATTGCGAGAGAATGTTACAATCAATTAAATAAAAAATTGCCAAGTAGTATTGTAGTCCCTACTTCTAGAGGCGACTTAATTTGGGGAATATATGAAGGGTTTAAAGAATTAAAACAAAATAACTTTATTGATAGATTGCCAAAAATGTATGCTGTTGAGCCGTTTAAGCGTATTACTAAGGTACTTGAAGGAGAGGCATATACGAAAACTTTCGATGGTATTACCAACCTTGTTTCAATAGACGGTCAGACTGTTACCTTTCAAGCTATGCAGGCAGTTAGTGAAAGTAAAGGAGGGGCAATTGTTGTCTCTGACAAAGAGGCTCTAATAGCCCAGGAATTAGCAAGTCATAGAGGAGTTCATCTAGAGCTGTCTTCGGCAGCAGCGATTGCAGGTGCTCAAAAAATTTATGACACACAATCGACTGAAGAGCAAGGTACTATAATGGCCATCACTACTTCCTCTATGTTCACCCCTATTTAAATGCTTGTTATAAAATTACATATTAGTCCTCTTTTTAAGGGAGTGATAAGTTATAGTCTACTTGACCTTAAGACTTCTGCCCAGTTAATGTAGTCTATCTAAAGTATCAAAAGATACCTTACTAAATGTTGCGTTTGAATAAATCTTCGTATTTTAAATGATATCGTTGAATGTCCAGCTGAGCCTCATATGGAAATCATAAAAACGTCTATAATGGACTCTTTCCCTTTTAGTAACCACATTTAGTCATCACAATAAACGAAATGTACCATCTCACCTCCTACTATGCTTGCATTACAGCATCATAGGTATATTGAAAACATTCAATTAACTACACAGAAATGCTAGCGTGGTTTTTTACAACTTGATTACATCGTCATGCTATGTTAATAAAGAGGTGATTCTAAGTGGCAGCAATCTTAATTGTTGAGGATGAAATTCCAATCAATGAGTTGATAAAAAGAAATCTACAATCAGCGGGACATACGTGTATTTCTGTTTTTGATGGAAAGGCTGCAATTCAAGAATTGAAACGACACGAAGTAGATCTTGTATTGCTGGACATCATGCTTCCGGAACTTGACGGTTATGAAGTTTATCAGCAAATTAAAGGAACGCCAACCATTTTTCTAACTGCGCGAAGCAGCTTATCGGATAAGGTAAAAGGTTTGACCCTCGGCGCAGATGATTATTTAGTCAAACCTTTTGAGATGCTGGAATTGCTGGCACGAGTAGATGCGGTATTAAGACGAACCAAGAAGGAAACCAAGAATTTTGAGCTGGATGGAGTAAAAATCGACTTTGAGAGCAGACAAGTATTTCTAAATGATTGTCTAGTTGAATGTACCCCAAAAGAATTCGATTTGCTAGAGGTGTTGGTAAACAATCGCAATATCGCACTTTCTAGGGATAAGTTGCTTGAGCTTGCTTGGGGATATGACTATGCAGGCGATACAAGGACGGTGGATGTACATATTCAAAAGCTAAGGAAGAAGTTAGATATGGAAAGAAGAATTAAAACAGTCTATAAATTAGGATATCGTTTAGAGGTGTAGAGGTAAAATCACGAACCTTTTTCTCACGTTCATTGCTGTTCCTCTCATACTTCGAGAAAAGAGACGCCTCGTTTCGATAGAAAGGTTCGAAGTTAAGGAATAGATCAACTTAGTGGGTGCTCCTGTCTGCAACATATGATACATACACGGTCGTTTATGATGATAATGTAGTCAACATCATCTCCTTAGGCATAAAATAACCATTTAATTGGTAACTACTAGTGATGAGATGCTGCGGATTGTCGGCATCTTGTTTATACTAATTGTGCATAAAAGCCACCTCTACAAATAAAAAAACGATTTTATGCAGGATAATTAGAAAGTATGACTTCTGAAATGCCTCGCAAATAACAGCCCCTTTTAGAAGAGGGAGGGGGCTGGATTACGCCTTTCAATTGACTTTTCGTGTAAGCTATCCTGACGAAGGAACGAAAACAAAAATTTTTTACAACTCTATTATAACTTGATGATCATTCTGTAATCAGGCCATTCTATACTGGATATTGCAAATACAAAACAAAGTCGGGGAGGATAGATGCAAATTGAAAAGAAACGGTTTTAAAAAAGCCCTGTTGGCGGGCTTATTGTTAATTGGTTCTGGTACTTTACTGTCTCAGGGACTTATACACGCGGCGCCTGCGGCGGAAGCAATCAAAAAAGCAACTCCAACCACGACAAGCAATGTAGATCATACAACCCATTTATCCAAAGCGTCACAAAACAGCTTGCCGGAAGGCTACAAAAAAGCAAATTATACAGTGGAAACAATCAATCTTGAATACTTTCATAACCAGAAACCAACTAGTAAAGACATGGCTAAAGCAGATGCTGCGGAAATTGGTGCTCAAGCCCTTTGGGAGATATTTAACCTGAGCTTGGAAGGACAAGTGATAGAAATGGGCTTCCAACAGCCAACAGAAAGTCTTCCTCGTTCATCTTGGTATGCTGATGTATTGATTAACGGTGAGAGAAGTTATTATTTCGAAGTCGACTCTGATACAGGAGAGTTATTTGGTATTGGCCGCGACAGGACACTGGATAAAAAGGTTTCATTAGGCTTTGATTCGGAGCTTCATAAAAATCCACAGGAATATGTTGAACTGGCAAAGAAGCTGGCGGCAAAATATAACGTTGTTCACAGCCCGATCAAAGCGGTTGAATACAGCAATCAAGGCTACAGTAACAACGATCCGAGTATTACCATGGATATCACGGGTGAAAATGGGGAAATTGCTATAATGACTTTCTCTCGATATGACAAGGCGTTGCTCGGAATTGGTTATCATACGCCAATTAAGTACGGACTGGCATACAATGAAAAGCTCGATAAAAAGCTGCAAGAAAAGGTCAAAGAGCTTGAAAAGTCGGCTCCCCCTGCTAATAAAAACGAAGCACCTTCTCTAAAGGCTATCGATTTGGATTAAGATATTATTTTGAATAATGAATACACTTTTCTCCCCCCAAAGCCGCCACAATGTTGGCAGCTTTTCAATCAAGATGACAATCAAGATCACCTCCTCAGTCATTCCGTTATATTGTTGCTCATTTAGAATGTTGCTATATTCACCCCAGGCAATTTTAATTTTTTGCAACAATCTAATGAACAATGTAAATAAAGGTGTGCAGACATTATCATAGTGACCATGAAGAACGATTTTATCCCACATCTAACTGGCAGTAAGACCCCCACCTCGGGGAGTTAGAGTAATCGAGAAGTCTAGGTGGGGGATAACTGAAAGTCAAATGTCCGATTGGTTCGGGCCGACAGGATAAGGAAAGCTTCTTGAATCAACATCGCACGAAGAAAAAGTGCTTTTCTTTTTCGAGGATGTCGGTCACAAAGGCGTTGCAACAGGACAAGGAAGGCTTCAGCAGCGATACATCGCACGAAGAAAAGCGGTTTCCTTTTCGAGGACGTTGCGATCTTAGCCTTTGTACTATTGCTTATCAGTGGGGGATGAGAGAAAACCCCCACTGATGGATGTTTTACTTTATCATGATTATTGGAAAGGAATAATCTCCAAGTACTCCAGACATTATACATTCCCTTTTTCGAAATCACGCAAAGAAGAAGAAATGATGGGTTAGCCTTGTTATTCACTAGCGATAAGGTTCGGAATTAAAATTTATGGGTATCCCAATGAAAGAACGACAGCAAGAATAAATTTTACAACTCTATCATAACTTGATGATCATTCTATAAAAAGCTCGTTCTATGCTAGCTATTGTAAACATAAACAAACTCTAGGGAGGATAGATTCAATATGAAAACAAACAAATTGAAAAGAAGCGGCTTTAAAAAAGCTGCACTAGCGGGTTTAGTGATGATTGGTTCTGGTGCATTATTGTCCCCGGAATTTACACATGCAGCGTCGGCGGAGGCAATCAAACAAACAACTCCGATCACGACAAGTTATGCCAATCATACAACTAATTCATTTAAAGTTGCACAAACAGACAACTTGTCTGACTACAAAAAAGCAAATTATACGGTGAAACAAGGTGATTCACAAAAACCTACTAGCAGTGATATAACAAAAGAAGCTGCCGCCGAAATCGGTGCAAAGGCTCTTTGGGAGTTATTTGAACAGAACTTAGAGGGTCAGGTGGTTCGAATAAGCTATAACCAACCACTCGCTCCAATTTTTGATCGTTCACACTGGAGAGGTAGTGTTCAAATCAGCGATAAGCTTTTTTATCATTTCGCAGTGGATGCCGTAACAGGAGAAATAGAGTCCATAGGTCGTTTTAGACTTGATAAAAAACCGAAGGCCTCTTTTGATGAAATTGTAAAGAACCCGCAGGAATATGAGGAAGCAGCAAAAAAACTGGCAGAAAAATATAACGTTGTCAATAGTCCAGTCAAGTCAGTCGAATTAGGTGGGGGTTCTGGAGAAGACTTATCATTTTCCATCACGGGTGAAAATGGGGAGAAGGCTTTTATGTCTATTTCTTCGATAGATAAAGCACTGCTCTCTATCACTTTCGTAAGAGATTAAAGTGATAATGTCAAAGAATTTATCCCACATCTAACTACTCTAGAGGTGAGTGATGAGAAGTGAGAAGTGGGAAAGGAATTCCTTTATCTTCTCTTCCTTCTATTTTAGTAAATGTCCGATTGTTTCGGGCTGACAGGACAAGGAAAGCTTCGGCAGCAATACATCGCACGAAGAAAAGCGGTTTTCCTTTTCGAGGGCACCAGCGATCTTAGCCTTTGTTCTACTTTTTATCAGTGGAGGATGAAAGAAAACCCCACTAATGGAAGTTTCACTTTATAAAGTCTGTCAATGCGAAGCACTCACTCTGAGGGTAAGTGGAATATAGTGATGAAATCAAGCGCTCAACCCTCAAGCGGCCGCAATGTCGAAGGCTTTTCCTCTGTTCAAAAAAATTTCCTTTTTTTATGACGCAGAAAAAAAGCTATCGTTTACTACAAAAGCGACAGCAAGCACAATTTTTACAACTCTACCATAACTTGATGATCATTCTATTAAAAGTTCGTTTTATACTGGCGATTGTAAACATAAACAAACTAGGGAGGATTGGTTCAGATGAAAACAAACAAATTGAAAAGAAGCGGCTTTAAAAAAGCTGCACTAGCGGGTTTAGTGATGATTGGTTCTGGTACATTATTGTCCCCGGAATTTACACATGCAGCGTCGGCGGGGGCAATCAAACAAACAACTCCGATCACGACAAGCTATGCCAATCATACAACTAATTCATCCAAAGCTGCACAAACAGACAAGTTATCTGACTACAAAAAAGCAAATTATACGGTGAAACTATTTGAATTAGATGATTCAGATGATTCAGCTGTTTCATATAAGCCAACCAGCAAAGATATGGCAAAAGAAGCTGCCGCCGAAATCGGTGCAAAGGCTCTTTGGGAGTTATTTGGCCAGAGCTTGGAGGGCAAGGTGATTGAAATGTCCTATTTCAATGCATCATTAGAGTCTCATCCAGAATTATTCTGGCAGTCTCGTCCAGAATGGACAGGTACTGTTCAAATCAACGATAAGCTTAATTATAGTTTTACGGTGGATGCCGTAACAGGAGAAATGTTTAGAATATCTCATAATAGACAGTTTGATGACAGCCATCCAATTGTGCAGCAATATAAGGACAATAAGGGAGCTTCGGATCTACTTGATAAAATTGCAGAAAACCCGCAGGAATATGTGGAACCAGCAAAAAAATTGGCAGAAAAATATAACGTTATCCAGAGCCCAATCAAGTCGGTTGAATTTAAAGGGACGGGTTCTAGGGGTAAGCAGGAATCATATAATGATCCATATGTAAGAATTGAGATCACGGGTAAAAATGGCGAGCGTGCTGATGTGGAGCTTGCTATGAGGGATAAGGAACTGGTCGGTATAACTTATCCTGGTCTATGGAAGCAGATCGAAGAAGATAAGAAGAACCGAAAATAAAAAATGTAAAAGAATTTATAAAGTCTGTCAATATGAAGCACTCACTCTAAGTAAAATATAATCGTAAATCAAGAGCTCAACCCTCAAGCCGCCGCAATGTTGGCGGCTTTTCATCTATTCAACAAAAAAATTTTCCGCGGAATAGAGCTATCTTTATTACTACTAAAAAAATAATTTTACAACTCCATTATAACTTGATGATCATTCTATAAAAAGCCCGTTCTATACTGGCTATTGTAAACATAACAAACTAGGGAGGATAAATTCAGATGAAAACAAACAAATGGAAAAGAAGCGGCTTTAAAAAAGCTGCACTAGCAGGTTTAGTGATGATTGGTTCTGGTGCATTATTGTCCCCGGAATTTACACATGCAGCGTCGGCGGAGGCAATCAAACAAACCACTCCGATCACGACAAGCTATGCCAATCATACAACTAATTCATTCAAAGTTGCACAAACAGACAAGTTGTCTGACTACAAAAAAGCAAATTATACGGTGAAACTATTTGAATTAGATGATTCAGTTGATTCAGCTGTTTCACATAAGCCAACCAGCAAAGATATGACAAAAGAAGCTGCCGCCGAAATCGGTGCAAAGGCTCTTTGGGAGTTATTTGGCCAGAGCTTGGAGGGCAAGGTGATTGAAATGTCCTATTTCAATGCATCATTAGAGTCTCATCCAGAATTATTCTGGAACTCGCGTCCAGAATGGACAGGTACTGTTCGAATCAACGATAAGCTTAGTTATAGTTTTACGGTGGATGCCGTAACAGGAGAAATGTTTAGTATATCTCGTAATAGACAGTTTGATGATAGCCATCCAATTGTGCAGCAATATAAGGACGATACGGCAGTTTTGGATCTATTCAATAAAATTGAAAAAAACCAGCAGGAATATGTGGAACCAGCAAAAAAACTGGTAGAAAAATATAACGTTGTTCAGAGTCCAATCAAGTCGGTTGAATTTAGCGGGTTAGGTTCTAGGGGTGCGGAGGTATCATATAATGATCCCCATGTAAAAATTAAGATCACGGGTAAAAATGGCGAGCGTGCTGATGTGGAGCTTGCTATGAGGGATAAGGAGCTAGTCGGTATAAGTTATCCTGGGTTATGGAAGCAGATCGAAGAAGATAAGAAGAACCGAAAATAAAGAAAGTAAAAGAATTTATAAAGTCTGTCAATACGAAACACTCACCATGAGGGTAAGTGAAATATAGTGATGAAATCAAGCGCTCAACCCTGAAGCCGCCTAAATGTCGGCGGCTTCATCTATTCAAAAAAATTTCTTTTCTCTTATGACGCGGAATAGAGCTATCGTTTATTTACTACTAAAACGACAGCAAGAATAAATTTTACAACTCCATTATAACTTGATGATCATTCTATAAAATGCCCGTTCTATACTGGCTATTGTAAACATAACAAACTAGGGAGGATAGATGCAGATGAAAATTAACAAAAGTGGCTTTAAAAAAGCCGTATTAGCGGGTTTAGTGGTGATTGGTTCTGGTGCATTACTGTCTCAGGAACTGATACATGCAGCGCCGGCGGAGGCAGTCAAAAAAACAACATCGATTACGACTAGTGATGCAAATCATTCAGCCGAATCTTCCAAAACAGCACAAAAAGATAGCTTGTCAGAAGGTTACAAAAAAGCAAATTATACGGTAAAAGCAGTTGGTTCACAAAAGCCAACCAGCAAGGATATGACAAAAGAAGCTGCCGCCGAAATTGGTGCAAAGGCTATTTGGGAAATGTTTGGCCAAAGCTTAGAGGGTCAGGTAGTTGAAATGAGCTATCAAAAACCTGGCAATAATCGTCCAGACCTTCTTCCTCAATCGAAATGGATAGCTGATGTTCAAATCAACGATAAGCTCAGTTATTATTTCTCAGTCGATTCTGAAACAGGAGAAATATTTCATTTAGGTCGTCATAGAAACTTTGATGAAAAAGCTCCAGAATTTAATGAAGAAGTTGCTAACAATCCGCAGGAATATGTGGAAGCAGCAAAAAAACTAGCAAAGACATATAACATTGTTAATAGCCCAGTCAAATCGATTGAAGCCGGTGGTCAGAGTGTTGGCGATAATAATGATCCAGCGATAGGATTTCAGATCACGGGTGAAAATGGAGAGATCGCTAGTATGCAACTTTCTCTAAAAGATAAGGAGATACTTGAAATAACTTATGATACGGAAATGAAGCACTCCTTAGGATATAGTGAAAAGGTGATGACTGACCATCCAGCCTTGAAAAAGAACCAAAAATAAAAGAAAAAAAGTTTAAAAAGTCTCTCAACGAAACTCCCACTCTGAGGATAAGTGGGTATAAGGTTAGAATACCCTCAGCCGCCACAATGTTGGCGGCTTTTCCTCTATTCAAATAATGAATGGCAAAAAGTTTTTTCAAGCTTTGACTTTTCAATTGTGTTAACTTCGTTGGAATATCTCTACACGTTTAAGATGTTCATCTGTTTTCATTATTAACACAGGCCACTTTATTTGCGTACCATGATGCTAAATTAGCGCCCTCACATATTTGAGATGGGACCGTTTGTGGCATGTACTCCAAAAGTAATTCATTTACTAGAGGTGCTGGTGCAATATTGCCTTATCTCGGGACAAGTTGCTTAAGTTATCACGATTGTAGATGCAAGGACAATGGCTGTTCATTCTCAAAAGCTAAACGGAGAATGAAAACGGTCTATAAAATAGCCGATCACTTGGAGGATGCAGAGATGAAGTCACGAACCTTTTTTCTTATACTTATTCTATTCCTCTTGTTTTTTTACAATGAAATTCTGTTAGCTTCGGTTATGACGCCTAAAAGCAATTTAGATAGCTCGAAGGATCGTAGTCTTCGAGAACATTATTTTATCGCATCGTCTTATGCAGAGGATATAGATGCCTTGGAAAAAAGGGGAACTTCGGTTGAGGACGGAATCGAGACGCTCTATCGTTCTTACTTTAACTTATATAGCATACAAAAAGTGATTTTGACTGTTTCCAAGGATGACCAACTGCTTTATAAGGATTTGATAGGAGAGTCTATTTCATTTCCTAAAACACCGAGTAATTTAAAGACGAGTGAACGCTTTGTTTCCATGAAAAAGCTCGGAGATAAGGAATACATTAGTATAGTAGGTGCTCTGCCTGCACCATACGATACTTATACGCTAACCTATTATTATGATGTATCCGACATCATCTCATCGTGGAACAAAATGACGGTGATGTTGTTCTTGATTGGGACGCTATTCTGCGGATTGCTTGCTAAACCCGCAGGAATATGCTGAAATAGCAAAAAAATATAACATTTGTCAATAGCCCAATCAAGTCGGTTGAATCCGGTGGTCAGAGTGTTGGCGAGCGATAGGTTTTCAGATCATGGGCGAAAACGGGAGATTGCTACTATGCAGCTTTCTCTAAAAGATAAAGAGATACTCGAAATAACTATAATACGAAAATGAAGCACTCCCTAGCATATGGTGAAAAGGTGATGAATGAGCATCCAGCACTGAAAAAGAACCAAAAATAAAGGATGTAAAAGAATTTATAAAGTCTGTCAATGTGAAGCACCCACTCTGAGGTTAAGTGAATATAATAATGATGAAATAAAGAACTCAAACTCAAGCCACCACAATGTTGGCGGCTTTTCATCTCAAATAATGAATGACAATAAGCTTTTCGAGCTTTGCTAGCTGCGTTAGAATATCTTCTACATGTTTAAGACGTTCATCTGCTTTTATTATTACCACCGGCCACTTTATTTGCGGCAGCACTTAATATTGTGTTGGCACTTACGAACATATCGTTGTGATAGACTAGAGTGAAATAAATAACTGAATGTAGTTAACGGCTTCTGTTCAATATATGGGAATCGATCCATATAAAAGAAAGAACTGATTTTACAACTCTATAACAATAGAATCATATTATGATATAAAAAAGATAGTGATCAATTGCCGACAACTGTTGAGGATAATATAGCGAACGATGCATTTGTAGCTTGTGGGGCGTCACTGTACTTATTTTTGTTATAACCATGACGCTTAAATTGACGCCATCACATATTTGAGATAGGCCCGTTTGTGGCAAGTACTCCGAAAGTATTTGATCTACTAGAATAAAATGCAATATGGCTTTGTTGCAAGGACAAGTTGCTTAAATGATTACTTGCAGGATAATGAAAACCGTCTACAAAATGGACTATCGTTGGAGGTGCAGAGATGAAATCACGAACCTTTCTGCTTACACTCATTCTATTCCTTTTGTTTTTTTACAGTGGAATTTTGTTAGCTTCAGTTATGACGCTTAAAAGCAATTTAGATAGCTCGAAGGACCGTAGTCTTCGAGAACATTATTTTATCGCATCGTCTTATGCGGAGGATATAAATGCCTTGGAGAAAAGGGGAACTTCGGTTGAGGACGGAATCGAATCGCTCTATCGTTCTTACTTTAACTTATATAGCAAACATAGCAAACAAAAAGTGATTCTGACTGTTTCTAAGGATGACCAGCTGCTTTATAAGGATGTAATAGGAAAATCCATTTCATTCCCTAAAACACCAATTACTTTAAAGGCGGGTAAACGCTTTGTTTCCATGAAAAAGCTCAACGATAAGGAATACATCAGCATAGTAGGTACACTGCCTGCACCATACGATACATATACGCTTACCTACTATTATGATGTATCCGACATCATCTCATCGTGGAACAAAATGACGGTAATGTTGTTTTTGATTGGGACGCTTTTCTGCGGATTGCTTGCAGTCTGCTTATTGCTTGTATTAAATCGCGTGTTCAAACCACTTCAGCAAATTTCGGCTGCCTCAAAAAGCATTGCACAGGGGCAGTATGAAAATCGGATTGAGGTAAAGGGCCATGATGAACTAGCTGAGATGGCAAGGAGCTTCAATCATATGGGGGAGGAAATTCGGTGTCAGATGCAGCAATTGGCTACAGCGGCGGAACAGAAACAGCAATTTGTAGACAATTTGGCTCATGAGCTCAGGACTCCGCTCACCTCTATTTATGGGTATGCGGAATATATTCAGAGGGTCGTTCGGACGGAAGAGGATAAGCTATTTGCGACGAATTATATTATGTCTGAGAGCCGCAGACTGCAGAATATTGCTTATCGTTTACTTGATATGGCAACCCTGCGTGGGAATAAACTTGAACTAAGCGAAGTTTGTATGGGAGAGCTGGTTGACGAGGTCAAGCAATCTTTGTCTATGAAGGCAGCAGACCAAAACATTCAAATTACTTATGAGTATCATTTTGATACGTTAGTTTGCGATCCTGAATTGATGCATATATTGCTCGTTAATTTGCTTGATAACGCGATAAAAGCGTGTGGTCGAGATGGTGTGATCAAGCTGGTCGCTGATCTAGAGAATGAACAGAAGGTGATCTCTGTCCACGATAACGGTAAGGGAATGACGGAGGATCATCTCCTTCATATTACAGAGGCGTTCTACCGGGTAGATCCTTCCCGCAGTCGTTCAAAAGGCGGAGCAGGATTAGGCCTAACGCTTTGCCAGCAAATTGCAGTTTGTCATGGGGCGGAATTGAGCTTTTCATCAAAACCTGGCAAAGGTACGACAGCTAAACTAATTTTTACAAATGAATAATAAGTTAGTAATGGTTTGACAACTTTGCATTGATATACTCTACTGTGAGGCATCATTATTAAAAAAGCAAAGGAGATGGAAGGTAATGGCTAAGGGGAGCGAAATAAAAAAAATGGTATTTGGATCTGTAGGGGCAATTGCAGCTGCTACCATCGTTTTTAGTGGTATTAGTCAAACGGTAAAAGCATTAGAAATGAGTAAAACCAAAGCGGTTCCTACCAGTTACAGCATCCCTTATACAAAACCCTTCAACAGCAACATACCTACAGATGATGTGAAGAAGGACTATAAAATAAAATTTGTTGGCCAGGATCAGCCGACTGTCAATGATATGAAGATGGAAGAGGCAGCGGAGCTTGTTAGTAAGAATTTATGGCGTATTTTCCAGGTCGATCTCAAGGGCAAAACGTTAGACATGACTTATTATCCCATTAGTACAACCCGGCTTCGTCCAAAATGGGATGTCTCTGTTAAAATAAATGATTTGTTGGCATATCACTATACGTTAGATGCAGTAACTGGAGAAAATCTTTCGACAGAAAAATCGGTTTACCACGATGCAGACATTCGTGAAGAAATGGATATAAATCCAAATCTACTGAAAAACAGTCAAGAATATCAAGAACTAGCGAAAGCAACAGCAGAAAAATATCAATTTGTGTCCGGTAAAGTGACATCTGCTGAATATGAAGGCCAAGTATATCAGGCAAATATTTTAGGAGCCCAGAATGTAACTATTATCTTCCGAGTAAAATCGGATAAAGGTGAGGTAGCTCGGCTCACTTTCTCAAGGTATAATCAAGAACTGCTCTCCGTGGAATTTAACAGTTGGATTGAAGAATTTGAGCTAAAAGTTAACGAAGAATAAATCATTTTGACGATTCGCCTTTTAGCCATTTATTCTCAAATTAGAGCCACTGTAAGTACATCCTCTCGCAAAAAGTGAAGGGAAATAAATGATTGTTAGATCAAGCAGTCGTTTTACTCCTAAGTAATCGATATCACAAGGTAATTCTCTATTTGGTTTCTGGCTAAAGAATAATAAGTTAGTAATGGTTTGATAACTTTGCATTGATATACTTTACTGTGAGGCATCATTATTAAAAAGCAAAGGAGATGGAAGGATAATGGCTAAGGGGAACGAAATGAAAAAAATGGTGTTTGGATCTGTAGCAGCAATTGCGGTCGCTACAATCGTTTTCAGTGGTATTAGTCAAACGGTAAAAGCATTAGAAATGAGTAAAACCAAAGCGGTTCCTACTAGTTACAGCATCCCTTATACAAAACCCTTCAACAGCAACATACCTAAAGATGATGTGAAGAAGGATTATAAAACAAAATTTGTTGGCCCGGGTCAGCCGACTGTCAATGATATGAAGATGGAAGAGGCAGCGGAGCTTGTTAGTAAGAATTTATGGCGTATTTTCCAGGTCGATCTCAAGGGCAAAACGCTAGAAATGACTTATTCTCCCATTAGTACAACCGAGCTTCGTCCAAAATGGAATGTCACTATTGAAATAAATGATTCGTTGATATATGGCTATACGTTAGATGCAGTAACTGGAGAAAGTCTTTCGGTAACAAAATCGGTTTACCACGATGATGCAGACATTCCTGAAGAACCGGATGATCTAGAGATACTGAAAAAGAGTCAAGAATATCAAGAATACCAAAAACTAGCGAAAGCAACAGCAGAAAAATATCAATTTGTATCCGGTAAAGTGACATCTGCTGAATTATATGGCAACGGATATGTGGCAAATACTTTCGGAGCCAAGAATATAACGATTACCCTCGAAGTAAAATCAGATAAAGGTGAAGTAGCTCGGCTCACTTTCTCAAGGTATAATCAAGAACTGCTCTCCGTAGAATTTAACAGTTGGATTGAAGAAAATGAGCGTCGTACAAAACTGTTTCTACAATTTGACAGTTTGATTAAAGAAGCTGATCGCAGTACAGAACCGATTCTTAAAGAGACTAACGAAAAATGATGATTTCATTTAGAAGGTTCGCTTTTTAGCCATTTATTCTCAAATTAGAGCCACTGTAAGAACATCCTCTTGCAAAAAGTGAGAGAAATAAATGCTTGTTAGATCAAGCAGTTGTTTTATTCCCAAGCAATCGATATCACAAGGTAATTCTCTATTTGCTTTCTGGCCAAATCGAGGATTACCTTGTGTTTATTATACTTGAATAGTTGCGGGATGCGCTAATCGTCATTTGTTATTTGGCAGTATACTTTATACTTCTCTTGATTCTCTTTCAAGCATCTAATTTTCAGTACTCATATGGCAATACAAAGTGTATGTTAACGATCGTTAATAAAATACAAAATAGAAGAGCAAGAAGAAGTACGATCATATGAAATTTTCTATGCATATACAGAACACCGATAAATTCACGAATCAAGGCGTTGATCCAGAAATAAAATTTCGTTTTTGCTCCCGCCCCATCACAAGCAAGGTTTACTTTTCTTGACCAAAGCAGCGACCTAAATACATGAAAATTACTTGTTACGAGGATGGCATGATATTTTCGCTTTAAATCCCGTTCTTCTACATCCTTCTCTATAAGTGTTTTAGAAAATAACAAGTTTTCATAAGTATTTACCGCTTGATCTTCAATCAAAATATGTTTTTGCTCCATTCCTTTCTCGATAGCATAATTGGCCATTGCTTTGCCTTCAGCAATCTCTTCATCAGCCCCTTTTCCACCAGTAAAGATGATTTTTACAGGTTTCTTTTCAGAATGATGCTTCTTAAACAGTGCTATTCCTTTTTCAATTCGACTTGCTAATAAAGGAGGAACGCGTTTGCCTATTAAGCCACTCCCTAACACAATAATGAAGTCATAAGATTTAAAAGGAATACGTTGCAAATTAACCCATGAAGAAATTGAAAAACATAACATTAAGAAGACAAAATAAAAGACGCTAAACGATATCAATCCAAATATTCCTTGAGCAATTGGATGAGTAATACGGTCTACAAAAAAAGGAATAATGAAGACCCAAACTAACACAGTTATACCTAATAATAATGAGAGGAGATTGCGAAGTTTTTTCCCCTCCTTTTTGATGAGCTTCATTCCAGATGTGATCAGGGCTAAAATAAACGAGATAAAGTAGAAGGGAAAACCAATAAAAAGAATGAGAATTACCGCCACAATAAGAACAAACAAGCTGTTTAAGTGATATGTTTCAAATAGGACTGTAAGAGTGAACGCAAATGTTGCTGCCCAAAGAATAAATACGAAACCGAGCAACATTGTACGACGTTCTATTATTAACATTGCGAGCAGCAAGAAAGTTACTAAGACGAAAGTAAAATAAAAGTACATATCTTTGTCCTCCAAATAGGATCATTCATCTATCTCTCATTATAAGTGATTTTAGTTGATACATTTTTTATTTTACAAAGAGATGAAGTTCATGTCATTCATTATATAAAGTTGAGCCATGTTGATCATGTAAGTATGAAAAAATAATTATTCAGAGAAAGACAAATTGGAAGCAAGTATTCCTGGTATAATCCCCAATCTTGTCCCATATAGTTTATTAAGTTAATGGTGTGAGTTTTTGAAACCCACTCGAAAGAATATGGGAAAGGGAGTCTCATCATGCAGCGAAAAACATTTTTTATTGTTCTTTTTACAGGAATTGTTTTAATATTTGGCTTAATTCAATACTGGAACAGGACTGAGGAAGTATCAAAATCATGGCGGCTTCCTTTATCAGGAAAAGTCATTTACTTAGACCCTGGCCATGGAGGGCCTGATGGTGGTGCAGGAGATAAAGACGCTTTGGAGAAAGATCTGGCATTGAACATCAGTTTAAAATTAAGAGATTTCTTACAAGAACAAGGTGCATTGGTGATTATGACTCGTGAAATTGATAAAGATTTAGCATCCCCAGAGACAAAAGGCTACCGAAAACGAAAGCGGGAAGATTTAAAAACACGTTTAAAACTGATCAATAATTCAGAAGCAGACTTATTTATTAGTATTCATTTAAACTCCATCCCATCGCCAAAATGGAGTGGTGCCCAAACATTCTTTACACCGTATTACGAAGAAAATGAAAGGGTTGCAAAGTTTATTCAAGATGAGTTTGTTCACAGTCTTGGCAATACAACAAGAAAAGCAAAGATAATCAACAATGTCTATATTTTAAAACATGCGAAAAAGCCAGGTGCTTTAGTAGAAGTAGGATTTTTATCAAATCCTGAAGAAAGAAGGAATCTCATTACATCAGCCTATCAAGAGAAAATAGCAGCTTCTATTTATAAAGGCATCTCACGTTATTTTACAAATGAAGAAACGCCTAACTGATGGAAGTTCGAACTTTATGTTATACTGAATTGGAATAATACCCAATTCAAGGATGGTGGAAATCATGCTAACGGAACAGCAAGTATACGACCTTCTAAAAGGATTAAAAGATCCTTTTCTACATAAAACCCTCGAAGAAGTAAATGGCATTATCGAAATCAAAATAAAAGAAGAAAAATCTCATGTCAGCGTAAAGGTGGCAATAGCTAAAACAGGTACAGGCGAACAATTAAAGATGCAAACAACGATCGTAGAAACCTTAAAGAAAGCGGGTGCAGCAACAGTCGGTATTCGTTTTGCACAACTACCCGAAGAAGAGTTGGTAAAGCATCGCGGTTCAAATGCATCAAAAGGTACTAGTTTGTTATCGCCGACAAGTGCAACAACATTTATTGCTATTGCCAGTGGAAAGGGCGGCGTTGGAAAATCAACTGTATCTGTTAATCTGGCAGTTTCTCTTGCTCGGCTTGGAAAAAAAGTAGGCCTTGTTGATGCAGATATTTATGGATTTAGTGTACCTGATATGATGGGAATTACAAAAAGGCCAGTCGTGCGCGGTGAAAAAATTATTCCAGTTGAGCGGTTTGGAGTAAAAGTGATATCAATGGCTTTTTTTGTTGAAGATAATGCACCAGTCATTTGGAGAGGTCCAATGCTTGGGAAGATGTTAAATAACTTCTTCTCTGAAGTAGAGTGGGGAGAATTAGATTACCTCCTATTAGATTTGCCTCCAGGTACAGGTGATATTGCTCTTGATATTCACTCAATGCTGCCGCAGTGCAAGGAAATTATCGTGACAACTCCACATCCAACTGCCGCCTTTGTAGCCGCGAGAGCTGGGGCGATGGCACTAAAGACTGACCATGAGCTTTTAGGTGTGGTGGAAAACATGTCTTATTTTGAAAGTAAAGAGACTGGGAACCGAGAATATGTCTTTGGAAAAGGCGGCGGGAGTAAATTAGCAGAGGAATTGCAAACACCGTTGCTAGGACAATTGCCGCTTGAGCAGCCGGATTGGAATAAGGATGACTTTGCTCCATCTATTTATGGAGAAGATCATAAGCTTGGAAAGATATACAAAGAAATTGCAGCTAATATGATTCAACTGTTAGAACATTAATTATATGAAGAAGGAGGCGACTTAAAATACCGCCTCCTTTCACAACGTGACAGGGTACGTATTTTCTGTTTTTGGATAACTTATGTACCACCTGTTCAGCTTGGCCCTTGTTGTTGATCTTGTTCTTGCCCTTGCTCCGAACCTTGTCCTTGCCCCTGACCTTCTCCACCTCCACCTCCACCTTCTTGACCTTGCCCGCCACCTTGATTCATCTCACTTGCAGCTTTTAAAAGAATTTGTTGTATTTTTGCTTTGAAAAGTGGATTTTCAAAAGTTTCCATCATGACATCCTGAAGGTGCTTGCGAAATTCTTGACTTTTTAGTACGCGATTTATTTCTTTTCCATATTCAGGGTCTTTTAAGACATCAAGCATCATTGCCTGATACTCAGGGTCTTTCATCAATTCTTTTAATAATTGGCTGTTTTCATTTTTCATGCTTTTTGCCATTTTTTCCGCAAAATCTGGATCTTCAAATGACTTTTTCCAAAACTGATTCGCTTTATCAGATTCGAAAGTTTTTTTTATCGTATCTGTTACAATTGCTTGATCCATAACAAGCTTTTGTTTCGTTTTTTCATCTGTTAATATTTCATGAAGTGCTTTTTTTCCTTCATCTGTTTTTAAAATATCCACTGTTAATTTTTTTGTTTCTTCATAATCCATTTTCGTGTTGTTTGTATTATTTCCAGTACATCCAGTTAAAGAGACACATAAGAGGAGCAAAAATATCATCTTTTTCATCATAACAGCTCCTTTCTTTTTCCAAATTACGATACGTACGTGTTTAAAAAGATACTTCACATCTTTAATTAGTCACTTTTTCAATTTAAACAAATAACGTTTAAAACGCTCAATTACATTTTTAAACAACTCTATAATGTTAATATGATAAATTGTGAAGAAATTATGCATAATTTAAGTGCAAGTCCTAGATTTTTAAATGAGTGATTGGTAAAATCGAAATGGATGGGATTTTACTTAAATATATCTTGATAAGCTTTTATTATAATATGGAGGATTTTAGAATTGACAATCCGAAATTGGCTTAAATTTTTCTTCACAACTTTATTTATTGGCGGAGCCACGACAGGTATTTTTGGTTTTATTGTTCGCTGGGATGAGTTCCAGCCTTATTTTACTTCATTTAACATCATTTCTATCTTGTCAACATTTATATGGTTCGTTCTCGTAGGATTTTTATTCAGTGTCATTAGCCAGGTCATTTTTTTCGCATATTTAATGGTTCATCAATTAGCAATAGGCGTCTTACGTTCCCTTTCCCTATGGAATGGGGTGCAATTTGTACTAATTGCAATTGCTTTGTTTGATTTAATTTATTTTCGTTTTGAGCGCTTTGCTCAACCAGGAGAGAGCATTCTTTCATACATTGCTTTAGCTGTATTTATTTTAATGATTGGCATCATAACTGCATATTTCAAAGTAAAACAAACAAAAAAGTCCATGTTTATTCCCACTCTATTTTTTATGGTTGTAGGAACCATATTGGCGTGGGTGACATCATTGAGAGTGGATGAAAGAGGCTGGGTTTACATCATGCTCTTTACGTTGCTTATTTGTAATGCTTATCAATTATTAGCGCTCCCAAGCTACAATGAGCGGTCAGCGCAAGAACGTGCTGAGAGAATAAAACGGAGCGGCGGGGAACAGAGAAAAAAACCTTTAAGAAGCGGCCAGAAGCAGGAATTGACATTAAAAAAGTAAACGCATCAAATAACAACTAGTCGCACACTGTCAAGGTACAACAATGAAAGTCGAATGTTTTGGCAACAAAGTTAAGAGGATTTTTTTAACCGAGGAAAATACGTCTAAAAACAAATACAATCTTATTGATAAAAAATAAAACGAATCATCAAGCCCCCCCACTTTATGAAACAAGTGGGAGGATCTGATGATTCGTTTTACTTATAGGTAAGGATCATTCCGTTATGGAATTAAGGTTGTTTTTGCGTCTCCACTGGCGATTAAGGTGGAAACATTGACAAGTTTTCCTTTCTTTTGCAGCTCTTTAATAATCGCTGGCAGTGCTTCGGCAGTTTGCTTCGCTGCATCTGAGGCATGGAGAAGCAAAATATCTCCATTCTTTGCTTTCACAGCTTTTTCCACGATACTCTTTATTCCAGGATTTTTCCAATCTTCACTATTAATACTCCAATGGATGACAGTATAGCCTAATTTATTCGCTATTTTCAAAACACGTTTATCGAAGTATCCGGTTGGAGGCCTCAAAAGTTCTACATTATCGATTCCTAATTGTTTAAATATTTTCTGTGCCTTCAGTATATCTTGTCTTACTTTTTCATCCTCTACTTCTGTATAATCTACATATGCATAGCCAAGGTTTCCTATTTCGTACCCTAATTCAACAATTTTTTCTACTATATCTGGATGTCTTTCAGCCCAAGCACCGGAAAGAAAAAAAGTGGCGGAACGTACATTTTTCTTTTCAAGGACATTTAATATTTCCGCGGCTTTTACATCACCCCAACCAATGTTAAATGTTAGTGCAATCCCTTTTTCGCCTTTGAAAATTGCTTTTGGTTGGTGATCTATCGAGAAGACCGATACATTAGCCGTTGATTGAGAAAAAAAGAAAATCGCGGTAAAAAGAGAAATAAATATAATGAGCAAGAATGTCTTTAATCTTTTCCCATTTAGAACAATAAACGAGTTCATCTCCATCCTCCTTTATAAAACAAGCTTTCTGATAATAGCCTATGCTCATACAAAATATAAATATGCAACTTTCACGAGAAACTTCTTTCTGAATATTTAACAGCAAGGGTAAAGAAAAATTTCAATATCGAATCATAATTTTGTACTATATTGAAGAAACTATTACATAGTACGTGTTCAAAAAGTCAATAAGTTAGCAAACTGGGCTAAGAAAACTGACTAATTACGTAGTTTGATGATTTTTCACAGGCTTTTAGAACTTCCTATAGAATATATTTAAAGAGAGAGGCTGAAGTTGATGATTGGATTACTCGTTCATGAAAAGGAAAAAGAAGAAATGATTTATTTATTAAAAAGAGAAATGGATGAAATCCTTTACGATCTTGATGATCATCGCATCGATAGCATGATTAAAAGAGCAATGAAGGAACGCTACAGCATCTTGTTTACTCTATTTAAGAAAGTTGCATCACATCATGATTGCTTAAAATATATAGCACCAACTAAAATAAAAAGAAATATAACTAAAAATATGTATAAAAAATAGAAAAAGGATTGACTTTGCTTCAATCCCCTGATATATTAGTAAACGTTGCTAGTCACAAGAAAAAAGATTTTAAAAAACCTGTTGACAAGCAAAATTAAAAATGTTATTATATAAAAGTCGCTTCAAGGAAGGCGGCAAATTGAACCTTGAAAACTGAACAAAACAAAACGTCAATGTAATTCTAAATTTTAACTATGAGCTATTCAAGCTTCTAAATAATAGTACATGATGTTTTGAACTCTATGACACTCGTTTTAGAACGTAAAAAGTTCAAAGAGCGAGAAGGTCAAGGAAGTTTTGGTGAGAAACACCGGATCGTACAAAAGTACGTGAGGATGCGCCGAGCCGAAACTGACGCAGAGATTCGAAGCTCATTGAACTTTTTTGGAGAGTTTGATCCTGGCTCAGGACGAACGC
>NZ_JAUSTT010000037.1 GCF_030812995.1 Bacillus chungangensis | reverse complement strand
TACATCACCTCTTTGTTTTATTGTAAAACAAAGTTTATAATAAAATAAAGAGGTTTTATACACTTTTATAAACTAATTTTAACTGTTGTTTCACCTCCTTATATTGTGTTTGTTGCTACATGTCAAGTACTTAGGTAGCTTTTATATGTAGAGCTGTTCATAAGTCGACATCCTTCAAGAGAATAACTTCTTTTACTTATTTTACCTTATCAAAAATGAATATGTGAGACAAGGGATTGCTGAACTATTCACCACTTAAAAAGTACTTAACGAGAAAAATTTCAGTTCCACATTGAAAGTAATTTATCTCCCTAAAGCTGTTTTTACCCAAATTTCTGAAAAGCGAATGGAAGTTTGGTCACCAAACCTTATGTCATTTGAATAAAAAAAGAAGGACTATGAAGCAGGCCAGCCAATATGAAAATGAAGACAATGAGAAGTGAGTTTAGTCATGTCATGATAGAAATAAAGAGGTGTGAGCAAATGAAAACACTAATGACCTTGTTAGAAAACAGTACGTTTTCATATGAATTGATGTATCATGAAAAACCGATTATTTCTGCTGAGGACGGAGCCGGCTATTTTGGCATCGATAAAGGGCAAACTGCTCCAACATTGATCGTTAAAGCAGATAAAGACTTTTTTGCACTTATTGTTTCTGGAAGCCGCGGCCGGGTGAATATTAAAAAAATAGCTGACATTTTAAAGTGTAACAAAATCAGAATGTGTTCAAGGGAAGAAGCGCAAAATGCAACAGGATTTGACGTTGGCAGCATCCCTTTCATTGGGCTATCAATTCCTTGTATCATTGACAAGCATTTATTTCACTACCCCTTTGTTTATGGAGGCACTGGAAAATCTACTTATACATTAAAAATTGAACCACAAGCTTTATGTGAACTAAATACAGTTGCAGCAATGTTTGATTATCTATAAAATAGGGAGATGTTCGTTTTTTCCATTAAGTTATGATTTGAAAACGATATTATTAAGATAGAGGTGTTTTTATGACGAAGGAAATACCGAAAGAAATAGCGCCTTTTATACAAAAATATGTGCAATTGCTCCATTCAAACATGCCAGAAGATACTATCTTAGGCATTTATTTATATGGATCTATTTCACTTGGCGCTTATCAAACGGAAAAAAGTGATATTGATTATATCTGTATATTAAAAAGAGAAATGACGAAACATGAAATAAATAAATTAAAGTCGCTGCATTCAGCATTAAAAGCAAATCCTCTTCTTAAGAGACTGGACGGTATATATGTTGCTAAAAATAGCATTGGGAAATCAAATGAACACCTAGAGCCTTATCCGTATTGTTCAGAAGGAAAAATAAAAATTGGCTATTGGGATATCAATGGCGTCACTTGGTGGTTATTGAAACATCATGGCATCAAACTATATGGTGTTCAGATAAATGAATTGAATATTCATGTAAATTGGACTGATATTACCGATTATATGAAATATAATATGAATCATTATTGGCTTAAAAAATCTAAGCAACAGTGGCTATTTTTGACGGATGAGATGGTTGAATTTGGAGTGTTGACCATTTGTAGAATTATTTGTACGCTCGAATATAAAGAAATATTAGCAAAGAAAGATGCAGTTGAAAGAGTAATGAATATTGTCCCTCAGCAATGGCACCCGCTTTTAAAAGAAGGACTTCGGATTAGAAATTATCCAAATACCCCTTCTCTCTACCAATCAAGGTTTAAAAGAGCAAAGGATTGTACTACATTTATTCTATTTGTTCATGATTTATGCAGGAAGAAATATTTCCAATCCTTCAGTGAGCAACAGCCTACAATTTAGCAGCATTCTTAAAGAGGTTGATATGTCTATCCTTGAACATAGAAACAAGCAGGGAAACTTCTAAAGAAGCTTCCCTTTAACTGGATTTCCGAAAAGAATTCTCCCACTTCAATCAGACCGCAAGGTCGATAAGTGGTGAGTAGTTCACGCTCCTCGTTCTACTTCTTTAATATTTCACTCAGTTTCTCAACACACTTCTCAAAAATAGCGATCTCCTCCTTCGTTAATTGAGAACTGAGTTGGTCATAGAACGTTTGATGCAACCCTTCATGAACATGATAAGCCACTTTCCCTTTTTCAGTTAGTGAGACAATGACAGCTCTAGAATCATTAGGATGTGAGGTGCGCTTAACAAGCCCTTTGTTTTCCAGCCTTGTAACAAGCTGTGTCACCGCTCCTTTTGTTACACCTAAACGAGAAGCAAGAGTACTCATCAAGACACCTTCATCACAACCAATCGCATCAATCGTATGGATTTCACTTGGAGTTAAAACTCCTGCAGCGCCGTAGGAACGCGGTTCGCGTTCCAGCCGCTGCAGTTGTAAAATTAAACGACCTAGCTTTTGGCTGCCTGTATTTATATTGTTTAGTCGTGAAAAATGTTGTTCGCTCATATTTTTAGTTTAGTGATTAAACCATTTTATGTCAAGAAAATACTATGACAGTAAATAAAGTAAAACTTCCATCAGTGGAGGTTTTCTCCCATCTCCCACTGATAAGAAGTAGAACAAAGGCTAAGATCCCTGTTGCAACTCCTTTGTGACCGACATCCTCGAAAAAGAAGAGCACTTTTTCTTCGTGCGATTGATTCAAGAAACTTTCCTTATCCTGTCGGCCCGAACCAATCGGATATTTGACTTTCAGTTATCCCACACCTAGACTTCTTGATTACCCTAATCCTTGTGGTGGGGGTCTCACTGCCAGTTAGATGTGGGATAAAATTGTTTATTATTCTAGAGAAGAGAGCGACCCCTATTCAGTAATTTGGATAGGCAAACTTAACTGGTCTAATGAATAAATTGTTCATAATGATTGAAAATTTATTTATTTTCTAGTTTGAAATCGATTTCCTTTTTTGTTGTTTACCGAGTAAAATACTTGACCAAAATATCATCAGGCTAACAACAATGATAAAGACGTTCATACGAAAAACGGTTATTGATGCATCAAGGATCAATGCTTCACCTTGTGTCGCTCCATTCATCAGTCCGAGACCTAATGCAGCACCTAGAACCATCCCCACATTGCGTGTCAAGGCAATCATTCCTCCTAGCATACCAACAAATTCTGAAGGAACATGCTGCATAATAAAACTGTTATTTGGGGAGGTAATCAGACCCATTCCAAAACCAATTAAAATGAGCGCCCCAACGATGCCGAACATGGATAGCTGACCGAGAAAGGACATCAACACCAATGATCCGACTCCCATACTGCATAAGCCGAAGAATTGAAAGACTCTAGAACCGTAGCGATCGGATAAATTTCCTGCAATTGGCCCGCTAAAAGCAAGCGCAAGCGGATAAGCTGCCATCAAATAGCCTATTTGCAAAGGTGAGATTTCATCTATGCTCGTTAAATAAAAAGGCATGACAACTAAAATTGTATTTGCGACGATAAAAGAGGTAGAGCTAATGAGCAAACCAGAAGCAACTGCACGATTACAAAGCACTCTTAAAGGCAAGAAAGGAGAACAATGAGACAGTTCTCTCCATATAAGCAAAAGCATCGTCATACTTGCTAGAAGAAAGATGATGATCATCTTTGATGATAGCCATCCCCATATATTTCCGTTCGAAACTCCAAAAATGATAAAGCTAATCAATAAGGCAAATAAAAAAGCGCCTAAACCGTCGAAAGGATCTGTTCTTTTTTCTGGAAACTCTTTAGGAATAAATTGATAAGCAAATAAGGTTGCTGTAAGAATGACCGGAACATGGATTAAAAATAACCACTGCCATTGAAACCATTGGGCGATAAAACCGCCAACGATAGGACCGGTCATCCCCCCTAACGCAACAGCCGTACCTAAAATTCCTAGTGCACGTCCTCTCTTTTTCACGGGAAAATGAATCGTAATCAGTGCAATATTCGTTGCCTGAAACATTGCAGCCCCGACTGCTTGTAACATTCTAAAAATAAGCAGTACGTAAATATTTGGTGAAAAAGCAACCAGCACCGAGCTAATTGTAAAGAGAGCATAGCCAAGATTATGGACATGACGATGACCATACTGATCTCCTAATTTCCCCATCAATGGGAGAAAAGCAGCGATGACAAACAAATATCCCGTCGTTATCCATTGAGCTGCACCAATTCCAACATGAAAGATTTTTGCTAAATGAGGAAGTGAAACATTTACAATTCCTGCTGTAAAGTGCGAAACAAATGACCCTATACAAATAGCAATGAGCATGAAATGAACATTTTTTTTCTCTGAAACTTGCTTTGTTAATAAAATTTGATTCATTTGATCATCACCGCCTTATAAGAAGTATAGTATAGTTACTAAACCAAATGTGTATGATAGTGTCTTGTGAAGATGATAGCATTGTATACTATTTTTTAAAAAATCGCTCTCTTTACATATAGTTTAGTAGCTATACAATATGATTGTCAACCTTTTTTTGCTAACTGCAATATAGATTGATTGCCACAATGCTGCCCAGCCGCTCATAAGAACCTTACGATGCAAGTTCTTGTACCTTAGTCAAAAATATCTATAAGAGAAATACTAGAAAAAAATGATATAATCAATATTTTCTATTTGAATATTGTGTAGTAATATTAGTATTTAAGCATTTTTCATTACGCTATATACCGTAGATGCGTTCAAACATTATCACCCTCTCTTGTTCAACATTGCACTAGCAATATTGCAATGATATTGAAAGGAGCAAATTAAATGACATTTTTCAGCTTAAAAGAAAAACTGCTAGCAATAAACAAGACGATTTATTTTGATCATAATGATTATCTACGTGAAAAAACTACTGATCCTTTCAAATTGAAACAAGTATTAGCAGAAGCGGAAACATACATCGAACAAGCATTAGCCAACTTAGATAAAGACAAAAAATATTTCCTCTATGGAACAATAGGTAACCTTTTTAGAATTTGTGAAAAACCCCAAACCGCTATTCGATATTTGGAACAGAATTTACATGATGTTCAAGAAGATCATCATTATACTAGAATCATTGTTTCTCTTATTCGTCTTGGAGAGGCATATAAATACAACAATGATCATGAACGCGCATTGTATTTATTTCATCAAGCTATCAACAAATGCGATGTTCATACAGAAGGAGCTCGATACTTGGATTTTGCTTTACAACATAAAGGAAAATGCCTTTTAGAATTAAAAAAAGGAAAAGAAGCAATGAATTGCTTTGAAAATGCTTTACGCATAAGACGAGAAAAAGGAGAGCCGTCTCTTATTGCATCTACTCAATCTGCGTTGGATCTTGCTAGGAAAATAAGCGGGTTCAGCTAGTATATCTATTTGAGCAGAGACTCTTACATATATAAACTTGTATGGTCTTTGTTCGATCAAGCGTTAAAAAATCAAACATTGTATTTTTCTCCCTTCTTTATATATTTACAACGTCTTTTCCAATATATGCCTTACACTTTTTATTGTGCGCTTCAACATTTTATTTATCTCTTTACCTTGAGCTTCGCAATAACTTGTGCATGGATAAGCTGGAAAAATCAGCTTTTTAGTTTACGTTATGTAAAAGGAGTATATGTATATGGTAAAAATTCATATTATCGGCGGCCCTGGGAGCGGAAAGTCCTATATTGCACAAAAAATTTCCGAACATTTGCAAATTAATTGCTATGATTTAGATCAACTTTTTTGGGACAATCGTACAACACATTATGGGATAAAGAATGCTCCAGAAAAAAGAGATCAGCAGCTGCAGCAAATCGTTCATCAGGAATCATGGATTATTGAAGGTGTTTATTATAGTTGGCTTCAGGAAAGCTTTAAACAATCCGACTATATTTTTATTTTAACTCCAAACGTTTATTTGAGGGACTGGAGAATAATAAAGCGATTTATGTTGAGAAAAATGCGCTTGCTGCCTACACAGAAAAAGGAGAGTTTTCGCTCTTTTATCGAGCTAATAAAATGGAACCACCAGTTTGATCACCATCATTTACGAAAAGCGTTGGAATTTTTAACGCCTTTTAGCCATAAGATTTCGATTGTAAAAGATAACAATGACCTATTGCATTTCATTCAAAAAAAATAACAATGCTAAACATCGCAGGCAAATTCGGTACACCATGAAGATAACAGGGCTATTGTTCTTCATGGTGCAGCCGAAATGAACTACCTAATTAATAATGCCATGGTTCACAATTTCCACGGATACATTAGGGTTAAACTGCACTTCAGCATATTGCTCAGGCCACTTTATCTTCTTCCAAGTTTCAGGATAAAATGCCATGAGCTGGCTGCCAATCCCAAAACCATCGTGATTTACTTTCTGCATTTTTTGAATAATGTCTTCTGATTTTTTCGTTAATATCTTGGATAGTTTATCATTCAAATCATTGATTACCTTTTTTTCATCCAGATCATCTTCTGGATATTCAATCGCATTTATTTTTAATTTCAAATCGAGATTGACTTTAATTTGATTATCCTTAACCGTAACTTTCATTTTGCGTTTTAAGTTTTCGACATCAATTGTAATATAGTTTCTTACATGAGGTTCTTTTTCTTCATGAACTTTTAAAGTGATCCTTGCCGTATGATTTTTTTTGTTTACCATTAATAAATAGAGCAAAGCATCGTCTTTATCTAATTTGCCAGTCATATGCTTGTTTTGAAATAAAGCAAGGCCTTTAACAGCAGGCTGGTTGTTATTATTAATGATATAGGGCAGGGCAAAATCTTCGCCAGGATCCAGCATAACCGAACAGAGCGTCTGAATCGTTATTTCTGGAATGATTGTTGCTTTTTCCATACTTTCCAGCATCTTTTCGATATGATCACCAACTAATAGAGTGCCTGTTTTTTTAATCTTGATGATGTCTCGGGCTGTTCCTTCTACAACAGCAATTTTGGCGTTTAATGCACTTTTTGGATCGCGATAAAAAATATCAAGCATCGGATAAATATCATGTTTAGCTACTTCTTCTCCTAATAAAATGACACGCATTTTAGAAGTAGAATAGGTTCCACCCACTTCCATGTTCAGAATATCTCCCATTCTTCTCGGCGTACTGCCGACAACGGTATGAAGCTCATTCGTTTCCTCTTTTCCAACTTCAGAACTAGTTACATCTCTAAGTAAAGACGTACTTTCTAGCTTGCCATTTGAAGCATAGTCAATTCCAGTTATAAATACAATTCGTATATCTTTTAGCAGCTCCTGATCCCAACATCCCGCAAGAATTGGGAAAACTAAAACAACTGCGAAAAACAATAAAAAAAATCTCATCCACTTATCCTCCCTGCTTCTTTCTTATGAGTGATAATAGAGATGCCAAGTAGAAAAAGGGGAATCACAAAGATAAATACATATCCAACTATCGTACTAATCTTTCCAAATGTCTTAATCATCTGTTCTTCTTGTGGGATTAATGCAATGATAAAAAAGAAAATAACTGTATAGACAACGGCCTTGCGATATTTTTCCTGGCGCTTATATAGATGAGAAATCCCTTTAGCTGCCATAAACATGTAACTCATAATGGAAGTAGCTGCCATCAAGCTCCAAATCGAAATAAAATAGATGTCTGGACGCTCAATCAAGGTAAATGATAAAGCCTTTACCATATAAAGCACTGGTTGAGGCAACAGCTTCATTTGTTCTGGACTAAACATAACCAAGCTCGTAAACACTAAAAATACATAAAAAAGCGAAGAAAAAGCAGTGGCAATCGAAACTGCTTTCAATTTCTCCACGCTCCTACCTTGTGTATATGGATAGCAAAGCAGCAGCAGTTCATAACCGACCAAAGAAGGCATCGCTTCGTTTGACCCTTTAAAGATATTTAACCATCCTTCCGAACCTATCGGGAATATATATAAAAAATTCACATGGACACTGTATGTAAAAGAAGTAATCACAATCAGTAAGAGGATTAAAATAGAAGTAAACACAAAAAAACGGGCGATTGTCCGTAAATTTTCTTGAACTAAATACCAACAGACAATACACATTAATCCAATAATGATCCATCTTGGAGTCTCCATTAATAACCAATCCTCTATCACGTTTCCATATCGAGCTAATATAAAGCTTCCTTCAATGATAAAAAAAAGAATGTAAGCAAGATGAAAGATGGTTCCTAGTAGTTTTCCTAACAGTCTTGGCAAGTAATCATATAGATTAGCGGAAGGGAATCTTCTACTTAAAAGCCATATAATCACAACAAAAAACTGCACAAATAATCCGGAGATTAGAACGGAGATCCACGCATCTCCGTTCGCAACATCATGAACTTCAGATGGGAGATAAAGTACTCCTATTCCTATTTGCGTTTGAATGACTAAAAACATCAACTGTCCTGGTGTAATACTATTTTTTCCGTTTGCCATCTTTATGCCACTCCCTTGAATAGGACTCTTGCTGAAGTTCTTGCGGTTGAGCATCTATAGGGCGTTCATTTATTTTCCAATATGGGAGGCGGATGATCACATCTTTAAACCAATCCTTTAATCTTAATGGCGCCATTGGTGCAAGATAAGGGGTGCCGAACGATTCTAATTTGCACAAATGGATAACGATAAAAGTGATGCTTAATGAGATGCCAACAAAACCAAATAAAGCTGCAAAGATCATCACTGGAAAACGTAGTATACGAACGGACGTACTCATATCATGAGAAGGTACTACAAAGGAAGCAATGGCAGTTAACGCTACAACAATTATCATTGTATTAGACACGAGTCCAGCTTTAACGACGGCATCGCCAATGACAAGGCCGCCGACAATACCGATCGTTTGTCCAACAGGTCCTGGCAGCCGAATCCCCGCCTCCCGAAGCAGTTCAATCGTTAATTCCATAAATAATGCTTCCAAAATAGGCGGATATGGTATGTCTTCCACACTCCCCTTCACTGGGAAAAACAAGTCAGCTGGAATAACTTGATTATGAAAGGACACGACTGCAATATAATAGGCGGGCAAATTGATAGCAATGATAAAGCTTAGGAGCCTAATAAGACGAATAAACGAACCTGGTATCGTACGGCTATTATAATCATCTGTAGACTGATAAAATGAAAAAAATGTCACTGGTACAATCGAGACAGTTGGAGTTCCATCAGCAAAAATAGCTGCTCTTCCTTCCATCAAATTCCCGACAACTCGATCTGGCCTTTCCGTATGCAGCATTTGTGGAAATGGCGAAAATGATTCATCTTCAATATATTCCTCTACAAAATCTGTAGACACCATTGTATCTGCATTAATATCTTTAATCCGGCGGTCTATTTCTTCAATTAATTCCGGGTTGGCGAGATTTTGCATATAAGCAATGGATACTTCCGTATTCGTTTCTTTCCCGATCTGATAGCGTCGAACGACTAAGCTTCTATTTTTAATTAATTTACGAACCAATTGGAGATTAACAGTCGTATTTTCGATAAAACCTTGGTGTGAACCACGAACAATTTTTTCATTATTTGGCTCGCTTACATCTCGCTTATAGATTGCGTCAACTTGTACCGCATAGCATTCTTCTATGCCTTCAAAAAAAAGAACGGCATAGCCTTCGATCATCAAATCTACAGCTTTTTCCATATCCATTATTGTTTTTGTTTGAATAGCAGTAATCATATCTTCTATCTTCTCTTCATCTGCTAGTGAAAGAGGTTTTAATATTTCCTCGCGTATTTTCTCCTGATCACATAACGGTTGGATAAAAAGAAGCACACCTGACATACCGTGAAATAAAACGGAACGCTGCTGCAAATCTTCTGTATGAAAGAGGGCTTCTTGAATATATTGGATATTTTCTTGAAGCGAAGAAAATGTATTTATTGATTGATTATCACTTTTATTAGGAGTACGCTTGCTACTATGTTTATTATTGTTAAACATCCGTTTAAAAAAGCCCATAATATGATCCCTCCCCGCTCATTTTCCATATGTAAAATATCCCCTATAATGAAATGAATTATTCCATCAATTCCGATCCCAAAATACTTGATGGCTGCATCATAAATGTTAATGGAGCATACAAAAGGAGTAATCCAATTTATGGATCACTCCTTTTACATAAAATTAAATGATTACGTTCCCCCAAGGAGGCTACTAAAAATGTTGCAACAACTCTTGTTAATCGGCACCAATTGCATCGTTATAAAGAAGTAAAACCACATGATAAAAAATCTTAATTTGCATTTGCTCCCTTTAGTGCTACAGGCCAATCTTCCAATTTAAACGCCATATCCCAGAACATGTATTCTAATTGACAACTTAATAGAAAATGGCGTCTCATGTTTGTTTTTTCCTCACTATTTGCTTTAACAGCTAATGTATCCAGCATTTTACAAAATCTACTCGTAACTGAATTATCCATATTTTTACCATAAAAGGTAATCCACTCATAAAAGGGATGCGCTTGATCCGGGTTGACTTCATTTATTAATCTCGCCCCGATTTCGGTATATGTCCATGGACATGGAAGTAAAACTGCAATTATTTCAGCCATCGTGCCGCTTTGAGCAACTTCTAACATATGCTGTGTATAATGATGTGCGGTTGGCGCTAAAGGAAAACCTTGCAGTTCTTGATAAGAAACACCAGCCTGTTCGCAAAAATTGTGATGTGGGTGTATTTCACTGTGAAGAATAAAAGAAATTTGTGAATTAAAAAATGCAATATCTCGGCGATTCGTACATTTAGTAATCGCTGTTCCATAAATCTTCATAAAAGCATTTAAATATTCAAAGTCCTGTTTTATATAGTGAATAAGCTGTTCTTTGTCAAGCTTGCCAGCACCAATCCCCTTTACAAATGGGTGCTGGAAAATCGCTTCAAAAATCGGTGCTGCTTCTTTTCTTAACTCTTGACTAAATGACATATAAAATCCTCCCTGTAATCATTTTCCATGCAATAGCATGAACATATACCAATAGAGGAGCTTGAATCATTTTTGGAGTAGTATACATCAAAAAAACCGCTCCAAAAATGGAGCGATTTTATAGAAAATATCATTATATAAAACCATCTCCACTTTCCTCCGCTGGCATTAACCAGATCAGGTTCAAAGGGTCCAGAATTCAAGTATTCTGTCTCAGTCGCATTTGACTCCCCTAGTGGATAAAGATATTCAGCTATGCACGTTAAAATCAGTTATAACGTAACATTGGCTCTTTTTAAAGTCAACCTTCTTTATCACTATTCTATGTTATATTTCTTGACTTCATTATAAAAGAGCTCTGCCCAGCACTATCATTTATACACCTTTTCCAACTCTACACTGACATTAGTTTATCAACTTTCAAAAACCTAACAATGCATTTTATTTTTAGCAAGGAACCCAATAACGCAGAATTCGATCATTAATAGTTAATCCAACAACGAAAATGTGCTTACTAATTTGACTTTCTTTTTCTGCTACTCCTTCCTCTTTTTATTTGTCAATTTTAGAATATCGTAAGCAGTTTCAAAGATGTAATCTGCTTTCTCAAATCCAGACACGGTCTTTGATCCCCATAAAGCGAGACCAAAATCCACACCAGCTGATTTAGCACATTCCAAATCATAAATAGAATCACCTATATAAATAGCATCTTTCGCTTCACAATCCAACAACTGCAGTGCCAATTCTAATGGTTCTGGATTTGGCTTATGTTTATCTGTATCACTTGCACAAACGATAGTTTGAAAGTGATGATGTATATTTAACAAATAAAATCCACAGTTCATCTCTTTAGCTGTTTGAGATGTGACTAGACCGACATTCGGAAGTTGAGCAATTACATCAATGATGCCTTCAAATAACGGAACATTTTTCATCAATGGTTTCTGTTTTTCCAGCCAGGTTTCAAGTGTTGTCGAAATATCTGCTATATTTAATACTTCTAGCGTCCTCATACCTGGAATTCCAATTGAAAAACGCAGTTCAGCTAAACTTTTTTCGATGCCTTTCTCTTTCAATGTTGCTTGTAATGCTTGCAGTCCGATTAATTCGGAATCAATAATCGTCCCATCTAAATCAAAAATAAAAGAATGATACATTACAATTCATCTCCCATAAAATATTCTGTTTAGAATAATGGTAAAAGATGAAATGGATTTCAGGTCAATACTTAAATAGAAAAACGATGAATCATTTTGTAGGGGATCTTTATTTTTTGCCTTGATTTATTTATGATCAGTTCGCAAGCCTGTTCACCAACCTTTATTAATTGATGATCTACGGTAGAAAGACCTAATGCTACACCAACTGGTTGGTTTTCTTGTCCAATAATAGCTAGATTGTCCGGAATTTTTAAGTTAATAGAAAGTGCGTACTGATAAATCCCACCTGCAACCTCGTCACCATTTGCATATATTGCTGTAGGTTTTGTTTGTAAACTCAACAATTTCTGTGCAGCACGATATCCATCTTCAATACAATAACAATCTGATAAGAAAAATTCCGGTTGAAGTTCTCCGAATACTTGCTTATAAGCCGCAATTGTTTGTTGTGTGCTCATGCTTTCAATCCCTCTAGCTGTTGTAAAGGCTACATATATATGTCCTTTATTTTTTAGATATTGAAAAACCTCAAGATAAGAATGATATCTATCTATATAGGAGCAGCCTATTTCAGGGTGCTCCGTATACTCACAGGAGACCACTGGTCCATCATTCGTAAACGGTACAATCTCTTCCCAATCGTTTGATCTGGAAGTGATAATGATGCCGTCAAGCAATTTATTTTTCAGCATTGAAAAATATTCTATTTCCTTCTCTTTATTATATTTAGTAGGAAGGACTGTAATGGAGAAATCCCTCTCAACAGACTTATTAAGCACTCCATGCAACATTTGATCGAATGCTTGATTATTGTTATAAGGAATGATGACCCCAATCATTCTTGTCTCCCCGCGGATTAAATCAATTGCATTTTTGTTTGGGGTATAATTCATGTCAGCTATTATTTTTTGAACGATAGCTCTTTTTTCTTTTGACACATATTTATGATTGTTTAACACTCTTGACACTGTCGATACTGACACACCAGCCATTTTTGCAATATCGCTAATATTCGCTATACTAATCATCTCCTAAAATACAAATGACATCGATGATCCAATCGGCACCTTTATATTAACTAAATGATACCGTATAAATGATACACTTGCGAATTGCTAGGTATACCTTGCATCTTGTTTGCTAACCTTCATTATTTGTTAATACGATCTTTATGCGACAAAAAAAATAACTCTCTTAGTGAAAAAAGTAGCGATATTATGTTGCATTTAGTGCCAAAAAGCCGATAGTAATAAGGAAGAGAAAATGAAATGATTCATTGTTGCTTTTGTGATTTGAAGTCAATTGTTCTTATCCTTATCTTTTTCATACAGTTCATGTATAATAGAAGCTGGTTTATTTTAACAAGAATGATAGATTTCTTAAAACATCATAGATTATTGAATTAATTGGAGGTTGCAAATGTCTGAAAATAATGACCAAAAAAGAAAAAATTTAAAAGTTATTCAATTTGATAAAAATAAAAATACGTTAATAGAATCAGAGCAGCCGAAAGAAACTTTTAAAGATGTTGGGGGCCTCGATGAGGTAAAAAAGAAAATTCAAATGAGCTTTATCTTGCCACTTCAAAATCCTGAATATTTTAAAGCATATGGCAAAGAAGCTGGCGGGAGTTTATTATTGTTTGGTCCGCCAGGATGCGGGAAAACATTTTTAGCAAAAGCAATAGCCGGAGAGATTGATGCTAACTTTCTTCACCTAGAACTACAAGCAATTTTATCTATGTATGTTGGTGAAAGCGAGCATAATTTACATGATATTTTTGAAAAGGCAAGAGAACTTAAACCTTGTGTATTATTTATTGATGAGTTGGATGCCATTGGCGGCAACCGCCATAATATGAGACAGCATCACGAACGAATGCTTGTTAATCAGCTATTATTAGAGTTGGATGGCCTGCAATCATTCAATGATGAAGTATATGTGATTGGCGCAACAAATACACCTTGGTACTTAGATCCTGCATTACGAAGACCGGGGCGATTTAACCAGCTTATTTTTATTCCACCTCCAAGTGAACAGGAAAGAGAGCTTATTTTGTCTCTAAAAACAGCGGGAAAACCACAAACCTCTCTTCAACTTGATAAATTAGCGAAAAAAACAGTGCATTTTTCAGGAGCGGATTTGACTCAAATTGTTAATGATGCCATTGAATTGGCCATTGAAAGATCGTTTGAATTAGGTTATTTGCAGCCGTTAACAACTGATGACTTGCAACAGGCAGCTAAAAAAAGAAAAGCAACGACATTAGAATGGTTTTCGACAGCCAAGAATTATGCGACCTTCAGTGATTCCAATGGTGATTACCAATTCGTTCTAGATTATATGAAAGAGAATCGAATAAGGTAGGTGTTTGGAATTGGCTGAAGAATTTCAGTATGCCCAATATGAAAGAGCAAGAGCACTATTAGAGTTGAATCGTTATAATGAGGCTATAAAGGCTGTTGAAGAATATATACGTACATACCCAGAAGACGCTGATGGCTATACTTTATTAGGTAAAATATATCTTTATATAAATGAAAGTGAGAAAGCGCTGCATTGGGTTTATGAAGCGATGAAAAAAGACCCAGAAAGTTGGTTTGCATGGCAAACATACATAGGGGCTCTCTATGCAATAAAAGATTGGACAACACTTCCTAAAGCACTTGAAAATGCATTGAGTCTATATCCAGAAGACGATTACTTTTATATGATAAAGTGCTGCGGCGAAATAAGAGACGAAGATTTCGAACAAGCTGAGATTAGTATTAAAAAGGCACTGAGAATAGAACCAGAAAATGCTTTTTATTTATCAATCTACAGCTATATACTAAGCATTCAAGAGCGAGATGAAGAATCAAGAGAATGTGAAGCACAGGCGTTAAAAAACAGTGTCGAGAATGAATATGTATTCTTATATTGCGCATGGGCTGCAGACTATCGAGGCGAATTAGAGCTTTCAAGGGAATACTTAAAAAATGCCATTCGCCTTCATCCAACAAATGAGCAAATTCGTGAAAATTATTTAGATGCTCTGCAAAAACAATATTGGTTTTATCGTATTTTTGTGCCGCCAACCAATACAAAAACATCGACAATTGTTGTAATGGTTATTATTTGGATTATTGCTTGGCTGATCTATAAACCGCTTATTTTTGTCTTTATTTTCTTATATGTATTGTCGTACTGGTCTTCAAAGCTTATTGTTCATGTGAAAGTATTTGGCTGGAGTTTCAGGAAAAATTAACGATATATTTTACAGGTGGGAATATGATTCCCACCTGTATTCACTATTATCCTTCCACAACACTTTCTTCGATGATTAATTCTTTTCTCTCTGCATACAATGTTGCTTTTACTCCAAGGGGGAGAGATAAAGGAGAGTTGCAGTGGCCAGCTTGCAAGTTGTAAATAGTTGGCTTTTGAAATGGCACAATGATATTTTTACATACTTGCAGTACATCACTGCCAGCAGGATATAATCTAGATTGACAATCTGTCCAAGTGCCTAGAATAATACCAGAAGGATCGGCAAATTTCCCTGCTAACGCTAGTTGTGTCAACATCCGATCAATTCGATACGGCTCTTCACCAATATCCTCTAAGAATAATAGCTTTCCTCTTGTATCCAATTCATAAGGAGTTCCCATCAAGTCAGAAATAAGGCAAAGATTGCCGCCGACGATCTCTCCACATGCTTCACCTTCCACAAGACAGATAATGTCTTCTCCAATAGGATTCACTAGCTTCCCAATTGGCGCTGAGGTCATGATTGTTTTTTGCAAGCTATTAATCGTATACGACGACATATCTCTGCTAAGCTCTGAAGCTGCCATTGGGCCATGTACAGTTGCCAAGTTCGCACGCTGTAAAAGCGCGATATGAAGTGCAGTAATATCGCTATAGCCAATAAACAATTTTGGATGATGTACAATGCTGTCATAATCAAGTGCATCTAATATTTGCGGTGATCCATATCCGCCGCGCATACACATAATAGCATCGATCTCTGGATCTTGAAACATGTTAGTCAATTCTTCCGCACGATCTTCAGGCTTGCCAGCAACATAACCGCCATCATTGAGCAAGCAAGTTTCTCCTAACCTTACACGAAAACCAAGCGCTTCTACAGCTTTCACAGCCTTTAACACTAGTTCGATTTTTGTGGGACTTGCAGGCGCTGTGATGCCAATCGTATCTCCCAATTGCAACCTCTTCCCTTTTTTCAAGAATATGCCCCCTTTTTTTCTTTTATCCACTACCTTATTTTATTAAAATCATCTTTCTTTTTATGAAGCTCTTTTTTAAGAATCGTCACTTTATTTTGTAGCTCCCCTCGTATGACTCCTATCAACATATCACTATATCGTCATTTGACCGTAAAAACGTTGATGTAAAATAGTCCTATACATCAGATAGTTTGTCCATTTCAACTTTCCGCTTAATTGCATACCTTAATAATGAAAGGAGAGATAAAAATATGGAAAAAAATAAAGATATCTATCAACATAACCATTCAGGAACTGACTACTGCACATCAAAATATATGCGAGATTTTACTGATCGAGCATTTCGAATTCCAGTGTTTGCAAGTTCCACAAATACTACTAATCGCATACAAGGTTATTTTTTGGATCTCCTCCTTCAAGAAATTGAAAATGTATTGCTGTTCCCGCGAACATTGCCTAAAAGTGAACAATATCCTGAATCATCACTAACAAGCATTCGTAGATTGATATTATCGAGCTATGGAATGTTAGCAGTTAATTTTCGCAGGTTTTTAGTAAAAGAAATGAAAACAAATGTTGGACCATTTCAAAAAGACAAGGTAACCTGGGAAGGAACTCCTTTTGCTCAAATTGAGCCGGCAATGGCATACCAATTCGGTCTTCCCTTACTTTTAGTGAGAGAATCAGGGACAGATAAAAATCGAGGGGTCTGGGAAAGAGGAAGTGCACCGTTTTTTATTTTAGAATGGGATTCAGATAATCAATCAGTCGATGCATTCTTTCAAGGTGTTGAATGGAGAGAAGCGTTCGCCAATTGGGTCGGGCATGTGAGAAGCGGCTATTATATGCAAACAGAACCGTCCTTTCATTTTCGATGCAATCCGCAAGAATAACAAAATAAATGATAGATCACCACCAAATGAGCGTAAACCATAAAGAAAAATCTAAAAATTCTCATTGTTTTATACTATTTATCAAATGCTAACGTTTGATATATACTTCAATAAGTGAAATGACTTGCTCAAGTAATTGAATTTACGTCTAGAATTAGGGCTTTATCAGTACTTGCAAAAAGAAGAAATCCCACCTTTTTCAACAAGTCTGCAATTGTAGGGTTTCTAGAGATCAAGAATAAAGTGAGTTATTCTGATCTCTAGAAGCCATTTTTTTATTGGTTAAGGAGCAGACTGATTTGAGGAAATTGAATTTTTAGTAAGGATAGATGAATTTCGCTGCTCTTGCTCCTTTGGATGGTTCAATAATAGCATTGAAAAACCTTAGAAAATTTTATTGTAAATTAGATGTGGGATAAAAAAATAAAGCTGCTCATCCGTGAGCAGCCTTTTTATGGGTATGATTATAGTTTTACAACGTTGTCAGCTTGTGGACCACGTTGACCTTCAACAATGTCAAATTCTACGCGTTGTCCTTCTTCTAAAGTTTTGTAGCCTTCTCCAGAAATAGCGCTAAAATGAACAAATACATCGCTTCCGCCTTCTACTTCGATGAAGCCAAATCCTTTTTCGCTGTTAAACCATTTTACAGTACCTGTTTGCATGTAACAAACCTCCAAAAATTTTTTAATATGTTACTCATATTTACGCAGTAAATAAAAATTCACATATTATAAAGAATATCCACAAAATAGGAGTAGATATTCTTTATAACATGTGAATCTAAAACTCCATATACTTGTTTTCATCTTAAAAATTGGTTATTTATTTAACGTTAACACGAACTGTTTCTAATGGCAGTGAATATTAGCTTTCCAAAACAACAAAAGCCCTGCCTCTCTTTCGTCCTTGCGGCTCCGATGACCGCGCCAGATGAATTGTACTTCCAAATATAGATTAGCAACATCAATAACGGTAATCTACCCTTTTATCATTTTAGCTTATTTAAAAGGAAAAAGCAAGAAATTAAAAATTTACACCATTTTAAGGATACCCAGTTTTTCTCAAATAAAACATCCTTTTCCGCTAAATAAATGTTTAAAGGTGATGATAATAATATCATAACGGGTTAAAAGCATCATGCAAGAAGAAAGAGCTTTCCACTCATCCTTTTGCATGATGCTTCTCAGACTAATATCGATTATTCACAAATAGCAGCTTATCCTGTTTTTGTGTCCGCTTTTCAATTTGATTAAACATAACGACGCTTATAGTGAGCCATACTATTCCCGCTGTATATCCGCCTACAATATCTGTCGGATAATGAACGCCAAGGTAGACTCTTGTTAAACCTATAATCAAGATGATTGATAATGCAGCAATTACTCCTATCACTCTTACAGAAGCACTTTTACTTAATTTGAACAAGATAAGTAAAAGTGTGCCAAATAAAACCATTGTTCCCATTGAATGGCCGCTTGGAAAACTGAAACCATGCTCCTCCACCAGTCTTAAAATAGATGGACGTTCACGCTGGAAAATATGTTTGAGAACTGTATTTAAGCCCACATATCCAACGGCAACAGACATCAGCAAATAAATCCCAAACAGATATTTTCGAAATAGCACTAAAATAAGGCTGAAGACGAAAGTGATGATTGCTATACCGATCGATGATCCAAGAAAAGTGATCTTCAATACAAGATTTGTTATTGGTTCCGATATAAAACCTTGTACGTACTGGATAATGCTATAATCAAATTGACGTATATGCGCTGCCTCAAAATCTTTTGCAATACTGACAAACACCCAAGTGCATGTTCCTAATATGAGCAATAACAATAGTAACGAAACAATGGGATGTTTTTTTTCTTCCATCATTTGCATGTATACCCCTCAATTCTATCTTCTCATTTCTGTTTTCAATAGTAGCATAGATGGATGAATGTACCAAGGGAAAAATGAGAAACAGAATAGTTGGATTCATTCGACTATTTTCTTTTTGGCCGCTGTTTTTTTGCGTGGTGCCGCTTTCTTTTGTTTTGGCCTTGTCTTATCTATAGAGGCCTGCAGTGCCGCCATTAAGTCAGTGACATTAGCTGCTGGTTCTTTTTCTATCGGTGTCACTACTTTCTCTCCTGTCTGCTTTGATTCAATCAATTCCAGTAATTTTGTTCGATATTCGTCTTTATATTTTTCAGGCTCAAACGGACTTGTCAATTGATCAATAAGTAAAATAGCTGTGTCTAATTCCCGCTTTGTAATTTGATCGTCAGTGGGAACACCAGGAACATCAGCTGCTTTCCTTACTTCATCTGGAAAATGAATCGTTTCCATGAGAAGGGTATGTTCAAAAACACGAATGATTGCAAGCCGCTCTTTAGACCTCATCACAATTTTAGCAACACCGGCTTTTCCTGATTCTACAAGTGCTTTCCGCAAAAGGCCATACGCCTTCGTTCCCCCAGTATTTGGTGACAGATAGTAGCTGCGCTCAAAATAAATAGGATCAATCTCCTCTAATTTAATAAAATCAATTAATTCAACCGCTCTTTCTTCACTGATTTTTTTTAAGTCTGCTAATTCATTTTCTTCTAGTACAACAAACTTCCCTTTTGTTATTTCATAACCTTTCACGATTTCCTCTACTTCCAATTCTTTTTCACAGACCGGACAGATTTTTTCATATTTAATCGGAGTATGGCATTCCTTATGAAGAGATCGAAGCTTTATATCCTTATCTTCTGTTGCTGCATGGAGTTTGACAGGAATACTTACAAGTCCAAAGCTTATATTTCCTTTCCACATCGTATGCATATAAGATCACATCTCTTTTCTTGATCATTTTTACTATAATGTCTGTATTTTCTCTCAGCATCATACTAGAAATTATTGTTATGGCCTTCAATAAATGTGGATATAACGAGATTTTCTCCGTGAAATAAAGGATTTATGGTTATGAACGAATAGCATCCCAGCGAATATAAGAAAAACCTTTCCCATTTTAAAAAGAGATGCAGGATAAAAACCTTTTCTTCAGGAAAAGATACATTACAATTCATCCCTTGAAAAATGCGATGCTGATTTCCTAACATGTACGCTTGAAGAGTTTAACATTTAATGAAACGTGAATTTGGTCACTCCCCTCTTCTAGCAATAGTTGTGGGATAAAAAAATTGTGTGGTGAATACATTGAAACCGATGTTGCCAATCTTAAAACAATCATTGCCTCAAAAGGAAAAATGGGGATACGAAGTGAAATATGATGGATATCGAGGGATGTTAGAGTGGACAGAAGAAAAAATGCATCTTTGGAGCCGAAATGAGCGTGATCTGCTGCCCCAATTTCCAGAATTAGCAGCGTTTCTTTTACAGCTTCGTCCAAAGGCTGCAAGCTATTTTCCACTTCTCCTAGATGGTGAATTAGTCTTACTAGAACATGGATGTAAAGCAAATTTTCAACAATTGCAAATTCGCGGCCGGATGAAAACAGACAGCCGTATTAAAAAACAGGCACAACAGCGTCCTTGTTGTTTTCTTGCCTTCGATCTCTTGCAGCAATCAGGAAAAAATTTATGGAAGAAGCCTTATCATGATCGGAAACAACTTCTTCAAAATTTATTAGCTGAATGGGGATTGCCACTTACACCGACAATCGGTGTAGAAGCACTGCTCCATTATGTCCCCTATGACAAAAGCAGCACAAATATTTGGGAAATGATTCAAGCTTCTGATGGAGAAGGAATGGTCGCAAAACAGCTCAATAGCAAATGGGAGGAAGGAAAACGTTCGGAAGCATGGATTAAATTGAAAAATTGGAAGACCGCATCATGTTTCATCACTGCTTATAGCAAAGAAAATGGCTACTACGAAATCGGCGTCTATCAAAATAACCAAATCATCATTTTAGGACAGTTTCTTTTTAGTCTGCCACCAGAAAGCAAAGGCGCATTGCAAACAATTATCCAGGAAAATGCCCATACTCAAAACGGCTCAACTCTTCTTATCTCTCCAGCAATTTGCGTCGACGTCTTTTACTTAGAATGGTATGAAGGCCAATTAAGAGAACCGCATTTTCATACATTTCGATTTGATTTGACACCAGACGACTGTACCTTCGAACAATTTTTAATTCAAGAGGCAAGCCTTCCACAGGAAGTGACGATTACCCACCCTGATAAGCCGCTTTGGAAACATGACGCGATAACCAAGTTAGATTATGTTCGTTATTTACGAAAAGTCTCGCCATATATGCTGCCTTTTTTACATGATCGTCTACTTACTCTCATTCGTTACCCACACGGCATTTTTGGAGAAGGATTTTATCAAAAGAACTGTCCAGATTATGCACCTAGCTTTGTCAAAACACATCAAGAAGGCGATATAGAATATATCTTATGCAATGATCTAAGAACCTTTATTTGGTTAGGCAATCAGCTAGCTATTGAATTTCACCTTCCTTTTCAAACAATAGAAAGTCATTTTGTCAGCGAAATTGTTTTCGATCTTGATCCACCAAGCCGTGACAAATTTCAGCTTGCTGTGCAAGCAGCTCAAATGATGAAAGAGATTTTCGATCAATTATTACTAAAAAGCTTTGTAAAAACATCAGGAAATAAGGGCTTGCAAGTGTATATCCCACTCCCTGATAACCAATTTACATGGGAGGATACGAGGAAGTTTACTTCCTTTATTACACAGTATCTTGTAACAAAAGAGCCAACATTATTTACAACAGAAAGATTGAAAAAAAATCGAAAAGGCAAGCTCTATCTTGACTACTTGCAGCATGGAGAAGGAAAAACAATCATTGCACCATATTCCGTGCGGGGAAATGAAGAAGCATTAGTAGCAGCACCTTTGTTTTGGGACGAAGTAAATGAAAAGCTTCATCCAAATATGTTTACGATAAAAACAGTACTACAACGACTCCACAAAATGGGCTGTCCTTTTGCAGCATATATGACTGCAAAGAAAGATCAGCCATTTGCAAACGTATTAGAAATAATGCATGCAACATAGTGTGGAGAAACTCTTATTCTTCATATAGAATTTACGATGCTTTTCTTAAAATTTATTCGAAAACCAATGGGAGACTGAAATAAAAATGTTAGTCTCCCACTTCTAAACAAACAATATGTTTCATAAGGAGCGCTTTTGCACCCTTTATATACAAGATAAAGTGAAACTTCCATACCCAACATGAGAAGTAGAACAAAGGCTAAAGCCGCAACGTCCTCGAAAAAGGAAACCGCTTTTTCTTCGTCCGATGCTGATGCAAAAAGCTATCCTTATTCTGTCGGCTCGACCAATCGGACATTTGACTTTCCGTTAGTCCCCATTAAACTTCTTCCATCCTCTTACACTTGAGGTGGAGGGCTTCCTGCCAGTTAGATGTGGGATAAATATTGAATCAACGCAAGGCAAATGAGACGATCGATTTCACTTGCGTTGTCACTAAAAATAAGAATCGGAGTATTTGGTGCGAAAGTTCGCTGCCAACTAATAGGCATCCACCCCTTTTGCATTTGACACATCATTTGATCATTTTTTTTAATTTTCATAACTCCATATTTTTGTTCGACGCTTATTTCGTCTTTCTGAAAAATAAATACAAGCTTTCTGTGACGCTTTCTAATTAGCTGTAGAGATAGTACCGTTTCCTTCATCAAGAGCGTTATTTGCGGTTGTCGTTTACTAACATATATAGATGCAATCAGCAAACCGCTTCGATCTCGAATAAAAAATCGACGGTTTGTCCAATTATCAATAATTGGCGGAACTAGCCAATTAAACCGGCTTACATCTTGATATAGCTCCATCTCCTCTAAGCCATTTGGCAAGAAAAAATGCATTTTTAAAAGGGGTCCCTGTGTAAAAAGAAGGAGAAGTAAATCTTGTCGGCATTTTATTTGTGTGCATTTTCCAGCTTTACTGTTCTTTACTTTCCATTCGTAAAAAAGATAATGAACGAACAAATATAATAAAAATATCCATAGTACATACAAGATAATAGCAAAAGAATGCAGGAAATCTGTAAGATAGAAGAAGAGAAGCAAAATACTTGCCGCAATGAATTGATATAAATATAGCTGTGATCTTTTCATATAATATGTGCCGATATTCAACATCTATCACCGTCATTTCACAGTATCACTTAATGATATGGAAATAGACGGTGTTTTATGATGAGATGTAGGAAATTTACTTTATTGGAAAAATCGAATAACCAATGGGAAACGATATAGTTGTCCCTCATATGCTTTGATTGCTCCAACAATCTGAAACACGATAAATACAATTCCCAACGCCCAAAGCAGCAAGAAGCCGACCAGTAAAAGGACAAGAATTGCGCTTATAACCGTATAAATGAAGTAAGAAATGATAAAATTAAAATATTCTTTACCATGAAAATCAATAAATGCAGATTCATCTTTTTTAATAAGCCAAATGACAAGCGGGCCAATAAAGGTTGTAAAAAAACTTGTGACATATATGAGCATTGCCATGATTCTTTCATCTTTTGTAGGCATTTTCACTCACACTCCTTTCTTTCTATTTTATACGTTTTATATAAAAAAAAAGCTTCAATTTTTTTATATTTTTTTATTATATGGATATATTGTTCATACTTCAACGTTTATGAAACTTCCAATATTTTTTTCATCCTCCATATAGAGAATGGCACGTCCTCGAAAAGGAATGTCATTTTATCTTTATCGAGTGCTTCATAAGAAAGAAAAACGCTGCTCTTTTACAAGAAATAACGCTGAAACAATATTCATCAGGAAAAAAATAAGCGTACGAGCATAGACTAGCATAGGTGCCTTTCTGACAACTTGCATAAAAATAACACGATCACTTCTATCAATTGTTTTTCTGCAAGTGATTTATTTCATCATCCAATAAAAAAGTTCACTTAATGGGGTTGATTACTAGATTGAATACAGAGTGGATTATTCTCTTGATGGAAAAGCTCGGTGATTATGGATTTTTTGGTATTACGTTTGGACTAATGATTGAAATCATTCCGAGTGAAATTGTTCTGGGCTATGGGGGATATCTCATTGCGAATGGACAAATTACTTTTATTAGTGCACTTATAGCCGGAATACTTGGTGGAACAATGGCTCAGCTTTTTCTCTATTGGTTAGGCGCTTATGGCGGCCGTCCTTTTTTTGAACGATATGGAAAGTTTTTTCTTATTCGCACCAAGCATTTAGATGCGGCGGAAAGGTGGTTTGAACAATACGGAACAATCGTTATTTTTACTGCACGGTTTATACCAATTGTACGCCATGCAATTTCTATTCCTGCGGGAATTGCGAAAATGTCTTTTAAACAATTTACTCTCTATACTGCTGCAGCAATGCTTCCATGGACGATTCTTTTTTTGCTTATTGGTATGCAGCTAGGACAACATTGGCAACAAATAGGGGAAACTGCTGTAAATTACTTAAAGCCAATTATTATTTTAGCGTTGGGCAGTTTGCTTCTTTATTTCTGTTATCATTTCTTTATAAAACGAAGATAAAGTGAAATTTCCAAAGTCGGGGTTTTCTCTTATCCCCCTACTAATAATAGGAGAACGTCCTCGAAAAAGAAGCGCACTTTTTTTTCGTGCGATGCTGTTCAAGAAGCTTTCCTTATCATGTGATCCGAGCAGCTATCTACCACCTAAGTGTTTACTTTTAAGGTGGAGTCTTTTTGTCAGTAAGATGTGAGATTAAATGACTGTTTGTCGAAAAAAAAATGCTTTTTTTCTCTTCACAAATGAACTATTTTTTTGTATGATACTTTCATAAAGCACAAAAAAACAAGAACTCGTAATATTTGCAAAAACATTCTTCTTGATAAAGAGATTGGAATGAATGCCCAAAAGATAGTGAAACAGATAAAGTGAAACTTCCATCAGTGGGGGTTTTCTCTTATCCCCCACTGATGGTTAGTTGAACCAATCGGACATTTACTGGCAGTTATCCCCCACCTAGTCTTCTTCGATTCCTCTTACTCCCCGAGGTGGGGGGCTTACTGCCAGTTAGATGTGGGATAAAATAATGATATTCTCCCGACTTGCATCATTCATTGATAGAAGTCGGTTGTTGTACAACATTTGTACATCGTAATGGAGGGAAGGCAAATGGTGCGCCACCAGTTTTTTGACTGGTTCTAGTGGGTTCGATTCCCACCCCGAAATTTTTTATTATTATTAAAAAATTTCGAGGGTGGTACTGATCCATAGGACTGCCCTGTATTTGGAGGGATTAGCATGCTCAAAAAACGCGATCTAAATGGACATGAAAACCGTGTCTTATTCGATTTAATGGTGCATCCTGATGTCTTTCCTTTTGTTCGTCATAAGGCTTCTTCTTATGAAGCATTTTTGTTTTTAACAAAACAAACGATCGAAGCGGAAGAACGAGGAGAATTGATTTCACGAACAATTTTAGACGAATGGGGCAATACGATCGGAACGATTAATCTATTTGATATTGAAGACAATGCTGGTTTTCTTGGCACTTGGCTAGGAAAACCGTACCATGGCAAAGGCTACAACAGACTTGCAAAAGAAGCCTTCTTTCAATTTTTATTTTTTGAAAGTAAAATCGAGACAATTTTTATACGAATTCGCAAGGGAAATCATCGTTCAATCAACGCTGCACTGAAACTTCCATATGCCTTAAAGGCTAACAAAACAAGAAAAGAAATCTTTAACAAAATAAATGTCAATGATTATGTGTACGACTTGTTTGAAGTTCCAAAGGATCAATATATTTTTTATTATACACGTCAGCAAGCCGTCCTGGGTGAAACCTCTTGTTTAGAAGCATGAAGTGAAGCTTCTCCTTCCTTCTCCCCTACAGTTGGAAGGTAAAAAGTTGTCCCCATTTTTCTTTTTCCCTATTGAAACTTTATAAAATGATCTGTTCATTATACTGATCCACTTTGGCGGGCTGCAAATTAGGCAGCCCCCTTTCTTTTTTTCATTCATTTTTTCTACCCTCCTATGGTATAATTTCATTCGTATCTCAAAAAAGAAACAGATGGGGGAAACAGATGAAACAAACTTCTACATTATCAGAAAAAATCAAGCAATTTTCATATATTCTTATCCCAATTCTCATCACACAGTTAGCAATGTATGCAATGAATTTTTTCGATACAATGATGTCTGGTCAATATGCTAAAAATGATTTAGCAGGAGTGGCTATCGGTTCATCGTTATGGGTTCCAGTGTATACGGGCTTGAGTGGAATTTTGTTGGCTGTTACTCCAATCGTTGCTCAGTTAGTTGGCGCCAAAAAAAATAAAGAAGTTCCATTCTCTGTCATACAAGGCATTTATGCTGGCGTCAGCCTTGCGTTATTTGTTTTGCTGATCGGAAGTCTTGCCCTAGAACCGATCTTACAATCGATGACATTAGAGCCCGAAGTGAGGTCAATTGCCAAGCATTATTTAATCGCGCTTTCTTTCGGCATCATTCCGCTATTTGTTTTTAATGTGCTGCGCTCTTTTATTGATGCACTAGGAATGACAAGAACAACGATGATCATTACGCTATTAACACTGCCCATTAATGTGATCTTTAACTATTTATTAATTTTTGGGAAATTAGGAATGCCAGAGCTCGGAGGTGTCGGCTCAGGTTATGCATCGGCAATCACTTACTGGCTCGTTACATTTATTGCTATTATGGTTGTACATCGGCAAAAACCATTTAACCAGTACCATATTTTTAAACGTTTATATGCAATCTCTTTTAAAAAATGGAAAGAAATATTTCTCCTAGGTGTTCCAATTGGAATGTCGATTTTTTTTGAGACAAGTATTTTCTCAGCTGTTACGCTGTTTATGAGTAAGTTTGGAACAGAGGTAATTGCTGCGCATCAAGCTGCACTTAACTTCTCCTCTTTACTGTACATGATGCCGTTAAGTATTTCGATGAGCTTAACAATTGTTGTAGGGTTTGAAATTGGAGCGAAAAGAGCACAGGATGCAAAAGCTTATAGTAAGCTAGGCCTTACAACGTCTATATTAATGTCAAGTATGTCAGGAGTCATCCTTTATCTATTCCGAACGCCTGTCTCTACAATATATAGTGAAGATACTATTGTCATTGGCTTAATTGCACAGTTTCTCGTATATGCAATCTTTTTTCAGTTTTCTGATGCGATTTTGGCGCCTATGCAAGGAATTTTGCGGGGCTATAAAGATGTCAACGTCACTTTTTTTATTGCCCTTATATCCTTCTGGGTTATTGGCCTGCCGCTTGGATATATCCTCGCTAATTATACAGCGCAAGGACCATTTGGCTATTGGATTGGTTTAATCTCAGGTTTGGCAGCAGGAGCTATTGCCTTATCTTTCCGTTTGTTCGCCGTTCAAAAAAGAAAAACGAGTGAAATTGCAACGACCCCTTCTGATTTTTAGGATAGCAAGTCTCCTAGATTCGGATGGGGATTTTCCCTCTGGCTAATTGAAAGTTTCCTATGAAGATATCAGAGGATGATTTTACAAAGAAAAGACAAAATATCATTAGTATATCTAGCGCTTTTTATACTCATTGATGTGAACTTCCAAACCTTGTATCATAGAGTAAAATCTCAAAAATAGATCAATAAAGTGAAACTTCCAGTCACGTCCTCGAAAAAGAATGCCGCTTTTTCCTCGTGCGATGTATCACTGCCGAAGCTTTCTTTATCCTGGCGGCTCCGAACCAATCGGCATTTGACTTTCAATTATCCCCTGCCTAGCGCTTCTGATTCTCTTACTCCCTGAGGTGGGGGCCTACTGCCAGTTAGATGTGGGATAAAATTAGCTTCTAGATTTAATAATGGAGGGAAAATGAGTGGATGCATTTTATCGTTCTCAATTCATAAGAAAGATTGAACTCTTGCATGATCAAGTACCTAGTTCCCAAAAATATCCGTTTAATATTCCGGCTATAAGATCCTTGACTGAGTTAACACTGCATCCAAACGCAACGTTTTTAATTGGTGAAAATGGGATGGGGAAATCCACATTGTTAGAGGCAATTGCCATTTCAATTGGATTTAATCCAGAAGGTGGCACATTTAATTTTAATTTTTCGACAAGTGATTCCCATTCAGAACTCGAACAGTATATTAAGGTGGTCAAAGGAGTGAAGAGGCCTAAGGATGGGTTCTTTCTACGTGCAGAAACATTTTATAATTTAGCCACAAATATCGAAGAATTAGATCGTGAACCAGGAGGAAGCGAACGAATTATCAACTCTTATGGAGGGGTATCTCTTCATGAACAATCGCATGGAGAATCTTTTTTTGCTGCGTTTACGAATCGCTTTACTGGAAACGGCATTTATATTTTGGACGAACCAGAAGCGGCCCTTTCTCCTTTAAGACAATTATCATTACTGTCAAGAATGCATGACTTAATAAATAAAAACTCTCAATTTATTATTGCCACGCACTCCCCTATTATCATGGCCTACCCTGATTCTATTATTTTAGAGTTGACGGAGAACGGAATAAAACACTCAAAACTGGAAGAAACGGATCATTATTCCATCATGAAGCAATTTTTTGATGATAAAGATCGATTGCTTCATCATCTTTTCACTTAAATGTTAGAGTTGCTAATTCTGAATGTTTTAGAGTATGATAAAAAAAAACAGAGCCGATCAGATCGGCTCTGCTTGATGATTCTTATTTTCCAATAAACATTTGTGTCCAGTAGTTGCCATTTTCTGCATAGCCAACACCAATATGAGTAAAGTTCTTGCTTAGAATATTCTCACGGTGTCCTGGGCTATCCATCCAACCTTTCACAACTTCTTCTGGAGAACGCTGCCCCATGGCAATATTTTCACCAGCTGCACGATAAGAAATACCAAATTGTTTCATCATGTCAAATGGTGACCCATATGTAGGGCTATTATGGTCAAAGTAGTTATTTTTTTGCATATCATTTGATTTTTCACGAGCTACTTTGCTAAGCTCTGTATCAATTTTTAATGCAGGCAATCCGTTTTTGCTGCGCTCTTGGTTAGTCAATTCAACCACTTTTTGTTCAAATGCACTTAATTCACCAGTTGTTTGCTGTTCCTCATTCCCAGTAGGTTTTTCACTAGGTGTTGGGTTCGGCTGTTGTGGCTTCTCCTGTTCCTGATTAGGTACCTCTGTTGACGGATTTTGTGGTGCTTTATTCCATTGTGGATATTTAAAGCTGTATTTATCTTTCATCCAGATAAAACAATTTGATTTCTGACTTTGCTTTGTCTGATTTTTTGCAGGTACATCAGGTGTTCCAGCAGCGGCATCGGCACTTCCTACTAACGGTGTAACAAGCAGTGCAATTGTAGCTGCTGTTGAAATTAAGAATTTTTTGTTCATGTTGAAATTCCTCCTTTAGTTTCTCTTTCGCCCTTGCAAAACTATCATAACATGCGAGATTTGTAATATTTTAGGGAGGAATTTCCAGTTTGCTAGTTTTAAAAATTTTAACTGTTATTTTCAAAGATAATGCTTCTTCTAATCTACTTCATCCCTTTACAACCAATTACTTGAGATAAATCTCCTTTTATTGCTTACATTTCCAACCGTGCAACATTAAACTTTTTATCCAACATTTGCCGAGAATTAATGGTTGACAACTAAAAAATTGCCTTGTTTATATAACAATTATTGCAATTATATGTCGAATAAGAACGTGTGATGACAGTATTTGATATCCGACTTAGCAATGGAATACATTTCTAGAAGATAGGGGAAGCTGAAATAGAAACTTTCATCTAAGTCTATTTTCTGTTAGGAGGTATGATAGATGGGTCCATATCGTTGTCCAAATTGCAAGTCAAATCGCTCGCGCTTTAATATTATTCAACAGGTTGTCCAGTCAGTAAAGCTTGATCCACAGACAGGGAATTTGCTTGAGGAAAATGCTTCAAGTCCATTTCATCTTGCATATAATGGACCAAGCTGCCGCATTCAATGTGCTGCATGTGGATTAATAGAAGATGAGTACACTTTTTTAAAATTTGCAGAGAAACAAAATTAAGTAAAAAGGACTGCTTCAAAAATTTTTGAAGCAGTCCTTTTAATGTTTCGCCCTATTTCTTTTTAACAAGTTCTAATGCTTTAAGCATCTGAGTATCGTTCTCAACAATTTTTTCTCGCACTTTATTCATTAATTCAATCGTTGTCTCGCCTTTTAAAATACCTGTTGCCTCTTGGTTCATATCCCTTTGAAATGATTTTACAGCTTCTACTGTTTCTTCATCGTAAAAACCATCAATTTTTCCAGGTTGATAGCCGAGAACTTCCAGCATTTCTTCAGCCGCTTTTACATCATTGGAAATCGTCGCTTCTTTCAGTTCTACATCCGGATTAATTAACGGCAATTGAGCGTACTTCGGTAAATCAACAACAAAATCAGGCTCAATACCCTTTTCGTGAATCCAATTTCCTTCAGGAGTCAGCCATTTTCCAGAAGTAAACTTCATATTAGAGCCGTCAGTGAAGTCTTTTGTAGCTTGAACCGTTCCCTTGCCAAATGATTGATGGCCGACCAAAGGAATACCAGCAGATTCTTTTACTGCAGCTGCTAAAATTTCCGAAGCGCTGGCACTGCCTTTATCAATAATCATTGCAACTGGAACATTTACTTTCTTCCCGCCATCAGCTACATATTGTTCAATCGTGCCATCTTTCATCTCATTTTGGAAAAGTACTTTGCCTTCAGGGACAAATAAATTGGATATTTTAATTGCTTGATCTAAAAGTCCACCAGGATTCTGCCTTAAATCAAGAATCAAACCAGTCATTCCTTTTGCTTCTAAATCATCTATTACACGAATTAAATCATCATAAGTTGTTTTTGCAAAGCTTGTAACCTGAACTTTCCAAATCCCATCTTCCACTTTTTCCGAATATACTGTTTCAATCGGAATTTCGTCGCGAGTAATTTTAATTTCAGCTGGTTCTGAAGCCCCTGCACGCTGAATCGTTAATGTGACGTCCGTTCCCTTTTTACCACGAATTAACAAAACTGCTTCATTGGCACTCATTCCTTGAATACTTTTTTCATCAACCTTGAGAATCTTATCTTTCGGAAGAAGTCCCGCCTTTTCAGCTGGAGACCCTTTAATTGGGGAGACAATGACAACAAAACCGTCTTGTTCCTGCACCTCTGCACCAATTCCTTCGAAGGATGCTTCAATGCCTTCATGAAATTTCTTTGCTTCCTCTGCAGTCATATAATCAGAGTATGGATCTTCTAGTGCATCTAACATTCCATCTATTGCACCATTCACTAAAGCTTCCTGATCTAGATCCTTAAAATACTCTGTACGCAAGAGATCGTATGCATTGTACAATTTTTGAAACTCTGGCCGATATACAGAAGCTTGCCCATCCCCCGATGCCTTCTCTTCCTTAAAAGATAGTGCAAAGACGGTTGATCCTGCTGTCAAAAAGACAACGATAAAAGTAAAGATAATCAATCTGCTCTTTTTTATTTTGACAAAGCGATTAGGCTTTTCTGTCTCCGTTTCTAGTTCTTGTTTTTCGTTTTCCAAACCGATCACCACTTTCATTCCCATTTAAAGGCTATTTTAATCAAGCGGTTGTCCAAAAAGTGCATTTATATCACTTTGCCATTCCAATTTTCTCACGATCGATAGCAAAGTTCTTCTCACTACCTTTAAAAGCCTGCGTTTTTAGCAGAATTCAAGGAGTGCTATAATTCAAACGCCAATTTTACAGTTTCTTTCGCATCCAGCTTCTTGAACAAACACTAACATTCCTGTTCGGGAATCATTAACTCTTTTATTCTAACAGTTTTTTGTCATATATGAAAGTAATTGATGATGCTCAAAAGCTTTTATGTTGTTTGTCCAGTCTCTTAAAGTCTATGAAAGAATGAATCCCTTCATTCGAAGAAAGGATGAACTTAGGAAGGATATCTATTTATCTTTCTTTAACTGGATTTCCGAAAAGAATTCTCCTACTTCTAAATTGTGAAGGGCATAGCCCAATGAAAGTGGGAGATGAATTTTCGGTTGGCGTAAGCCAAAAGATTGTTTTATGATTAGTCTATACAATATGGTTTGATAGCACTATAAAAAACTATGTGCATGTTTAAGGCACATCTGAATAGTGAGTTATCAAAGTTTTTAAATGTGTATAAGCGTGTAAGTTCTCTTCTCATAAAACGTGACTTTCCCATTGTTCGCAAAAAACTTTGGAAAGAAATGTTTTGGTCAAGAAGTTTCTGCTTGTTTACTACAGGCGGTACTTCTGTAGAAACAATCAAGCAGTACATTAAAAAACAAGGCGGAAAGTAGGTGTAGAAAATGTTGAAAGCATATAAATATCGGATATATCCAAACGAAGAACAAAAAATATTTTTCGCAAGAACATTTGGTTGTGTA
>NZ_JAUSTT010000036.1 GCF_030812995.1 Bacillus chungangensis | reverse complement strand
GATAACCGAGATGTAACTTTGCTTCTTTATAATGAGAACCATAACAGAAAGGAAGTGTTATGGTTGCTTACAATTAATAACTTAGTCAAATATCGCGGAACTCAAGAAATCTTATCAGGTATCAGTTTTAAAGCTAGACCAGGTAGAGTAACTGGTTTTTTAGGTCCAAATGGGGCAGGTAAAAGTTCTACACTTCGCATCCTGCTTGGATTAGATCGTGCCACCTCAGGGAGTGCACTAATTAATGGAAAGCCATTCACAGAATTACATAATCCTCTCGCAACAATAGGTGCTGCACTTGATGGATTTGGAGCTCATCGTATGCGAACAGGACGGGCACACTTGCGTTGGATTGCTCGTGCCGCAGGATTGTCTCGCTCACGTGTCGAGGAAGTTCTGGAAATAGTAGGTCTTACTAATGCAGCTGGTAAAAGCGTTGGAAATTATTCCCTTGGCATGGGGAGAAGACTCGGAATGGCAGCTGCACTACTTGGTGATCCAAAAATATTGGTTTTAGATGAACCCGTAAACGGGCTCGACCCAGAAGGAATTCGTTGGATTCGGACATTTTTACGTGAACGTGCTGAGTCTGGAAACACGGTGTTACTATCCAGTCATCTAATGGGAGAGCTTGCAGAGACTGTTGATGATGTGGTGATTATTAAGCATGGAAAAATCGTTGCAGATGGAACATTGGAAGAAGTAATAGGTAACCATTCCACGCTAGAGAAAGCCTTTTTTGCCCTGACATCTGAAAATGCAGGTGATGTTGTATGAGAGCATTCAACGCGGAACTATCTAAATTGTTCTCCCTACCGGGCATTTGGCTAGCCTTTCTTATTGGTGCGTTTGCCCCAGCGGTCTTTGCTGCCTTGGACAGTATAGCAGAAAAAGAGGAGATTATAGCTGGAGTTAGCGCACGGCTATCGGAAGTTGGCTATATTGGATTAGGTTTTGGTGTGCAAGGTGCCGTTATTCTTGGTGTGCTTGCTGTCAGCAGTGAGTATTTGACAGAGAGCAGTGAATCTGGTGGAGGACAACAGATTACAACAAGTTTAACTGTTGTTCCATCCCGACTTCATTTTTTGCTGGCAAAAGCAGGCGCTGTGACAGTGATCAGCATACTGCTTTGTATTGTTGCTATGATGACAACAGTATCAGCGACGCATCTTATTCTTGGTGAATATGCCCCTGTATTTGAATGGTCTAGACTTATCGGTGTAGTTTGTTACTGGACATTCACTGCTCTTTTAGCATTTGGGATTACTGTTCTAACTAAGAATGGCATTATTCCGCTTGCTGTGCTCATAATAAATTCATCTGTTGTATCATTTAGTATCCTGCTTTCTAAGGTTACAAAGCTGGCGTTTTACTTACCAGATAGGGCTGGTCTTGAAATGTTTATGTCTTTTAACGACAGATCTAACGCCATTCTCGACAGATTTCACACCCCGTTCACAGGCGGTTTAGTCATGTTTGCTTGGGTAGCCGTTTTATTCATTGTTGCAGCTATTATATTCCATAGGAGGGACGTTGCATCATGAGTGTCTCATCTAGTAGAAAGATAACACAAATCCTTGGTGCTGAACTAGATAAATTAGTTACATTGCCATTGATATGGTTCACTCTTATGGGTACATTCATTCTTAATTTAGTTTTAGCCGCAGCTTTTACTTCTGCTGGTCTACAAGGGGCAGCAGGAACGCAAAGTATACTGAATATAGGACTTGCTTCTATGGGCTATCTTCAAGCAGGGTTCATTATTCTTGGTATCTTAGCTACTTGTTCGGAGTATACTGGTGGACAGATTCGAACTACTTTAACTACGATACCTTGGCGTGGGTTTCAATTATCCACGAAGTATTTGTCATTGGCAATTATAACCATTCCTGTAGCGTTTATTATTGCTGCATCAGGTGTACTATATGCTTTTATTATGATGAGAGACACATCAGTAGGGTTTGAAATAGACACAATGATAAAAACATTAGTAGGTGCAACAGGCTATCTAACATTAACCACACTTCTCAGTGCAGCTATAGGTGCTTTACTAAGACGAACCACTCCTGCTTTAGTGATACTGCTTGGTTATTATTTCGTTGTCAGTCCATTGACGAGAGATTTTCTACCTAAATATTTTCCGGATACGGCAGGATATTATATGTATATGCCGCCTTCCTCTGATGAAATAAATGTCCTTACACCAATGCAAGGGACAGGTATTTTAATGTTATGGACACTAATCTTTATTACAGTAGCTATTGTATTTTACCGTAAACGAGATGCCTAAGTTTAGGTTTCATCACTTAGACAAAATAAGGAAATAAATTTGTAGAGATGGAGAAACAATCATTCCTTCATTTCATTAGATTTCTTCATGCCAATTGCAATATATTGTTATGCAACAATATTTGCTTTTAGAAATCTTGTCAAAAAAGGTTATCCACCTATATTGGATACATGTGGTTTTTTAGGACATATGGAACGAATTAGTAAAACACATATACAGATTGAACAATCTGCTTATGTGTTTTTTTGTTTGCTAAAAACTTTTTTAAAAGTTTTTTTACCAGAAATGCAACTGACAGCCCTTTCGTGTCGGGACTTAGTGCAAAGGGAGACAAAAGAGCATCGCTCACTTCCTTTCATGACAAGAAGGGGGGTGAGAACGATGAAGCCATCTTCTTTTCAAACAATGGCTAAGACCCGAAAAAAGCAACAAATGGTACTTACTATTTTCGTGCAAAGCTAGGATATGATTCTAAAGGGAAAAAGATTCAAAAATATCGTAGTGGATTAACTATTAAGAAAGAAGCAAGAGAAGAATACTCAAAGCTATTGCTTTTGAAACCAGAAGAATTTAGTGGAAAACAAGGACAAAATTATTATATCACAAATTTAAAATTGGGAAGTCTTTTTGATGGAATAGGTGTCTTCCCCCCTCTCCACTTCTCGTTATGGAATTACACCAACGTGGACAAGTGAGATAGAGAAAAGCATCTGTATCTATTACAAAACGACACTTTCCTCATATGCCTCCATCTGGGGAAGTATTACCAAAAAAGATGGCTATCATCTATTCATATTTAGTTCTCCTTGTCAGAATTTATCAAATATCGATAAACGTGAAGGTCTTACAGGGAGTCAATTGAGTTTTTCCTATCAAATGCTACGAGTTATCGATGATAAGAGTTGTGCAACAAAAAGTTCTTATCCAGTTATTGCTGTTTAGAAAAACGTTACTAAATCATTTTATATTTTCCTAATTTAACTGATTTACCTTATAGGTAAATCGCGTTATAATTTTATTGACCTAACAGATCAATTAAATAAATCCGCAAAGGTGGTTATCATGCATTTAAAGATTTTGAATCTGGAACCCAAAAGAAGAGATGTTATTTTAAATGCTGCACTAAAAGAATTTTCCATGAAGGGATTTGATGATGCCTCAACGAATGTTATCGCAAAAGAGGCAGGTATTTCAAAGGGACTCATGTTCCACTATATAAATAGTAAAAAGGATCTTTTTTTATTCCTTTATGATTATTGCACTGACATGATTAATAAAGAATATCTTGATTTAATGAATTTTAATGAAAAAGATATTTTTGAAAGGCTTCGACAATCCTATATACTCCAGATTGAGTTACTACAACAGCATCCTTGGATATTTGATTTTATTAAGATTACTGGCATGACAAATTCCGATGAAATCAATAAAAATCTAGAAGGAAAAGTGAATGAAAAGCTATCACGATGCCAAGAGGAAATGTTTGAAATTGTTGATGAAACTAAATTCAGAGAAGGATTGAACCTTGAAAGATGCAAACGGGTTATTTTTTGGGCGAATGTTGGTTTTACAAATCAGATTCTGGAAGATCTTCGGAACTTAGAATTTACTGAATTAGATTATGACAAGGTGCTTACAGATCTAGATGGTTATCTTAATGAACTTAAGGAAATATTTTATAAATGAATGTATCCGACTACCTAATTACTCGGGAAAGGAGTTACTATGTGTTCCCATAAAGTGAGAATATAACACTTTCTCTATGTTAGTAAAGAAATTGTAAAAGGCTCTTTTGAATTAGTATTCTATTGATACATGAAAAACAATAACTATAGGAGGTCTCGAATGATAATTCATACAGAGAAACAACGAGTTGATAAGTCTGGTTCTTTAGACAGTGAGTCACTGATTGGAAGTTTCTACAATGTTGGGGGACGTCGTTTGTGGCTCAATCGTTCTGGGTCTGGAAGTCCTTCAGTAGTTTTCATCCCAGCTGCTGGGATGGTCGGACTTGATTACCTAAATATCCATCATAAAATTAGTCAGTGTGCGACGTCAGTGATTTATGATCGATCAGGAACAGGCTGGAGCGATCACGTTAAGCTCCCTCGAAGTGCCCTTGAGGTCACCGATGAATTGCGGAATGTATTGCATACTGCTGGTGTTCCGGCTCCCTATCTATTCGTCGGTCACTCGTTAGGAGGAATTTACGCACATCGGTATGCACAACGATTTCCAGATGAGGTAGCTGGGATGATTTTGCTAGAACCGCCTCACGAGGACTTTCTCACCAATACACCAAAGTTTAAAAAACGTTATCTTTTTCAGCAGAGTTTTATTATCCTTCGGGCACTTTTAACTTACAAAAAGTCTTTTCGTGTTTTGTTTAATCAAATGTTTGCAACTTGGCCAGACGAAATTCGTGAATCACTAATTGAATATCATCTCAAGACATTGTCAAAAACGATGACAGAAAGAAAAAACTTAAACAGCGAACTCTATGAAGAGATACGTAAAGGAGGAAACTTGCCTGAAATCCCATTGATCGTATTTACAGCGATGGGAATCGACCCGTTCATGACTCCGATCACGAGTAAATCATTTCTGCGTGATACACTTGATCCTTTCAACAATATTAAAAATACTGTTTACACAAAATTAGCAAATTCCGTTCCGCGTGGAGAAAATCGTATCCTCAAAAGTGCTGGACATACCACGATCCATACAGATTGTCCAGATGAAGTGGTTGAAGCAATCAGGAATTTAATTGACTTAATTAATACACATGAAGAATGTACATCTGAATAGATAAATATGATGGATCATCCAGGTCTTAAACTGATCTGAATGGCGGAATAGAGGGATGGTATGGATCGGCAATCATTAATTCAAAAATTTGATAAGCAAGCAAAGAAATATAATAAACGACGAAAAAATAATCATGCTTATAAGTTTCGTCAACGAATTTTTCAAGAAGCTGAAGGAAAAGTATTAGAAGTTTCAATTGGTTCTGGACTTAATTTCCCCTACTATAACAGAAATATTGAATTGACAGGAATAGACTTTAGCCATGAAATGCTAAAAACAGCACGGAATGCTGCAAAAAATTATCCTTTTAAAACAACATTTATACAAGAAGATGTTGAAACTGTTGAGCTAAGCACAAACAGCTTTGATACTATCATATCATCTGCAAGTTTATGTGCTTATCAAGACCCTATCCATGTTCTGAATAATTTTCAAAAGTGGTGTAAGCCAGAAGGAAAAATTCTTTTGTTAGAGCATGGAATTTGTACAAACAAAACTGTGGGATGGGTGCAAAAACTCTCGAATCCTTTAGCTCTAAAGCTAGTAGGGTGCCACCAAGACAGAAATATTACTGAAATAGTAAAAAAGTCTAATTTAAAACTCATTCGGGAAGAACGTTACTTAGGAGGTTATTTATATCTGATATGGGCTAGACCATAAGTATTTCTTTAATTATAAAATACTTTTATACCATAAAAGTCTGTCTGTTTATCTGACTATTTGTTTAATTTATGGGCGTATTGATTGAGAAAAACTTAATCTAAACGTATACCAAGCTATATAGAATAAAATAAAAAGTGCAATTTGCACCTAATCAAATACTTGTTGAATTCTGTTACCGAAATATTCAAACTTAGTTAAATTCTATAAGATAAAACCGCTATTACTGTAAAGGCGTTCATTCATTTGGACGTCTTTTTTTATGGCAAGTAATTTAAGAAGTACAAATTATCAAAGTCTTGTTGTACATACTCGTTTAATTCTTTGTCTGAACCAATATGCCTAAGCAAACTTGAATCCAACAATATTCTAGGGTATATGGCTGAATTACTCTCAAGATCGTATGCTTTAAGAAGCCCTTCTCCCCATACCATAGTTTCATCAATAAATAACTCGCCTATTGAAATTCCTACACGAACAAGCCACCCAACACTGTCTTTAACCGCTGAACATTGGAAACTTGTAGAAATGCTAACTTAAAAATGGCTCTTACGCACTTTTAGTGAGGCTTATTCTAAGATATAATTGGAATATAATAACTAAAAGAAAAAGGACGTGTATTCTCATGAAGAATCTACTAAAACGGCTAGATTCCCGTCTCGAAGTAGTTTCGGTAGTAGATAAATCTGACCGTGTGGAGTTCGTCGCTTTTCTTTCTTCATCTTCTGCCTCGTGTCCCCAATGTGGCAAGCGTACCTTTAAACGTCACAGCACATATATGCGTAAAATTTCAGACCTTCCTTTGGAAGCACGTCAGGTCATTATTTATGTAAAATCTCATAAATGGTTCTGTCAAAATAATAAATGTAAAAGACGAGTGTTTACAGAACGATTGCCTTGGATAGCCCCTCATCGTAGGCGTACTCAACGGATGGAAGACGCTCTTCGGGCAGTAGTGTTCTCTACCAATGCAGTCCAGGCAGAAAAAGTATGCCGAACATTAGGCATGTCAATTAGTCATGACTCTTTATTACGTCTTGTCTACCGGACACCTCTTCCAAAGAAGGAGAGTCCCTTTCGTTGGAATTGACGATTTTGCCTTCAAAAAACGGCAGCGATACGGGGTCATTATTTGTGACGCGCTTACCTCTCAACCGATTGACCTATTACCTGATCGTACAATTGAGACACTGAAGTCATGGCTGAGAAACTATCCACCCATTCAAAGAATTTCTAGAGACCGTTTCGCTCGTTTTCGGGAAGTGATAGACCAGGTTCTTCCACCCGCGATCCAAATTCACGATCGCTTTCATCTTATCCAAAATCTATGGACATTGCATGATCGGATCATACAAAAAGTGCTTCCACTACGTCTATTAAAAGACGATAATCAATCTTCTCCACCTTCCCCGCGACCATTAACCAAACAGGAGAAACGTAGAAAACAAAACGTAGAGAAAAAATGGGAACGAGCACTTCAAGTTAAAAAATTAAAAAAAGAAGGATATTCACTCCAACGGATCGCTGCAATTATGAACATCGATCGGCGAACTGCAAAGGCAGATCTCTTGAAGGAAAATCCAGGAACTGGTGAACGACAAAAACGTCTAAAACCGATTGATGCTTGGACAGAGGCCGTTTTATCTTTAGAAATAAAAGGACATACTGTAAAAGAGATATACGATACGATAACGAAGCAAGGATACAAAGGATCTTATGGTTCAGTACGGGTGTTGGTTACGGATGTTCGAAAAAAACGGAAACAAGGACAAACGCTTAGGCCATCAGCTTATTATACGAGAAGGGAAATTCGCCGTGCTTTATGGCAATGGACATTTTCTTCAACAGAGAAAGATAGAGCGCTCGTTAATCATGTTCTTAAAAAATACCCAGCATTACGTCCCTATTTCGCTTTTATTCAGGGATTTCGAGAAGCGATTTCAAACCGTGATAAAGAGCATTTACGAGAGCTTATTTTGTACGAAAAAAGCCGTGAAGATCCCCTAGCAAAAACATTTATTAATCGATTACTCATTGATTTTCCGTCGACTCTCCATGCATGTTCTTTTGAGGATAGCAATGGATTTGTAGAGGGTCATGTAAACCGATTAAAGATGATTAAACGAATGATGTATGGACGAGCAAGTTTTGAACTCTTGCGTATACGTGTATTGTACGTTTCTAAATAGTATTTTAAAAAAGTGATTTCATTACTTACTTTAGCAACAGGTGATTATTCCCCAACATTGCGTAAGAGCCATAATTTAGTTGACATTTATAACTTGCAACGCAATCTAATAACACTTTTATATCGAGAAGCCGTTTATCCGACTGCTCCGACAATTTCTTAACGATAATAATATTATCGGAAAATATTTTGAACCTAATATCACTGTATCCTTCCATATCAATTTGCTTAAAGTATATAAGTTATGAAGCTTGTTCATCGCAAGATTTTGGCATTCGTACCCTGCCTTCATTCTTTCTGCAATCCCTAGTATATCCAAGTACGCAACAATATGTTGCGAAGTCTCCCTGTCGTACTTATCCACACTACCTCTTATCAACATCATACTATCTCCCAACATAGATTACTGTAAAACGATACAAGTCCACATATAACTTTATCTTGAATAAGACTACACAAATATTATAGCAGGTTAGCGCAAATGCACACTTTTCCAATGGATGACCACACTGCAATACACTACTCCAAATACACAAAAAAACGATTGCTTAGTAATGTCGGGCTTAAACAGTAGGTAAATACCGCTCTTAATTAAATGGCTACTCCCTAACGAGCGAAACACAGCACTCCACATGTGTGGAATAAGCTGCATAAAACAGCATATCCGCCTTATATGTACGATAATGATTTTCTGCCACACCTTGTCCTTTACTTTATCGATATTGCCACGGTGGATCAGCATAGAAGATAATGTTATATTTCATCTTCTACCACTCCAAAGTTTAGTCACAACTAAAAAAACGACATTTTGGCGGAGAAAAGCCTTCAAAGGTCGCTTACGTGTGCTAATAAATTTTTTAATGCTTGATCACACTTTCTAATAGATAATGTACAAAAACCCTGATAAACAGTGACTTCAAAATAAATAGGAAACAAAAAAAGAGATATTGCTTTTATACAATATCTCTCTCATGTCCTCGTTTCCCCTGGCGGAATCTTGGCGGAGAACCTATTCATTTTTGATTATTTTATCCATTTTACGTACCATCGAAATGCAGTCAAATCAATGTTTTCACTTCAAATGCTCTTAGTGAATTATTCCCACTCTATCGTTGCAGGCGGTTTACTCGTAATGTCGTAAACCACTCTGTTCACATGTGGAACCTCATTCACAATCCGAGTTGAAATGACTTGAAGTACTTCCCACGGAATCCTTGCCCAATCAGAAGTCATCCCATCAACTGATGTGACTGCACGAATACCGATTGTGTGATCATATGTGCGTGCATCTCCCATCACACCAACGCTTCTAATGCCAGGAAGGACAGTGAAATATTGCCAAATATCTCGGTCTAAGCCCGCTTTCTTTATCTCTTCACGTAAAATGAAATCCGATTCCCGAACAATTTCAAGCTTCTCTTTCGTGATTTCTCCAAGGACACGAATACCTAGACCAGGGCCTGGAAACGGTTGGCGCCAAACAATGTCATCAGGAAGGCCGAGCTCTTTCCCCAACTCACGCACTTCGTCTTTAAACAATGCTTTTAGTGGCTCAATTAAAGTAAATTCCATTTCTTCAGGAAGACCGCCAACATTATGGTGTGACTTAATTGTTTGCGCAGTGGCCGTGCCGCTTTCAATAATATCTGTATACAGTGTGCCTTGTGCTAAAAACTCAATTCCTTCCAGTTTTTCTGCTTCATCATCAAAAACATAAATAAATTCATTGCCGATAATTTTACGTTTTTTTTCTGGGTCTGTTACTCCTGCCAATTTAGAAAGGAACCGTTCTTGTGCATCCACCTTTATCACATTCATGTGAAAACGATCGGCAAATGTCTCCATGACACTCTCTGCCTCTCCTTTTCGCAGCAAGCCATGGTCAACAAATATACACGTCAATTGATCACCAATCGCCCTGTGGATTAACGCTGCTACAACAGATGAATCAACACCTCCGCTCAAGGCACAAATCACTTTCTTTTGGCCAACTACTTGGCGAATATGTTCTGTCTCTACTTCAATAAAGTTTTCCATCGACCAATCAGCTTTACAGCCACAAATCTTTAAGACGAAGTTTTCCAGTATTGCTTGTCCATGTACAGAATGTCCTACTTCTGGATGAAATTGAACACCGTACAATCTATTCTCTTCATTACTTATCGCAGCAATTGGACATGATGGATTGACCGCATCGATAGAGAAGCCTTTAGGTGTCTTAATGACTAAGTCGCCATGACTCATCCATACGCTCTGATTTTCGGGCAAGCCTTCAAATATAACAGGTGAGCCTTGAACTTCAATAGACGCCTTTCCATATTCACGTTGTCGTGCTGATTCTACTTCGCCGCCAAATCTTTTAGACATAAGCTGCATCCCATAGCAAATTCCCAACATCGGAATTCCGAGATCAAACAACTTCTCATCGCATTCATAAGCGCCTTCTCCGTTCACACTTTTAGGACTCCCGGATAATATAATCCCCTTTGGATTCATGGCTTTTAATTCTTCCGCAGTAATCGTATGAGGATGAAGTTCGCTGTATACGCCAATTTCCCGTATTCGTCTTGTAATCAATTGATTATACTGACTTCCGAAATCTAACACAATTACTTTTTCTTGATGATAAAATTCTGTTTTCTCAGTCAAAAAGGGTCACCTCATTTATTATAGTGTGCGATCATCAGCAATAACATGTGTTTTTAGATGATTGAAAAATAGCTAGAATTACATCAAAAAGTGAATTCTAGCTATAGAGAGCGCTCTTTCGTAGACGGTTTTTTCCTAATTTCTATTCCTATCAAAAAACGAAAGTTCGGTCGGCTGCAGGATATCAAAATCGCCATCCCCTTTATTGTATAGAGGCCAATTTTCTAATCCTACTGTACAAGCTGAACTTTTTTATGTGTATTTGGATAGGAAGCATCACTTTATTTTAAACCTGATTAAAATACTGGTCAACCTGCTGTTTTTTTCATTAATTCTTTCCATTTCGGATATTGCCCACACCAGTCAAATGTCGTTTGCTTACCGCTATAAAGATAGTGTTCGTATTCTGCTGTTAGTTCACTCATCAATGTTGTTCCAAAGTAACGATCAATCCGGTGAGCATAATCTCTTAATGTTTGCCCCTCCTCGCGAGACAGACCAATTCGGTCAAGCTGCTTAAGCAGTACAATATATGCCTTTATAAAGGTGCTTGGGTCATGCTTCTTTCGATAGGTATAGATTAGTAAAGGAGGTATCCATTTACTCCTAATCCGATAGATCCAGAATCCTATTATCAAAATGACGAATAACAAAGCAACGATTTTCCACCAGTTAGCTGTCATTTTTTCCTTCGCTTGTTTCCAAACACTTGGAGAAGCAGCTGCCGTCTGTTTGTCTTCTCCCAACATCTCTTTTTTTCTTTCCTTAGGCATTTGCTCTTGCTGTTTCTGTTCCTCAAGCTCTGTAATTAATTCCTCTTTCTGATTGATAAAATCATAATCAAATGAGGCGTTGTTGTCAAAGCCCTTCGTCGGTTCAAACGGAACCCATCCAACATTCGGGAAAAACACCTCAACCCAAGAATGTGCATTATTATTCGTAATTTTATAAACCCTTTCTGCCCCTGACATATTGATACGTGTCCCTGCCGTATACCCTTTTGCCCAGCGAGCAGGTATGCCGATTGTTCGTAATAAAACAACCATAGAAGTAGAGAAATTATCACAATAGCCTTGCTGCGTTTCAAATAGAAATTGGTCTACGTAATCCTCATTCTCTTTAGGCATTGCTACATTTTGCTGATCATATACGAAGTTACTTGTTTTAAAATATTTTTCAACTGCCTTTACTTTGTCAAACCAATTATCTTTATCTTTTGTTATTTCCTCTGCTAGCTGATAAACACGATCAGGAAGCTCATTTGGCAAATCGATATGCTGCAAGTAAAACGCTGATTGCTTGAACGCTTCTTCTATATCTTTAACCTCAGACATCTTTGTTACACTAAAAATTGGCTTGCGATATTGAATTGTATAAGCTTCTAGTGCTACTTTGCTGCCGTCTTGGTGAGATATTGGCGTGATTTTCTCTAAGAAATCATCGAGCGAAAAGAACACATCCTCATTTGTACTAATTTTTTCAATTCCATATGGATATACAATATGGGGATATCTTTCTTGAAAAACAAGCGACGCCTCATTTACTATTTCATTCTTTTCTGTATGGATGTTTAATGGAACGACATCATCTTGCATAAAATCATGCGCTTGCTTTGAATTATTTGAAAGCCATCCTTTTCCCGTATAGATATTTTTCGTCTCAATGCGCCAATACTGCTTCACTGGCACGATTGCTTCAAAAACAATTCGATTATCCTGTTCAAAGGGGCCTCCTAATTTGCTGTCGTCCTCTCCATAGCCAACTTTTTTTATTTGCTGCTTGCTGCTGCTTTCCGAAGCAGATTGAATCATTGGAGCAGGGTCAGGCCAAATAGGACCAGCTTTTGGCAGCACATAGGCAAAGAAAGCCGCCCCTGCAATCATTAAGAGAAGTGGTTTCAACCATTGGTATAATAACGATTTATCTTCATAAAGATGTTCTTTTTCCGATAATCTTATAAAGTAAAGGATGCCGAGCAAACTGAAGCCAACGATTACTGTACGAATGATGGCAAACTTTCCATTATACAAAGTAAACGTATCAAGCACCGTGATATATAAAATGGTCATCACATAAAAAATAAAGATTTGTTTTTTTACCGTTATCCAATATTGGATTAGGTAAATGATCAACCATAATAAAATAAAAAATAAAAGACTGCGAAAGATATCTGATAACCTGTACCACTCAAAATTAACAATCTTTAATAGGTTTATCCATACTTCTTGAAAAAACAACTCCAGCCACTGCATCCTAAATAAAGGCATATTAAAATATAAGTGATGCAACACTAAAAGGATAAATATTCCTTTCGTGATTGTGCCAAACACCCAAGAAGCATCAAAATAATAGAGGAAAAAACAAATGGCTGCAAACAGAATAAAGAAATGAACATTCCCTGTATCGGTAATTTCATTAACTGGATGAAGCCATTCCCATAAGAGTAAGAAGCCAAGTACATAAAGCAAAAGCTTGTACAGATCCCTGTCTTTCTTTTGGATGATCATGTTGTTTCCACCTCCATAAACCTAGGCTGGAAATCCTCCTCCTGTAAGACGAATACATTGATGCCGTGTTGAGCAGCTGTTCCTTTGGCGATTCTTTCTTCTTGTGAAAGCGTCATGCCATTCGATTTCAATAAATAGATCATCGTTCCCCCGCTTTTTTTCATATGATAAATCGCTTTAATGAAACTGCGGGACAAACTAGATGTTACAATCATCGATGTATCTAATGGCTGTGGCAGCTTCCACTCCTTCTCAAGTAGTTGATCCAATGTCATTTCCCCATCTGGTTTAACCTTTGCTAGATGGTGCAATATGTTTGTAAGCTGCTGTTCCCCGCCCCGAGCTGGAAAATAGCCTGCTTGTTTTCCACTTGTAAATAATCCTGCTTCACTACCTTTTTTTAAAAAAGCATGCAAAAGCGAAGCTGAAAATGTGACCATCCATTCAAAATGTACAGAATGAGAACAATCTAATAAGAGAAAAACTTCATGAGATCTAGTTTCTTCAAATTCCTTTGTCATCATCTCATTCGTACGCGCTGTTGCCTTCCAATCAATCCACGAGAACCTATCTCCATACTGATATTGTCTCGTACCTGTCACGATAGTCGTGTCCTTTTCAAAATGAAGCTGATTGACTGCCGCTCCTTTATCATATCGGCTTTCTTTCATAGGATAATGAAGGTCAAGTAAAGCGGGAAATACAAGAATTTTTTTCGGCAAATGCATTGTTCTCTCTTTCTTCATTAGTCCAATTGGATCTCCAATCGTGATATGGAGTTTATTAAATTGATGCTCACCCCGGGGCAATGACGGAATCTTATAATCAAAATGAAGCTTTTTTTTAAAACCAGGAAAATGCATTTGTTTTATTTTCCATAATGGTGTCGTTTTTAACATGTCTGTCGGCATTTGATCCATTGTCATCATAAAAAACAGCGGCAAAGGGAAACGCCTTTCCAGGTTAATGGATACTGTTAAGGTTTCACCAGCGTGGTATTCACTTTTTTCGAATATCCGTTCCCCATCTAAAGTATGAAGAGGATAAATAAAAATGAGCAAAGAATACAATCCAAAAGGTAAAAAACTATAAAACAAAAACCAGCTTACAAAGCCTCCTTGAAACATCGCATAAGAGAATGTAAGCCCTAATAATAAGCTTATCAACACTAGCCTTGTTAACATTTTCGCTCTTTTAAGCCCTTTCCCCATTTCATTCTGCCGCCTTTTTCACTGGCACATGTGTTGAGGAAACGATTTTTTCCACAATGTCTTCTGGCGTAACGGCTTCATATTTCGCTTCTGGTTTTAAAATAAGCCGGTGAGAAAAAACAAAAGGAGCAAGGTACTGTACGTCATCTGGAAGCACATAATCACGTCCATATAAAAAAGCATACGCTTGCACTGCTTTCATTAATGCGATGGAGCCGCGAGGGCTTACTCCTAAGTAAACTTTTGGGTGCTGCCTTGTTTTATTTGCAAGCTCGACTATGTAATGCTTCAAGCTTTCTTCTACAAAGACATCTCTTACTTGTTTTTGCAACTTTTGCATTTCTTCTAATGTTAAAACCGGCAAAAGCTCATCAATTGGCGTTTTCTTTTGTATTCTCGTTAGAACTTCGACCTCTTCATATGGATCTGGATATCCCATTTTCATTTTTAGCAGAAATCGGTCTAATTGTGCTTCTGGCAAAGGATACGTGCCCTCATATTCAATTGGATTTTGTGTAGCCATAACAAAAAATGGGCTCTCCAGCTTTCTAGTCTTCCCATCAATTGTGACACTTGCTTCTTCCATTCCTTCTAGTAGTGCTGATTGCGTTTTTGGCGACGTACGATTAATTTCATCAGCTAAAATAATATTTCCCATAATCGGACCTGGTCGAAATTGAAATTCCATTTCTTTTGGATTATATACTGAAACGCCAATGACATCAGAAGGCAATAAATCAGGTGTAAATTGAATCCTTTTAAAATCAGCATTTAAAGACTTCGCTAAAGCACGAACCATCATAGTCTTACCGACCCCCGGAACGTCCTCTAAAAGAACATGTCCACCAGCAAGCAAAGCGACAAGACTAAGTTCTGCCACCTCTCTTTTTCCAATCATTACCTTCTCAATGTTACAAATTACCTTCCGCAACTCGGGCTGCATTTCTTCCAACATCTAACTCTCTCCCTACACACTTTTATCCGCCTGTGAATCTCTATACGAATCTTATTTTTGCTTCTATCTCTAGAGAGGACGAAAAAAATTTCTACCTCACTATTAGCAAAGCTTCTTCATGATACAAACATGTTGTATCATGAAGTGTCATAAAGAAAATCTAATAAAACTGTCGCTCCTCACCAATATTTATTTTAAAGAAGCGATAAAATCTATTAATAGTAGAATGAAGAAGTGCTTTTTTTACCGTAAGTGTACATCATCGAAAAGATGATAAAGTGGAAATTCAAACGACTGGATCATCTCATTAAGGTTCGACTATTTTCAAGTACGTAACTTGCGATGGAAATGCTATTTAATCATTTCCAAAAATCGTCAAAAATTGTAATTGGCAAATGGCGTTTATGCATTGACTTTTTATATAGCGATTCAATTGTTTGCTTCGCTTTTTCAGTCACTGCTTTTCCTTCTAAATAATCATCGATTTCTTTATAGGAAACACCAAGTGCTTCCTCATCTGAAAACAGCGGTCGATTGTCCTCTAAATCAGCTGTGGGAACTTTTTCATATAAATGTTTTGGACAGCCCAGTGTTTGCAGAAGTAATTTGCCTTGACGCTTGTTCAAGCGATATAAAGGAACAAGATCAGAGCCTCCATCCCCATATTTCGTAAAAAAGCCTGTCAATGCCTCCGCTGCATGATCAGTGCCGAGCACTGCACAGTTTTTCATTGCTGCAATGCTATATTGTACCTTCATCCGTTCTCTCGCTTTTTCATTTCCTTTCGCAAAGTCAGATAATGCGACGCCCGCAGTCAGCAAAGTTAATACACTAGCATCAACAGCATTTTTAATATTGATCGTAAGTATTTCGTCAGGCTGAATGAAATGAATTGCATCCTCTACATCTTCTGCATCTTTTTGTATTCCATAAGGAAGTAAGACGGCGATAAATGTATAACGGTCCTCCTTCATCTCCATTCTTAATTCCTCAATTGCCATTTGCGCAAGCTTCCCTGCTAATGTTGAATCTTGTCCACCTGAGATTCCTAAGACAAACCCATTTAAAAATGAGTGTTTTTGCAAATATGCTTTTAAAAAATCAATGCTTTTCCTGATTTCTTTTTGAGGATCAATATCTTCTTGTACCTTTAACTCCGCGATGATTTTTTTCTGGAGGTCATCCATTATTTACACTCCTTCATTACTGTCTTTGACAAACCTATATTCTTGAAGTTTAAACCTGGAATGAACACGAATCAATCCTTCTTGGCAATTTCCGCAATCTTCTTTTTTACCTCGTCTATATGCAGCATTTTATTATTCCAGCATTTCTGGCTAAGGTCAACAGGATATGCTTCTGGATTTAAGGAACGCTTATATTCTTCCCATAAGAGCTGTAGATTTTCTTGGACATCTTTTTTTATTTTTGATAGTTTTGGCAGCTCATAGACAAGTGTACCATCAACGATAATAGGAGCTAATAAATGTTTCGCCTCAAAATCAGATACATATTTGCTGACATATGTATGAACAGGGTGAAACATTTTAATCGTCTTTTCCTCTTCTGGATATTCATCATATAGTGTAATATAATCGCCTTCTGCCTTGCCAGTTATTTTATTAATGATTCTGTACACTTTCTTTCTGCCGGGTGTTGTAACTTTTTCGGTGTTGCTGGAAATTTTAATTGTATCTTGCATTTCTCCGTTTTCATCCTCAATCGACACAATTTTATAGACAGCTCCCAATGCTGGTTGATCGTAAGCAGTAATGAGCTTCGTTCCTACTCCCCAAATATCAATTTTAGCGCCCTGGGACTTTAAATGAAGGATCGTATATTCATCTAAGTCACTAGAGGCGACAATTTTTGCATCCTTAAATCCAGCATCATCTAACATTTTTCGCGCTTTTTTTGACAAAAATGCCATATCTCCACTATCTAAGCGGATGCCAATAAAATTGATGCGGTCACCGAGCTCTTTCGCAACCCGAATAGCCGTTGGGACTCCCGTCTTTAATGTATCATATGTATCGACAAGAAAAACGCAGTCTCGATGGCTTTCCGCATATTTGAGAAATGCAGTATATTCATCCCGATAAGCTTGAATCATGGAATGAGCATGCGTCCCAGCAACTGGTATTCCAAATAATTTTCCCGCTCTAACATTACTCGTCGCATCAAAACCGCCGATATATGCTGCTCTCGTCCCCCAAATTGCTGCATCCATTTCCTGCGCACGCCTCGATCCAAATTCCAGTAGAAGCTCTTCGCCAACAACCTGTTTCATTCTAGCTGCTTTTGTCGCAATTAACGTTTGATAATTCACAATATTAAGGATGGCTGTTTCAATTAGCTGCGCTTCTGCTAAACTTGCTTCTACCCTTATAATTGGCTCATTTGCAAACACTAATTCACCTTCACTAACTGAATGAATCGTACCTGTAAATGATAATTCACTTAAATAGTCCAAAAATGCCTCCTCGTAGAGCAGGGTTTCTCGCAAGTAATCAATATCACTCTTTGTAAAGCGAAAATCTGTCAAGTATTGGATAATTCGTTCTAAGCCTGCAAATACAGCGAAACCATTTTTAAATGGCATTCTGCGAAAAAAAACTTCAAATACTGCTTTTCGGTGATGAATGCCGTCATTCCAATAAGTTTTTGCCATGTTTATTTAATATAAGTCTGTGTGAAGACTTAAACTATCGTCGTCATAATGTCTCACAAATCGTCACTCCTCTAATAACGTAAACTAGTATAAAAAATTCCTTTTATCTGTTATTCTAACATAAGATACATAATATAAACTTGTTTAGTGGATTCAAAACCGTACATGATTGAAAAGAGTACGTTTAGACCCCAAAAGAAAAAGGCTCCATTTCAAGTGATCAACATGTACATTACTTATATGAATATCTACATCTAGAACGAGAGATCCCTTTACAGTTTTAGGAGGAAATTCATAAATGAAGTTAGATCACTTATATCAACCATATCCTTCCCAGCGCAGTACAATGTTTGCTCGCAATGGAATGGTAGCAACATCACAACCGCTCGCTTCTCAAGCTGGATTGGAAATATTAAAAAAAGGCGGCAATGCCGTAGACGCAGCGATTGCAACCGCTGCAGCCTTAACGGTTGTAGAGCCAACATCAAATGGAATTGGCGGCGATGCATTCGCGCTTATTTGGAGTGATGGCCAGCTTCATGGCTTAAACGCAAGCGGCCCAGCTCCGCAAAAAATCTCCGTAGATGCTATAAAAAAACGGGGTTTTGATTCTATGCCTGCATATGGCGTCTTGCCAATCACTGTCCCTGGCGTACCAGCAGCGTGGGCCGCCTTATCAGAAAGATTTGGCAAATTGCCATTATCAGTAGTAATGGAGCCAGCTATTCGTTATGCTGAAGAGGGATACCCATTGACACCTATTCTCGGGAAGTTTTGGAAAATTTCGTATCATCGTTTTCGAGAGATATTTCAGACAAAAGCATTTGCTCCATGGTTCGACACATTTGCGCCAGAGGGAAGAGCACCTGAAATTGGAGAGATTTGGCGATCGCCTGCACATGCAGCAACATTACAGTCGATAGCTGATACGAAGGCGGAAAGCTTTTATCGTGGAATATTAGCAGAAAAGATCGCGAGTTTCATAGAAAAGCACGATGGTTTCTTATCATTAGAGGATCTTGCAGCTTATAAAGTAGAATGGGTGCAGCCCATTTCTATTCCCTACCGCGGCTACAATGTATGGGAGATACCGCCAAATGGCCAAGGAATCGTTGCATTAATGGCATTAAATATAATCAAGGGTTTCGATTTTACAGAAAAAGATTCTGTAGAATCCTATCATAAGCAAATTGAAGCAATGAAACTAGCATTTACAGATGGCAAAGCATTTATCACTGATCCGACAGAAATGCATCTTTCTGTAGAAGAGCTTCTGTCAGATTCCTATGGTGAAATACGACGCGCTCTAATTGGAGAAACGGCATTGGAACCTATGCCGTATAAACAGCCAGTCGGTGGAACTGTTTATTTAGCTGCAGCAGACGGCGAAGGGCAAATGATTTCTTTTATTCAAAGCAATTATATGGGATTTGGCTCTGGAATTGTCGTGCCCGAAACTGGAATAGCTCTCCAAAACCGAGGACATGATTTTTCCCTTGATGAGCATCATCCAAATGTTCTAAAGCCTGGTAAGAAAACATATCATACGATTATTCCTGGATTTCTAACGCAAGGCGAACATGCAGTCGGCCCCTTTGGTGTAATGGGAGGATATATGCAGCCTCAAGGCCACTTCCAAGTAATCATGAATTCAATTGATTTTCATTTAAACCCGCAGGCAGCATTAGACGCACCTCGATGGCAATGGGTCGAAGGGAAAAAAGTTATGCTCGAACCACACTTTCCTAATTATCTAGCACAAGCACTTGCTAGGAAAGGACATGACATTCAGCTTGCTGTTGATTCCGGAAGTTTTGGCCGCGGTCAGATTATATGGCGCGACCCACAGACCAATGTATTAATGGGCGGAACTGAATCACGGACAGATGGAGCTATTGCAGCTTGGTAGCTTCACTTTTATTTCATAAAACAGCTACGTAAAGGCAGTGGTAATATGATTCAAAAAGATATTTTTGTTGCTTTTTTTCGGTCTGGAATTTTAGGCTATGGAGGGGGTCCATCAGCTATTCCATTAGTTCACAGAGAAGTAGTCAAAACTTATCAGTGGATGAGTGATGAAGAGTTTGCAGATATACTTGCACTTGCCAATGCGCTGCCCGGACCAATCAATACAAAAATGGCAGGCTATATTGGATTGAGAGTCGGCGGATTTTGGGGGATGATCAACGCTATCTTTGCGACAATTGTACCGACAGTCGTATTAATGGTTCTCCTATTAACAATATTAAATACGTATAAGGATGAACCTTGGGTAATGGGAATGTCCCAGGCTGTGATTCCAGTTGCTGGCGTTCTCATGGGTGTTCTAACATGGGACTTTATCGTAAAATCTAAAGCATCACTTGGCTGGAAATGGACCCTTTTCCTTTTAGGGATTAGTATTGTGATCCTTCAGCTCCTTGGCATTCACCCTGCATTGTTCATCGGTGCCCTCTTAGGAGCTGCTCTAATGACGAAGCAAAAAAAGGAAAAACCAGGCAGGAGAAGGATATCATGATATATTGGCAAATTTTTTGGGCGTTTTTTCTTCCCGGAATATTAGGCTATGGAGGAGGGCCATCCTCTATTCCATTGATTGAAAATGAAGTCGTTGGGCGCTACGGATGGCTTACTGTTCATGAATTTAGTGAAGTATTGGCCTTAGGCAATGCACTGCCTGGCCCAATCGCTACTAAAATGGCAGGCTATATCGGCTATCAACAAGCTGGCATTCCAGGTGCAGCAATCGCACTTTTTGCTACGGTTGCACCTTCATTAATCCTTATGTTGGTTCTATTAGGCATTTTATTAAAATACAAACATTCACCTAAAGTAAAGAAAATGACACAGCTTGTTAGACCAGCGATCGCCATTCTTCTCGGCATTATGACTGTAAATTTTTTCGCAAACTCAGTTACAAGCATCGGGATCATACAAACAATTGCAATTGGAGCAATCAGCTTACTCATGCTAGAAAAATGGCACATTCATCCCGCTTATGTAATCGGTGGTGCTTTAGTATATGGAGCATTTTTCTTAGGATAGCTTTTTTTTAGAATAAGAAATGTTTATGGCTGGTGCAAAAACAATCTGCTCCAGCCTTTTATTAATTTGTGGTCACTTACATGATTAACTATAGAAATATTTTAAGAGGATACTATGTCCATTATAAGGACATGTATTCTCTTTTTTAATATATTAAATAGTTGAATGGGTTTTTAAAAATATGTCTACTAATGATTCATGTTTTTTGAAAGTATACACGATTATACGAGAAATGAACTATCGTCGTATGTAAATCTAAATATTGATGAAGATGGGAATGAGAAATTACCTAAAGAAACTAAATAAGGAAGTGAAGATTAAACAAAGAGTAACAAATTCATAGCAAAATATCATAAAATCAGTGTCAGCAGTAAAAAAATTTCTTCAGGGATTACAAGAGGTTCATTCGATTTAGCACCTGAAAAAGATATTAGAGTACTTATTTTTCCAGAAGATAAACCAAAATAGTTAAATATTTTTAAAAAGTTGAACCTATTATGGTTTGATAATCGTCTAATAGCAGAATTCGAAATAGGTTGAAGGGGGGATAGTAGATTGGACAAAGCAGAAAAAGATCTCCTATTAGAAAAAGTGATGATTGAATATGGTAATGAGTTGGTACGATTGGCATTTTCTTATGTGAAAGATACAGAGAGTGCTAAGGACATGGTTCAAAATACGTTTATCAAATGCTACAAAAACCTTGATTCGTTTCGATTTGACGCACAAATAAAAACATGGCTCTATCGTATAACAATTAACGAATGTAAAGATTATTTAAAAAGTTGGAATTACAAAATGGTACAGGTAAAAAGTTTTATAAATGAAACAGCAAAGTCAATATTACCATCAACAGAAAGAACAGTTATCGATAAATACAATAATGAAAAAATAAAAGATACTATCTTTTCTCTTCCAAAAGTGTATCGAGAAGTGGTTTATCTATACTACTATGAGTCATTAAAGACAGAGGAAATTGCCGAAGTTTTGGATATTTCAGTTAATACAGTGAAAACTCGATTAAGAAGAGCAAAACAAAGATTAGAGCCGATGATAAAGGAGGCAAAACTTAATGAAAGATAAACGATTAAGAGATAAGTTTTATAATACGTCTGATCAAGAACTAAGATTTACGAAAGAAGACCGTAATGAAGTGTTTGAACAAATTCATAAATTGGAGAAGAATAATACAAAAAAGAAATCACTTGTTTCTTCTTTAAAAAAATTTGCTCCACTTACAGCTTCTTTATTAGTGGTAGGCTTGTGTATATTTTTGTTTATTCCATCGATTCTACCTGGAAACTTTAATAATGAAAATAAGGAAAGTAATGCAAGTGAATCAGTATTTAAAGAAGACGAGTTTTTAACCACTCTATTAACGGTGAAAGACGATAATAATAGAATACCTATTAACCTTTTACTTACTTATAGTAAAGATAAAAAGATAATGAAAGTGCTATCTATCCCTCGTGATACTTATGTTCCGATATTGGATAAGATTGACGGAGCTACTTCATATGATAAATTGACATTTGCTTATGATTACAGTTCAGGAGGAGCTGAAAATGTAAGAACAACAGTTTCTAAGCTATTTGATTTAACAATTGATTATTATGCTGTTATGGATTTAGAAACCCTTTCATCAATGATTGATTCAGTGAATGGTATAGATTACGACTTGCAAGAAGATATTCGAGTAAGAGCTATATCTAGAGTGGCATTTGAATTCAAAAAGGGGACGAATCGTTTGAATGGAGAAGAGGTTGCGGCATTAATGATGGATGCTACAGTGGGAAGAAGCTTGGATGAAGAAGACCAATTAAACCTCATTTATGCAGTTATAAATCAAACAATAAACGTATTACCACAAACAAAATTAAAACAATTTACTACTAAAATAGAAGGCAATATTCCAATTGAACAATTGTTAGAGAATAAAATGGAACTTCCCCCGTTACAATCGGTATCATTATTGGATGGAATAAAAAATGAAATGATAGATGGGGCTTACTATATTAAATTTGAGAAAGACTTTTTAAATTCAGTTTCAAAAGAGTTAACCACATTTAACTACTAAATAGAGATTGAAAATTTCCGGAAAAATCTTTAATGACTTAAGGATGTGATTTTATACTGAGATAAGATAAAGGTATGTTAATTAAAGGTAGATTAACGCACCTTTTTTGAATAATTTTACTAATCTTGATAACTGTATTTCGGTTGGCGAATATTCAAGTAACGGGCGCGATTGTAGAGGAGTATTCATATAAAAAAGCTGTTTGACATATTAGTCATGTATAATATGTCAAACAGCCTATGTTTTTTGCTTTTTTTAAATTCAGGTCTTGATAAATAACGAGGTTGTAGTTGAAACGATTCTTGCTCTGGAAAGAGCCTCTCTGTACTTCTCTGCGTTCCTTTTTTCCCAATTGTTCAAGCAACAAGCCATATCATCCCGTCTTTTGATTTTGAGAAAATCTACACATAATGACTGATAACGATCGGAAGCAAGCCACCAATTAAATGCGTCTTCCTTCTGATCATCCGAGATTAGTTCGGAATAATTGGCAGTGACATTGATGACAACCTAGATTTTTCATGAAAAATTTGCTGCGTAGCTTTTACAGTTTCTGTATCTGTCGCAGGATCCTTTCCCGTATTTGTGTTAGGGAAAATGAGATGATCTGCACTTGAAGTGATTGATAGGCGAATGCGATGCCCTTTCCGAAACGTATTGGCGATTTTAGAAGTGAGTATCTCATATTTTTCTACTTCATTTGGCGTTAAAAGTACCTCTTGATGGAAACCCTTCCGATATCGCGCACGGAAAACACCATCAGCCAATTTAATCGAATTTCCTTTCTCATCTACATCTGTAAGTCGGACTATCCAGTCAGTATCCTTTGCTGAGCTGGCAGCATATATTGTTACATTTACATCTCCAACAATCGTCAGCGGTTCAGTAAGCGGCGCTGACGTATATACTAATACATCTTCTCTCATTTCCACTTCTTTGTAATTTTCTGGTACAGCCACTTCGTTTTCTGACATATCAATTAAGTGTGGAGCCGGATGAAGAGGATCATAGATGAAACAATCTACTCCTTGCTGTACATCATCATCAAACAGCAGTTCGCCGTCTCCTTGCGACGTATTGGCGCTTCCGCTGCTGCTAAGGTACATGTTCGTCCATTGAATTTGTTCTGGCGGCCATTGATTAGCTGTTTTCCATTCATGATCTCCAACGACATAATACTCCACAACTGGTGTTTGCTCAATACCATTATCCATTTGCTTTAAATGATGATCAAACCAAGCTTGGTAATAATAATCTAGATCATAACGTAAGGCATTATTGCCGAATGGCACTCCATGAATATCGCGAGTCGTGTTAGCACTGTGCATCCATGGTCCAAGAATGATTTTTTTATGTTCATAAGGATAGTCCGCTACCACTTCACAAGCTTCAGTCGTTCCCATCCCATTATCATCATACCAGCCTGATACGATTAGAGCCGGTGCTTTCATTTTATCTTTATGTTGATACCAGTTGGATTTACTCCAGAATGAATCGTAAACGGGATGATCCATCCACTTATGCCAAAAAGCGACTTCTTTTCCCAAAGCGATTGTAGGAATTTCCCGCAGTGGTCTAATTTTTAACACTTCTTCCCAATCCGACCTTAACATGTTTTCGGGCCGAAACATTTTATCTACCATGGCAAACGCCCAAGCAAGCATCCCTGATGATAGTGGACCTCCTCTTCTTGGCATATCAACAAACGGCGTACCAGCTGTTACGATGCTAATCATTGCCTTTAAATGAGGATTGCCGCTTGCGGCTGCCGCCCACTGAACAAAACCACCGTATGATGCTCCAGTCATCCCAATACTGCCATTACACCAAGGCTGCTTTGCGATCCAATGAAGCGTATCATCTCCGTCTTCCATTTCCGAATACATTGGAATCCATTCTCCTTCTGAATCTTGCCTGCCTCTCGTATCTTGGATGACAACTGCATAGCCCCGCTGGATAAAATGATCATACAAGTGGCCATATGCCATTCTGCCGTAAGGAGTGCGAATTAAAATCGCCGGCACTTTTTCTTTCAACTCGCTAGGCAGCCAAACTTCTGTTGCCAGCTTCACATGATCACGCATTTCTACCATATGCGTTCCTATGTGGCTAACCCCATTGATAGCTTGAGAAATCTTTTTCTCCTTCCACTGTTGAACAGGTGTAAGATACTCATACCCTTCTCTTACAAGCACGATACAATTTTCTCTTGTCACCGTAATAAATGCAGTAGGCTGGCCATCTATTCCAAGGACATCGAGTGGATATTTTTTATTTCTTTCTACCCAAAGATGTTCATCATCTTCGTGTTTTTCGTATAGCCCTCCCCACAAAGTAATATATTCTCCTGTCTTCATTTTCAACATGTTTTCATATTCTTTAAAGCGCTCCCAAATGATGCGAGGATTTATTAGATAAACATCTTCATATGCTTTCGCTGTTTGGACAGTTAAAGTGTCGATATCCTCCCATTGAAGTTTACTAATATCTCGTTTTTGGTGTTGAATGCTATCTTTACCAAATATAAAAGTAGCATCATGAATCCCTGAACGATAAAGTAGAAATTTCTCCATAGTTCCTCATCTCCTCTTCTATTTTTCATATTATGAAAGAGTTTGTTCAAAAAGTCCCTGTAAAAGATGAATATTCCATTAAGCATTGTGTTGCATCCATTGTATAAATAGTTTAAGTATTCCGAAAAATTAACAAATAAAGTGAAACTTCCATGAGTGGGGGTTTTCTCTCATCCCCTACTCATAAAAAATAGAACCACACCTAATGTTGAAACGCTTTCTACAATCGGCATTGAAAGATTAAGTTGCGGATCAGCCCCTTTTAGAGCGACTGTCACGTTTTTGAAGAAAATTAGTGAAGAAATCATAAACCATCATACGTTCAATCAAATAACGGAGGATGTATTATCTTACGAAAAAATAGTGGAAATGGCCAGCAAACGCTAGGCCTAACTCGATTGTTATAATCATACAGCTACAGTGGAATAAAACATCGAGAAGTTATCGCCCTTTCAGCTGTTAAGTAGCGATAACTTCCCGTTCTGTCAAAAAAGTGAATATAGCATATTCTATTAGTATAGCAACAAACGATCACTCAAGTTTCATACTTGCTCTTGGCTTTCAAGCTCCTGCTGCATCCTCTGTGCTTTTCGATAACCGATCTTTGAAATAATAATGCTTATTTCATATAAAAGCAACAGTGGAAATGTGACCATTAGATGCGAGATGATATCTGGAGGTGTAATAAATGCTCCGATCACAACTAAAAGAAAGTAAGCATATTTCCGAACCTTTCCTAGAAACATTGGAGTAACAATTCCAAGTCTCGTTAAAAATAAAATAACAACCGGCAACTGGAATAAAAACCCAAACGGAATGGTAATTTGAAAGAGAAACTGAAAATATTCATTAATTCCAATCACGGCATTAATATTCATATTCCCTGAAAGGCGAAACATGAAATCGATCACAAATGGAAAAAGAATTAAGTATGAAAAGGCAATTCCCCCTAAAAACAAAAGCACTGAAACTGGAATATAGCTAAGCGTAATTTTCTGTTCCTTCTCATAAAGGCCTGGACTAACAAAAGCCCATATTTGATATAACACAAAAGGGGAAATGATGACAATTGCCAAAACGAATGTCATTTGCATATATACTTTAAATGGATCGGTAATTTTAAAAGCATTCATTGTCAATTCCTTGACATATTCGGAATGCTGCAAATACTTTATTATCGGTTGGGAAAGAAAGAAGCTTACTATGACTGCGATCAAGAAAATAATGGCAACGAAGATGATCCGTTTTCTCAATTCCTCTATATGTTCTACAACTGTCATATCGTTCTGACTCATAAACTTCATCCCATCATTTACTTAGAATCTTTTTTTGGTGCTTCCTCATCATCTGTTAAGCCTTTGGTGGCATTTTTAAACTCACGTAACGTGTTGCCAGCAGCTCTTCCTAACTCAGGCAATTTTTTTGGACCAAAGATAATTAAAGCGATTACGATAATTAATACTAAACTTCCTGGACCCGGCATCTGATGGCCACCTCCTTTTCTACTAATCATAACTTATAATCCGTGCTTTGGCTATGACAAATTATTCTCATCCTGTGAACTATCGGCATCTGTATTTGGATAATGCTTTAAAAAGTAAATCAATGACTGTAATTCAACAGCCAAATCAATATGATGAACACGCACATCTGGTGGTATACTTAAGCGCGCAGGCGTAAAATTTAAAATTCCTTTTACATTATAACGAACAAGCCTATCTGTAATTGGTTGTGCAGCCCCCACCGGCACAGTTAAAATCACTACTGAGACTTGAAAAGCAGTTAATTGTTCTTCTAGATCATCTAGACTATAAACAGGGACATCGCCAATTTTACGGCCTACTTTTTCAGGATCATTATCAAAAGCTAGTTGTATTTTCGTATTATTATTTTTCAAAAAATTATATTTTAAAAATGCTGTTCCAAGATTCCCTACACCAATTAGGGCAACATTAATCAATTCATCTTGGTCTAATGTTTTGCGAAAAAAAGATAATAAATAGTTCACATTATAACCATATCCCTTTTTTCCCAGAGCTCCAAAATAAGAAAAATCGCGGCGAATGGTTGCGGAATCTACTTTCACTGCTTCACTCAACTCCGCTGAAGAAACACGTTGCTTTCCGGATGCATGTAAATTTTTAATAAAGCGATAGTATAATGGCAGTCTTTTTGCTGTTGCTTGAGGTATTTTTGTTGTCTCTTCTCTCATATTTATCCCCCCTCCATAGATCGTGTTATCATGCTTCTCTTTTTTTGCATGAAACACATTTTTAACTTTGTCAGGCTTTTTCGAGCACAAAGCTGCTCTTTTCTTTGTGCTTATTTGGGATCAATCAGTTCTCTCGTTCTGTTACTTGCCTTTTATAATCAGGACTAGATACACCGCCCGTTTTTTCTAATAAGTAAGTATGGCCAATGACCATCCCTTTATCTATTGCTTTGCACATATCATAAACGGTTAAAGCAGCAACAGAAGCAGCAGTCAAAGCCTCCATTTCTACTCCCGTACTCCCTTTCGTCTTCACTTCCACCTCTATTTCTAATTGATAGCGATCAGCAGAAATTTGATGCCAAGTAAACTGAATATCGATGCCGTTTAATGGGATTGGGTGGCACATGGGGATTATATCCGATGTTTTTTTAGCTGCCATGATTCCCGCGATTTGGGCTACAGCTAGTACATCGCCTTTTTTTATTTTGTTATTCATGATGTGGTCATAAATCTCTTTTTTCACTTCAATACTGGAACGAGAGATTGCAGTTCGTATAGTCGTTGGTTTATCGCTTACATCTACCATTTTTGCTCTGCCTTGTTCATTAAAATGAGTAAGTTTCATTATTCACATACACCTCTTCGTTCATCATACACTATTTTTATGCGAATGTCTTTTGAACTATTTGTTAAAACAACGATGAATCGAATCTTTATTGAAAAGGGACATTTCATCGGTTATAACGATGTACAAATGATACGAGGTGAAAAAGATTAGAAAAGTAATCTACATGAACCTCCATTTTTCACCATAAGAGAAAAAATGTACTGTGAATTTAAGGCTTTATAAACGTGCCCTTTCATACTAACATTTGATATGATTGCCGATATCTGTGGTTATACGTTACACTGTAGCTATGATAGTATGAGGTGAATGTCAATGATGCTTTTACAAGTTCAACAGCTGACAAAATATTTCGGAGCTGAACTTATTTTATCCAATATCAAATTAGAAATGCAAACACGAGATCGGATTGCACTTGTAGGTCGAAATGGCGCTGGCAAATCTACACTATTAAAAATAATTGCTGGTGAACTGGCTACTGATAGTGGGGATATTATTAAACCTAAAGATGTATCCATCGGGTATTTGCCCCAAAATACTGGACTTGAATCGGAATTAACGATTTGGGAAGAAATGATGACTGTCTTTGACAATATAAGAGAGATGGAAAAAAACGTGAGAAGCTTAGAAAAACGAATGGCTGATCCATCCATCTATGAAAAACAGGATCAATATGAAAAGTTAATGAAAGAATATGACTTCTTGCAGACTAAGTTTAAAGAGATAGGCGGCTATCAATATGAAGCAGATACACGTTCTGTGCTGCATGGCATGCGTTTTTATGAACAAGATTATGATAAAGTGATTACCCACTTAAGCGGAGGGCAAAAAACACGCCTTGCATTGGCAAAACTGTTATTAACAAAGCCGGATGTATTAATATTAGATGAACCTACAAACCATCTAGATATCGAAACATTATCATGGCTGGAACAATACTTGCAAAATAATGACTGTGCCATTCTCGTTGTTTCTCATGACCGATATTTTCTTGATAAAATAGTAAATCAAGTATATGAGTTATCGAGACAAAGCATGACAAAATACAAAGGAAATTATAGTAAATATTTAGTTCAAAAAGCAGAAAGACAGGAACAAGAACTAAAAAAATATGAAAAACAACAGGATGAAATCGCCAAGCTTCAAGACTTTGTGCAAAAAAACATTGCTAGAGCCTCCACTACGAAACGAGCACAAAGCCGCCGCAAACAATTAGCACGAATGGAAATATTAGAAAGACCAAATGGGGAAGAACATACTGCGTCCATGATGTTTGGAATAAAACGTGAAACCGGCAATGATGTCTTGCATATAAATGATGGTGTTATTGGCTATCATGACACAGCTCTAGTCAAAAATTTAAACTTATCAATTCAAAAGAGGGAAAGCATTGCTCTTGTTGGTCCAAATGGAATTGGAAAAACAACACTTTTAAAAACAGTCATAAAGAAACTTCCTCTCTTAGAAGGCGACTTGAGGTATGGAGCTAATCTTCTCATTGGCTACTATGATCAAGAGCAGGCAACACTTACTTCTAACAAAACAGTGCTAGCCGAACTATGGGATGAATATCCTACAAAAAGTGAACGAGAAATTCGTACCATGCTCGGTCATTTTCTGTTTTCCCAAGACGATGTAGATAAACATGTGTCTACGCTTAGCGGCGGCGAAAAAGCACGATTATCGCTTGCAAAACTGGCTATGCAAGACGCAAATTTTCTTATCCTTGATGAGCCTACCAATCATTTAGATTTAGACAGTAAAGAAATATTAGAACATGCGTTAATTAATTACCCAGGGACAATCCTTTTTGTTTCCCATGATCGCTATTTTATTAATAACGTAGCAACAAAAGTCATTGAACTAACAAGTAATGGTGCAAATGTCTATCTAGGCGATTACGATTATTACATTGAAAAAAAACAAGAAGCGATAGAATTGGCTGCGTTTGAACAGCAAGATGTGCAAAAGGCTAAAGAACAGACGAACAAACAATCCTATCATCTAAACAAAGAAGCGCAAAAGCTTGAGCGCCAGCGTAAACGGCGTTTGCAAGAAATTGAAACAACAATAGAAGCTTTAGAACAAGAACTGCAGGAGAAAGAAATGTCACTTGCTGATCCAGAAGTTTATCAACAGCATGAAATATTTCAAAAAGTAAGTGAAGAAATAGAAGACATGAAATCTCAATTGGAGCAATTGATGGAGGAATGGGCTGAGCTCGAAGAATAAGTAAAACTTCCAATGAGTGAGGGTTTTCTCCATCCCCCTACCTAGCGCTTTTGATTCCTCCTGAGTCTTGACTTGCCAGGTAGATGTGGGATAAATGAAAGAAGGGTTTTCCGCTTTTGTGGACAACCCTTCTTCTTACCTACGCATTTAATTGTTTATGATTCTTGAAACGTCGAATATCACCTATTTCGCCAATGAGAAGAACTGCTGTTGCTTTACCGATACCAGGGGGGAAGAAATCAACACTTGATATTCGATTCGCTCTTTCGATAGCTCTTCCATTTGTTTTACAATTTGTTCTTTTTTCTCCTTTAAGTCCCCAATTCGTTTGGCGTAATCACGTACCTGTTCACAACATACATTCTCTTTGGGAAATCGCTGGGTACGAATCTTTCGCAGCTTCTAGTAAGGTTGTATGTTATCCACACTACAAGTTAATCAATCCACAGATCAACATTTTCCCCTTGGAAATATCCACAGATTTCTACACAATAGTTTTATTAAATTTTCATGCTATCTTTATAGTTATCCACTTTATCCACATAAAAAATCCTATTTATCCACATAAATGATGCTATTTTCTTTTTTTTATCCACTATTTAACCACAAATAGAAAGTTGTTGCTCACAAATTATCCACAGATTTACTAACAATACACACAGATAGTTGGGTTTACCTGGACATACCAGGTAGATGTAAAAGATAAAAGAAACGCCATCATGCTCTTTTTTATCGAGAATGAGACGTTTCTATATTTAGGCAATCTTTTTCCTATTCTTTAATCGTATAAGGGACTAAACGAAAACGATCGCTGTCTGCTAGACACTTGCCATTTCCAGCCCTGGAAACGCATTTAAATCTAATTCATTTCTTTTTCCTTTTTGAAAGAACACAGTTCCTGCTGCTGCTATCATTGCAGCATTATCTGTACAAAGAGTTAGAGGTGGAATTTTCACCTCGATTTCAGGAAAATCCTGAAATACTGCTGCCAACTTATTTCGTAATCCACGATTTGCAGCAACACCGCCAGCAAGCAAAACTTGTTTTACTTTGAAATCTTGAGCAGCTCGCAGCGTTTTAGCCGTGAGTACATCAATCACACTTGCTTGAAAGCTTGCTGCTATGTCATTCACATTTAATGAAATTCCTTTTTGCTTTGCGTTATGCAAAGTATTGATCACTGCAGATTTCAAGCCACTAAAGCTAAAATCATAAGAGTCGTCCTCTAACCATGCACGAGGAAGATCAATTACTGGCTTTCCCTCATGTGCAAGCCGATCGATATGAGGCCCCCCTGGATAAGGAAGCCCTAGCGTTCTTGCCACTTTATCGTATGCTTCACCAGCAGCATCATCTCGTGTTTCTCCTATCACTTCAAACTTTCCATGCTCCCGCATGAAGACTAATTCCGTATGTCCTCCAGAAACAACTAGAGAAAGGGAAGGAAATACCATCTCACTTACTAAGCGATTCGCATAAATGTGTCCAGCAATATGATGAACACCTACAAGAGGTATTTGACGGGCAAAAGCAAAAGCCTTAGCAGCATTTACGCCAACTAAAAGCGCCCCCACTAATCCAGGTCCATGGGTAACAGCAATTGCATCAATGTCCTGAACACACACTCCGCTTTGTTCGATTGCTTCTTCTAAAACAATTGTAATTTCTTCAACATGATGTCTTGATGCAATTTCGGGAACAACACCACCGAAGCGCTTATGACTTTCAATTTGGGAAGCGACAACATTTGAAAGAATCTCTGTACCATTTTTCACAACAGCAGCTGCTGTTTCGTCACAGCTCGTCTCTAAACCTAATATTAGTAAATCCTTGTTACTCATAATGTCACCCACATCACTTGGGCATCCTCATGGTTATCGGAATAATAATGCTTCCGAATCCCCCCTTTTTGAAAGCCTAGTTTTTGATACAACGATTGTGCAACTTGGTTGCTTACCCTCACTTCCAGACTCATGATAAAAGCCCCCATCTCTTTAGCAGTTTGCATCATTTTTGTCAGTAATGCCTCGCCTAATTTTTTTCCTTGATATGCTGGCAGTACTGCGATATTTGTTATATGAGCCTCATCTATAATAATCCATGCTCCACAATAGCCGATAATTTGCTGCTGATACTCCAACACTGTATAAACAGCATATTGATTATTCGTTAATTCATGGAAAAAAGCTTCACGAGTCCAAGGCAAAGTAAATGCCTGTTTCTCTACGTTTAGCAATCCTTCAATATCATCTAATACTGCATCTCGCAACAATATTTCATTTATGATATTTTTCATGATTGATGATTTCCTTCGTTTTGTTTTTCCAGCCATTTTGCTTCAGCTTCCACTAGACGAATATAATTTGGAACAAATGTATGTACGTCCTCGCCTAAAAGTGGAAGACCAAGCAATCCTAATTCACTTGGACGCGGGTTGTACAGAGAAACTGGAGCAATAAATGCTTGATCACCCATAATAGTATGGATTGTTTCTTCATGTAAACGAGTGTCATTGCCAATAAAGAGAATTTTTTCATCTTTTTGTTTTAGCTTTTCCAGCCAATCTTTTGCCAGAATATTTACATCTTCAACTACAACCTGTAATTGACCCTCTTTATAATGATATAGTCCCGTATATATTTTTCCTCTTCGTGCATCAATGAATGGACTAATAAATCCGTTGAAAAAATGAGCAGAACTAGCCATTACAGCAAGACTAGAAACACCGACAATCGGAATGTTTAAACTCCACGCAAGTGTTTTCGCAATTGTTACTCCAATGCGTACACCTGTATAGGAACCAGGTCCCTTCGCTACAACAATTTTCTCCAGGTTCGACGGATTCCATTCACAATCATGCAGTAAACGCTCAATTGCCGGCATCACTCTTATGCTATGGTTTTTTTTTAGATTTGTAATATATTCTCCAATCACTTTGGTATTGTTAACTAAAGCTATCCCTAAAACATCATTGGATGTATCAATTGCTAATACTTTCATGCAAATATCTCCTCACATAAGGCTGTATACCTATGGCCAACAGGATGAAGCGTAATGCTTCTTTTCTCATGGTCATCCCGAGCTATGTTAATAAGCAAATGTTCTTCAGGCAGCTGTTCTCTAATAAGATGTGCCCATTCAATCACGACGATCCCGCCGCCTGTAAAGTACTCATCAAATCCTAAATCTTCAAAAGCATCTTGGATGCGATAGACATCCATATGGTAAAGAGGAAGCCTTCCTTGATATTCTTTTATAATAGTGAACGTCGGGCTATTTACCGTTCTTTTCACCCCTAGTCCTGCCGCTATTCCTTTTGTAAAAGTGGTTTTCCCAGCTCCTAAATCACCTTCCAGAAGCAGCACATCATTGCTTTGTAAATGCTTTGCCATTTTTTCTGCAAACATCCTTGTTTCCTGTTCATCATTTGTTGCTATACAATATGTCATATCCGTTCACCTAATATTCTTTTTATCTTACTATTAGCTATTTTACCCTATAAGGGCTTATTGAAAAAGTTATTCACCCGTACAGAAGATCTCTCGTACATTTATGAAAGTCGTTGAAATGTATTTTGGAGACTGACTATCATTCTTTCTGCCTGAATCAATGCAACATAAATAATCAATGTCTTTTAAAACAAGCTTTTTAGTTCTTGTATCATCTTAACACATCACAAAGAGGAACTTCCATCCATGCAAACAATCAATCATTTTCCTGTCTTCATATTTACAGATATATTATTTTAAGAAAAAATATGAACCCGCAGTGCAGGTCATTGTTCGTATCTGTTCCTGAAACCATCTGCGGCATGACAAGCAAAACATGATTGTGCATTTAATTGTTCCCCATTATCGATATGAGGAGTTGGAGTTTTCCATGTTATTTAATCCAAACCATGGAGCATTCTCCCCTATTGGAATACCTTCCGAAATATAAGTTAAATATGCAACCATTGCTCTCATTTCATAACTATCATCAGGAATTTCAGTACCATCATACTTCTTAGCATACATCCATTGAGTGATTCTTTCTTTACTAAGAGGAATAGAAAAAAGGATGATCAAAAAATGAATCATCCTCTTTAGGTTGCCTGGCAATGTCCTACTCTTGCGGAGGGAAATCCTCCACTACCATCGGCGCAGAGAAGCTTAACTGCCGTGTTCGGGATGGGAACGGGTG
>NZ_JAUSTT010000035.1 GCF_030812995.1 Bacillus chungangensis | reverse complement strand
AAAAACTCCTTGTTTATCCCAATTTCTTAATGTTTGCGTTGTTTTCCCTATCAATTTAGCAAATTCGCCTATTGAATAGTATTTCATTTACATCATCTCTTTGTTTTATTGTAAAACAAAGTTTATAATAAAATAAAGAGGTTTTATACACTTTTATAAACTAATTTTAACTGTTGTTTCACCTCCTTCCACTTATTCTCCAAAACTTATTTTTTGTTTCTAATTAACATAAAATGAAAAACTGGTATATTTAAGAAAAAATGTTAATATAAAATGAAGATTGATTTTTACAGGAATAGTAATAACGTAAAGCATTTATGACACAAGACTTGTGGTAATAAGTCAATATAAAAACGATAGAAGAAAAAGAAAAGAAACGACTTTCAAGAGAAAAAAAGGTGCAGTGAACTAAACCCGCACAAAAAAGAAACGTGTGTTCGGGTTTGGTTTGAAAGGATTCCAAAGCATTTTTGCTTTTAAGTTACACGCTCCTTTCTGACGTGTATAGTTGGTGATTGCGTAGTAGCACATCCACCAAACGTACAAGTTTTCTTGCAGTCATGACAAGGGCTCTTTTGTGTTTGTATTTCGGAACTTCTTTATATTTCTTTAAGTAAAATTCACGGTAAATCGGTTCATTTCGTTGTACAGAGTTGGCAGCTTCAACTAAGTAGTAACGAAGATACTGATTTCCTGTTTTTACCCGTGGTGTTCGTTCCGATTCAAAGTCTCCTGATTGTGATTTCTTCCAGTAGAGACCAGCGTATTTTGCTAACTGTGCTTGTGTTTCAAAACGTTCAATTTGGCCTATTTCAGCGATGATACCAGCCGCATAAACAGGGCCAATACCAGGCACACTTCTTAAACATTGTGCTTCTGGAAGGATGACAAATAAGGCTTCAATCCCTTTTTCCAGCTCTTTTATCTGTTTCTTAAGCGTTTGAACAAGTCTGGCATAAGTAGCTAGTACAATATCCACAGAGTCTTGCATCACTTTTCCAAGACGATAGGAATCACGAATCGCCTTTTTGATGGTTTTAGCCAACTTTTCGGGATCACGAAAGCGACCTTTCCCTTTCTCTTGAAGAAAAGAACCGAGTGTCTCTAATTCCATATTGGCAATATCATCTAGAGAAAGAGATTCAGTAAATAATTCCATCAACGTAGACCCAAAAATGGAGGTGTCTACTTCGTTGGAAAGTGTATTGCACTTGTAATAAAGCTTTTCAAGGAAGTGTTGTTTACACTCCGTCATTTGCTGGATCAATTGGTAACGTGAGCGCGTTAATCGTTGGAGAGCAATATACTTTTCTTCCTTGATGACGGATTTATTATACCGTCCAAATCGAAGAAAATCGGCAATACGAAAAGCATCAATATGATCTGTCTTGTCTTCTTCAAATAAGCCTTTAAATCAATGAATGGCTTTATGATTCTGGACCACTACTTCTACACCAATCCTTTGTAAGTCCTCATCATTGTCTAATAAAATGGCGGGGTGAAAACTATAGACAGATGTAGATTCCATTCCGATGACGATTTTTTCGTAATGGAACTGTTGGCGATAAGCTAAAATACTATCTTTTACCTGTTTGGCACCATTTATGTCATTGTGAAGTGTTTCTTCTTTTAGACGTGTATCATCGCTGTCAAGGAAGCATATATCAAGTTTTTTAGAGCTAACATCAATGCCTACAAATAAATTCAAGGAAAGGACCTCCTTTCACGTGATTTTGGAATAAGCTTGGATACTGCGGGACATCCCTAGAAACAATTGTTTAGCCACAACCTCGCTTATGAGTATTCGATCATGTTTCACTAAAAGCTGCCCAAAAGTCTACTAACATTTGGTTTAATGAAGCATGGATACAGCTTGTGCGTTTGCAGTACAACAATTGTCTGGGTCACAGTCTTTTTATCGTAGTTTATCTACAGGAGGATTCAGCATATTCCCAGTTGGATCCATTCCAATACTTATTATCCAGGGACATCACGCAATATCCAAGTAAGAACCCAAAAATGTAACACATTATTCAATTAACAAAGAGAAATTTAGTTCTTAAATATATAATACGAGGAGGATATTTAATGGAATTAATAAGACAAACGAATCAAAAGGCAATAACCGCTTTAACATTAGGAATACTATCTCTTCTCATCCCTATTATTGGTTTTATACTTGGTGTAATAGGTATTTTTCTTGCAAGAAAAAGTATAATAGAAATAGATAATACGAATCAAAAAGGCAGGGGCATGGCAATTTCAGGATTGATTTGTAGTATTATAGGCATCATCATTCAACTTTTTGTGATATTTGCCATCATTGGTTATTATTCATATGGAAGTGATGTAATAGCAACTTAAAATTTGAACATGAATTTTACCTAAAGAGTGAAAGTATGAAGGAAAAGAAGAAAAAAAATAAATGTTATTGTCTTGACATTGGTTTCTGCATTACTCTTTTCCATTATGACGGTTATCATATCACTTTCTCCACTTGCCGAACTGAGGACCCTAACGCTAATCAATTTAAAGTCCAGAAATGTGGCTAACAATAGGCTTTATTCTTTTATGTTACATCCTGCCTCTTATAATATATATGTTAGGTGTGGATATGATAAGGTACGTCATGGCCATTCTTTGCGGGCTTTGACTGTTTCTAAGCTTATCGGTTATTGTAGGTGCTATCGTAGCTAGTGTATTTGTTGAAGCTATCTTTCCTGGCTCTTTAGTGTTGTAAGAATTGGCCTTGCAGCATCCATTGTTCATTTTATTTGGTTTTTCATAGCATTTCGTTAGTCAACATCATTAAAAAAACTTGTTTCTTAAAAGCAAGTTCACTTATTAGAATAGTAGAGACAGTCTCTGCTATTAACAGAAGAAACCTCTTATCTCCAGTATCTCTCAGAAAAAAAGAGAACGTCCGTAATAGACGCTCTCTCTTCCCTTTTACACGTTACCAATAAGGAAAACTTCTTATACTCTTGTAAATTGTTCTTCCTCTGTTGACCCTTTCAAAGCGGTTGTGGATGATGTACCTCCTGAGACAATCATTGCAACCTCATCGAAATAGCCTGTTCCAACTTCACGTTGATGCCTTGTCGCAGTATAGCCTTGGGCTTCATTAGCAAATTCTCTTTCTTGCAATTCTGAATATGCTGCCATCCCATTTTCCTTATAGCCGCGGGCAAGCTCAAACATACTATTATTTAACGCATGGAAACCAGCAAGGGTAACAAATTGGAACTTGTATCCCATTTTTCCGATTTCTGCTTGGAAATTTGCAATTGTTTGCTGATCCAATTTCTTTTTCCAATTAAATGACGGCGAACAGTTGTATGCTAAAAGCTTCCCAGGGAATTTTTCATGGATGGCCTCAGCGAATCGCTGCGCTTGCTCCAAATTAGGTTCTGACGTTTCACACCAGATCATATCAGCATATGGAGCATAAGCCAATCCACGGGCAATTGCTTGATCGAGACCTGCTTTCGTTCGGAAAAAGCCTTCTAGTGTCCGCTCTCCTGTAATGAATGGTGCATCTGCAGGATCAACGTCGCTCGTAATTAAGTCGGCAGCATCAGCATCTGTTCTCGCAATAATAATCGTCGGGACTCCCATTACATCAGCCGCAAGTCGAGCTGCGATTAAATTTTTTATGGCTGTTTGCGTTGGAAGCAATACTTTTCCTCCCAAATGTCCACATTTCTTCTCTGAAGAAAGCTGGTCTTCAAAGTGAACTCCTGCTGCCCCTGCTTCAATCATTGCCTTCATTAGTTCGAAGACATTTAATTGGCCTCCAAAACCAGCCTCTGCATCGGCAACAATTGGCGCAAACCAATCGATCGAATGGTCATCTTCCACGGAATGAATTTGGTCGGCACGCTGCAGCGCTTGGTTAATTCGTTTGACAACATGCGGAACACTATTTGCTGGATAAAGACTTTGATCTGGATACATATGTCCTGAAAGGTTTGCATCCGCAGCAACCTGCCAGCCGCTTAAATAAATGGCTTTTAAGCCCGCTTTCACTTGTTGCACCGCTTGGTTGCCAGTTAATGCTCCTAAAGCATGAATATAATTTTCAGTATTTAATCGTTTCCAAAGCTTTTCTGTGCCTTTTCTTGCCAATGTATACTCAATATCAAGTGAACCACGCAATTTAATAACATCTTCAGCTGTGTATGTTCTCTTGATCCCTTTCCATCTTTCATCTGTTTCCCAAGCAGTTTCTAGTGCCTTCACTCTTTCATTTGTCATGTTCAAAACCCCCATATAGTTTAATAGATGATATTAATCCAGTAATTCGTATCCTGGAATTGTTAAAAAGTCGATAAACTCCCCTTCTAAAATCAAACGATCAAACAACTGAATCGCTTCTTTAAATTTCCGCTCTTTGAAAGCATCTTCTCCAAATGCTTGCTTGATTAGCTCTATTTCCTCCGCTTTCATTTGTTGATACATTTCAATACTTACTTTTCTGCCATCATCTAAGACTCCTTGTGGATGGCGAATCCACTGCCATAGCTGGGCTCGTGAGATTTCCGCTGTTGCTGCGTCCTCCATTAAATGGTCAATCGGCGCTGCTCCTCTGCCGCTAAGCCATGACTCTAAGTACAGAATTCCAACACGAATGTTTTGCCGAACTCCCGCCTCTGTAATAATCCCTTTTGGAACATCCAATAAATCTTTTGCTGTTACCTCCATACTCATCTGCTTATTTGAATGAATCTGATTAGAAGAGGTCATTTCCCGATTGAAAACCTCCATTGCGACTGGTACAAGTCCTGGATGCGCCACCCATGTACCGTCATGGCCATCTTGCGCTTCCCTTTCTTTATCTGCCCGTACTTTTGCAAATGCCTCTTCATTTTTCTCACGATTATTTTTAACTGGAATTTGAGCCGCCATTCCGCCAATTGCATGCGCTTGACGTTTATGGCAAGTTTGAATCGTTAACAAGGAGTAAGCCCGCATAAACGGAACTGTCATTGTGACAACCGCTCGATCCGGCAAAATGACATCTTTCTTGTTTCTTAACTTTTTAATATAGCTGAAAATATAATCCCAGCGCCCGCAGTTTAACCCTGCTGCATGCTCTCGCAACTCATATAAAATTTCATCCATTTCAAAAGCTGCCATAATCGTTTCGATAAGTACAGTAGCTTTTATCGTCCCTCTTGGAACCCCTATATACCTTTGAGCAAATAAAAAAACGTCATTCCAAAGTCTTGCCTCTAAATGGCTTTCTAGCTTTGGCAAATAAAAATAAGGACCTGAGCCATTTTGAATCAACTGTTGTGCATTATGATAAAAGTAAAGCCCAAAATCAAAGAATCCCCCTGAAATCGGCTGCCCGTCAACATAAATATGTTTTTCTTCTAAATGAAGACCCCGTGGCCGAACGATTAATGTTGCGGTTTTATCGTTTAGTTTGTATACTTTGCCATTCGCTTCTAACGAAATTGTCCGCAGCACAGCATCACGCAGATTGATTTGTCCTTCCATTACATTTTCCCAAGTAGGTGTCGTGGCATCTTCCAGACAAGCCATAAATGCTTTAGCCCCTGAATTCAAGGCATTAATGATCATTTTACGATCAACTGGCCCTGTGATCTCAACACGACGATCTTGCAAATCCTTTGGTAATGGATTGATTTTCCAATCGCCTTCACGGATAGATGCCGTTTCCTCTAAAAAATCAGGAAGCTTTCCTTCATCGATTTCTTTTTGTCTCTTTTCTCTTTTTAGAAGTAGCTCGCGCCGCTCTGAACCAAACCGCCTTTCCAATTGTTCAATGAACTGTAGTGCATCTGGCGTTAATAATTGTTCATAGCGGTCATTTAATTCCCTTTTCACTTCCAACCCAACGATTTGTGTTCCCATCTGTTTTAGTCACATCCTTAGCAAATGTTATAATACAGGTTTTAATTAATATATGTATTATATAACAGTATAGCAAGAAAAGGAATACCAAAATTCAAAAATATAGAAATATTTTTTACAAATAATACAATTCCATTATTAACACCCAGTATTAATCAATGTCAGACGTTCAGATAATGTTCTTGTAACATTTTTCCTTTCGCGTTATTTTATTAATTGCTGCATCATCTACCTAAAATGACGAAATCACTTGAGCAGTAGCGTTTTCTATTATCAAAATCAATCGTTATAATCGTTTATGATCTATAAGCATCATGATGAATGCCGATTATTTTAATATTGTTTTTGTCATATGAAAGGTCTCCTTCATTCCTAGACTTCAAAACCATCATGAAAGTTTGATATTAGTAATCCAACGCAAAAAGAAACGCTTTTTTAACGTTTCTTTTTGCGTTTTCTAATTTATCTTAAAATTTAATTTGAGCTTATTTCGAACTTTAATTTTTCTTAATCTACAATTTATGTTATTGAAATCATTTCAAAAGAAATCCTTATTATACTTCGCCTGCAGTTCCTTTTGCAACAACATAATCTTTTCTTTCGACAAACCTGTACATTCGATGACCGTTTCATTCTCCATCTTTTTTTGCAGCATCTTCTTCGTTACTTCTTTAACTCCTTCCTTTATACCTTCCTCACGTTTCATCGCAATGTAGTCTTTTATCATTAGGCTTGGATCTATTTTCATTGGCTGCATCAGTGTGGATACCTTCTTATCTAATAGTGGAATGAGCAACGTTAATGAAATGGGAACCGAAGTGAACAGCAAATTTGTTAATACAGTTCATTACTTTGGGTAGCGTCCATTTTTTCATATTGTTGATATATGCTGCGAAGCTTCGGATTCAATGACTCAATATGAACAGTTTTATTTACGGTTATTTCATTCGTCTCTAATGCATCTAAAATTTGGCCGTTTACATCATAAATATGATATTTGAGTAATATTCCTGTATGTTTATCCATCCAAATTTGAAATGAACCCCAATTTTTGTGGCTATACGCTTTACCAAATGTTCCTTTGATGAGAATAGCTTCTCTTCCTACATAGTCTTCTGTGCCAATTACTTCCCATTTATCGTGTTCTTCCAGAAATCCAGCCGCCACTTCTTTGCCATGAAGAGAATTATTAGCTAAGCCTATTTGAATAGGCGTATTAGGATAGTCATACATTTTTTGGCCGTCGACCATTCCGTAGACACTGGTAATAGATTTGAATTCTCCTTTATGATTAATCTCCTGTTCCATTACTTCATAAGACTGAAAATCGTGATAAAGCCTTGTTTCCTTGCCATTAATAAAACTGGCCTCATACAAAGGCTTTAACTTGCTGTTCATTTCTTTCGTATAAAATTGAATATGATTGTTCATATCAAGCTTATATGAAACGAAAAAATCAAAGCCAACTTCTCTGCTGTAATAACGAAAAGAACCCTCAGCTTGATCAAAATAGTGAAAACTATTCAACATTCTTTCTTGAATAGTTGTTTTATCCGTTATATCAAAGGTGGGCGTTTTTTCTGCCTTTTCCCCTTTGGAAGCTTGAAAGGTTCTCATTACTGGATAATCACGATGTTCATGATGATCTTTAGTATAAACAGTAGAAAAACTGCCTATTGAAAACAATGAAATTAATAAGAAAGCGACCGCACCTGCCATGTATTTTACCATCTTTTTATCCCTCCTTTTTCATCATTTATGGTAGATTAATTTAGCGCCATCCGCTCCTGTTCCCCCCGTCCTAATTTCAGATGGAAATGGCTGTTGGACACTTACTGAATTCACACCTTTGTAAGCAGAGGTTCCTACTTTGCTCCAGCCGCCTGGTGCATTTTGTTGATTAATAAAAAAAGAGCTATTTTTAAATTGATCATTCGTCATCACGTATTCTGCTTTTGGGTTCGTAAAAGAGGAATCCCATAAATAAACGTACAGAGTAGCATTATATTGATCGCATCTGCCAAAATACCATGTATAAGAGATATTTTTATCTTGAATCGGCGCAAAGCGATGGTCGCCTCTAAATGATCGACCGCCAGTCTGGTATTGCCAAGTTCCAATATACCGGTTATCAGAAGAATCGATTCCATTATGATCGTTGTCTATTACAGTCTCCCCTCTTTCGTAACATCCTGCTAATGCCTTTTCCCCATTTAGTAAAAAAAATCCTGAAAATAATAGAGTGATAACAATAAACTTCTTCATTCGTTTCCTCATCCTCCCCTTTTCATTTACCCACTTGACAGCTTAGAGGCTTGATCAAGCCTACCTTTTTTAAAATCTTTCCTAAAAGCTTCTTGATGAAGGGTCTTTTTCCTGCAATGATCATTAGACAAAAGAATACACTTTTTTTATATCGCTAGTGAAAACAAAACAGCTTTCTTTTCGCTTGAAAAAATATCATTGACAACTGGATCAAGGAGGAGTAAATTAATCCCATCCATCATTATAAAAACAAGTAATCATGATAATGATGTTCATTGGTAGAATCGGATCTCTCACATTAGCATTTACGTTAGCAAAACCTAGAAAGCCTCATGTTCGATACCCTGATGAAGAAGTGTTTACAGGCTCATAATAAAAAGCGAGGGAAGAAAAACGTCTTGTTTTTCTTCCCTCGCTTTGAACTTAGTAAACAGTCTTTATTGATAAATATGAACAAATGGTTCATTTTCGTTTGGCTTTCTAATAATGATGGCTCCCTGTCCACTTAAAGATGAAATATTTATTTCCAAGTTGATCGTATTAGGCAAATGATCTTTTGCCAATCCAGCCACCCATTGTGTAAAGCCAATTAATTCAGCCTCTCCATTAAACTGTATAGGAATTTCAATATTAAGTTCCATCAGCTGCTCTTCCTGGTAAAAAGCCCGTCCAATGACACCATTAAAATGCGGAAAATATCTTTCTACCTCTTGCTTGAAATTCAAAAACATTTCTACGTCTTGTCGATGTGTACTTTCAGCTTTAGAGGAAGGCAATAAATAGTATTGTTGATTAATATTTTTCCAGTTATCAATCGAGCTGCTTCCTTTTCCCACACTCGTATACGCAAAGAACCTTCCAGGCACAACGGAAGTGCGGCTTTCCTGTTCGAACAATGCGATGACGATCGGTATATCTTGTAAGCCGTCCATACTGCGCAAACGATTTAATACCTCTTTGGCAATTTCTTTGCCTTGCTTTTCTAATTCGTCATGAGAGATTTCTTGCTCAAGTGTTGCACCATTACTATTTTGATAGTAATGAACGGAATTCAAGGCAAGCCCAATGACGATCCCTTCCAGCGAGACCGAAGATTCTTTGTCTTTCTTTAAATAGTTGTGTTCCAATACATGGGCCAAATAAATCGGACTTTTGTTATTTTGCTCTTCAATCGTTCCTTCGCCGCTAAGGGGAGGATTTAAGCCAATGTTTTCAGAAGGGTCTATATCTTTTTCTTTTAATTGTGCATCTGTATATTTTCGGTTCAACCATGACTTTATGACATCACCTTCTAAATACTGCCCTTCTTGAAACAAGTACGTATCAGGTGAAAATGTTTCCTGTGCAATCCTCATTAGCCCATTTTCAAATTCACTTATATCGTAACGAGTATTTAAGTTGGAAACAACCATTCCCCTTGCTTTGCCAGGCTTGAAAGGCAATATCGTTCGATAATATTGATCTGAAATTTGAAAATGAGGGATGATCGCTTTTTCTATTTTATCATCCTGTTCTTGTACGATTTTCTCTTCCTTTTCCAAGGCAGGAACACATCCCGTCATTATAAGAGCAGTTCCTGCGATAATTGCTAACCATTTTTTCATGATGGATGCCACCTTTAATCTAATAGCCTATGACTAGAATGTAACAAAAGCTTCATATCACATCCGGAAATCGAATGGGGATGCTGCCCGGCTTAATTTGAAGCATACTCACCACTTATCGACCTTGCGGTCTGATTGAAGTGGGAGCTTCTTGGGAACTAGATACTTTTGTTAGCTATCTATATTTACCAAGCTATAAGGGCAGTCCCTGCCCCTAGAGAAAATACAATATTTTGGCTTAAGGCCAACCGAAAATTCATCTCCCACTTTCATTGGGCTAAGCCCTTCCCCATTTAGAAGTGGGAGAATTCTTTTCGGAAGCCCAGTTAAACGAATGGCCAGCTAAGCCCCATTACTTTACTTATTCATCTTTCAGCATTTCTTGTAATTTTTGTTCATCCCAAATTTCTATCCCCAATTGTTGCGCTTTTGTAAGCTTTGAGCCTGCATCAATCCCTGCAATGACAATATCCGTATTTTTGCTGACACTTCCTGTCACATTGCCGCCCAGCATTTCTATTTTTTCTTTCGCTTCATTGCGTGTCATCGTTTCAAGTTTACCTGTTAAGACAACTGTTTTTCCAGTAAAAATTGATTCTGTTTCTACTTGTTTTCGTCTTAATCCTTTATACTCCACATTTACATTAGCTGCTTTTAATTCTTGAATTAATTCATGGACTTCTGCTTTTTGAAAAAAAGTGACAATCGAATCTGCCATTTTTTCACCAATCTCATGGATGGACAGTAAATCTTCCTTAGCAGCAGCCGCTAACTTGTCGATTGTTTCAAACTCTTCGGCTAAAATCTTAGCTGCTTTGACACCAACATGGCGAATTCCTAGCCCAAAGAGCAGTTTCTCCAGTGAATTAGATTTCGACGCTTCAATTGCTGCTAATAGATTAGAAACAGATTTCTCACCCATTCTTTCTAGTTGCAAAAGCTGTTCCTTCGTTAGCTGATACAAATCCGCAACATCATGTACAAGATTGTGATGATATAATTGTGCGATCACTTTCTCGCCTAATCCTTCTATATTCATGGCATTTCGTGAGACAAAGTGAATGAGGCCTTCACGGATTTGCGCTGGACATTTTGGGTTGATGCAGCGAAGCGCTACTTCTTCTTCTATGCGTACAAGCTCACTCTCACATTCAGGACAAGCGGTCGGCATGCTAAATGGTTTTTCTTCCCCTGTTCTTCTCTCTGGCAAAACATTGACAACTTCAGGGATAATGTCCCCTGCTTTTTTAATAACGACTTCATCCCCGATCATCATGCCCTTTTCACGAATGAAATCTTCATTATGCAGCGATGCTCTTTGTACAGTTGTACCTGCCACTTGAACTGGTTCTAACAGTGCTGTTGGTGTAACTACTCCCGTTCTGCCAACGTTGAAAGTAATATCGATTAATCTTGTCAGCACTTCTTCGGCTGGAAACTTATAAGCAATAGACCATCTTGGCGACTTTGCAGTTGCACCAAGCAATTGCTGTTGTTCAAGAGAATTAACTTTAATCACAATGCCATCAATTTCATAAGGAAGGGTGGGACGATCTTTTTCCCATTTTTCCACATAGGAAATGACTTGTTCAATATTAGAACAAACTTCACGTTCTTTGTTCATTTTGAACCCTAATTCCTCTAGAAGCTGCATTCCTTCACTATGTGTGGATACACCTATTTCTCCAAAGTCTGCCACAGCGTATAAGAAAATATCTAAATTTCTAGAAGCTGCAATCCGAGGATCGAGCTGTCGGAGAGAGCCGGCAGCCGCATTTCTTGGATTTGCAAATAATGGTTCCTCTGCCAGCTTTCTTCTTTCATTTAGCTTTAAAAATGAATGCTTCGGCATATATGCCTCGCCGCGGACTTCAAGCGAGTAAGCATCTTTCAAGCGGAGCGGAATGGAGCGAATGGTTTTTAAGTTCGCGGTAATATCCTCTCCAACTGTTCCATCTCCTCTTGTAGCACCTTGGACAAATAATCCATTTTCGTAGCGAAGCGAGACTGCTAAACCATCTATTTTTAATTCACAGACGTATTCATAGTCTTCACCAATCGTTTGTTTGATTCTCCGATCAAAGTCACGAAGATCGGCTTCATTAAAAGCATTGCTTAAACTAAGCATCGGACTTAGATGTTCTACTTTTGAAAATGTGCCTAGAGGCTGCCCGCCAACTCGTTGAGTAGGCGAATCTGGAGTACGCAATACGGGAAATTTTTCTTCCAGCTGAGAAAGTTCTTGCAAAAGTCGATCATATTCTGCGTCTGGAACAGAAGGCTGATCTAACACATGATATTCATATCCATATTGATTTAATAGCTGATGAAGCTCCTTTACTCGAATTTCTGCTGTCTTTATCTCCATCTAACGCCCTTCCTTTTCTTTGCTTTTTTCTGTTTTTTCTTCCTTGGCGAGCATGAGCTAGTTCCGAAACGGCTTCACATTCGCATAGATAGCCGTATTCTGAAACTCTGCCATTAATGAAGTAGTTTTTCTTTATCCACAAACGAAATCACACGCTGCCTATCCGTCATTTCTACACTTTTTCTATTGGCGCAAATTGGGCCAGCAGTCGTTTAATGCCTATTGGACTCGGAAAAGCAACATCTAATTCAATCGCTTCGCCTTCTCCTTTTACACTCACAACTGTTCCCGTTCCCCATTTTTTATGAGCTGCTTTATCGCCGACCTTCCAATCAAGCTCAGGTGCTTTTGCGGCCGTTTCCGCAAAATGGCTTGGGCGTTTTCTAGGACCGCGTATCGATTCCCTCATGAAGGATGGTTTTTCTTCCTCTTTTTGAAGATTTTCCAGCACTTCATCTGGAATTTCCGCTAGAAAACGAGAAGGAGCATTCATCGTTGTTTGTCCATACAAAGTGCGCATTTGGGCATTCGTTAAAAACAGCGTCTTTTCAGCTCTAGTAATACCGACGTAGCATAGACGGCGCTCCTCTTCCATTTCTTCCTCTTCTATAATAGAGCGACTATGTGGAAAGATGCCCTCTTCCAATCCCATTAAGAATACAACTGGAAACTCTAAACCTTTTGCTGAATGGAGCGTCATGAGCACGACCCCTTCTTCAGCAGCACCGTCTTCGTCCAGCCGATCAATATCAGCGACTAAAGCTAAATCTGTTAAAAAAGCAACCAGACTTTTATCATCATTTTTGTCTTCAAAGCTTTTCGTAACAGAGAGAAATTCTTCAATGTTTTCAAGTCTGCTCTGGGCTTCCAATGATTTCTCAGCTTTTAGCATGTCGCGATATCCAGACTTCTCTAATATTTCTTCTACCAGCTCGGTAACTGATAGATATTCCTGCATGTGCGTATAGTTTTGAATCAATGCATAAAATTCCTTGACGGCATTCGTGATTCTCGGACTAAGTCCAATTAAATCTGCACTTGCCAACGCACCGTACATGGAAAGATCATAGGTAGCGGCATAGCTGGCAATTTTCTCAAGAGAACTAGCCCCGATCCCCCGTTTCGGTACATTAATGATCCGTTGGAGGCTAATGTCGTCGTCCGGATTAGCAATTAATCGTAAATAGGCAAGCAAATCCTTAATTTCTTTCCGATCATAGAACTTGAGGCCGCCAACGATATTATAGGAGATATTTGACTTTAAGAGCATTTCTTCGATGACACGAGATTGTGCATTTGTCCGATAAAGAATAGCACAATCAGCTAAAGAAAATGAACCGCTGCTCGTTAATTCTTGGATTTTGCCGACGACAAATTGCGCCTCCATTTGTTCACTGTCTGCGCGGTAATATGCAATTTTTGCACCTTCGTCATTTTCTGTCCACAGATTTTTTGGTTTTCGATTTACATTCTGTGTAATCACTTCATTGGCAGCTTGCAAGATTCGTTTTGTGGAACGATAATTTTGTTCCAGCAAAATGACTTTAGCATTCGGATAGTCCTTTTCAAAAGATAAAATATTTGTAATATCAGCACCGCGCCAGCGATAGATCGATTGATCGGAATCCCCAACTACACAGAGGTTCTCAAATCTTTGCGCGAGCATTTTAACGAGCATATATTGAGCACGATTTGATATGGATAGGTAAACATTTGACGCTATCTCCTGCTTTTCCCCCCATTCACACCGTACAGGAGCGTTTCCGCTCATACGGCGTTCCATCAATCTGTTGGCCACCTGTAATGTTATATTATGTATGGCTTTGCTTGGATCATGCACCTTTAATTGCCGTAGCATTTTCCGCTAGTACATCTTTTGCAAAGCTGCATGATCATGATATGGCAATAATAGATTGGTGAACAGATTGACTAGTGGCCATCCCTCCATGATGTTTCCATCACTTCAACGGTACTGTGCCACCGCTATCACTGACATAAAGATGAGTTATAGACGTGTTCATCAAGTCCTGAAAAACTTTGCTGCTTCGCAATCTTTTCAGCTGAAAAATAGCTCAACATTGGTTTTCTTTGAACTTATCATTGCCTTTTCCTCATCACCGTTTCATCGGCGGGCAAGACCTCCACGCTGCCAGCTTTCCACGTTCCAATGATTCTATCTTTTCATATGCACTTGAAGGTGAATCCTCTAGCCCTGCTGGTTGAATCGCGCCTTCCACACGATAGGGTGTTTCATTAAGATAAACCTTACTCCACCCCGCCAGCACCACAATTAAGCGGCGATACCATTTCTAGTACCAATACCTCTAGAGCCGTACATTCGGATTTTCGTCGGTTGGCTTTATACACCAACATTCTCACCATGAGTGCTTTATAGACCCCCGGCTTATCTGCTGCACCCTCCACCTCTGGAGAGCTTTCGTCAACTTCATTTGCTACGGCAGCATTCAGCCGACTTCACCGAGCTTATAACCCCAAGATACTTCCCTATCTTGACGCTATTCGGAGTATTAGGGAGAGCCTTTTAAGGCGTTACTCTCTCATTCGACTCTTTGAATCATTAGTTCTCCTAGTTAACCTACTAGTGTCTAACCTTTTCAGTTAGAAACGTGTCGCACTATCCTGGTATTCATCGACATGAATATATTGAAATTTACGCTGATAATACTGCAGTACTTCTGGAACGCGCTTAAAAAGCTGAATCGTCGTCATGATCAAATCATCAAAATCAAGCGCCATGTTCTTACGCAGCCGTTTTTGATACTCTAAATAAATTTTGCTAATCGTTTGTTCATAGTATCCCCCAGCTTGAGCTGCATATGCTTCAGCATCTTGCAATTCATTTTTAGCACTGCTGATCGCCCCTAAAATCGCACGGGGTACAAATTGCTTTGGGTCAATATTTTCATCCTTTAAAATCCCTTTAATAACAGATTGTTGGTCTGTCGGATCAAGAATCGAAAAGTTGCGGTTGAAACCAATGCGGTCTATTTCACGTCTTAAAATACGCACACACATCGAGTGGAAAGTGGAAATCCAAACACTTTCTGCAGCACCGCCCATGAGTGCGCCAATACGCTCCTTCATTTCACGTGCAGCCTTATTGGTAAAAGTAATCGCTAAAATATTAGCTGGGTTTACTTGTTTTTCTACCATTAAATAAGCAATTCGATGTGTTAAAACCCTTGTTTTGCCGCTTCCGGCGCCTGCCATAATTAATAGCGGCCCATCTGTTGCTTTTACTGCTTTTTGCTGTTCTTTATTTAAACCAGTTAACAATTTTTCAGTTAAAAATTGCATTTTTTCACCACCAGTAGAACATCTGTTCTAATTATATCATATTTTGCTAATAGTTGTTAGTGTTAGAGATTGCCAAAAAGTGCAATCGTACGCCATCTTAGTTTGCTGGAATCGTATTTATTCATTCTTTACTGCAGGAACTGTCGATAATGCTGCTTCTATATCCTCATAAATCACATTTCCTACCACAATGACATCAGCATACTTCCCCATTTCAGCTGCTTGCTCCTTATTGCGGATGCCGCCTCCGTAAAAAAGAGTGGTGTTCACAAGCGGTCTTTTTGCGGCTTGTACCATTTCTACTTTTCCATATTTCCCACTGTATTCTAAATAAAAAATCGGCAGCTGAAACATTTTTTCTGCCATCAGGGCGTATGCCTCTATATCCTCTTCGGTTAAATTTGTATTCGGATTCGTTAGATTGGCCACCTTGCAATCTTCATTTAAAACACAGTAGCCTTCAACAAGCAGCTCTTCCCAATTGATAAAGGGGCCATATTCTTTTACCGCTTGATGATGTAAACCTGTGACCCATGAAGCATCTCGGCTATTTAAAACAGTCGGAATGAAGTAAAGGTCGAAGCCTGGCGTAATGGCTTCCGTATTCGATACCTCCAGTACACAGGGAAGTGGATACCTTCGCACCCTTGCCATTAAATTTAGTACATCGTCTAATCTCACATGATCAGTACCGCCAATCACAATTGCATCTGTCCCCGATTCGCAAACCTTTTCCAAATCTTCATCTGTGATTTCCTTATTGGGATCTAATTTAAACACATGGCGCCAATGCCTCACATCATACATTCCAGCCAATCCTCCATTCTCATTTCTATCGTCCATTATAACATGTTGTCAAGAAAGCAAATAGAGAAAGAAGACACTGTTTTTTCTCTATATTGCTAGGTTTAGAGGAGTCTTTTCCTTTTATATCTTTAGAGATTTTTTACGATTCTTTATCCCACATCTAACTGGCGAGTCAAGCCCCCACCTCGGGGAGTAAGAGGAATCGAAGAAGTCTAGTTGGGGGATAACTGAAAGTCAAATATTCGATTGGTTCGGGCCGACAGGATAAGGAAAGCTTCTTGAATCAACATCGCACGAAAAAAAAAGCGGTTTTCTTTTTCGAGGACGTTGCGATCTTAGCCTTTGTTCTACTTCTTGTCCAGTGTGGGATAAGAGAAACCCCCACTGATGGAAGTTTCACTTTATCTTTTTTTAAAATTTTCCCGCAAGGAAAGAAAGTATCAAAAAAGCATCAAATTTAGTTTCCTTCCCGTTTCCAGCTGCTTTCCTTTGCTATAATGCTATCAGAAAGGAGAGCAGAGTATGCTGAAAAGAATCTTGCTAGTAGATGATGAAAAAGAAATTATGGAGCTGTTAGAAGATTTTTTGCTTGTGGAAGGATACGAAGTATATCAAGCTTCCAATGCAGAGCAAGCTCGAAAGGTTCTCTTACAAACCGATATTGATCTTCTTTTATTAGATATAATGATGCCTGGCGAATCTGGTTTCTCGTTATGTAAAAGTATTCGGCGGGAAAGCAATATACCAATCTTGTTTCTAACTGCATTAGAAAAGGATACCGACATCATTAGAGGACTGCATATTGGAGCAGACGATTATATTGTAAAAAGCGCCTCCCCAGGGGAAATTGTTGCCCGCATTAAAGCATTGGAGCGCAGACTTGTTCTTTCTAGCTCTTCACTAAATTCTGAACGAGAAAACATTGTTCGCTTTAAAAATCTTGCCATTAATAAACAAACGAGAGTCGTATCGATTGGCGGACAAACCCTTTCTTTGACCGCTAAAGAATACGAATTGTTAAGTCTTCTTACCGAGCATCCAAAACAAGTGTTTACATATGATCAGTTATTAGAATCAATCTGGGGATATGAATTCGGCGATGCCCATACAGTAAGAGTCTATATCGCCAAGCTGCGGGAAAAAATGATGAAATTGGAACATTGTCACGTACAAATTATCACTGTTTGGGGCATTGGCTATAAGCTGGAGGAAACTGAACATGCATAAAGAACGCACCTTAAAACAATGGCTAATTATTTTTTTAATCCTCTTTCTTCTTGTACCTTTTGCAATGATACAAGTGATGCTTAAAATCAATCAGCATCTGTTTCTAAAGCCGGTAGCAATAGAAAGCATCTCCCCTTGGTTTAAAGAAGATGTTTTAGACAAAGCATATATGTGGAAAGAAAAAGCCTGGCAGAAGCAGCTTAACGAGAAGGCAACAGAAATGCATCTGGGTATTCGTTTATATGATGAAGAAGGACAATTGTTGACTTCAAACATCGAGAAGGAAAACATAATAGAGCCGTATCAAATTCACTCTGATAATGTCTCAAGCAATTATGTCTATTTAGGTTGGATGATTCAAGAATATCCAGTCTATGACGGTGAAGAACTGTTAGGGGTTGCTTATGTGGAAGATAGACGCCCTTTGCCTAATAAACATTCATACTCATCATCAATCGCCCGTCATTTCAATGATTGGGGAGGGCTAATTGTTTGGATTGGACTATGTGCGATCGTACTCATTTTCAGCGCCAAATTTTTAAAACAAAAAATGCTTCAACCGTTAATACAGTTCCAGGCAGCTACAAATAAAATAAGCCATTATGATTTTCATTTCTCTCTGCCGACAACGCCTGTAAAAGAAATCAATGAATTATCACATGCTTTTTCAATGATGCAAAAGCGGCTGCAAGAGTCTCTTGACAAGCAGGAAACAATGGAGAAGGAAAGAAAACTCTTTATTTCATCCATAATTCATGACCTGCGAACGCCACTATTTTCTATCCGCGGCTACTTAGAAGGAATTAAACATGGAATCGCTGTGACTCCTGAACAAGTAAACAAATATGTAGAGATTAGCTATCAAAAAGCAAATGTACTGAATCAACTTATTTCTGATTTGCATACATTTTCTTCCTTAAATTATCTCGAACAGCCACTGCACTTAAATAAAATTGATTTCACCGCATTTCTACAGCAAATAATCGAGAGTTTTCATCCAGAGTTGCAAAAGAAAGCCATTTCACTCAAGCTCTACATAGATGAAGCTGTTTTCTGTGAAATTGACGATTATGTGTTGGGACGTGCCCTTCATAACCTTATAGCAAATGCAATTCAATATACACCAAACAATGGCGAAATTACGATCGACCTTTGCGACTTAAAGGAACAAAGACAATGTTTGCTGCGTATTGCCGACAATGGCCCGGGCATCCCTGAAGCAGATATCGCGCATTTATTTTCTCCGCTTTATCGTGGGGAAAAATCACGAAGCCGTAAAACAGGCGGAACGGGATTAGGACTGGCAATCGCGCAAAAAGCAGTTGAAAAGCACTGCGGAACCATTCGTGTTTATAACAATGCTGCTGGCGGTGCTGCGTTTGAGATGTTATTACCGAAAATTAGCAGTTGAAAATTGGAAAACCTAATCAAGAGATTAAAAGAAGAAAATAAAGATTGAGAGGACTATTAAAAGTAGCTTATGCAGGTATACAAGAAGATATAACGGGTATAACCTAACGGAACAGGGCACAGACATTCAGTACCTTTATTTAATCATTTAATGGATTGGTTGAGGAAAAATAACCCTTCGACTTCTTAGCTTTAGCGCAATAAAAAAACAATAAAGGAAAGTGCATACTATACAAGACTAATATGTAAGATCCTTTATTGTATATGATTTTGGTCTAATAAAATGACGGTTCTGTTGCCCTTTGTACAGCGGTCTTTATTTGCACCATGTCTTATAACTTTTACAAAGTCGTTCATCATGAAACTGCCATAATCCTTCATCTTCATTGGAAAGAAGCAGAGCAAAGCTAAGATCGCAATACAATAGGCCTAACCCAATCAGAGACATTTATTATTTTTCTTTTTCTTCAATTCTATCCAAAGCCATTGCATAGGCGTCATTGCCATAATTTAAGCAACGCTTCACACGTGAAATGGTTGCTGTACTTGCTCCTGTTTCGGTCTCAATTTTATGATAGGTATTCCCATCCTTTAACATTTTTGCTACTTGCAGACGTTGAGAAAGAGACTGAATCTCATTGATTGTACATAAATCATCAAAAAATTGATAGCATTCTTCTATATCTTCTAACGACAAAATAGCTTTAAAAAGCTGATCGAGCGCTTGGCCTCTTATTTTATCAATTTGCATAGATTGATTCCCCTTTAAATGAAGCTGTTATTTCTTCATTTCAACAATATCATTCGAAGGAACAATATTTATCCATGTTTTACCAGGGACAAACCCTAACGCCTTGCTACCATCATAAGGTAGAATTCTTCCATCAACATTTTTCCACTCAATTTCTTGAGATACTCCTCTTTGTATAAGGTAGCCATTCCCTCCTGATGTTAAATCAATATCGTGCCTTCCTTCGTCATCAATCACTCGATGATTCGTTTCTACAATAAAAATGTTATCTAAAAGAACAGGCGCACCTGCCTCGATATCTTCAGTTAATTCACCGCCTGAAAAGCGTTTATACTTCTCTGCATCGTGATCATACTCATATTCTACAACAAAGTTTTGATTGCTAGAGTAGGAAATGGTTAGCTGTTCCGCAGTGTCTCCCGATAATTCGTTTACTTCTTCTTTTGTTAAAAATGGCAGCGGCTCTGGTGAAGTTGTCATCTCATAACCGTTGGATTCCGCACCTTTTTCAATATTTTCAAAGGTTGTATACGAATTATGCGGCGCTTTTTTGGCACTTGATCTTTTAAACAAGCTGCCGTCATATTGCATGCCATTTAGATGATCGATAACGCCATTCTTTAGCATCTGATGTGCTTTCGGACTATATCCGTGAGCAATGTATAGGCTATCGTAGCCTTTTGCTAAATCGATGTAATAATCTCTAGCACTGCGAATCGGTCCGATATTTGCTGGCTTCTCACTCTGAAAAATGGCCAAAAATCTTGTTAAATCACCTTCTGCAAGCACTTCATACACAACATCTGCCTGCGATAAACCTGATTGCTGTCTAGCTGCTGGATGGTTATTAATCATTACCGCAACTGCTCTAGTGTCTATTTCTTCCTCAGCAGGTGTACCAGTTAACGGGAATAAAGGCCCTTCCTCTTCTACCTCAGCTTCTTCTTCGACCGTTTCTGTCAATTCTTCTTGCTTAGGAGGTTCTTGTTCCTCTGGAATGACTTCTGTTTTTTTTCCACAAGCACCAACTAACAGCGTCATAAGCAATAATAAAACCAATATTTTTTTTGACATATACTGACCCCTAACTCCTATTTCTTCATTTCTCTTCTGTACGACTACCCATTTCAGCAAAACCCTATTTCTCTATTTATGTATAAAGGGTTCTACTAAAACTAAAACGGATGAATCGACAGCATGATAGCGCACCTTTAGCAGCTCGCTGCTAAAGGATGCCCTATTTTATTATTTTAACGCATTATTGTCGGAAAGAGTACCGTTTTGTTCATGACATCGTACATTCCCTTTTGAGTAATACGCAAATATGGCAAATGGGTCGAGGAAAAAAACAGCAAAGAATGGATGGGGTCAGCAAAAGCATACCCGCGTTCACACAACAATTCTTTTAAACGTTTCTCTTCTTTCATCAGTACTGACATTTTTGCATCTGACATGACACCAGCTAGTTTCAATGGCAATTCATAAATAATTTCGCCATTTTCCGCTAAGACAATACCACCTCCGATTGCCTTCATCCGATCAAAAGCAAGTATCATATCAGACTTTTTCTTGCCGATCATGACAATATCGCCTGTATTAGAAAAAGAGGAGGCAAAGCCAAGCACTTTGTTGGCAAAACCTTTTAGCATCGTATTGACACGCCAAGTTCCATTACGGTCTATCAGCATAAAAAAGCTTTCATCATTGTTTAAAGGCAGTTCTTCAGTATTACATTCCATCGTAACTGAGTATGGTTTTGTAATCACATCATTCACCATTTCTATCCCAAATGGCATCGAAAATTGGAGATCTTCCCTATCTAAGTCCCAATTTAAAGAAAGTGGTGAAAACCCATACTTTTTCCAATCCATCGGTTGAAATGCAGCAATTGTTTGTCCATCTCTTTTAAGCCATTTTCCTTTTGACAGCACGGAAATCGGTGTTGGATTTGTTTCATCTTCCAGAATATTAATATTGGCAATGCGCCCTGTAGCAATCAACCCATGATGATGCTGGATATTATAATAGCGCGCTACATTATAGGATGCCATATGATACGCATCGATCGTTGGCACACCATGCTCTAATGCGATTCGGATCATGCGGTCGAGAATCCCCTCATTGTAAAAGCATGGAGTAGAACCGTCTGTAGTAAAAAACATGGAGTCATATTGATCCAAGCCTATTTCCTTCATTTCTGTCAAAAGAATGGGCAGATCAGGACGAATAGAAGAATGGCGAAGTGCCACAGTATATCCGTTCATAAGCCGCAAATAAATATCTTTTGCAGTCATCGATTCATGATCTGCATCAGCTCCAAAAAGCATCATTTTCGCTAATGTTTTTTCCGAAGCTCCTGGAAAATGACCTTCAATTTTCTTCCCAAGCCGCTTCGTTTCTTGAATCCAATGAAGTATTAAATCATCTCCAGCCAAAAGCTTTGGCCACTCTGTCAGCTCTCCACCTTGAATAACGAGGTCATGCTCAAGCCATGTTTTAACAGATTCATTCGTAAAAATCATTTCCTCATTTTCCAGCTCCGTCTGTGAGCCAAAACGACACCACCAATACATGGAAATAGGAAAGCTATTGCAATCACTTACAAAAGAAAACGCTTTCTTTATTTCCAATAAAAAAGCAAGCTTCAAGTTATCTGTAATTAGAGTGGTCGTTCCTGTTTGAGATGCATATTCAGCAAACGTTTGGGGATTATATAACTGAAATGGATGTACATGCGGTTCAATATAGCCTGGTACTAACGTCCATTTAGAACAATCAACGACTTCACAATTATTGCTTAATTTCTCTGGGAGTTTATCTCCAACATAAACAATGCGATCTTCATAAATCCAAATATTTGCAGTCATCCACTTTCGAAAAATCGAGTGTAGATAACGGGCATTTTGTAAAACAAGTGTTGGTGATTTTTTATGATCTAACACAGCTGCTTGTTCGCGAAGCTGTCTATTTTTCCAACGGTACATTCAACATTCCTCCATAAGGAAGCATTCAATTTTCTTTTTTCGTTCTTAATACTAACATATTCTTTTGTTTAAAGCACTAAAGGTATCGTAGATAATTGTAAACATTTTGTGAAGGTGAGGATAACATGAAAATAAAGCCTAATATTGGAATATTAAACGCATTGGTTCGCATTACTTGCGGGCTTACAATGTTGTCTTGGAGTACAGCACGCCTTTCGAGGGTGCCATGGAGACAATTTTACCTGATGACGGCGATGCTTGGTGCAATGAAAGTAGGAGAAGGCATTGTCCGCTACTGCCCAGTAACCGCTATGTTTCAAAAAACAAATGGCAAATGCATGTCCCAACAGCCAGAAACAGAAAATCCTTCTTAGCAGGAGGGTTTTTTTTTGCAAAAAAATAGTCGTATTTGACGATTCATGTTTGAAAGCAATACGTTTGCATTAATTAATATATTTAACGTATGCTGCGCTATCTATATTCACACGTTATAAAAAGTATAGCCACTAGTCAATTATTTATTACTCCCCCTTTATTTAACAACAATTAAGCTTTCGGTTTACTTTGTAATGAATAGTCTCCATAAAAATTTTTCCTTTTCATATTGATTACGTTAGCCTTCAGATATCACCAACATTCTCTTTTTGATCATCATGCTACAAGTAAAATATTGGCATATAGTACCGTGGTGCAAAACGAAACTTCACAAATAAATGAAACCGAAAACCTGATCCTTTTATTTATATGTAACATCTTTTGAATAACTTTTTCCTTATAATCGAATTACCTTTCCCATTTCCATCGTACGGTTCGTTGATCCCGTAAATCGCTTGAAGATAATTCTTTATGCCTTTCATGTCCGTTTATGGAACTTTTATTATTAAAACATACCAAAAAAAATATCTTGAGCTATTTTTAATGATATGCTAAAATCAAACTATCTTGTAATACAATACAGTTTGATTGCACCTCTTTTTTTTGCACAACTATATTGCATAACAAGTTAGTTTTTGTTTATTCCTTTCAAAAGGAGGGAGCTTATTGTCGTCAAGTCAAATATTAAAAGGAATTTTAGAGGGATGCCTCCTATCAATTATTAATAAAGGGGAAACCTATGGATATGAAATGATGGAAAAGTTATATGCCTATGGATTTACAATGGTTAGTGAAGGAAGCATTTATCCTTTGTTACTTAGAATGAGAAAAGAAGGGCTTGTGACGGCCGTTCAAAAAGAACTTCCTTCAGGAGGTCCCAAGCGAAAATATTATTCCTTAACCGTAAAAGGAAAAGAAGAATTGGAAGATTTTAAAAAGAAATGGAGTGCTATCTCAGATAGTGTTAATCATTTATTAGGTGAGGAAGGTTAACTTTTATGAATATATCAAAAGAAAGTCGTGATTTTTTAGAAAATCTAAGGGTCTATTTATTTTCCAGCGGAAAAAATGAAAAAGAAACTGAAGACATAATTGAAGAATTAGAGGATCACTTATATGAAGCTGAAAAAAATGGGAAAAGCGTAGCAGATATCATTGGAAAGACACCTAAAGAGTATATGGGACAATTAGCAAATGAAATGTCATTTGATTTTAAAGGATTGCTGAAATATATACCTATTATTATCTTGGGTGCAATTGCTTATATTGTAATGGGAGATGCAATACGTGGAGAAATGGAATACTCATTACTTGATTTGATTGGCTATCCATTTATTTTCATATTTGCCTTGTTTCTTACCACAGTCTTATTTAAGTATGTTGCAAGCAACAAAATATCCAAAATAAGAGAATGGTTATTATTCGGTATTATCGGAATGACACCAATGCTTTTATTTATTGCTTTAATCTATTTAAATAGATTTTATGATACACCCATTATTCAATTTGGAACGGCTGGAAATATGATTGCAATTGCTATGTCAATTTTAGTTTTTATTGGAATTGCATTATGGAGCAAAACATGGGTAACGATTATTCTTCCGATTACTTTATTTTTACCGGAGATTCTTCTAGATATGACAAACCTTCAGGAAAGCACAAAGTTAATATTAAATGGCACTATTATTCCACTATGTGTTGGGATTTACTTGCTAATCGTATTTAAAATAGAAAAAAATAAAGATAAAGTGAAACTTCCATGAGCGGAGGTTTTCTCTCATCCCCACTGGACAAGAAGTAGAACAAAGGCTAAGATCGCAACGTCCTCGAAAAGGAAACCGCTTTTCTTCGTGCGATGTATCGCTGCCGAAGCTTTCCTTGTCCTGTTGCAACGCCTTTGTGCCTACGTCCCGTAGGCCCGAATCAATCGGACATTTGACTTTCAGTTATCCCTCACCTAGACTTCTTCGATTCCTCTTACTCTTGAGGTAGGGGTCTTACTGCCGGTTAGATGTGGGATAAATAAAGTAAGCATTATCTTTGGAAGAATCATACTAAGAAAAAAGCCGATTCCTTCATAATAGAAGAAATCGGCTTTTTTTATATTCGAATTACTTATTGTACAATTTATGTTGGCGGTAATGATTGCCCCGCAGGTAGCAGAACAACCCCACCATATGTGGATCTTTATCCTTATACAAGATTCAAAATAACATACATTTCGTAATATGAATGAGATATCAGAGCAGCATAGATTTTCATAAGAAAAGAGCTATCCATAAGTCAGCAAATAAATGGCTTATAGACAGCTTTTTTCGGTGTTCTTCGAGAAATTATTTATCAACCATGATAAAGTGGATCATGTTCTCTTTTCAATTCACCTTTTGCCACTTCACTTGTAGTTGATATAGGAGTTGTGAACATAAACATTAATAGAAATACACCAAAAACAGCGCACCATTTCCCTTTCGAGTTTTTCAATAATTCCATGTGGACACCTCCTTCGTTCATTTTCACCCCAGCATATATTTCATATTTCCAATATTGATTTATAATCATGAAAAATCCATAAAACATCGAGCTAATCACTCTATATAGAGAACTCTTTGAAGAAATTCTTTTAGCAGCTAGTTTCAAGATCATGTTGTTCTTTCAAATCTGTACAAGCAGCTCCTTCACTTGTAGATGATGAGATAGGAGTTGTGAACATAAACATCAATAGAAATACGCTAAAAACGGCACACCATTTCCCTTTCGAGTTTTTCAATAATTCCATTTGAACACCTCCTTCATAAATCTTCTTTCGCTTCACTCATATATATTCAACATATTCTGAATTTTACCTTTATGATGATTAAAATTTTTTTCTGTTTAAAACGAAAAAGAGAGCACCTTTTAGAAAGTTACTCTCTTCATTTTAAGTGATTTGATTTTCGAATCTAGCCAACCATTTATTCATATAGACCTGGCTTTATCTTTTTTAAAATACTTAGAAACACTAAAAATCCGAGTTTTAACATTCCCATAATTACCGTCGCTATTGCAAAAAATAAGGGAGGTTAAGAGTGAGCTGGACGATAAATTATCTAATTCGGCTTATTAAAACTTCAAATGATAAATTGCTTACTTCCGCTTATAAATATCTGGATTCGAATGATAAACCATCCACTTCCATTTATTTGCACCACGATATAAAAAAGGAGCTGTCCTGGGCAGCTCCTGCTTTTTTATGAAACACCGATCGCACGTTTGCCTATATCAGTGCGATAGAAAAATTGCGGTGAATCGAGTTTGTTCATTTCTGCATATACTTTCTCGCTTGCATCCTCAAGCGTATTTGCCTGTGCTGCCACTAAGAGGACTCGGCCGCCAGCAACAACGTATTCAGCTTTTTCTGTTTTGCTTGTTCCAGCGTGATAGACGTGAACTTCATCCGTTATTTGCTCTAAACCAATGATTGGGCTGCCTTTTTCATATGCTTCAGGATAGCCTTTTGAAGCAAGTACGACGCCTAGTGTTGCTTGATGGTTCCATTCGATGACAGGTTCTTTGTCATCAAGAATATCAAGAATTAGTTTTACTAAATCTGAAGTTAATCGCGGCAGCACGACTTGTGTTTCTGGATCACCAAAGCGTGCATTAAATTCAATCACCTTTGGACCAGCTGCAGTGATAATCAACCCTGCATATAAGATACCTGTAAAGCTGCGGCCTTCTTGTACCATTGCTTTTGCTGTCGGCTGTAAAATCTCTTCGATTGCCTGATCAATGATTGACTGTGGAATATGGGGAACAGGGGAGTACGCTCCCATTCCACCTGTGTTTGGTCCTTTATCGCCATCATAAGCACGTTTATGATCTTGGGCGGCAACCATTGGGTAGACTTTTTCACCTTTTACGAAAGCCATTAAGGAAACCTCTTCACCCGCTAAGAATTCCTCAATGACCACTTTTTTTGATGCTTCGCCAAATTTCTTAGCAAGCAGCATGTCTTTTAAAGCCTGCAATGCTTCTGTCTTTGTTAAAGCGACAACAACGCCTTTGCCTGCTGCAAGTCCATCTGCCTTAATGACAATAGGTGCACCTTTCTCCTCAACATATGCGGCTGCTTCTTCGTACGAATAAAACGTTGCATAATCACCAGAAGGAATCTGATATTTATTCAACAAATCCTTTGTAAATGATTTACTGCCTTCAATGATTGCCGCTTCTTTGCGAGGGCCAAACACTTTCAGACCAGCTGCTTCAAATTCATTGACAATTCCCGCAAGCAGCGGATTTTCAGGCCCAACAATGGTCAGGTCAATGGCTTCTTTCTTGGCAAAATCAACAAGCTCACTTATTTGCGTCTCCTTGATTGGAACAATAATAGCATGCTCGGAAATGCCGCCGTTTCCTGGCGCACAAAAAACGTTTGTAACAAAGGCGCTTTCAGCCGCTTTTTTACAAATGGCATGTTCACGGCCGCCGCTGCCAATGACTAACACTTTCATGATTTTCTCCTCCCCATATTTACTGAAAAATTAATGTTTAAAATGACGAACCCCTGTAAATACCATTGCAATTCCGGCTTTATTTGCTGCTTGAATCGACTCTTCATCGCGGACGGAGCCGCCTGGCTGAATGATAGCCGTTATTCCTGCTTTAGCCGCTGCTTCCACCGTATCAGCCATTGGGAAAAAGGCATCAGATGCAAGCACAGCACCTTTCGCTTTTTCTCCAGCTTGTTCTAAAGCAATCTTTGCAGCGCCGACGCGATTCATTTGTCCTGCACCAATACCTAAAGTCATTTCTTCATTCGCCACCACAATCGCATTCGACTTCACATGGCGTACAACCTTCCATCCAAGCTGTAAAGCCTTCATTTCTTCTGCTGTAGGTGTTCGCTCTGTCATAACTTTTAAAGCATCTTCATCAAGGACTTTCGCATCTTGATCCTGCACTAGCAAACCGCCAGCTACAGATGTGAGCATTTTTTCTGTTTCTCCTTTTGTTTCAAAAGGAACAGTAAGCAGGCGCAAATTCTTTTTCTTCGTTAAAAGGGCTGAAGCTTCTTCTGTAAAGGCTGGAGCTACAATGATTTCAAGAAAAATGTCATAAAGCTGCTGCGCAGTCTCTTCATCAACAATCCGATTAAAAGCAATAATACCGCCGAAAATAGAAGTTGGATCTGCTTGATACGCTTTGGCAAATGCAGTGGATGCATCTTCACCAATGCCAACTCCGCATGGATTCATATGCTTAACGGCAACAGCAGCTGGCTGTTCAAATTCCCTCACAATTTGTAAAGCTGCATCAGCGTCGCGAATATTATTGTAAGAAAGTTCCTTCCCATGATGCTGCTGAGCATGCGCAATTGAAAATTCCGCTCCTAATGGATTCACATAAAAGGCAGCCTGTTGATGTGGATTTTCACCGTAGCGAAGCGGCTGTTTTAATTCATATGTATAAGTCACACGTTCTGGACTTTCTTCGCCTGTAAGCTCTGTCATATAGCCAGCAATATAAGCATCATAAGCAGCAGTATGGCGGAATACTTTGGCGGCAAGTTTTCTTCTCGTTTCTATGTCCACCGTTCCAGATGCTTTTAGCATATCTATTACTTGATCGTAATCGGCGGCATCGACGACAACTGTTACGTATTGATGATTTTTAGCAGCTGCACGAAGCATTGTCGGCCCGCCAATATCAATATTTTCAATCGCGTCCTCTACCGTTACATTTGGCTTCGCAATTGTCTGTTGAAAAGGATATAGGTTGACACAGACAAGATGAATCGGTGTAATTCCTTGTGCTTCTAATTGTGCTTGATGCTCGGGAACATCGTGTTTTGCAAGCAGTCCGCCATGGACAAATGGATGCAGCGTCTTCACTCTTCCCTCTAAAATTTCGGGGAATCCTGTGATTGATTCAACACCTTTTACAGCGAGGCCATTCTCCTCTAAAATCGTTTTTGTGCCTCCAGTGGAAATGATTTCATAGTCAAGTGCAATCAGTTTCTGCACAAATTCAACAATTCCCGTTTTATCAGACACACTAATTAACGCTCTTTTTACCATGTTCGGCTCCCTCCGACGCTTGATGAAATAGTTGTTGTAAAGTAGCTGGATAAAAACGATGCTCCAGCTCGTGAATCTTAGCGGCTAACGTTTCTTCCGTATCTTTGCTGCATACTTTTACACGTTTTTGAGCAATGATTGGTCCTGTATCCATGCCTTCATCGACAAAATGAATCGTTACACCTGTTTCCTCTACACCTGCTCGAAGTGCCTGGCCAATTGCATCGATTCCAGGAAAAGCAGGAAGCAATGACGGATGAATATTGATAATTTTGTTTGAAAATCGTTCTAGCAATGTCGGGCCAATCAACCGCATATAGCCTGCTAACACAAGATATTCGATTTTAAGCTTCTCCAACTCTGCCGCAATTTGACGTTCAAATGCTGCTTTTGAAGCATATGCTTTCGGCTGAAACGCAAACGTATCTATTCCTGATTGTTTCGCTCTTTTCAACACAAAGGCATCCTGCTTATCACAAACTAACAGCTTCACTTCCGCGGCTAAATCGCCAGACTGAATCGCATCAATAATCGCTTGAAAGTTGCTGCCATTACCAGAAGCAAAAACGGCAATGCTCGTCATGATAATTTCCCCACAGAGGAAAATTGTACGCCGTTTCCTTTGCAAACCGTTCCAATTTGGTATACTTCTTCTCCATGTTCTTCTAGTACTTGTGTAATAGACTCCACATCTTCTCGTTCCACAGCTATAACCATGCCAATTCCCATATTGAAAATATTAAACATTTCTTCTTGTTTCAACTCTCCATATTTCTCAAGTGCCGTAAAAATTGGGAGAATCGGCCATGAGCCTAGCTTAATAGTAGCGCCTAGCCCCTCTGGCAGCATTCTTGGGATATTTTCAATAAAACCGCCTCCCGTAATATGAGCCATACCGTTCAAACGGTGCTGCCTCATTGCTGCGATCATTGGTTTTACATAAATTTTAGTCGGCTGCAACAATACCTCGCCAAGGGGCATGTCAAGCTCAGGAAGCTTTTCCTTTAGAGAAAACTGGTGTGTGTCAAAAAAGATTTTTCGGACAAGAGAATAGCCGTTGCTATGAATGCCACTTGAAGCTAGACCAAGTAGCACATTCCCTTCCGTTATATGATCGCCAGTGATTAAACTGCTCTTTTCACAGGCTCCAACTGCAAAACCCGCTACATCATATTCTTGTACATCATACATGCCTGGCATTTCTGCTGTTTCACCGCCTATTAAAGCACAACCAGCCAGTTCGCAGCCATCGGCAATTCCTTTCACGATTTGCTCGATTTTATCAGGCACCGCTTTTCCACACGCTATATAGTCAAGAAAATATAAAGGCTCTGCACCTTGCACAACAATATCATTGACACACATTGCAACACAATCGATCCCGATCGTATCATGTTTATCCATCTTAAACGCAAGCATCAGCTTCGTTCCTACACCATCAGTACCAGAGACAAGCACTGGTTCCTTCATGTTAAGAGCGGAAAGATCAAAGATTCCTCCAAAACTTCCAAGCTGTCCTAAGACACCTAGCCGTGAAGTTCTTGCGACGTGCTTTTTGATTTTTTTCACAGTCTCGTAGCCTGCTTCAATATCGACCCCAGCCTGCCGATAAGCCTCTGCCATTATCATTTCCTCCCTCATCTTCCAACGTTCATTTTTAATATTTTATATATTCTTTTTCATAAGGAAGCAGCGTATCAGGATAAATTTCAGTTGGATATTTGCCTGTAAAGCAAGCCATACATTGTCCACAATATTCTCCGTCGTCTTCTCTACCGATCGCTTTTACTGTTCCTTCTACACTAAGAAATGTTAATGTGTCCGCACCGATCATCTCTCTCATTTCTTCAACACTATGTTTAGAGGCCATTAATTCTTCATGAGTAGAAGTATCAATGCCATAAAAACATGGATTTTTCATCGGGGGAGAGCTGATCACGACATGGACTTCAACTGCCCCGGCTTCTTTTAGCATGTTCACAATCCTCTTACTCGTTGTTCCTCGTACGATCGAATCATCTACCATAATGACACGCTTTCCTTCGACAACACGCCGTACAGGGGCCAGCTTCATTTTGACACCTTGCTCGCGAAGCGCTTGCGATGGCTTAATAAACGTACGGCCGACGTAGCGATTTTTAATCAATCCTATTTCATAAGGAATGCCCGCTTCTTCGGCATAGCCGATTGCAGCTGAAATGCTAGAATCAGGAACGCCTGTCACGACATCTGCCTCAATTTTTGCTTCTTTTGCAAGCTGCTTGCCGAGATTTTTTCGTGCAGTATGAATGTTGATCCCGCTAATATTACTATCAGGGCGGGAAAAATAAACATATTCCATCGTACACATGGCACTTGTTGCAGTGAGAGAGAATTTTTCTGCATGCAGTCCGTCATCATTAATGATCAATAATTCTCCAGGCTCAACATCGCGGACAAAATCGGCGCCAATAATATCAAATGCACATGTTTCGGAAGCAACACAGTAAGCTTCGCCAACCCGGCCGATTGAAAGCGGCCTTAAACCATTTGGATCAAGCGCCACCATCAGTTCCGTTTCTGTCATTAAGACAAAAGCATAGGCGCCCTTCACCATTGTTAAGGCATTGATCAACTTTTCTTTCATGTCGATATAGCCGCTTCGTTTAATTAAATGAGCAAGCACTTCTAAATCAGAGTTCGATTGAAAGATGCTTCCCTGCATTTCGAGCTGATGTTTTAACGCATTGGCATTAATGAGATTGCCGTTATGGGCAAGAGCCATACTACCGCTTTGCGAATGGAAAAGGAGCGGCTGAATATTTTCAGGACCGCGCCCTCCTGCAGCTGAGTAGCGAACATGCCCAATTGCAGCATAACCTCTTAACTCTCCCATTTTTTCTTCATTAAAGATTTCTGTCACAAGGCCTGCTTCTTTCACGCCATGCAGATGCTTTCCATCCGTTACAACGATGCCTGCGCCTTCTTGGCCGCGATGCTGCAAGCTGTGAAGACCGTAATACGTAATTTGCGCTGCATCATGATGCCCCCAGATTGCAAATACTCCACACTCTTCATGTAAGCCCCTTACTTCAGCAAGCATGGAATAGCTCCTTTCCAAGCGGCTTCCAATTCTTTTATATTCGATTGCAGAAGGGTGTCTCCCTTTTCATCATTGATTGTTAAACTTGTATCGTTTACTACTTCTCCAATTGCTACAGCATCTTCAACAAGTGCTTCAAATGTAGCTTGATTCGCTTTTTTAACCGATAGAATGAAACGTGATTGCGATTCGCTGAATAAAGCGACAACTGGATTGCCTGCTAATGTCACTGCAGCTCCGAGACCAGTTCCAAATAAGGACTCTGCTAGAGCAACCCCGACACCGCCCTCAGAAACATCATGGGCTGAAGCAACTAATCCTTTTTGAATTGCTGTTAAAATTGCTTTTTGCCGCTTTGCTTCTACGTCTAAATCAATCGCAGGAGCTTTTCCAAAAATCTTGCCATTGATCATTTTTTGCAGTTCACTGCCGCCAAATGCAGGTTTCGTTTCTCCAACTAAATAAATGATATCTCCTGCCTCTTTAAAGGACTGCGTCGTAATATGATCAACATCTTTGATTAACCCAACCATGCCAATAATTGGCGTCGGATAAATAGCAGTGCCATTTGCTTCATTGTAAAGAGAAACATTTCCCCCAATGACGGGACTATTTAAGCTGATGCATGCTTCACTAATCCCATCAGCAGCTTTTGAAATTTGCCAAAAAATCTCTGGATTTTCAGGACTTCCGAAGTTCAAACCATCTGTGATTGCAAGCGGTTCAGCACCTGAGCAAACGACGTTTCGTGCTGCTTCTGCAACCGCGATTTTCCCGCCAATTTCAGGATCTAAATATAAATAACGAGCGTTACAGTCTGTCGTCATCGCAATTGCTTTTCTTGTACCGCGAATACGTATGACACCCGCATCGGAGCCAGGAGCAACTACTGTATTTGTGCCCGCTGTATAGTCGTATTGGCGATAAGCCCATTCTTTACTGGCGATCGTTGGCTGCTGCAAAAGCTCAAGAAGCGTCTCGTAATAATTTTCAACCGCTGGGATTTCCTCTTTCATTGCTTGGAACTCCCGATAATAAGCAGGTTCTGCTGTCGGTTTATTGTAAACTGGTGCATCTTCTGCTAAAGCATCTACAGGTACTTCTGCTACAATGTTTCCATGATGGAGCAAGCGCAGCATTTTATCATCTGTTACTTTTCCAACCACTACCGCTTCCAGGTCATATTTAGCAAATAAATCAATCATTTCTTGTTCTCGGCCCTTTTTGATGACAATAAGCATCCGTTCTTGAGACTCAGAAAGCATCATTTCATATGCTGTCATCCCTGCTTCACGCTGAGGAACTAAATCTAAATTCATTTCGATGCCAGAACCCGCTTTACTAGCCATCTCCGCTGATGAGCTCGTTAAACCAGCCGCTCCCATATCTTGAATCCCGATAAGTGCATCAGAATGGACAAGCTCCAGGCATGCTTCCATTAAGACTTTCTCCAAAAATGGATCGCCTGCTTGAACCGCTGGACGTTCCTCATCTCCATCCTCCGTTAATTCCTCGGATGCAAAAGTCGCTCCATGAATGCCATCGCGGCCTGTTTTCGCACCAACGTACATGACAGTATTGCCAATCCCCTTTGCTTGCCCCTTTTGAATATCTTCATGATTAATCAAACCGACACACATTGCATTGACAAGCGGATTGCCATCATAAGAACGATCAAATTGAATTTCACCGCCGACAGTTGGTACGCCAATACTATTGCCGTAACCGGCAATGCCAGCAATCACTTCTTTTAGTAAGTATTTGACGCGAGGAGAATCCAATTCACCAAAACGAAGCGAATTTAACATTGCAATTGGTCTTGCTCCCATTGAGAAAACATCACGAAGGATGCCGCCGACTCCAGTTGCAGCACCTTGATAAGGTTCAATCGCAGACGGGTGATTATGGCTTTCAATCTTAAAGACAACTGCTTGATTATCCCCGATATCTACAATACCAGCACCTTCTCCTGGTCCTTGCAGCACTCTTTCGCCCGTAACAGGAAATTTTCGTAAAACAGGCTTAGAATTCTTATAGCTGCAATGCTCTGACCACATAACGGAGAAAAGTCCGATTTCAGTATAGTTTGGCAATCTTCCTAATATTTTTTCTACCATTTGAAATTCTTCATCCGTTACACCCATTTGTCGATACAGCTTTTCTTCTTTTATTTGCGTTTCATTTGGCTCAAGCATGAATGGCACCTGCTTCCTTCCAATGTTTTACAATCGACTGAAATAGCTTCAGACCATCTGTGCTTCCAAGCAGCAATTCTACTGCTCTTTCTGGATGCGGCATCATCCCAAGTACATTCCCTTTTTGATTCATAATACCAGCGATATGTTCGATGCTTCCGTTTGGATTCTCATCCACATAGGTAAAAATAATTTGGTTGTGTTTCTTTAATGCCTGCAACGTTTCTTTATCACAATAGTAGTTTCCTTCACTATGAGCAATTGGCAGCCGAATCTTTTCATCTTTTTCATTTAAAGATGTGAATGGTGTCTGCTCGTTTTCTACTTTTATTTGAATAGACTGACAGATAAATTGTAAATGATCATTTCGTTTCATCGCTCCTGGGAGCAATCCTGCTTCTAACAATATTTGAAAGCCATTTGCTACCCCTAGAATCAGTTTGCCTTTTTCAGCAGCAGCTGCCACTGCTTTCATGACAGGTGTTTGTCCTGCAATCGCTCCCGGCCGCAAGTAATTCCCATAGGAAAGTCCCCCTGGCAATACGATCGCATCATATTGCTCCAGTTGATCGATACGATGAGAGACGAGATCCGCCTCTTCACCGAGTATATCTTTTATTGCATTGTATATATCCTCTGCACCGCTTGAGCCAGGAAAGGAGATGACAGCAAACTTCATTGTGCCTCACACTCCTCAACCTCATAACGATAATCTTCAATTACTGTATTGACTAACAAACGCTCACACATTTCTTTAATCGCTTCATCAATCGGCTTTTCTGTTTTTTGCAGCTCTAATTCAATATATTTGCCGACTCTGACTGTTTCGACATTGTGATAGGACATGCTGTGCAATGACTGCTTTACAGCTGTTCCTTGAGGATCAATCACACTTTCTCTTAATGTTACATAAACTTTCACTTTTAACATAATGTGTCTCCCTCTCTCCTATTATTTAGGTTTTTTAGTGATGTTGCGCTTGTTTCTTCTTTGCAAGTATCGTATCTTTCGTTATTGCAATCCAACACGTGAAAATATCGTATCTACCTGTTTTAAATGGTAGCGATAGTCAAAACAATCAGCTATTTCTTCTTGGGTGAGTTTTTCCTTTACAACTTCATTCGCTTCTATTAAGGTTTTGAATTGCACTTGTTTCTCCCAGGCTTCCATTGCTGTTGGCTGCACAATATCATACGCTTGCTCTCGAGACATTCCTTTATCAATTAAAGCTAATAGAACACGCTGAGAAAAAATGATTCCAAAAGTGCGATCCATATTTCGTTTCATGTTTTCAGGGAAAACCGTAAGATTTTTAACAATATTTCCAAACCGCTGCAGCATATAATGAAGTGCAATCGTCGCATCAGGAAGGATAATACGTTCGGCAGAAGAATGTGAAATATCACGTTCATGCCATAAGGCAACATTCTCATAAGCTGTGTGCATGTAACCTCTAATGACACGGGCCATCCCTGTCATATTTTCTGAGCCTATCGGATTGCGCTTATGCGGCATTGCGGAAGAACCCTTTTGACCTTTGGCAAAAAATTCTTCTACTTCACGGGTCTCGCTTTTTTGCAGACCGCGAATCTCAACTGCAAACTTTTCAATAGATGTCGCAATTAATGCAAGTGTTCCTACATAATGAGCATGCCGATCACGCTGCAATGTTTGCGTAGAGATTGGAGCAGGCTGCAAGCCAAGCTTTTCACATACATACTTCTCTACGAAAGGATCAATATTTGCGAATGTTCCAACCGCACCAGACATTTTCCCGAATGCAACTCCAGCTGCTGCCTGTTTGAAACGTTCAAGATTGCGTTTCATCTCTTCATACCATAACGCCATTTTTAGTCCAAAAGTGGTTGGTTCCGCATGTACTCCATGTGTACGTCCCATCATCACTGTATGCTTATGTTCGATTGCTTTATCGCGCAAAACAGCAATAAAGTTTTCCAATGTTTCGAGCAGAATCGCATTTGCTTGCTTTAATAAGTAAGAAAGAGCTGTATCTACTACATCCGTTGATGTCAGGCCATAATGCACCCATTTGCGCTCCTCTCCTAATGATTCTGAAACCGCCCTTGTAAAAGCAATCACATCGTGGCGTGTTTCTTCTTCAATTTCTTTAATGCGATCTACTTGAAAAGCTGCTTTTTCACGTATTTTTTGAACGTCTTCCTTAGGAATTTCACCAAGTTCAGCCCATGCCTCACATGCTAAGATCTCTACCTCCAGCCATGCACGATAGCGATTTTCCTCTGTCCAAATGGCTCCCATTTCTGGGCGAGTATAACGTTCAATCATTGACAATGCCTCCATTTTCCAGTGCTGAAATCCAAATTTTTCTTGTTTCAATTTCGTTTACTGTTTTATCTATATCATCAGTCAATATGGTAATGTGGCCCATTTTACGGTTTTGTTTCGCCTCTTCTTTTCCGTAAAGGTGAATCGACCATGTAGGTTTTTCAGCAATTGCATTCATCACTGCTTTAACATGCTGGCCTAAAATATTTACCATTACGACTGGTTTCAAAAGTTCCGGTTCTTTCAACGGCCAATTGCAAACAGCACGTACATGCTGGCCAAATTGAGAGATATCACATGCTTCAATTGTATAATGCCCAGAATTGTGCGGTCTTGGCGCAAGTTCATTTACATACAGTTCTCCATCTCTCGTTAAAAACATTTCTACAGCTAATGTGCCGATAAGCTCAAGATGGCTGGCAATTTTCTTTGCCAATGCTACTGCTTTTTTATGTACATGAGTGACTATTCTTGCTGGGGCAATCGTTTCATGCAAAATATTATTGACATGAATATTTTCTGCGACAGGAAAAGTCGTCATATCTCCACGAATGCTTCTCGTCACGATCACCGATATTTCTTTTTCAAAAGGAAGCCACGATTCTAATACACATGGTCCATGCTCTAGCAGCTGTCCAGCAGCATTTATTTCATCGTGCCGTCTTATCACAAATTGGCCTTTTCCATCATATCCGCCTATTGATGTTTTCAGTACACAAGGAAAGCCAATTTCCTCCACTCCAGTAAGTAATGATTCCATGTTATCGATCACTGCATAAGGTGCAACCTTCACACCAGCTTCCACGAGCGCTTGTTTTTCAAGAATACGATTTTGTGTGATTTTAATGATGTCGGCTCCTTGCGGAACATATGCTTTCTCTGTCAACCATTGCAAAGCTTCATAATCAATATTTTCAAATTCATATGTGATCACATCACTTTTTTCAGCTAATTGCAACAGCGCATCACGATCGTCATAGGAAGCAATAATCTGCTCATCTGCAACTTGTCCACAAGGGGAAGGAAAGCCCGGCTCTAATACGACGATGCGAAAGCCAGCTTCCTTCGCTGCTAGTGCCATCATTCTGCCTAACTGTCCGCCGCCGATAATCCCGATCGTTTTTCCTGGTAGAATAATCGACTTAGTCAAGTTGATCACTACTTTCTAACACCATTTTCTCTAATGCTTTCCTTCGTTTTTCCAATTGGTTCGCAACTGCTTGGTTAAAGGTTGACAAAATTTGCGCTGCTAATAAACCGGCATTGACAGCGCCTGCTTTTCCAATTGCAACCGTTGCAACTGGAACTCCACCTGGCATTTGCACAATCGACAATAAAGAATCTAGGCCATTTAATGCTTTTGATTGAACAGGAACACCAACTACTGGAAGCGTTGTTTTTGCTGCGATCATCCCTGGAAGATGTGCAGCGCCTCCAGCTCCCGCAATGATCACTTTTAAACCGCGAGTCCTAGCTTTTTCTGCATATTCGAACATTAAATCAGGTGTTCGATGAGCAGATACAACTTTTTTTTCATATGTAATATGAAGCTCATCTAAGATGTCACATGCATGCTTCATCGTCTCCCAATCTGATGTGCTTCCCATTATCACGCCAACTTCAGCTGTCATTTTTGCGCGCCTCCAGCTCTTTATTTTTAAATAGGTGTCATCTCTTAGTTGTTTACATTAAACATGCCTATTATAAAGTGAAACTTCCATCAGTGGGGGTTTTCTCTCATCGCCCACTGGACAAGAAGTAGAACAAAGGCTAAGATCGCAGGTGTCCTCGAAAAGGAAACCGCTTTTCTTCGTGCGATGTATCGCTGCCGATGCTTTCCTTGTCCTGTTGCAACGCCTTTGTGACCTACGTCCTCGAAAAAGGAGAGCACTTTTTCTTCGTGCGATGCTAATTCAAGAAGCTTTCCTTATCCTGTAGGCCCTAACCATTCGGACATTTGACTTTCAGTTTCCCTCACCTAGACTTCTTCGATTCCTCTTACTCTTGAGGTGGGGGTCTTACTGCCAGTTAGATGTGGGATAAAACAATCGGTTAAAAACAAAAAACCTAGATAAACTGACTCCAATATGAGAGAAAGCAGTTCATCCAGGATAGACATGCATAAGAAAATAAGCACATTGAACACATGCTACCATTATCTACTTTCCTCATAGTCCAGTTATTTAAGGTAACCGGGTAGAGACTTATGGGCCATATTCCCATTATATATGAGGGTTATTCGTTTTTTTACACTTTTATCTTATCAATCATTAAGCAAGAAGTCAACGCTTTAAATCGAACATTCATATGTTTATAAAAAGATATCGTTCGTGTTTAGTCTATTTTTACCCCTTCAAAAATGATTTTTTGCCGAAAAGGAGCATATTTTGCCTTGTTGTCTGCTGTTAATTCTTTAAATATTGGTTTTTCTACTCTTTTAATCGGACGATAGCCTGCTTCAGACATCCGCTGCAAGCATTCTGATATCGTTTCATTCTCTTTTACTTCAAATAATTTTTTGTTCGTCATTGGCTTAATTTCCCCTTTTTTACACTTTTCACCCAAAATCCTCCATGTATTGTTTTTGGTTCATATGCGATAATAAATGCCTTCGGATCTAGCTCTTTAATTACTTGATACAACTTTAATTCATATTTCCGGGGTGTTAAAATTTGTAGTGCCATTCTTTCACCTTCCAAACCATGAGTGGCCCAGTTTGTTACCCCATATCCACGAGAACGCAAAGCCTTCGGCAAATCTTTGTCATATTCTTTTGTAATCACATTCACTGTTATATACCCAAGCGCCATCTTTTCTTCGATCTTCATGCCGACAATGACACCGATCCCATATCCAACTGCATAAGCAATAATATTTTGGATTTGGTTAAGATTATCCAGCACAAGCCCTAGACCAACAATATAAATCATGACTTCAACGATACTAACAAAGGCGGCAGCATAACGATATCCTTTTAATGTTAAAATCATTCTTGTTGTAAAAAAAGACACATAGACAATATTAATAACCAAAATAATGATTGCCATTACAACGCTGTTTTGCAGCATGCCTATCTCTCCTTACTTGTTGTTCAATAAAATCTGATTGTGCCAAAAACCATTGCAATAAGTGTACTAAATATTTCTATTTTTTGATAGATATATTTATTTGGCAAAAAGACTCCCACCTCAACGAGTGTGAACGGCGATAAACGGAGTGGGTAAGAAGGAAATAAAGTGAAACTTCCATCAGTGGGGGTTTTCTCTCATCCCCCACTGATGGTTAGTTGAACCAATCGGACATTTACTGGCAGTTATCCCCCACCT
>NZ_JAUSTT010000034.1 GCF_030812995.1 Bacillus chungangensis | reverse complement strand
ATTTTAATGCAAAAGTTATCAAAGCCGGTGAAATTTTACTCGTCGTAAAATTTCACCGGCTTTTTCATGTCAGAGGTGGGTTTTGTCCCAACCTCGTTCAAATCGAGAAGTCTAGGTGGGGGATAACTGAAAGTCAAATGTCCGATTGGTTCGGGCCTACAGGATAAGGAAAGCTCCTTGAATCAACATCGCACGAAGAAAAAGTGCTCTTCTTTTTCGAGGACGTAGGTCACTCAAGTGTTGCGACAGGACGTCGCGCTTTTAGCTGGAGATCCTTTGTATGGGGGACGAGAGAAAATCCCCACTGATGGAAGTTTCACTTTATTTTAAGGGTTTTAAAAGATGATTTTGATTCTAGTGTTTTAGATAAAATTAATTTTTAAAAGTATTTTTAATGTCAGTAAAAAAAGAAGCAGAATTTTGTTTAGGGAGTATCAATCTGACGATTAATGTATATCATATGTATATACATTTTGTGAAAGGGGAGTTATAATTGGTTCAACAGAAAGGAAAGGACGTGAATATGATGACAACAGCAACAATCAGTAAATGGGGGAATAGCAGCGCAATTCGAATTCCAAGTCAATTTCTTAAACGTCTCAATCTAGAGGAAGGTGCGGAAGTGGAAATAATCGTTACTCCAGAAAATGAACTACTGCTGCGCCCGACAAAGAAGATAGAGTCAAATCAGGAGCTGCGTGCCCATTTGCAGCAGCTGCTTGCTCAAGTGAAGCCGGATACGCGTCATGAAGAAATTGACTTTGGCGTTAAAGGAGACGAATTGATTTGACCGTTCCAAAGCGCGGTGACTTGGTATGGCTTGACTTTGATCCACAAACTGGTCATGAACAAGCTGGCTGGCGTCCAGCTATTATACTGTCCGAATCAGATTTCAATAAATTAACGGGTTTTGCTGTTGTCAGTCCGATTACGAACCAAGTAAAAAATTACCCTTTTGAAGTTCCACTTCCAGAAGGACTTGCATTTTCCGGAGTTGTCCTTACTGATCAGTTCAAAAGCCTCGACGTAAAGAAGCGTAAAATAAAAATCGTGGATCATGTCAAGGTGGAATCGGAATTCATGAACGCTGTTCTTCGCAATACTCGATCTATCCTAGCATGAAACCAGATAGCCGCAATCTTAGGAATGAAGACTGCGGCGTTTCTTTTGTTGTAAGTAATTGATACCTTTAACAACCTTTCTTCCAACGTTTATTTCCTAAAAATCATTTATATTTATCTATACTTCCATTAGGGCGTAACTTTGCCGAGCGGTACTTTCCAATCGACATCATTCCTTTTTAATACCGTTGTACTCATCAAGGAAATTTGTTCAGGTATACTTTCTAAACCTTCCAAGAACAACACTTTTTGAAACTTATAATTTCCATTTGCATCCTTCTCTGGTTTCGAGAAATCCAAAAGGTCATTTTCACTTTCAGGTGAATATTGTTCTTCGTATTGTTTGTCGCCCGCTTGGACAACCCAAGACCCGTAATCAACCGTTTCTTTATCAAGCATTCCTTCCATTTCGATTAAGAGGCCTTTTTCTGAAATCAATCCTTGCCCATCGAATATTTCTTCTGGATTAAGATCTGTTTTCAAATGAACACTCTTGATTTTTAATGTTTTGCCATCCACCTCTTTTACCACCGGCTTGCTTGTCAAGCTTTTTGTATCTGCCGTCAAGTCTACTCGCATTGGTTCAGTCGTATAAAGAGCTTTTAATTCGAATGTTAAGTCTTGACCGACTTCGAAAGGTTTAAAGGAATATCCAAGGAACCTTCCCTCCGGATATATGTAATTAACAGATTCAATATCTAGCGAATCATATGCGGCTACGATCTGCCCTTGTTTGTTTTTTACCTGAAACATGCCATCAAAGAAAGAATGGTTCATATCCTCAATAAAGTCCCAGGCACGATTCCCAGGGAGCTTTCCGAATTCACGTTCCGCCTTTTCAGACAATTTCTTTAGCTCAGAATTCCATTTCTCAGTGGAAACAATATCAATAAAAAATTGCGATACTGTGCTATCCTTTTGCCAGGCTCTTAAATTCAAGATCAGTCCTTGCGGCGTCGTGAATTGTCTATTTACGTCGACTAGTTTGGCATTTTCTTTCAACTGTTTCACATTAAGTGGAGCGTTTAGTTTCCAATTGCCTTTTGTATCTCCAACCCTGTCGAACTCAAAATGGAAATTCAGCTGATCAGGAAGGTTTTTGTACTTCTCGTCATTCAGCAGGGTGCTGAATACGACTTCTACAGTTTCACCTTTTTCATTCGAAACCGATTCGTAACTATAACCGTCAAATATTTCTTTCCCGTTCTGGTCTGTGACATAGACTTTATTCGTTTCAGAACTTTGATCTTTCCCTTCACTGGACCTATCCAGCGTTACCGCTTGACCATCCTTCTCAAACCCGTATATCACAGAAATATAATACGGATTGATCGTAGCTTCCTTCACTTTCAAAGTAATGCCTCGATCCTGCGCTTCCTTTTGAATGGGCGTGGAAAACAGTGATTGAACATAAGATGCGAATGTTGGCGACGTACAATAGGCGGCTGCAGATAAGGCCAGTGTCAGGCTTGCGACGGTTACAATCACTTTTTTCTTTATACTGCTCCTCCAACATGAATTTAGGAAACGATCGAGCATTTTTCTTTTGTTATCTTCTTTACTTTCTGCAGTGCTCTGGAAGAGGGTGGACATCACTTCGTTAGTAAACGAGTCGGGCAGCGGCGGAACTTGAGACAACGTATCGAATGCCTGGAAATCTTTCTCCCAGTTTGCAAGTTTCGTACGGCAAGTTGAGCACAGTTCAAGGTGTTTGGCAACTTCAGCACGTTCCTGTTCACTATTTTCTTGATCTAAATAAGTCATCATTTGTTCAAACGTCAAGCATTTCATGCAGGCTTCCTCCTTCTTCGCTTGCCGCGATGATTTCTCGCAATTTTTTTCGAGCCCGATATAGACGAACCTGAACCGTATCGGGAGGAATATCGAGCACCTCACCGATTTGTTTGTAGCTAAGCTCCTGAGTGTGACGGAGCAGCAACACAGTTCGGTAGTTTTCTGGCAGGGTCATGACTTGTTTGTGTAGGAAAGTCGCTCGTTCTTTCGCCAGACAAATGTCTTCAGGCGATTCATCATCCGTGAACTCCATATCGTAGAGCGGGACGTGGACTGGCTTTCTGCGCCTTAGCTCGTCGATAGCGCGGTTATAAGCGATTCGATAGAGCCAGGTGGAAAATTGACTGGTGCCGTTAAATGTATTCAACTGGTAATATGCCTTAATGAATACTTCCTGTGTCAAGTCATGAGCGTCCTGCGCTTGATCAAGCATTCGCAGCAGAAAGATGTAGAGCCGGTTTTTATATTTGTTTACGAGTTCGGAGTAAGCTTCCTGTTCACCTTTCCGTACCTGTTCAATAAGCGTCAAATCTTCCTGCATAAGACATCCTCCAGTAACTTAAACATTGGAACACGGTTTCGATGTTTGACCTAGCTCCAATATAACTTTTGGTGATAAAAAAAATTCTCCGTCTTCGATTAAAAGCTGAATTTATTCTTTTTACAAAAAATAATGTGGAAAAATGGAAAACGATTTTAACTTATACGACGTAAACAATGGTAAAGTTATGCGCCATGGATAAAACGAGTATAAGCTTACGGGAAATTACTAGTTTTTCATCAAAAAGACGCGCTGCGCAGCGAAACGGCTTTTTGTTCGTTCATATAGTTAGACGGTAACTTTATGCAAATCTTACACGACAAAGAAAAAAATAGATTGCTTGGTGTTAGAAGTTTGCTAGTGAGAGGGAGAGGAGGGTCAGATTCGTTCAGATTGATTCTAGTTATTCCTCATCCAAAAGTGTACAATCGTATTACCATTTACGGGTAGAACCTATTGACAAGGAGGAAGAAAATAAATGAATATGTTGCAAACAGAAAGACTAACGTTACGTCCCCCTACGAGCGACGATGCAGAAAGCATAGAAGCGTTGGCGAGTGATGTCGATATAGCGAAAACAACATTAAACATCCCTCATCCGTATCCAAAAGGCTCAGCAAAGACGTTCGTTTCAACTGTTCTTGAAGCGGAGAAAGCGGGGAAGCTAGTAATCTATGCGATTGAAAAGAAAACAGATGGAGCGCTAATAGGCATGATCAATCTAAACATTCAATCATCTCATAAACGTGGAGAATTGGCTTATTGGATTGGGAAGCCATACTGGGGAAAAGGCTATGGAACAGAAGCGGCAGAAACCCTCATTAAATATGGTTTCGAAAAACTCCATTTAAATAAAATCTTTGCAGCGTCATTTACAAATAACCCAGGTTCATGGAAAATCATGGAGAAGATAGGGATGAAGTATGAAGGTACGCTGCGCCAACATGTGATGAAATGGGGAAGCTATGTGGACTTAGCTTATTATGGCATCTTAAAAGAAGAGTATGATCGACAAAATAGCAAGCAAAGAATTGACTGAACATCATGAGAATATAATGGCGCAGCAGTCAAGTCAGGATAAGAAGGCACAAATCATAAACTAGATCTGTCGGCTTCCCATCCATTTATCGGAATGAAATTCTTTGCTAAAGTTGCAAACGAAAAAATTACAATTCTCGTTGTAAACGCTTTGTTTCGAAATAAAAAACTTTGATAAATTTCTTTGTATTTACTCTAGGAGTGGGGGATGTTGTCCCTTTTTTTAATTCCTCCATTTTTTTGCTAACCGTTGTGAATTCAAAAAATTTGGACGCGTAGTTTTCAAACTTTAGACTTGAAAAATCGGTTAAACCGATTGAAGCTAGGTGATTAAGTGAATGATGAATGGCTCTGCGCACCCGTTGTTCAGATGCTTGGATTTCTTTAGTTAATGCTGATTCTGAGTACGTTTTCCCGCCTTTTTTTTCAGCAACTTTTCTAAAAATCGTTTTTAAAGGTGGGAATTCTTCTTCAAATGAATGCTCTTTTCTAAATTCGTCTAAGTATTCTACGATATTCAATAAATCTTTACTGCCTTTTTCACTTGCTATTCCGAGCTCTGATAATAGGAAGATTCCTGCTGTTTTTAATTTCTGTTCATGGATAGGCTGGTGATTGGATTGGCTGCTATCCAAATTTAATACATGGCTAAGTGTATGGTGAATGTCATGAATTGATTTTTCTAATTGAATTCGTTCGGTCACTTTCCGAATAACGGATAACACTTCATATTTATTAATTGGTTTTGTAATGTAGTATTCAATCCCATTTTGATACGCTTCTGCAATCATGTCTTTTGAATCTACTTGAGAAAGCATAATGATTTTTCCGTTAAATGAAGGTTTTATTTTTTTAATCGTTTCAATGCCATCTTGGTTAGGCATTAATAAATCGATAAATAATATGTCCACTTGTCTCATATTAAACGATTCATTTAAAAAGCTGCCATCTTCAGCCTCGCCAATAACCTCACCACTATCACTATCTTCAATGATTTGCGTCAACATGGAACGGATTGCTTCATCATCATCTATTATAAAAAAGTTCATCCTATCTCTCCTTTCGGACTAATGAATCTAATCGGTATTCGCATCGTAAAAATGGCACCACTTGCATCCATACGGTTTTGAAAGGATACAGTACCTCCATATTGTTCCACAACATTTTTTACATAAAACAAACCAATCCCTGTCGATGGATTGCCTGATTGATCATATTTAGAAGTGAATCCCGGTTTGAAAACCAAATCCTTTAACTTGGACGAGATGCCTGGCCCGTTGTCTTTAATTTTTATAATAACCGATTCGTGATCCCGATGAACACTCATTGTTATTTCACCTTCATCATTCACTGCTTCAATCGCATTCGCTACAATATTATTGATTAAAGAAAGGACAGAAAAAACATGGTAATCCGGATGATCACCATCAACAAAAACGTCGAACTTTATTTTTTTGTGTAGAAGCTCGGCATATTTTCGACTAGAATTGACAATAACAGTCAATAAATCGCCAATATCCATGTAGTTTGTATGACTTTCCCCTAATATAAGCTTTGAAAGACCTGCATAAATCCGTTGATTATCCTTTTTTATCTCGTGAATTTCACAGGCAATTGCTAAAGCATCCTGTTTAAAGTGTCCCATTTCTATATCTTTGTGAATGGATTCAAAGTTTTGTAATTCTTGATAGAGACTATATGCTTTTTTTGTAATGACTTCCGCATCGTGCAATGTCTTTTTTAAATGAATAGATTCTTCATATAAATTAGAAACCACCATTAACATATGCTCATTTTGCTTACGAATTTCTTTTTCTCTTAAACGGGCTTCATAAAGATTGATCATATTAAAAAAACCGACAACAAAAAAACTGCGGAAGATCGCGATAATACAAATTTTATTTAATTCAGACACTGTTATAACAGTGTCTTTTGTTATTATCTGTACACCTAGCTCCAACATATTGGAAACAATTTCAATAAACATCCCCAATAAACCCAATATCATCGTTTGTTGCTTAAAGCGCTTTACGCGCAATAGATCAAAGAGAATGCCGAACACAAGGTAAAAGATAAAAGCTGGATTGTAAAATAAGTCCCCATCAAATGCACCATATAAGAGAAAATGTACGATGATACGAAATCCATTAACAGAAAGACCAGTTAAAAATCCTGCTAAGGTTGCTGGAACATGACGAAGGAACAGAATAAAAAAGAAAAATAGCGGAGGACCTAAACTCATACGGAAGGTTCCACTAAATGGATAAAATTTCAATTCGCCCGCTAAGGGGATGATGACTACCAATAATGCAATAATATATACATCTTTTGTTAACAAACGCCTTGTTTTCAAAAGGTCCACTTCCTGATTCTATTTGAAAACAGTATACCAATTTGCAAAGATGTAATACAACTGAATGCCTAAGAGGAAGGTATTAAATTAATATTTTTACTTTTGAAAAAAAGAAATTTCGACTTTTTTTGTCTGTTTTTATCTTTTTTTGTAGATTGTCATGTAAGCTAGTAAATACGTTTTTGCGAGATTGCTATTTTTAGAAAATCCATAGCAAAAACATGACATTGTTTCCTGCTTCCCTTACTCCTTCGTTTTAACCCCCATCTTCAATTTTTTTAAAAAAATGAATGAGGTGATATATGAATGAAAAAGTTAGGCTTAGCTACACAAATATTTATAGGACTTGGTCTTGGAATTATCGTTGGTGCTCTTTTATATGGGAATCCAGCCGCTTCTACTTATCTCCAGCCAATTGGTGATATTTTTCTAAATCTAATTAAGATGATTGTCATACCTATTGTGATTTCCGCTCTTATCGTTGGTGTAGCCGGTGTTGGCGATGTGAAAAAGCTTGGAAAATTAGGCGGAAAAACGTTATTATATTTTGAGATTGTGACAACCATTGCGATTATTATAGGTCTTTTAGTAGGTAATATTTTTCAACCTGGACAAGGCGTTGATATGGGAGCTTTAGATAAGCAAGATATATCAAGCTATGTCCAATCTTCGGAAGAAGCGCAAGATCACGGCTTTATTGCAACAGTTGTGAATATTGTGCCAACAAATATTTTTGATTCTATTGTAAGAGGGGATATGCTCGCTATTATCTTTTTTTCCGTCTTTTTCGGTTTAGGAGTTGCTGCGATCGGAGAAAAAGGGAAGCCTGTATTAAGATTTTTCCAAGGCACAGCTGATGCGATGTTTTATGTAACAAATCAAATCATGAAATTTGCCCCATTTGGTGTATTTGCTTTAATAGGTGTAACGATTTCGAAATTTGGTTTGTCTTCGCTTATTCCTTTAAGCAAACTAATTTTTGTTGTATATGGAGCCATGATTGGTTTTACATTAATTGTGCTAGGGCTGATAGCTAAATTTGTAGGCGTTAACATTTTCCATTTGATTAAAATTTTAAAGGATGAATTAATCCTTGCCTATTCTACTTCAAGCTCAGAAACGGTATTGCCGAAAATCATGGAGAAAATGGAGAGATTCGGTTGCCCGAAAGCGATTACTTCTTTTGTCATTCCAACAGGATATTCGTTTAATTTAGATGGATCGACTCTTTACCAAGCAATCGCCGCCCTATTCATTGCGCAAATGTATGGCATCGATCTATCCATTGTAGATCAATTATCTCTCGTATTGGTATTAATGGTAACTTCAAAAGGGATTGCTGGAGTACCGGGGGTTTCTTTTGTCGTATTGCTAGCAACACTAGGAACAGTAGGAATCCCTGTCGAAGGCCTTGCTTTCATTGTTGGAATTGACAGGATTCTAGATATGATGCGTACAGTTGTCAATGTAATGGGCAATTCTTTAGCTGCAATTGTCATATCGAAATGGGAAGGACAATATGATGAGGAACAAGCCAAAAATTATTATGAGTCTATTGTTCTTGAAAAAGCCGCAGCGTAGCTATTGAATAGAGCAAAAAAAGAAATCAGTCAGTCAGCTGATTTCTTTTTTTGTTTCCCATCCATATATATCAGCAACATTATGGCTTGATTCGTATGCTCAAGCTATAGAAAATCATAAACTTTGTATGCAAGTTTTTACCCCACATCTAACTACTCTAGAGGTGAGTGATAAGAAGTGAGAAGTGGGAAGGGAACTCCTTTATCTCCTCTTCCTTCTATTTTAGTAAATGTCCGATTGGTTCGGGCCGACAGGATAAGGAAAGCTACTTGATTCAGCATCGCACGAAGAAAAGCGGTTTCCTTTTCGAGGACGTTGCGTCCTTAGCCTTTGTTCTACTTCCCATCAGTAGGGGATGATAGAAAACCCCCACTGATGGAAGTTTCACTTTATTTAATATTCAACTTTCTATAGTATTTCTCATGTAAATTGGAAAAAATGTCCAAGCAAAAGAAGCCTTGCTTTTTAATGGCTTGAAGACTTCTTATTTTTTTACATAAAACTTTATTATGTAAATCGCTTCTTTATATTTTGCATTACCCTTGATTATTACGGTTATTTGTACTAAAATAAGGTTAAAATAACAAAGGCGCAAGTGGTCGATACTTACGCCTTCGATAGTCGCTCGCTTGATAAGCGGCCAGCTTCTATGAATGATAAAAGTAATCACCCATTAGCCGGTACAGCTTACGGGGTGATTACTTTTTTATTTGAACAATCATGATTACAACCATGACTAGTGTTAAGACAAAAATGCCGAACCCTAGAATGACGTTTGCTACGTCTACTGTAATCATTGGCCTCACCTCCTTCCCTCTCCGGTCAGAAGGATCGGCCGCTCACCCCATTGCATGCAACTATACTTGTAATTATATCATTTTTTAGCAGATTTTTCATCATATTAATAGTCAATATTAATATTCGAAAAGAAAAATATGTCAATTCTTTCTGTCCATTTCGCAATGACTACTATTCAACATGCTTCCATGTTCTGTAAGAAAAAGCATCAGACACAATACTTCTGGACACTCCATACTCTTTAGCCAGTTTTCTCTGAGCATCGCTCTTCTTTTTTTCTTCTTCAATCAATAACGTATATTTCCTTCGTATCTCAATTACTTTTAAATCATTCAGTATCGCCTGAGCTGTTATAAACACGCCATTTTATAAATCTTAATCTGATGGTATTTTTCCTAGCGAAACGAATGAAATTCTTAACCAAAATCAATTTTAAAAGGAACAATTGCACCCTTGTTGATATTGGAAATAAAGTAATTTTTTTCTATAATTAGAACGACAAGAAAAATTTTACATAATTGTAACAAAAAACAGAAATAAGCTGAGGGAAAGAGTGGTATAAATGAGTGTAGAGGTTATAACAAAAGAAGACATCACGAAGCTGCTAAATGATTGGTATGTCGAAATGTGTTCACATCATGTGATTAAGGCAAGAAAATTGAAGGAGGAAATTGATAAAAAGATAAATAATATCGAACCAGATCAAGAAATCCTTATTTACTATTCTTTGTTAGAATTTCGATACAAAATCTTAATAGAGGATTTTGAACATCATTTAAACGAAGACTTAATTATTTCAGAGGAAACTGATAAATTTTTACAATTTTATTATCATTTTTTTAAATTCATCTATGCTATGGAGATTGGCAATTATAGTAACGCTAAAAAACATTGTGAATGTGCTGACAAACTATTAGAGTTCATTCCAGACGAAGCAGAAAAAGCAGAATTCAACTATAGAATTTCAGTATTTTATTACCACATTGGGCAGCGCGTGGAAGCTGTAAACTTCGCATCAAAAGCCAAACAATTTTTTTCTAAAAATCCTGGTTATGAAGTAAAGTTAGCTGCTTCTGAAAATATCTTAGGAATGGCGTATACTAGATTAAGAAAGTTCGAACTTGCAGAAAAACACCTCATTGCCTCCCTCAACATTTTCCAAGAACTAGATGAAAAATCATTAATTTTAAAAGTTAATCACAATTTAGGCATGTTATATGCAGATCAAAATTTCTCAGAACTAGCGATCCGATATCTCTCTGAGTCATTCAATGTAGGAGAAAAATATAAAACGTCGTTTTTACTTGCCCGAGAGCATTATAAAATAGGGAACAAAAAAGAAGCGACAACATATATTGAAAAAGGATTAAAAGCTTGCAATAAAGAATATATACATCATTTCAACATTCTGAAGGCGTTAAATGATCAGATACCTATTGATCAGTTAGAAGAAGTAATAAAAAATGCCATCGAGTATTTCAAAAGTGAAGACTTATGGAGTTTTGTAAAGGATTATGCGCAGGAATTGGCTATTCGACTTTTTGACATAAATAATTATAAAAAATCTAGTGAATACTTTATCCTTAGCTATAAAGCAGGGGAAAAATTATTAGAATGGGGGAAATTAAAACGATGAAAAAGGTAAAATTAATGCTAGTAGGATTCGTAGCTATAGGTGCTTTGGTTTTTGGAGTAGACGCAAAAGAAGCTTCTTTTAATATGGCATACACTGAATACAAAACTGGTAACATTTATATTGGATTCGATCACGGAATGCATATATAATTAGTAAGAAAATGGCTTCGGTAAACGAAGTCATTTTCTTATTTGTAGAGACTTTCTATCTTGTTGCATCACAGCAAATTCTTTTCAGAAAAAACTTTTCTTAAGCATCATTCACCAAAATTGATTTTGCTCCTTTCCCGCCTTTTTAGCTAATTTATAGATTAGCTGAATACTGCCTTGTAGTTATTTGTGAAAACCAATAAACATAGCTCGATAAACGTTCAATTGTGAAAAGTAAACCACTAGTTAAAAGAAATATAGAACTTAAGTAACCTTTTTTAAAATGTAATGTATATTTTGAATATTTAATGTATAATGTTTATAGTTGTTCAAATATCATTAGAAAAGAGAAGATTACAATTAAAAAAAGTTGTTTCAAAAATTATTAGGTAATTTAGCGTTAGTATTGCTGTTTTTAACACGCCTTCTATCAGCTCTGCGAACACACCATCACAACCTACAGAAGTTACACCTTCACATCCTACAGAAGAAGCAATACCATCACAGCCTATTTCAATAGACTAAAACAATCGTAAGCAACCACAACAATTATGGGAATATGGTTGGCTCGTAGATTCAACATCAGTATCTGGAAGTAAATGCTGAAAAAGACAGGGATAGTTAAAGTAATGGAAAGGAGAGCAATTTAGCTATTAGGAAAAAAATAAGTTTGGGATTTTTAACATTTTTATCAGCGATACTATTGTTCGGTAATTTTTCAGAGGTTCTTGCTTCATATAACCAGATTGACGCAAAGGAAAAAATAGCTTTATACAAACTTGATTTAATGCAAGACTTTTTAGAAGTCGGAGATAACGAAGTTACATATCATTGGAAGGACTCAGATGGTGTTGAACAAAGTGTAGACTTAATCGTTACTTTGGGTGATGTTGGAACTATTTCTTCTGCGAAGGAAAAAAACGTTTTCTCAGATAAACAACTAGAAGAGATACAAACATCTATTGAACAGAAGGATATGGGGAAATTCACAACAATGGCAGCTGATGTACCATATAAATTAAATGGTGGAATGACTTCATCTCAATTTGTAAATACACATGCTTATGATAGACATAAATATGAAAAAGGCGCTTCCTCTACTTGTAGCAGAACCAGATATGCTAAGGATGTAGGAGTGAAAAGTTTAAGAATATATACGATAAGAGATTATGATGATAAGTTTTCTAGAAGAGAAGGAGATAATTCTACATCAACATATTATCATAAGCAATATAAAAGCTCTATATCTCAGTCGGTAAGCCGTGATTATGTTAGTACTCAATGGCATCGTGTATTAAAAATTGATGGTGTTGAAACAACTCACCATCCACTCTGTATATAAAAGGAGTGTAGAATAATTCATATGCGTTTACAAAACCAGATTATTGTTGAATGGACAATTCGGAATTATTATAGCGATTTCTCCTTTGAAAAACGTCTTGCAGACGTAATAAAAGAACCTTACACACTTAAAAAAGGGGAAGCACTGGAAATTCATCAAGTCGTCTATGTGGGTGAATTTAATAATGATAAAGTATATTTAATTATTTTAAATATTGTACCCGAAAAAAATTGAGTAAATAGATTGGAGTATAACAAAGTAAAGCACCATTACATTGTGAAGTGATTGGCTTACAATGCGGGGTGTTAGCTTAATAAGACAAATTTTAAAAATCGGTTCCTTAACGTAAATGGAATCGATTTTTTAATGCTGTAATTTTTTCTTAATATACCTTTTCGGGGGATGGGCAAAATACAACTGTGTATTATGCAACACATTTGTTTATTGTTTTTAAAGGCTGATTGATTGATCTAAATCTACTTGATGAGCAAAAAACGCTGTATACTCTGGGGTCAATCCGAGAAACATTACTTCTGTCTCCTCAAGGCTTTTTCCTTCCAGCTCGCTAGACAGCTGTTTTGCCATATCCCTTGTCTGTTTGAAGCTACTTTCACGCATCGTACTTAACCAAACGGCATCCGTTATGTATATATGTGCCAATGTTTTAGAAATAGAAGGGAAGACATTTTGCATTTCTTGTTCGTATATGCTTTGCGGCAACGTTTTAAGATGCTGACATATTTTTGTGTTTGCCCAGACATGGTAGTCATATAATTGCAATGCGTGATGTTTCATTATTCATTCCTCCTCGTGACTTTTCGAATTTTTCATAAAATTGATTTTTTTATCTTAACATGAAATCCCTGTAAAAGGAATTCAATGGTGAAATAACGAATATAAAGGAAAGATTTAAAAAAGGCAGGTGGCATGTAAATGAAAAACGTACTAGGGGAAGAAGCAATTAAAAGATGGGAGATGCATGCAGAAACATTTACAGCAGGATATGGCGATCAAGGCGACCTTCATAGGGAAGTGGTACTAAATCCGACCTTATTCAAACTAATCGGTTCAGTACAACAAAAACACATTTTAGATGCTGGATGTGGAGAAGGATATTTAAGCAGAATGTTAGCCAAGTCTGGAGCGTCAGTCGTAGCAGTTGATTATTCTAAAAAAATGCTGGAATTGGCTAAAGAAAGAACACCAGAAGATGCAAGGATTCAGTATGAATATGGGAGTTGTGACAACCTTCATTTTCTAGATGAGAAAAGCTTCGACCTTATCATTTCGAATATGGTCATCCAAGACCTCGAAAATTATCAACAAGCCATTAAAGAGATGCACCGTCTATTAGTTGATGGCGGCTATTTTATTTTCTCCATTTTACATCCTTGTTTTATCACACCAGAGAGTGGTTGGGAAAGAACAAAAGATGGTGAAAGACTACATTGGAAAGTAGACAAATATCATCATGAAGGTGTTTATGAACAGGCATTACCCCCAGAACAGCCAAATAAATTACTCTTTTTCCATCGCACACTCACAAGCTATTTCAGCGCAATAACAGAAGCAGGCTTTATGATAGAAGAGTTGGTTGAACCAAAGCCCTCAGAAGACATGCTAAGCAAATACCCTTCATTTAGAGAGGATTTTAGAAAGAGTGACTTTATTGTATTTAAATTGAGGAAATAAGAATATGTGATTCTGATTCCTTCAATCAAGCTTGTGTGCACCATATACTAAATCCACTCACCTGGAAGAAATACGTAAAATAATGAATTAATTTAAACTTTTGTCGATCTTCTATAGTGTCAAAAATCTGAGATCGACGATTTTTTAAAGCAAAAAAATTGAACACCAATATGAGCATTAAATACGTTCGTGTTTGTATTGGTCTATGAGGGATTGGAAACTTTCTTGATTACAGTTTACATTTTTTAAAAACCAGATTCCCATGCTGTTCAAATAAATTCGTTTACCACGTCAAGATCAAGGTCTTGGCGTTTTTTTATTGAGAAAAAATCCGTCAAGGCGTTAATCTATCCGTCTACTGGTAGTAAGAAAAGGAAGAGAGAGGGTATCATGTCTTTTAAGTGAAATGACGTTGCTCTAACTAAAAAATATAGGTGAACGGTGCAGTTCATAAAATAAAAAGCAGAAAGGGGAATGAAAGTGCAGGCACAATCTGCAAAAACGCAGCATTTTGGTTTGTTTATTTTAACTGGCATGTTTCTTATTATTACCACGACTGGTTTTGCTCGAATGGCATATGGAATCGTGCTTCCTTTTATGCAGGAAGGATTGTCTCTTTCTACATCAAAGTCAGGATTATTAGGGACGATTTTATTTCTTGGTTATTTGTTGACAGTAGGAATGTCTGGTGTTTTCACTTTGCGTTTAGGAGCGAAGAGGGTTTTGCTTATTGGTGGTTTGTTCGTTTTCGTTGGGTTATTTGGGCTTGTCTTCGTACCTTCGTTTTGGTGGGCGGCGTTCTGTATGCTATTTGCAGGGGGCGGCAGTGCCTTGGTTTACACGCCTTTAATGTCTATTGCCATCAGCTGGTTTCCGGATAAAAAGGGGACAGTGATGGGGCTTTTATTAAGTGGAGCAGGAATTGGCATGCTTTTAAGCGGCTTTTTCGTCCCTTTCATGATTCAACAATTTCCAGCATATAGCTGGCGGGCAGTTTGGCTGCTTTTTTCTCTGATCACGCTAGCAGTTCTTTTACTAGCACTCGTCGCTTTGGTTGATCCTCATGAAAGCTCTGATCATCATAAAAAAGAAAAGACGTCAGTATGGAAAAACAAAACGTTATATTTGATCGCATGGCTTTATTTTGCTGTAGGTATAGTGTACTTAATCCCAAACATTTATCAAACAAGCTATATGATTTCTAATGGTATTTCCAGTGCTTTAGCTGGAACCGTTTATGCGGTTGCTGGTATCTTTTCGATTTGCGGCGGACCAGTATGGGGAATGGTCTCTGACCGCATTGGAGCAAAAAAGGCATTGATTGCGGCGCTATTGTTATCTGTTATTGGAGATATCATTCCGATTATATTCGGGAACGTCACAGGATTTATCCTATCGGCAATCATCTGGGGCTCTTCATTAGGAGGAGTGCTACTCTTAATTCAAGTGAAAGCTTCGCAGCAAGTGTCGCCAAAATATGTCTCCATGGCGATCGGCTTTATCTCTATCTTCTATGCGATCGGGCAAATGTTAGGTCCTGGATTGGCCGGCTGGCTTATTGAATATGCAGGAGGCTATGCAACTGCATATGGTTTTGGAGCGCTTGTCTTTTTAGTTTGTTTGTTTCTAGGACTCGGCTTGCAGTCAGATAAACAAACAGCTGTTAACGCACAGGCTGGAGCTAATTCTTAAAGGGGATCTATAGATCATATTCATGAAGGCGTATTGTCAGAAGAACGAATTGCAACGTCAAATCTAAGCAAGACGAGCATTTTGTTATCGTCAGCCATTTAACATACGTCCGAGTCGGAAAAAAGTGGCATTATGTATGCTTATTTGTCGACCTTTTCAATCGCGAAATCATTGGTATCAATTTTTCCTATATATAATTTGACGGAATAAATTGTCAAGGGGACCCCTTTTCCCGCTATTTTCCAGAATTGTTGCTAGTCCTAAAGATAAAATCCAGATTAAAATAGAGATTATTGCAGTACTTGTAACAGATGAGGAACCCCCTAATCCAATTGCTACAGGCGAAAATAGTATAACGAGTATTGCTTCATTAAACATAAAGAACGTAAGTGATCTTTTTCCTAGTGCAGTCATAGAATATGTCAGGAAATTCATATTTCCATCATTTACATAAATACCAATAATGCCAAACATAGCCGCATACGCTAACCCACCTGCTATACCAGTAAAAAGGTGTAAAGTTGAAAGTAAGCCTTCCATAATTGATGTAGGTTGCCATAGTGAAACACCCACTAATGTTAATGGAAGAGCACCTATTATAGAGATAACCATACCAATTATTGCAGTTCGTATTAAAAGCCTTTGGTGATGTTGGGGTTTGATCATTAATTCTTTTCGTGAAGCCCAAATTCCAATTAATATTGGTAACAGGATTGGTGTGGCTACATGCATCATAAAGGTTCCTGGGTATTTAATAAGACTTTCCTTCATTTGAGTTAAATATGTTATATCAGGAGAAATCGTTGGAAACCCAATACCTATTGCCATCGCCATCATGATATTCATGAATGGCACAATAATTAGGTATACACTAAAGATTATAAGAATAGTTCTCGTTAAAACTTGGTTTGACTTGAGTAAAACCCATCCAATTAGAATAGTGGAAGAACCATATATAGATAGTATATCTTGGCCACCAATAAAAATATTAAGAACAAAACCAAATAACATTAGAGTTAATGCACGACGTATTAGTGAACGTTTTATTTCTTTGTTTGGAATTGATTTTTTTATCTGGTTTTCAACGACCATACTTAAACCGTAACCAAATAAAAAAGCAAACAAAACTCTAGCACGATTATCTACAAACAATATTCCGAGAAAATTGATAATGTTATCCATCATATTTAATCCTTCTGGTCTATTCATCACTAAGGATTCTTGGTTAAACATTAAAATAGGTGCATGTGCAAGAACAATGAGTAATAGCATAAAACCTCTTGCTAGGTCAGGAGCAATGGAACGTTTATTTATAGAAACAGGACCAATGTTGGGTACTCTTTTAGTCATATAAATTACCTACTCTCTCCTTTTGTGCAACAAGTATAACTTGTTAAACTTATAGCATTTATGTTACTTAATTATTTCACGGCTGTCAATTAGAAATTGATGTTATATAATATTGTTTTTCGCTTATATAACTATTAGGATTGCTATATTCTAATAAAGGTCTTTCTGAATTAGAAATTAAATATCTATCTGATTCTTGCGAAGATAAAGAAAAAGATTATAAAACAATGTTTTTATTGGCGAGAGAGCATTTTAAATTGGGGAATATAAAAGATGCACAAGCTTACATTCAAAAGGGATTAAAAGTTTGTGATACAGAATATAGGCACCATTTCACAATCTAAAGCGGGAACCTTTGTATTTGGAGATATAAAAGAAGTTGATTCTTTTTCAAACTTTGATGTGAAACCGAATACTATCGTTGTATGTGATCATGGAATACTTTTTTAAACAATAAGTAAATGACTTCGGTAAAACCGAAGTCATTTTCTCTAATCTTAGGCTCTTCATTAGGAGGAGTGTTGCTCTTCATTCAATTGAAAGCTTCGCAGCAAGTATCGCAAAATATGTTTCCATGGCCATCTTAAAAAGCAGGGTTATCCTTAAAAACCCTGCTTTTTTGTCGAATAATTATGAAGCTTTTGTTGAAAGTTTCCATGCCGGGATCAGAGAGTGGAAACGAAATAGAGAACTCGCTGCTACATGTAAAATAACATAAACGACTAACGTTAAAGCATAAGTAAAAAACCAATGACTCAAGTTTACATTTAAAAACAAAAATAACAGTACCATGCCAACTGGGAATGGAGTAAGGATGATAAGCCACATCGGTGAATGTAACTTTTCTATAATCGCACCTAAAATAACGACACTAGCTCCAATAACAAGAGGATGCCACGCTAATAATCCATTCGTTAGGAACAAATCTCCTAAATAATAAGCAAGACTTGTAAGAAAGATTGCTGTAACTAAACTAATAAAATAATTCAATGTTCGTACTTCACTCCTTCCATGATCACTTTCTTTATCACATACGTAATCAATTCCAATATTCTACAACATACTCCTGCTTGGGTTTTTTAGTCTTTAATCATTCTAGGTCTTATAGTAGAAGTATTCTGTCTGTATAAAAAATATATCCCTAATTTTATTTTAATCATCTTGTTATTTAATCGGTATTCGAGTGCCATTAATAATGATAGCTGTAACTTTGGTAACATCTAGAGGTTCTTTCGTATCCCAACTTGATTCAAAGGTATGTTCATCAGAGTTTCGGCTTCCTCCACCACCTTCCAATGGGATAATACCGTCTACAGTTTCAACTTCAAGTAACATATCATCGACCATGCAATTCTCTCCTTTATAGGTACCGATTACTTGTAATCCTAAAGGACTGAGGGTTATATATTCAAATAAATGACCTTCAACGGAAACCTCATTTTTCCAAGTACGCAAATTGGACGTTGTATCACTTAAATTTGCCGCCACCTTCCAGTTGCCTTCAACCCCAGAAGAAACCGAACCAGTATAATGAAGGGTATATTTACTAAGATCTTCAAGGTTTACAGAAAATACGCTTTCTTCATATTTATATAGAACATCATCATAATCGATATTTTCATGATCAAGTATGCTATTTTCCCCATCACTGAGGAATGCCAAACTATAATCGTGAGATACGAAATTACCGTCTGGACCCTTTAGAGAAAGCGCGGCATCACTAGGGCCAAACTCTTTATTAAAAACTTGGCCTATCTGCACATGCAATTTTCCATCAATTATACCTATAGCTGAAACCCATTGATCTTTTTCACCGTGAGGCATATCAGCATAATTCCCTGGCGTAAGTATCTCTGTTAATGGATTTAGATCATCTGGCCTATTGGTGCCTCCCCACATCCAAATCTGTTCTTTCTTAACAGGTATCGTTTCTACTCCTTCAATTCCTGTAAGGGATACGGAAATGGGTTCGTCTGCATATTCTTTTCTGTCAAAAGATATAAGGAAACTGCCAAGCTCCAACGGATCTGCTAATGGTGAGTCTGGATCAGCCGTTATATTAAACTCATAATAAATGGTATTCGTATCTTTATCAAAATAAAGCATTTTTTGTTTCCATGACATGCTGGCCACTGAAGCCTCGTCTTCACCTCTGGCCCCCTCTTTTGTTCCTGAATGCACTTTCACACCGAATCCGTCTTTAAAATCAGTCTGTTCCGTCAACCTGTTTTGACCTGTTATATCCTGAAGAGATAGGTAAATAATTGCCCGATTATTATATTTCTGTGCACCTATAACCTCCATTCGGATTCCTTTGTCTTCACTATGGGCTTCAACTGGCTCAATAATATTACCAAAAGAAGGATTAAATCTCTCTATAAACCAATCGAAATTTCCTATAGCTGCAGCAGTTACACTAACAACTAACATGAACGACATCACGATAACTGCAACCGTTGGCTTTGCCCATCGTCTATGCTGTTTAGCAGGTATATGCGGACTTTCCTCATGCAATCTGCTTTTAACCTGTTCTGTAAGTGTACTTGAATCAACAGTGATTTTAGAAAGCATATCATAGATATTTTGTTCTTCCATATCAAATTTGCTCATATTTAGACTCCTTTCTACAATATTCGAAATTTAGATATTTAACCAATTTATCTTTAGCCCTCTGGTATTGCTTCCGTAAAGCAGCGGGGGAACTTCCTGTAAGCTGAGATAGTTCCTCGTAACTCCGCGTATCCATTATCCGCCCATATAACAAGGCACGCTCCTTTGGTTTAAGCTTCTGTAAGGCACGAAGCGTCTCATCACTTAAACCTTTATCTTTCTCTGGTAAAACTTCTGGTAAAATTTCACTACGAATTTCATGAAAATATAGGATCTTACGCTTTTTAAGCTGATTTAAACAGCGATTATATGTAATTTTGTAAAACCATGAGGAGAGGTTATTGCCATCAAAAGTATTCCGATTTTGATAGGCTGAGAGAAAGACTTCTTGTACAATATTTTCTGCTTCATGATAATCACATAGAATTGCCGTTGCATAGCGAAGGAGTTTTTCACCATAGAGATTGATTACCTCTTCCAGTTCATCTTCTCCGCCATTAACAAACCTTTTCCCAATGCCTATTTCTTCCATAGTCTCACCTCCTATTATTTATCCCACATCTAACTGGCAGTAAGACCCCCACCTCGGGGAGTTAGAGTAATCGAGAAGTCTAGGTGGGGGATAACTGAAAGTCAAATGTCCGATTGGTTCGGGCCGACAGGGATGTCGGTCACAAAGGCGTTGCAACAGGACAAGGAAAGCTTCGGCAGTGATACATCGCACGAAGAAAAAGCGGTTTCCTTTTTCGAGGACGTTGCGTCCTTAGCCTTTGTTCTACTTCCCATCAGTGGGGGATGAGAGAAAACCCCCACTGATGGAAGTTTCACTTTATCAGTCAACTGTACCCTTATAACAGTTCAAAGAGCTGTTTTGTGACATGATTTTTATTAAATCAATTTTTTAAAAATTAAAAATGAAAGTGAATAATGCAAGTCGATTATCACCACCAAGATTTAGCCCATGTCGGGTACATTAAAAATAGCCAACCCCTTGGTAGTAAAAGGGATTGGCTATTGAGTTTGAATGTTTATTAGTTTAACACATTGAACATTTTGTTAAACTAATAGATTTTTTTGTTTCGTAATAGCGACCTATTCTTAAGTAATTCTTTTTTGGGATTTTCTTTCTTAGTCTTTTTCTCATCCTTACCGACTTTTACTCCCAAAACAAAAACAGAGCCAATCCACCTGTCAAAAGACCGTAAGATCGAGCTCTGTTCCAGTTTCATTTTCTTCCTTCACTTGTTATACAACAGAAACTTGTCCATTCTCAACGATGATTTTTCCATCGATTGCGAGTTGTGGTTTTAGTGTTACGCAGTCGATGTGGACACCGGCATTGATCGTTCCGCCAAAGGTGATATTGGTACCGAAGGCAACGTGGACGGTTCCGTATGCTTTTTCGTCTTCAAGGATGTTGCCGGTGACGCGGGCGGTATGGTTTGTGCCGATTCCTAGTTCTCCGAGGAAGCGGCCATCGCCAGTTCCTAAGATAGCGAGTAATTGTTCGCCCGTATTGCCTTCTGCTTCAGTGAGGCGTCCGTCTTCAACGGTTAATATAATCGGCATTGAGAGTTTGCCGATGCCGGCGATGGAGCCGTCGATTAAGATTTTGCCGTTTGCTTTTCCTTTTACAGGGGCGATGTAGCTTTCGCCGGAAGGGAGGTTGCCGGAGTCGCCTTTCTGTTCAAATACGCCTGTACTGCTGATGCCGTTTTGGCCTTCGACGTCGATTGTTAGTTCATATTCTCCGTTTTCGCCTGTTTTGATCGTGACGCTTTTCCCTGCATCTAATATGTTTGTTACTTCATTCGTAAGTTGTTTGACTTGTCGATAGTCTGCTTTTAATGCGCCTTCGGTGAACATGTCTTCTGTAACGCCGGGCATTGTGATTACTTTTACGCCTTTAGCACTGGCAGCTTTGCGCGCTAATGTATGGGTTAAGGAATGTTCTGTGATGCAAAGGCAGATTGTAACTTGCTCCATGGCAGCGACGACGCTTGCCGGCGGTTCTTCACCTGATTTTGACCGTGTTTCCATGATAATGAATTCCGCGGAATAGTGATTATCAATGATCGCTTGATAAACGTTTCGTGCTAGTGTTTCTTTTTCGAAGTCAGCGACGACAAGGATGTGATCGTCTTGGGCAGCATATAAATTATGATCAAATAGATTTTTGATAATGCTTTTTAACATGTTTCCAGCTCCTTTTCTGTTTTCCTTTTGTTAAAAACATGATACTTGTTAACACGAGAACTAGTCCAGCGCCCATATTCCATGTAATCACTTCATCTAAAATGACAGCGCCTAATAAGAAAGTAACGCATGGCATGAGGAAAGTGACAAAGACTGCGAAGACGGGACCGCCTTCATGGACAAGATAATAAAATAATACATAGCCAATACCTGAACTTAGCATACCAAAAATAACGAAAATAAGGAGATGAACAGGCGAGAGGACGTGAACAATATGATCTGGCTGCACAATGAATGCAAGCAGCCCGCATATGACGACAGCGATCGTTAACGTCCAAACCGCTAATATGTAAGGTGAAACAGCTTGATGATATTTGTCCGTTAATAAGGAAGTCAACGAATAGCAGGCTGCTGCGCATAGAAGAATAACCGTGCCTACTATTTGATTAGAAGCCTCAAAGTGCTGCTGAAACAGAAAAATCATCATCATACCACTAAAGCCTATTCCTACACTTATCCATTCGGAGAAGTTCGCCTGTTTTTTAAATAGCAGGACAGATAGAATAATGGTCAAAATAGGACTAAGGGCGTTGATGATGCCGCTAATTGTTGTATCTAAATATTGTTGACTGTATGTCATCAGCGTCCATGGGATCGCGGCTCCGAGAGCAGCGGTAAATATAAGTGATTTTGTCGGTATTAATTGCTTTTGCAAGCCTTTCATAAAAATAATAGGCAAAAGCATGATTAAACCGAATAAACATCGATAAAAAACGATGGCGAACGGGTGGAAATCGACTAATAATATTTTGGTCCACAAAAATGTTGATCCCCATAGCAAACTGAGCACAAGCAAAGCAAAGATTCTCATAGCCGTTCACCGACCTTTCGAGTAAATGAGCATGGTTGAAAAAAAGTGATAGGTGTTTTTTTATAAGTCCTAAATAAAAAGGTGGGGAGAAAGTTTCCTCCCCTGTTTAATAATAGGCTTATAAGTCATACACCCCGGCTTATAACGCAATTGATAGCATGTCCTGCTGAATTTTAGGATAACGTCTTTCCGCTTTTATGCGAGTTCTGCTGCAACCCTCGCAACAATACTGCGTGATAGAATAACGGGCAGATTGCTTGCTTCTTGAACGATTTTTCGATGCTCCTCCGTATAACCCATACAATCTAGTACAATCATACTAGCGCCTGCTTTTCGCAATGTTTCGGCAGGAGCGATAAAATCATCATCTGCATAAGGAGAGGCGCTTTCGACAAGAACGGTGATCCCATCCCACTTTTGCTTCAAAGTTTCTTTTTGTTCAGGTAAAGGGACGATAATCCCTAACGTTTGTTTGTCGATTAATCCATTGACGACAGCACGTAAAATCCGGTCAGGATACAGGATTAATTTTTCATGTTGAAAAGAAGGGAAGTTGCCTGTGCACGCAATGATGATGCTAGTAACTTGCGGCTCGATTTCGGTTATTTTTTCTTGTAGTCTTTGCGTAACGAGCTTTTTTGAGAGTTTAACAGACTCGCCCGTTGTTAATCTTGAGACATAGGTTGCTTCTTCTTGTTGAGGAGCGAGTGCTGCGATTTCTTCTCTTGTTAAGTCGTCCAATGCGCCTGCCTCGACAATCTGGATATCGTTTCCGAGAATCGCCTGCATTTCAGGTGTCATATCGACTCGTGGAGATTGCCCGATCGTAATAAGTCCCACTTTCGTTTGCATCGATTATTATTCCTTCCCTAACGTTTGTAAAACTTTCATGGAGCCGTACAATTTAGTTAAAGTGGCAAATTCAGCTTCATCGTAAAAGCTTGCTTTTCCTGCTGTATATTCTTTGGCAGCTTCTACGACATATCGCGCTGCTAATGCAATATCTGTTTCATGGCTTGCGCCTGTTCCACATCCAGGTACTGCCGATTCCGCTGTAATCGCTAAACCAACGACAGGCACATCGGTTGCAACTGCTGGCTGAAGAATACTGTTAATGTGGTAGACATTGTTCCCGTATGGCGTAATATCTTGGGTCGTAATTGGAAACGTTACTGCTAATTGGCCTGAAACCATTTCTTTGATGCGAACGAGATCATCACTAATACGTAAAATATAGCCTTCCTTTACAGTAGGGGAGATGGCGATCCCTTTATGATTAATGACGCGATTTCCTTTCGTTGTATCGATCGAAATAACTGCATCCATTTCTGGCAAAACTTCATATTTGTTCATCGTTAAAATATCAACTGGAGAGCCCATGAAGTCAACAGGTTCGTGTGGTTCTGTCGGTGCATGTGGACAGATGTGAGTTGTAATTGCCACATCTCCTGCAAGGCGATCTCCTTTTGTAGACATGTCCGCTAATTTCAATGCAGCAGCAATGGCAGCAACGGCTCCATCAGCATCTGATACCATCCCAATGCGGCTTGGACGCGCCCCGATTCCTCCCAAACGGCCAATAATGCCAAACGTTGGGGCGTCACCATTGACGGATTTCCCGTTTTTCCCTTTAATGATTATTTTAATAAAATCTGTACTGCCTTTTTCTCCTTTGACTGTTTCAGAGGAAGCCTCGACGTGTTCGTAGTTTTGAAATAAGGCGACTACTTTTTCACCGTTCACATGGGCATCGTCTATTAAATCTATTGTTTGTAATGTATGTTTTAATGACATAACAATCTTCCTCTCTATCTAAGATGTTCGTTATTTTGTTAGTACACAATTTGTTTTTTTACGATGGTTTCAATTGTTTTAAGCAGTTTCGGATTGGACATCGTTGCGCTCAATAGGAGCGATTCTTTAGGAACAGCAAGCACAGCCACTTTTCTATTTTTGGTGATTTCAGCGCTTACGAGCGGCATACCTGTTTCAGCATCAAATGTCATGATGAGGTCAGGAAACGTTGCTTTTCGTTCACCATTCCATTCCGCAGTCATATATTCATTCCAAAAAGTGAGCTCTAAATCATCGACATAGACAGTCCCAGTATCAAAACCGCCTTCGGTCACAATGGTACAGTGCTGGACAGTGCCTACTTTGATGATTCTTCCTTGCAGCTTTTCAGCAACAACTTCAATGCGATTGATCGCTTCTTTCTCTTTTAAATATGCTTTTCCCAACGCAATCGCTTGTTGGATTCCGCCAACAGCTGCGTGTTCTTTTAAATAGCGGATCGAAATTGGATTACGGGCAACACCGACCATGCCGCCTGCTTCAACAGAAAGCGATCGGATGACATTGGACGTATAGTTGATATGACCGCTGACAAAAGCTTCGATGCTTCGCATCCCTTTCCCGCCCGCTGCTGCTTGATAGGAAACATAGTCAGGCAGTTCTGTTAAGTTCAGCGAACCCATTGAAGCAGTAGGGTGCGCTCGTCCATTGCAGGGAGCATCGATGACCGGGAGGCCGGTTAATGCTGATTGCAGCCAGCCGTTGATCGTCGTTGAAGCTCCATTTTCATTTGTGATCAAACCCGAGATTCTGCCAGGGTAATTTTTGTCCAGCAGCTCTACTGTTGAGAACAATTGGCTTGCATCTACATATTGCTCTTTCGCTGCCGGCGCCCCGACTAAGGCGACGCAGGCGGCGATATCATTATCGCTGCAAGCATCGACTGTTTTGAGGGTAGGGGCTCCGACTTCTAAGGCGAGCTTTCCTTTGCTCAATCCATCCTTTATCCAGCCGCCGCCGCCTCCACCAAGGATGGCACCGCCATACACTGCTTCTTGAACAGTTTGTTCATCTAGTGTTATTACTGTCATGATGCATCACCACTTCGTTATTTTTTGCTAGCGGGGAGCATGGATGCTTCAGCCAATGCTCCCTCTCTAGAGGGAAGGTCTTATAGACAGGAATTACTTATCTTGCTTTCCAGATCGATGTAAAGAAGCTATATAAAGCATCTCCAGCAATAAAGCCTGCTGCTGTTGTGTACATCGTATTTTCTGCTTCTGGTCCTCGTACTTTTAAGACGACGACACGGATAATTAAGCCGACGATCACTGCCCATCCGGCTAGTGGGTTGAAAATCAACAGCCCCGTTGCGAGTAAAATTCCCATTTGCCGCTTTGAGCCGCCGATTAGCTGAATAAGAGCACCTGGGATCGCCCATAGGAATAGCATTTTTGCCGTATTTCCTGATAAACCTGCTTCGATTGTTGTAGCATACACTCTATCAACAGGCGGCACTAAATCTTTTGCGAAAAAGACGTGATGGAAAGCAGCTACCATTACAATGGCAACGACAAAGCCGATCATAGCACTAATCAGCTGCATTTTTCTGCCGTAAAGCTCCATTTCTGTATTGGCTTGTCTAATCAAGACGCCGCTTTTAAAGTCATAGCCAAGGTCGGCGAATGCTGGCCCTGTTGCAGCGGTGTAGCCGACTAATAGTGCAAGGGCCAGCGGCGGAAATCCAAGCATCATGCCAATAATCAATGAAATAAGTGTAACGGCAAATGCAGGGAACCAACCAGAATGCATGGCGGCAATTCCGACAATAATTTCCGAAGCTAAAGCGGCAAAGGCTGCAAATAGGATAAATAGAATCAGCTTGCCAAATGATAATTCCGACATTAAGCCGCCGAGAAGCGCTAATAACACTGCTCCTCCAACGTAAGCTGCGAAACCGAGCCCGAAGCCTTGCCTTACATCTTTATCTGTTCTTGTATAAACATGGTTTTGTTTACTTTCATCTGTTTGACCATTGTCTTTTTTTCTCATCGCTAAAATGAATTGAATAAGCGCAATCATTCCGGCTCCAATCATCATGCCGTGCGGAATATAGTAGCTATCTAAGTTAATATTGAACATTGGTTCTGCGTAGCCTTTAATTAACAATCCAACGCCAAACATGGATAATGCCCATATATTACCAATAAATGCAACACCAAAAGCCGACATTGGGATGCCAGCCCACGAGCCAACCAACCCGCCTAATATACCGAATCCGAGAAACTTCGCCCTTGCTCCTCCTTGATCGCCTGCTTTTAATGCTTCGGCAGTGGCGACACCTGGCGGCCAAGTCTCATCAGCCCCAAACAGCTTCGAATCAAACACTTTATAAAGGATAAGCGCATCAATAATAAGTGCAACCCCAGAACCAATTAGCATAGGGATGATTAAATCTGATCTGCCTAATACGAAAGGAATCCCAATGGGAATCAACAAGCTGTTCGCAGCACCGAATGTGGCAGCAGATATCGTTGTTTGAACTAAGTTTTGGTTATCAATCGATTTATACTTGTAAAACATTTGCATTGGGATTTTAGCGATGACAATTGCAATTAAAGCCCCAATAATCGAAGTATTTGGCGTAATTCCTAATGTTGTGATAATTTGCATTCCAATAATGGCGCCAAGCACCGCAACAAGGATGGAAAAAATAACAAAAGAAAAATCAAATGTTTTTTGGTTCATACGCTTTCCCCCTCATCATCGTTATAGCCGCAAGCGCTTGAGCATCAACGAGATCAATAATCGGGACGTTGACATGTTGGCTTAACGTCTTAGATAAACCAATTGTTGAAAACCCTGTACACGCATATAAAATAGATGTTGCACCTGCATCGAGAAGTTCTTTGGCAGCTGCAACTGCATTTTCCGCAGCTTGTTCTGTTAATAAATCGGTCGTTTTAGAAACGCCTTTTGGTGTAAGATGCTTGATCATTTTGTCACCTAAATAGTTTGCTATCGCTTTCGGTGCATCTTGTGTAATGCCGAGTACCCCAACTTGTCCACTCATCATTAAAGCTGTTAATGCACCGCAGCTTCCTGCTCCTAATACAGGAATCGCTACCGCTTTTCTGCATTCTTCTAATGCAGGGTCGGCCGCACAGCTAATTGTGATAATAGAAACGCCATCCTCTATTTCCATCTTTTTAGCGAGTGCGACAATTTTAGGGATGGCTTGCTGTTCGGATGCAGCATCGTAAATGCCGTTTGGTTGATCATCAATACATCTTGTGATCGTTTCGATGCCATGGTTTTCTTTCATCAACCTGCCGTGTTCATAAAGGATATGTGGGTCTTCTGTTGTAAAAACGCGAATAATGCCAACCTTCACTTTCGGTCAACCCCTTTTTGATATATTATAAATTTTAGAAAAAGTATGTATATGCACAAAAGGGGTAAAAATATGAAGCTTTCATTACCCACTTTGTATATCCATGGGAGATATTTGTTTCTTGAGGAAATAAAGAAGGTGACTAAAAGTCACCTCGGAAAACAGTTGTTGCAACTTTAAGGATTGTTTAAATCATACAGTTTCATTGCAATGCCAATTAATAATCGTGTATCACTATCTTGCAAGTCTAAATTCATCATCTCTTCCATTTTATCTAGTCGGTATTTTAATGTTCTTCGATGGATAAATAGCTTTTCAGCTGTTCTTTTTTGATTCCCATTTTCCTGTAGAAATGTCTTTAGCGTCTTGTATAAATGCCGTTGATGCTGATCAGCATCATGCTGGAGAAGCGGATTTAACAGCGATGTTGTATACTCCAAAAGCTCCTCGTCATCTTTTAATTTCATTAAGTAGCGGTACACACCGAGATCTTCATATAAGGCAATTTGTTTCTTGCTTTTTAGATCTTTCCCAATTTGTAAGGCAAAAGAAGCTTCCTTAAAGGCAATTTTTAAATCTGGCAACTCGGAATGGATGTGACTGATCCCTGCAAAAAAAGGAAAAGAAAGCTTGTTCGATAATTGCTCCGTTATCTTTTCAATGATCGTGATCATGTTCGGCAGTTCCTTGTCTACAACTGAAAAGAACACGAACAGATTTCCATGGCGATAAAACGATAGATAATGATCCAAATAAAGTTCGATTATTTTGTATGCGTGCTGATAAGCAATATTTCTTATATCAATCATGTGATCAGTAGACTCGAACATTTCTAAATAATCATGAAAATTAATGACAAAGAAGCCGTGTTTTTTTTCCAAATCGATGCGCAGCACTTTTGCCTGCTTTGTCATGACTTCTATCGAAATAGCTTGCTCAAGAATACTGTGGAAAAATTCATACTCTTTTGCTTTCCGAAACTGTAATGCACCTTGATTTCTCGTAAGGATAAGCTTGATTTGCTCGCAAATTTGCAAAAAGACGGATTCATATTCCCGTTTTAACAGCTTCGTATCCTCCGTTAAAATGTGTAAATAAGCGAGTAAATGATGTTCATGGTAAATAGGTAAGATTAATCTAGGATGAAGCGGTTTTTCATTTAAAAACACAACAGTTGCACCGTCAGCGATTTTCTTTTTTAATGCTTCGTGCAAAGGGGTGAGCTTTTCTCTCGTAAGCAGTATAAATTTTGTTCGCCATTCATCCTTCACGACTTTTTCAGAATGAGCAAGCAAGCGAAATTTGGCATCCTCTAAAAACACCGGACTGCTTGTATAATTTGAAATAGCTTCCATTGCTTGATTTAAATCAATATTGTCCTTGCCAAACATAGATGAGAGCAATTGATAATGGCGCTGTTCGCCAATCGATTTTTCCTCGTAGATTTTTTCAAATAAAGCTGTGAGGATTTTCACAAATGATGTTTCTACTGGTATGGAAATAACAGGCAAGCTATATTCATCTGCTAGTTCATATATTTCTTCCGGCAGCTGATGAATATACCGGCCGATCTTAATAACAAGACCAGCTCCCTTTGCCTCAATCAATGCCTTAAAAACTTCGATCTGTTTTTCTGGACTATTGCGAATGGAATAGAAGGTTGTCACCAATAGAATTCCTTCTGTAAGCCATTCGCTAATATCCGGCACTTCCATTACTTCTACCGCATTGATTTCCCGTGTTTTCCCTTTGTGTCCGGCAATGATTGTTGCATTTTTCATTTCTCCGACTTTTAAAGCTTCTTCAATATTCATGGCTTACCTCCGTTCCTGTTTTGTACGAAGCAGCAATCATTATTGTCTTTATAAGATAGCTTAGACAAAAATGATTGTCACTATTGCATTTCTTTATTGGCTGATGCACAAAAACAAACGTATGTAAAAAACAATGCGTATTGAAAACGCAGCCATACAGCTAGCTTATCTAAAAAGCACTGGTATGAATAGAGCTGAAAAGGAGAGACAAAATAAACTGTTTAACACAATATGTGTGAAATATTGGAAAAAACACTCTTATTGTGTTGACTTTTTTTGAAACAAACTTTAAGATGAAATGCAAACATACAAAATGTGTGTTCGTGAAAGGAGGATCGAAAACGACATATTAGTTTTACTTGTGAAAAAAGGAGGAAAAAACGTTGGAATTTCAATCAAAGAGAGTGTCACAAATTCCGCCTTATATGTTTGCAGAAATAAAACAAATGAAAGAGAAGTTGGTGCAGTCAGGTGTCCATGTCATTGATTTAGGTATGGGCGATCCTGATTTGCCGACGCATGCCCATGTTGTTGAGAAACTGAAAGAGGAGCTGCAAGATCATCACAATTTTAAATACCCAAATTTTCGCGGCTGTCAGGAGTATCGAGAAGCAATTGCGCATTTTTACAAAAAACAATTCGATGTCGTACTTGATCCTGAAACGGAAATATTAGCGCTCATTGGCTGCAAGGAAGGGGTGGCTCACCTTATTCCTTCGTTAATTGATCCTGGCGACTATGTCATCATCCCAGATCCAAGCTATCCCGTCTATCGAATGGCGACATATTTAGCAAATGGAAATGAATATCGTTTGCCTCTAGTGGAGGAACATGGCTACAAGCCAGATTTTGCGGAAATACCGCAAGCTATACTCGCGCAGTCTAAGCTTATTTTTCTTAATTATCCTAATAATCCTACGACTGCAGCTGTGGATGTTTCCTTTTTTCAAGAAGCATGCGATTTTGCCCGCAGCCATGGCATTGCGATTGCAAACGATTCTGCCTACAACATGGTAACCTTCGATGGCTATCAAGCACCAAGCATTTTGCAAGCCGATGGAGCTAAGGATATTGCGGTGGAGCTTGGATCATTGTCAAAAACGTTTAATATGACTGGATTTCGCATCGGCTATATTGTCGGCAATAAAGATATTATCCAAGCCCTATCTATTTATAAAAGCAATACCGATACAGGCCAATTTACACCGATCCAAAAAGCTGCTGCCCATGCGCTCAAGAGCGGATATGAATGCATTGATCAATATAACGCCATCTACTACAAACGAATAAAGGAAGTTTCAGAAGCACTTGCTTCCATCGGAATTGAAGTGAAGGAGACCCCAAAAAGTACATACTTTGTTTGGGCAAAAGTGCCAGCTGGCTATACTTCGAAAGCATTTGCAACAGCTGTTCTTGAAAAAACAGGCGTCATTATTACACCAGGAAGTGCTTTCGGCCCTGGAGGAGAAGGCTATTTTAGGCTTGCGGTTTCTGTTGATGAAACCCAACTGCGAGAAGCAATCGAGCGGATGAAGCAGCATTTAAGCCTATAGAAACGCTAGCAAGTAAAGTATTTATACTGCAAGCAGATAATGGCTGTTTTTCAAATGAATTGTCTTGGAGGTGTTAAGTTGATTTTGAAAAGAGACGCCGCATTCGTTCAATGGATCATTACAGGTCTAGCGATCTGTTTGTCTTTTTTTGTGTTGTATTACGCTGTTTTTGGCTCAGTCATTGCCATGAAGCAGCGAGCGATTGTACTATTGCTGTCGTTCGTACTCTGTTTTCTGATCTATCCAGCTGTGAAAAAACAGCAGGAAAGACTCTCAATTGTTGATGTATTGTTGGTAATGCTCTCCGTTGCAGTGACAGTTTATATTGTGATTCACTTTGAGTCTTTCATTCTTCGGGCAGGTTCGACAACGACAATGGATATGATCATGGGGTCTGCAGCGATTTTCCTAGTGTTAGAGTCTGCGAGACGGACGATTGGGTGGGCGCTGCCGCTCATTGCTTTATTTTTTATGTTATATGCCACTTTTGGGCATTATTTGCCAGGGATGTTTGGACATAATGGGTATTCTTTTAGTCGCATGATTCATCATTTGTATTTAACGACAGAAGGTATTTTTGGCACTGCACTCGGTGTCGCAGCAACGTTTGTTTTTCTGTTTATTTTATTTGGCGCGTTTTTGGAACGATCAGGAGCGTCTAAATACTTTATGGACTTAGCCATTAGCCTTACTGGAAAATCAAAAGGGGGACCGGCAAAAATCTCAATTTTTGCAAGTGGCTTAATGGGGAGCATTTCTGGCAGTTCGATTGCCAATGTCGTCGGTACAGGAACATTTACGATTCCTTTAATGAAGAAAATTGGCTATAAACCAACGTATGCGGCTGCAGTTGAAGCGAGCGCTTCGACTGGTGGGCAAATTATGCCGCCGATTATGGGCGCTTCCGCTTTTATTATGGCGGAAATGCTCGGTGTTCCGTATATGGATATTGTCGTGGCAGCGATTTTGCCAGCTATTCTCTATTATTTGAGCCTGTATATGAATGTTCATTTAGAAGCAGCGAAAATCGGGCTGGAAGGGATTCCAGAAGCGCAAATTCCGAAATTTAGAAAGATATTTTTTCAAGGGCTTCCATTTCTTGCGCCAATGGCGATGATCTTTATTGTTCTCTTTACGGGAGCAAGCCCAATGAAAGCAGCGTATATCGGCATTTTTGTTCTTCTTGCAGCAAGCCTGATCAAAAAATCATCGAGAATGAATGTGAAAACACTCGTGTCCTCTTTAAAGGATGCTGCTGTTACATCGGTCAGTATTGTGAGTGCAACGGCGTGCGCTGGAATGATTATCGGTGTTGTATCGCTGACAGGATTAGGGCTAAAGTTCACAGATTTTGTGATTTCTTTTGCCCAAGGGCACATCCTTATCGGCTTAATCTTAACGATGGTTGCTTCCATTGTATTAGGGATGTCTTTGCCAACAGTGGCTACTTATATTGTGTTGTCTGTGTTAACAGCGCCAGCGTTGGAACAATTAGGCGTGCCGATCTTTGCCGCTCATCTTTTTATTTTGTATTTTGGCGTTTTCGCAGATATTACGCCGCCCGTTGCCTTGGCGTCGTATGCAGCTTCAGGAATCGCTAAATGCTCGCCAATGGCAGCTTCCTTTAAAACATTAAGGGTGGCACTTATAGGATTTCTGATTCCATTTTTATTTGTTTATTTCCCTGCCTTGCTCTGGCAAGGAAGTATTATCGAAATCATCATTGCAACCGTGACAGCTATATTAGCGATTATTGCGATTGCAGCAAGTTTGAATGGGTATTTTATTGCGAAAACAACATGGCTGCAAAGAATCTTGTTGCTGGCTAGCGGTGGCATGTTAATTGTTTCTGAATGGATTACTGATGTCATTGGACTCATAGTGCTTGTCTTTGTCTATGGATGGCAGCGCTATCAAAAAAATCATTAGAGAAAGGGTGACAACAAAATGCGTAAGTATTTATATGTGATCATGGCAGTTTTCCTTCTCTCGATCGTTAGTGGATGTGGAGAAGAAGAGAAGGATGTCACGAAAAAACGATCAAAAGAGCAAGTCGATAAGCTCTCTTTCGTGACTGCTGGCCAGGGAGGAACATTTTTCCCGCTCGGTGGAGGAATGGCAAAAGTAATAAATGATAAAGGAATTGCCCAAGTGACCGTCGAAACTTCCGGTGGCTCTGTTGAAAATGCCCGTTTGTTAGGGAGGGTGGATGCCGATTTGGGACTGCTTGAAACCGGCATCGCTTATTATGCCGCGGAAGGAATTGAAATGTTCGAAGGTGAAAAATATGAAAATCTTCGCGGCATCATGACAGTGTATCCGAATTTATTGCAAATGGTAGTGAAGGCAGATTCAGGCATCGAGTCATATGCCGATTTAAAAGGAAAAAAAGTCGTCGTCGGCCAGCCTGGCAGTTCTTCGATGTTGAATTTAGAGCTTGTCTTAAACGAATATGGACTATCAATAGATGACCTTAACGCTCAATATTCTGGGTTCGGTGAAGGAATTGACCTATTAAAAGACGGCCAAGTAGAGGCAACACTAGTAGATGTCGGTGTTCCCGCTCCCGCGATTATCGACATTGCGACTCAGCATCACATCAACATATTATCGATTGATGAAGAAGTGATCGAATCAATCGGTGAAAAATATGCTTACTTTTCAAATAAAGTAGTGATACCTGCTGGCACTTACAACAATCAAGATGAAGATATCATCACCGCAGGCGTTAAAGTCATGCTTGCAACACGTGCAGATTTGTCTGAAGAATTAGTCTATAATATGACAAAAACGATTTTTGAAGAAAAAGAATCCATTGCCAATATCCATTCCAGCGGAGAAAACATCAACATTGATGAGGCATTAGAAAGCATGTCGATTCCCCTTCATCCTGGGGCGCAAAAATATATAGAAGAACAACAAGCAAATTAATCATTGTAGAAACGGAGTGTACGAGAACATGTTAACAGAAATCAAACAACAATTAAAAGGATCGATTGCACCAGTGATCACACCATTTACAAAGACAGGTGACGTTGATTTAGAGAAAATGTCAGCGTTAATCCAATGGCAGCTTGAAAGCGGCAGCCATGGCATATCCGTAACCGGCACGTCAGGAGAGCCAAGCTCTTTAACGACAGAAGAGCGAATAAGAGTAATGGAAAATGCAATCAGAACAGTCAATAGCAGAGTTCCGGTCATACCAGCAACAGGCTCGACCAATCATCAAGAAACGATGTATTTAACGAAGTGTGCGCAAGACATGGGCGCAACAGCAGTCATGGTCATTGTGCCTTATTACAATCGTCCGAATCAACATGCATTGTACAAGCACTTCAAAACAGTCGCTGATTCGGTTGATATCCCAGTCATTATCTATAATATCCCTGGGCGGACAGCTGTTAACTTGGAAGTCGAGACGATTGGCCGCCTCGTTGACGATTGTCCAAACATTGTTGGCGCCAAAGAATCAAACAAAGACTTCGAACACATTAATCGGGTTATGCACAGATGTGGACAAGATTTTCTCTTATTCTCAGGAATCGAACTGCTTTGCTACCCAATGCTCACCATTGGAGGTGCAGGCTCCATTAGCGCCACAGCCAACGTCGCTCCAGCGCAAGTGGCAGAAATGCACAACGCTTGGTTCGAGGGCGACAGAGACAGAGCGTTGCAGCTCCACTATGAGCTGATGCCACTAAACGATGTCTTATTTAAAGACACAAACCCTGCCCCAGTCAAAGCAGCACTCGGCATGATGAACAAAATCGACCCAATCTTGCGCATGCCGATGGATATTCCATCTGAAGAGTTGCAAAAAGAAATCCGACCCACCCTTGAGGGATATGGAATGATTTAAACATAGATATGGAATGCTGTCGTCGTCAACATTTTGGAAACGGCGGCAGCATCAATTTAGAAAGGTTTATAATAGAAGAGACTCGTCCTGTTATCTATGAAAAATTGACATCCCTCGATCTAAATAGAAAACAGCTTTCTAAGGTTGTTAGAGCAAATAGGCGATAACAAGAGATATTCGCTATTGATAAGCTTTACAACGAAAGGTATCAAGGCTTGACAGCAGTATGCACTTTGTTAGAATGGCACTTAGATCAACGTTTTCTATTTTTTTATTTTCCTCTCAAACATTTTCCTCACTTCACCAATTACTGTTCTTATTTTTGCAAGAAAGACATCGCCCGATGCTCATTAACAGTTATTAACCATTAAAAATACGAACTATGTTACAAATATATAAATGTACATTACGCTCACGTGATGAATCGATATAGATCATCTTGGGAAGCATGTATGGACAAACCTTATGAACTCTACTGCAAGAGATATGAAGCATTGAAATAATGATGACATATATAGATGAAAAACAGAAAGGCAGGCAAAAAATCAATGGATGTTTTTCAACCACAACATGACATTAAATTAATTGCACTAGATATGGATGGAACGCTTTTAAACAGCAAACATGAAGTATCTCCTGGAAACCGCCAAGCCATTAAAGAGGCGATGGAAAAAGGGATTCACGTTGTATTAAGTACAGGCAGACCGTTGTCAAATTGTCGAGACTATGCCACTTCTCTTGAACTTTCCTCTTATTTAATTACTGTAAATGGCAGTGAAATTTGGGGAGAGAATGGTGAATTAGTGGAAAGACACGTCATTGACCCTGATATCATAGAGTGGCTGCAGCATCTTGCGCAAACACATGATACAATGTTTTGGGCTGTAAGTTCAGTAGGATATTGGCGAAGCAGCGTACCAAATGACATTCATCAATATAGCTGGCTTAAATTTGGATTTAATACAGAAGATGACGAAAAAAGAGCAAAAATTTGGCAACAACTCATGAACAATAAACGCCTGGAAGTATCCAATTCCAGTCCAACAAACATTGAAGTAAATGCAAAGGGTGTTAACAAAGCGCAGGCCATTAGAAACATATGTCGAAGACTAGGCATTTCCATGGAAGAAGTGATGACTGCTGGGGATAGTCTCAATGACTTGGCCATGATTACCGAGGCAGGCTGCGGAATTGCCATGGGCAACGCCCAAGAAACCGTAAAAAAAGCAGCAAACTGGGTAACAGCCACTAATGACGAAGATGGCGTCGCACTCGCTATCAAAAAATTTGCATTAAAATAAAGCTGTAACTTGAAAATCTTTTGATAGTAAATATGTACGGTCTTGCTTAAAAGAGTCTGGATAATTTGTTGTCGTCGAACCCATGCAGCTAGGGGGCGACGACAATTTATTTTTATTGAGAAAAAAACGAAGGATATTGGGTAAGGATTAGAAAGAACTTAAATAGCAGTGCAAACTTTGTAAAATGTGTATAGATATCAATGAATTTTTGGCTTTTATCTTACCCATGTGGGATTGAAACAAGGAAAATCATAATTCCATAACTAAGGCTTTCAGCCGTAGAACAAACCACCCGTTATCAAGGGTGGTTTTGATTTCTGTATCAAAATATCAATTAAAAATAAAACTTTTAAAATCTTGAACTAGTTGTTAACACATTCTCATTTAAAGTTGCCTTTACCCAGACACTTGAACCGCCCATCCCTCCAAGCCAAGAAGCGTTGGCTGAATATTTTGCTGTTTTATTTGAATATGTTAAAGAAGTATCTGATAGACTACCTCCTATCATCCAATGATCTGGATCATATGCTTTAGTAATCTTTGAATTATTTATATTTGATCTTGGGACATTTACATCTATATAAAAACTCATTCCCATCTTCAACGAAGTTACTGAAACTTTATAAGTAGATGTCCCATAAGGAAAATAATAATCACTGGAAAGGTTTACTCTCGGCTCTACAGCTTCTACACTTACTGTAATTTCTTCTCCATCCTTATTAAAATATGTGGCTTTTTGATTTTGATCTTTAGTTAAGTCAAGTCATTTCAAATTCATTACTTAATATTTATTCCGCATGTACTTCTAAGGAGTTGATATTGAAAAATAAAAGACCAGATACAACAAATAAAAAACTTAGCCATTTCAATTTTCCCATTTTTACAGCTCCTTTTTAATTGTATAAACAATACTACATCAATAATATACCATTAAATACAAAAAAAGGAAAGAATAAAAAATATAACCATTTTATTATATACTAATATTTATATAACCATATAAAAAAGGGAGGGATAAAATATGGGGGGGATTACCTTTCTACTTTTTTATTTAATTCCAATTATGTTCATAGTCTGGACTGTATTAAAAGTAATTAATTTACAAAAAGAAAGCAATGAACTTTTAAAAAAAATATATAACCAATTAAATAGTAAAGACGACTAATTTTATAGAATTTAGTAAAAAACCAACTTAAAAAATATAACGCGAATAAATAATTAATGTTATAAAATAAAATTTTAAAAAAAGAGAAAGGAATGGAATCCCTTCCTTTCTCGAATCACGCCCAATTTGCGAAATAGGCTTAACTTTGAAAATTCCTTTACTATATAACATTCTTAAGTATAAAGCTTGCTCTCTGTTTCACCCCTATTTTGGGTACCTCAATAAGCTCATAATCAAGTTGCTCATAAGTCCTAAACATGGCTTTATAAGTTGCGACGGCTTCTTCAAAAACTTGTTTTCTCTCATCATCAGTTTTGTATATGTCCTTCCAAGGGGGTAAAATAAATACCTTTTTGTTATACCTGTACCTTTTGACGGCAGATTCAAGTTGTTTCGAAACAGGAATGTTTATCAAATGTGTATAGGTAAGAGTATCTGGAATGCCCCGATCGAAAAATAGAAGTTGGCTTGAAGGGTTCGTTAATGCTGATAGATAGCTTTCTATGGATTGTTCTAACATTAGATCACGATATTTTGTTACATTCCCCCAAGGCAGGGCATCACCATTGGAAGAAATCTGTTTTTTAATAATTTCCCTTGCAACCTCAGGAACATACTTATAATTATTTTTCTGTAATTCATCTAACAGGGTCGTTTTACCAGAGCCAGGTCCGCCGGTAATAATTATAAAGTCATCCCTTAATAAATTTCCATCTTCCATTTTTGAATTCTCCTTCATTTTTTTGTCTCGAAGAGGTTCTTAAGCAAATCATATTTATGCTCTCTAAAACCAACCATTCGCAATCATCTTCACTACCAATTCAACCACGCTATTTCTTTGCTACATATGTAGATATTTTTCCCGATATTCATTTTCTAACATACTCATGATAATGAGGTCGTAATAGCGGTGGTTATTATATAAGTACTCTCTTAGAACGCCTTCTTTTTTAAAGCCAAGCTTTTCATAGACGTGGATGCCGCGCTTGTTATGATCATAGACGCTGAGTTCTATTCTATGTAAGTTGAGTTTGCCGAATCCATAATCCAACATTAATTTCATTGCTTCTGTTCCATAACCTTTGTTTAAAAGTTTTTCTTCAAAAAGGCAGATTCGGATATTGGCATTTCGATTTGCTATTTCGTTTAACACTACTTCTCCTACAGGTGAATGGTTTTCTTGGCATACGATAATAAAATCCACCCTTGAGTCATCACCACTCATGATTTTTTCCACATATTCATCAATTTGTTTTCTTGTAAATGGTTTCGTATTTCCAGTTAATGAACTAATTACTTCAGAACAGACAGCTTGATACAATAACTCCTTATCCTCTTCCGTTCCATAAGGTCTTAAATAGACTTTTTTTCCTTCAATATACTTTATTGACAAGAGAATCTCCTCCCTGGGAATAAACAATACTCCATGGATTCAAACATGAATAAACATTGTAATAATAGTTTAGAAGGTTATGATATATATGTAAATAGCGAGAAAAATAATTATTTTCATAAAAATAAAGGGTAGCGATAGGCAATGGAAATAAAAACTTAAAGAAATAGCCGATTATGTTCCAAAAGATTGTGGTGAAGATGGGATTGAATATGCATTAAAAAACTTAAATTAATCTAATGGAAGGTGGAACTGGAATGTTAACGGAGTTATTTCAATATAATTGGCAAATAAGAGATGAATGGATGCAATGGTGCAGAGAAATTTCATATGAGGAATTAGTCAAAAAGAGAATTGGTGGGATGGGAAGCTTCCTTCATACATTATTTCATGTAATTGATTGTGAGCAGCTATGGGTCAATCAAATGTGGGGAAAATCTGTTATTGTTAAAGACATAGAGACAATAAAAAGCTTAGATGATGTAAAATTGTATGCTTCTGCTACGTGTGCCAATACTATGCTCTTTTTAGATGAGCATAGAGAGAATTTCGAAGATAAAACTTTACTAATTAAAACTAGAAATGGTGATAAACTTATATTGCCTCATAAAAAAATTCTTCAACACATTATTACACATGAAGTTCATCATATTGGTCAATTATCGATTTGGGCGAGAGAGTTAGGCGTAGCACCTGTTCATTCAGATTTGCTGACCAGAGATTTATAAAAGGAGGCGGATTATTGGACTATTCGCCTTCCTAATTAAATGTAGTGTAGTGTTTATCAAAATAAACTATAATCATTAAAGATAGAAAAATCCCTGATTTCGATCAAAAAACAGGGATTTTTGGCATTTTAATGGACTTAAGGAAATGAATAAACTATTGGTTCTTATTCAAGAAAATCCCCTGTTAGCTAGGTACAATTATTCACAATCTTTTATTAATTACTGTAATTTACTTATTGTAATAATGTTTTTTGGTTATTGTAAAAATTTTATTATTTTTCCTATATTAATCTCTTTAGCTTTCTTGAACACCTGCCAAGCCCCAGCTAAATCCTGAAATGGCAACCCCACCATTCCATAGATCGTTATTTGTTCTTCATTCGTTCTTCCTAGTTTAGGGTTTTCGATTATTTCCCCTATTTCACAATTTATTACGCTTTTATCTAGCCCCACACCACCAGCGGCGCCCATACTTACTGCTAGTTCTTTATCATCACATACAAAAATAGCCTGTTTTAATAATTCTGCATCTACCTCTGCTTTATAAGGTTCATCTGGACCGAGAGTCGTGATGTGAGTGCCTTTTTTAATTAAGTGAGGGAAAAGAAACGGCTTTTTAGACCAGGTTGCTGTTATTATTATGTCTGCATCTGCCACTGCTTCTTCGAGGCATTGGCATACGTGCCAATTTGCCTTGATTTCATTTTTTAATTCATTAACCATAGTAATAGCATTTAATTCGAAAGTATCGAAGATAAATATGTCAGAGAAATCTCTTAAATAGCTCAATGACTGTATTTGTAACTTCCCTTGGGCACCTGCTCCAATTAATGCCACTTTTTGAGCTTCTTTTCGAGCCAAAAGGTGAGTACCAATAGCCCCAGCTAAGCCAGTTCGGACAGCTGTGATATAAGAGGATTCCATTATGGCCAGCAGTTCTCCTGTATTTAAATCAAAAAGGTTAATTATCCCTTTAATCGCAGGTTTTTCACTAGGAAATTTTGCGTGGTTTTTTATGGTAAAAGCAGGGATATCATTAATTAATCCTGGGAAAAGAATCATAGCACTTGAATTATCATTTTTTAAAGTTGAACGAATACGAACACCAGAAGACGAATTCCTTATTGAATAATTCCTAAAGCCACTTATTAACTCTGAATGTAACTCTTTTACATCCAAGAGCTGCTGTACTTCGCTTTTAGTAAGTATTAAAGTGTCCATCCTAATTAACCTACTTTCGTAATACGTATTTCTATTATTTGGTAAGAACGCCCTTTATTTCCTTATAGAAATAAAATCTATATAACTGCAATATTAACCTTTTTTATTCCTAACCTCCCTGTTAGTTCAATTACACTGGCTCTTGTTTTTCTTCTAATTCATATACTTCATTTGCTAACATCATCATAGACATCTGATAAAGTACCCGACGTGCATCTCGAACACCACTATATGTCTATTTTGCTGAGCGTACTGAAGTACCAGATTGAGAGTTTTCAGCTGATACACCTAGGTATTTCTTAAATTCTTTGTATGTATTAAAGCGATCTATATCACCAATAACACCGATTAGAGTACAAGCAATATTTTCGCTTACAAAAGGAAAAGAAAGAAGTAACTCCGTATATAGGATGAGGTTCAATTCCTTTTTCGGGATCTCCTCTAAAAAGAGAATGGATTTCCACATCAATCAGTTGAATGCTTTCCTCAAGCCTCAAGGCTTCTTCAATGACCCATTTCTGCCTTCCAACTAGATGTTCTACCGGTACAGCCACAGTATGTGGCATAATTTCAGATAATGTTTTAGCTGCTTTTTCGCTACATTCTTAGCACCTGCTTACATTGGTTCTTATTAAATTATATATTAATTATTCTCCTTATTCATTATTATTCATCTTACAACTATAAACTATAGACATAATTCAGTAGCATGTATTTCATTAAAACAATACTTTCATTTCTTTAAACACTACAGAAACAACTTTATTGTTCTTCGATATAATCATTTTAAGCAATAAAAAAACTTAAACAACTTTAGTAGCCGACTATCGCCTTGAAAGATAGTCGGCTACTTCATTTTTGATGATAAAATGAAACGGCTTTATTATCAGTACACAGTTATACAATTCGATTACAGGATCATAGATGAAGGAAAGGAAAAAGGGATTTCATATAAATGTCAACTAAATTATGTACACAATCGCTCACTTAATGATGCACAAAATCACTCAGAATCTTTGGCTAAATGATCCTTCAAACGATATGAATCACCTACAATTGTGATTACTGTTGCGTGATGTAGAATCCGGTCGAGAATCGCATTGGCTAGTTTCGG
>NZ_JAUSTT010000033.1 GCF_030812995.1 Bacillus chungangensis | reverse complement strand
CACGCCGCCAGCGTTCGTCCTGAGCCAGGATCAAACTCTCCAAAAAAGTTCAATGAGCTTCGAATCTCTGCGTCAGTTTCGGCTCGGCGCATCCTCACGTACTTTAGTACGCTCCGGTGCTTCTCCCCAAAACTTCCTTGACCTTCTCGCTCCTTGAACTTTTTACGTTCTAAACGAGGGTCATCGAGTTCAAAACATCATGTACTATTATTTTAGAAGCTTGAATAGCTCATAGTTAAAATTTAGAATTACATTGACGTTTTGTTTTGTTCAGTTTTCAAGGTTCAATATTATGAATCTACTTTTTTATGGAGCGGGTGATGGGAATCGAACCCACGACATCAGCTTGGAAGGCTGAGGTTTTACCACTAAACTACACCCGCATATGCTCCTGATCGGGAAGACAGGATTCGAACCTGCGACCCCATGGTCCCAAACCATGTGCTCTACCAAGCTGAGCTACTTCCCGCTTAGAAAAACTAGATCGGACCTATTCTATTAAACTTATTTTCTATAAAGTACTGGCGCGCCCGAGAGGAGTCGAACCCCTAACCTTCTGATCCGTAGTCAGACACTCTATCCAATTGAGCTACGGGCGCATTGTTTTTGGTGCGGTCGAGAGGACTTGAACCTCCACGGGGTTAACCCCCACTAGGCCCTCAACCTAGCGCGTCTGCCATTCCGCCACGACCGCGTTTAAGGCAACAAGATAAATTATACTAGATACTAGTTCAAAAAGCAACTAGTTTTTTTAATTTATCACGAGCTAGCACTAGAAATATGTTTAGACATGACACAAAAAACAGTAATATATATAGAAAGATCTCAATTATATCTAGTAGTAATTAAACTGATCATTGATCTGCCTTTTTAAGAATAAAAAAACTGGGCTAGCTGGATTCGAACCAACGAATGACGGAGTCAAAGTCCGTTGCCTTACCGCTTGGCTATAGCCCATTACATCCTTATTCTTTGCAAAAAATGCAAATGTATTCTTAAATTAAATAAAAATAATTAAAATGGCGGTCCCGACGGGAATCGAACCCGCGATCTCCTGCGTGACAGGCAGGCATGTTAACCGCTACACTACGGGACCATTATTTAATTGCGGGGATAGGATTTGAACCTACGACCTTCGGGTTATGAGCCCGACGAGCTACCAGACTGCTCCACCCCGCGGCGATAAAAACTTCTATTGTTTCTAGAATAAACCAGAAACGATGGTGACCCCTACGGGATTCGAACCCGTGTTACCGCCGTGAAAGGGCGGTGTCTTAACCGCTTGACCAAGGGGCCTATGTATATTAAAAGTGGCGGAGAAGGAGGGATTTGAACCCTCGCGCCGCTTTAAGCGACCTACACCCTTAGCAGGGGCGCCTCTTCAGCCTCTTGAGTACTTCTCCATGGCTCCGCAGGTAGGATTCGAACCTACGACCGATCGGTTAACAGCCGATAGCTCTACCACTGAGCTACTGCGGAATAACGGACTCTTTTGATTATAATGATCTATAGAGAGTATGTCAAGATGTGATTCGTATTTTTATTTAAAAATTTTATTAGAACTAATTTCTCTATATTTGGCATAAAGCCCTCCATCAGATAAATGACCATCATACTCTAAAGAAATTACTTTTGACTTTCATTTTGATCTATAGCTGGCAAGAGTTTCAGTGTTCCTTTACATGATCCACAAACAAAGCGATTTATATTGACTTTTCGCCGTCTTTCATATTTTTTTTGACAATGAGTACAGATGTATTTATAGGTGCTTTTTCCTTTATTTGCTGAAATTGGAGAGAGAGGTGAACAAAATCTAGGCGCTCCTACTTTTTTAAGCAAAGCTTTAAACTCAGGATCTCGATGCTGATAGCCTTTTCCCTCTAGATGAAGATGATAATGGCAAAGTTCATGCTTAATGATGCCAATAACCTCTTCTATTCCAAACGTATCATAATACTTTTTATTAATTTCGATATGATGCGTATGGAGTAAATAACGCCCTCCAGTCGTTCTTAATCTTGGGTTAAATACTGCTTTATGCTTGAAAGGCTTGTGAAAATATTGTTGAGAAATGGCTTCTGTTAATTGTTGTAATTGTTCATTATTCATTTTTTGCACCTCTACATGATACAATACTCAAACAAATTTTTTTATAAACTCGTCTATTTCAAAATCAGGTGAAGACCTCGCTTCACCTGATGAATGATCATTTCATTTTCAGCATTGTTAAAGATACCCTGCCTTTTTGAACATCGACTTTTTCCACCCAAACAGTGACAACATCCCCAACGGAAACAATGTCGAGTGGATGCTTCACATAGCGATTGCTAAGTTTGGAAATATGGACTAGACCATCTTCTTTTACACCAATATCGATAAATGCCCCGAAATCAACTACATTGCGAACAGTGCCTTGTAATTCCATGCCGACTTGTAAATCTTCTAAAGAAAGTACATCTTTTTTTAACAATGGAGCAGGCAGTTCATCACGAGGATCGCGGCCAGGCCTGACTAATGCATCTATAACATCTTTTAAGGTAAGCTCCCCTAGATTTAGACTTTCCGCTAAAGTAGTGATGTCTACGTTCTCTAAAGCTGTCTTTAATTTTTCCGTTCCTATGTCAGAAACAGTACAATCGATGCTATCCAAAAGCAACTTGACTTCTCGATAGCTCTCTGGATGTATCGGTGTACGATCCAGTGGATCGGTTCCATCTATAATTCGTAAAAACCCAATACTTTGTTCATAGGTTTTTGCCCCTAAGCGTGGAATCTCTTTCAACTGTTTTCTACTTGTAATTTTTCCATTTTCTTCACGATGTTTCACAATATTATTGGCGACTGTTTTGCTGAGGCCAGCTACATATTGCAAGAGGGAAGAAGAAGCTGTATTTACATTTACACCAACTTGGTTGACGGCTGTCTCCACAACAAACGTTAAGGAATGATTTAATTTCTTCTGAGAAACATCATGCTGATACTGTCCTACCCCTACAGATTTTGGATCAATTTTCACTAATTCAGCTAACGGATCTTGCAATCTTCGTGCAATCGATACAGCACTTCTTTCTTCGACTTGCAAATTTGGGAATTCCTCTCGTGCTATTGGGGAAGCAGAATACACGCTTGCTCCAGCCTCATTGACGATTAAATAAAATACGTCACTTTCCGCAAATTGTATCGTCTCTGCTACAAACTGTTCAGTCTCTCTTGAAGCTGTCCCATTTCCGATCGCAATCATTTCTACGTTATATGCATGAAGTATTGCCAACAGCTTTTCCCTTGCTTCCTCAACTCGTGCTTTTGGTGGATGAGGATAAATAACGGCAATATCCAGCAACTTCCCCATCTCATTTACAACTGCTAATTTACAGCCGGTTCGATAAGCTGGATCAATACCTAATACAACCTTTCCTTTCAACGGCGGCTGCAGCAATAGTTTACGAAGATTTTCTGAAAAAATGTGAATTGCCTGATCCTCCGCTTTCTCAGTTAACTCATTGCGAATTTCTCGTTCAATTGCTGGTTGAATTAATCGCTTATAACTATCTTCAATCGCATTTTTTATTTCGTTCACTACAGAAGAAGCTTGATTGCGAATAATTTTTTGATGCATTCCTTCTAAAAGAGCAGACACATCAGTTTGAACCGCAATTCGGAGAACACCATCTTTTTCCCCACGGTTTAAAGCAAGAATCCGATGAGGAACGATTTTGGAAACCGGTTCTTGGTATTCGTAATACATTTCATATGTTTTCTTCTCATCTTTTTCTTCCGCCTTAAGAGAGGAAACGACCAAACCCGTTTGATACGTTCTTCTTCTAATCCATTGCCGGTAAGCCGCTTCATCAGATACCCATTCCGCGATAATATCTTGTGCACCACTTACCGCTTCTTCTAGCGTTTTCACTTCTTTTTCTTCCGACAAAAAAGTGGCGGCTCTCGTTTCGAGTCTTTCTCCAACAGGAAACGTCATCATCCACTTTGCTAGCGGTTCTAGACCTTTTTCCTTTGCAATTGTCGCTTTCGTTCTTCGCTTTTGTTTATACGGCCTATATAAGTCTTCTACGATTTGCAGCTTATCGGCAGCATGAATCTGTTTCTCAAGCTCTGGCGTCATTTTTTCTTGCTCCTGAATCGAACGAATCACTTCTTCTTTTCGTTGTTCCAGGTTCTGCAAATAATTCCATCTATCGATAATACTTCGCAGTTGCACTTCATCTAAAGCGCCTGTTATTTCCTTTCGATAACGAGCTATAAAGGGAACAGTGTTTCCTTCCTCCGTTAACGCAATAACGTTCTTTATTTGTTGGCTAGAAAATTTTAATTCATGTGCTAGACGCTGATATAATGGTTCATTTTGATTGCTTGTTTCTGTCACAAGATCACCCCTTAGTCTTCTACTTTATAGTTCCGTTCAAAAAGGAGGATAAACGAGCCGAAAAGTTCGGGAGCAAAAGCTAAGGAGCCGGACCGACTGCTGCTGAGAAGGAAGATCTACGCTAAGTTTCGAAGAGAAGCAACTCACTTGAAAGTTAGAGAGACCAATCAACAAAAAATTTGACAGCTATTCTTCCACAACTTTTTGAACAACCTCTATGATTTTCATTTTAACATAACCATGGAAACATACGCATTTCGAAGGAAAAGAATTCCATAAAGTCCGTCTAATTTTTTTATGTACAGGATTGTTTAAAAAGATTTCATATTTATCAGCTTTATACCCATTGGAGCAATGGAGGAAACATGGAGTGTTTTTATAAAAAAAGAGGCGGAGATTGCAGAAAGTTTTTGACTTGCCTAATAATAGGCGGAGAACAGAAGCTTAGTTAAAATCCAACACATTATAATAAATGGGTGTATTTAAAATACTATTTTTACTAATTGCATGTGCTATTGCTTCATTAGCAAAAAGCACATTTCTCTTACAATTCCTGGTTAATCCTATCCAAAGCATATTTGATCATAGACTTGCAAAGTGCAGCTTGAATGCTTTTCCTTTTTACATCAGCAATTGCTACACAGATGCCAGTCATTTTAAAATGGTCATTTGCTGTTTAGACAGCTTACGGCATTTCGAACGTCGAATACAAATACTGGATAAGAAATCATATTAATAAACGAGGCAATATCGAACATTCAAGTATATTATTTACACATTGATAATGAAATTGAAGGATTACTAGTAAATCTCTGGCATATACAAGTCATGCACCATTAGATTCTTTGCAACCCATCCCCTGGCATTCTTTATGATAGCCATTTAATCGTCATAATAGCGGTTCCTTGTTCAGGAGTTGAATGAATATTAAACTCATCCATTAAACGTTTTACTCCTGGTAGACCTGCTCCCAAACCACCTGACGTTGTAAAGCCAACTTCCATTACTTTACGAACGTCATAAATGCCAGGCCCCTTATCTCTTGCAATGATTTTAATCCCAGATTTTTTGCTTTTTAATTCTTTTTTTATACAAATTTCTCCTTCTTTTGCATAGAGAAATATATTTCGAGCTAATTCGCTGATGGCCGTGGTAATACGCGCTTGATCTACTGTTCCAAAGCCTATCTCCTTTGCTGCGTTTCGGCCTAATTGTCTGACCGCAACGATGTCCCATTCATTTAAAATTTTTACGCAGGATTGGAACTCCATACAGTTAATCCCCCAGTTCCTGTTGATTTCTCTATGTCATATCTAAAGTCAATGGCAGACTGGACACCTTCTAACAGAAGGCCTTGTCGCAGGCGGGTGGTCAAATACCTATTATTACTAATTTTAAACCCGTACATTTTGACATTTCAATAGACAAATCCAATAACTTGGTAATGAAGCTAATCATATAGAAGTAATGTGCTCTTGGGCTATTACAAACAATAGATACTGTCATTGAAGTCTGTTTGCTTCTCTTTCCCATTGAACAGATATAGGCTTTAACAAGCAATACTTTTGTGTTTTTTCTGCTTATCCTTTATCAATATCTATCATATTCGACATAATGAATAACACTCCGTCTCATTAAAAACATGTATCATTGGTTTTTAAGAAATGGTTCGTCTAGTTGCATTTTTTCCTCATAAAAAAACGCCCTTCTTAAAAAAGAGCGCCAAAAACTTCCCGTCAAAAAGTATCTCCTGTACGAGCTATCGGTCAGCTCATCATCTTTTACATTTCCAAATTGTTTGCTTCACTAGTTCAAATAGCCGTGATGTGAACTACTCACCATTTATTGACCTTGCTGTCTGATTGAAGTGGGAGCTTCTTGGGAACTAGATACTTTTATTAGCTATCTATATTTACCAAGCTATAAGGGCAGTCCCTGCCCCTAGAGAAAATACCAACTACATAGCTAGTTTCAGCAAGTTCTTACTTGCATTCACATCCCTGCCAATACAAGATGGTAATGCAAGAGAAAGACTGAGTGTTTGTTACGATCTAATTTCATAGTGCTATCAACTCTCTATTGTATAGACTGATTATAGAACAATATTTTGGCTTACGCCAACCGAAAATTCATCTCCCACTTTCATTGGGCTATACCCTTCACATTTAGAAGTGGGAGAATTCTTTTCGGAAATCAAGTTAAAATAACTTCTGCTCCAGCATGAAACGACATTTCATTTCTAAAAGTTGAAATGTTTTTTCATTACGATTAAAACTCAATAAGACCTAAACTAACTTGTAATGCTTTATCTACTTTTTCCATCATTTCTTCATCGAGATGAGTAATTTTGTCCGTTAAGCGTTGTTTGTCAATCGTTCTAATCTGCTCAAGCAAGATAACGGAATCGCGCTCAAAGCTATAACGATTTGCATCAATCTCCACATGTGTAGGCAGTTTTGCTTTTTGGATTTGCGCTGTAATTGCAGCTACAATTACAGTTGGACTAAACCGATTCCCAATATCGTTTTGAATGACTAATACAGGTCTGACTCCGCCCTGTTCGGAACCAACGACTGGGGAAAGATCTGCGAAGTACACATCACCACGCTTAACCATCAAAGCATTAACCTCCGCTAACTAGCCGCTCAACTGTATGTTCTGCCTCATATTCTGCTTGAATCGCTTCACATGCAATTGCTAAGTTAATTTTAGCCATTTCCATATAGCCGCGCCTCATCGACTCACGTATATGTTTCTTTCTACGTTCACTAAGGTACATTTTTGTAGCTTGGTAAATAAATTCGTTGCGATTTACATTTTCTTGTTTCACAAAACCGTCTAATTCCGTTAAAAACTGCTGTGGTATACGAATAACTATTTCTGTTGTTGCACTGGATTCAGACACAAACTACACCTCCACCATCACTACACGCCATTTCTGTCATAATCAATACAATAATACCATCAAAAAATAGATATGCAAAGCAAATTCGTTATAGGATCTTTATCTCTTTTATAGAAGCGGTTTTTGCCTCTCTTCTTCATCATTTCTATCTTTATTACAAATTATTCCTCACATGTATTTTTGAAAGAATAATCATTGTAATCGCTCTCATATCTTTTCTCATAATCTGAAAATTGATTCAATCAAAAACAATTCCGTTGTGATAAAGTGAAACTTCCATGAGTGGGGGTTTTCTCTCATCCCCCACTGATAAGAAGTAGAACAAAGGCTAAGATCGCACCGTCCTCGAAAAAGAAAACCGCTTTTTCTTCGTGCGATGTATCACTGCTGAAGCTTTCCTTGTCCTGTTGCAACGCCTTTGTGACCGACATCCTCGAAAAAGAAAAGCACTTTTTCTTCGTGCGATGTTGATTCAAGAAGCTTTCCTTGTCCTGTCGGCCCGAACCAATCGGACATTTGACTTTCAGTTATCCCCCACCTAGCGCTTCTGATCCCTCTTACTCCCCGAGGTGGGGGTCTTACTGCCAGTTAGATGTGGGATAAAAGCTGATTGACTACTTCTACTATCTCACCATTTTTCATATATACTCTTGGAACACGATTAGAAATAGAGCATGTCACTTCATAATTAATTGTTTCGAGCTTTTCTGCAATTTCATCAATAGAAATAAACCCATCCCCTTGGGCGCCAATTAACGTTACTTTCTCCCCTGGAGGCATATAATATGGAAGTTTAATCATACACTGATCCATACAGATTCTTCCGATAATTGGTGTGCGTTGCCCATTAACGAGCACTTCCTGACCTTGGAGCTTGCGAATCCATCCATCTCCATAACCAATAGGCAATGTCGCAATCCATTCCTCGTCTTCTGTCGTATAAGTTGCTCCATAGCTTATACTTTGACCACATTTTAGCTTTTTAACATGAACAATTTTAGTGTGAAGAGAAAACACTTCTTTTAATGGGATTGGCAAGATAGCTTTCATACTAGCAGACGGAGACAATCCGTATATCGCAATCCCTGCTCGGACGGCATTGCACTCTTCAATATTCATTCTCAGCGTAGCTGCGCTATTTGCGCAATGAACATATGTTGGCCTTTGTTTAAGCGACTTCACCATTTCTTGGAAACGGTCCAACTGCTGCTGAAAAAGAAGCGAATCACGTTCATCTGCCGTAGCAAAATGGGTGTAAATACCTTCAATAATAAAGCAAGCATATTCCGAAGTCAGTTGTTCTAATGACTGGAGTGTCTCTACCGTATTCACACCGATCCTTCCCATGCCTGTATCACATTTAAGGTGAATCTTAACTTTTTCATTACTTGTAACATATTTGGCTGCTTCCCGTATCCATTCCTCTTGAAAAACTGTTAATGTCAGGTCATTCTCTACGGCCATTCTCACGTCTTCTGGACGACTGACGCCAAGGACAAGGATTGAATCTTTTATTCCAGCTTGACGTAAATACAATGCTTCATCAACAAATGCAACTGCAAGACCCTTTGCTCCTGCTTCTAGCGCTGTTCTTGCGATTTTAACAGCTCCATGTCCATAACCATTCGCTTTTACAACTGCAATGATCTCTTTGTGATGGCTCGTTAAAGATTGGATAGATCGAATATTGTCATACAAATAATCTAACTGTACTTCTACCCACGTATCTCGAAAAAAACGCTTGTCCATGGTTTTCACTCCCTCCTGATGCATGCCAAAAAACGTTTCCTATTATCTTTTTAACCTTGTTTTCTAACCACTTTGATTATCATGTTCATCCACTATTCTGTCAAATTAAAGGAGATTCATATTCATTGAAAAATGGCAAGAATTTCATTAAATAATCGTAGAAACAGGAGAGTGATGGGGATGACAAAAGCGAATGCAAAAATTCAAGAGGCACCGATTAGAAAGCTCTTTTTTTCTTACCTTATTCCCGCAATATTAGGGATATTGTTGTTGACGGTATTTTCATTGGCCAGAGCGTCGGCGCCAATGGTTTGGCTGCGGTCAATATTGCAGTTCCGGTCTTTTCATTATTTATCTCTATTTCACTCTGGATTGGCGTTGGTGGAGCAGCGCTCTATTCTATATCATTAGGAAAAGGAAAAGTCTTTGGCAATCACATTAAGTAGAGGAATGATTCTTGTTGCGATCTTCACTTTCCTTCTTACCCCTATTTTGGGATCAGCTGGCATCTGGTTAGCATGCCAGCTGCAGAAGCTTTAACTGCTGTGACTATTTTCATTACTTTAAAAAAGTCTATCTACGAACAGCAGCTTTATTAACTGGGGCACAGCTTTATCGAAACGAAAAATCTCCCCCATTCAAGCAAAGGCTTGGTTGGGGGGAGATTGAAGCTGCTTATTTAACACCAGTCCCTTGAACAGAACGGGCAATTGTCATCATTTCTTCCTCGGTTAAATCTTGAGAAGCAAGTAAGTAATCGACACCATTATATGTCCACGACAGCGAATTTTCTGTTATTTCCCCGATCGCAAAGCCTAAATCCGCCATTTTTCCATTTGCTTCTGTTTCCAACATCATCGTTGGTATGACTTCTGCTTTTTCTTGAATAAGTGTAAATGACTTTTCCCCGCCATATGTCAATACAACCCGTGTACCATTGCCAGTATCTAATTCTTCTTTTTCCACTAATTGTACGTCTGGAAGTTCTGCTGTTGGATATTTAATAGTAAAACCTTCTTCTTTTTCCCCCGCATCGACAGGAACAACAAGCTGTGCACCAGTCATGTTCTTTTTCACCTCAAAGGAATCCTCATCAAATTTAGGATTGAATTCAAATGCTGAAAAATCAACAGAAATTACTTGACTGCGATTTGTATCCATCACTTTTACTAGTTTCGGTGCGAGGCTTTTTTTATGAAAAGTAATCTCTTGAATTGGCACCATTTTATTGTTTTGATATCTAGTTTTCGTTTCAAACACAAACGTATCCTTAACACCTTTAAAAATAGATGCTTTATCCTCCAAAATGTCTTTGACAAGTGATGCATATAAGTAAGGTTGACTGCCGTTTTTCGGCCAATCGCTTTGGAAGCGATAACTTTTATTCAATGCAGGTGTTAAAACATATACACCATCATCATTGCGTAAAATCATTTGACTTTGTTCTTTCTTATCATTTTTTAAATGTACTCGATAATGATCAGGAGCTCGGTGCCAAATCTCAATTTCATATGTTTGCGGTTCATCCCCCACCTTTAAAGTCATCTTTGCTTTTGCTTTATAGCCTTTCATTTCTTCTATTTTTTCATTTAAGCCTCGCACGACGTCTTCTTTTGACTTTGCCCCACATGCAGAAAGCAGCAGTGTTATTGCAAATACTGAAGCGAGCAACCACAACCTTTTCTTCATTTTTTCAACCCCTTATTGTCTCATTTAAGCGTTAGTGCGAGAGGCAGGGCAGGCAAAAGATATGAACCATGTCATGCGCTCTTGACAGCCGACTCCCTCTTTAGGTGAGCGCGTTATATAAACATGGCAATAGCTGCTGCTTTGCCTTGTCTCTCTTATCGTACTATGAATATATGAGACAACCACCTTGAATATGTATATGTTAAAAAGTAAAACTGTCATTCGTTGACTCGTTGTCTTTTTAAGGTCGATTATGTTGTATATCTTCGTTTCTATCGATGCTATTATGCACTTTGCAATACTTAAAGCTGGAAATATCACTTCTGTTCAATTATTGAAAATCGTCCCCTTCAATAATTACCTGGGCAGCAGCAATCGTACGAGTATGTGAAATAGATAAATATACCTTTTCTCTTCTCGGCTTCACTATTATTGGCTTGCCATTTTGATCATAGGATGTTTCAATATCTAAAAAAGAAAGCTGATCGCCAATTCCAGTGCCATTTGCTTTTGCATAAGCTTCTTTTGCTGCAAATCTTCCTGAAAGATATTCGATTTTACGCTGCTCAGATAATTGTTCGTACACTTGCAATTCTTCTGTCGTTAATATTCTGAGTGGAAATCGTGGTTGACGCTTGCAAATATCATGGATTCTTTCTATTTCAACGATATCTAAGCCGATTCCTTTAATCATCAATCTCTTCCTTTTCACATGATTTTTGTATGTTGCTAAAGGCTTTACTTGCAAAAATAACTGGAAACGTGCGAAAGTATAGGCAGTGTAAATCGTTCTATTCATCTAAAATAAATTAATCTCCTAAAGATACAGCTCATAACATTATATGAAGACTTTGCTTAACATGCATATAGAACGAATGCTGTAAATCATAACGAACAAGTAAGCATAGTAAACTGTACTTGTTAACATAAGGACGAGATGCAATTAATTAAAAGTAAAGCTCACGATCTAAATGCATCGATAATAAACTGGAGGAGATGTCCAATGTTTGTAAGAAGAGAAAGCTTTTCTCAATTTTTGAAAATGTACCCCATTATATCAATTATTATTTTCATTCATTTATGCCTCTTTCTTGTAACTATTGTACCCTTTTTCCCACAAAATTGGGTTTACCAGCATTTATCCGGCATCAACCTCTTTATTGCAGGAGGAGAATACTGGAGACTGTTTACACCTATTTTCGTTCATACTGGTTTTGCCCATGTCCTTTTTAATTCTTTTTCCCTGGTTTTATTTGGTCCATACTTAGAACGACTACTTGGAAAATTCATCTTTCTAATTGTCTATATTGGATCTGGAGTTTTTGCAAATTTAGTTACGTTTATCATTATGCCATTAACATATATGCATGTTGGTGCAAGCGGAGCAATATTTGGACTATTTGGAGTGTACCTTGCCCTTATTGTTCATTTTAAAAGACTATTTCCAGCCCAAGGAAAACAAGTCGTTATGCCTATTATTGCAATTGGCGTCATCATGACCTTCTTGCAGCCTGGGGTTAATATTACTGCCCATCTTGCTGGACTCCTTGGAGGATTTATCATCTGTACCATTCTTATTAAAATAAAAGTCATTTCTTTACGTTGAACAGTTGCCATATGATGATCAGTGATTTGTAAGCGCAAGATTGCAGCATTGTATAAGGATTAATTAATTTCAAGTAGGCGGGTTGTCCATTGATGACATGCATTCATGTTCAATATGCTCACTGGATACTGTTTTATGAGGACGATACCATTGATAGATGGTATTGATGTCCTTTTCACAAAGATGAGGCACAACCCCTTCTGCTGTTAGAAATCCTGATTTAGCAGTTGCTGAAATAGTAGCTAAATGTGCTCTTTTTTGAAACCAGCTAGCCCTTTCTTCCAACGATTGAATGCGATTCTTTTGAAAATAAATCGTATACTTTAAATATTGTCGATATTGCAATATTAATTGTTGATTCTGTATATTCCAGCCAGCCGCCTTATACCTAGCTATACCTATCAAAAAGCTATACAAGAATAAAAAAGCGCCCAGTAATCCATATGGCCAAATGAATATTGAAAAGATGATCGTTATAACAGCACTGAAAATCATATTTTTCATCATAAAGCGCCGTTTTGCTCTCTTAGGTGCTCGTTGCAAAGACAAATCGAATAGATACTCTGGCAATATGTCGCCTAATACATCTGGAATGTTTGCTTTCTTGAAAATAGGCAAGAGTGTTATTTTGCCTTCCTCTTTGTCCAATGCAGAACCACCAGCACTATGAATATAAACTGTTGCATAACCAAGCAGCTGTCTAAAAGGATTTTCCACCATTTTGATTGCTTGAATGCGGTGCAGTGGAATGGTTGTTTGATGTTTTTCTAAAAGCCCTCTCGTGATAATCAAATCTTGATCAAGCACTTTAATCGTAAATTGATTGTATTTTAACATGGTAATGAGAATAGATATAAACCACGCAAGGAGAACGGCTGCGAAAATAGCTGTTATGATAAAGAGTACACCGTTTCTTACAAATCCTTCTAACTCATTGAATATCTTCTCGTAAGGAATATAGTCTTCAAATTGTAAAATAAAAGCAACTGCTGCGGAAATGACGACACCTATTCCTCCTGAAGTAGAAGCCATCAACAAAAGATCTTTATTCGATACTCGCAAAAGAAATGTTTCTTTTGTTGCTTCTAAATCTGCGGGTTCTGTTTCTTGCATTGCCTTTTGTTTCAGTTGCCGCTTCACTGTTTTAATCGTCTCCTGAATCATAAAAGCATCTGCTTTTTTAATTGCTGTTAATTCTGCTTCCTCTCCACTAGCTGTTTCGATTTTCACCTTTACCAATCCGAATGGACGCTGTATGACTCCTTCTGTAAAATCCAAACTCTGAATTCTATCAAAAGGAATATAACGTTTCTTTTTCACCAACAACCCATATTCTATCCTTAACTCTCCATCTTCTAATCGATAAGTAAATCTCAGCCATTTTATTACTCCTGAAACAATGATTGCTAATAGTAAAAATAATAGAATAAATCCTTTTACCTTTAGCCAAAAAGCACTTCCTCCACCTCTACTGCCGATAAAGAATAAGAAAATAAAAGGAATAAACAGGTCTTTTAGTTCTCCAAAAAAATTTGTTAATACTGTAATAGGATGTAATCGTTTATAATCAAACATCTTCTTCCGCCACCCTTGCTAATTGAGAAATGGCACGACGCATTTCTTCCGCTTCATTAAGATCAACTGCTGGAATTTGATGGACAGTTGCTGCAGTTGCAATCGTAATCGTTGCTAGATCGTATTTCCGCAAAATTGGCCCTTGTACCGTATCAACATGTTGAACCCGAATCATCGGCACTAGCGTTTTTTTCATAAAAAATACACCATGCTGTAGTTCAATCTCTTGATCTCTCACTTCATAGCGCCATCTTTTCCATCTTATGAAAGGAATCAAATACGTAAAAAGGAGGGTAATGAGCAGGCCAACGAAAATGCCAACGACTATCAACCAAAAAGAGAGCTCTTTCATATATACAAAAATACTTCCTCCAATGATCAAGACCCAAACAAAAAGAGCAATGATTAATCCAGTAATACGCCATACCGGAAGTGCGCGAACTGAAATTCGTTTTTGAGGCACTTGCATTTCCACCATCTTCACTCCAATCACAATTTATTTAAGACACAAAGTGTATCTACTATCAGTCATTTTAAGCTAGAAACGCGACGTCCTCAATAAAGAAAAATACTTTCACACATCCAAAAAGTCTTCCTTATCCTATAAACCCGTACCAATCGGATATTGAACCAATTATCCAACACTTAGCGCTTTTGATTCTTCTGGCTCTTGGGGAAGCAGCTAAATTTGCCAGTTAAATGTGGGATTAATAAGCTCGTCATTTATTTACTATCTTATACGAAGTGAGATCGTACATTGTTTCATCTTGGGTAAAATAAAAAGCATCTCCACCTAAGGGACATGCTTTTTAGATATCGTTTTGTAAGTTTTACATATGCTGTTATGAGCTCGAACCGATGTAAGGATATTCAAAAAGTCCGGGAAAAATTACTGGCGAATTTCTGCGTCACTCGGCCGCTTCGTTCCTCACGTATTTTATATACAAATTCGGGACTCTTCAGCTTTCCTTCCTTGAAATTCTTGGTACTTTTTCTTGGTACTTTTCCTTAAACAAACACTTATCGGTTCAGGTGCTTCGCTTTAACACCTATGATCGCTTACGCTTTTTGCGCGTACTCCACGTTTAATTTACAATTTTCTTATTTCATTTATTAGATGCCTATTATGATTGCGGCCTGCGGTTCGGTCGCCTATGCGACTTGCGATTTTTGTTATGAGAAAACGGCTTTCCTCCCCGACGTGAACGCATCGTCTTTTGATAAGAATCTCTTTTTTGCGGAAGCGGCCTTTCTTCTGTAATATGAACCGGTGTTTTATCAGGTTCTTTTGTCATCATTTTCAAGACTGCTGCTGTGACATCTAAAGCGTCATTTTCAGCTAATAATTCTCTCGCAATATTCATGTACTCTTCTAAATTGTTGTCTTTAATAATGTCATTAATCCGATCCATTGTTAAACGCTGCTGTCCTTCAAAGGCTTCGTTCCATGTCGGCGGCTTCATTTGCTGCATCCGTTTCTTTGTTGTTTGTTCTACCACCCTTAGATAGCTCATTTCACGAGGGCTGACAAAGGTAACCGCCATTCCTTCTTTTCCAGCACGTCCAGTTCTTCCAATACGGTGAACATAGCTTTCAGGATCTTGTGGGATATCGTAGTTGTAAACGTGAGTAACCCCAGAAATATCAAGACCGCGTGCTGCAACGTCGGTTGCAACCAAAACATCTACTTTCCCTTCTTTAAACTTCCGAAGGACGGATAAACGTTTTGCCTGTGTTAAATCTCCATGAATGCCTTCCGCAACATAGCCGCGAATATCCAATGCTCTTGACAACTCGTCTACACGACGTTTCGTGCGGCCAAAAACGATCGCAAGCTCTGGTGAGTGGACATCGATAAGACGTGACAATACATCAAATTTTTCTCTTTCATGGACTTTTACAAAATATTGTTCAATTAAAGGAACTGTCATTTCTTTTGCCTTCACTCTTACCGTTTCAGGATTCTTCATGAATCTTTCCGCAATGCGGCGAATTGGTTCAGGCATTGTTGCAGAAAAGAGCAGTGTTTGTCTTTCATCTGGAACTTGTGAAAGGATTGCTTCAATGTCATCAATAAAGCCCATATTTAACATTTCATCTGCTTCATCTAAAATAAGTGTATGAACATGATCTAGACGCAATGTACGACGTTTAATATGATCAAGAATCCTGCCAGGTGTTCCAACAATAATATGCGGGCCTTTCTTCAATGCTCTAATTTGCCGTTGAATATCTGAACCGCCATAAACTGCTAATACACGAGCACGTTTGTCGCTGCCAAGTTTATACAATTCCTCCGAAACTTGTATCGCTAATTCTCGTGTAGGGGCAATAATAATCCCTTGCACATGCGGAAGCTTTAAATCGATTTTTTCAATTAAAGGAATCCCAAAAGCAGCTGTTTTCCCTGTTCCTGTCTGTGCTTGTCCAATAATATCTTTTCCTTCCAAGCTTAATGGAATTGTTTTTGCTTGAATGGGTGTTGCTTCTTCAAAGCCCATGCGATTAACTGATTTTAAAATCGCAGGGCTTAATGTTAACTCTGAAAACTTCGTCAATAGTATTCAATCTCCTTCATAACTTCTTTACGGAGCACACTGCCCCTAGGGGAGTCACCCTTTTCTTGACACAAAAAAGGCACTCTTTTTGTGAAGAGTTGCTGCGAAAAATTGTAAACGATACGATTAATGTTACCACTAATGAGCACTAAATTCAATGCAGGGAACGATGGATTTATCCTTCATCTTGAAGAAATGTATAGATAGCCTGAAATATTTGCTCCTTGTTTTCGCAGTGGCAAATAAGATGCTTTGCACCTGGTTCCATATGAATTTTTTTTATGTCAGAACCAATTCGTGAATAAAGAAATGCTGCGCTTTTTGGCGGTACGATGCCATCTCCCTCTCCTTGCACAATAAAGGTAGGAATTTTTATTTTTTTTAATAAGGGACGAACAAGCAGCACGATCTTTCTAAATTCAATTGTAGCGGAAAACGGCGTATGAATTATTTTTCGTTTATATCGCTGAAACATTTCATTACCCTGTAAGTTCCCTTTAAAGCTATCACTGATCATTTCTTTTATATCTTTATAAAGCTGCTGCGGATTCACATAAAAGGCTGCGGCACTTAACAAGACAAGCTTACTAACTGGGTATGCTGCTGCTAAAATACTAGCAATGAGTCCTCCCATTGAAAAACCAATTACATACACTTCATCACATGCTGACAAAAGCTTCTTTAATTCTTTCTCAGCATATGCCACCCAATCTTTATGAGAAATACCTTCTAAAGTAGCACCATTTCCATGTCCCGGCAAAGTGGGGACAACGACTTGCCAATCGGTTTTTTCCTGTAAATAAGCGGCTAATGGCGCCAACTCTTCAGGTGATCCAGTAAAACCATGAATACAAAGACAACCTATCATCTGCCATCACCATTATCTATACTTTTCCATTCTTGTTTATTTCATACCTCTTTTTACTTCTATCATATAACAATCATTTAGTATATCACGGCATCCTATAATCAAAGTAGCTTCATTTAACAAACGAAGGCCAAGCAGGATGCCTACTAGGCTCATTAGAAAAACTTAGCACAAACATAGCCAACAATAACTTATTTGTGTGTTTAAGATATTTTTGGGAACAAAGGGAAACTTTCATCAGCGGGGAATTTTTATTTTGTGGAGACGATGTTCTCGAAAAAACGCGATCCTAATTCAAGAAGTATTCCTTATTTTCTGGGCTGAACAAAACGAAATTTTTAATGAATCGAAGCGAGAGTAAGAAAAATCCTCACCTCCCACTCCCCTCATCTCATTTCTTATCCAAATTTACATTTAACTACTGGCTAAAAAGGATACAACTTCTTCCAATTTCATGCCTCTTGATGCTTTAACGAGTACGAGCTCGTCTCCTGCTAACTTTTCTTCCAATGTTTTCATTAATAATTTTTTATCAAGAAAAGCAAAAACGCGATCATCTGGGAAGTTTTTTCTTGCTTCCTCAGCAATATATTGTGAAAGCTGCCCATAAGTAAAGACATACTGAAGATGATCAGGATGAAGTTCTCTCCCGATTTGTTGATGAAAAGAAATTTCTTCCTCTCCTAACTCCAGCATATCACCTAAAACAACAACTCTTTTTTTATTTTCGCCGATGTTCTCGAAAAGCTGAAGAACCGCCCTCATTGCCGTTGGACTCGCATTATAGGAGTCATCTAAAATGTGGATGCCTTTTTTTCCCTTCACCCATTCCATTCGCATTTTCGTAAGTGTCAAGCCCTGCAAGCCTTTTTTAATCGCTTTATGCTCCATTCCAAGCGACTTTGCTGCCAAAATGGCAGGGAGAGCATTTAATACATTATGAAATCCTAAAACGGGGACAGCATATACCTCATCTTGAGCAATGTTTATGGAAAAGATATGTCCATCCATTTGCTGCTCAACGTTTATTGGATAAACATCATTTTTTATTGTCTTTCCAAATGATTGCTTTCGCTCTTGAACCTCTTTTATCATGTCTATTAACAGAGGTTCATCACCAGGATAAAGTAGAATTCCATCTTTGTTCAATCCTTCTGTAATTTCCATTTTTGCGGCTGCAATTGCCGACCTTGAACCTAAATCAAGAAGATGAGCTTCTCCTATGTTGGTAATAATAGCAATGTCAGGCCGGGCAATATCCGTTAATAAAGCGATTTCCCCTTTTGCACTCATTCCAAGTTCCAATACAGCCACTTCGACTTCCTTATCTAAAGATAAAATAGTAAGCGGCAGTCCAATATGATTGTTATAGTTGCCCTCTGTTTTTTGAACGACAAACGTTTCTGATAGGATCGCAGCAGCCATATCTTTCGTCGTTGTCTTGCCATTGCTTCCTGTTATCCCGATTACCTTAGCTGTGAGTTCTTGACGATAAGCTTTTGCCAGCCTTTGTAATGCAGCCAATGGATGATCTACGATTAAGACAGGCAGATGCAACGGAGGATTTGGTACACTTTTATGCCAAAGTGCAGCGCTAGCACCTCGTTTGAACGCATCTTCTACAAATTGATGGCCATCGACATGCTCCCCTTCAAGTGGAATAAATAAATTTCCTGCTTCCACCTTGCGTGTGTCGATACAAACACCACTTACCTCAACTTGATGAAAGGATGCAACATCATTTTTTATTTCTATCATCTTTGTAATTTCTTCAATTGTTTTTTTTATCATGCAGTATTCTTCCTCCATGAAAAGAGTAAACTTACTTCAACTTATATACTTCACATTTTTTTGAAAAGAAAAGCCGACGCTTCTCAGCGAGACCATATTGAAAAAAATCAAATAGGAATTGATCTTACATAATTGAACGTCTTACGGTATTCTCCGACTCTTAAATATTTAATAAAGCAAATGCTATTTTTAATAGGTATGATCAATTTGCTGCTTTTCTTGATGCCTCTCCATTGCTAATTCTACTAGACGTTCTATTAACTGAGGGTACTCTACTCCAGTATGCTTCCAAAGCAGCGGAAACATGCTAAATGGGGTGAAACCAGGCATTGTGTTCACCTCATTAATAAGCACTTCGCCTTTTTTGGTAACGAAGAAATCAGCACGGGCTAAACCAGCACAATCAAGAGCTTTATAAGCATCTACTGCCATTTGCTTTAATACTTCGTAAGTCTCTTGTGAAATGTCGGCAGGGATAATTAATGAAGTGTTTTCATCCCCATACTTTGCTTTATAATCGTAGAATGCTTCTCTTGAAATAATCTCACCTGCAACAGAACATTGAGGATGATCGTTGCCAAGAACGCCTAATTCGATTTCTCGAGCTTCCACACCCGCTTCAATAATAATTTTCCGATCATAACGAAAGGCTTCCTCGAAAGCAGCTGCCAATTCATTGCGGTTCTCACATTTGCTAATACCGACGCTTGATCCTAAGTTAGCCGGTTTCACAAAACACGGGTAGCCTAATTCCCGCTCCACTCGATCGTAAGCAGCTGCAGGATGTGCTTTCCATGTACTCCGAACATACCAAACATAATTTACTTGCGCCAAACCAGCTTGAGCAAATAAATTTTTCATAATAACTTTATCCATACCCGCTGCCGATGACAGGACGCCATTCCCAACATATGGAGTATTCAGCACTTCCAACAACCCTTGAACTGTTCCGTCTTCGCCATTAGGACCATGTAGAAGCGGAAAAATCACATCATATCCAGTTTCATTAGCTACTGTACTTAATGGATGAGAAACAGACGTACTTTGTGCCTGAAATTGCAGTGCCCTCACATCTTGAACAGTGTCTATTAACTGGTCTCCTTTTATCCATTCTCCCTTAGTTGAAATATATATAGGATGAACATCAAATTTTTCGAGGTCCAATGCTTGAATGACAGCCTTCGCAGTTTGCAAGGAAACTTGATGTTCTGCCGATTTCCCACCATAAAGCAAACATATTTTTGTTTTCATTGTTATCCTCCAATAATCATGAGATGTTTTCATTTTAACATTTTCAAAGAAAAAAAAGAGCAAATATATATTTTTATAAAACAGCATATCCTTTCATTCTATCAGTCTTTTTTCTATTTTATGCCCATTTTTTTGTAAAGTTGCATTCATTCTGCCTTTCGCATAAACAATATTAAAAGCAAGAAAGAGAGAAAAAAAGAGTTCAAGGTGATCTTATTAGACGAAGAGTCTCCCATTTTAAGAAAAATACATTCTTAACAAAAAACTTCCATATACATATTAACTTTGAAGCTTATCCATAGTATGATAAATAACAGAAGCCAGCCTATGATACTGAATTAGTTTTATGTGCAAACGTTTTCAACCGAATGCTTTGTTGCAGTGGGAATCAGACGAAAGCTTTGAGGCTATTTGCTAAGATATTTAACGATGAAAGAAAATAAACCCATCAGAGTACAAAAAAATAAAGGGGAGAATGTCATGAGGAAAATTGGACTTCTACCGCGCATTATTGCGGCAATTATTTTAGGTATTATCATTGGATCATTTGCACCTATACCAGTTATTAAAATTTTAGCTACATTTAATAGTTTATTCGGAAACTTTCTCACCTTTACTATTCCATTGATTATCATTGGGTTTATTGCACCAGGAATTGGAGCTATGGGTCGGGGAGCTGGCAGATTGTTAGGTCTTACAGCGATGATTGCTTATGTTTCCACTATCTTGGCAGGTTTATTGGCATTTATAACAGCAAATAATCTGTTTCCAACAATGCTCTATCATCAAACGATAAAACAATTTGAAAATCCTGAAAGTGTACTAAGGAAAGGGTATTTTTCCATAGAAATGCCCGAAGTGATGGGAGTAATGTCTGCCCTGCTCATCTCATTCGTTATTGGCTTAGGAATTGCTGCGATTAAAGGCGACCTTTTACTTAAAGCGATGAATGAATTTCGAGACATTGTACAGCTAGTCATTACAAAAGTCATTATTCCATTATTGCCGATTCATATTCTTGGTATTTTTGCCAACATGACAGCAGCGGGGCAGGTTTTTACTATTTTAAGCGTATTTGCAAAAGTATTTGTCATGATTATTGTACTGCATCTGCTTTATTTAATATTTCAATACGTTGTTGCTGGTTCAACACAAAAGCAAAATCCATTTAAAATGCTGAAAATAATGAGTCCTGCTTATTTTACAGCACTTGGGACACAGTCTTCTGCTGCTACGATTCCAGTGACATTAACACGTGCAAAGAAACTCGGGGTGAAGGAAGAGGTTGCCGATTTTTCAATTCCTCTTCTAGCGAACATTCATCTGTCTGGGAGCATGATCACTTTAGTTAGTTGTGCAATGGCAGTGTTATTCTTACAAGGTAAAGCAATTACTTTTGCATCGTTATTTCCATTTATTTTAATGCTAGGCATCGCAATGATTGCCGCACCTGGAGTACCAGGAGGCGCTGTCATTGCAGCAATCGGTCTTCTTGAATCAATGTTAGGCTTTGGCCAAGCAATGACTTCGCTCATGATAGCTCTTTACATTGCCCAAGATAGTTTTGGAACTGCTTGTAATGTGACTGGAGATGGCGCTATAACTGCCATTACGGATCGTCTTCATAAGCGAAAAACTGCTTCGTAAGAGACAGATCAGCAGATTTCGTGGCCTATAACTTCTCTATTCTGCAATTTCAAACAAAAGCTAATGTTCAGTATCGATGTTTGAGGCGGGTATCTCTCGCCTCTAATATTTATGATGAATAGGCAATTTCAGTTATCCCCACCAAAGGTAGAAGGTGATAGTCAGACGTTGATATCAACGTTTTTAAGTCCTGACTACCACTTTAGCGGGGATTTTGGCGGAACTTTTATTTTTTTCTTTTTTTACGACTTGGTTGCCGTTAAAATGTATTCTTGATTTTTCAGAAGTATGAATAATGATGTTGCCAGTCATTTGCTCTGTTACAATTTAATCCATATTTACCCATAAATGGGAGTAGTGTTTTAACGTAACTTCTGGACTGGAATGTCCTAATCGTTTAGAAAGAACTAGAACAGAAACATTAAATTCATTAATCAAGTACAAAGCATGTGAGTATTGTAATCCTTTTGGTTGAATAACATGAACACCAGCAAACTTGGCATATCGAGCAATGATATTATTGTAGCTATTGTTTTATAAGGATATTTGTGTAATATAAACCTCATGGCATACGTAAGTACATAAATGCCATGAGGTTTATAAATTGAACAGTTAATTTAGGTAAGTAATAGATTTGTTTCAAAAATATTTTGATTACAAAATAATTCGTTTAGAAACTGGGATTTAAACCATCCCAAACAATTTTGCGATAGTTTTCTTGATCTGTATCTCCTTCTGTTGAAAGACATAAGATTTTTGAGTTGGCATCCATTTTTAATTGATTTTTTAACCAATCTAGGTCTTTGTTTTGAAGTACTTCTGCTACAAGACCTAATGTTGCAGCACCACTTTCACCTGAAACGATTTTAGTATCATCAGCTAATGGATTACCTAAAATTCTCATGCCTTTAGCAGCTATATTATCAGGCATAGAGATGAAACAATCGGCATAGTCACGGAGAATATCCCAACCAATAGTACATGGTTCACCACAAGCTAGACCAGCCATGATAGTATCCATATCTCCAGTAACACTATGAAGTTGTCCATCTTTTTCACTTGCTGTTCTGAAGATACAATCAGCTTTATCTGGTTCAACAATTACAATAATAGGTTGTTCGTCATCAGCATAAAAATCAGCAAAGAAAGCAGTTATTGCGCCAGCCATCGCACCAACTCCGGCTTGTAAAAAGATATGAGTTGGTTTAGTTTCTTGTAATTGCTTCATAATTTCATTTCCTATGGTAGTGTATCCTTGCATAATACGAGAAGGGATATCTTCATATCCTTCCCAAGCGGTGTCTTGAGCTAAAATCCAACCATTTTTTTGTCCGCTTTCACTAGCAAATCGTACAGCATCATCATAATTCAAATCTAAAATACTAGCATCTGATCCCAAAGATTTAATATTATTTAATCTTTCTTCGGAGCTTCCTCTAGGCATATATACTACACTTTTTTGGCCTAAACGATTAGCAGTCCAAGCAATTCCTCGTCCATGATTTCCATCTGTAGCAGTTACAAAAGTAATCTCGCCTAATTTTTGCTTTACTTCATCACTACTGATTTTTTCATAAGGTAATTCGCTAATGTCTAAACCTAACTTATCAGCAATAATGGAGCCTAAACAATAGCTGCCTCCTAGTACTTTGAACGCATTTAAATTAAAACGATAGCTTTCATCTTTGACGTAAATTTTATCAACACCAAGATTTTTAGCAAGATTTTTTAAATCTACTAATGGTGTTTCATTATATTCTGGAAAGCTTTTATGAAACTCCCAAATTTTTTTTGTACTATTTTTACCAAACTTTTTGATAGAAGTTTTATTTGATGTTTCTTTTCTATCATAGTGAACTGCTTTAATTAGATCAGTCATTTGTATCCCCCTTGTAAATAAAACTTAATATAAACTAACTACTTAATTACAGCAATAGCTTCAATTTCAACTAAAGCATCTTTTGGAAGAGCTGCTACTTGATACGCTGCTCTAGCTGGGCAGGTGCCAGTAAAGTAATTAGCATAAACTTCATTCATATCGCCAAAATCAGCAATATTTTTCATCAAAACAGTTGTTTTTACAACATCAGACATATCTGCTTCAACTTCTGCTAAAACTGCTTTGATATTTTCTAGAGATTGTTTTGTTTGACTCTTAATATCATTTCCAGCAAATTCTCCTGTTGTTGCATCAATTGGTAATTGACCAGAAATATAAATTGTATTTTCTGCTTTAATTGCTTGTGAATAAGGTCCAATAGCAGCAGGTGCTTTTTGTGATTCAATTTTTTGGTTCATAATAAATTCTCCCTTTTCAAATAAATTTATTAAATATAATACTTTACGGCTATTTTCAACTTATTTATCAATAATTTTAAATAGTGATAATAACTATCGACTTTTTAGAATTGTAGATTAAAAGAATAGCGTAACGTATTTATATAATTATTTAACTAACTTCTAAACTTGTTTTCTTTCTAACTTTTTCACCATAATTAGCAAACAGAATAACTGATATTAAAACTATAGCAATTCCGATAACTTGAATAATTGTCCAAGATTGACCGAGTAATAGGGGTGTTAAAATATTTGCAAGTAATGGTTCTAAAGCTGCAATAATATTAGAAAGAGAAGCTTCAATATAATTAACACTTCCCAAATAACAACTAAATGCCACGGCAGTGCCTACAACAATGATGAAGGCCATATAAAGAATTACTTTAAAATCGACATCAAATCCTGGTCGCCATATTGGATGAACGAATTGAAAAGCTCCTCCTCCAATTAGCATTCCCCAACCAACTACAATAGGGGCCCCATATTCTTTTAAAATACGACGTGGTTGTAAAGTATAAAAGGCAACACCAATTGCTGAACCTATACCGATTAATAAACCAGAAGTGCTAACATCTAATTGACCAAAGTTTGCACGGGTTACAATTAGAAATACACCTACAAATGTAAGAACGATATATAGAACTTCTTGAATATATACATTTTTTTCTTTTCTTAAAACTAGGTAAAAGTAGATAAAGATTGGAGATGTAAACTGTAATATAGTAGCTAAACCAGCTCCATTTGTTCCAATTGATAAAAAGAATAGATATTGACAACCAATCATTCCAATAAGACCAAATAAGCATAGTGTAAGAATATCCTTTTTTGATCGAAGAATTGAAAATACATCTTTTTTCAATATAAATTTCGCATAAAGCAAAATTAAGAATCCTGCCATCAGCAATCGAGTTCCAACTACCCATTCTACAGGGGCATTAAATTGAGAGAAAACAACATCTGCAAAGGCACCATTTATTCCCCAAAGAGAGGCTCCCGTTGCAGCAAGCATTATTCCTTTAGTTCTTCCTTTAATACTCACTCGGATTTCTCCTTTAAGTTTATTATTTTAGTGTTAGACGAACGATTTCAGCAAAAAATTCTGCACCTCTTAGAAGGTTTTCTTCTTTATAATCAAATTTAGCATGGTGAAGTGGATATGGTTCAACACCTTCACGTTGACCTCCTAAGAAAACAAAGCATCCTGGCATAATATCTAAAAAGTGTCCAAAATCTTCTGATACCATGGTTGGGTTAGCGTTAGGATTTACTTTATCTTCACCTAATACATTTTTAGCCGCTTGAACAGCAACATTGTGGCATTTTTCCCAGTTAACGGTTGGGATAAATGAATTTGAGTAACTAAACTCACATTCTACCTCATTTGCTTCACAGATCTTTTCACAAATTAAGCGCATACGTTTTTCCAATAATGCTTGTACTTCTGGACGGTAGCTACGAGTATCACCTGTAATTACAACATTAGAAGGAATCGCATTAATAATTCCATCCGTATGAATTTCAGTACATGAAACAACAGCAGTATCAACAGGGTCTACATTTCTAGCGACAATTGTTTGTAAAGCTAGGATAATTTCTGAAGCTGTTACCAATGGATCCTTTCCCATTTGTGGAGCAGAAGCATGACCACCAATACCTTTAATTTTGATTTCGAAATTATCTTCACTACCCATAATTGGTCCAACTTTGGAATGAATTTCTCCTTCTGGTAAATTTGGCATATTGTGTAAACCGTAAAATTCATCGATTGGGAATCGTTCAAAGAGACCATCTTCTAACATTGCTAAAGCACCTTTTCCATGTTCTTCTGCCGGTTGGAAGATAAAGCGTACAGTTCCATTAAAATCTTTACTTTCAGCTAAAATTTTTGCTGCACCTAATGCTGTAGTAACATGCCCGTCATGCCCACATGCATGCATTTTTCCATGAGTTTTTGAAGCGTAAGGAAGTCCTGTTTGTTCTACAATATTTAAGGCGTCCATGTCAGCTCGAATCCCGATAGCTTTATCACTATTCCCACTTGTTAAGCTAGCAACTACACCAGTTTTACCAATTCCTGTATGAACGTCGTAGCCCATTTCTTTCATTTTTTCTGCAATAAATTTTGAAGTGTTTACTTCTTCAAACCCTGTTTCTGGATGCATATGAAGATAGTGTCTCCATTCAACTAATTGATCTAGTAATTCTGATTTACTCATTTTTGTTTCTCCTTTTCTCATAAATTTATTTAACCGATCGATTCATTTGAAACTATTGCGCAATTGTTGTTTACGCTTACATTTTAATGGATTTTATCATCATATTCTATTAGGATTAATTTTTATTTTATCGTAATTGACCGAAGATGAATTATTGACTTTCATATTCCCCGTCTGTTTTTAAACTTTTTCTATTGAAAATGTGGGAAAAATGCTGGAATAATGCTATAATCTATTTAAATTTAGATAAATCCATTTCATCGTAATTTAAAGAAATGTCGTAATTGATTTTATAATTTGAATGGAGATGGAAAGAATGGATAGATATTTGCCAATTAATTTAGATGAAACGTTAGAAGAACACTTGACCTATCATTCAGTAGGTTTTTCAATCATTCCTTATGTAATTGAATATGATTTTGAACGTCATGATTTTATGCCACTTCATTGGCACAAAGAGCTACAAATTAGTTGGGTTTACGAAGGAACACTAGAATTTCTGATTGACGGCGAGTCTGTTAGAGTTGGTAAAAAAGATATACTATTCCTAAATAGTAATAAATTCCATAGCTCTTCAGCAATCGATGGAAATGCAAAAACTTTATGTATTAATTTTGATTTAGATTTTCTACATCCTAAGATTATTGAAGACTATATCAAACCTATTTTGGAAAATCCCAATTTTATTTATTACAAACTACCGATGGTTGGGAATTTCTCAAAATATCTAAGTTCCATCCTAAATGAGATTCCTACTCAAACAACTGATTTAGTTAAAGAAACTGATTCTACAAATTATTTTCAAGTAATTAATCTAATTAATTTGATCATTGAAGAGATCGTTCTTAAATTCGATGGAACACACAATTTTACAGAATCAGAATATTTCAATACTCTAAACAAGTTACTTTCTTTCATTCATCAGAACTATACCCAAAAAATAATGATTAAAGATTTAACTGATTATGCTCATATTAGTAAAACATTCTGTAATGAGATTTTTCAAAAATATACAAAGATGTCACCAATACAATACATTAATGCATATCGTTTACAAATTGCGCAAGAATTAGTAATAAATACTGATGAATCTATTTCAGCAATCAGTGAGCAATGCGGCTTTGGTACAATAAGCTACTTTGTTGAACAATTTAGACTACAATACAAACTATCCCCTTTAAAATTTAGGAAAAAATTTCAAAAATAAATAAATCTAAAATTAGCAATATTTCCTATTGAGTGTTATTTTGAGCACAAAAAAAGAGGAATATATTTAAAATATATCCCTCATAAAACCCGATATGATAAGTGTTCTTCCCAAATTTCTTTGGTGGAATTTTGGCGGAGAACCTAATCAATTCAAGTTGGTTTATCCATTTTAAGTATCGAAAGAATGCCGTTAAATCAACCTTTCACTACTTAATCAGGGTTAGTGAATGATTCCCCACCTATCACTTTTCGTAAACCCAGTTAAATAATCCGAGAATTCTGCAATTAATACAGATAAACATAGTGATATACTGTGAAAGTTCCAGCAGCACCGATTCCTGTTAATACTGCTGGATAAGCTATCTCCATCGGAGTCACTTTCAACGATTTTGCAAGGAGAAAAAACTGATAACATGAAGATTACTGTAATAATGTCAGTTGGGACGCTCGTAAAACCTTCTATTTTTTAATCCAATAGCCCATAATCTGTAGCCCAAGCTTTAATAAATATATCCATGCCAAACTGAACATTGAAGCTTGTTTTCATACAACCTGCCTATCAACAGTTAGAACACCTCAATTATTTTCCACACAATACATAAGTAATTTCATCATAATCGCGATTTTTTTGAACATCCTTATAGATAGTCCTATTACTGTAAAAAATAGATTATCTCGAAGATTTATTCGAATAGTGATAAACGGGACTAGCTCTTCCATACATATATAAAAAGCATATCTAGAGTGGAGGGAAAAAGATGCTTCATGATGTATCATCTGAAAAGCTGCCAATTTTAATCATGAATGCCTTAAAAACAAATAATGATGCGAAATTTGCTGCTCTTACTAGAAATCTTCAACCATACGACTTGGCACTTATCTTTACAAGCTTGCCTGATACACAAAAAACTGATTTTTTAAAGCACCTTTCCGTTGCTGTCATTGCTGATTTAATCAAAGAATTGAATCACAGTCAACAGCTAGAGCTGTTAAAAAAACTAACGACAAAGAAAGTAAATCAAGTGTTGGATGAAATGGATAATGATGATCTAGCCCCTTTGCTTCATGACCTCTCACCACATAAGATGAAGGCTTTTTTGCAAGGGATGAAGAAAGAGGAAGCAGCGTTTGTTCAGCATCTGATGACCTATCCACCTGAAACTGCCGGCAGACTCATGACCAACCGTTTTGTTTGGATTCATAGCAGCCATCTTGTCCAAGAAGCGATAGAAAAAATCAAGTCTTTCGCTGTCTATGCTGAAACCATTAACTATATATATGTTGTTAATGAGGATCACAGGCTTGTTGGAGTTGTATCTTATCGTGATTTACTATTTGCCAATATGAAAGAAACGATGAAAAATATCATGTGTTCAAGAGTGATTACTGTTCCGGTACTGACAGATCAAGAGGAAGTTGCTCATCTCATGCGCCGCTATGACTTTTTAGCGATCCCTGTTGTCAACGATGAAGGCATCCTGCTTGGCATTGTGACATTTGATGATGTCCTTGATATTTTGCATCAAGAAGCAAATGAGGATATTGAAAAGCTTGCTGCTTCTGGGAAGGCGATTGACTTTCATACGAGACCCTCAACAGCTGCTTTTCGAAGATTGCCGTGGCTTATTATTCTTTTATTTATCGGTTTGGTTTCTGGGAGCATTATCGCAAGCTTTGAGGAAACACTAGAAAAAGTAGTCGCGCTTGCTTTTTTTATGCCTATGATTGCTGGGATGACCGGGAATACCGGAACACAGTCGCTAGCAATTGTCGTTCGCGGTTTAACTTCTGAAGAATTAGATGCGAAAGCAATCATCCAGCTTATTTTGCGTGAATTTGTTGTTAGTCTAATGATTGGACTTGCTTGTGGAATACTAATGACTATCATTGCCTATATGTGGCAAGGCGATCTTATGCTGGGCGTTGTTGTTGGAAGCTCCTTATTATTGACATTAATGATTGGCACGATGTCTGGAACAGTTATCCCCCTGATTTTGTATCGATTGCACATTGATCCAGCTGTTGCATCTGGTCCCTTGATCACAACTATTAATGATATCTTCTCATTAATCATTTATTTTACAATCGCATCGTGGTTTCTCTTATCATAATCATCATCGTAAAAAAGGAGGTGTACGTCCTACTCTCTATGTGTGTTCAACTATAAGGTGGCACGAATTTATTGAACCGTATGTGAGAGGAAGACAAATCGATTGATTACGATAAACATACTTATTGTTGCACTACTTATTTTACTAACCGCTTTTTTTGTAGCATCAGAATTTGCAATTGTAAAAGCGAGAGCTTCTCGGATTGATCAATTGATAGCTGAAGGAAATAAGCAAGCAGTAGCGGCAAGACGCCTCACTTCCAATTTAGATGGCTTTTTGTCCGCTTGCCAGCTTGGCATTACCATTACAGCTTTAGGGCTGGGCTGGTTAGGGGAACCTACTGTTCAAGCACTTCTTCAGCCATTACTAATAAAAATGCAGATTGCACCTGCTTTTTCCCAAGTATTAAGTTTTATCATTGCCTTTAGTTTCATTACCTTTATTCACGTTGTTTTAGGAGAGCTGGCTCCAAAAACAATTGCCATCCATAAAGCAGAGGAGCTTACTTTACTCGTTGCAAAGCCGCTCACCTTCTTCTATCGTGTGATGTACCCTTTTATTTGGGTATTAAATGGTTCTGCTCAAATTGTTGCACGGATGATGGGATTTAAAGCAGCGACAAATCATGAACTTGCACATTCAGAAGAAGAATTGCGCATCATTTTATCAAAAAGCTATAAAAGCGGCCAAATCAATCAGTCTGAATATCGCTATGTTAATAAGATTTTTGAATTTGACAATCGTACAGCTAAAGAAGTAATGGTTCCAAGAATGGAACTTGTCTGCTTAGATAAAAATGCGGAACTTGAGGAGATTTTAGAAACAGTCCGCAGCAAACATTTCACAAGGTATCCAGTGGCAAATGGCGATAAAGATGCTATTATTGGCATCGTTAATATGAAAGAATTTCTAACCGATTGCATCGACAATCATTGTCATGGAAAAGCGCCATTGCTGCCATATATTAAACCAATTATTAAAGTAATTGAAACGATTCCATTACAAAACTTATTAGTAAAAATGCAAAAAGAACGATCACATATGGCTATTCTACTTGATGAATACGGTGGAACAGCCGGTCTTGTTACTGTGGAAGATATACTTGAAGAAATTGTTGGTGAAATCCGTGATGAATTTGATGAAGATGAAATCCCTCTCATCCGAACATTAGCTGAGAACCATTATTTATTTGATGCGAAAATCCTGATTGAAGAAGTAAACGATTTACTGGCAACTAGTTTGCAAGCGGAAGATGTAGATACACTTGGCGGCTGGCTCTTTACTCAGAAGTATGACCTTAAACAAGGAGATATTTTAGAAAATAACGGCTATCTTTTCAAAGTAAAAGAAATGGAAGGAACTCATATTCTTTATGTCGAAGTGTCAAAAAAAGAGGCATCTTCACATATCTCAACCTCTCTTTGAAAAAAGTCATTTTCTTTAAAGGAATGTTCATTGACTTACAGGAATAAAATTACTTATAATATGAATAAGTTTTAACTGGGCTTCCGAAAAGAATTCTCCCACTTCTAAATGGGGAAGGGCTTAGCCCAATGAAAGTGGGAGATGAATTTTCGGTTGGCCTTAAGCCAAAATATTGTATTTTCTCTAGGGGCAGGGACTGCCCTTATAGCTTGGTAAATATAGATAGCTAATAAAAGTATCTAGTTCCCAAGAAGCTCCCACTTCAATCAGACCGCAAAGTCGATAAGTGGTGAGTAGTTCACTTATCATCCAATTATTAAAGCATGTTGCTTTAGGAGGTGACTTCCTTTCTCGTTTGTCTAAACGAGCGAAGGATACTTATTTGGACATATTTAACTTGGTGCTTGTATTTCTGTTGATTGCCCTTACCGCTTTTTTCGTAGCGTCAGAATTTGCGATTGTAAAGGTAAGAAGTTCTCAAATTGAACAGTTAATTAGCGACGGAAATAAAAAAGCGTTAGCAGCAAAGCGCGTGATTTCTAATCTTGATGAGTACTTGTCTGCTTGTCAACTCGGCATCACCATTACTGCCTTAGGATTAGGCTGGCTAGGAGAACCAGTTGTTGCTAGACTATTGCGGCCAATTTTTGAGCTGATAGACGCTTCACCTTCTATCATCCAAATTTTGTCTACTGCTATTGCATTTACGACCATTACATTTATTCATGTCGTTATTGGCGAGCTGGCGCCAAAAACTGTTGCTATTCATAAAGCAGAAGCAATTGCTTTGCTTACAGCCGGCCCTCTTATCTTGTTTTATCGCATCATGTATCCATTTATTTGGGTTTTGAACAGTTCAGCCCGATTTATTACAAGATTATTTGGACTAAAGCCAATAGCAGAACACGAACTTGCTCACTCCGAGGAAGAGCTGCGCATCATTTTATCAAATAGTTACGAAAATGGTGAAATTAACCAATCAGAGTTTAAATATGTAAATAAAATTTTTGAATTTGACAATCGGATCGCAAAAGAAATCATGGTTCCTCGTACAGAAATGATATCTCTGTCAAAAGACGATACAGTTGCAATGTTTTTAAGTATGGTAAAATCAGAAAAATTTACTCGTTATCCGATTTTTGATGGTGACAAAGACCATATTATAGGACTCGTCAACTTAAAGGATATCTTTGCAGAGGTAATTGAAAATAGCGAAACGACAGCAAAAACGCTGGAGGATTTTGTACGTCCAATCATCCGTGTGATTGAATCTATTCCGGTTCATGATTTGCTTGTAAAAATGCAAAAAGAGCGCATCCATATGGCCATTCTAATGGATGAATATGGCGGTACATCTGGATTAGTAACAGCGGAAGATATCATCGAGGAAATTGTTGGAGAAATTCAGGATGAATTTGACATAGATGAAGTTCCTCTTATTCAAAGAGTAAAAGAGGATCATTATATTTTTGATGCAAAGGTATTAGTTAGTGAAGTAAATGAGCTGCTAAGCATCGATATTCAGGATGAGGATGTCGATACGATTGGCGGGTGGATTTTAACGTTAAACTATGAAGTGAAGCAAGGAGACGTTGTCACCTATGGCGATTACAACTTTACAATTATGGAAATAGAAGACCTTCATATTAAATATGTGGAAGTAAGGAAAAATGTCAAAAATGACGAAACTCCCTTACAGATCCCACTAGCTAATTCAGAAGTATCTATATAATCTATCGTAAACGCAGTTAATAAACACTGATAGATAAATACGGATAACATCAATGAGGAAGAGAGTAATTGCTTGGAAAACTTCAGCGAGCTAGGGATGATGGAAGCCTAGTGTTAACCTAGTAATGAAGCGCACTTCTGAGATGCATACTTAAATGTCGGCACCCTTCCGTTAACAGGTGAAGTGGTCATTTTGACAACTAGAGTGGTACCACGGGCTAAAAGCTCGTCTCTTATTATGATAAGAGACGAGCTTTTTTATATAGAAGGAGGAGTAAATAGATGGACTTAAAATTAAAATATGCTGAGAAGCTTATAGAAGTTCTACAAGAACCGCTACCGATTTCCGATGTGTACAATTTGATTGAAACACCTAAACATTCAGCTCATGGAGACTTAGCCTTTCCCTGCTTTTATCTCGCTAAAAAAGTTCGAAAATCACCAAATATGCTTGCTGAACAGCTTGCAGAGACGCTTATCGACCCTCTTTTTACAAAAGTAGAAGCAAAAGGAGCATATGTCAATGTATTCTTTTCGAAGATGCATATTAGCACAACAATCATAACAGACATAATAGAACAGAAAAGTCGTTATGGAAATAGCGCTATCGGTGAAAATAAAACAGTTGTATTAGATTTGTCCTCTCCCAATATAGCAAAACCGTTTTCAATGGGACATTTACGTTCAACCGTTATTGGAAATGCGTTAGCAAACATTGCTAAAAAATGTGGATATAAAGTGGTGCGTATTAATCATGTAGGCGATTGGGGTACTCAATTTGGAAAGCTGATCATTGCTTATGAAAAATGGGGAGATTTTGAAAAAGTAAAAGAAAACCCGATTCAAGAACTTTTTAAACTATACATTACTTTTCACGATGAGGCAGAGAAAACCCCAAGCTTAGAAGAAGAAGCACGCCGCGCCTTTAAATTGTTGGAAGAAGGCCATCAACAATACACCGAACTCTGGGAATGGTTCAGAAGTGCATCTTTACAAATGTTTTTGAACATTTATCAGCTTCTAGATATCAAATTCGATTCTTACCATGGTGAAGCGTTTTATAACGATAAAATGGAGCCAGTGGTCAACTTGCTGAAGGAAAATCATCTTTTGGAAGAATCAGATGGAGCTGAAGTAGTCAGACTTGATGACCTTGGCCTCCCTCCCTGCTTAATAAAAAAGAAAGACGGAGCAACCTTATATGCTACAAGAGACCTTGCAGCAGCACTTTATCGCCAGGAAACATACCAATTTGATGAAGCACTATATATTGTAGGGCAAGAACAAAGCATTCATTTTCAACAGGTATTCGCTGTTTTACAGAAGCTAGGATATAAATGGGCACATCATATGAAGCATATACCTTTTGGGCTTTATTTAATGAATGGCAAAAAAATGTCTTCCAGAAAAGGGCATGTTGTGCTTTTAGAGGAAGTATTGCATGAAGCGATTGCCTTGGCTGAGAAAAATATTGCTGACAGAAATCCTGACATCACGAACAAAACTGAAATTGCGAAAGCAGTTGGCGTAGGTGCAATTATTTTTCATGATCTTAAAAATGAACGGATGAACAGCATATCGTTTTCTCTACAAGATATGCTCACTTTTGAGGGTGATACAGGTCCTTATATTCAATATACGTTCGCTAGGACACAATCTATTTTAACAAAAGGGAAAGTAACAAATGACACCTTTACTGGATTAGATACGGAGAAAAGTTGGGAAATCATCAAATTGCTGCAAATATTCCCTAAAAAAATTGAAAAAGCAAATGAACAGTGCGCCCCTTCTGTGATTGCTAAATACTTGCTTGACTTGGCAAAAGCATTTAACCAATATTATGGCAAGGTTAAAATCCTTCACATAGACGATGATCTTCACAATCGCTTAAGTCTTGTAAACGCCGTTGCAATTGTACTGGCTGAAGGATTATCATTACTAGGAATCAAAGCCCCGAAAAAGATGTAATATGAAACCAATAGCTGGAGAATGATCCAGCTTTTTTTTCGTGAAAAAAATTTTAAAGCAAAAACATAAAATCTACAAGGATTATTTGTAAATGATCTTAAAATTTACGTACAAATGTGTCAATTCCTTCCTTTACTCCTTAACCAAATCATTGGTATGATCGACCTAACTAACAGTTGGAGAAAGATTAAGATAATATTAAGACATTATTAAGAAAAAAAACTCGCTAACATTGTGTATGCTATATTAATGAAAGATAAAAGTGAAACTTCCATGAGTGGAGGTTTTCTCTCATCCCCCACCTAGCGCTTCTGATTCCTTTAATTCCTAAGGTTGGAGGCTTGTCTTGTCAGTTAGATGTGGGATAAACCAATAATTATTAGCGGGGATTTCACATATCCCCTCATTTATTGCACGTTACAAGCTAGAAGAGGGGGAAATGAAACTTGTGAAGAACATTGAAAGTTACTTAATTTTACTTTCTAATATTATCTTATTAGTCTCTGGACAAACTATGTTTAAATTAGGAATTGAAAAAATTGGCGGCCTTGACTGGGTAAAAATGATTACTTCTTTTTACATTCTAGGAGGACTGGCCCTTTATGGAATTGCAACGATTTTATGGTTTGTCGTTTTATCACGGTTACCTTTAAGTGTCGCTTATCCTCTGCAAAGCTTCGCTTATGTATTAGGATTTCTTGTCGCTGGAATCGTGTTCGGTGAAACGATCACACTTACCAGATGGTCAGGAATGGCCATTATCCTTTTGGGAGTTTATGTTATATCTAGGTAAACAAATACAAGTTTATTGAATTAGATAAGATGTTATATAAAAAATTTGACATTTTAAAGCATATATATTTTAATAGGAGAGTTTAGACATGGCTAGAGAAACAATTCTCGTTGTCGACGACGAAATAGAAATTATTAACCTTTTAGAAATTTATCTGATGAATGAAGGATATACTTTATTAAAAGCAAGCGACGGTGCAGAAGCACTGGAGCTTTTAAATACACATCACGTTGATTTAATCATTTTAGACGTTATGATGCCAAATATGGACGGCATACAAGCTTGTATGAAAATACGTGAGGAGAAACAAATGCCCATTATCATGCTATCTGCGAAAGGGCAAGAAATTGACAAAATCACTGGTCTAAGCATTGGTGCAGATGATTATGTCACGAAACCGTTTAGCCCACTGGAAATATTAGCGCGTGTGAAATCGCAGCTTCGGCGTTATAAATATTTAAATACGCCTCTCACAAAAGACGAGAATGAAATGATCATTAATGATCTTGTGATTAACATCACAACACATAAAGTGAGTATTGATCAGCGTGAAGTAAAATTAACGCCTCGGGAGTTTGCCATCTTAAAAGTACTTGCCAAAAATCGTGGGATTGTCCTAAGTATGGAACAGATTTACGAGGAAGTATGGCAGGAACCTTTTTTCGAGGCAAACAATACAATCATGGTGCATATTCGTAAAATCCGTGAAAAAATCGAAGTAGATCCTAGCAATCCACAAATTATTAAAACTGTTTGGGGAATTGGCTATATCATCGAATAATGATGGAAGGCGATCAGATTGGCAAGTAACACAAAATCGACTGTATATCGAAAATTAATACTTGTGTTTTTACTTAGTATCGTTTTTACAACATTTACTATTTATCTGCTTTATAAGCTGGCCTCTATGCTGCTTTATATATTTCCGTTTTCGACTCCACTCATATTTGTCATTAACAATATTGGTTCCAATCCAGTGACATTGATAAGTGGATTAATATTATTTTTTTCATTTTTTATTATATTTAGCAGAAAAATGATCGGTAATCTGAATGAAGTGAAGGTAGTATTTCCAAAAATAATGAAGACGTTTATCTATACAATTCGCTGGAAATTTATCTTTATTTTCTTTTTCAGCATTGCCATTACAATCTTAACCGTTATTTTACTTTATCAACTTTTTAGTATTTTAATCTATATTGAACCATTTAGGGTAGTTATTCGATGGGTAGTGCAAAAATATGGGTCTTTCCCTGTCATTTTATATAGCAGTGTTATTTTATTTCTGATGTATTTTTTTATCTTCAGTCGGAGGATGGTTAATTATTTAGATGAAATTAAAAATGGGCTGCAGGAAATTGCGAAAGGAAATCTTACCTACGAAATCCCTGCAAAGTCCTCAGATGAGCTTGGAATGGTTGCAGATACGATTAATCAAATGACAAAACAATTGAAGAAATCCATAGAGGAAGAAAGAAATGCAGAAAGAACGAAAAATGAGCTTATTACAGGAGTTTCCCACGATCTTCGTACTCCGCTCACTTCCATTCTTGGGTATCTTGAATTAATCGAAAAAGATCACTATAAAGATGAAGTGGAATTGCGTTATTACACGAATATTGCTTATGAGAAAGCATTAAGATTGAAAAAATTAGTGGAAGATTTATTTGAATATACATCCATTCATGAGAAAGGGCCTACCCTTCAAAAGCAGAAAATAAATCTCAATGGCTTGTTAAAGCAATTAGCGGAAGAATTCAGTCCAAGCTTAACAAATGCTGGAATGTCGTATCGTACAATTACGAATGACGAAATGGTCTATATTTATGCGGATGGTAATCAATTAATGAGAGCATATGAGAATTTAATGGCAAACGCGATTCGCTACGGGAAAGATGGACAATATATAGATATTCAAATCAATAAAACCAATGAGGAAGCGATTGTAAAGATCATTAATTATGGCAAGCAAATTCCCGAACGAGACTTGCCATATATCTTTGAGCGCTTTTATCGTGCGGAAAAATCAAGATCGACACAATCTGGCGGCTCCGGATTAGGGCTTGCGATTACAAAAAGCATTGTGGAGATGAATGGCGGTCATATAACAGTAGAAAGCAACAAGGACCAAACTGTGTTCGAGACGCGTTTTCCACTTATACCGTTTTCTTCTGTTTGAGGTAAGACTGGCCAAAATGGATTTTCATCCATTTTGGCCAGTCTTTTTTTATGCACTTTCTTAATTTTTCTTAAGAAATACAAAAGAAAATGTTAAGCAAGTGAAAACGAGGCTTTAAGTTCTCATCTGTATACTGATTAGCAGACAGTACGGAAGGAGCTACAATGATGAGTCGAAAAAGAATAATGAACATCGCCCTTATCATCATTTTCATACTCGCTGCTTATTTACGGGTAGATTTTTTACGATCGGTGGATCATGAAATGCCTCACGATGCCATTAACTATGATGCGATGGTAAGACAATTATTAGAGGATGGCGTGTACGCATACAATGATACTTCTCCAAATGCCTACGTTACTCCGGGATATCCTTTATTTTTAGCGTCAATTTATTGGCTTGTTGATTATGAGGAAAACGATCCGCTGCCTTGGGTTCGTTATGTACAAGTGTTACTTAGTCTTATCACCATTTGGTTTATATATCGAATTAGCTCAATCCTTGCTAACGATATGACCGGCGTATTAGCTGCTTTTTTCGCCGCTATCTATCCGCCTTTTGTATGGGCAAATGGCGCTATTTTGACAGAGGTGCTCGGTATCTTTTTTCTACTAGCTTACATGTTAGTTCAAATAAATGCCTTTCGCTTTTCGTCATTTCGGCTTGCTGTTGGGTCAGGTGCTTTATTAGGTTTGACCGTATTAGTCCGACCAGAGTTTCTGCCTGTCATTGCAGTTACTTATCTGTTCTATTGGGTTTGGAAAAAGAATACAAAAGGAATGCTCAAGTTATTTTTATGTTCCTGTATAGGTTTAGTTTGCGTTATGATGCCGTGGTGGATTCGCAATTTAATCACATTGCACGAGTTGATTATTACTGGAACGCAAGTAAATCCATTTGCAGCCGGAACTTACCCTTACAAAAATTTTGATGATGGTTTAGTTGATCGCACTGGAAAAACACAAATGGAAGTAGCGATCGAAAGATTAAAAGTAGGATTCTCGACACAGCCGTGGCTCTTTATTAAATGGTACACGATCGGCAAACTGCAATATATTTACCAATATGCGTATACTGGCGGTGGACATCGACCTTTTTATAACGTTATTCCTTTCATCAATTATAATTACATTCATTTGTTTTTAGTTGGTTTAGGAATGTTTTCAATCATTGATGTGCTGCGTAAATGGAAACAAATGGCTACCTTACTTGTCATGATTATCGGATCAATGACACTCATCAGACTGGCCTTTATACCAGAGTATCGATATAACGTTACAATGATGCCTTTGATCATTATCATTGATTGCATCCTTATCATGAAGATATGGACGTGGCTTTTCAAGAAACCAATGTTCCGTTCAACGACGGTCAAAGGGTAAAAGAGGTGAAAACTGAATGAAGCAAACGCATTTAAATGACAGAAAAATATTGATTATTGTCCCTGCTTACAATGAAGAAGGACAAATTAAAAATGTAATTAAGGATATTCAAAAACACGCTCCATACGCTGACATCGCTGTTGTGAATGACGGATCTCAGGACAAGACGTTCGAAAGAGCTATTCAAACTGGTGCTACCGTGTTTAATTTGCCGTACAATCTTGGAATTGGTGGTGCTGTTCAAACAGGATATCGTTATGCCTTAGATGGCGATTACGATATTGCTGTGCAAATCGACGGCGATGGTCAGCATGATCCAGCCGATCTAGAAAAATTATTACGTATTTTTGATGAAGGAAAAGCAGATATGGTTATCGGATCACGCTTTTTAGATAAAACAGGATATCAATCGACAAGCATGCGAAAAGTCGGCATTCGTTTCCTTTCAACGATTGTTTCAGGGCTAACAAGAAACAAAGCGACTGATACGACATCTGGCTTCCGATTATGTGGCCGTAAAGCAATAGCGCTCTTTGCAGACCAATACCCAACTGATTATCCGGAGGTAGAATCACTCATTTTATTGCATAACAACGGGCTTCATTTTAAGGAAACGCAAGTGACCATGCGTCCGCGCATGTTCGGCAAGTCGAGTATCAATACATTTAAATCGATTTATTACATGATCAAAGTTACACTAGCCATTTTTATTACGCATTCCAAAAAAGGAAGGCAGGAGCAAATCACATGATTGCTTACATATTTTATCTATGTTTTATATTGAGCTTCACCTTTTTTATTGTAAATATCCGCCTTATTAAGAAAAGAAAATTAAAAGAGCAGTATGCGTTATTATGGCTTTTTTTAAGCGTATTGATGATGGTTTTATCTCTATTTCCGAGTGGACTGGATTGGATTGCCAAACTTATAGGAGTAAAGTATGCGCCATCTCTTCTCTATTTACTAGCAATACTAGGGATTTTCTGTATCCTGCTCCACTTAACCATTACTGTTTCCGTTTTGGCTGAGCGGACAACTAAATTAGCACAGGTGATCGCTATTTATGAGGAAAAGCTATATCAGCTTCAAGACGTAAATCAGCATCAGAATCACAGCAAGCATGGTGGAACTCCATCTTAGCAATAGCCTTACTACCGCTTTATGAAAATACGTAAATATATTGAGGTGTTTTAATGAAAAAGAAATGGATTTTTATCGCTTTAGCGTTCGTTGTCTTGTTACTGGTTGGCGGGCGCTGGCTCTATCACGAAATAAAGTATAATCGATTTACAATAGATAAATTGCCAGAAAAACAAGATTTAAAGAAAGTTGTAACAGTAGATAAGCTTCAAGATAACTATGATGTCATCGTTGTTGGGACAGATCCTGAAGGTATCAGTGCTGCTGTTTCGGCAGCACGCAACGGTTTAAAAACATTACTTATTGAGGGTAGAGATCGTGAAATTTTAGGTGGTTTAATGACGATTGGTTGGTTGAATAGTATTGATATGAACTGGGATAACACCAAGCCCAATACGTCTGGAAAGGAAAAAGATCATTTAAACAAAGGTATTTTTACAGAATGGTATAAGCAAACAGAGGGGCATTCTTTCGATGTTACAACTGCGGCTAATGCATTCTATGACCTTGTTGCTGCAGAGGAAAATATTGATTTGTTCATGAATGTGTCCTCTATTAAGCCAATTGTAGACACGCAAGATGAGAATACATCAGTAACAGGTATCACAGTCACGAAATCAGACAAAACGGAACAGGATATTTTTGCAAAAGCTGTCATTGACGCGACACAAGATGCAGATATTGCCGCTGATGCCGGTGTTTCCTTTACTATCGGCCGTGAAGATATAGGAGACAAAGATTCAAGAATGGCGGTTACAGCTGTTTTCCGTTTAAAAAATATCGATGATAAAGCATGGAAGTTGATTGCAAAACGTTTGAATGGCGACGGAGATCCAAACACCGGGGTTAGTAAATTATCCGCGTGGGGATATGGTGAAGAAATGAGTGCATATGAACCACTTGACGAGGAACGCACTAAAATGCGTGGTCTTAATATCGGCCGTCAGCTTGATGGAACCATTTTGATTAACGCCCTTCATATTTTTGAAATTGATGGTTTAGACCCTAACTCGCGTAAAGAAGGACTGGAAATTGCTAGTAAGGAAATTCCAAACGTTGTGAAATTTTTAAAAGAAAACTTTAAAGAATTTAAGGAAGCGGAATTAGATAGCATTGCCTCTGAACTCTATGTTCGTGAAACCAGACATATGGTTGGTTTATACCGTCTCAACATTATAGATTTGCTAGAACACAATGATAAATGGGATCGAATCGCCTTTGGTTCATACCCTGCTGATATCCAAAGAACATCACCGTCTGATGGTGGTGCAATCGTTGTCCATCCGATAAAATATGCTATTCCATTTCGCAGTATTGTGCCAGAAAGCGTAGACGGCTTGCTTGTAGTTGGAAAAGCTGCCAGCTATGATACACTAGCACATGGCAGTGCCCGTGTTATACCAGTTGGCATGGCGGAAGGACAAGCAGCTGGGGCCGCTGCAAAATTAGCGATAGAAAATAATATTACTTTTCGATCATTAGCACAATCAAAACCTTTAATCGCTAAACTGCAAGAAACGCTTACTGACCAAGGAATGGAGCTCGAGCCGTTTGAGTTGGAAAAGCAGCAGTTTATGAAACATAAAGCTTTTCCTGGGCTAAGAGCAGCCGTCTACATGCGTATCGCCTATGGCGACTATGGAAGAGAAGCATTTAATTTAGATAATGTTTCTAATATGCAGCGCATGGTCAATCAAACAGGCGGTGTCATAATGATGTATCCTTCCTATTTTACAGGTGACCATACTGCCGCTGTAAAGGGCATTAAGGATCCTACTGAAAAGCCGTTAAGTTTACAACAGGCATGCTTTACAGTGACAAAAGCACTTGGACTGCATGTAACAAAAGATAAGGCGCAAGCTGAATTACAGAAAAAAGGCTTATTAACCAAAGATACTGTTGATATGATTGAAAATAAAGAAGAACTAACTGATGGAGACTCCTATATGATCCTTAAAGATGTAGTAGAAAGTCTCGTTGGAATACAATTTGATAAAATCGCAGAAGATTGATTTATATGAATCTCCAATCTTATGAAGAATTGTAAGGGGCATGTGAGAAACTGCCCCTTATCATTTTTTAAGTAACAATTAGAAAGAAAAAGAAAAAAATGATATACTCATTTGGACAAGAAAAAACATTCCATGTCAAACAAATAAAGAAATACGAGTCAAAAAAAGATGATATACAAAAGCAGTGCTTTTTGAGTGTATGATGAGAGACTCAATTTCTCATCCTTTTCTAAGCATCTAACTAATCATAGTAGCTTGAATCATATGCAACAACGATCAGCTTCGTGAAAAAAAGGAGTACGTAAATATGTTAGAATGGCTACATCTTTTGGAAGATTGGCTTGCACAATATGGAATCTATGGCTTATTATTTGTCTCATTTGCCGATTCTTCTTTTCTGCCAGTTATTCCTGAAGTTCTTCTTTTGCCAATGGGGATTGCAAATCCTAGCATGGTATGGATTTATGCACTATATACGACTATTGCGTCCGTTCTTGGCGCTTTACTAGGTTGGTATATTGGGAAAAAGCTCGGAAGACCGGTTCTCCGTTACTTCATCTCTGAAGAAAAAATTCAAAAAGTGGAATTTTATTTTCACAAATATGGGGCGTTATCTATTGTAATTGCTGGATTTACACCGATTCCGTATAAAGTTTTTACTATTTTTTCTGGTGTATCAAGGATGAAAATTCGAACCCTCATGTTTTGGTCCGTTATTGGGCGGGGAGCACGCTTTTTCTTAGAAGCAGCGATTATCGCTATGCTTGGCGAAAATGCAATGCCTTTTATCGAAAAAAATTTCACGTTACTGACTTTGCTTGGCGGCATCGCTATCGTCATTTTCTTCTTAGTTTACCGCATCATACAAAAAAGAAAGCAAAGCGCTCTTTAAAAGACAATACAAAAATCCCTGCCTATGTCCGCTGCTTTTACATAGGCAGGGATTTTTAAACAAAAAACAAGTCATAAATCTGACTTGTTTCATTTAAGTGGACATTCATCAAGTTTGGGAATCATTATTTCTCTTTTAGAAAGGCAATGATAGTTCAGCTAAGGCAGCTCGAATTTTTAGAATAATACACCATTCCATAATCAATCCAGAAGGCGGCACAATGAGCTGACCTTCCCTTCTATAGTTATCCCTAAACTAACGGTCTGTTTGTCCTCTTTTTAAACATGCTTTAAGCATTTGGCTCTGGATAGTTTGTTACAGGCTTTACACCTTCAAGCATTTTAAACAATTCTAGCCGAGATTTCGTCATGGAAATCTTCACACCAATACCTGCTAAGTTGGACATAATTTTTATTAACTTGTCATAATCTTTTTGCAAGAAAGACCACCTCTTTAAGATTTGACATCTAACACATATTTTACCTTAATTCATTTTCTCTGTATATCATTTTCGAAAAATTTCTCACATTCTTTTTGTGGACTATAATGATAACTTGCCCCTTTATCCGATAAATATACATTTTAAAGAAGAACATGTGTGATTTGCACCTTGTTTCGTTTTTAGCATAAACTATACGAAACCCTATGCTACTCATATAGTGAGAATAGTGGTCTACCTTCTTGGCTTCTTAAACAAACGTTTGATCGAATCCTTGAGGAGTTGTTCTACTTAATCCAGCTTGTTCCCCCGAGCAAACTAATAGTAGAAATTAACTCTTTCCAGGAGAAGTATCTCAAAAATATGGAATAAAACTAAAGCATTATAATCCTAAATACCATGAAGCAATTGCGAAATAGATAAACACTCCTGAAATGTCGCAAATAGATGTAATTAATGGGCCGCTCGCTGTTGCTGGATCTAATTTTAGCTTGCTAAAAATAAATGGCAAGGACATCCCAATTAAGCTGCCTACAACAACAATGGTTAACATCGTTAAGGATACAACAATTGCAATATCAATTCCGCCTCGATAGATGCCAATAAGTGAAACAGACACTGCCATTGCAATACCTAAAAGAAACGAGATAGAGAATTCCTTCTTAAATAAACTTAGCCAATCCCTTAGTCTAATGTCTCCAACTGCCATTGCACGAATTATTAATGTTGCAGACTGGGAGCCGGCGTTTCCCCCACTATCAACTAATAAAGGTAAAAAGAAAACAAGTGCAATGTTCGCCGCAATCGTATCCTCATACAATGCGATGCCAGCTCCAGAAAAAATATTCATAAATACTAAAATGACTAACCATGAGACTCTTTTTTTAAATATTGTAAGAATCCCTACATTTTTAATACTTGTATCTAGTTTTCCAACAGGGGCCATTTTATGAAAATCCTCTGTTGCTTCCTCTTGTACTACATCTAAAATATCATCAACATGTATGACTCCGAGCAGCTTTTGATGATGATCAACAACAGGCAGTGAAACGTAATCCTTTTCCTTAATAATATGGGCAACCTTTTCTTGATCTAAATCAATATCTACTGTCACAATATTTTTTATCATGATGTCGCTAATTTGTGTTGCACCAGGTGTACTAAGCAGTTCTCTAAGTGAGAGCACACCTTTTAAACAATCTTTTTGATCAACTACATAAATATAGTGAATATTTTGTTTACCTTTTCCATAAGCACGAAAAAAATCAATAATTTCATCAACTGTTTGATGCTCTTCAAATGATACATATTCATTTGTCATTAACTTGCCAGCAGATTCTGCTTTAAATTTATTTAGTACTGTCGTCATGATCATACTTTACACACTCCCTTACAGAGTCAAACACTCCGCGGGCGACCACGAAAAGTGGACTCTTTTTTTCATTCTTTCTTTTTTAAGAAAACTGTTAATATATGAGCTTGGTTCCGATCCATCGTCCATTTTCGTCATCACCTCCTTGGGATAGCATTGCTTATTAAAACATGGCAACAACATAGAGTAGAGTAACCTCTTTCGAGGTTACTCCCTCATCAAACCGTACGTGCCCTACTAAGGCATACGGCTTACCCATGTGTTACTTGTTATG
>NZ_JAUSTT010000032.1 GCF_030812995.1 Bacillus chungangensis | reverse complement strand
GCTAGTACAGAAACAAAGTATTTTCCAGAAGAATTACGTCTTACTGTGGCATTGATAATACGACCTTCTATTTCACGGCTTTTAGCAAAACGAACCCAAGCTTGGGAAGTTTGATTTCATTGTCTACAATGGCAATATTTCCATTTGTATGCTTTGTGTATAAGATTGAACTTTGTTCTTCTTGCTTTTGAATCGTGGTGCATCATTTTGTTTTTTGAAGAATCGTGAGTACGCATCAGCAAGATTCTTTACTGACGACTGAATAGAGATACTATTATAACTTGACTATATTGTAACTTAATCTGATATTTATTACTGTACATAAATTCACTTTATAATAAGTTATTAACTCAATTAATATTGAAAGTCTAATTAAAAAAAATGTACCAATAATCGTTTCACCATCATGTAAATATAATGGTGTCGATTTTTTGAATGATTTATTATATTCATCTAGCTTACTTGGCGAAGGTATGCCTTCAGGTTGATAAATATATCCTAATACACCGTTCGCACCTTCTGCCAATATTATATAAGGTTCTACAAGCATTAAGTTTTCCATATTAGGACCGTATGTTTGCCCATTTTCATTTGTTGGATAACCATCGCTTAAAATACTAGCCCTAGTAGGTATAACTAAATCCTGATGCTATTGTTATCATCTGTCATTGTTTTATTACTGAAAGAGGTATTACTTGATGGTACTAAAAAGAATATTATTGCCGACAACATTAGAAAAACAGTAAGCACCTTAATATTTATCTTTTTACCATTTTTATTATTGTAAATCCTCCTGTTGAAACTCTTCTTTTATAATTTAGAAAGATTTCCTTTTCTTAATATTCCTCCTTTCTTTATTTACTATAAATACTATAAAAATTAATATGGTTAAAAAGTATTTGAAGAAACAAAAAAATGGATAACTTTACATTGAATACTGTAAAGTCATCCATTTTGAATGGTTAAGATAAACTTCATTTAGTTGGCGGGACCCCTTAAACTAACATACTATACTAGAAAGATATCATTTTCTTTCTTCAAAATTTCATTCTAAGTAAAACGGTTAATTTATCCCACATCTAACTGGCAGTAAAACCCCCACCTCAAGAGTTAAGAGAATTCAGAAGCGCTAGGTGGGGGATAACTGAAAGTCAAATGTCCGATTGGTTCGGGCCTACAGGACGTAGGTCACAAAGGCGTTGTAACAGGACGTTGCGATCTTAGCCTTTGTTCTACTTCTTGTCCAGTGGGGGATGATAGAACCCCCCCACTGATGGAAGTTTCACTTTATTTTAACTTCGGAGAACTACACTTACCGGAACAAGATTTTTGCAGCTCACACGCAGAGCATTTTCCTTTTTTTGATTTATTGATAAATTTCACTAATGCCCAAGTTGCGTAACTAAAAATAGCAGTGCCTATTATGATACTAGCAATCATATGTTCCACCTACTTTTTTGAGGTTATACGAGACCGAATAGCTTGCCACCTTGATAAATTACTAAACACAGAGTATAAGCAATTGTGATTGCATAAACAATCGAAATAGCTGTCCATTTCTTAGAGCCTGTTTCTTTATAAATCGTTGCGATCGTTGCCAAACATGGAATATATAAAAGAATAAAAACCATGAAACTGTAGGCAGCGAGTGGAGTATAATAATTTGATAATATACCTTGCAAGCTTGCTTCGTTTGGAACAAAATGAATAATATTCATCGTAGAAATAATTGCCTCTTTCGCCAAGAATCCAGTAATTAACGAAGCAGCAGCTTGCCATGTACCAAATCCAATTGGCTCCAATATTGGTGCCAGAATATTTCCTATCATCGCTAAAAAGCTATGGTCCATGTCCACATTTAAACCATTTGGTCCTGCATAAGATAAGAGCCAGATAAAGACAGAGCCTGCAAAAATAAACGTGCCGGCTTTTCGTAAAAATCCTTTCCCTTTATCCCAAGTACTCCTCCATAGCAACTGAAAATGAGGGAGTCGATAAGGCGGAAGCTCGATAACAAATAATGATGTTTCAGATTTTAATAATGTGGTAGAAAAAATCTTTGCTAGGATAAAAGCCACAACGATACCAAGAACATAAAGACTGAATACAACAAAAGCTTTATGCCCTGCAAAAAAAACTCCTACAAATAATGCATAAACAGGTAACCGTGCTGAACAAGACATGAACGGCGTTAATAGAATGGTTAATAGTCGTTCACGCGGTGTTTCAATTGTTCTCGCCGCCATGATTCCAGGTACATTACAGCCAAACCCGATCATCATTGGAATAAATGCTTTACCGTTTAGTCCTACCGATTCCATTATCCGATCCATTACAAGTGCAACACGAGCCATATACCCGGAATCTTCTAGTAAGGATATAAAGAAGAATAAAATAAAAATCTGCGGTACAAAGACGAGAACCCCGCCTACTCCAGCTACTAATCCTCGAAGTATTAAGTCATGAATGAAACTGGAAGCATGAACTGCACTTAGCATTTTTTCGATCATACCCGCTATTGGACCTGTTATGAATGAATCTAATGCATCCGATAAAGGAGTTCCGAGCCAATCAAATGTCAACATATAGATGAAGTACATGAGTAACAGGAAAATCGGCATTCCTAAATACCGATTGGTTACAATTTTATCTATTTTGTCTGATAGAGGAACAGTCGCATCTTTTCTTGTAATAGCCTCTGAAAGAATGTTGTCAATCACTTCTTTTCTCTTTAAGTATATGAAATTTGGAAGTGATTTTCCTTCATGTTGATAGGTCAACTTTGATTTTAAATCAGATAAAATCATTTCCAGCTTTTTTGGTTCAACAATGTTTGATAAGTATTGCTCTACGTATTCATTTCCTTCAAACCATTGAAGGGCAAGCCATCTTGGAGAATGTTCCGTTGCCCCGATTATCTCTTCAGTTAGGGCTGTAATTGCTTCTTCGATTTCTTCCCCATAATAAACGAGTTCTGTTTGCTTTGTTTGAATTGATTCTCTCGAAATCATCTCCACCAGCTTATCGCATCCCTTGCCGCTTCTAGCAACAACAGGAATAACAGGAACTCCGAGAATATGTGAAAGCTTGTGAAAGTCAATCTGAATCCCACGATTTTTTGCCACATCAATCATATTTAAGCCAATAAGTACAGGTTTATCAAATTCAAGCAATTGAAGTGTCAAATGTAAATTACGTTCCAATTGTGAAGCATCAAGTATATTTAACAATCGACTAACTGGTTCATTTAAAAAAAACGAAGAAACGACTCCTTCATCTTTTGATAACGGGTTTAGCGTATAAACGCCAGGTAAATCAATTAATCTATCAATATGATTCTTAAAAATCCCGACCTTCTTTTCAACGGTGACGCCGCTCCAGTTGCCAACATACTCGTAGGAACCAGTTAGATGATTAAACAATGAAGTTTTCCCGGTATTAGGGTTTCCGATAAGAGCGATTTCCATTATATTTTCTCCACCTCTAATTGTTCAGCTTCTTTACGGCGTATTCCTACACACTGACCGTTTGACTCGATCATAATGGGTCCGCCAAACGGCATCACACATTTCAAACAAACTTCTGAACCTTCAGTTATACCTAAATCAAGCAAACGTCTTTGAACAAGTGGACTAACATGAGAAATGTTCATAATGATGCCTTTATCCCCTGTTTTTAACGTACCAAACATATCAATCATCCTTTATTTTCATTTAATGAGAATGATTATCACTATTTTATAAAATCATTTTAACATTAAAAGCTGCGATGATAGACATGAAATTTGTGACAATAATACGAAAAAACTTCAGTTTTTTTCTCATAAAATGATGATTAGTGGTGTCAATCGTAATAGTTCTACTACAATAATAATCAAAATGAGGAAAAATATTGTTACTACCCCATATTTGTCTCATTATTACTTATGGAAAATTGTCTTTTACTGCTTTTTGCAGTATACTGATACAGCGCTCAAGATCATGCTTTATTAATTTTTTGTATGCGTTCACTTTTTCTTTATCACCTATATGGTAAACAGCCACTTCTTGATATTTTGATCCTTCTTTTACTATTTTTCCTCTAGTCAATACGCCATCTTCTAAAAGCTCATGCAATGCGCGATATATTTCTGAATGCTGCGGTTTATAGCCATCACCATCAAACCTTGATTTGATGTCATCAAGCAGCTGCATCCCATACGATTGATTTTGTTCAATGTAAGTAATTAAATAAATTTTTAAAAAAGCCCGTTGTTTGATTAAAAAACCTGTACTTTTTCTCTGTTGATTCTGACTTTCCACCAAACTCCACCCCCATTTATGGGGAATTATAACACATTGTGCTAAATTCACAATGAATAAACTTATCTTTATACTCTATATGTAGTAAAAATGCTTTATTTTCTTATACGCAAGTTTATAAGAATGGGTTTTTTAGCATCTCCCCTCTTTTTATCTTCCTCTGTTACATTATTTTCTTAGATTTTTGTTTAAAAAAACTGGGTTCTCGTACTACTGAAAATCACAGTGTTTATTTTAAGTGGTCAGATTTGGGAAATGCGATTTTTTACTAACCTTGCTTATCACAAATTTGCTTTTAGGCAGCGTAGGCATTCTTACCACGCTAAAGCTTAAATCCTGTTCCGGAACTTCATAATCTATATATTTTGTCAAAAAGAATAGGCTTGCCTTTATCGCTTCTATTGTCACCCACTCGCCAGGACAGCGATGCCCCTTATAATGGTTCCCGCCTCCTTGAGGTATAAGATCAAATAGACTGCCTTTCCAATCTTTAAATCGCTCAGGTTTGAACTCATCCGAGTTTTCCCATAATCTTGAATCGTGATTGGTGCCATAAATATCTAGCAACACTAATTCTCCTTTATGAAAGTGATTTTGCCTCCAAGTGAAATTACTGTGTACCCTTGCACCTAAAAACGGACCAAAAGGATAAAAACGGCGGATCTCTTGAATAAACATTTGAAGGTAATCACCTTTATCCGATTGCAACTTCTTTCGGCACTCAGGATGTTCATGTAAAGCTAATGCTCCAAAGGTGATATATGTCGCTATCGCAACAATAGGCCGCAAAACATTAATGAGTTCTATAGCTGCCATTTGTGTATCAAGAGGTTTTCCATCCATTTCACGATGAAATGCGATAGCATGCACCGCTGTCCCTTCAAGTGAATCCAACTTACAGGTGCGGACTTGTTCAATGACCTCTCTGATCCACTTTTCTGCTCTCGCACGCGCCCATCTCCCTTGCCAATGTCTCGGTCCTACAGCTCCAAATGCATCAACCATCGACCCAAAGTCTCTTGCCCTTTGCTTTACCTCTGTTTCTTGCAATGGAACACCAGCCCACTTGCACGCTACTTGGCACAAGATTTCCTGAGCTTCATCGAAAAGTACTATCTTGCCCATCTGTTCCCATCGACTAGCTCTCATTAGCCACTGATCTAAAGTCAGATCTGCAAGTGATTTTAGACTTTCGGGTGTCATTAGCGACATAAACAAAAGTTTCCGATGTTTATGAGCATCACCGTCCATTGCTTGTACTGCATTTTCTCCAAATAACGTTTTTTGAATTCTTTTAGGCGCTGCTCCTTTTCGCTGAAACAATTCATTATTATAAAACACCTTTGCGGCTTCTTCTCCACTCATGCAAATCACCTTCTCTCCGAACAAACGAGTTGCAAAGATATCCGACTGATAACGACGGCACCTGTTTTGAATGAACAGGTAACCTTCAAACAACAGCGCAAGGCTACTATCCAAGCTTTTATCACGGGGAATTTGCCCATTTAATTTCATAAGTATTTGTCTCCTTTTATACAATCTGTTACGCATATGATAACCTGATTTCTCAGTAAAATTACCGCATCTAGTGAATAATCATGTAATCCAGATAAGTTGCCGAGATCAGAGGAAGTCATTCCTGCCTTCTAATTAGCAGCATCATTACATTGTATAGACATAAAGAACTAGTTACTTGACCATCCTCATGATGCTTCTTAAACTACTAATCTGAATATAAACCCTTAAAAAATTTTCTACTTATATGTTCCAAATAAGGTTGTATGAGCCATCTTTATGAAATATAATCATAGTAATAACGACATTAAACAAATGAAAAGGATACAACATGAACCAGCTTTGCGGTTGGGAAACGTAAGCATTTTTAGAGAAATATTCAAGTAGATCTTTCCGTGTGGTAGTGGATAGGTTACTTTCGAAGTATAGAAAGAAGATGGATGATAAAGACGAATGCTATTTTACAGCAGCCATGCATATCAGCATCTAAAATCGTGGATGACTCTCTTATGAAACTTCACTTAAAGATGAAAAATCCTACTGAGAGGAGAACTTTAATGAAAAAGACGATAAATCAGTCGCAACTTGATGAGATAATGTCCTATGCGACAACGAAAAAGAATATATTTGGTGCTGTACTATGTGTGGAAAAAGAGGATGATTCGTTATCGTTAGTAAGTGGTGTTGGAAATATACAACCAGATGATCAATATTTCATTGCAAGTGTAACAAAATTATACATCACAGCAGTCATATTAAAATTACGGTTGGAAAAACAATTGCAATTAGATGATAAAATTTCCAAGTATCTTTCAAAAGAGATTGTAAGTCACATTCACGTGTTTAAAGGGATTGATTATTCGAATGAAATTACAATCAAGCATCTTATGTCTAATACATCCGGAATTCCAGAATATTTTTCCTCTGATGTAATAAAAGAATTAGTAATCAACGGGAATGATGATTCATGGCCTCTTGAGAAAACACTGGAAGTAATAAAGGAGAAGAAACCAAACTTTATCCCTGGTCAAAAAGGAAAAGCATCATACTCTGACCCAAACTATAAACTTTTAGGGAAAATAATTGAAACAATCACAGGAAAGCGCATTCAAGATGTATTGAAAGAGTTTATTTTTGACGAGCTGAAACTAGAAAAAACTTACGTATTTGAAGACGTAAAAGATTCACGCCCAGTCCCAATATATTACAAATCAAAACCGCTTCATCTGCCCCTTTACATGTCTTCTATTTCATCGGAAGGAGGCGTTGTTTCAACAGCAAAAGAAACAATGATATTTTTTAGGGCTTTTTTTAACGGACACTTCTTTCCCAAGGAGAATCTTACAGAACTAATGCATTGGAATCTGATCTTTGGTCCGGGAGTCTTTTATTACGGAATTGGCATATCACAACAACCATTATCACTCTTCGAATTTAAAAGGGGATTAATTGGACATTGGGGCCATTCCGGGGCATTTGCGTTTTATCATCCTAAAACAGACATTTATTTCACAGGGACCATCAATCAATTTACCGGACACGGTGTAGCTGTGAAGTTAATGAGAGATGTTATTAAGTTTTTTAAGGAGTAGGCAGTCGATTTTTCAACTGGGTTTCCGACTATATTGAGGAAATATATACTCGGGTTGTTTTTGACTTCATATGAATGATCCCGTTAAAAATTGAAAATACAGCTGATTCCTTGTTAAGAAAAACAGCTGTATTTTTTGTCTAATTGTGATTGACTTTTGGGAACAGCCCCGTCCATTTAATTAAATTAATCGAATGCCTAAAAGTGATCAGGAAAATGATCATTCCCAACTTTTTATCAAAATATAAAATGAGATAATATATAAATGGTCAAGGGGCCACGGGCTTAACGAGGAACTTTATCTGGTATCATTCAAATAAACCACCTTTTTAAATAATATAATATTGAATGTTACTTATGATTGATATGTAATAAATAGTTTCATGCACTTAAATTTTGATGTAAGTCCTCTTTACCGAAATCTGCTATCTGAAAGGTCAGCATTTCCTATCCTAATTGTCTTAGTTAACGTAGAAAATCAAAAATGTATGAACGTATAATCCTCGTTATTTTCACAGAATCCAAATAAAAGAACATGATTGAGCGAGCATGAAATAACATCATTATTTATGCTCGTCTACAAAATTTTATTTCTTTTGCAATGCTTGTTCAAGTAATTGAATCACAAAACTTTCGAGTGAGAGATTAGCCTGTTCTGCTCTTTCTATTGCTTTCTCCTTTAATGATGTTTCAATATAGATAGAAAGACTTTCCACTGGGGGCTGAATAACAATTCGATCATTGCTTTCCTTTATCTCTCCACTTACAATTGATTCTCTTATCATTTCAGTCTCTTTTTCACTCAAGTTAAGCTTAGGAATGAAGAATTTTTTCACTCTTACTTTTATCTCACCACCACTTTTTTCTAATTGCATATTTTCTACTCCAGCAAATGTATAAAGTAAATCAAGGACTGAAAAGACATCGGAACGAACATTGATAGCATCTTCTAATGAAGGTGCTTTGAGAACAAACGTTGCATATCCTTTGCTCGTCACATATTTTTTTGGTTGATATGGATAAATAGAACGATAATTGTATTTCTCAATCTTCGTAATTGGCAAGATCGTTCCCCCTTCTGTCAAGAAGGTTCCGTTTTTTTCATTTAACTCAATCACTCTTCCAAATTCACCTGTCTCTTTATGTTCAAATGGTTCAAATAAATAGCGGTTGTTTTCTTTAGAAAAAAAAGCTTTTTTTCTAGTTTTCTTCTGATAATATGTACTTTTTCGGAAAAGATCGAGGTCCTTTTGTTTGATGAAGTATTGCTGTTTTCCTTGATAGATTTCTTTTCGAGCAGGAAGATAGCCGTTTTTAATATCTTTCAATACTGTTGATACAGACAGTTGTAGGCATTTAGCCGCCTCCCTAGTAGTGAATCCCGGTTTCTCCCTTATCTTTTTTAACTTTTCAATATCTATCTTTTTAAAATAGTATGTTCCATCTATTTGCCAATCTTCTTTATTAATTGGATGCAGCTTCCCTGCTTTGACATAATGATAAATCGTTTGTACCGTACACGATAATAGATTCATTGCTTCCTTCGTGGAAATAAACGCTTCGGAATGATTCATTTACGCTCTCTCCTTCTCTTCATCTATGTTTCATAAAGTTTTATTTTAATGATAAATAAACGTATGAAAATGAGTATAGGTGACTAATAAACTATTATTCACCTATATTAGGTTTTACAAGTATTATTTATATGGTAACATATATGTATACTTTACCCCACTCTTATGATTTAAAGATGGATGGAGAATAACTGAAAGTTAAATGTCTGATTAGTTCGGGCCTACAGGACGTAGGTCACAAAGGCGTTGCAACAGGACGTTGCGATCTTAGCCTTTGTTCTACTTCTTTTCCAGTTGGAAGAGAGAATTTATTCACTTTAAATTGGAAAAAGATCATTTGAACTGTAAAAAAATAGGGCGTTGGAGAAACGCTCTATGTTGCATTTATCTTTTGAAACTTGGGTAATCCATCAGTAAATGCAAATTTAGATAAGGGGGATCAGAATTGCAACAACTGACAATGACAACGAAAAGCCAGCGTGGAATATTTGCTATAACACATTGGCTGGATCGTACTGCGCTCTCTTTTTTGGAAGAAAAGAAAAGAGAAAATGAACGTGAAGATCAATTTGCTTATGCTGGATTCTCTGATCTTGATATGATATATTATTTTGTCCATCGCAAGCAGCATATTAGAGAAAGCCATGATCGAAAAATAGAAACAAAGAAAGAATACATACGAGATTTGCTGCAATTTTATGAAACTTGTTTAGATCATGCTGAGTTTTTAGCGGAAGATGTAAAACAAATTGATCAAACATCCCTCATACGCACATTGAAGCCGCGGCATCTAGAATCATATGTAGAGTGGCTCGCCGCCGTTCCATTGGGAAAAGGAGGAAAAGTTTATCAACTTGCAACGATTGAAAGAAAAGTAGTTGTCTTAAAAAGTTTTTTCAGATGGCTTTATGCTGTTGAGTATATTCATTCGCCTCTTCATACTACTTTTATTCGTACAACAACAAGGATCGAGGATCAGCCGCATCGTGAATTATCATATGAAGAGGTAAAAGAGCTGCTTGCTTTTTATGAAGATCACCCTATCAATTATGCCATTCTATTACTATTGGCAACGACCGGACTAAGGATAAGAGAAATTGCGACAGCGCGTTGGAAAGATTTAATGTATGATAAGTACGAAGATTTGTATTTTTTACAGGTAAAAGCGAAACGAGGAAAATTAAGAGAAGCAGTTATATTTCCTTATGTATTTGCAGCGATCCAAACATTTAGGAACAGAAGAGGATTGTCTAGCCATTTAGATAAACAAGATGAAAGTCCACTTTTTACAACAAATAAAGGAAATGCTTATTCGTATAAATATTTAAGCAAGTATGTTACTCGTATTATTTCAAATACAAAGCTCCCTTTTTTAGAAGACAAGGAAACAACGATTTCTCCCCATGTTTTTCGTCATTTTTTTGCTGAATATAGCTTACATCAAGGAGCTAATATTGTACAAATTCAAGAAACATTAGGACATGCTGATCTTCAAACAACTCGGCGCTATTTAGATAAGACATTAAAGCGGAAAAATAACGCTTCTTTAAAATGGAATAAAAACGTTTTTTGAATTTGCATCATGAAAAATCATTCAAAAAACACCATCCTTTATAAAAGGTATGGTGTTTTTTGATTACATTAACTTACGTTCTAAAGTCAACTTACCCTTTTTTCTGTCTATTGCTAGTTAAATGTGGGATAAAACAACACCAGGTGGAACGCGATCGCTTAATAAATTACTGTTGTTTACTGAATTCTTGAACTCGAAAAACTCCATCAATCAATTCGACATGATACAATGTATCAAATCCTTCGTCATAAGAAGGAGGTTGGAGTTTACTTATTGTACTTTTGATTGCTACTTCTGGAACCTTCTCTTTACCCTGGCGTAATTCGTTCCTTAAGATTGATTTTGTGCAGTGAGGCTTAAAATAATAGCCGATAACGTTAAACCCCGCGTTTTTAGCTACTTCAATGTATTTCATTCGTGCTTCTTGTGTAGGATTTGTATTATCTACAACAAAAGACTGCTTGGCATGAATGCATGCCATAAAAAGAGATTTTTCTCTATATCTTGTCTTCAGCATATCTAAGTTAATCCTAATGTGAGTATTGAAAAATTTCTCCTTGTAAAAGGTTGATTTACCCGAAGCTTGTATTCCAATAAAAATAATACATTCCACTATCACTCATCCTTATCTATTTAAACATATTTTTTGATGTCATCTTTATTTAAGAGAATATTGGCGTTTCGTGATCGACGTCCCACTTTCTTCTTTGTGTTCACCTTTAAGGTAATACTGCCACATAGGCAACTCATTCTTATAACGCATTTATTAGTTTTTCATCCAATGGTTTCTCTAGGCCCTGAGTAAAAATGTGAAAATGACACCTGCCTATCCTTATATTTCAGAAAGTCGTCATGGCAGATTATAACGAAAGGCATTTTCGTATTCCTTTATTCTATTTCCAAAATCGTCCTTTTTCATGCACGCATCACCTTACATTTCACTTCATTATTTTATTTTAAAAAATAACATTAAAAAACGGACCGACTTACATACTTATTTATTTATCAGTATTCTACTAAATAACTATAAAAATATGATGATTCATCTTATTTCAGGGGCAACGATGCCGCAGATATTGCGTTATATCTTTACAGAGGTTATTTTTCTCATAGGGATACCAGGAGTACTCGTCATATTACTATTTATTATCGTCTTTCAAATAATCGTGCCACTGCATGTTTTAATCATCTCAGCAAGTGTCATTTTCATCATCTTGTTGGCAATGATTCCTATTTATTTACAATTTCGTCGTTTACCGATCTCTAGATTGCTGAAGCGAGAGGAGTAATATTGTGATTCAATTAAAAGGTTTATGCAAATCTTACTTAGATGGGAAGAAAAAGTTAGAAGTGTTGAAAGGCATTGACTTAGACGTCAAAAAAGGAGATATGATCGCAATTATGGGAAGGAGCGGTTCTGGGAAATCGACATTACTCAATATTCTTGCCGGCCTGGAACAAATAGATAGTGGTGAATATTTTTACGATCAAGAGCGGATCAATGATAAAAGTTTGAATGAGTTAGCGGATTTCCGTAGACGAAAAATAGGATTTATCCTCCAGAATTATCCGTTGATTGACAGTAAAAATGTGTTTGATAATGTGGCTTTGCCATTGCGCTATAGTAAACAATCAAAAAAGGAGATTCATGAAAAAGTTACGAACTTGCTATCATCACTACATATCGAGCACTTAAAAGATAGATGGATTGATATGTTGTCCGGAGGAGAGGCGCAGCGTGTTGCTATTGCTAGGGCACTTGTTCAAAATCCTGAATTAATACTAGCTGATGAACCGACAGGGTCTTTAGACGAAAAATCCGAAAAAGAAGTACTAGCTCTGTGCAAAACATTAAATGAACAAGGAAAAACACTTATTCTTGTTACCCATCACCCACAAGTGGCTTCTATTTGTCATAAAACGTATACGATCAGAGATGGAAAATGCTTTCTTTCTGAGAATATAACGGGGCAAGTATTAAATTCAGATGCTAACAGTAGGTTAACCTTTGCAAATAGGAACTGATAAAGCCAACATTTTCTAAGCAACTCATAAAAAAGCCCTGAAAACACCCTTGGCTTTGATGAATCAAATTTTTTCGTTTATTGATCTTAAAAGCAGATCAAACCACATCCAGTGATCACTTGAAAAATCGGAAGTTTTATCGGAGATGTTCATCGTTAACATGTCTGAATTCAATACATTTATGCATTGCTTACTCTTTCCAAAATGCTTTTAGGAAACACTTGCATCCTTATGTTTAAATAATGATCTTGTCATGCCTTATTGTTAAACAATTATTAGCCAATTCCCTATACGTAAAGGAATTGGCTAATTTTTTTAACATCTTTACTGGTAGGAAAATATCATTTAAGCTATTTAACATTCTTTCTTAAATAAAGCTGTCAAAAGTGCAGAAACACCAAATACTTCACTCGATTGTTTCATTTCTTTCATCCTGCGTATGTTTATTTCAGTGAAGTCTTTAAAGATAGCTCTTAGCTTTTTATCCGTATACCCTAGTCCTCCTTTAAGACTTTGTAGTCTGTATACATCCCAATCTGTTATGTCTGCCCCGCCTAATTCTCCCCCGCGCACAAAACAATTGATTGAAAAATAACCACCTGGTTTTAAAGCCTTGTTCACCAAATCAATATAATTCATTCTTCTGTGGAGCAATATGATGAAAGCATCCTGTATCGTACACATAATCATATATTCCTTCTTCAATTTGTAGGTTAAAAATATTGTCACAAATAAAATTAACATTTACATTTTTTTCATTCGCTCGTTCTGTTGCCCACTGAATTGATTTTTGCGATAAATCTACGGCATCAACTAAACATCCTTTTTCAGCAAAATAGATGGCATTTCTACCTGGACCACAACCAAGTTCAAGGACTTTTCCTTGCTTAAATAATTTTTTCTCGAAATATTCAACTAAATTTTCATCAGGCTTATTCACAAAAAAGGGAATTTCTTTTTCGCGATCAGAGTAAAAATCTTCCCAAAACTTCGTTGGTTCGCGCAATAATGAATCCAACATCTCCAATAAATCATCATAATTAGTAATTATTTCTTTCATTATAACCCCCTCTTTACAATTTAATTTCCACACATCCTTATCATATATATTCCTCTCCTAATAAAATAGGATTATATTTTCTACTTTGCTTATTTCTGTGTCTGTCTTAGAAAATACAGCGTTTTTCTCCACCAGATTTTAAAGTCAATTACGTTTATTAGATTGTAAGTAAATACAATAAGAATAGATGGACTGAATAGGACAAAAACGGTTTGATTTAGCTTATAAGCCAGCAGAATCTCGATTAAACTGTTCGTTTTAGCTTATAAAGCATCACTTTCCTGCTTATTTTTATTTATCACTGTTTGAACAAGAGAGAAAAATGTGATATGTACGAGTATCTACAAATCGATTCTTTAAAATCGTCACGATGAACGGATTCCTATATACTTTCTTGTTTTTAAAAGAACGCTTCTTCCCATATAGGCAAATAGTTTATAAATATTATTGTGAATTTAGCACATAGTGCAAGAATAATAGATTAAACTTTGACAGATAAGTCTTTCTTTTTATTTTCACGAATTAATGTTCGCATAAAGGGTAAATAGAAAATAATGATACAGCCAACTGCTATATATGCTAATTTTAATCCAAATACATCTGTTAAAGTACTACTAATCATTGGACCTATCATCATTCCGATAGAATATGCAGTATTGTAGATAGCGAAGGTTAAACCATAAGCATTTACACCACTTTGTTCAGAAACATTGGCCAATTCCGGCAATGATGGTGTTAAGACTAAAGCCATACTAATCCCAAGTAGACCCATTGCAAGTGCTTGAATCCATATTGTATCTGGCAATATAGTCAACGGCAGTGAAATCGATACCATTATTAAACCAATAATAATGGTTTTGATATGGCCTATCCGTATAGAAAACGTTCCTATAACAGGAGCTAGTAAACCGTATGATAAAGTAGGTACAGCAAATAATAAACCGATATATCCAGGAGTAATATTAAAATGTTTTTGCAAGTGTATAGGAAGAGTCGGTTCTAAAACACTTGGAACGGATGCTCCAATAATAACTACGCCAGCAATAATGAGCAAACGCCGATCACGCATTACTTTAAAAGGAGATAAATAATTTTCAGATTTGCTACTCGGAATATCTCGAAGTAGTATTAGTCGTAAAACACCGTCAAAAAGAGCAAGACCTGCAGCAAATAAGAATGGTGCTTGGTAGCCTCCTAATTCGTAAAACCAACCACCGACAGTTGGACCTAAAAGTGTCCCTGCTGCTTGACCTGACAATGCAATTCCCATTGCTTTTCCTCGTTCTTCTGGAGGATAAAGATCTGCCAGCAGCGCCAATCCTGCTGTCCAAGTTACAGCTGCTGCAACTCCTTGGAGAGCCCTTGCAACAATTAATAGTATATAGCTATTAGCAATACTGAAAAGAATGGTTGCTGCTGCCAAACCTAACAATCCCCATAGCATCGGCCCCCTCCGCCCTATTCTATCAGATAGTAATCCAAAAATAGGTGTTGCTATAAAAAGCGTGATTGCATAACTACTGAACAGAAAGCCAATAGCAGTTTGCGATACTCCTAGAGAAGAAGCGTATCCTGGTAGTATAGGCACAACCAAACCATAAATCAGCATATCCGTAAATATCGCGATTGCAACAACAAACAAAGCAGCCTTGCGAGTACGACTTAATTCTTTTGTATTTGCCATTTCATCACTCTCCGTTAAAAAATAAACGATCAATACACTATAGATATACTTTTATCAAATGAGATTTTTTAAAACGAATAAAACTATTTTTTCTTTTGGGATAATAGCTTTTCATTTATTTGTTTAATAAAATTCAATTGAAGTTCACATTGTTCATACATATTAGTAAAAATCAACATTACATTTTCTGGGATATCGATAAAATTCTCTTTTTCTTTTTGACCAGCTTTCATTTCCTCATAAATGGTTTGAATCGTCAGTTTTTGTTCCTCTAAAGCATTTAATATTTCTTCTTTTGTAGACTCATTCATAAATGTTAAAGCTGTATATAATTTTGCTGGGAAAATAACAGAGGATTCTTTAAATGATTTAATAACTAGTCGTTCAAGCTCTTTTTTTCCTTCCAACGTAATGTTATATATAGCTTTTGAGCGATTGCCTGTTTGTTCAATCGTTTCTAATACAACTAACCCCTCTTTCTCCATCCTTTTTAAAGCGTGATAAATGGATGCAGGCTTAACATAAGCCCATTTATCTGTTTGCGATAATTGCATTTTCTGTTGAATTTCATAGCCAGACATTTGCCCAAATGTTTGTAATAAACCTAGCACCATTGTTCTCGTCATTTTGTCACCTCAGTAAATATTTTATAATCAATGTATAATACTAAACGTTTAGTATTGTGATAAAAATTATAGCATGATCGGTAATGAATGTAAATATTTGTTTTACCGATCATTTGTATATATTTAAGTGTAATTTTGCGCATCCAACATGAAGAACCTAACATCTTTTCTCATGAGAAGATGCTGGGTTCTTTATTGCTATTTGTAGTGCTTTTAGGTGCTATCCTCCCACTATGTAGATAACGGTAGCGAATCTAGTAAAACTCGAATGTCAATAAGAAAAACAATAATGGGAATTAAGTCTTCCTAGTACATCGTCTAAAGCATGGTATTTATTTAAACTAATATAAAACTGCTAAGTTGATTTTTTTAGCTCATCTATTTATTGAATTCATTAACTGGAAGAAGTATTCAGGTTTTTGAGTCTTATTTAGGTTATACCATGAATGTAATGTATCTGGTGCAAATACATCTAATTTTTTCAGTACTTCCATCGCAAATTCCAGAGGAGCTACTCCTGATGCAGTAACCAAATTCTCATCAGATACCGCAGGTCCCATCTCATAAAATTTTTCTCCTTTATAATTAGGACAGACCATTATAATATAACTTCCCTGACAGCTACCGTCAGGGAAGTTATCATACTTGATGAAATTTTATTAACGATAACACTGTTATTAAAGTTTCTATATCCATATACTTGACGTATTTCTTCTAAATGCTCAGCCTAGTTGTATCACGTTGAGCATATCAAGAGTAAACCTCTGGATTTCCTTTCTTTTCGCTGTTCTGATGTCAGCAGTTTCTTTCACAACAGACTATAAATCTACTGACTATAGCATGGTTATTTGACTTACGTCTGGCTTTTATAAGTTGGCTGAAAAAGTAGGTAAGGAAACAGCCGAATATTATCGTGAAGCCTATGATGGACCAAAGGGTAATGCACTGGCCTCAAAAGCAGAAGAAATGTACAGTTATCTAAGTAATGAGTATAAGGCATATTACGATTACAGTTGGGGATGGTCAAGGCTTCATGCCATGCAAACGACTCTACCCTTTACGATTGGCCTGCTTCTAATTGTGGTATTGTCACCCATGTTTTCTAACGAATATGGCAAAAGAGTAGATTCTCTGCTTTTGAGCAGCAAATATGGCAAGAACAAATTGATAAAAGCAAAGTTAGTTACCGGATTTTCAATTGCGATTATCTCATGGTTATTTATTCAACTAATAAATATAGCCATCATTTTTTACTTTTTTGGAATAGAAGGCTCAAAAGCTTTTGTTCAAAACTGGGCGGTGAATCCGAGCCCTTACGCTCTAACTTATCTAACAAGTTATCTTACGGTTACTGCTATAAGCTTTGTAGGACTCCTGTTTTTAATATCAACAATCTTGTTTATTTCATCTCGTAGCAAGGGTCCTTTTATTTCACTTATCATCGTAGCGATTATTACTTTGTTTCCTACATTGCAACTCGATTTTATCGCCAGTAGAGCAGCACAGAAAATCTTGATATTTATGCCTGCTAATATATTAATAGGTGTGCACCATGTAAAAAACTTTGATGCTTTCTATCTCTTTGGCAAAGTAATCATGCTACCTTCTGCAGCAACGGTTGTTGCCTGTTTATTATCAATACTAATGGTAATTGGGACGTATTATAGCTTTAAACAACATCAAGTAGAAAATTAGTAGGGTAATTAATTGTGGCTAAAACATTTGATTTTTGGCTTGTTTTTATATGTTGATTACACTCAATTAAGGCGAATTGCTGGTCAAAATACCTTGGTTCAATTGATGGACTTATTATCGGAGCGTTAATTTGGATAGGGTTAGATGTGTTTAGCTAATTCAATCTAGAAATATATAAACTAAAATTGTATAATTTACTTTATGGTTCATAACCAAGTTTTCTATTATACATTCATATATCCCTCCTATAGATATATGCATTTTTAAACAGAGGTGTTTTCTTATGTTATTTTTTGATCGAATTTTGATCATGGTCCCTCCGATTCCGTAGCTATCGAATAATCTTTATATCTGAGATTTCTAAGTTATAGGAGGGTTATTAGAAATGAAAAAAATCTCAGTACCATCATTATGGTTAATGATTATTCTTGTGGCATTCCCACAAATTAGTGAAACAATTTATGCACCTTCTTTACCTGATATTTCTAGCGCTTTGCATGTAAGCAGCAATGCTACTCAGCTTACACTTAGTATATACTTTATAGGTTTCGCCCTAGGCGTCTTTTGTTGGGGATGGCTATCCGACTTGATAGGACGGCGCCCTGCAATGCTTTGGGGGATCCTTATTTATGGTATTGGTAGTCTTTTATGTTACCTATCAACCTCAATAGAGCTCTTAATGATTAGCCGTATGATTCAAGCATTTGGTGCAAGTACAGGTTCTGTAGTAACACAAACGATTCTTCGCGAAAGTGTTGCTGGACATAAACGTCATGCCATGTTCGCACAAATCTCTGCTGTTATTGCATTTACGCCAGCCTTAGGACCATTAATTGGTGGTTGGGTTGATCAAGCTTTTGGCTATAGAGCTGTATTCTTTACACTCATTGCGATGAGCATTGGGATTTTTATATATGCATTTACAGCTTTACCTGAAACAAGAACAGTTACAACGATAAATAAAATAAATGTTTTTCAGGTGCTAAAACGCATTATTACAGATAAAAAAGTAATAGCATTTAGTTTGCTAATTGGAGGTACAAACGGCATACTATTCAGTTATTATGCTGAATCGCCATTTATTTTCATTGAATACTTTAAAATATCTCCAGGATTATATGGTTTTTTAGGAATAATCGTAGCATTAGCTTCTATTGTGGGAGCAAATATTTCAAAACGTTTATTGCCTATTTATAAACCAGAAAAGATTATCTATATTGGATGTTTAGTCATGACAGTAGGTGCAATAGTCTTGACAACTATCATTCTAAATGGAACAAGCCCTAACGTCTTTTTTGCTACTGCAATTTTAGCGGCAGTATTTATCATCTTATTAGGAATAGGAGTTGCTTTGCCTAATTGTCTTAGTTTGGCGCTTGTAAATTTTCAAGATGTAATCGGAACAGCTGGTGCTTTATTTAGCTTAGGTTATTATATAGTAGTCAGTCTCATCACATGGGGAATGAGTCAAATTCATACTGGTTCATTGTTAGCAATGCCGTTATATTTCCTTGTGTTAGCTTTCTTCATGACAATTGCTTGTAGGATATTTATTTATCCTTCTAGGCTTGAAAAAGCTATTTCTTTTAAAATTTAGTTTCAGTATGTAGATATACGAAAAGAGGCTCATTTCAGCATGAGCCTCTTTTTTATGTGATAATTATTTATTATTTGAAGGCTAATACTTGTACAATAAATGAAATAGGCGATGTGATAGATTTTAAAAACCAGTCTATGCCTCGGCCAGACATTTGACTTTTCGTTTTCCCTAACCTAAACTTCTTCGCTTGACTTGCCAATAAATATGAATAAAAATTATTGCTATTTGTTTTGATCGAAATTGCCTTCTTTCATCTTTAGTTGCAAAAAGATATTTTTCTATGTGAATTTAGCACATGCTGCTTAATTTAAATGACTTGTACAATTATAACGCTCACAAGACCAGTTGTTATTTTCATATACTATTGTCGTAAGTGAAGTATTTTTTAGATTTGTTTCCATATTAGCTTCTCGCAATATTTTTGTTAGTAAAAGTTTAAGAAAAGCACCATGACTAACAATTAAGATGGATTCATGATGATGTTTCTTTATGATTTCATCTATAAAAGACAATCCCCTAGCAATTACATGTTCAACTTCTTCAATTCCTAAATCTAAAGTCCTCCAATCCTTTCCCCACTTTTGAATTCTTTCTTTTTCTGTTGTTCCTTCAATCTTACCTCCTGCAACTTCACAGAGCCTTGCATCATAAATGATATTTCCAGTCCCGATTTTTTCTTCAATCGCTTCAGCTGTTTGCTTTGCCCGCAATAAAGGACTTGAATAGATTACGTTCCAATTTTCATGACTTAATCGTTCTGCAAGCCTGTATGCTGCTGTTAAACCATCTTCGTCAAGTGGAATATCAGAACTTCCTTGCGCCCTTCCTTCTTTATTCCATGATGTACTTCCATGACGAATTATCCCAATTTTTATCATTGTTCTCCCTCGTTTCATTTTCACTTCACCACTTCTAAAATATTTTAACTGAATAGCATCATCTCAATTATCTTAACTTTCTTCCGATCCAGCTTGGAGATACAGGTTGAAGCCCTACCTCCCTCGCCCATATCGATAGTTGCCCAATATGATGAATTTCGTGAGCGATTATGTGCCGGAGCACTTCACCGTGAGTATAAGACACTGGATCCCATGATACCTTCACTCTTTCATTCTCCCTTTCAATTGACCAGTCCTGAAGAAACTTTTCAATCTTTTCATGATATTTATCTGAAAGATATTTTACTTGATCGATAGAGTGATAATCCTTCATATCTATTTGTTCATCTGCTTCTCCTTGAAGTGCACGAACCCAACTGTATTCTACATCAATAATATGTACAAGTGTATATAAAATATTTCCTATCCCTCCTGTTCTTCTTTGCAGTAGTTCTTCATTCGTTAATTGCTTGGACCATTCCATCCATTCTTCTCTCACTTGCCAATTATAACGAAATAAGGTGATCATTCATTTGCTTCCTCTCATACGATTGTTTGTTATTTGCTAGCTTATCATTATTTCCGTAAAAATACGTCGTCTTACCATTTTTTTAAGAAAATCTTTATTTAAAATCATGTATGAGCATAAAAATATGTTTTGCCAGATGTTTAAATTCCATGAACCTTCATTTCTTTCTTCTGGAATTACAGTTTTAATACGGATAAATTAGTAGAATAATGTAACGATCCATATTTTTGTGGACACAAGAACAAATACGTCTATTCAACTATGTGGTACGAAATTGGAACAAAGAAATTATCCATATTTACGTGAATCGAACGATGAAATACGAGGTCAGTCCAAGCTTAATGGAAAAGCTCGTCAAGTTATCAGAAGGATTTGCTGGCTCAGACTTAGAATCTCCAGTAATGGAAGTTGCTAAGCACGCATACAGACTTGGAGATGACTCATTGATGATCATCCTTTATCCGCTATTTTGAAAATATCGTTCCTCTTTCACAGACGAGTCCAGAACAGATTGACTATATTCGCAAATGGGGGCTAGAACGAGCTGTCCCAGCAGGAAAATCATTTGAAGAGACAGATGTTTCAACAACAGCTGTCGAACGAAGAAAAACACCTAGAACGGTAATCGTGTAAGTAAAGCATTTATCATGCTAAATATAAAGAAAAATAACCATCAATAGGCAGCTTGTCACCGATTGATGGTTTTTTCTCTTATTTCTCCTCAATTAAGCTCATTAGAGGTACTTCTTGCTCGGCTTCAGGTTGAGAAAGAGGATAAATTCTAGCCATTTCCGTATTCTCATTAACATGTTGAATATAGATAGGCGTTCCGTTATAAGTAACATTTGCCATAACTGGTGAAGCAGCAATTTCTTTTGCCCTTTGTGTCTTCACGTTTCAGCACCTCCTTTTTTCATCAAGGACAGTTATAATGTTTACTACCTGCTACAACAATATTCCTCTTAGTAAGGAGGACAACAAATAAACAAAGCCGTTCTGATAAAAAATGTAATCACGTCGTTATACGGTTTGATGGAGACTTAATCGAGATACAATTTACCGTTCCGCTCTGAATTGCCCTTCTATTAGCAAGACAGGAATAATTGGGATTTTACACATTTCATACATCTTGAATCCACTTAAGTAATTGTCCAGCTACGATAGGATGGTCCAGATAGGCGAAAAAATTGTGGGGATTGTGGTCACCCTCGCTATCTTTCCAAAATGTAAATATTCTAGGGAAGTCTTCAATTTTTTGAACGAGATTTCTGCTAAGCATTAAATGAAAGTCATCGTGAACATCACCGTCATGTGCTACATAGTCATCTTTCGCATTGATGTTGATCCAGTTTATGATGTTTTTCGGGTACCGCCCGTCTTGCGGTTCGGTGGAATCATACAGATTTCTCAGCACAGCAGGTTCACCGAGCGGATTTCCGAGAGTCATCCATAATTTTATCTTTTTTTCCCATAATTCTTTATATTCGCTCATCCGAGAGAATTTCCATAATACGTCGTACGAAACCATACACCCCATACTATGAGAAACCAATGCTACGTCTTCATCTTCAAGCAAGATTTTTTTTAAAGGTTTCTGAAGTCTTTCACGAATTTCTGATCCGACAACACGGCTGAGCAAGTAGGCGCCTAAATCGGGAAGGAGTTTAGCAATTACCCTATCCTCGGCACCGAACATGGAGAAGACCGGACTCATCACTCTTGACAAATCGTCATATATTTTAATAAGTCCTGCATCTTGAATCCACTCTTCATAATCCTTTTCTGAAAACTGATCGGTTGGACGATTCAGCATACGCTGTAAATCTTCATCATAATAACCCGGTCGTACGTACCATTCCCCGTTCACTTCTACCATCTTTTGCTTTAATCTTGGATGAGCTTTTATCATAATACGATTGTTAATATCACCGTAATAAACAAATGTTACCTTGATAGTCCCTTGTTCTACAGCTGTTGCGGCATCTTCATTAACTCGTCTTAAACCTGCGATGAGAGACGTTAGTACGAGTCGTTCCATTTCTTTACATTGAGGTTTCTTATCGCGGCCGTGAATGATAACTAGATGCTTGGCTGCCATGATCTCATCACTCCATTATAAACGTTTTTGTATGTGCATCTATATATTGCTCGTACTCGTTAGAAATATGAGTAAAAAAACTCGTTAGACTCACTACAAGCATAAAAAAGCAATCCCACCATTTTTTTGGATTGCTTTTTTACGTTTTATGAACAGTAACTTTTACTTAGTTGTTTATTTCATTTTGTTTATAATAGCCTTTATAAAAACACAAAGTAGATCACAGCAGCAAGCACCAAGCGATAAATGGCAAATGGAACGAGCTTGATCCGATTGATCAGCTTCAAGAAGAAGCGAATCGAAAGAAGTGCAAATATAAAAGCACTAATAAATCCAACGACAAAAAATGGAACAACCTCCATCGTAATCGAATCCCAGCTGTTCAAAAGCGATAAAAAGCTTGCACCAGCCATAATCGGTACGGCCATAATAAAGGTAAAATCAGCAGCCGCACGATGACTCATACCTATTAGGACACCGCCAGAAATAGTCGAACCAGAACGAGAAAACCCTGGCCACAGGGAGAAACATTGAATGAGACCTACTGTTAAAGCTTGTTTATATGTAATTTGATCAACAGTCTCCGTCTTTGGACGGCGTGGTCGAAACCAATCGGCTGCGAGCATAAGAAAGGCTCCGAGAACAAGGCCGATGACTACAGTCTTAGTAGAGAACAAGTATTCATCAATGTAATCATCAAATAACAACCCTAGAATACCAGCTGGAATGAGACCGACGATAATCTGCAATAGATTCAAACGCGGGCCTGAAGTTGTCTGTCCAGACATTTTTTTTAGCCCGAGCAAGTTCATGAAACGATCCCACATGAGAACGACGACAGCAAGTATTGATCCCAATTGGATAACAATCTTGAACGTATTGGCTACGTCCGGTGAAAACATATCTTTCGTTTGAAACAAGAAATCATCGACGATAATCATATGGCCAGTGGAAGAAACCGGTGCAAACTCGGTCAGCCCCTCAACCAATCCTAGTATGATTGCAACAAATGCTTCCCATAAACTCAATAGAATTCACACTCCTATCTTTCTTGATTACCTTGCTTACCGAATATTTTATCGAAACCTTTCATCTAATATATTAATAGAGACATGAAATTATCCTTTATCATATCTCTATACATAGAGACGATTTAAAAAAGCAAACATCTACAGTTTCTTTCAAAAAAGATGAAAGCTGTGCTCATCCTCTACCTGTGAAGATTTGGATGCATCGTTCTTTCCCTTAAATTTACCAGTATTCTTCTTTCGAGAAAAAATGGGCTGGCTTTCTTCTAAATCAATAGATATCTGCTTTTTTAAAGTAGATGATTGTTGCCAGTAATCCAGCAATAGATGTCATTCCAATCGCAATATACGAATATAGTGGAGGATATTCAGGAACAAAACTATTTGTTGCTATTACATTTACGGCTGACCAAGGAAATAAGACGCTATATTCTTTATTTGCAATCGCTACGTTTCCCATTGTGATAACGGCGGTGAAAATAATGGTTGGAACATAATTTTTAAACAAAAATGTAACAAATATCGTTGGGGTTGATAGAAGAAAAAGAAGGCTGCCACCTATGATAAATTGCTTTAAAGATTGTATTAATACGGCAGCACTCAAACCTTCAACCTGTCCGATAAGCCCCAACATAAATGTCAATCCCCAAGCAGTGAAAGTTAATACTTGAATCCAAATGAATAGCAGCACCAATTTACTTATAATCAGACTCATTCTTGATACAGGAATGGTTAATAAGTTTTTCAACGTATCTTCTACATATTCACGATTAAACAAATAAGCCGTAATGACACCATATAAAAGGGTTCCGATTAACAGGAGGACATACAAGTTGGTTTCGGAAAAAAATTCACTAAATAGAATAGCTTCATGAGGTTTTTTGGCTTTTACATCTAAATAACCGATAAAGATCATCAATGGGGCTGCTGCCGCTCCGATTACACTGACCATAAACATTTTAGCTCGTTTAAGCTTTAACAGCTCGGTGTATAATAAATTAACCAATTGTTCCACCTCCTATTAATTTGATAAAGTAATCTTCTAATTTATCCTCACTCATGGTAATCTTTGATACGTCAATGTCATGTTCTACAAACATCTTGTTCAGTTTACTCTGTTGGCCGATATGCGAAAATACACGGATCTTTCCGTCGTCATGAACTTCGTAGTCAACAATATCAAAGTGCTTCTCCAGAAGCATAGCTGCTTTATTGTCGTTAGATACTTGAAACTCAAGATATTTGCGGTTTCTGTTTCTAAGTTCCTCAAAAGAGAGCTCTTCAAGCAGCTTGCCTTCATGAATAACCCCGATATGATCGGCTAGCTGCTCGATTTCAGATAGAATATGGCTAGAGATTAAAATGGTTATCTTTCTTTCTTCAGCAAGAGACTTAATGAGTCTTCGGATTTCCTTAATACCAACTGGATCCAAGCCATTGGTAGGTTCGTCTAATATTAACAGCTCCGGATGATGGAGAATGGCTCTAGCGATGCCCAATCTCTGCTTCATTCCCATCGAGTATTTGCCAACTAGCTTTTTCGTTTCATGCTGTAGTCCAACGATCTCAAGTGCTTCTTCAATCGCATTTTTTTTATGGACGCCCATAAGCTTTGCGTTGATTAATAGATTTTCTCTACCTGTCAAGTTTTCATAAAACCCTGAATACTCAACAATTGACCCTATTCTCCTTAAAATTTCTTTTTGATGCTTAAACAAATCTTCTCCGAATATCTCGATCTTGCCGTGGGTAGGTTTTATTAACCCTAATAACATGCGAATTGTCGTCGTTTTACCTGCACCATTTCGACCTAGAAAACCGTAAATCTGCCCTTGATTTACATTTATCTGAAGGTTGTCTACTGCTTTCTGGGTTCCATAAATCTTCGTTAAATTTACAGTTTTAATCATGTTATCCCCCTGCTTTTAAGCTATTATTGGGCATCAGCTCCATAGTTACATGTTAAGCAGACGATTTTAAAAGCCTCTTAATTAGTTCTTAATTATTTCTTAAAGCACCTACGAATCGTTTCGTTTTGGGAGGGTAAAACTAAAAGTCGTTTTTATTCCAGGTTTACTTTCTACCCATATTCTTCCTGCATTTTTTTCGACAAGAGCTTTGGCAATGGCAAGACCCAACCCGCTGCCTCCATGTAAAGGATTCCTTGAGCGCTCTGTACGATACATTCGTTCGAATACTTTCGCTGCATCATCTTTTGAAATCCCAACCCCCTTGTCCCATATGTTTAGTTGATATTCTTTCGTGTTCTCTATTAGCTTGATCCCTAATACTTTTCCATCTTTTCCATACTGTATCGCATTCTTTATCATATTATTGATGATTCTCCTCAAGCTTAGGCAATCTGCCACGATCAAGCATTTTTCTTCTGGAATAGAGACTTCTAACTTCATATCGATTTTTTTCAAATCCGGTAAAAACTCAATCACTGATTCCCTCGCAATCTCTGCAAAATCAAGCAATTCCGGTTTCAATGGAATCTCATTTGCATCTAACTTTGCTAAATGAAATATTTCATCGATCAAATCCTTTAAAGCATTTGCCTTCTTAGAAATGACCTCTACATATGCTTGTCTTTCTTCTCTCGAAACTGCTATATCATCCTTTAGAGCATCTACATATCCTATAATAGAGGTAAGTGGAGTCCGAATATCATGAGAAATATTAGACAGTAGACTCTTTCTTGCCGCCTCGGATTTTATCGTTTGAACTTTAACTTTGTCTAATTGTTCGATCAACTCATTGATAGAGAAAATTACTTCAGAAAATAAAGGATCATCGTTAGTCAATAATCTAGTATTGACATTTCCAGCAATTGCACGTTTTAATGCTCTAACGATACCCTTTAATTTCACCATAAATCGGAACCTCATGAATAGCAGGATTGCTGTTATGATAAAAAGCACAGTAAATAAAACCCCACGAAAGATTCCTTGGGGCTCATTTGTCATTTCCATCATGACAAGTCCTGTCATGATTAGCAATTGAACAATGATGAGCAAAATACTCTTATCATGATTCATCTTTTTCACCTACAAATTTATACCCTATTCCCCATACTGTCTGAATAAATTTCGGATCAGACGGATCATCTTCTATCTTCTTTCTAAGCTTTCTAATATGTACCATAACGGTATTATCATCTTCGACAAATTCACTGCCCCAAACTTGACGAAATATTTGGGTTTTCGTAAAAACTTGTTCAGGATGGGAGGCAAAAAACTTCAGAAGCTCAAATTCTTTTGCTGTTAAGGAAACCTCTTCGCCAGCTTTCATGATTGTGTATTTTTTCACATCAATCGTTAAGTTTTTAAACTTTATCATTGTTTCTTCATGTACACTGCTTCCATTGCTTCCTAATATTAAAAACCGCCTCATATGTGCCTTAACTCTAGCAATCACTTCATTTATACTAAAAGGCTTTGTAATATAATCATCCGCCCCTATGCTTAACCCTAAAACCTTATCAACCTCCTCGTCCTTAGCTGTAAGCATCAGTATCGGAATATTGGTTTTATTTCTAAGTGTTCGGCATACCTCTATACCATCAATCTTAGGCATCATCAGATCCAATATGATGAGGTTATATTTTTTTTGATCAAACAAACGAAGGACTTCCTCTCCATTTGCTGCTACGTCTACTTTATACATTTCTCTTTGTAGATATTTTTGTAATAAATCTCTAATTTCTTTTTCATCATCGGCTATAAGTACTTGAATATCTTGCATCTTCTCACCTGCTTCTTCTCTGATTGACGATTTATCCCACATCAATTGGCTTTTTCGTGGACGCTGTGATTTTAGCCCTTTGTTCTAATCAATGAGGAATGAGAGAGCTCCCCCACTTTATAAGCCTTTTATCTATATTTGTTGTATTACAAAATTCGATGCAGCTTGAGTATATAATTTTCTTATCAACGAGTCTGCTCTATATCTAGCTTAGACATTTACCATCAAAAAAATAAAAGTCATCCTATTTTAGCAAACTTGTAGATTTAGTTTAACCAATTCATTGAGAAATGCAAATGAAGAACAAGTTATAAAGTTTTTGTAAAGGAGGATATTTTTTCAATGTTATTTAGGATGCCCCCGTATCTTTTTGTTTATCGTATTCGTTTATATATTGAGGTTAGTCATTAATCTATCTAGGATTGAACTACCTTGTAAAAAATCAACTATGCGAAATGGAGGCTGGAATGAAATGAATGCAATTCCTTATGTAATTGAACAATCGCCAAGAGGAGAAAGATCATATGATATTTATTCCCGTTTATTAAAGGACCGCATCATTATTATTGGCGACGAAATAAATGATCATTTAGCTAATAGTGTTGTTGCTCAGCTGTTATTCCTTGCTGCAGATAATCCTGACAAAGATATTTCCTTATACATTAACAGTCCAGGCGGCTCTACTTCAGCAGGCTTTGCTATCTTTGACACGATGGATCTAATTAAACCAGACGTGCGAACAATTTGTACCGGAATGGCCGCATCATTTGGAGCAATGCTGCTTCTTTCAGGAACAAAGGGAAAAAGATTTGCTTTGCCTAACAGTGAAATCATGATTCATCAGCCGCTTGGGGGCACTCGAGGGCAGGCAACTGATATCGAGATTTCGACACGAAGAATGTTGAAATTAAAAGACCATACTCATCGAATTATTTCTGAACGTACCGGACAACCATTGGAAAAGGTAGCAGCCGATACAGAACGTGATTTCTTCATGTCTGCTCAAGAAGCAAAAGAATACGGTATTATTGATGAAATCATGATGAAAAAATAAGAAGCTTGAAGGGCAAACGCTTCGATCAAAGCGTTTGCTCTCTTCATTAGTCAGTTAGACATTCATAAGTATGGGGAGATGCTTCCGCTATAAAAGGACTTTTTTCACCTACTGAGAAAAGATGCAGCTCGTGCATTGCTCGGGTACAGGCTGTATAAAAAAGCTTCCGTTCACTCTCTCTTCCATATTGTGTTAAAGACGCATTATAAATAATGACTGCATCAAATTCAATTCCCTTTGCCAAATAGGAAGGTAAAATAGACACCCCTTTATCGAACGTATGTGCTTTTTTATCGATAAAGCGAATTTCGATCTCATTGTTTAGTTGTTCAAATGCTTCCTTGCTTTCAGCTGCTGTTTTACAAATAATAGCGATTGTTTGATGGCCATTTGCTGAAAGTTGACGAATACGCTCAATGATTTTTCGATGTAGATTATCGGTCTTCTCTACTTTAGTTAGTGTTGGCTTCAGTCCATTGCGATTAAACGCTTCAATCGTTTCTCCTCCTGGTATGAACTCTTTTGTGAACGCTACTATTTGCTGGGTAGAGCGGTAGCTTTTCATGAACGTCATTTTCTCGGAATGCTCTAATCCTTGTAAATCACTTGATAATAAAGTTGGTGCATTCATTGCATGAGCGTATATTGCTTGATTAATATCGCCAAGGATTGTCATCCTGCTATAAGGAAAGAGCTGTCTTAAAAAAGCAAATTGAAATGGTGAATAATCCTGTGCTTCATCAATAAACAAGTGGCGTATTTTTGTATTTGCTTTTCTCCCCTCAAGTTGGTCTTGCAAGTAAAGATAAGGAGCGGCATCTTCATAAGCTAACTCCCCTTGCTTGATCATCTTTATTGTATAAACGCCAATATCGTTCCAAGTTCCCGGCAAGTTGTCTATATCGATAAATTCGTGCAGCTGAAATAGTTGGCAATACAACTTTTTCATATGAATAAACTTAAAGTGCTTTACTGCTCGTTTAATTGGATTAAAATACTTTTTCACAATCATTTTTGCAATCAGTGCCTGCTCACGCTCTGCACCATCAAATGTATCTTCATTAGATTGGAGTTTGTGATACACTTTTAAATAATCTTCTCGATCCAATAGCTCACTTTCAGCGATAACCCAATCTTTTGTACGTTCATGCTTCTCGAAAGCAGACAATTTTTTTAAAAGCCATTTAGCTGTCATCTCCATACGATTAGGAATGGAGATAGATGTTTCGAGAGAATAAAAATATTGGTTGATTTGTTGTGCTGAAATCAACGTTTTCCCTCTAAAAGAAATCTTTTTAAATAAAAGCTGCTTCTCAGATAGAAGAGCAACGTATTGATCAATAAGTTCTTTATATGAGAGACTTGCTTTATAGGCAATGCCTGTTAGCCTTGTTTGATATTCCGGCTCTTCCATTGCGGTGAGCAAGTATTCCATTTGTGAAAAAGGATCTTCCAGATGAAACTCTCTCCCGAGCCGATTTTCTAAATATGATTGAAAAGTTGTCTGTTCCATATTATCTTCGCCTAATTCAGGCAGAACAGTTGCAACATAGCTATTAAATAAGGGATTAGGAGAAAACAGCATGATGTTTTCGGACTGTAATGATTTACGATAACGATAAAGTAAATAAGCAACACGCTGCAATGCAGCAGATGTTTTTCCGCTTCCAGCTACTCCTTGTACGATTAAATATTTGCTTCGTTCATTTCGAATAACTTGATTTTGCTCCTTTTGAATCGTAGCAACAATACTCTTCATTTGGGTGTCCGCCTGATTGCCAAGTACTTCTTGCAGTAAATCATCGCCGATCGTAACGCCTGTATCAAACATACTTAAAAGCTTTCCTTCCCTGATGATAAACTGACGCTTCAATTCCATATTTCCATGAATCGTACCGATCGGAGTTTCATATTTCGCTGCACCTGGAGCATAGTCATAGTACAAGCTGGAAATTGGTGCACGCCAATCATAGATAAGGAACGTTTCTTCTTTTTCATCCATTAAAGATGTAATTCCTAGATAGATGCGTTCGGTTTTGCTTTCCCCCTCTTCTAAAAAATCAATGCGGCCAAAGTAAGGAGATTTCTTCAAACGGTGCAAGTTTTTCCACTGTTGATAAAATTGCCCATGGCTTCTTTCCCGTTCCGACAGCATTTCTGCCTGTTGTTTAATACTTGTAAAAGTCTCGCCGACATCATCAGGTTCATCTAAATTGACAGTGACGTCATCCCAAAAGGTTTTACGAATATCAATAATATTTTCTTTCAAGCCTTCCATATTGTTTTTCAGATGCACCGTTTTTTTATCAATGATTGTTTTGATCCAATCAAGGCGCTGCTGCTCTTTTTGCCGTTCAGTATTCATACGTAAAACCTCCTTTAAAAATCATGCGTTTTCATTTGACAAACGATAAACAATGTAGTAAAATTATAATTGGAATACTTTATACTTTTAAATATAAAGTTGGCATAACTCTTATCTTATCATTCAATTGTATGAATTTCAAGTGATAAAAAGGCTAAACTGATTATCGTTTAGCCTTTTCTTTCGTGATCAAACAACCGATAACATATGTTTTCTTTTGCAATACTTAACAAAGCCTCGTAGGGATCTCCTTTTAAATGTAAGAGCTGGGCAAATGCAGGTTCAGTTTTAATGCCTTGCTGTTTCAATTTTATGACTTCTTCCCTCATTGCCGGATTCCCTTCCAGGAGAACATGCTCAATTAACATGTGCAAATAAGCGTTTTGCTGCTCCACAGGCTGCGGCTGTGCAAATAACTCAAACTCAAAATCTGCAAACACAAAGTTTGCTTTGATGACTGGCACACCTCTAATCTCTTTTCTTTGCAAAGCAAAACCTTTTTTCTCGCTGTATAATTTTCTTACTTGCAGTTCATATTCTGTAAAATCATACACTTCCATCACGATATCTAAGTCTGATGTGCTAATGTCTATTCCAATCGGAATCGTCCCACATAAAATAGGATTGTACATTTGTAAATCTGCCATTATTCCAAGCTTTGTGATCGCACCATAAGCTTGTTGCTGCCTTTTATTTCCGCTTTTTAAATAGTGTATTGAATGAAACTTGTATCTATCCTCTTGTACCACAAATATAAGCTCCTCCTCAAATTACTTTACGCGGGTTTCTCCATCGCCTCCAAACCCAAACCAAAATTCCCAATCTGCGTAGCTGCCATCAACCTGATAATATACTTTATTTACTTTATCATAGCGAAAAACGATTTCATTTAAAATAGATTGCAGCTCATTCACATCCATTGTGTATATTGGCCCTACTTGTTTGACGAACGATTCATTAAAATCCACAATCAATGTACCTTTGTCAAATGCCACTGCATTCAGCCATTCCTCTTGACTAGATTTTTGTTCCAATATCGTTCCTTTTGGAGGTTGTTGGAGTAGTTTACGTAGCTGCTTCTCAATGAAAAGATGATTTTTTCCAAACTGTGAAATATCATAACCTTTGGATGCCCCTTTTGCCTTGGGACTCTTTTTTTGAAGAAATTGATACTCAATATCTCGTACCTTTTCATCTGAAAGCTTAAAGTGCTGTTGGAAATCAGCCAGAGAAATACGATCTACTGTTTCTGCCCATGCTCCAAATTCTTTTCGTCCAACATATGAGATTAAAAAATCTGGAATAGAATAAGCAACGTCATCAAACACATGATATTCTGGCGGGATTACTGGGAGATTCCAGGAACTAAAATAACGTATGATTGAATGTACATCTTGATCTGTGAGGTTAAATGCTTGCTGGAAACTTTCAAGTGAATAATCTTCAGTCTTGCTTGCCCATTTAAAATAGCGATCTAATCCAACGTGATAAATAAGGCCTTGTGCAATTGGGCTATCTTCACTTGTTTCTTGATTCGGAAAATTGATTGTAATTGTACTCTTTTTATTATTTGATTCATCAACGTATCCTACTTTGGCACCCAAGCTTTCCGCAACGAATCGAAGCGGAACATAAGTATGGTTATTGTACTTTAAAAAGTTGATCTTCTTAGGTAATTGTTTTTCTTCACCATTTATGAACAAGTTTACCGGAAATAAAAAAGCCTTTACATACTCTCCAGCAAGCACGGTTGTTGAACTTGCAATTGCTATACCTATCGTGAGTCCTAAAAGAAACATCCTCTTTTTCACCTTCGACACTCTCCTTTTTTATTTTAATTTTTAAAAATATCTTTATATGTTCAAGAGTTTCAAAATTGGCATTTCTAGATGAATCAGCCTTATTTTCCCTTTAGAAAAGAAGTCCTGTCAAGCGATTTTCAATTTTAAGAACGCCAAACTGATTTTAAAATGGAAAGATCATTGTTCTTAATATATTATTTATATCCTTTTTCATTGGTGCAAGAGCCTTGGGAATACAATTTTTTAATTAGCAATGAATAAAGCCCAATGTTAAGTATAATAAGACTAGAGTTAGATATTGCAAAAAAAAGACCCTTGGAATGAATCCAAGATGGCCTTATAGAATGGACTATATTAAAAATCTTTTTATCTTTATATATAATTTATATCCTTTTGCCTCGACTGGCATGAAAATTACCAGCCGGAGGCATTGGGACTATTATTTTTAATTGCAATGAAAAAACTTGTAATACAGAAATTAGCTAAAGATAAACCAATTAATTTAATCTAAATGAAAAAAGATTAAATATTGAATCGTGGTAAGATGATAGCTAGAGATAAAAGTATTAATTTCCAATCTACTTTAATAGTGACACTTATCATACTGAAAAAATTAAAATTTATAATTATATAGATCCTCTCCTTAGAGAGTCCCTATTCCTCTTTATAAGATTTTATAATTAAATAATAACGATTACAAGTAAAAAATTTACATTTTGGGTGTTTCATCTATTTTCATGATTAGTAATAAATAAAAGAGGTGTAAAGGTTATGATGACAAAAAATATGAAGTCGTCGTAGATACAGGAATGTTAGCGAATGTTTCACTTTTGGTTCTTGTCATCTCACACGTATTATCATTAAATTCAGTTAGGTTTTATAAAGGAAAAAGGTACAACAGGATGGCTTACGCATGAAGAAATTGAAATGGAACAATAAACGCTATCATAGACAAAAATCCTTTACAAAAGTTGGCATTACTACACTTTGGCAAGTAGACCTCACTGATCGATTAAACACCATTCTATCTCTCTTCTCATCACACTATTAGCCTTTCCTTCCATCTCTAAAGGAGCTGTCCGGTTAATAGGATTCAGTTAATTCGAATAGTTATAAATGGAAGTGATTAGGCAAGATATCAGCCAAATAAAGCTGTTTATCGTCCCATCGTAATCTAACCATTCTTTTACAATCTATTAAAAATAGCTGGCATCCGCCAGCTACAAAATTAAAAACAGGTGGAGAAAAATGCCCTGATATGCTCCCCTGTTTTTATTAAACATCGTCAATCTAATCTGTAACATCTTTCTCTATTCTTCCACGCCTAACGCTAGTCGGATCATAAGGTCAATTGCAATTGGCAGTGCGTTTTCATCGATGTCGAATTTCGGATGATGATGTGGATATTGGCTTTTATCACTTTGCATCCCAACAAAGATAAACGCGCCTTTTTTTGCTTTTAAATAGTAGGAGAAATCTTCGGCTCCCATGATTGGTTCTACTTTCTGTATGACTTCATTTCCATACGCATGTTGAATCACTTTTTCTACATCATGACATGCTTCAGGATCGTTCACTAACGGCGGTGTTCCAGTAATAAATGTAAACGTTCCTTTCGCTTGGAAGCTCTCGCAAATGGACGTTGTCAGCTCCTCCATCCGTGTTCTCATGAGATCAACGGCGTGATAAGACATCGCTCGCACGGTGCCTTTTATCGTAACTGAAGCAGGAATGACATTATATGATGATGAGCCGGATTGAATGCTTCCAAAAGAAATAACCCCCGCTTCCATCGGATTTAAGGAACGACTTATAATGGATTGAAAAGCTTGAATTAAATGGGTAGCGATATAAATTGGATCAACAGCAAGATGCGGCTGGCCGCCATGTCCGCCAATCCCTTCAATTTTAATTTCAAAATCGTCGCAGGAAGCCATTGCAGCACCAGGGGTGAAGCCAAGTTTTCCTAGTGGAAGGTCTTGCCATAAATGAATCCCATAAATTTCATCTACCTCATTCAGTACGCCTTCTTTTACTAATTGATCGGCGCCGCTTGGAGACATTTCTTCAGAGCTTTGGAAAATGAACAATACGTGATGCTGAAGAAGATGGCGATTTTCACTCAGCCATTTTGCCACTGCTAACAAGACAGCCATATGACCATCATGCCCGCAAGCATGCGAGATGCCAGAAATCAATGATGTATACACTTTGTTCCCTTCCTCTGGAATCGCAAGGGCATCCATATCTGCACGCAAGGCAATCGTCTTCTCGCCTTTCGTACCTTTTAAAAACCCAATTACATTCGGAGCAGAGAAGTCTGTCTTTATTTCAATATCAAGTTTTTCTAACTCTTCGCGAATATAAGTGGCAGTATTATATTCTTGCCCAGATAATTCTGGGTGTTGGTGAAAATGTCTTCTATGTTTTACAGCCAATGCTGCTAATAGGTCGTTTACATAAGATGTCTCTATCATTTATTTCTCTCCTTTCATATATGTAGCCTCAAAAAAGCAGCAATCTAAAAAAGAATGCTGCTTTTATTATACGTGCAAATGATGGCTGCTTCTACATTTCTACAAATATATGCTGACATGCAGCAGCTTCAAAGTAAAGATTGCTAAACAATGTCACAAGAAATCTTAGAAAGGTCCATACTGAATCGCTTGCGCAATCAATAAAAATACAGCTCCAACTAAGATTTGAATAAGGATAAATGGCCAAATCCATTTAACCCATTTTGTAAATGGTATCCCTGCAACGGCAAGGCCAGCCATTAAAGGACCTGCTGTTGGAAAAATCGAGTTTGTAATTCCATCCCCTAATTGAAACGCAAGGACAGCAGTTTGCCTTGTTACTCCTACTAAGTCTGCTAACGGAGCCATAATTGGCATTGTTAGTGCAGCTTGGCCACTTCCAGAAGGGACTAAAAAATTAAGTCCTAGTTGTACAATAAACATGCCGATTGCATTTAAGGATGGAGGCAATACATTTAGAAGTGATGATGCATAGTATAAAATTGAATCCATCAGATTTGCGTGTTGAAAAATGACTAGAATCGTTTGTGCAAAACCAATGATTAAAGCACCACCCATGATTTCTCTTGCACCATCTATAAAGTTATCTGCAATGCTATTTGCAGATAACCGGCCAACAATACCTATTATAATGCCAAATAACATAAACAAACCAGCAATCTCCGTAATGTACCAATCAAATTTAATCACACCGATAATCAGTGTAATAAAATTGAATAAGAAAATAATGAGGACCCATTTATGGCGCGTTTCCAGCTTCATTTGCTTTGACAGTTCTTTTTCATTTATTGTTGCATAATTTCCTAAAAAACGACGACTCGGATCGGCTTTTATTTTTTTGGCATAACGATAGACATAGATAACGCCAATGATATAAAAGATAGCAAACATTACCAGTCTCAGCCCCATGCCGGAGAAAGTCGGCAATTCAGCAATTCCTTGGGCAACTCCGATATTGAAAGGGTTCATCACGGCTGTTGTGAACCCAATTGTCGCACCGAGTGAAACGATCGCAAAGCCAACGATCGCATCAAAACCAAGAGCCACAGCAAGTGGTGCAACAATAGCGATATAGACGATCGTTTCTTCTGACATTCCCATTAATGTTCCGCCAGCAGCAAAGAAAAACATCAACACTGGAATTAAGATCATCTCTTTTTTAGCTAGTTTAATAGACATAAAATGGACAAAGGCATCAAGCGCCCCTGTTGCTTTTAAAATCCCGAATGCTCCCCCGATAATCAAAATAAAAAAGATAATACCTGTTCCTTCCTGCATCCCTAAATGAATGTTTGAGAACATTTGAAAGAAACCAACAGGAGATGATTCTGTGAAAGAAAATGATTCTGGATTAATAATCGATCTGCCATCAACTTCTACTCGTTCATATTGTCCAGCGGGGACAATATAGGTTAAGATCGTAGCTATGACAATAACGCAAAATATAAGGACAAAGGCATTAATACCGCCAGCCTTTTTTTCTTGTACTTGTTGTTCTGAAATGGAATGCTTCATTCTAGTTAGCTCCTTGATGTAAACTTAGATGTAATATTAAGCACGATAACGTATTTTTATGCATACGTATCATTATAATGAAATCGCCAATAAATACAACCATTTCTTACGATATTTTTTTATAAAAATAATTTCCAGAAGATTAAAAAGAATAAAAAATCCTTTTAGTGCAGGATTAGTACGGGAAAATTCTTTTATGTGAAGAAACTGTATAATACATATTTTTGCATAAAAAATCAGTTGAAGAATGGAGAATCGACTTCTAAAAAATGAAAAAAGATTGTCATTTGCATGAATAAACAATGACAATCCAAAATCAGTAGTTTTGTATTTAAATAAGTTCAAACAATAATTTCCAGATCATATAGAAAGCTACAATCCAAATAATGATGGCAGAGACCTTATTGATTCTATTCATCCATTGAGCGGATAGCTTAAATTGGCGAATCATGCTTCCTGCTATAGCCAACCCGATAAACCATAGCCATGAAACGATAATCGTTGTAATCGTAAACGCCCATCTCTCATCTCCAGTGTAGCTTAATGAATTCGTACCAATGACACCGATTGTATCGAGAATAGCATGAGGATTTAACAGCGAAACAGAAAGAGCAAAGACGATTTGCTTTTTTCTTGAAAATTGCTGTTCTGAAGCTTGATCGATTGCAACAGCTTCACTTTTCCAAATGGACCAGCCCATGTATAAAAGAAAGAAAAAACCAATGCCAAAGAGCAAAAGCTTGATCCATGTAAAGGCTAAAAGAATAAGCGAAACGCCAAGCACTGCCAAAACGATTAAAAACGTGTCACATATCGCTGCTGTTAACACGACTGGCATCGCTCGCATTAGCGATGGCTGTGTTGCTCCTTGATTGAAAACAAATACATTTTGTACACCTAAAGGGATAATTAATCCAAAAGCAAGAATGATTCCATGTAAAATTGGTTCTAGCACTATGAACCTCCTTAACGTTAATAATGGCTTTATTGTAAGCTGAAAAAAATAAATTGTCTCCAGCCAAATGGATGGAATACAATCCAACCAAATGCTAAAATAGAACAATTAAAAGAAATAGAGGTCTTTTTCATGAAGCATTCAGAATGGAAGCCTAATCCTTCCGCAATGGCTCCTTTATATGAACAAATTAAAGATTATTTGCAAACAAAAATTATTAATGGCGATTGGCCAGTTGGAACAAAGCTCCCTCCCCAGAGAAGATTGGCGGCGATGTTTGATGTAAATAGAAGTACTGTTGTGACAGCATTAGATGAATTAACTGCACAAGGACTCATTGCCGGCAACAGTGGAGGCGGAACAAAAGTAATCAACCATACATGGAATGTGATGGCAGCAAATCCGCCCCCAGATTGGCACTCTTATGTAAAGGCTGGGGTGTTTCATCCGAATTTGCCAACCATTCAAGAGATTAATGAGGCGGAGTTTTCGCCTGATGTCATTCGACTTGGAACAGGGGAGCTTTCTCCAACACTATTGCCAACTGCGGCGATGCAAGATATTTTTCAGCGTCTTCCCAATCGAATGACATCATTAGGATATGAAGAACCGAAAGGCAATCTTTTTTTACGTAAACAAATTGCTCATTATCTAAAAAAATGGAATATCGACGCAGCTCCTTCTTCTATTTTGATTGTTTCGGGAGCGCTGCAAGCTTTTCAGCTTATTTCCATCGGTTTATTGCAAAGAAGTTCCACCATTTTGCTAGAAAGACCATCGTATCTTTATTCATTGCGATTATTCCAATCAGCTGGAATGAAGCTCTTTGGCATCCCGATGGATGAAGATGGTCTGCAAGCATCTTTCATTGCGAAATATAAAGCACAAAGTAAAGCAGCGATGCTCTATACAATTCCTTGCTTTCACAATCCAACTGGCACTTCTATGACAGAAGCTAGGCGTACAGCATTATTGGAAGTCTGTGAGAAAGAGGGGCTGCCATTAATGGAGGATGATGTATATCGAGAGCTTTGGATCGATGAGCCCCCTCCTCTTCCGTTAAAAAGCCGTGATCGAAGCGGGCTGGTACTTTATTTAGGCAGCATGTCGAAAACATTGAGTCCTGGACTGCGGATCGGTTGGGTGGTAGGACCAGAACCTGTCATCAATCGGTTAGCTGATATTAAGATGCAAACTGATTACGGCGCTAGTTCTTTATCACAGTGGGCTGTCGCCGAATGGCTAGTCAGTGGACTATACGATCAACATATTCACTTTGTAAGGGAACAGCTTAGAATTCGACGTGATACAGCACTGCAAGCTCTTCAAGCGTACTTTTCACCATTTGCAACATGGACTGTGCCGAAAGGAGGTTTTTATATTTGGGTACATATAACTTCTCCTCTATCTATGCGCCAGTTGTTTGAGACTGCGTTGAAAGAGCGTATTTTAATTCATCCAGGACATTTGTATGATCCACAGGCTACACAATCGCTGCGCATTTCATATGCATATGCTTCGTTAACCGACTTAGAAAAAGGGATTGCTCGTCTATCTTCATTAGTAAAGCAAGCGATTAATCATGATAAAGAATGAATGAAAAAAGCATATTCTCCTATCCTGCCTATTCGAAAATGCTTGGCTAAAGCTAATTTTGAAATTGTCTTCCTTTTCAATGGATGTTAAAATATGGACATTATCATTAGGGGAAGGGTGCAAGCAATTGAAAACAGTTACTATTTATCATTATGATGCCTTTACTAATCAACCTTATTTTGGAAATCATGCAGGAATTGTGCTAAATGGGGAAACACTAACCGATGATGAAATGCAAAAAATTGCTTTTGATGTCGGTTTTAATGAAACGTCCTTTCCTATTAAATCAACGGCTGCTGATTTAAGGATTCGCTACTTTACGCCAGGACACGAAATGAATCTATGCGGACACGCAACGGTCGCAACCATTTTTGCATTAAAAACAAAAGGCTTGCTGCCCGATAAAAAAGAGTTGACAGTTGAAACGAAAGCAGGGATTTTACCCGTTCAAATCAATGATCAACACGACATTACCTTGACGCAAGCAAGCCCAGAATTCCAAACCTTTAACGGATCTCGAGAGGATATAGCCGAATCGATAGGCCTTCATGTAAGCGAGTTGGATGAACATTTTCCGATCATTTATGGGAGTACAGGAATCTGGACTTTATTAATTCCCATTAAAAAGCTTGCTTCCTTTAAAAAAATGAAGCCGAACAATCAGGTATTCCCTTCTATATTAAAAGAAATTCCAAAAGCTTCAATTCACCCATTTTGTTTAGAAACATATGACCCAGAAGCCCAGATGCATGCACGCCATTTTTCTTCTCCCTACTCTGGAACGATTGAAGACCCTGTAACCGGTACTGCTTCAGGTGTAATGGGAGCGTATTATGCTAAATTTATTAAAAAAAATTTTAAACATACGCTTACGCTTCTTATTGAGCAAGGACAGGAAATGGGTAAAGACGGCCGGGTAAAAATAAGTGTTACAAAAAATGTTCCTAACAAATTTGATGTGAAAATGACAGGAAGTGCAGTATTTGTAACTCAATTCTCTCTATCTTTATGAGAACCGAAGAGGCATTACCCCAACGTTTTCCTTACGACATTGAAGCATACATAAAAGGAAAAGAGCATTTAGTGCTGGAGATTGAACGAAAAGCATTCGTATGGCATCAAGGGACAAATATGTAGATTAGACTATGTCCTATAAAAACTTTCCCAGTTATGATAAAAAGCTGTTCGACACCTGTCAAACAGCTTTTTATGTAAAATATTATTTCCTATAGATGCTGCTTTTATTGTGCTGCTTTCTCAGATACAACAGTAAATCGTTCCTTCACATGCTGTGGATGTTCAATTTCATCTAAGACTGCAATTGCGTAGTCTCTATAACTGACATAACTTTCTCCTTGAGCATTTACAAGTAGATGATCTTTCCCTTTTTGATAAGAGCCTGTTCGCATTCCTTCTGGATCAAAAAAGGCAGAAGGACTAATAAAAGTCCAGTTAAGAGAATCAGTTTGTTGTAAAATGGTTAAATTCTCCGCTTGGTTCACAGCTGTCGGCAAATATTCTTTCGGAAACTCAGGTGTCTCCATCAATCGAACTGTTTTCCCTTCATCAACAAATAAGCTTCCTGCACCGCCTACCACGATTAATCTTGTATTTGGAGCATCTTTAAGTGCATTAATCAACACATTTCCAGCTTCCACATGAAGATGCTCTTGTCCTGGTAAAGCACCAAATGCATTCACAACAACATCAAAATCCTTTAAATCATTCGAAGATAAATCAAAGATGTCTTTTTCGATAATGGCCGTATGCTGATCTTTCACTTTAGAAGCGTTTCTAACAATTGCAGTCACTTCATTGCCTCTATTAATCGCTTCCTCCATAATAAGCTTCCCAGCTTTGCCGCTTGCACCAATGATGCCGATTTTCATGATTTCTCATCTCCTGCATGATGTTTATTTGAAAAATTTAACTCGCTCTTCTAATGGTTTAAATTCCTTGTCCCCTGCTGGTGCTGTTGGCTTGCCAAATGGCATTTGGGCAATTAATTTCCAGCTGCTAGGAATATCCCATTCTTTTCTTACTTCATCATCAATAAGTGGATTATAGTGCTGTAAAGTCGCGCCAAATCCTTCTAATTCTAATGATGTCCAAATAACATATTGGAGCATTCCTGATGAATGTTGAGACCAAATTGGGAAGTTATCTTTATATAATGCAAACTGTTCCTGAAGCGAATTAATTACTTCTTGATCTTCAAAGAATAAAACTGTACCATAGCCGCTACCAAAAGCATTCATTTTTTCTTCTGTACTGCTAAATTGATCAGCAGGAACGATTTTTCTTAATGTTTCTTTTGTAATATTCCACAATTTATCATGTTGTTCATTTAACAAGACAACAACTCTTGCACTTTGTGAGTTAAAAGAGGAAGGTGTATGCTTGACCGCGTGATTGATTACTTCTTTGATTCTTTCATCTGATACAACCGCTTCTTTACTAATTCCGTAAATAGATCTTCTTTCTTCGATAGCAGTATAAAAATCTTTTGTATTATTTGTCATTATTTATCTCTCCTTATTCGTTCAATGTTTTTTATATTTTCTCCCAAAAAGCTTTTCATACTCTACTTTTCTCAAACACAGAGTCGAATATGATTCCCGGATGGGTCTTTTGTTATTAGAATTCCTTCTTCTTCCTGGACGGAAACGCCTAATGTTTTTAACTTATTTACTGCTTCATTTCTCGCTTTTTCATTAGGAAATACCAATGAAAACCACTTCATTCCAACACTATTTGCTGCAGGGGCTTTTGCTCCTACACCATTCCAAGTATTCATACCAATATGATGGTGGTAGCCGCCTGTTGAAATAAAGGTTGCTTGCTCGCCATATCGGTTTACAACATTAAAACCAAGTCCTTTACAATAAAAGTCTTCCGCTTTTTGTAAATCTGATACATGGAGATGAATATGTCCCATAATCGTATGTTCTGGCAAACCGTTCCAGGGCTCTCCTTTTGTTTCTTGTAAAAGGTTCTCTATATCTAGCCGTTCGGTTGTCATCAATATTTGTCCATCTTCCTTTATCCATGAATGAAGAGGACGATCAGCATATATTTCGATGCCGTTGCCATCAGGGTCTGCTAGATAGATCGCTTCACTGACACGATGGTCAGAAGCGCCTTGCAGTGGATATCCCGTATTAATAAGGTGAGATAAAGCCTTCGCTAAATCGGAACGCTGCGGCAATAAAAGAGCAAAATGGTACAACCCTGTCGTTCTCGGCTCTTTTGTTAACACATTTTCCGGCTGTTCAATTGTGACAAGCGGTGTTTTTCCATCTGCCGTTAATACCACTTTTTTTCCGATATGCTCAAGAATCCTAAATCCTATTATCTCTTGATAAAACAGAAGAGATCGTTCTACATCTTTTGCAAGTATGTGAACCTGATTTACAAACGTAGAAGGATCACGATGAAATGTCATTATATTTCTTCCCTCCTTTTTCTAAATGATACCAGATCATTCCAAAAGTATTTAAGCTTCTTTACTGGAACGAAACAGTACTTTGTCAACTGAAAAAAATGAACTTCCCGTAATTGCAAGATGAATCGACATCGCTAGTAGCGCTAATTCGAATTCATAACCTGCCATTTGCGCTGATCCCATAAAGCCAGCTGCAAATTTAATTTTTATAAGCGCCCCAGCCATAATGATTGCAAATAGGACGGAAACAATTCTTGTTCCAATTCCTAGTATCATGGCAATGCCGCCTACCAACTCAATAGAAGCTGTTGCATATGCTGCAAATCCTGGAAGACCTATGCTCTCAAAGAATCCAACCGTGTTGCTAATACCGCCTTGAAATTTAGCAAAACCATGAATAAAAAATGTGAGGCCTAAAATAATACGTACTATAAATCCAGCTAGCTCGTATTTGTTCATCATTATTTTCACACTCCTTTTTATTAATAAAATCGATGATTGATTATAGCTAGTTGTATCTTTTCTTTCGTACCTGAGGAAGTTTAAGTACGGAAAAAACATAAAGATAAGTTACTTACTTTATGTAAGTTAGTATATGTTTATAAATTAGTTGTGTCAAGTATAAAAGTTATTTTTTATAAATAATTTATTTTTTTATGTTATAATAGGGTTATGGGTAAACAGAGATGTCTGACATGATTGGAGGTAACCACAAATGAACCAATCTAATTTGTGTCCACGATTTGAAAAAGCGATGAGCATTTTAAGTCAACGCTGGACGGGATTGATTATTTATCAACTCCTTGCTGGTCCGCAGCGATTTTGTACAATTGAAACTTCTATTATGATTAGCGGCAGAGTTCTTTCAGAAAGGCTAAAAGATTTAGAGCATGAAGGAATTGTGAAACGAGAGGTATTTCCAGAAACACCTGTTCGGATAGAATATTCTCTAACAGAAAAGGGGCGTGCTTTAGAACCTATTTTGAAAGAGATTGAAAAATGGTCGCAAACATGGTTAGAAATAGAAGGAGATGCTGCAATTCAAAAATAAAGCCAATTGCTCTTTATAGAACAATTGGCTTTTTGGCATGTAACAATAACCATACACATATGTGGTTATTGTTATCTCTATTTAGTAAAAAAACCATTCCGGTATAATCGGCTATTTCTCATGCTTTTTCAATATCTCTTTATATTTTCTTTAAACAGCTTCGCTTGGTGAAACCGTTCTGTTGATTATCGTTATTTAAGATGAGAACTACAGACCAAACTAAATTCAAGAACGATTTCCTCCTAACATTCGCAGCTCTCAGCATACTCTCCATCCTTCCTCCCCGAGAAAATCCTTATCTCATCATCCGTTTATTTTGGCGAAAGCAATCCGTGCCCTTCTAAATATTTCCTTGCTGCTTTCTCAGCAGAAACTCCTTTAACATTGACTGCGTAGTTCATTTCCTGCATCTCTTTTTCCGTTATTTTTCCAGCAAGTTTATTTAATATGCCTTCAAGTTCTGGATATGCCTCAAGCGTCTCTTTTTTTAACAATGGCGCACCTTGATAAGGTGGGAATAAATGCTTGTCATCTTCTAAAATTTTAAGGTTGTATTGCCTTAGTTCACTATCTGTGGAGTAGGCATCGACAAGCTGAATATCGCCTGTTTCTATTGCCTTATAGCGAAGTTTTGGCTCCATCGTTTGGATATTTGCAAATTCAATGTTGTATAATGTTTCAATCCCTTTGTAGCCATCTTCACGATCTGTAAATTCCAATGTAAAGCCAGTTTTTATGTGCTGCTCCACTCGTTTTAAATCAGATATCGTCTTTAATTGGTATTGATCAGCAAATGCTGCTGGTACAGCAAGCGTATACGTGTTATTGTAAGCCATTGGTTGCAGCAGCACCATTTGATATGTCGTTTCCAAACCTTTTCGCGCTTGCTCATATACATCTGCTGTATGAGTGCTAACTGCTTCTTCCTTTAAAAAAGCGGTAATTGCAGTTCCTGTAAATTCTGGATAGATATCGATATCGCCTGATTTTAGCGCATTAAAAACGAAAGAAGTTTTACCTAAGCTTGGTTCTATGCGAACATGTAAATCGGTGTCTTCTTCGATCAGCAGTTTATACATATTTATTAATATTTCTGGCTCTGCTCCTAGTTTGCCAGCAATGACAAGCTCCTTCTTTCCTACATTTGTTAGCTGCGGAATGATGAGTATACATACCGTTGCAATGATAGCAATACTTCCCACTATCATCGTCCGCTTGAAGGAAACTCTTTCTACTGCTCGTAAAACAATATCAAAGAAAATGGCTAATAATGCTGCTGGTATCGCACCGAGAATAATAAGATAATGATCATTGCGGTCGATCCCAAGTAAAATAATCTGCCCCAATCCTCCCGCTCCAATCAATGCTGCTAATGTCGCCGTTCCAACGATAAGTACCATCGCAGTACGAATGCCAGCCATCATTACTGGTAAAGCAAGCGGCAGTTCTACTTTGAATAGACGTTTTCGATGATTCATTCCCATTGCACTTGCTGCTTCAATAAGCGAGTTGTCCACTTCCTTAATACCAGTATATGTATTACGTAAAATAGGCAGTAATGCATAGATGACGAGTGCAATAATGGCAGGGACTTTGCCAATCCCTACCAAAGGGATCAACAAGCCTAATAATGCTAAGGAGGGAATTGTTTGCAAAACAGCTGACATGCCAATGATGCCTTCTGCTATTTTCATATGACGTGTAAGGAAAATACCAAGAGGAATTCCGATCATTATTGCTAGAATAAGAGCTATAGCTGATATTTGAATATGCTCAACGAAAGCATTGAATAGTTCACCTTTTCTATCTTGAAAGACTTGCCAAAATGTATTCATTGAAATTGTCTCTCCCCTATTCTGGAGGCTAAATACTTCACCAATACTTGTCTTGTCATTGTTCCGACAATTTCACCATCCTTTTCTACTGCTACGGCGTCTTCATCGGCTAGAAGCGCTAAAGCCTCTTGTATCGTCGTATGAGACGATACTGTTTTAGCTTCAGCTGCAGCAGGCTTCATCCATGCTAATAAGTCTTCGATACACTCATGTTCATAATGACCGTTACCGGAACGAACGAAATTTTTTACAAAAGCATTCACTGGATGTTGAATCAGTTGTTCTGGAGCGTCAATTTGCACTACCTCTGCGTGCTGCATCACACAGATACGATCTCCAAGCTTCAACGCTTCGTGCATATCATGCGTAACAAAGACGATCGTTTTATTAATTTGCCTTTGCAGCGTTAATATATCATCTTGCAGTTTTTCTCGACTAATTGGATCTAATGCACTAAATGGCTCATCCATTAAAATAATATCAGGATTAGCGGCAAGAGCACGAATAACACCAATCCGCTGCTGCTGGCCGCCTGATAGTTCATGGGGCTTTCGATCGCGATAGGTTGCCGGATCAAGGCCAACCATTTCTAAAAGTTCGTCAATTCGTTTTTTTATCTTCTCTTGCTTCCATTTCTTTAACTCTGGAACAATTGCAATGTTCTCAGCAATCGTCATATGGGGAAAGAGTGCGATTTGCTGCAATACGTAGCCGATATTCCAGCGCAATTCATGGATATCATAGTCGCTTGCTTTTTTCCCTTGAATAAAAATCGTCCCCTCTGATAAATCGATCAAACGATTAATCATTTTTAAGGTCGTCGTTTTCCCGCTTCCACTTGGACCAATTAAAACAAAAAACTCCCCTTTTTCGATCGTAAAATTTAGATTGTGGACTGCTTTCGTTCCATCAGGATATATTTTTGAAACACGTTGAAATCGAATCATTATTTTTTCCTTTCTCGTAAACTCGTGCGACCTTAGATGCTATTTTGTGAAAGAGGAAGAACTCGGAGTAATATTTTCGTAGACAATAGATAGATATGTTTCGATATGTTTGCACGTATTTTTTCTTCATACTGAACGATCTTTCTTACTGAGTCAACAGAAAGCACTTTTGGTTTTTTTAATTTATTCAAGATGTTAATCGATCATGTGCATCATTTAACGCTGAACACTCTTATTCTTCGAGGGACTGGATGCTTTTCTTGTTGGCCGCTTGAAAAACATATCTTCCTTGTTTTGAAAATAATTTCTTTATATAAATGTATTAATACCATCTTCTTTGATAATTCCATCGGAGTGAACGAAAGGAAACTAAATAGGTTTCCTACCTAATAATTAATCATTTTCTTCATTGACCTTCGGAGGATCTGCTAAAAAAAACCGTTCAAAATCGAACGGTTTTTCCTAAAAGATCTTATTGTTTAGACGAATCATACACGAAGTTCACAAAACCATCCTCGTCGGGAACTGCGTCTTCTTCTATAAAGCCTAATGCTCGAAAGCAGGCGATGCTTGCGAGATGATCTTCTTCAATCTCTGCCTCCCATTTTTTAACGGATTTCAACTCAGGATGTATCAACACTTGACGAAGTAACTCTTTGCCGTATCCGCGATTTTGCAGAGAAGGATTGACAATTAATGCGATATAGCCAATCTCCTCCTCGATTTCTACAATAATAATGCCAACAAGTTCGTCCTTCGCGTAGCCTGCCCAGATGAAATACTGATCATTTGAACAAACATTATTATACCAGCTTTCCAAAGGCAGCATGCCAGCCATTCGATCCTGAATTTCTTTATCGTTAAACCATGTTTTCAACATAGGCAAATGATGATCTTGCAAAACTTCCATTCTCTCAATATCGGTGGAACGTTCATACAATTGATACATATGAGTTTCCTTATCTGTAGATTTTGCGATAGCAAATGCTTCTTTTACACTGCGTTTGTTTTGAATCATCTCATAGAAAAAACGCAATGCAAACATAAGCGCCGCATTCCCATCTGGATAATCATCTGGACCTATATAAGCTGAACAGCCATTTTCTATAAAAGCTTTCGCTAATATAGCGTTACCAAGTGAGCACCCATTGCCGAGCACCACCTTACCATTGAGTTTAGTAAAGCGAGCGATTTCTTCCGGCCCAAAGTCAACACGAGGTTCTCCTTCTTCATATACCGATTCATCTAATTCAGGCATGAGAAATCTTCCTTCATCCCCGTGAAATTCAAGAATAATGAAATCTGTCTCAGGATACAAATCGTCACCAGACAATACGTCAATCAAATCGCTTGGTCTTCCAATCCAATACGTAAATACTCTTGCACCAAAGAATTCAAGCGCAGTACGTAATCCGTTCGCACTCATATCACAATCTGGTCCACATACTAAAGCAACATTCATTTCAGGTTTACTCATTTTTCTCGTCCTCCAATGTTATCCATCTTATTGTTCGTTTTAAAGATAATAAAAATGGATATAAATGGAGGCGCTCGAGGTAGAGTAATACGTTAACGGTTTAACTTTTTCATTATAGATACTTCCTCCTATAAAAAATTAATTAAATATTACCATACATAATTGGAAGCATCAACAATCTCGTTAAAAATTTTACATTATTAGTTTACATTTCCTGTTAGTAATTGTTTATAAAAGGAATTGCTAGTTCTGCTATTCTTTCATATCCCTTATTATTCGGATGTAAACCATCGTTTGTATATGTTGAGAGATTTTTTGTATTAATTCCACTGTTATTATATAAATCCAATACAGGTAGCGAGTACATGACTGCAATTTGTCTTATTGCTTCCACATAGTCTATCAGTTTATGCCCAGCAGTATTAGTAGATTCAATCGTATAGCCTGCATTATCTCGATGCAATGGTGTCCATAGATAGATGCGAGTATTCGGGTTGCTAGCAATGATATAATCTAATAAACTTCTATATGCGCCATAAAATGTATTTGTATCAAAAGTAGTATCGAAAACGGAACCGATAATGCCTAATGTACGGTTTAATTTAAAATCATTTGTACCTGCAAAGATAGTAACAATATCTACACATGCATAGTCAATACTTTTTCCAATCACTGTTGTTGAAGAAGCATCAGGACCTGTCATAGAACCTCCGCTGTACGCTTTGTTTTCAATATCACCGAACTCAATTTCTTTATTCATTAACGCCTGGAAAACTCCTGTTGCAGAAATAGAGTCTCCTAATGTTACCCAATTTTTCTGATGCCACTTGCTTCTATTTCTACTCATCATCATTCCGTTGCCAAAACCTTATAAAACTCTATAAGAAATTGTTTGCTCCCTGTTCTACGTGTCCGATTTTGCCGAAGCTACTCTCGTTTGGTGTAACACTCCGAGGGCGTAAATTCCGATGCAACGAATCGTACATATTAGCAATAACTTTTAGGTGTTAATTTGCTAATTCATAGCGTGACAAATTGATAGATGCATTCAAGTCCCTATCCATTT
>NZ_JAUSTT010000031.1 GCF_030812995.1 Bacillus chungangensis | reverse complement strand
GAAATATTTACACGCAAAATAGAGAAAAGTGAATTTGAGGATCCTCAAATTCACTTTTCTCATTATTTAGAAGCTAGTTATGTCCCAGCCTCTTTAATTAGTTTCAATGACAGCATCCATATAAATACCGATTCATGGCAACCCTACCCCATCTGGAAATTCTCCGATTCCTTAAACTAGGTGTTTTAGCTGCCAGTTAGATGTGGGATAAATGAATATTAGTGAACAGACGTGACTATAGGATTACTTTGAACATTTCAATTGTTTGCTCTTTAGTTGGCATAAATGGGTTGCCAGGGGCACACGCATCTTTTAAAGCATTTTCAGCCAACAGCTCTAAATCTGGGTTTTCGACACCAAGTTCTTTTAAAGATTTTGGAATCCCAACCTCTTCAGAAAGCTCGATGATTTTTTCAAGAACAAATGTGCTGCACGCTTCGTCTGATTCAGTTTTTGCATTAAAACCTAGTTTTTCTGCAATGAGTCGAAATTTTTCCGGGGCGTGTTTTGCATTTTCCCTTTCTACGATTGGGAGAAGCATCGCGTTACACACACCGTGAGGCAAATCATACACACCTCCGAGCTGATGAGCCATCGCATGAACAAAGCCAAGTCCGGCATTGGAGAAAGCCATGCCAGCTAAGAAAGTGGCGTATACCATTTGTTCCCGTGCCTCAATATCTTTTCCGTCTTTAACAGCTTGCGGTAAATGAGTAAAAATAATTTTTATCGCTTCAAGTGCTGTAGCATCTGTCACTTGGTTAGCACCCGGTGTTACAATCGTTTCTATCGCATGTGTTAACGCATCCATTCCTGTTGCTGCTGTTAAATGAGCCGGCTTGTCTACCATCAGTTCTGGATCATTCACTGACATAAGAGCTAAGCTATTTTTGTCAACACAAACCATTTTTACTTTTCTATTTTCATCGGTTATCACGTAATTAATGGTTAACTCAGCAGAAGTACCAGCTGTCGTATTCACTGCAATTGTGGGAAAACCGGCTTTTTTTGATTGGTGTATACCTTCGTAGTCACGAATATCGCCGCCATTTGTTGCGATAATGCTAATGCCGCTAGCACAGTCCTGAGGTGAACCTCCACCAATAGAAAGGATAAAATCACAGTGCGCTTCTTTTAAGATTTTTATACCTTGATGAACTTGGCTGCATGTTGGATTTGGCTTTACTTCATCATAAATGACATATTCGACATTTACTTTATCCAATTGATCCGTTACTTTTTTAACGATTTTATTTTCATTTAAATATTTATCTGTAACGACAAGGGCCTTTTTAAAACCGTAGGATTCAATTTCTGGTCCTAACGCTTTGATACAATTACGTCCGAGTAAATTTTTGCTTGGTAAATAATACATCATCATGTTTCCCTCCTTAACTTGTTCATCATTTCACAGATAGATAAACGATCTTTCATTTATAGTATGTTTTATACGCTTTTACCATAGCGTTCTTCTTGAATTTGCTCTAATGTTTTCCCTCTTGTCTCCGGTGCCATTACAAGACCAATCAGCATATGGATCACTAAGAACCCTATCATAATGACACCAGCAATTTTGAATCCTAATGTCGTAATCATGATTGGTACAACAAGAGAGATTAAGCCAACTCCGACACGAGCGACGAAAAACATAAAACCTTGTGCTTGAGCACGATATTTCGTATGGAATAGTTCACCGGCCCATAACCCATAAAAAGATTGAGCTCCAAAACCAGCCGCAATTCCCCACAGGGCTACGAATAATAATAATTCCGTTTTGCCCATTCCACCAAATGAAAGGATGATCCAAGCAATAATCCCCATTCCAGCACCGACACCAAACAATGCTTTTCGGTTTACTTTATCACCCAATTTAATAAAGACAAAATAAGTTGCTAAAACGGTTAAAACCCAAAGGAATCCTTGTAATAGGTTAGCTTGTGCAGCCGTTAAACCACCTACTGTTTCATATATATAAGGCATGAAATAGCCCATGGTACCTGCAACTAAATTCCAAAAGAAATAAATCCCAATTAATAGTGTCAAAGCTTTACGATTCGCTTTTAATGAAAATAGTTCCTTAAGCGAGCTTTTTTCAATTTTACCTTTTGCTTTATTTTCAGCTTCTTTCTGTTTTTGTTCTTCCCAAATAGTTGATTCATTTATTTGTTGTTGTAGAATCCAAGTGATGAGCGCAACGACAAATAATTGAGCAAAAATAATTCTGCTTCCTAACAATCCTAATGGTGCTAAAGCGACCGAGAGGAACAAAGAAATAGCAGGTCCGACTGACCAAGCAAATTGTCCCCAACCGACGCGCGCTGCACGTTCATTTGCAGGAGCTTCCTCAGCAATATATGTCCATGCAGCTGGAATAGCAGCTCCTACAGCAACACCTGTAACAATATAACCTAATAACAACATTGGAAAGTTAAAAGAAAACGTGATTAATAAAACCCCTAGCATATAGACAAGCAAGTCATATTTATAGATAAATTTACGGCCATACTTATCAACTAAAAAACCACCAATTAGCGCACCTACTGCAGCCCCGAAACCGTTTGCACTAACAGCCCCTAGTAATCCAACCATTGAATCATTTAAACCTAAATACTCAACCCAAAGGGTTAGTCCGCCTGCTCCTGCAACGATAGAAGCTGCTTCTAAATAATTAGACATCGCGACAGTTATTGTTGCTTTTAAATTACCTTTTCCACCACTTTCAGCCATTTTCATTTCTCCTTTCAAAACCATTTGCTACGTACACCTATCTAAGATACGTGTAGGTTTTTGTCCCACATCTAACTGACAGTAAGCCCCCCACCTCGGGGAGTAAGAGGAATCAGAAGCGCTAGGTGGGGGATAACTGAAAGTCAAATGTCCGATTGGTTCGGACCTACAGGATATGGAAAGCTTCTTGAATCAACGTCGCACGAAGAAAAAGTGAACTTCTTTTTCAAGGACGTAGGTCACAAAGGCGTTGCAACAGGATAAGGAAAGCTTCGGCAGCGATACATCGCACGAAGAAAAGCGGTTTCCTTTTCGAGGACGCCTGCGATCTTAGCCTTTGTTCTACTTCTTGTCCAGTGGGCGATGAGAAGCCCCCCATTCATGGAAGTTCTCACTTTATCTCATTGCAAATAAAATACTTCCTTTAATTCGACTGATACTGGGCTGTTATCTTGATTCGTTTCCATTAAAGGTTCCATATAAGCCCACCATTTTTGACAAACCTCTGTCTTCGCCATATCTGCCCACTTTTTTTCATCTTCTATTTCTAAATAAGCATAGAGACGTCCTGTTTCTTCATCTAAAAAAATAGAATAGTTATGAGCTCCATGAGCTTTCAATGCAGCTGCCATTTCTGGCCAAAGTTCATCATGACGACGTTTGTATTCTTCATAGCATTCTTTGTAAACAAACATAACACTCGCTTTTCTAATCACTTTAAGTCCTCCTATTTTTATCGTTTTAAAACACCTGGCCTCGGCGTTACTCCGAATGCATCAGCTAATTCTTTTAACTCTTTATCTTTAATTGTTTGCTTCTTGCCTCCTTGTGCACAAACAATGGTATAAACTTGCGCTGCTTTTTCTGCTGTTTCAATAAGACCAAATGTATCATCCATTGTCGTTCCCGCACCGAAAATCCCGTGATGCGGCCAAAGAACGAGACGAACATTTTTCATTTTTTCCGCAGTTGCTCTGCCAATATCATCCGTCCCTGGAACCATCCAAGGAATGACCTCCACTCCATCTGGAAAGACAACAATACATTCTGTACACATTTCCCATAACGTTTTTGTTAATGCGACTGCATCTAAACGATGGGTGAAAGTCATTGCGATTAAATGGGTCGCATGACAATGTATAATAACACGATGCTGATCATCTACTTGCAAGCGTTGAATATGATTCATTAAATGGGTTGGAAGTTCACTTGTTGCTACCCCTCCATCTTCAAAACCCCACAATAATTCATAGCTTTTTCCATCTTCTGCAATCCGAATGATTCCAAGGTTTCCAGCAGGATCATCACTAACGTTTTTAAAGTACTTTCCAGAACCTGTTACAATGAAATATTTTCCTGCTAAAGGCGACGCATCAAAACTCATCGGAACGATACGTTTCACTTCTTGTACATTTAAGAAAGGTTCAATTTGTTCTTCTGTTATTAAGTAGCTAATGTTGCCGCCATTTCGCTCATCCCAGCCTAAGCGGTATAAATTAGCTGTTGTTTTCATCATTTCTTGGACAAACTTAGCTTGTAAAATATCTTGTTTCATACATTCCACCTAGTCTCTTTTTAATAAAACATTTGTTTCATAGTCTTTTACTTCTTTTAACCAATCTTCGCGAACTGGTACATTACTAGATTCACAGTAGTAATCCCAAACAGCTCCGAATGGATATGATTTCAATTCTTCCATTAATGCTAAGCGAGTTGTATAATCCCCTCTTAGTTCTGCTTCTTTTAATGATTCTGTTGGTTCTAACATAGCGCGAAGCAATGCTTTTAACATATTACGAGTACCGATTACCCATGCAGCTACTCGATTAATGCTAGCATCAAAGAAGTCTAAACCAATATGAGTCTTGCTGATTAAATTGTGTACAACTAATTCGCGGGCAATAGCAAGTGTTTCATCGTCCATCGTCACTACGTGGTCGCTATCCCAACGAACTGGACGACTTACATGAAGAAGCATCCCTTCACTGAACAATGAAAGCGCTGATAGTTTATTAGAAACGACTTCGGTTGGATGGAAATGTCCAGCATCTAAACAAATGAGTTTATTTCTTGTTAATCCGTATCCCATGTAAAACTCGTGAGAACCTACAACATAGCTTTCAGATCCAATTCCAAACAGCTTGCTTTCTATTGCATCTAAGTTGTAAGCTGGATTGATTTCTTCTTTAAACACTTCGTCTAGCGATGCTTGTAAACGTTCACGAGGCCCAAGCCGATCAACAGGTTGATCTTTAAAGCCATCTGGAATCCAAACATTTGTTACACAAGGTTGTCCTGTTTCTTTTCCGAAGTATTCTCCGACTTTTCGAGCGCGTTTACAATGCTCTATCCAGAAATCTCGAATTTCTTTATTTGGGTGGCTTAACGTAAAACCATCATCAGATTTGGGATGCGAAAAGCAAGTTGGATTAAAGTCAAGACCAAGTCCTTGTTTTTTTGCCCACTGAACCCATTTTTCATAGTGCCGAGGCTCAATTTCATCCAAGTCTATTTTTTCGTCTGTATCTGCATAAATGGCATGTAAATTTAATTTATGTTTACCTGGTATGAGTGAATAAGCTTTTTCTAAGTCTTGCCGAAGTTCTTCTGGAGTTCGAGCAGCTCCGGGATAATTGCCTGTAACTGAAATACCGCCGGTTAAATCCTGATCTTTGTTTAAAAAACCGCGAACATCGTCGCCTTGCCAGCAATGCATGGAAATTTTAATGTCTTTTAGCTTTACAATTGCTTTCTCTGTATCGATTCCAAGGTTTGCATATATTTGTTTGGCTGCCTCATAATTTCTTTGAATTTGTGTGTTCATCAACATACAACCTCCTTGAATTGTTGGATTATTTCTAAACCGTTTACTTTTTGTGGCCGATATTCCTTCATTTCAAATGAGTTTCGAATCATTTCCCGAGCACTTTCCAAACCATCAATGTCCTTAGCAGCAATCATCTGCATGGCTAAGTTGCCAATGGCTGTCGCCTCTGTTGGTCCAGCATATACAACTCGTCCGCTTACATCTGCGGTAAGCTGATTCAATAGCTCATTATGAGCACCACCGCCAACAACATGAAGGCGATCCATTTTTACGCCTGTAATGCCCTCTAAATCGTACAGAGCAATTGCATAAATAATTGCCAAATTACTGTAAATACAACTTGCTAGTTCTCCTGGCGTCTCTGGTACAACTTGATTCGTCGTTTGGCAATAATGTTGGATTTCTGCAATCATATTATTAGGGTTTAGGAAACGGTCATCGTTAAAGTTTATGAACTGCTGAAAATGGGCTACTTTTTTAGCTTCATCAACAAATTGAGGAAAGCTATAATCCTTTGGCAATAATCTCCTTACTTCCTGAATAAGCCACATTCCGATAATATTCTTTAAAAAGCGAACCGTTTTAAAAGCGCCCCATTCATTTGTATAGTTATTCTGGTAAGCCAAACGATTAACTACTGGCTTTACGATTTCCATCCCAATTAATGACCATGTCCCACTGCTTAAGAAAGCCCAATTGTCTCCAGAGCCGGGTGTTCCTAAAACAGCGGAGGCCGTGTCATGTGATGCCACAGTGATGACATTGCAATCAGGAAGATCGTAAGCTGGAAAATCAGCTTTTTTCAACTTTCCCAACATAACACCAGGTTCACAAAGAGGCGGAAACTGCTCCCTTTTGATAGATAAAAGATTCAATAGTTCTTCATCAAAAGTTCGGTTGTGGATATTTAAAAGCTGTGTCGTCGAAGCATTCGTTTCTTCCATTACGGCATTTCCAGTTAGGCAATAGCCTAAATAATCTGGAACCATTAAAATTTGCTTTGTTTTACTAAGTATTTCTTTATCTTCTTCAAATAATTGATAAATCGTATTAAAGTTCAAAAACTGAATCCCTGTTTTTTCATATAATTTCTCTTTTGAAAGTTGTTTTGTAACCTTTTCAATCGTATGCTGTGTCCGTTGATCACGATAAGCAATTACTTCTTGTAAGCGATTACCTTGTTCATCTAATAAAACATAATCAACAGCCCATGTATCAATTCCAACAGTACAGCTGTTATGCCCGAGAGATTTCACAACCTCCAATCCTTTTAAAATTTCGGTTAACAAGTGATCGATATCCCAGTAGCAAACACCATTTTTTTCCGTGATTCCGTTTGCAAATCTGTGAACGATTTTTGTCTTCAGCTTGTCGTTTTCGACTTCACCCAACACTAATCGCCCACTAGATGCGCCAATATCTACCGCTACATATGTCACTTTTTACCACTCTCCTTATGGACAAAAGAGAAATCTGTGTTTACAACATCATATTACGCCACAAACAAAAAATAATCAACATAAAATGTTGTTTTTTCTTTTGTTTATATATTTTTCGTTCACATTCATGTAACAAACAAAAAATAATAAAGATTTAATCTTATTATTCTTTGTTTCCTTACTTTTATTTCTTTTTTCTTTGAAAAAAAAAAGAAAATCGTTACAATGAAAAAGAGAAAGGAAGGATAACATGAAGCCGTTTGAAAGGAGAGAAAAGATACTTGAGTATCTTTATAAAGATAAAAGGGTATATGTTTCTCGTCTTGCAGCAACATTTAATGTAACCGAAGAAACCATTCGGCGTGACTTAGAAAAGTTGGAAAAAGAAGGGATCGCCACTCGGAATTACGGCGGTGCTGTCTTAAATGCTCATACAAATGAAGACTTGCCATACCAAACTAGGAATACAATTAATATTGAAGAAAAGATCAACATCGCTAATAAGCTTTTACCATTAATTAATGATGGAGATACGTTAATGACTGATACAAGCTCAACTGTTTTTGAAGCATTAAAAATATTGTGCAAGGAACGAGAAAACTTAACGATTATTACGAATTCTGTTATCGTCTTACAAGAATTCACTAACGTCAACCATACGATTATTTCAACAGGAGGAACATTAAGAAAAAAATCGCGATCTCTTGTCGGAACAGTTGCCCATAATACAGTCCAAAACTATAATGTCGACGTTGCTCTTTTTAGCTGTAAAGGCATTTCCTTAGCACATGGAATCACTGATTCAAATGAACCGGAAAGCGATTTAAAAAGACTCATGAATCAGCAAGCAACGAAAATTATTTTATTAATGGATTCGACGAAATTTGATAAAATTGGCTTTATTAAAATGTTTGATTTCGACCAGCTTGATTACTTAATCACGGACAAAAAACCACAAGAAGAATGGATCAGCTTTCTGGAGAAGTATGGTGTAACCGTATTGTATTAAAAATTTCAATAACTCTTCAGCTTTCATTAATAATCATTTGCTGCTTATCCCTTTAGAGATACAGTTCATTGAACGTTATCATCTAAACATACAATCTTCTCGTTTGAAGATCAAGAACCCGGTGAACCATTGGGTTCTTTGAACTTCTCCAATGGAACGTACCCCACCCCTCGCAACAATTTTACATGTTTTACATTTTTTACTTTAGCATTCTTGTGGCCATCTGCTTTAAAAAGAGATGAATATACTTACATAAAATCAAGCAACTATGTGGTTGAATCGAGAAAAATTTAATCCTTCCTCAACGACTATTTACAATTACTACCCATTGTTGTATATTTTAGGATAAGGAATCTATATTTTCGCTATATAGAAAATTTTTAATAAATTTTGAACGAGAGGTTTTTTTCTATTTTACTTTTTTTAGTAAACTAACTAAATCCTTTACAAATACATTACATACTAAATAACAAAATAGTGTTGGGAGAGATAACTATTGAATACACATTCTAGGAAAATAAAATACTGCTTTTTTTTAACCCTTATCTTCCTTAGCCTTTTCGCTGTTAATGTTAAGGCAGACAGTGATAAAAGAGTATTCGTTTTTAAAGATGGTATACATGTAAAAACAATGATTGCTGAAATTCTCCGACAATTTACTCATACAAAAGTGGAAGGCTTACCAACGATATCAGCAATTACTATTGAGACTGAAGAAAATATGGAAGAAATTGAACGTTTTATCAAGATAGCATATGAACACGATATTGAAAGTATTGGGACAGATTTACTTATTACTCATGAAAAGCTCCCTCTCCTTTCATTACCATTTCAGCATCATTTCAGTTTATTCATGACTGATAAATCTATTTATGACCGTTGGCGCTGGGATCTTGAGCAAGTGACAAATAACGGTGAAAGCTATTCCATTCAAACCGGCAATCACGATGTGAAGGTGGCGGTTATCGATAGTGGGCTTGATTTTCATCATCCTGATTTAAAAGACAATATTATTTCAAGGGGAAAATCTTTTATTAATGGTATCACTGATACCCAAGATTACATGGGGCATGGGACAATGGTGGCAGGTTCCATTGCAGCAAATGGGAGAATTAAAGGAGTCGCACCTCATATTGGAATAGTACCTTACAAAGTATTTCATACGTCCAATGCTTCTTCTATGGATATTATCGAGGCGATTATTGAGGCGGCTGACGATGGAATGGATGTTATTAATTTAAGTTTAGGGACTTACAAGTCGGTCAATTATGAAGAAGATCGAGCAGTATACATGGCTTTTAATCGTGCTTTGGCTTATACGAAAGAGAAAGGAAGTTTTGTCGTCGCATCTTCAGGGACAGAAGAGAAAGGATTTGATTTATCAGATCCATTTCAATTAGCTGAAGCAAGAGGGTTCCCAGGAGATGAGCAGTATTATATGCCAGGAGGATTAGAAGACGCCTTTACAGTAGCATCCACAAATAGAGATCGTCTATTGGCCTATAACTCTAATTTTGGTAGTAATGTAGATATTGGAGCACCTGGCGGCGATTTTGGACCTTCGTATCCTATCGATGGCATGATAGACATTCATTATTTGACACTAACGACGTACCCAACAAATTTAGAACAAACAGAAGTAAGTAAATACTTTGGTTTTGATAAAGGTTATGAATTCATGACCGGTACCAGTTTAGCCGCACCGAAAGTAGCTGCTGCGGCGGCATTAATTATTGCTGAGTATCAAGAGAAGCACGGACGAAAACCATCTGTTATGGAAATTAGAAATATACTTAATGAAGGTGCTGATCGTACTAGCACTAACAGCCAATTTGGAAGTGGTATTGTGAATGCATACAAGTCTTTACAACTCGTTCAATGATATGTGTTCACTACATTCATGGACATGGCGTGTTTATGAATGTCAAGAAATCCTGACACCTCCTTTATCATGAACAAATTGTGTTTTTACTACTTTAGATGAAGAAAGAACGATATCATCATATAGGATAGATGATATTCAAAGAAATGAATGGAAAGGAGTTTTCATGAAAGAAGTTACATATAAATTTTGGAATTTAGTAGTGGTTGTTAAGGATAAAGAGATTTTGTTGATTAATAGAAATAAAGGAGATTTTTATGGATTGGTTCCACCTGGAGGAAAAGTTGAATTTCCAGAAACATTTGAAGAATCAGCGAAGAGGGAAGTATTCGAAGAAACTGGGCTGATTTTAAATAATCTACAATTGGAAGGATTATCAGGGTATATAAATGAAATGAAAAGAGAACAATTCGTATATGTTGATTACTATTCAGATGACTTTACAGGAAGCATAAAAAATGGAGACGAAGGAGAATGTGGCTGGTACCCATTGTCAGAATTCGAAAATTTAGATATTCATCCAGATATTAAAACAAGAATGAGACAGATTCTAGAAAATAACTCTTATGAATATCAAATTTTTTGGGATGAGCACACAAATTCTTCATCTAGAAAAAAGTTATTTAAGAACAAAAAAATGAAATAATAAAACGTAATTTCATTTATTTCACTAGTTACCATTACTTCCGCCCCTTCCCCTCCTAACTATTTAATTAATCGAAAAAAATGCACTTTCAATGAGAAAACCGCTTTTTCAAGGCGGTTTTCTCAGGGTGATCAATAATCAAAAATACCTTGTCCTTTACTGATTTATTGTTTTTTTCCTCTGTTTCCTGCACCTCACACAAAATGTTTCACTTGTAAAAATCAGGACGACGATCGTCAAATACAGGAATACGCTGACGAATTGCTTGAATATCATTCAGATCTACTTCACCTGTCACAAGCGCTTCTCCTTCACTTCCTTCTGAAAGGATCGTTCCCCATGGATCAATGATCATTGAATGACCAGCAAAGTGGTTATGTGGGTCTTTGCCGCTCCGGTTGCAGGCAATGATATAGCATTGGTTTTCAATGGCACGAGCCTTTAACAATGTTTGCCAGTGTTCCAACCTTGGCAGCGGCCACTCCGCTACAACAAACAATACCTTCGCACCTTGCAATACAGACTTCCTGAGCCATTCTGGAAACCGAATATCATAGCAGATAAAGCTTGCTGCTTGCTCGCCATCGATCGAAAAAAGCGGCTCATCCTCCCCTGCCTGGAAGTATACATGCTCATCCATTAACTGAAATAGATGCAGTTTGCTATATTCGTGGATAAGCTCGCCATTCTTGTTGACAACATACATTGTATTTCGTACACCGTTCTGAGTGCGTTTCGCAATAGAACCGCCAATGATTTGAAGCTGGTGCTTTTTTGCTTGCATTTTGAGAAATGCAAGTACTGCTTTTCCTTCTTCATCAGCAATTTCGTTCAATCGTGTTAAATCGTACCCTGTCGTCCAAAGTTCGGGAAGAACAGCAATAGAACAATGTTCTGCTGCTGCTTTTGCTAGCCAAGCTTCTGCCTTTTCCATATTTTGTTTTGGATCTCCAAAAACGATATTTAATTGCACACATCCTACTTTCCATTTCAATTTTCTATTTCTCCCTTCTCTTCCATCCTCTTAATACAACCACATTATTTTCGTAATCATCATTTACATTTATAATAGGTGAAAAATAATGAAAATTCCAACATATGGTGTAGATCTTCCAAAATAATTTCTTTCCTACTTGTTCAAAATGTAAAGCGGTATTTTAGAATGGCATGTGTCCTTTAACTTTGGCCAAGAGAATTTTTGTCAATCGTCACCAACTCAATTGTTTCAAAAAAACATTTCAAAGTGAAAAAGATATAAAAAATATTATGAGTAGACATTGACTAAGAAGGAGACGAGAGCTTTTATTTGTTTGCAAAGCTTTCTTGCAATAAAGATGTTCTGTCTATTCTGATAACTGATTAGGACATTCTTAGCCATATCTTGCTGCCAATTGTAAAATTCTTTCGAATGAATACATTATTTCCGAGGAAATTTGGCAAAAAACGAACTCCTCGTTATACCTCAGTTATTACTTTTTAATAAAAGAAACTGTACGGAAAACGTATTACTTTAACGTCCAAATGGAGAAATATATAACCTATATATAGCGGAATTGTTTCATCGTTTATCATTTCTAGTCAATAATAATCACTATGTACAGGTTATTAACTTATCTATACGTTGCTTTTTCCCTACTCATTCCAACACCAAAATGATAATATATAAATGACAAAAATACGAAAGGAGGGATAAACATGAAAAACGGCGCAATCACAATTCGGAAAATTTCGCAAATAGGTATTCCTGTTCATGATTTAGAAAAAGCGATTCACTTTTATAAAGAACAACTAGGCCTCCCTTTTCTATTTTAAACAACTAATATGGCATTTTTTGAATGTCAAGGTACACGCCTGTTACTCAGCATTCCTGAACAGCCACAATTTGATCACCCTAGTTCTGTTATCTATTTTCAAGTGGATCATATTGAAACAGCCTATCAAGCGCTCACTTCAAAAGGCGTTCCTTTTGTGAGTGAACCGCATCTCGTTGCAAAAACAGATCAGATCGAGACTTGGATGGCATTCTTTACTGATCCTGATCACAACACACATGCATTGATGAGTGACATACATCGACAGTGATTTTTCTAAAAGTAAGGAGATAGAAAAGTAAGTTGATTTTTTTAACTTTCAAGTCCCAATTAAAAAAGACAGTCTTCTTATAAAATTGGGACAAGACAGACTTTAAATGACATATGAGATGAGGGGGATTTTTATTGCGGAAGAACGACAAGACAAAACAAGAGAAGAAAGCATTACTAGCGAGTTTGATTGGAAGTTCTATTGAGTGGTTTGATTTTTTCTTATACGGAACTTCCGCAGCAATCGTATTTAACAAATTGTTTTTTCCGAATGAAGATCCTTTTATTGCACTAATGTTATCTTATTTATCTTTTGGGATTCCATTTTTCATTCGCCCGCTTGGGGGCATTATTTTTAGCCATATAGGCGATAAAATTGGCCGAAAAAAGACGTTGGTTATTACGTTGACATTGATGGGTGCAGCAACGGTATGCATAGGACTGCTGCCAACCTATCAAACAATTGGATTATTGGCCCCTATTCTATTAATCATACTGCGTGTCATTCAAGGCCTTGGAATTGGCGGTGAATGGGGCGGTGCTCTATTGCTTGCCGTTGAATATGCACCGAAAGAGAAGAAAGGTTTTTTCGGAAGCATTCCCCAAATAGGCGTTACGATCGGAATGCTGCTTGGCACTTCTGCTGTTGCAGCGATGACTGTCATTTCAGGAGATGGTTTTATCGTTTGGGGATGGCGCGTACCTTTCATTTTAAGTGCAGTGCTTGTTTTGATTGGACTTTGGATTCGGAATGGCCTAGATGAGACACCGGATTTTAAAAAAGTGAAAGAAAGTGGGCACATTACAAAAGTGCCGCTTTTTGATACATTAAAATATCATTGGCGAGAAGTATTGATTGCTACCGGCGCGAAATTCGCTGAAACAGGGCCATTTTATATTTTCTCTACCTTTATTGTTTCATATGGGACATCCCAATTAGCACTGCCTAATACATCTGTCCTTAATGCAGTTACAATAGCGACTTTCGTTACAACAGGAATGATTCCATTAATGGGAATCCTTTCTGATAAAATTGGCCGTAAGCGAATGTACACGTGGGGAGTATTTTTGCTGCTTGTATACGCATTCCCATATTTCCTCCTTTTAAATAAAGGAACAATGGCAGCAGTCGTTGCTGCAACAATCATTGGCTTAGGAATCCTATGGGCTCCAGTGACAGCCGTTCTTGGAACTTTATTTTCGGAATTATTTTCTACTAATGTCAGATATACTGGCATTACACTTGGCTATCAACTTGGAGCTGCTCTTGCAGGTGGTACAGCGCCATTAATTGCAACGTATTTAATGAGAGAATTCCATGGTTCATGGATTCCAGTTGCTCTCTATATCGTTGTCACTTGCATCATTTCTTTGCTTTCTATTGCAACAGTTTCTTCAAAAAAAATGATGGCATGACCTCAAATCATTTCTAAATGTCTGAAGAAGTTAACATGTTGGCTATTGTTTTCAAAACAAATTGAAACCGCTAACAACAATAAAGTGAAACTTCCATCAGTGGGGGTTTTCTCTCATCCCCTACTGATAAGAAGTAGAACAAAGGCTAAGATCGCAACGTCCTCGAAAAAGAAAACCGCTTTTTCTTCGTGCGATGTGTTGCTGCCGAAGCTTTCCTTGTCCTGTTGCAACGTCTTTGTGACCGACATCCTCGAAAAAGGAGAGCACTTTTTCTTCGTGCGATGCTAATTCAAGAAGCTTTCCTTATCCTGTCGGCCCGAACCAATCGGACATTTGACTTTCAGTTATCCCCTACCTAGACTTCTCGATTACTCTAACTCCCCGAGATGGGGGTCTTACTGCCAGTTAGATGTGGGATAAAGGCTGCTTATCATTCTTTTCCTTTTACCTGATGGGCAGCCCCAGCTTTATACCGTATTATTGCCCCATCTATAAAACCCCTTAATGTTCTCTAAGAGAAAATAAGCATGATACAAGAAGAAAAAGCTTCTTTTTTGTATAATATAATCATTGAATACTAGTACAAAAGAAGGAAGATGATACAATAAATACAAAGGTGGTCAACAATTTCCGTTTGCATCTTCTATTGCATTTATTGTATTTTCATTCCAAGTTCGTAAAATTGTTAGATTTGTGAACAGAATGCATGGAAAATTTCTTACGGAGTTTCTTTCTTTAAAAATCATTAACTTCCATCAGCGGGTAAGCTTTTTTCATCTTCTGCTGATTGTTCGCCAATTAGACATTTCGTTGCTCCTACCAAATTTTTTTGATTCTTCTAACGTTTAGGTCGGGAGCTTTACTGTCAGTAAGATGTGGGGTAAAGGGGAGAGATCATTGTTCATAAATGGAATTGAGAATGCTCATTTGAAACAACGGTTAGAGTGGCTAAAAGGCATCTTGCATTCTATCCATGATGGCGTCTTAGTAGTTGACAATCAAGGAATTGTGCGATTGATTAATCCAGAATATACTTCTATTACTGGTGTTAGCGCTGATACGATTATCAACAAACACCTTCTTGAAGTACGACCGGGTGCACAACTTATCGAAACGCTTAAAAACGGCGAGAAAAGAGAAGGCATCTATCGGAAAGAAGGAAACAAAGAATATGTAGTCGATATGGCTCCCGTCATCGTAAATAATAAAATAATGGGAGCGGTATCAATATGTAAAGGAGTAGTCGAAGTTCATCGATTAACAACAAATTTAAAAAAAGATAGACAAGTTTTCCAAACGATAAAGAAAAAAGTGAACGATGTAAACAAAGCGAAATACACCTTTCAAGATATAATAGGGGCAAATGGTGATTTGCTAGAAGTAATCGAAAAATCGCGAAAAGTCGCTCATTCGCCTCTCACTGTGTTGATCAATGGTGAAAGCGGAACAGGGAAAGAATTGTTTGCCCAAGCAATTCACAACGAAAGTGACCGTTGTATGCAGCCGTTTATTCCGATAAATTGTGCTGCAATTCCCGCTGCTTTAATAGAAAGTGAATTATTTGGATATGAAGAAGGATCGTTTACTAATGCACGAAAAGGAGGAAAAGCAGGGTTATTTGAACTCGCCAATAAAGGAACAATCTTTCTCGATGAAGTTTGTGAACTTCCCTATGACCTTCAAGCAAAATTGCTGCGAGTGCTGCAGGAGCAAACAATCCGAAAAGTAGGCGGGGTTTTGGAAAAAGAAATCGATGTTCGAATCATCGCTGCGACAAATACAGATTTAAAAAAGCTAGTGGAGAAAAAACGATTCAGGGAAGACTTATTTTACAGACTAAATGTACTCTCAATCAATATTCCCCCACTTCGAGAAAGAAAAAACGATTTTCATGAAATGGTTCACTATATGCTGCATCCATTAAATAAAAAAGGAAATTATACACGGCTGGTAAAACCCAACTATACAATTGATCAAAAAGCACTTTGTCTACTTGAACATCATTATTGGCCAGGCAATATCCGAGAATTGAAAAACGTCATCAATTATGCAATTCATATGACAGAAACAATGAATATTGAAGTAAAACATTTGCCGGATTATCTTCAAAAAAACGATCTTATTTCTAATCAAGGCCACACGAAACAGACGCTAAAAGACATCGTCGAGAAAGCTGAGTCTGATTGGATTGCAAAAACGTTAAAAGACTTTGGAAACGATGTAGAAGAAAGAAAAAAAGCAGCGGAAGCTTTAGGAATCTCTTTAGCTACTTTATATAATAAAATGAATAAGTACAGAATTGGATAAATGCATTTTTTCTAGCATTGTTTTTGCATTTATAAATTATTTCTTACGTAAAAAGTACTCCTTTAAGCACTATTTGTCTTGAAGGAGTACTTTTGTTATCGGTTAGATTGAGAATTTCCTTACCAATGCTTGCAGCTCTTCCGTTATTTCCGTTAGAGATTCTGCCGAGTTGGACACCTCTTCCATCGAAGCCCCTTGCTCCTCCATTGTTGCCGACACATTTTGAATATTGGCAGAAGTTTCTTCTGATATGGCAGCTACTTCATTAAAGGTTGCTGCAACTTGATCGTTGCTTGCGACCATTTGCTCTACAGCTGCGGATACTTCTTGAATTTGGCCTGTCACTTCTCTAACAAATTGCTCAATTGTCATAAATGAGTTTTGTGCATTATTGACGACAGTAATTCCTTTTTCTACTTCATCTGTACCTGTTGCCATTGCCTGTACGGTCGTTTCTGTTTCTTGTTGAATCGTTTCAATTACTTTTCTTACTTGTTCTGTAGCCTGTGAAGATTCTTCCGCGAGTTTTCTTACTTCATCTGCTACAACAGCAAAGCCCTTTCCATGCTCTCCAGCACGCGCCGCTTCAATTGCCGCATTAAGAGCCAATAAGTTCGTCTGTTCAGCGATACCCGTAATAACATTAATCATTTGACCAATCTGATTAGAGTAATGGTGAAACATCCCTACCCGGCCAGCAATATCAACCGTTGTATTTTTAATATCATTCATTTGCTGAATGGCCGTTTCTATGTCTTGGCTTCCTTTATGAATAAATTCATTCGTTTTTACTGCATTTGTCGATACTTCGTTGGAATGAATTGCAATTTGTTGAATTCCTGTAGAAAGCTCTGATACTGTTTTCAAACTATCATTTATCTGCTCTGTTTGGCGACTGGCTCCGATCGATACATCCTCGACAGCCTCAGAAATCTGTTCAACTGCAACACTCGTTTGATTTGCATTTGCTGATAATTCCTCCGAAGAAGCAGCTAGAGTCGTCGTTTTATCCGCTATAGTAGAAATAATAGAACGAAGATCTTCTCTCATCCGATCAAAAGAATAAGCTAGCTTAGCAATTTCATCCTTTCCACGTGTATCGATCTGATAAGTTAAGTCACCCGTACTTACTTTTTCTGCTGCTAGCGTTAAATTGTTAATCGGACGGGTGATCGTTTTAAGAATGACAAATGATAAAGCAGTTCCCCCTACAAGAGAAATAATAATAACAATAATTGTCCGCCAATAAATATTGTAGGATGAATGGGCTACTTCCTCATTCATCATTACTGATGCGATCTTCCATCCCGTTATCTCATTTGTTGTAAATGCGATTTTTCTTTTATCGCTTCCTGAACCATTGTCAAACAAGCCAGTATCTTTATCGTACATTTTACCTACAATCCCCTGATCGGAAGCGTTTTCTCCTTGCTCTAAAAGAGGATGCGAAAGCACATTTTGATCTCTGTCAAAAATGGCCGCATACCCTTCTTTCCCAATTCTTATTTTTTCAGTTCTTTCAACAAACGTATCCAATGGCAGCGATAAGCCTACTACGCCTTTGCCATCCTCCGTTGTTTTTGCAACCGTTACAATCATTTTATTCGTTACTGATGAAGGATATGGCTTTGTGACAACGATCTGCCCTTTATTGGCCATTGCCTCCTTATACCAGGGACGTTCCCGAGGGTCGAAATCAGCATCTCGTTTCGTTACTGGGAAGTCAGCAAAATAACCTTTATCTGTACCAACGTATACAGTTGTGACCTCAGACGTAGATTCTAAAGATTGTTTTAATGAAGCAGTTACGTGAGGTTCGTTGTTGGCATTCATCTCTCCTGCTTTAATCATTTTTGAGAGCATTTCAGCATTTCTCATTCGCTCTCCAATAAAATCATCTAATATTTCATTTAACAGTTCTGTTTGTTTCTCCGCACTATCTACTAATAACTCTTCCACTGTGTTTTTTGAAGCATGATAAGCAAAAATACCAACGATGATACATGGAACAACGAGCATAAGTGTAAATGAAAGAATAAGCTTTTGTTTAAATCCAAATGCAAAACGAGCACTCTTTTTCATGACAACCTTCCTTTCTTTAACTGATACCATTGATATCGGTCTTTTTTCCTGAATATTTATTACTAATAAATATTCTATACATTTAGAATAAATTTCTAATATTGTAGAAATAACCTTTTCACCGCAATCATTTCATGTTTATATTGATTAATTATCTAAAAATATCCGATTATTTTTACATTTTTAGAATAAAAAAATTGGATTAGTTTACGAGATTTGTTCAATTGGCTTACTTTATCCGAAACTTACTCAATTCCTACAAAATGGCATGACATTTGCACTATAAGAGGTTGTTCAATCGATCTACCATTTCAAAAAATGAAGAAAGTCCCATTGTCTATTTAAAACGTATTAAAAATCATTCATTTTCTTACAGATGGAGGTATGCATAATGAATATGTTGTCACTGATGGGTTTCTTAACCATTGCTGTGTTCCTGTTTTTAATCATGACGAAACGGCTTTCGGTGATGGTTGCCTTGATCATTGTTCCGATTGTCTTTGGCTTGCTTAGCGGGGCAGGTGCAGAAATAGGCGATATGATGCTGAAAGGAATATTACAAGTTGCACCGACAGGCATTTTGCTGATCTTTGCCGTTTTATATTTTGGCACGATGTCTGATGCAGGTTTATTCGATCCTATTATTACGAGGCTTATTCGTTTTGTAAAAGGCGATCCCTTAAAAATCGTTGTAGGGACAGCTATTTTAGCAATGATCGCCCACTTAGATGGAGATGGCACAACGACATTTATGATTACGATTACAGCGATGCTTCCAATTTATAAAAAGCTCGGAATGAATCGCTTAATTTTAACATGCGTCACCGCTTTAAGCGCTGGAGCCATGCACCTTGTTCCATGGTCTGGCCCGCAAGCAAGAGCAATGACGACGCTTCAGACGGATTCTCTTCATATGTTTAATCCCTTGATTCCGTCACTTCTCGGTGGGATTCTATGGGTGCTATTTGTTGCTTACTATCTAGGAAAAAAAGAACGAAAGCGGCTTGGCGTCATGCATTTTGAATATGACCATGATAACCAGCTAACAGAGGGGCAATTGCAAGCTCGCAGGCCAAAATTATTTTGGTTTAACGCCCTCTTGACACTGCTCCTTATTATCGGACTTGTCAACAGTTTGCTGCCGTTAGCAGTATTATTTATGATTGCTTTTGCCGTTGCTTTATTAATCAATTATCCAAATCTAAAAGATCAGCAGCAGCGGTTAAACGATCATGCTAAAAGCGTCGTCTTTGTTTCAAATATGATTTTCGCAGCTGGGATTTTTTCAGGAATTCTTACTGGAACTGGCATGATTGAGGCGATGGCGACGACGATGGTCTCTGTCATCCCTGATGGATTGTCGGGGCATTTGTCATTGATCGTTGCTTTAATCAGTATGCCGCTTAGTTTGATTTTCACTCCAGATGCCTTCTATTTCGGTGTTCTTCCAATTCTTGCAGAAACGGCCTCACATTTCGGCCTGAATCCTGTTGAAGTCGGCAGGGCTGCTGTATTAGGGCAAATGACGACAGGCTTTCCACTTAGTCCGTTGACAGCTTCAACTTTTCTGCTTATCGGCCTAGCAGAAGTCGATCTCGGAGAACATCAACGTTTCACTTTTAAATGGGCTTATGGAACATCCATCGTATTTACGATTATCGCTGTATTAACAGGTGCAATTTCTATATAGATCATTTACGTCTAGGTAATATGCTGATTAGAAGCGAGGTGCAATGGCAGGGGGAAGATCTGAGATCAACACCTCTAATTAAATATGAATGGAGGAAAGCACCATGAAGAAAATTCGAATCGGATCAGGTGCCGGCTATGCTGGCGATCGTTTAGAACCGGCAATCGAATTAATGAAGAAAGGCAATCTTGATTATATCGTTTTTGAATGCTTAGCCGAGCGAACAATAGCCATCGCACAACAGCAAAAATTAAAAGACACGGCAAAAGGCTATAATCATCTTCTTGAACATCGGATGGAAAAAATCGTCCCTCTTTGCAAAGAAAAGCAGATCAAAGTGATTACAAATATGGGGGCAGCCAACCCAATTGCGGCTGCTAAAGCAATAAAAGCGATTGCGCGAAAGCAGAATATTAGCGGCTTGAAAATCGCTGTCGTACTCGGTGACGATATCCTTTCGCAAATCGATCAGTATGCGAATGTTGACATCATTGAAACTGGCGAGAAGCTTGAGACGTTAAAAGAACATATCGTATCTGCTAACGCATATATTGGCGCCCAAGGAATTGTTGAAGCATTGGAAAAGGGCGCTGATATCGTTATTACTGGGCGAGTTGCAGACCCTTCACTCGTTTTAGCGCCGTTCATTTTTGAATTTGGCTGGGATTGGAATAATTTCGATATGCTTGGCAAGGGGACCCTTGCCGGCCACCTGTTAGAGTGTGGTGCCCAAGTATCAGGCGGTTATTATGCAGATCCAGGCTGGAAAGATGTTCCTGATTTGTGGAATGTCGGTTTTCCGATTGCAGAAATAGGCGAAAACGGAACAATTACAATCGAAAAATTAGCAGATGCGGGCGGAATTGTTAACACTAAAACGGTAAAAGAGCAGCTTCTTTATGAACTTCATGACCCTTCCAATTATTTGACGCCAGATGTCACTGCTGATTTTTCAAACGTTATGATTGAGGAAGTAGAAACAAATAAAGTGTTAGCAACTGGTGCAACCGGCAAAGAGAGAAATGGTTTTTATAAGACGAGCATTGGCTACAAAGATTGCTATATTGCTGAAGGAGAGATCAGCTATGGCGGTTCAGGGGCTTTTGCGAGGGCACAATTAGCCGGTGACATTATAAAAAAAAGACTAGCGTATACAAAAGTGCCTATTCAGGAACTGCGGATTGATTATCTCGGAGTCAATTCTCTATATCAAGACGACATTTCCAATAAGATACACAATCACAAACATGATTTTACAGAAGTGCGGCTTCGCGTCGCTGCACGTACGCGGCAAAAAAATGAGGCAGCGGCAGTATGCAATGAAGTGGAAGCACTCTATACAAACGGCCCAGCCGGCGGCGGTGGTGCAACCGTTCGTGTAAAAGAAGTGATCTCTATTGCTTCGATTTTAGTACCCAGCGAAAACATTCATATTCAAACCATTATCGAGGAGGTGTAGCAGCATGAAGCTAAGAGAAATTGCCCATTCCAGATCAGGAGACAAAGGAAATATCTCTAATATCTCGCTCATTGTTTATGATCTAGCTGATTATGAAAAAGTAAAGGAACAAGTGACAGCGGAAAAAGTAAAGGATTGGTTTAAACAGATCGTACATGGTGAAGTGGAAAGGTATGAACTTCCGGTTCTAGGCGCTTTCAACTTTGTCATGCATGGAGCGCTCGGCGGAGGTGTCACGAGATCTTTGGCTATCGATACGCATGGGAAAAGCTTAAGCTCTGCTTTATTAGATATGGAGATTGAAGTATAAGTGTTGAGAAAGGGGCAGCAATGTCCCCTTTCTATTAATCATCTAAGTACATCCAATCAACTACATAAAAATCGGTTAACAGACGAACAATTTCATCAGCCTTTTCATTTTAGTTCCATCAATCAACTGTTAGTCTTTGTATGGATCAAATTCGTTTGCGCCTGCCATACATACACCAATCGGTTTTAATCGATGGACGATCTCTAGCGTTTGTGCATGTGCATCAAGTACTTCCTGAAGCTTGCGATAGACAAAAGGACTCTCATCAGTGCCAGCGCCACGAAGTTCGACGCCATATGCTTTGACAGCTTGTGCCATTTGCTTTGGTGTTATTTTACCGCCTAAGCGCTTTCTCGTTTTCCAATTCATTTTTCCTGCTGCCTCTGTCCGGCTCATGATTCTGCCAGCACCGTGGACCGTACTATAAAATGCACGCTCATTTTCATCATTTGCAAGGCCACGAACAATAACTGCCTGATCACACATACTGCCGCCGACAAAACCGAGTTGGCCAGGAGCTAACGGTGTTGCACCTTTACGAACGACAACTCGTTCTTTGCCACCATGGACTTCTTTCCAAGCAAAATTATGATGATTATGGACTTCAACTAATGCATCAGCCTGAAGAATCGCAAGTACTTGATCAATGACATAATCACGCCCTGCATAAGCATAACGTCCCGCTAGTTCCATTGCGCTCATATACATATCGCCAAGTTCTTCGTTAAGATTCATTAATGTTGGAGGCTGTTCCATTTTTTCTCCGGGTGCTTTGTCTGAGAAGGCACGCCCTTGCGCCAAGTTAAGAAAGCCGCTTGCTGTTTTATGACCAAATCCGCGGCTGCCAAAATGATTGGCAATCCAGATCGCATCTGTTTTTTCCTCAACGAGCAAGTCAACGTAGTGATTGCCTGAGCCAACAGTCCCCAGCTGACTACGGGCAAGTGCCTTTAACCGATCATGCTCCTGAGTGCCAATCTCTCGAAAAACAGACCAATCTGGATCATCAAACAAAGCATGATCGACTGCCTCTTTATTTTTTCTCCCTACCCCAAACGAAATGCGCTCATAAATGTCATCCATGATTTGCGGCAAGTTTGTCTGAATGTCTTGTAAAGTCAAATTTGTCTTTACCGCCTTATTTCCACAAGCAATGTCATAGCCAACACCAGACGGAGATACTTGTTGATCATAGACAATTACACCGCCGACAGGCTGGCTATACCCATAATGCCCATCTGCACATAAGACGCCGCCAACGACATTGCCAGTTTTCAAACACGTGTTAAATTGTGCAAGCGTATGTGCTTGATGGGTTCCAAAAATGGTTGTATTCATCACGTTATTTCCTTTCTGTATCACAATATTGATATTTTCTTATGTCCTTTATCTCCATATTGGTATAAGAGTTAAGATAAATACAGTTTGATAGACTCTCCTATTATACTATCGGAAGAAGAGCTAGATGTCTTTATGTGAAAGAAACAGCATTTATAGGCGATTAAAAATGCCTAACCAGTTTTTTAAAAGAGTAAAAACCCTCATTATTCCATTTATGTGATAAACATTAATAAGAGCCATTATATAGTTGAATAGACAAGACCGAGTTGATATTATATAGGTAATTGAAAGTGGGAGAATTCTTTTCGGAAACTCAGTAATAGTGAATGGAGCCCATTTATGAAACCGTTAGCTTCTCATGCACATCCTGATACAATATGGAAAAATAAACATTTTGTTTTCTTGTGCTCTGGTACTACGATCGTTGATCTTACTTTTCATCTTTATAATTTAGCTTTGCCAATTATTATCTATGAGCTGTCAAAGTCGCCGCTTGCAATGAGTACGATGAGAGCGATCGATTTAGTACCTCATATTTTCTTAGGTATCTTTATAGGTATTGTTGTAGACCGAGTGAATCGCAAAAAAATGATGGTGCTATCGATTTGGATGCAAATCATGATATTGCTAGTATTAGCGCTATTATTAAAATTCAACGTCATTTCGATTTGGAGTTTGTATATATGTGGCTTTACTCTTACCACATTTAACTATCTTTTTTGGAATACGTTTCATACAGTCCTTCCTTTAATTGTTCATAAAGATCAATTAATCTCAGCAAATGCGTCGATTTCATTTTTATATACGTTTGTTAATATGATTGGACCAGGTCTTGCTGGTTTCATATTAATTTCACTTGGCTACACTTCTAGCTTAGTTGCAACGGCTGCTAGTCTCTTCTTGTTATTCATTTTTGTTTTTCGAGTAAAGATACCAAACAATGAAAGTCCGAAGCTCCACAAGTCAAAAAGTAGTATATCGAATGATATGAAAGCTGGCTTTTATCAACTTCGACAAACCCAGCTTTTATGGAATATTACGATAGTCAACCTTTTTATCAATATCGCCTCTTCTTTATCGGGAGCAGTGCTTATCTTTTATGCATTGGATCGTTTAGATGCTTCCAAATCAAATATAGGGTTTATTTTATCAGCATCAGGGGTAGGTGGAATTTTAGCCGCAACTGTTATAAAACGACTGACGAAACGTTTTAATCGACAACGCTTGGTTTTATTTGGAATTGGCCTAGCTGCTTTTGGCCAATTTATTTTGTTCACAACTTATCACTGGTATGTTTTAATGGCAGGGATGTTTTTTATTGGCTTTAGCAGCACCTTTATGAATATTAATTTTCTAACACTTAAGCAAGAGCTGACACCTCCACATATACTTGGGAGGGTGAATGCATTTCGTCTATGATAATGAAAGCAGCCGCACCAATCTCTTTTCTTAGTGCAGGTTGGTTAGGAGAGCTTATAAAAATTAATTATATTTTTCTTGGTTCGTCTTTCATGCTGCTAGCACTGTTCATTATCTTTTCATTTTTACTTTTTAAGAATAGCAATATACATATGAGTGGGGAGAATTTTTAAACTTGATCGAATGATAAAGGGGTTTAAAAACCGATTAACCAAAAGAGGTGGAGAAAACTAATTATTTTCTCCACCTCTTTTTTTAAAGGAATTAGCCGATCACTGTTCCATTTGGTACTGCCTCATCAGGTCTCAACAGCACGACATCTCCTGCTCCTGGGATGCCGCCAAGAACCAATACTTCAGATTGAAAGCCAGCAATTTTTCTTGGCGGAAAATTCACAATAGCTACCACTTGTCGTCCAATCAATCGTTCAGGAGAATACCGTTTCGTTATTTGTGCACTAGAATGTTTGATTCCAAGCTCATCGCCAAAATCGATTTCCAACTTTATCGCTGGGACTCTTGCTCCTGAAAGCGGCTCGGCATTTTTTACGGTGCCAATCCGTACATCTAGTTTTTGAAAGTCTTCAATCACTGCCAACAGTCTCGCTCCTCTATTTTTGATATTTTTTATAAATTACTTCTGATTTCTTATCATCATTAGCCTAATATCATAACGAACCGTTGTTTCAATTTTAACCTGCTTCATAAGAAAAACCTTGTCCAAATAAAAGGTTCTTCTTATCCTAAATGAAGTTTCTGCGGTACATTTGTGGAGATATCCCTTTCTGTACGAACAAACCATTTCGTAAAGGAAGATGGATGGTTAAAGTCAACCTCTTGACTAATATGAGCAATAGAAAAATCCGTATCCCTCAGCAGTCGTTTTGCTGCGTCCAAACGAACAGCCGAAATATAAGCCTTAGGACTCTTTCCTGTCATTTGTTTAAACCACGATGAGAAGTAAATTGGATGATAATGTTCTAGCTTTGCCAATTCGGATACTTTCATGTGCTGATGATAGTGATTGTGAATATACTCAATAGAAGGATGGAGCGAATGTTGAAGTTTTTGGCTTACATAGCGTGTTAAATCATTTAGGGCAACAGTCGAGCCATTCGAATGATGTGCTTCTTCTAAAAGTAAAAACCGTATCGCTTCCCATTGTTGATCCATTTGCAAATACAATCCATTTGCTCGATAAGATACATACCGCATCGGCATATCTAACACTAAAAACTCATTCCGATCGATAGAACGAAAAGTATGCAGACAGCCAGGAGGCAAATAGAAACAATGATCTGTTTTCAAATGAAGATGCTGCTTCTCTGTTTGTATCTCCATAGAACCTTGCAGCGGAAATAAAAATTGACCGTAATCATGTTGATGAGAAGCAAACGCTCGCGAATAGGTTCTCTTTTCACAAATAACTCTATTCAGAGTCAAAGCAATCCCTCCTTCTTTATAGCTTTATTTTTTATTACTATCTGCAAACAGTTAATGTCGAAAGTAACGATTGTGAAAAGTGTATCATCTCAGACATAAAAAGCAATGTCTTATCCTAGACAGCACCTGAACACCTCGCTACAACTTAAGTTGTATCTTTAAAGGGTTTAGCTATTTGTAGTAGAAGTAGATCACGAGAATACATTTTGGGGGTGTTGAAAAATATGCGAAAGTTGGATTCTTACTTGGAGATAGGCGTCATTGGAATGGCACGTGGAGGACAGTTATCATGGTTTAACGGTCATTTTGGGGCAGCATTATTGGCAGGTTATTATATGGATCGGGAACATGAATTGCCGGATCATGTGAAAGATGGTATTGAAAGAACTTGTAAGCGTTATCGCCATGAACATGCTGAATGGTTTGCACCGCTTGAACAAGAAGAAGCAAATCCGATGCTGCTTGAACAGATCATTGATGGGCTAAGGAAAAATACAGAGAAGTTAAGTACATCTGGACATGGTTTGGCATTAGGTGTATTAGCGCTAAAGGCTTTGCGAGATTGCCCGTCCCTCATTACACCAACCGTCGTAAATGGGCTTGTGAAAATGCTCGAACGAACAACGGAAGACGGGCCCAACCGATATTGGGATATAGATAACTATTTCACAACAATAGTTGACGATACAGCAAATCTTCCAGAATATCGACATACATTTGATATGACCTCACAGTCATTTAAGGAACTGCATACAATCGTACCAAATCGCATGATAGATGGGAAAATGTACTTCTTTAGCGGAGAGCTGGAGCATGGAATCACACATGCACAGGCGTTGACAGAACTAGAGAGACTCGGGTATAACGAGCTTGTTTTAGCAGGCATGAAAAATCATCGTCATCAAATGTATTTAAACCGGCAGCGTCCTGATTTCATGTTAGAAAATGAAGTAAAGAAACCATCTTTCACTTCTATATTGGCACCAGAATACTGGGAAAAAACATTTGACGACCCGCACGCATTAAAATTCCCTTATGCTGTACTAGATCTCCTCAAACGGCTGCCAACATCAGAACAACCCGAAGCCGAATACAATACATGCAAATTGCTTACGATAATGAAATAGGATAAGGCTGCTTTCCTGCCGTTTTCATATGTTAACAAGCAATGATCCACCCTTTAGGCAACAGTTCAATGGGTGGGCTTTTCTCTTTCTATCATTCTTTTTACAACACCTTGCTTAAAAATGCCTGCGTTCGTTCATGTTTCGGATTAGAGAAAAATGCTTCTGGAGGGTCTTCTTCCAATATCATGCCATTATCCATAAAAAAGATTCGATCTGCTGCTTCACGAGCAAACCCCATCTCATGTGTAACGACAACCATCGTCATGCCTTCTTTTGCTAAATCTTTCATAACAGACAGCACCTCTCCTACTATTTCGGGATCGAGCGCTGACGTTGGTTCATCAAACAACATGACTGTTGGATTCATTGCTAATGCACGAGCAATTGCGACACGCTGCTTCTGGCCACCGGATAACTGACTTGGATACGCCTCTGCTTTTTCAGCCAATCCTACCTTCTCTAATAAGTGCATTGCATTTATTCGCGTTTCCTCTTTGTTTGCTTTATGCACCTTTATCGGAGCAAGCATGATGTTATCAATGACTTTCAAATGCGGGAATAGATTAAAAGACTGAAACACCATTCCTACTTCTTTCCGAATCTCTCTTATTTTTAATTTTTTATCAGACAGATCATGCCCATTAATCATTACCTTCCCACTTGTAAACGACTCTAGTAAGTTTAAACAACGTAAAAAAGTACTTTTCCCTGCACCAGAAGGGCCGATTACGCAAATGACTTCATTCTTTTCGATTTCACAGTTGATTCCTTTCAATATCTCTATTTCACCATAATTTTTGCGTAAATTTTCAACTTTTATCATGTAACTTCCTCCGCCCATCGGTTTACCTACTAATAAAATAACATAGCAATGCAACTAAAAGCGATGATACAAGTTTGTTGTATTCAAAAAAAACATCTCACCCATTGGAATCTGTCTAATAAATGAAGTGTTCTCGTGGTGCCTTCAGCAGCTTGGGCAAATACGTCTCCTGTTGCCGGGTTGATGATACTGCGCTTTTTTTTGTTGCTTGTGTCTTTCTATTCGCCATTGATATACATGTTAAATCTAACACTTATCATTATCCTTTCTTTGTTGCTTTTTCAATCATCTATAATGCAATTCCTGTGCGAATTCAAAAGTTCACGCTGATCCGCTATAATCGAAACATGACTGCCATATGCAAGTATGCATTGTTTTACCAATATTTGTATCATTACAAGAGTAGAGAGACCAATCCTAAATGAATTTGGTTTACAAATAGTTACTATTTTGCAAAAAGTTTGATGGAGAAGAGAATATGTTACCATATCCGACAGCTTCAAGAGATGAAAAAATAGAGATTATTAATAAAATAAAAGAAAGACTATTAAACGTATATAGAGACAATATATTAGCTATTGGTGTGTACGGATCAATTAGCCAAGAAAATGATGGCCCATATTCTGATATTAAAATGCATGTTGTAACAACGGATGGAACTTCTATCGAAAGCTATGAGTTTATTTATGACAAATTTAAAATAGAAATAAGCACAAAACAAAGACGTGAATTGATTGAACTAGCTAAAACTGTTGATGACTCGTGGGCGATTAAGGCAAGCATGTTTATCAATGTATTACAAATTTATGATCCACATGACTTATTCAAAGAAATAAAAACATTGCCGCTTCAAGTTTCAAATGAAGCGATAAGAGAAACAATGAGAGAGTGTATGATTTGGGAACCATACGAAACCATTGCCAAAATACGAAATAATTATCACTCCGCTAATTTTGATTATCTTCCTTTAGGAGCGAAAGACTTTGTTTGGCAAACAGCTAAACTAATAGGATTAGCGAATAAACAATATTATAGTACAAGAGCAAGAACTTTTGAGGAATCTTTAAAAATGGCATCAAAGCCATCAGGATATGAAGAACTAGTACTTCAAGTGATGGAAGGTCAGTTGCATGATAAACAGCATGTATATTAACTTTATGAAAAATTGTGGGTTGGGCTAAACAATTGGTACAAGGAGCTCAAGATAGATTATAAAAAGGAACAGCTTCCATTTGGAGAGTAGGGAAAAATCATCATCTTCTTCCTCCTCATTTATTTTGTTCGATATTAAAAACCTCAACAGGAACACTTGTTCTTTATCTTTTTATATGGTATATTCTTAGTTAAGATGACCTTCAGCTAAGAGTCTCCTTCTTCCCCTGCATCTACATACTTCAATAAGGATGTGATAGAATGTTGTCAACCATTGTTATTCGTGAGGATCAACGCAAATACACGGATCACGATCGGTTGTTTAAAGAGTTGATCCGTACTTTTTTCGCAGAATTTTTGGAAGTTTTTTTCCCGCATATTCATGAGCAAATTGACTTTTCTTACATGAAACTGCTTTCTGAAGAAGTATTTACTGATGTCACTATCGGTGAAAAAAGGCGGGTAGATATCCTCATGGAAACAAAACTGCGTGGAAAAAATACGATCATCATTATTCACGTTGAGCCTCAATCCTATTCACAAACAAAATTCCACGAACGAATGTTTATTTATTTCAGCAGATTGTACGAAACACATCGAAAACCAATATTGCCAATTGCTGTCTTTAGCTACGATGAAAATCGTAAGGAGCCATCGACTTTTTCTATTTCTTTTCCTTTTCAGCATGTGCTTACGTTCCAATTTTTAAAGCTACAGCTCCGGCAAATGAATTGGCGCACCTTCATTTATTCGAACAATCCAGTTGCTGCCGCCCTGCTAAGTAAAATGGATTATACCGCCAAAGAACGAATTCAAGTGAAAATGGAATTTTTACGTATGCTTGTACGTATGGAATTAAATCCAGCAAAAATGGCATTGATCAACGGTTTTTTTGAAACTTATCTACAACTCGATCACAAGGAGGAGAAAATATTAATGGAAGAAATTAAACAACTTCAGCCAGTGGAAACAGAAGGCATCTTGCAACTGCCAAATTCATGGATAGAAAAAGGGTTCAATAAAGGGCTGCAAGAGGGAAGGAAAAAAGGAATGAAAGAAGGAAGGAAAGAAGGAAAACGAGAGGGGATACAGGAAGGGATACGCGAAGGAATGGAAAATAGCAGCAAGCGCATTGCCTACAATATGTTAAAGAAAGGATTTCCCGAAGAGGTTATTGTGAACATCACTGAATTAAGCATCGAAAAAGTCAAAAAAATCAAAAAAGAATTAGATTGAAGCCTTATGGAAACAATCATATAACTTTCTCGTTTTCTTCGGACGAATGATGCATTTTCAGTTGGAAAAATTCGTGATGATTTAACTGTTTAGACAGTTCCAATTTTTCCAACTGAATGATATTTAACACGAACTTTTGTTTTTTCCTCTTTCTGCTTGATACTGTTTAAAAGTACGCCTTGTACAAACAATTTACCGCTTTATGCACGTCGTTTACCTCGACGCCAAACATCATACTTACTTCAGAGGAACCTTGGTTAATCATCTTTAAGTTAACCCCTGCTTCTGCTAATGCCTTTGTGGCTTTGGCGGCGATCCCTACTGCACGATTCATTCCCTCACCTACGACCATAATCATTGCCAAATCGCGCTCAATATGAATTTGATCTACTTCTAATTCGGTTCGAATCCGCTGCATAATCCGTTCCTCTTTCCCATTCATAAACCGCTCACAGCGAATAATAACAGACATATTGTCAATGCCAGAAGGGGTATGTTCATATGAAATTCCTTCATCCTCTAAAATTGCTAACAATCGACGGCCAAATCCAAGCTCCCGATTCATTAAATACTTAGAAACATTTAAACTGCAAAACCCATTATCACTAGCAATGCCAATAACAGGCTGGCCGTTTAATTTGCGCTCTGCTACGATGCAAGTGCCTGGCGCCTCAGGACGATTTGTATTTTTCACACAAACAGGGATGCCTTTCTCAACAACTGGCTGTAATGCTTCATCATGAAATACAGAAAACCCGGAATATGCGAGCTCTCTCATTTCTCGGTATGTCAGCTCCTTTAGTTCACAAGGGTTATTTACCATCAATGGATTAACACAATAAATAGAGTCAACATCTGTAAAGTTTTCATACTCATCGGCATCGACTCCAGCTGCCACAATCGAACCTGTAATATCCGAGCCTCCACGTGGAAATGTAACAATATGTCCTTCATGAGAGTAGCCAAAAAACCCTGGGATAACAAGAATACCACTGCGTTCTTTAAGTTTGGCAAGCAGTTCATACGATTCTGGCAGGATTTGTGCATTGCCAGGCTCATCTGTTACCATCATGCCAGCCTCTTGCGGCGATACGTAAGATACTTCATAGCCTAATGAAGCAAGATAAGCCGCCATGAGCTTCGCATTATTATTTTCCCCGCTTGATTTTAGAACATCCAACAAGCGTGCTTGTTGATGGCGATAACGATCAATCGCATCCTCTAATGACATACGCACTTCATCAATCAACTCAGTATGTAAAGAAAGGTCACGAACAATCTCTTCATAGCGTTTAATTATAGCATTGAATATTTCTTGATCATACCCATCTGTTGTTACACTTTCGGCAAGAGTAATCAGTAAATCCGTTGTTTTCACATCGTCGTTATATCGCTTCCCTGGAGCCGACACAATGACTATTTTTCGCTGTGAATCTCGTTCAATGATATTCGCAACTTTCCTAAATTGTTCCCCGCTTGCCACCGAACTACCGCCAAACTTTACTACCTTCATCCCAACATTACTCCCCTTCATTTTTAATTGTCCTTTATATAAGGACAATTGTATTTACTAGAAAGAATATAGTAGCAAGTATACTAGATCAAAAGATTTTTGTCATCACATAAATGTACATTTTTTAGCATAAACCAAAATATAGATCAAGTTATACTAATCCTCATCCTTTACATCCGGGTCCTCTGGCAGCGGTTCATTTCTCCATTCTTCTAATTGTTTTCTCGCTTTTTCCAACTGTTCAAGATGCTGATTAAATTGCTCTTTATTTACCAAATACTGCTTGCCATCATGAACAGCTCTAATTCGATTAAGCTGAATCATTTTTTTAATGTACGATTCTGGCAGCGATAAATATTCTGCTATTTCTTCTATTGTCATATACATACTAAAAGTTCCTCCAAACGGCAGTCTGTTAGGATTTTTTTAATTTTGAAAAGCGAGCTGATATAAGCGTTTTTCGCTCCTCTACCTACTTACATCACACTTCTAAATCAGCTTCACACAAGTTCCTTCTACTTCGGCTTAGGGGGAATTTTTTCACCCAAACTTTTTATTGCTATTCATTCAAACTTTCCTTGAATAATAGTGAATCATTTCAGATAGAGCGTTCGTCCCTTTCAAGGTTTATTTTTTTCTGAAACCTTTGCAACGTCATCTTTATTTCTATTAAATCATCTATTACTGCATCCGCAGCTACGTCATTCCATTGGTCGTTTCTTTTCCAAATCGTTTTCATCCCAACATGATGTGCTGCTTTTATATCATTTTCGACATGATCACCAATAAAAATACTTTCCTGAGCCGGTACCCCTAGTTCGCATAATGCTTTCGTAAAAATAGTAGGATCTGGTTTTTTTACTCCAGCCCATTCGGAAATGACAATGATATGAAAAAACGTTTCGATATTGAGTGCTCTAATTGTCGCCATTTGAAAATCGCCTTTGCCATTCGTAACGATACCAAGGAAATAGCCTGCTTTTTTTAGTTCCTCTAACATCTCGGTTAAGTGAGGAAAGGCAGTGCAATGTTGATGAAAACTAGTTTGATAATCGTTAAAGAGCTGTTCCCATGCAACTCCACTAATTGAAAACTCCTTGACAAGCTGTTGATACACTTGATCTTTCCACACGTACCCATGGCACTCAAATGTAATGAAACGAATCATAAAGGCTTGTTTTGATACATGTGGAAAAAAACTCGATAAGCGCTTATACTGATCATCGATAAATGAGCGGATTGATGTTTCCCGATCTAACAAAGTTCCGTCTAAATCAAAAAGAACAGCTTTCATTATCTATCAATCTCCCATTAATCGGATTCCCACCCCCAACTCGAATTGGTTTAACGAGTGGTACAAAATGAGGGGCAACCATCCCTCATATACATATTTTACACGAAATGGCACGCCACAAAGTGGTTATTCCTAACATTTCTAAATGTAGGTACGACTCTGGAGCATTTTTCCACTGTAAGGGGGAAGCGTTTATGAAATTTACATCCAGATGGCGGGTTAGCTGGGTTTGGAATATCTCCTTTTAGCAGGATGCGCTCTCTTTTGATTGTCGGGTTTGGAATCGCAATCGGAATTAAAATATCAGTCAGCGCTCCTTTTGTGCTAATATAATGGACAACAAGCTTTTTGCCATCCTTCTCATGGATACCGTCATCCCTACTTTCCAACCAGCTTTATCAAGCAATTCTTTTGCTTTTTATGGATGATACTCAAATTGATTCACGTCATCTGTATATACCCATGGTGATGGCGATACAACCACATTCGCCAATTGCGCATACCGTGAGAGAATACAATGAACGAATCATTCAATTGGGGAAAACTTACCGCAACATGTTTGAAACCTTGTAATTGTAAGACTACTGAAAGGAAGATGACAGCACAGAGAAAGAATAGACTTATAACATGAACTAGAGTGGATAACTTTACATGTCATAAGGAGGATATTTGTTACATGGAGAGGATTACCAATAAAGCCAGTAAATTAAAAAAGATTCGTATAAAAATAAACCCTTTATCAGCTGGATGGAAGGGAGCAACCATTGTACTTACTGCAGTAGCCTTTATCCTCGTTATCTTGCAGGCCAATTATATGTTGGGGGCTCGAGGATTTATCGATTTTTCAGTGGGTACCATTGTAGCAATCGCTGCCGCTGCACTTATCGGCGGAGTAATTACAATCATTTTTCATTTAATAAAGAAAGTCCCAAGCCGGTTTCTATGGCTTGTTTTCAGTTCGTTTATATTGCTTTTTATCTGTTTTATGGTACCAATGACCGTTACGATCTTTATTATCCTCGCGATCATCACGGTTTTTTCTATTTGGGGCGCCGTCATCTATCAAATGACAACTGGGAGCTATAAAAATGCGAATAAGTCGAAAAAGATTACAATGATTGTCTTATCCGCAACGACAACGGCAGCTATCGGAATAGGGAGCTACTGGATGATTCGAGACGGTGATGCACCAATTCAAGGCGCAACGCTGAAAGAACTTAAAAATTCAGAGCGCTATACAGACAGTCAACTTCAAAACCCGGCTGAACAGGGGCACTATAAAGTGAAAACATTAACATATGGAAGTGAAGACAGCTACCGGCCGGAGTTTAATCAGAGCGATTCTCTCACGACAAGTACAGTAGATGGATCAGCTTATGTAGAGAAATGGTCATCTTTGCGAACAAAAACGATAGGTTTAGGACCGAATGAAATGCCTTTAAATGGACTGATCTGGTACCCCGAAGGTGAAGGCCCATTTCCTTTAGTAGTTGCTGCTCATGGAAATCATCTCATGACTGATTATTCGGATCCAGGCTATGATTATCTTGGCAAGCTTCTAGCAAGTCGCGGCTATATCTTTGTTTCTATTGATGAGAACTTTCTGAACATTTCTCCATATGATGATATGTTTATAGTAAGTGCATTGGAGAAAGAGAATCCTGCAAGAGGGTTGTTAATGCTAGAACATCTCAAAACTTGGAAAGAGTGGAATAACAACAAGAACACGCCATTCTATCAAAAGGTAGATATGGATCAAATCGCCCTAATTGGCCATTCCAGAGGAGCGGAAGCAATTGCAATTGCCGCAGCTTATAACCAACTGAATGCACATCCCGATAATGGCAATATCAAATTCGACTACAATTTTCAAATTCGTTCTATCATCGCAATTGCTGGTACAGATCGACAATACGACCCTTCTGGCAAACCGATGCCTATACAACATGTTAATTATTTAACTTTGCACGGAGCACAAGATATGGACGTTAATAGCTTCCGCGGCTCGAGCCAATACCAGCGCTTAAGCTTTACCCCTGATGAAGATTTAATGAAAGCTTCCGTTTATATTTATGGAGCCAATCATGGACAGTTCAATCGTACTTGGGGTCGCGGCGATGGCGTAGGTTTGGGAAACAAACTATTTAATTTGAAGCAATTAATGTCGCGAGAAGAACAAGAAATGATCGCAAAAGTATTTATTTCTTCTTTTTTAGATGCGACATTGAAAGATAAAAAAGAGTACAGAGAAGTGTTCGGAGATATCGGCTTCGCAAAAGAATGGCTTCCAGATACGATGTATATTAGCAACTATTTTGATTCACACTCTACTATCATTGCTTCCTTCGATGAAGATATCGATCTACAAAGCACGACAATGCCTGGAGGCAAGCTGATAGGAGAAAATTTACAAGAGTGGAAAGAAGAAAGGGTAAAAAAGAAATTTGGGGAAGATTTATTCAGTGCTGTACGTTTAGGATGGGATCAAAGTAAACATGCAAGTGCTGCTTCCTATACGGTCATCCTTCCTAATGAAGGTTTAGAAATACAGAATGATAGTTCATTCGTCTTTTCGATGGCAGATGGCGATGAAAAACGAAACATTTCATATTCAGAAGGTTTGATTGATTTAACAATACAAGTAGAAGACAAAGACGGGAACCAAGCAAGTCTTCCGTTGAGCCACATTTCCGAATTAGTGCCGATGATCGAAGGGAGATTGCTGAAAAAGCCTTTTTCAACTCTTGGGAAAATAAAGGAACCAATATTTCAAAATTATCGTTTTCAGTTTAACGATTTTAAACAAGCAAATGAGCAATTTAATCCACTATTAGTAAGCAAGGTCAGTTTTGTATTCGATAAAACGAAGAAAGGTACTGTACTGATCACTGACATCGGAATTAGAAAATAACTGTCGCTCATACATCCAACTAAAAAGGCTGCTAACCTTATCATAGGTTGGCAGCCTTTATCATTTGTGATTAGTCTGAAGTGTTCAATTTGACGTAGCTAGGATGTTTAAATACATTTGATTCTGTGCTTTTCCACGATCATTTGCGAAAAAAATGTTGTTCCTTCATTCATTACATCGAATATAGATGCGCATATAGAAATGCGATATTAACCATCATAAAGTGAAACTTCCATGAGTGGGGGTTTTCTCCCATCCCCCACTGATAAGTAGTAGAACAAAGGCTAAGATCGCAACGTCCTGTTGCAACGCCTTTGTAACCGACATCCTGTCGGCCCCAACCAATCGGACATTTGACTTTCAGTTATCCTCCACCTAGCGCTTCTGGTTCCTCTTACTCTTGAGGTGGAGGTCTTACTGCCAGTTAGATGTGGGATAAAAAATAATAAAAATGATTAATCTGAAAAGAAAGGTTCCCTTCGGAAATCAGCTATTATCTGGTTTCTTCTCTTTTTATTCCAATGATTATAATTGCTTGCTAAATACAATTGGCTGAACACTCGGTTCTAATGGCAGCTGCACTCCCACAATTTTCCCCTGCTCATCTACAGTAAATGTGAACGGAAGTCCTACCTCTTCAGCAAGAAACTGAAGGGAATTTAATCCAGTGAGGTCCGATATCAACGTTCGAAAATCAAAGACTAGCTTGCCATCAAGCTGTTTAATAGTGATGTCTCCATAGGCAGGATGATTGTAAAGACCGGTATAGCTATCAAACGGCAGTAAATCCTTTTGTGCGTTTGGAACGTCTACACGATCAGCTGCAGGATTCATTGCAGCAATCATTTCATAGATTTTCTTTTCATGCTGCTGAAACTTGCTTGTCCAATCAACCGCCTCCATTGCAAGCAATTGATCATAAAGCGTATAAGCGAGGCTATCTGGCAAGAACGACATATTTTGATTTGCTAATACAACAATGCCCACATCTTCCGCTGGCATAAAAGAAACATGAGCGGTAAATCCATCTATTCTTCCGGAATGATGAACAAGGTTATGACCACGATAACAATCTATAAACCATCCAAGTCCATATGCTGTATGAGGCATTTCAGGAAATTCCGGCAGTGCCCCTCCTTGCTTCACTATAACTTGCGGTATATATAGTTCCTGCATGACATCTTCGTCAATATGTCTTTGTCCTTTCACGACTCCTCTATTAAGCTGAAAAGAAACCCATGCCGCTAGTTGGTCAACACTGCTATTTATTGCCCCGGCTGCTCCCGGTTGATCGGCTGTAAATGGAAGTTCAACAATGCCATTCTCTGTCATCACATAAGGCTTAGAAAAATTTGAACCCGCAGTAGTCTGTTCGATAGAAAAGTTGCTATTCCTCATATTTAATGGTGTAAAAATGCGTTCTCTTACCCATTCTTCATAGGCAATTCCTGTGAGGCACTCAATCAAGTAGCCTGCTTCCGCATACATCAGGCTGGAATATTGAAAAGCATGGCGGAATGACAAATTGGGCTCTAAATATGGAAGGGCGTCAACCCACTGCTGAGCCGATAACATTGGCTTGTGGCACATGAAGTTATGGTCTGGCATTCCGGAACGATGGCAAGCGATATCTCGAAAGGTCAGCATTTCCGTAGCTGCAGCATCATACATGCGAAAGTTCGGCAAATATTCCTTTATTGGTGTATCCCATTGTATTTTCCCTTCTTGTACAAGCATGGCAAGAATCATGGTAGTAAAAGGTTTGGTGGACGAACCAATCCCAAATAATGTTTCCGAATCTACTGGCAATTGCTTATGAACATCTCTGTATCCAAATCCGGAGCAGTACAAGACCTCTTCCTTATGTATAACGGCTACAGCTGCCCCAGGAACACTCCACTCATCCATCTTTTTTTCGATTTGAGCCTCAATCCCTGTCAAACGTTTTAAAGCTACTGACTCTTTCATATTCTTCACTCCTCGTATGATATATTTAAGAACTAAATTCATATGTCTTTCTTTTTTACTACACCATGCAAAAATACAGAGACCGCTTTATGATGCAAAGCTTTAAGTTCATCAAATTCCATACTATTGTATAAGGAGCCAAGCCCTGCAATAAGTGCAAATAAAATAAAGGTTAATTGCTCCTCGTCATGTTTTTCAATTTCCCCATGAGCAATGCCTTCCCTCAAAATCCTTTGAAAAATATCACGCTGCTTATTCAACGCCTCTACCACTTTTTTCAATACGATAGGATCAGCTGTTTGACTGCCGCCAAACTCCTCGGCCGCTTTAATAAGTGGATTTTTCAAATCCTCTAAACTATGATCTGCCAAACCATATAACTTCTCTGAAAAATGCTTGTATGTCTGTTCTTTTTCAGTCCATTGCTCAATCCATTCGTTCACTTGTTCATTGATTAAATAAAGGAACAATCCCTCTTTGCTTTTAAAATGATGATATAAATTTCCCTTGCTGCTTTGAGATGCAGAGACAATGTCTTCAATTGAAGTAGCTAGATAACCTTTTTGCGAAAACAGTTCTTTAGCAACTGCCGCAATACGCTTTTTGTTTTCCGATGCGTCTCGTTGATTTGTTTTCTTAATGATAGCTTCCTCCTTCACTTTAAACAGACCGACCGTTCGGTCTATTTAAATTTAACACACTCAATATGGAAGTGCAACCACTTTGTTGCTTACCTTTGTCTTACAATCGCTTGAACGTGCACGAAATTCATTTGTACAGTGTTTCGTTCCAAGGAAGAAGTCTCCATATCAATTCATTTTTCCAATCATTACTATTAATTAGTTCGAAATAAATATCGAGGTAATCATTACAAAGAGTTCTAAATATATTGGATCTTATCTCATTTCATACCTTCCCTTTTGCCAGTTAGATGTGGGATAAAAGCAATCTCTCATGATAGATTACGGCAATAATAATAAGGCCTCTTCATATCGAAAGTAAAAGTATATTTAACACTCATTAATAGAACAATAGTAGAGCTACCTATAAAAACGATCATCATGATGAGTGCAATAAATCTGTCTCCACATATCTTGTGTTGTGATGTTGCCATTCACAGAGTATTTAAAAGGAGTTGATTTCCATGAAAGTGTTTAATCAAAAAATTACGACGTTTTTCATGTTCGAAGGACAGGCCGAAGAAGCAATGAATTTTTATATTTCTTTATTTGACGAATCTGAAATTATCAATATTCAACGTTATGGAGCGAATGAAGCTGGCGCTGAAGGAAGTGTCATGCATGCTATATTTTCACTGCATGGTCAAATCTTTATGTGCATTGACAGCAGCATTAAGCATGAATTTACATTTACACCATCAATCTCTTTATATGTAACGTGCGACACTGTTGAAGAAATTGACCGTGTTTTTGAACAACTCTCTCAAGATGGTTCTGTTTTAATGCCGTTAGCCGCTTACCCATTTAGTGAAAAGTTTGGTTGGGTTGCAGATAAATACGGAGTCACATGGCAACTAAACCTTACAAAAAACTAGTGTTAAGCTAGCTCCATTAGGTAGCTGTCATGAATATTGAATAAAACAAACGATGTTGCCAACGAATTGTCATTCCGTTGGCTTTTTTTATAGTTTGTATTTCGTCGTTTTTCTAACTGTTGAAATTTTACAACTTTTCATATGTATGATTTATCCTAAAACAATATACAGACAAGGATTTCTCGATTTTTGTTAGAAATGGAATATTTGCAGACCGCAGGGGCATTAAAGTAGACTATTGGCCATTTTGCAGGTGGATTTATTATTTATAAACTCGGTGAAAGACGCACACCTGTACTATTCTCACTATTTGCATTCGTTTCATTAATTGTCGGCCGTATGTTCATGACTGAATTCAGTTACTTAATGATGTTGTTCGGCCTTGCTATGTCTGTCTTATTTCCAACTGAACAAGGGATTGCAGCAAAACTCACGAAATAGGCCGGTTCTTTACAAGGTGTTATTTACGTCGCATCAGGATTGGGTGGAGCAGTTGTCGGTATTCTCATTGGACAAGTTTCCGCAGCCTTTGGGATTCAACAAGGATTCAATCTGCTTATTGTCTTTACAGCACTCATCAGTGTGTTAGCGTTTTTAATCCGAACACCAGAACAAGCTAACTAAGGATGTGATGCCCACCTAAAAAACTGATTCACATGAATCTTTTTAGGTGGGCAGCTTATTCTCCCACTATATCTTTTTTAAAATATCATATAACGCATTATTAAATGCTTCTTTCTGATCAAGCATCGTAGCATGCCCCGCATCTGGTATTGAATAAAATAGCTTCTGCGGTGCTGTTATTTTTGGAAAAAATTCTTTTGCCAGTGAATAGGGTGTTTGCCAATCTTTTTCACCTTGTATATAAAAGACAGGTAGTTCATATGTGGTGCCCAAAGATAGCAGATCAAACGTTTCAACTAAATATTTCCAAATATGACGTTGTCCATCGTTAACTGCCCCCGCTTTGAAAAAGCAGCTCACATCTTTAAAAGTATAAAATGGGGAACAAAAAACATTTATGATAAGTTCTAATGTAGGACCGGTCGCTAACTTATATTTGCTTTGCAGCTTTCGAACCTTCATCAGTTTCTTTAGCATATCATCATTAAATTCAGGAGGAGGATATGGTTTTAAGCGTAGCAGAGCTTGATAATCTTTGTTATTCCCTGCTTCTTTCACCAATTCCAGTGCTTTTTCATAACCAACACGCTCATTATCCATTATATTCACAACCTGCCCAACACCGATATAGCATTGTACAAGTTCCGGATATTTTTTCGCAAATAGGCTGCCTAACACCGAACCCCATGAATGTCCCAAAATGATGATTTTCTTTTTGTTATATTTAGCTTTCAAATATTCCACAACTTCATAAGTATCCTGAATGACTTGGTCAACGGTCGTTGTTGGGGTAACTTGTTGTGGATCATTTTTCAAAAATGTTTTACCGCTGTTCCTTTGCTCCCAATGCACGACTGTCACATGTTTCTCCCATGGAATCTGAAATGCTTGAGCAAACGGCAGCATAGGAGATCCTGGGCCGCCGTGTAGAAACAACAGCACAGGATTATCCATATCCTCGCCTCGATGATGAAGATATTGTGAGATGCCGCCAATATGTACAAATTCTCTACAATCAATGCCTTTGTCCATTGACGTCATTCGAATCTTATTTGACAGCTTCTTTTTCTTGTATTGTACAGAAAGTACGAGGAAAACGATTAACAGTAACATTCCACCTAGCATCATTAATAGAATCGTCATTTGTACCTCCAAATATCGGTAAAACAGAGGCAGCTGTCATCTGAATCAATTATATGTATGGAAGTATTTATCTTTAAACATCTCCACATTGCTCTTTACCTCCTGCCATGTAATCGGCAATAGAATGGACGAGAATATCTAAAGCCTTCTTTCTTCCCTGCTCCTCTAAAGGCGCATCAACCGAACCAATAAAATGAAGAGCATTCATTAAATAGGAAAGCACGTCAAAATCACACTCAGATTTATCAATACCGCAAAGCGACAGCGTCTTACTAAAATAGTCTTTTGATTTTGCTGCTTCCCAGTCCCCTGCTTCAGCAGGAAGTTTACGAAGCAAATACTCAATATCCGATGGTGAAACATAAAAAACAATACTGTCCTCTGCTAAATAGATTTCCTTTAATGCCTTTATCAACTTTTCCTTTACTTCTATGTTTTCGGACATGATCGCTTCTACTCTCTCAAACATGTTACTCTCACATTTTTTTATAATCTGATAGAGAAGCTCTTCTTTACAACGATAGTAAGAGTAAAAGGAACCTTTACCAATCTGGACAGCATTTGTGATATCCTCGACAGTAACCCTTTTTAGCCCTTTTTTACGAATCAGCTCCGTTCCTTTTACATACATCGCTTTTCTTACCATCTCTCTTTCGTGATCACTAACAATCTTAGGCATTTTCTTTCTCCTTTTTTATTGACCAAAAAAACATTTTATAGTCATTATAAATATATTAATCTTTTTTAAATATTTGTCAAAACAATTCTTCTGATTGATTCAGACTTGGACTAAAAAGGAATAAAGCGACAATCTGAAACACGAAATCATGTTCAGACTGTCGCTTATATGTTACTGTTTTTCTTGTTTATCAAGCGGAGCAATAATATCGCCTATTGGTTTCTGCATCCCGTCTTCAACATGTATGCCTCCTTCTGGCATCGAAGGGCCATCGATGTCGCGGAAGTAGAGAGGCAGTCCTTCCGAAAGAAACATACTCGTCTTTGAGGGATCTTGACGTTGATGATGAATATGAATGTGAGGCTCGCTCGTACTGCCTGAGTTCCCTGCTTGGCCAATAGGCGCTCCCTCTTCCACATGCTGTCCTTCTTTCACCAATATTGAACCTTGCTTTAAATGAGCAATGACAAGATAGGTACCTGTGTCATCCATCCGTAGATAAACATGGTTGCCTGCTAATGATTCAAAATCATCTGTTCCTGGCTCCATATCTGCTTCACCATCATATGCAGAAACAACTGTGCCTGAAGCGGGAGCGACTACTTCAACCCCATATATGCCATAATCCTCTAATCGGGTGCTTTTCGTTGCAGCTGGCGGCACTAATAAATCATATGCCCAACGTTGATTTGGAGCCATTGCATGATAGTTTGTTTCTACTCGATTGCCTCCCCAGCCCACTAATGCTGGTTGATTGATCGGCAAACGGATCGCAGCTGCCGGCGTGGTAGTTTGTATATCTGCAGGATATGCCATCTGCCAAATTCCAAAAAACCATCCAAACGGCCAAGCTGCAAGCAGCGCAAAAATGAGAAGTAAAAAAAGGGATGTCTTTATTTTACGATGACGACTAAAATGAACGAGAATGCATACAGTTGTCGCCACGAACGTCACCATACCGATGAAACTAAAACCCTGAATCACCCACCAACTAATGACTCCTATTACACCGCCAAAGAGATAAACGGCTCCCCAGCAAACGATCACTACAATAAAATGCAGCGCTAATGCGATCGATTTTATTGGCAGCTTCTGAAGCATGTCCGTCCCTCCTTTAGATAGTTTTCGATTACTATACTAAAGAGGAGAACTTACTATATAGAAAAGAAAAACTTACAACTTTCTTACAAAAAGGAAGGCTATTTTTCTATATTTTTCACGGCAGGCAGCGCAATGAGAAAAACTGTTTCTTTATCATCACTTTCGACTGTTATCGTTCCTTTATGCAGTTCGGCAATACTTTTTGCAATCGCGAGCCCCATTCCTTTTCCTCCTGTATGCTCATTTCTTGATTTTTCACCCCGATAGAATCGTTCAAATAAATATGGGATATCCTCTTTAGCAATCTGATTGCCATTATTTTTTATTTCTATCATTGCTTTCGAATCCTTTAATCGAATGTGAATCATTAATTTCTTTCCTGCTTTCCCATAAAAAATACTATTGCTTATCATATTTTGCAAAAGTCTTTTCATTAAACTTACATCTACATCTATAGATACTTCCGATTCACATTCAATCTCAAAACGCATTCCCGCCTCTTCTAATTGGGGAATAAAATCAATCATGAGTTGTTGAATCAATGCTTTTACACCTACTACTTCTGTATAAATAGTGAGGCTTTTATCTTTTACGATGCAATACTCGATCAAGTCATTTATTTGGGTCTTCAGCTGTTCGCATTTTCTCTGGGAAATATCTACATACTTTTCACATGCCTCTAAATCTTCATGCATATGTGCTTTTATTAGGTCAATATATCCCATTAATGATGTTAACGGTGTTCGCAAATCATGGGAAATATTGCTGATCATCTCATCCTTTATCTGCTTTGCTTCGTGTTCTCTTTCCATTGATGATTGAAGGTTTTTTGCCATCAAATTAATATTAGCTGTTAACTGGCCAATTTCATCATGAACATCTACTGGAATATAAGTCTGCAAATTTCCTTCCTTTATTTTATCTACACCTTTGCTAATCGTTTCTATTCTCGTAATCGTATTTTTTGAAAACAAATAGAAAAAGATAGTTGTGAGGATTAGAAAGACAGCCAAATATATAACGGAATATGATTCTTCTAACTGCGCAGCATCGCCAAATTGTTTTGCAGCAAAAAGTTGAAAGAAAATAATCCCGAAAACAGCTAAAGCAACACTGGTAATGCATATCGTTAATAACTTAAATCTAATGCCATAGAAGAAATTAAATTTCAATTTTATACCCTACTCCCCATACATTTTTAACTATGTTTGCGTTTCTCGGATCGTCTTCTATTTTTTGTCTTAATCTAGCGATATGAACCATTACAGTATTGTTGATATCAAAGGATTTTTCCTTCCACACAGTTTCAAAAATTTCTTCTAACGTATAAACTCTATTTGGATGTTTAGCCAATAGCAGCAGAATGTCGTACTCTGTTTTTGTCAATTTTACAGGCTTGCCATACAAGACAACATTTCTTGATGTTTGATCTATTTGCAACCCATTTACCGATATCATCTTTTCATCCTTAACAGAAACATGATGATTTAAATAGTTATATCTTCTTAGCTGAGCCTTCACTCTTGCTGTAAACTCCAAAGGACTAAATGGTTTGACCATATAATCATCGGCCCCTGTGCTCAGTCCAACTACTTTATCTACCTCCGTTGCTTTCGCACTTAATATCATGATCGGAATGTTATTTTTTTCTCTTATTCTTCGACAAACCTCAATTCCATCAAGCTGTGGCATCATAATATCAAGAATGACTAAATCCACATTATGTGCATCGAGCAGTGTTAAAGCTTCGTTCCCATGATAAGCCTTTAGTACTTTATATCCTTCATCACTTAAAAAAACTTCTATGAAGTCAACAATGTCTTTATCATCATCCACTAATAAAATCATTTCCTGTTTCATAAATGTACCTCTTTTCTAAGAAGTGAACTGCATTTGCAAAAGTATTGCTTAGAACATCGATCGTCTTTTTTACTTGTATTTTATTATACAATGACCTTCCTAAAGCAGAAAACATCCTAAAAGACTGTATTCTGTGTCATCCTAAAAAATGAGGGTGGGAAAGAAGCTCACTTATCACCTCTCTCTATTAGTGATCTTGAATTTCTTAGAGCAAACGAAAAACGCCATTGGTTTCACAAATCGAACAGTGCTAAACTATACACATAAACAAGTTTTGCTAAGGAGATGAAAGAACGTTGAAAGAAGAGATTATTACAAGATTTACCTCTTATGCCAAGGTTGACACGCAGTCCAACGAGGATAGCAATACTTGTCCGTCAACAGCAGGGCAATGGACACTTGCCAACGTGCTAGTAGAAGAATTAAAGGAAATCGGCATGGAAGAAGTATCAATTGATGAAAACGGCTACGTCATGGCCACTCTTCCAGCTAATACAAACAAGCAAGTTCCAACAATTGGGTTTTTGGCTCATATGGATACAGCAACTGATTTTACTGGCACAAATGTGAAGCCGCAAATTGTTGACAATTATGACGGAAAAGAAATTGTATTAAACGAAGCGTTGCAAGTTGTACTCTCTCCAAAGGACTTCCCGGAGCTTGGCCAATATAAAGGCCATACATTGATCACAACGGACGGTACAACTCTTCTTGGTGCTGACAACAAAGCAGGAATAGCTGAAATCATGACTGCTATGACATATTTAATCAAACACCCAGAGGTAAAACACGGTAAAATTAGGGTTGCTTTCACTCCTGATGAAGAGATTGGAAGAGGACCTCATCGATTCGATGTCGCTCAATTTAATGCCAAGTATGCCTATACAGTCGACGGCGGACCTCTTGGTGAATTAGAGTATGAAAGCTTCAACGCAGCTTCCGCCAAAATAACAATTAAGGGAAACAACGTTCATCCAGGAACCGCAAAAGGAAAAATGATCAATTCTGCGAAAATTGCGATGGAATTACATAGCAAACTCCCAGTAGAAGAAGCGCCAGAATATACAGAAGGCTATGAAGGGTTCTACCACCTCATTTCTATACAAGGCGATGTGGAAAAAACAAAGTTGTACTACATTATTCGCGACTTTGACCGCGATCTATTTCATGCGAAAAAAACGAACTTGGAAAACATTGTCGCTGAACTACAAGAGAAATACGGAAAAGATCAAATTATTCTAGATATGAACGACCAATATTACAACATGAGAGAAAAAATCGAACCGGTGAAAGAAATTGTCGATATTGCTTACGATGCGATGAAAAATTTAAACATTGAACCGAAAATCTCACCAATTCGCGGCGGCACAGACGGCTCCCAACTTTCCTTTATGGGACTGCCGACTCCGAATATTTTCACTGGTGGAGAAAACTTCCATAGTAAATTCGAATATATCTCTGTCAATAATATGATCAAAGCGACAAACGTTATTATTGAAATCATCAAGCTTTTTGAAGAAAGAGCAAAAGGGTAAACTACTCCCATTCACGCTTCGTTAAAGCGGGACTTTCCTAGAAACAGAACATGCTCTACAATCAGCGATGTCTTTCTTGTAGATTTTGGTTTAGGCTGTTGTTTTTCGTTCAACTGCTCGCCAATGACGTAAAAAGTGCTCGTATTGTTCATTCAGTGAAGCGACAGTCTCCCACTGAATGAACGTTTTTACTTGATAGGATCATGATAAGTGCTACGCTGTTCCTACTAGAAAACCAGCATGTCCCCCAATCGATAGAAGAAAGTGTACTGCTATGATAATTGCACCAAACAATTTTAGCTTGCCAATCGCTAATATCTTCAGTTCTTCTTCCTCTAGATCATCATTGGCATAGTAGTCTTTGTTTATAAATGCAAGTCAAATCAAAGGCCACTATTAGGCTCAAGTTTTCCACTCCATGAGAATGCTTCTATTTTATGGCCTTCTGGCCACGGGTTTCCATGAAAATAAATACGATTTCCCAAAATTTTCACTCCTTAACCTATTTTATTTTGCCACATACTAAGAACGAACGTTCTATATTTTAGATAAATTCGCTGTTATTATAAAGAATCCGCTTCCATCGCGAATACTAGGCGGGAGAAGCAAAATAGTTATCATTAAATGCCCTTCTCATGTATAATTTATTTCGAGTACCGAAGAAAGGAAGACTTGCATGAATGTTAAAGCAAATGTTAAGCCATCAACAGCACCGAAACAAGATAAAATTTGGACAAGAGATTTTATTCTTATCTGTTTAGCTAACTTTTTTATTTTCCTCGGTTTTCAAATGACATTGCCGACCATTCCTTTATTTGTTGAACATTTAGGGGGAAGCAACCAATTTATCGGCATTATCACGGGTATTTTCACCTTTTCTGCTTTGCTTTTCCGTCCTTATGCTGGACATGCGTTGGAATCGAAGGGCAGACGCTTCGTTTATATGATCGGTCTTGCTATTTTCGTCGTTTCCGTCGGTTCTTTTGCATTTATTTATAGTCTCGCTTTTTTAGTGATAATGCGGATTATTCAAGGAATTGGCTGGGGCTTTTCCACCACAGCTACAGGAACAATTGCAACCGACCTCATTCCACAAAGCAGGCGTGGGGAAGGGATGGGCTATTTCGGATTGTCCGGGAACTTAGCACTGGCATTAGGCCCTTCATTAGGATTAACCTTAACAAAACATTTAACCTTTACGCAGCTGTTCCTTATATGCGGCGCTCTTGGAATCATTGCACTCGCGTTGTCAACAACCGTTAAATACAAAAAAGTTGAACAGCCTCAGCAGCAGCGTATGCACATAAAACACGATATCTATGAAAAAAGCGCCTTGCAGCCTTCGTTTCTATTATTCTTTATCACTATCACCTTTGGCGGCATCGCATCTTTTCTGCCTCTGTATACGACGGAAAAAGGAATTAGCGGAATCGAATGGTATTTCATGATCTACGCTTTATTTTTATTAATTTCCCGCACATTTTCTGGACGATTATACGATCGGAAAGGTCATATCGTCGTCTTTCTTCCAGGAACATCGTTTATTTTTACAGCGATGCTTTTACTATCTTGGCTGCCAAACACCTCTACACTCTTTACGGCAGCAGCATTATACGGAATGGGCTTTGGCATGATCCAGCCAGCACTCCAAGCATGGGCAGTAGAAAAAGCACCAGCTAATCGGAAAGGAATGGCAACCGCAACATTCTTCTCCTTTTTCGATTTAGGTGTTGGAGTCGGCGCCATGGCGTTTGGCCAAATCGCTCACCTCTTTAGCTACGGCAGCATCTACATCACATCTGCCGGATCAATTATTTTATCGATGATGTTGTATATTTTCTTTCTTCTAAAAGACCGGAAAAATGTTAAACAAATGAGAAGCGTTTAGAAAAAAGCGAATCGATTGCTAGTTTCCAAGAAACGACGATAAAGGAAATTCTCAAAGGGCTATAGAAGATCTCAAGCTAAGAACACAGAAATTGTGTTACAGTGCTTGAGTGACTTTTTGTCCTTGAAAACCAACTAGCAGAGGAAAACGTTATCGTTTTTTTGATTATCGTCATTTATATCCTTTCAAGATCGCCTATTACTTTAAAAGACAAGAAAATACGTTAAAACAAATCAATAATAAATGAGACATCCTCATTGACAAGAAAATAGACAATTCAAAGAAAGCGGAGTAGAACGAAAATGAGTTCATGTCCTATGATGCCCCCTTCTTCTATGCAAAAGAATGTATTTTTTTGTAGACATCCCTTCTTACTAAAAAGATCTAAGTAATAATATAATATGATAAGTTTGTCCTAGATCGAATTCCAGAATTCATACATACAAACGGGAATAAATCTAAAACGAGAATCCTTTCTGATAAATAGGCAGCATAAGAGCTTTCCGATGTGATAGAAATAATTTACGCCCTTGCTCATGATCACCGCACTTCTCTACCGAAATGGAAACAATTCGTATCAAAGAAGACAGAGAACGAGGAGAATTTGAGAAGCGAATATTATGATAGATGTAGAAAACGAATGAATATATGAGAGGTGGAAAAATGGAAGAACAATTATCAAAGTATTTACATGTCATTGCTGCTTATAGCCCAAGCGCGATGACAAGAAAAAACAAGTTTACGTTTTTAAGTAAGAAAACAGGGATTCCACAAGCTTATCTTTGGGATGGCAATACAGCAAAAATACAACCTTTCGGAGAGTTTAACGATCGGGTAATGTCTGTTTATCATTCGCCAACTGGAGACAAGACAGTTGTAGGAATAGATCATAACGGAAATGAAAAACAGCAATTCTATCTTGTAAGTCAAAACGGAAAAAAAAAGGAACCATTGATTATTTCTCCTGAGCATTTTCATCATTTCGGCGGCTGGTCAACAGATGAACATCACATTGTGTTTTCGAGCAACCGCAGGAATAGCGGCTATTTTGATCTGTTTGTATTAAATATGCAAACAAGACAAGAACAAATGGTGTTTGAATACGATGGCAATTGTGTTCCTATCTGTTGGTTAAAAGACAGCAAGAAGATTGTCATCCGCATTCAAGAAACAAACATCGATCATTCCTTATATATTTTAGATATCGAAACAAAGGAACTCGTTAAAATAGGCCCGAAAGATGTTACTGCGAGATTTACATCTCTTGTTCTATCAGAGGATGGACAGACAGCATTTGTGTTATCTGATTTTGAAAATGATACATTAACAATCTACCATTTTTCGCTTGAGCAGCCAGAAAAGCTTTATAAAGTAATCGAGCCATGCATGTGGGATATCGAAGAATTGGCATTATCTCCAGATGAAGCCTTTCTTTTATATACAATAAATGAAGGTGGAACATCGAAACTGCATATATTTGAATTTTCTACAAATAAGATCACCCACCTTTCTAATGTACGCAGCGGAGTAATCGATTCACTTTCTTGGCTGGATCAAAGTCATTTCGTGTTCGCACTTAAAAGTCCGATTATGCCTGGTGATATCTGGATGTACGATCTCCGTCATAAGGAAGGAAAAAGAATCACACATGATGGCGCTTCTCCTGATATTGAACACCTTTGGGTGGAACCGGAGCTATGTACGTTTACATCGTTTGATGGTCTCAAAGTTCCATATTTTTATTATTCGAAAGAAAAGATTCCAAAAGCAGCAGTTGTCTACGTTCATGGAGGGCCAGAACATCAAATTAGAGCAGAATTCCATCCCGTTATTCAATACTTAGTATCGAAAGGATTTGCCGTGGCTGCTCCAAATGTGAGAGGAAGCATGGGCTACGGCAGAAAATATGTACAATTAGACGATAGAAGAAAAAGAATGGACGCGGTCGCCGACCTTGCAAATCTAGCCGAAGCGCTTGCAACAACAAAGCAGATTAAACCAAATAAAATTGGCATTATGGGAAGAAGTTACGGCGGCTTCATGGTGCTTGCTTCCTTAACGCATTATCCAACATATTGGGCGGCAGGCATTGATATTGTCGGAATCTCTCATTTTAAGACCTTTTTAGAAAATACCGGCCCTTGGCGAAGACGGCTGCGTGAATATGAATACGGTTTTCTTGAAGAGGACGCTGATTTTTTTGAAGAGATTGCACCTTTGAACCATCTAGAACATATCAAGGCTCCTTTACTCGTTTTTCATGGACGAAATGATACGAGGGTTCCTGTTAGTGAAGCAGAGCAATTGACTAATAAAATGTTTGAAATGGGAAAAGAAGTGGAGTTGGTCATTTTTGAAAACGAAGGGCACCAAACGGAAAAAATAGAAAATCATCTGACAATGAACAGAAAGATTGTTGCGTTTTTTAACTGGATTTCCGAAAAGAATTCTCCCACTTCTAAATGAGAAGGGCATAGCCCAATGAAAGTGGGAGATGAATTTTCGGTTGGCGTAAGCCAAAAGATTGTTCTATGATTAGTCTATACAATATGGAGTTTGAT
>NZ_JAUSTT010000030.1 GCF_030812995.1 Bacillus chungangensis | reverse complement strand
ACATACTAATCACCTCATGATTAGTATGATGAAGTTGAGCAGAAGTGTACATATTTAAGTGAGCTTAGTTGTACATTTTTAAGTTAGCATTTCTAATTTCAGAGTCTGATTTAAAGTATTACGTTCCGAAATATACATCTTTTTGTTCTAGTAAAATATAATAGTACGTTTTACTCATTTCTCTTTTTATCGTAAAATGGAATTTACATGTGCATCATTTACCACATTTCCAACAAGCATTTATCCCACATCTAACTGGCAGTAAGACCCCCCACCTCAAGAGTAAGAGGGATCAGAAGCGCTAGGTGGGGGATAACTGAAAGTCAAATGTCCGATTGGTTCGGGCCGACAGGATGTCGGTCACAAAGGTGTTGCAACAGGACGTTGCGATCTTAGCCTTTGTTCTACTTCTTATAAGTGGGGGATGAAAGAAAACCCCCACTCATGGAAGTTTCACTTTATCTTTTTTGATCGTTTGAAAATTTAAATTTTTTTGATTAAATAGGATGATCAACTAGAATCTTTTCTCGAGGTGATGATTTTTGAAGATGTTTGAAAGAATTAGTCAATTTGTTAGTAATACATTTGTAGTTTGGGTGTTATTTTTTGCAGCACTTGCATTTTTCTTTCCGAAAGGATTTTCTTGGATTGGGGATTACAATTCCATTCTACTAGGGATCATCATGTATGGTATGGGTATGACGCTGTCATTGGATGATTTTAAGGAAGTGTTTAAGCAGCCAAAAAAAGTTGCGATTGGTGTGGTTGCACAATTTGTCATTATGCCTGTTTTAGCTTTTTGTTTAGCAGTCGGTTTACAATTGCCTCCTGAGGTTGCGATCGGTGTCATTTTAGTAGGAAGCTGCCCAGGTGGTACAGCGTCTAATGTCATCACCTATCTTGCTAAAGGAAATACAGCGCTGTCTGTTGCTATTACCTCCCTATCAACGTTGCTGGCTCCTTTAGTCACGCCAACACTTACGCTTTTATTTGCAAGTAAATGGCTTCCTGTTTCAGCAGGGGATATGTTTTTGTCAGTGTTGAAGATGGTACTTGTACCCATTATATTGGGACTTATTACGAAAGTGTTATTTCGTAGACAGGTAGAGAAAAGTGTGAAAATTTTACCTTTTGTTTCCGTTATTTGCATTGTAGCGATCGTTACCGCTGTAGTGAGTGGAAATCAACAGAAAATTGTTGAAACTGGATTATTGATTTTACTTGTTGTTATCCTACATAATTCGCTAGGCCTACTATTAGGTTATATGCTCGCAAAGATGCTGAAAATGGATCTTCCTGATCGAAAAGCAATTTCCATTGAGGTTGGCATGCAAAACTCAGCGTTAGGGGCGACACTAGCTGCTGCTCATTTTTCACCACTAGCTGCTGTTCCAAGTGCAATCTTTAGCGTCTGGCACAATATATCTGGTCCACTCTTGGCTACATGGTGGGGAAGACAAAAAATAGAACATGAGAAAGTCGACAAAAAAGGATATAATAAAAAGCAAGCATAATATTTTATGAATAGAAAAGAGAGATATTTTTTGCGCTTACACCATAGGGTTTTTAGCTTATTTATTATATGTTTCTTCCTCATGATTCCCGTGCAAGCGATCTATGCAAAGTCGTTTGATATTGATCATGTCGAGATTGATGCTGTTCTGGATGATGCAGGTAATATGCATATTGTCGAAATGGATACGTATGAATTTGACGGCGAGTTCAACGGAATTATTATTCAGCTAGGTACAGAAAATTCAGATGGTATTCAAGATTTTCGTGCTGTTGAATTAACAAAGCAGGGTGAAGAAGTTCCGTTGGAGACTGAAAGGATTTCTGCTGAAAGTGATCCTTATTGGGAGTATCGAGTGTACTCGCATTCTGAAGACGAAAGAAAGACTTTTAAAATATACTATACTTTAAAAAATGTTGTTTCTGTTTATCACGATACAGCAGAATTATATTGGAAGTTTTTCGATACTGCTAACGATACAACGATTAATAAGGTAACGATTCGAATCAAAATGCCGGAGACTATTGACCGTGAGCAACTGAATGTATTTGGCCATGGCCCTTCAAGGGGAAATGTGTCGATCGCATCGGATGGGACGGTAATTTATACTATTTCACCACTAAGAGAAAAAGAATTACTGGAAGCCCGCATTTTATTTCCGCAGCAGTTAGTGCCCAATAGTCTTAAAACTGTGAATGAACAGGGAAAAGAACGAATACTAGCGGAAGAGTTGAAGTGGGCGCAGGAGAAAAAAGCAAATGAAGAGATGCAGAAGGTCCAAGCAAAACGGGCATGGCAGTATACATTTGCTGTAATTGTCATTAATGTCCTCTTAGGACTTTTACTATATTCCCGATTCGATAAAGAGCATAAGCCCCAATTTCGTGATCAGTATAGTAAAGAGATACCGGAAGATGCACCGCCAGCTGTTGTCGGTTATTTAGTAAATAGACAAGTTGGGATAAGTGATATGATCGCAACGTTGTTTGATTTAGTCCGCAGAAAATATGTTCACATTGAACCGATACCGAAACGAACGGATTATGTGTTTTATCTTAACAACAAAAACAGCAGAGAACTGCTTCTTCATGAGCAAATGCTCTTAGATTGGTTATTTTTCCAACCAGGTAGTGAAGACGGAGTGCGGTTGTCTGATGTAATACGCGCTGCCGAGAATCCTTGTTCAGCTAAAAAGTACCTTACTTTTTTTCAACACTGGAATAAAACAGTGAAAAAAATTGGAGAAGAACGAGGATATTTTGAACGATCTTTCAAAATAGGGGGGCCTATTTTACTGTTTAGTCTTGTCCAAATGATTGTGATTTTTACATTCGTTCCAGGATGGGGAAAGTTCTCTGTACTCTTTCCAATCATATTGGCGATTTACAGCTTGAGTATGTCAAGACGAACGCCAGAAAGCAGCACCCTATATGCGAAATGGATGGCGCTTAAACGCTATTTGGAAGCAACATTCTCGTATGATAAGCAAGGGTTTGGCAAATGGGGCAACAAGCAATCATTGTATCCCGAGGATTATGAGAAATATGTCGTGTACGGCATTGCTTTAGGTGTAGCCGATGATGTGATTGAAGCAATGAAAACATCCGTACATTATCAGCAAAGCATGCTCTATTATCATCGCAACTATCCATTGTTCTACTACTGCACTTATCATGATAGGTTGTATCATACTATTTCTAGAGGATTTAGAAGAACGAATAGCATTGCTTCTACAACCGTTGAAAAAGAAACTACTGCCTCGACAGGTCAAGGCGGCAGCTTCTCAAGCGGCGGCGGTGGCGGTGGAGGCGGCGGCGGTGGACGAGGCGCGTTCTAAGAAAACCCTCAAAAGCAAATCCGTTAGTCTCAAAATAATAGGTATATAGAAAAAATGTCGTCGACCCCCGATAGTGTCGTAACCTCGGGGGATCGGCGACGATTTGATTTTTAGAGATTGATTGAGGAAAAGGAAGGAAATTAAAGGAAATGTCTATGCAAAACATTCCGATAATGGAAAGACTTATTGAAGTTCTGTCGGAATTAATATAATTTCATCAAGTATGATAACTTCCCTGACGTCAGCTGTCAGGGAAGTTATATTATAATAGGCTATATCAAATGTGATTGGAGTGTTATTGGATGCAAACAAAAAAAGTTTATCTTTATGTATTTAATACAATGTCAGACTGGGAATATGGATATTTAATTGCTGAACTAAACTCAGGAAGATATTTTAAAAAAGATCTAGCACCTTTAAAAGTAGTTACAGTAGGAGCTAATAAAGAAATTATTACTACGATGGGAGGACTGAGCATAAAGCCAAATATTTCCCTTGATGAATGTACTCTTGAGAGTAAAGATCTTTTAGTTTTACCTGGAGGGACTACTTGGAGAGAAGATATTCATCAACCTATCTTGAAAAAAATTGGCGAAGCTTTAAAACTTGGCACTATTGTTGCTGCAATTTGTGGTGCAACTGAGGGCCTCGCGAATTTTGGATACCTAGATTCTAGAAAGCATACAAGCAATAACTTAGAGTATATTAAAATGGTCTGTCCTAATTATAAAGGAGAAAATTTTTATGAGATAGGACCTGCGGTATCTGGTGAGAATTTGGTTACTGCATCAGGAGTAGCTCCTCTGGAATTTGCGATGGAAGTACTGAAAAAATTAGATGTATTTGCACCAGATACATTACATTCATGGTATAACCTAAATAAGACTCATAAACCTGAATACTTCTTCCAGTTAATGAATTCAATAAATAGATGAGCTAAAAAAATCAACTTAGCAGTTTTATATTAGTTTAAATAATTATCATGCTTTAGACGATGTCAAAGCATGTTTTTTGTATATAACTTAAAAATGTTTATGGCATTTCTCTATATTTAATCAAGAAATACGAAACCGAATTGAAGGATTAAGAAAGCAACAAGAAGGGTTAAATTCTCCGCAAACTATAAAACGTAATATGACGGATGCCAGTAAAGATTTACTTATTGTAGCTAAAAATAACCGAATTAAAAAAACTTGAAGAAGAAAATAAACGTCTAAAGGATGAATTATTGAAATTAGTGGTATAGCCTACGATAAATTTTAGATTTAAAAAACATTACTATCGTATTTCGGTTTTACTTATTGTGCTAATTTTGAATTAGTTGAAGAAGGAAACTTGAAATTATGTTAAAATTTCTAAATTAGGAATGCCTTAAAATTAAACATATTGGGGGAACTAAAATTGAGTGGAATTGCTAAAACTCCTCAACCACCATACTATGCGGTGATATTTGCTTCACAAAGAACTGAGGGTGACAGAGGTTATGGGAAAATGGCTGAAAAAATGGTAGAGTTAGCGTCTCAACAGAAAGGTTTCTTAGGTGTAGAAAGTGCCCGTGATGAGGGACTGGGAATTACCGTTTCATACTGGGAATCTTTAGATGCAATAAAGAATTGGAAGGAACATTCAGCACATCAAGTTGCACAGGATAGAGGTAAAAATGAATGGTACAAAAACTTTGCACTTAGAGTTTGCAAAGTAGAAAGAGATAACTTTTTCGAAATGTAATATATTTTGACCCTCTTTAACTATCTACGTTAATTTAACAAGACATCGCAAATGATTAAACTTTATAATTTCTTGCAATCATTTACAATTGTTTTTGTGCAAGACGTATTGTAATCTTCAAATTATAAAAGAGTAAAGTATAGTTCTGTAAAGGTATTACAAATGTATCTGCAACTTTTTTCTGCCATCTGAACCAATGATCTTAAATGGAGTTTTTTGATCCATATTTTCTTTAAAATACACAGTATCAACAAATTCTCCATCTTCAACATTGAATTCTTCTAATGTTGGTTATTTTCTTCAGCTACTGCATAAGAATAAATAACTAACATCAATGAATTTATAGGAGATGATTATTTTAATGGGAAAATTATGTATTTTTATATTGTTATTCATTATTACTGGTTGTAATTCAAATGAATTAAATAGTGATGATATACAGCTTGCAGGAGGTCATATTAAAGGGTGTATTAAAGAAGAAGAGGGTCAGACTTATTTATATAATGAATCAATAGAAGTACTGTTAAGATCGGATACTATTTCTGTTAAAGATGATTTAATAATAGGTAAAAATTATAAGATAGAGTACGATTATCTGCTTGAATCAAATCCGGGTCGAGCTGGTGTAATAGATTATGAAGAAATTTCAAAAAAAGACTATTGCAAATGATTCAATCTCTGGGAATGAGAATAAACACTAATAATACTTATTACCAATAAATACAACCTATGCTTATTTATATCAAAAAATGAAAAGACAATCACTTTATTTGTTATCGATCTCCTATAGCGTCAACCCCCAAATTTGGAAACGGAACTTCAGTTTCTACGTTTTTTATTTCAAAAAAATTCGATCATTATACTAAGATAGAGTTATGATTACACGATAAGTCTTGCTAAACTAACGAACAGGCCTGAATAAGCCAAAGAAAATCTATCTTAGGAGGAGTAAAAAATAGAATACGAAATTAGACTGGCAAATGAAAGAGATTTAGATGGTTTATGTGTTATTAGACATAACAAGCAGTTATTCCTTAAATATTTAAAACAACAGGCTAAAAAGGAAGCATATTTGGTCATTGCTGAATTTAATGAAATCATCTTAGGTTTTTGGAGTTCTAAAATTAAAAGGCAGTTTACACCCAAAACTAAGTGACCTTTATGTTAACAAAAATTATCGGGGTAATGGTGTTGGTTCAGACTTGATAAAGTATCGGGAAAAAATTGCACGAGATTTAGCTTATTCTGAGATGTTCGTTAGTGTTGACCCCATAGAAAATCCCAAAATGATTCATTTGATTACAAAACATGGCTACCAGGCTATTTCAAAGCCATATACAAAAACAGCTATTTTTCATAATGAAGATGGTACAACCTATAATAAAACATATACTAGAATTGATTTAAAGAAGTTGTTAAACTAACTGGGGATTAGAGTAACCCCCACTGATGGAAGTTTCCCTTTATTTTCTATCATTCACTCCACACCATTGGATAAGTGTGCATGCAATGATTTCAGCCGCCTGAAACATTTTGTCCAGTTTAATATATTCGTCAGGATAGTGAGCTACTTCTGTGACGCCGGGTCCAAAGACAATCGTTGGAATCTTGCCAACTTCCGTTATTAGTCCTCCGTCTGTCCCCCAAGGAGATGCTTCAATTACCGGTTCTTCTCCAATTGCCTCACGATATTGATAAACGAGTGTATTCATCCATTCATGTTCAAGGTCAATGGAACCAGGAAGCCATTGTCCACCAAACCATTCCAAAATAGGAGGGTGTTCTTTAAACCATGAATCGACCTCAGTCAATTGCTGTAAACATTGGCGCATCTCATTTTGTGCATCTGCGATCTTTTCATTTGGAGCGACACCCATTCTGCCTTCGATTTTGACTAAATCAGGTACAGAAGAAGGCCAAGTTCCACCTGACACGACACCGATATTAATCGGAATCGGAATGGGTGTATTCTTATAAAGCGGATCGTCAATGCGTTGATTTCTCTTTGTTTCAAGGTTACGAATGTCGTTTATGACTGTCATCGCTTTTTCAACGGCGCTTACTCCTTCATATCGTGTTCCTCCATGAGCGGAACGTCCTTTTACAAAAATACGAAACCACATGGAGCCTTGCTGTTTAGGGAAAATGCGCATGTTAGTAGGTTCTGTAATCAATGCGGCATCTGCTCGATATCCTTTTAACAGTGCGGACAATGTTCCTGCACCGCCACTTTCTTCTTCGATGACACTTTGGAAGATCACATCCCCTTTGAGTTTAATGCCTAATTGTTGGATCGCTTTTATTGCAAGAAGATAGGAGACGAGACCACCTTTCATATCGGTTACTCCGCGCCCATACATCTTGCCATCTCGAATCGCACCGCTGTAAGGGTCATCGGACCATTGATCATGATCGCCTTCAGGGACAACATCAATATGGCCGTTTAAAATAATAGAACGTCCTCCACCAATTCCACGCAACACTCCGACAACGTTTGGACTTCCTGTAAATTGATCTCGCGGCGAATAGAAATAGGGGTTTTCTTGCAGCGTTTTTCCATCTGGCTCCCATACATCTACTTGTACATTCATCTTTGACAATGCTTCAATGATAATCGCTTGCGCCTTTGCTTCATTTTTAGCAATACTAGGGGATTGGACGAGACGCTGCAATAAAACAGTGCCTTCTTCACGATGTTCTTCTAGCCATTTTTGAATTTGTTCTCTCATTTCTTTCAAGCCCTTTCACCTCATTGTTAGAAATTTTTGAACGATACACACATAGTGGCTGGAACAGAGCTAATTCCCATTATATTCGCTTCAACGCCATCTATGACGAACGCTTTCATTTTAATAATTAGCCAGTGTTGTTTCGTTCCAATTAAATCCATTAATAATTATGTATGATGAAGCTTTATTATGATACGAAGTATCATAATAAAGCTTCGACTATTCATCTTAAAGTTCGCTTGCTGCGTCTTTATCAATAATGATCGTTAAATGAGGGTGTAATTGTAAAATTGATGCTGGGATTTCCGGTGTAACAGGTCCGAAAAATGCCTCTTTGATGATGGCTGCTTTTTCTTTGCCGCTCGCAATGAGCACAAGCTTTCGTGCTTGCATCACACTTTTAGGTCCCATTGTGACATAAAAATCTGGAATTTCATTTTTATCAGTAAAGAGACGGCCAATTCTATTTTTTAGCCTTTCATCACATGGTACTTTTGATGTAAGATCTTGAAATCTCGTTGTACCAGGAAGATTACCGCAGTAATGACCATCTGCTCCAATTCCCATTACGAATAGATCGAGTCCACCATCTTGTTTTATCATGCTATCAAATGCTTGATAATTATTCTCATCTAGTGCATGTATATTTTCTGTTGGTATATTAGCTGGTTTTAGAAATAAATCATTTAACGCAGATATCGTTATTCCTGGACAGGAAGCATGTTTATAAGGGATTTCATCAAAATTATAAAAGTGTGTATCACTAAAATAGTCTTTCCCTTTCACTTGTGGGATAAGCATTTCATACATACGAATAGGAGAAGTCCCTGCTGTTATCGCAATATTTGTACGTCTATTCTCATACATCGTTCCTAAAATATGTTGTGCAGCTACTGTACTCATTTCTTCATAAGTTTCTGTGATAATCATTTTCATTATAATTCCACCTCTCTATTATTTTTTACTAAAAAGCTTCATAACAGCTTGGTTCACTCATTTCTAACAATGGTTATACATCTTATTTTGATATGGTAAGCAAGGCTTCTTGGAAATAGATTTCTCCTCGACTTTTCCGTAAAAGGATACTCTTATAACTTGTAGAATTAGTGACAATAATAGGCGTTAAAATTGAATATCCTGCTTTTTGGACATAATCTATATCCATCGTGCCAATGAGATCGCCTTCTTCTACCTTTTGTCCTTCTTCTACTAAAATGTTAAAACCTTTTCCATTTAATTCGACAGTATCTAAACCTAAATGAATAAGGATTTCTATACCATCTGTTGATTTTAAGCAAATTGCATGTTTTGTAGGAAATATTGAAATAATCTCTCCATTGACAGGGCTTTTTATCGAGTTATCTTTAGGTTGAATAGCAATACCAGCGCCCATAATTTCTTGGGAAAATGTATCATCTGGAACTTCGGATAAGGAAACGATCGCTCCAGCCATTGGACTTTTAATGATGCTGCTAATAGAGACATTCTTTTCTTTAGCTGCAGATTGTTGCTTCATCGAACGCTCACTTTTTTTGAGAGTATCGTTTGGCTCATCATCAAAACCAATGACATATGTTAAGATAATGGCGAGAATAATAGAACCGAAGAATCCTGTTATCACATAGATAAATTCTGGTCCGAAGTAGACTGGCAATGATATGATACTTGGCATCGCAAATGCATATGCTTTTCCTCCCATGACAGATACAAATCCACCAGCAATTCCACCAGCAATCATTGCAGTAAATAGTGGTTTCTTTAATCTAACAAGAACACCATATAAAGCTGGCTCTGTAACTCCTATAATCCCAGAGACTCCTGCTGATAAAGCAACGGACTTCAGATTTTTATTACGAGATTTTAAATAAACCCCTATAGCAGTAGCCCCCACAGCAGTCGTACTCATAAAGTTAATTGGCGCTAAATAATCATAACCGAATTGTGAGAAGTTTTGGAATAATATTGGGAATAACCCGTAATGCATTCCTGTTAAAATAACAATTGGTCTTGTTGCTCCCACAAATATACCACCGATAAGTGGAGAGAATGAAAATAACCATAGAACTAAATTCCCAAGACCAAGCCCTAAATAATGTCCTAATGGTCCAATTGCGATTAATTGAATCGGAATCATAATTAAAAAACTCAGTGCAGGTGTGAAAACAATCTTTAATACATTTGGCATAAAACGATCTATAATTGGAACCAAGTAGCTTAATAGCCATACTGATAAAATAATCGGAATAACAGATGCACTATAGTTTACTAGTGGAAGAGGGAGTCCTAAAAAGATTAATCCATCTGCTCCAGCTTTAGCAGCATCTAAAATCGTTGGATACATGTATGCACCAGCCAAAGGAATTGCAAGGTACTGACTGACATTAAATTTCTTAGCAGTAGTTGAAGCTAATAAGAACGGCAAGAAATAAAATATACTATCTGATATTAGTTGTAAGACTAATTCTGTATCAGACCCTTTAGTAATCCATTTTAATGAAACGAACAATGTGACAATTCCCTTTAAAACTCCAGCTCCAGCAATCGCAGGAATAATAGGTGTAAAAACACTAGAAATGACATCCATTAACTTAGAAATAACTTTTTCTTTCTTTTCACTGCCTCCAGCTTTAGCAGCTGAACCACTACCACTGCCAACAAGCTTTTCAACTTCTGAATAAACTTTGGCAACAGTATTCCCAATAATAACTTGGAGTTGATCCCCTGAGATTTGTGCACCCATTACGCCTTTGATTTGCTTGATCTCATTTAACTTTACTTTCTCATTATCATGAAGATTAAATCGCAGGCGAGTAAAGCAATGCCACGCATTAACCACATTCGCTTTTCCACCGATTAACTCAACTACTTGCTTGGCTGTCTCCTTGTGTGAAGCCATTGCGCTTCCTCCTTTTTTTCATAAAAAAACCCAAACAGAGCCAAGCATGTTTTTCTACATGCGTGTCTGTTTGGGTAATGCCTGATCGAATCAGTAACAATCCTCAAAAAGATAGACGTTATTTTATATGAGTACTGTTGGTAACCCGCCAAATATGAAGTGTTAAATAAAGGCTTTCGTCTGATGATAATGACCAGCCGTACTTTTTATGAAGCAGGTTTGAAATTTTTGCGACTGCTTGATAGGCCTTCGCGTACTTTGTTTTTACTAAATTAAGGATAGCAAGATCTGTTTGCAAACTAGCATTTTGTTCATGATCAAGCTGGCGTAAGACGAAATAACGTAAATGAGTAACAAAACGTGAGTAGTTCATCGATTCTTCATCCAGCTTTAGCTGAAAGTGATACTGGACGATTTCAATAATCCGATTAATAACCTCCGTCATTTTCATCGTTTCTTTTATATTCGTCTGCTCATTTTGTGCATTTACAAAGTGGTACGTTAGAAAAGTTTCTTCACTTTTAGGGAGAAGGACATCGAGGCGATCATATACGAAACGAATCGCATGAACCGCTGCCTGATACTCCTTTGGATAAAGTCTTTTTACTTCCCACCGACTTGCCTGTGTGTATTCAAGACCATCATTGCTTCTCTCGATAGCAAAATTCAAATGATCAGCAATGGTTAAGTAAATGTTCGCGCTAAATGTTACGCCAATTTCTGCTTCAGCTTGCTTGATTAATTCAACAGAAGTGTTCAGTATTTCTGGTTTGATGTTGTCTAGAATGTGTTCGAGTGGTCTACGGGTTCTCGATGATTCTGCAACAAACTTACGACGAATAACAGATTGATCAATCTTGTCCCCTTTTTTATTCTGGAAACCGACGCCTGTTCCCATAACGACCCATTCTAAACCCGAGGAATCTTCAACTAAGGCAACATTGTTGTTAAAAGCTTTTACAAACTTCATAGGTGCTTCCTCCACATCAAGAAATGAAAAAATCCTATCTTAAAAATACATGAAATAATTCATACACTTTCAACATAGGTAATGCCTGATCGAATCAGTAACAATCCAGTATTCATTTTTTCATATGTAAAAGGTATCACGATTTGAATGCGTTGTCAATTTATTTTTTAATAGATAGTTGATCTATCATTTTGGTAACTTACCTAACTAATTCCAAGCGAATGGTATCATGATATATCTGTTTCACTCAGGTCAATTAGCTGAATCGCGGCAAGAATCCCCCTGTGCAAATGAAGTTAGGATGAAAGGCTTGTTTTCATTCTAGGAAAAATACGTTTATACTAGGATGAAGAACAGATAAGTGGATAAAGCGTCAAGTCGCTTTTAGAAAAGGAAGGGGTGTGAACATGGCGAAGAAGAAGTATTATGTTGTGTGGGTTGGCATGAAGCCTGGGGTTTATGCGAGCTGGGCGGAGTGCCAAGCGCAGGTGAATCATTTTGATCAGGCGAAGTTTAAATCTTTTTCCTCTCGGGAGGAGGCGGAGAAGGCTTTTCAAGAGGGCTGGAAGAAGCATTGGGGGCAAGGCAAGTCGAAGACTACTAAAAAACCGGGCAATATTGCGAAGTCTGCTGCATCCACGCTTGAGGAAATTGATTATAATAGTATTTCTGTCGATGTCGGTACGCGCGGCAATCCGGGGATTGTGGAATATAAGGGTGTCGATACGCGGACGGGGGAAATTCTTTTTTCGTATGGGCCAATTCGCAAAGGGACGAACAATTTGGGTGAGTTTTTAGCGATTGTGCATGGATTGGCTTATTTACAGAAAATCGGCAGCAATAAAACGATTTATAGCGATTCGATGAACGCGATTAAATGGGTGAAGAAAAAAGCTGTATCGTCCACATTGAAACGGGATGCTTCGACGGAAGAGATTTGGACGCTAGTTGATCGTGCGATTAAATGGCTTGAACAACATACATATGACAACAAAATATTAAAATGGCAAACCGATGTTTGGGGGGAAATAAAGGCCGATTATGGCAGGAAGTAGCGAGGACTAGCTTTATAAAAAACACGCTAAGCATTAAAAACGAGATTTGCGGTTCCATATGCTACAATGGGTATACGTGAAAATGAAAAACGAGGTGCTTAGCATATGAAAATAGAAGTGTGGTCCGATTTTGTTTGTCCGTTTTGTTATATTGGAAAGCGCCGGTTAGAAGAGGCGCTAACCCAGTTTCCACACAAGGATAAAGTGGAGGTCGTTTTTAAAAGCTATGAGCTTGATCCGAATGCTCCAAAGGATATGGACATGACGATGAATGAGTTGCTCGCATCGAAGTATGGGATGAGTGTTGAGGAAGCAAAGAGAATGAGCGACGGCGTAGCAGAGCAGGCAGCATCTGTGGGATTGACGTTTCGCTTTGACACGATGATCCCGACCAATACGTTTGCTGCTCATCGTTTGGCAAAATTTGCTGAAACGAAAGGGAAAGAAGCCACATTGACAGAGCAGCTGCTATCTGCACATTTTACAGAATCAAAGCATATTGGCAGCCATGAAACGTTGGCTGATATTGCTGCATCAATCGGTTTAGATCGCCAAGAAGCATTAGCTGTGCTTCAGGACGATAATGCTTATGGATATGAAGTGCGAGTAGATCAGCAGATGGCTCAGCAAATGGGTATCCGCGGCGTACCGTTTTTTGTCTTAAACGAAAAGTATGCGATTTCGGGCGCACAGCCAGTTGAAACATTTGTCGGTGCTTTGCAAAAGGCTTGGGACGAAGCGCAAACAGCACCGAAGCTTCAAGAGCTGTCAGGCTCAGACGATGCCAGCTGTACGGATGGTAACTGTGCTATCCCAAACAACAAACACCAATAATAATGTACAGCCGTTCTCTAAGGGGAACGGTTTTTTTATGGCAATTCGTCTAAGCGATCTACTGAACATTTTTTAAGCCATCTCTTGACTCTACTACTCATTCATCAGAAAATTCTATAAAGAATGTATCATTTTGATGATTCTTTATCTCCCCAGCATTCTACATTTTTTAAGCCTGGAATTGTACTCTCATGAAACTGTGGATCTTTTCCTTGCTTTCGCTGTTTCGTATAATCTTTTAAGGCAGCAATCGCAATGTTTCCTAATAGTAGAATGGCAATCAGGTTAAATAAGCCCATAAACGCCATAAAGAAATCACCCATATTCCAAACTAATTCAATTTTTGCTACAGAACCAAATAAAATCATTCCTATTACTAGAATTCGATAGCCTTGGAGAATAAATGGATGTGTATTCAAAAATTCAATATTCGTTTCCCCATAATAGTAGTTGCTGATTAATGAGCTAAAAGCAAATAGTAAGATCGCAATGGCTACGAACGCTGGCGCCCAGCTCCCGACTTGTGATTCTAGTGCTAATTGTGTAATTTTGATGCCGTCTTGCCCTTTAGGTGTAATATCTGACATGAGAATAATAAAGGCTGTTGCTGAACAAACCAAAATCGTATCTGTAAACACAGAGAGCGTTTGAACAAGCCCTTGTTTCACAGGATGGCTCACATCAGCTATGGCAGCTGCATTTGGAGCGCTTCCGATCCCCGCTTCGTTTGAAAACAATCCTCGTTTTACCCCATGCATAATAGCTGCACCAAGGCCGCCGCCAAACGCTTGTTCAATGCCAAATGCAGATTTAAAGATTAATGCAATAACTCCCGGTAGCAGAGTGATGTTGGTTACGATGATATAAAGAGCAATTAAAATATAGGTAACGGCCATAAATGGAACTAATATTTCCGCTACCCGAGCAATTCGTTTGATACCGCCAAATATAATAATTGCCACTAATGCAGCGATCACGATACCAACATATTTTCGCTCTAATCCAAAGGCACCTTCAAATGCTAAAGTTAACGTATTCGTTTGAATCGCATTAAAGACGAGACCAAAACTAATAGAGATTAACACAGCAAAGATAATTCCCATCCATCTCGCGTTCAAAGCTTTTTCCATATAGTAAGCTGGGCCGCCGCGAAATCCATTTTTATCTTTTACTTTATAAATTTGTGCTAACGTACTCTCGATAAAAGCGGAGGCAGCACCAATTAAAGCAATCAACCACATCCAAAACACTGCACCTGGTCCACCGAGTGTGATCGCAATAGCGACACCAGCTAAATTTCCCGTTCCAACTCGCGAAGCTGTACTCATGGCAAACGCTTGGAAAGACGAAACACCCTTTTTTCTAACTTCTGAATCTGTTATCCCTTCCCCTAATAAACGTACCATATCTTTAAACAAACGAATTTGTACAAATTTTGTTCGAAAAGAAAAATATAAACCAATGATAATAAGAACATAAATAAAAAATTTACTCCAAAAAAAATCATTCACTATGTTTACCACTTCTTCAATCATGGTCATTTTCTTATCCCTCTCCTTTCTGATTTCATCATCAATTACAGCTTACCGTCTTCCCGCATAATCAAACCGAATCGTTCATATGCTTCATTCATGATTTTACAAATTAGTCACATTGTTCGGAAAAAACTACATTGTACATAACAGATTATCTAATGTGGGATATTGTAAAATATTTTACCAGCTTTAACAGAATGATAAAATAGTGAATAAAAAAAATATTGTTGCCAATATACGTTAATTGATCAAAAAATGAACGAAACAATTCTCCCAATCTTGAAGTTTTACTTATTCCCGTTGCTTCTGTAATTTGATTGTCAGCGTAAAATAATCCCCATCTGGTTGACAAGTGGGGATTATTTTACGCTTACCAAACAACTAGCATGCCATTTAGTAAAAAAATAACCTATAAAAAAAGGTTCCAACCATCCGTTTTGGTGGTTGGAACCTTTTTTAATTATTTTTGGCTAGTTATGTCCCGGCCTCTTTTTAGACTATTAAACTTTTGCACACCAAAGTTCAATTTCAATTTTCAACTCTGGTAAACCTAGCTTAGATATATAAGCAATAGTCATAGCTGGATATTCACTTCCAAAAAGCTCTTTCCACTTAGAATCTAAGTGTTCCCAATCTATTTCTTCTGTTGCCCAGATGTTTACTTTTATAATATTATCCTGATTCAATTCCTCAGATTCAAGGACTTTTTTAATATTTGCGAACGTGTTTGTTACTTGTTCGTTAAAGTCAGAAGGAACATTACCGTCCATATCAACTCCAACTTGACCCGATGTTACAAATAACTCGGCATCTTTTGGCACTCTAGTGATATGAGTATAGTTACCCAAGGGTTTGGGCATAGATTCAGGATTTGTTCTTATGATTTTTTCGTTCATGTTATTACCTCACCTACTATAAAATTTTGCTCATTTTCTTATCAATTTAGACAGACTTCACCAATTTCTGAATATCTAAAAGAAAACGGCAGTAGAGTATCCATAGCCCATAGATAGAAACGTAAGTATTTTTTTCTTCATGACTTGACACTCCCCTTTTTTATAGTGTGAGATAATACCTTTTCTATACTAGCAAAACATTTAGTTGTGACTGAATTTATAAGACGTATCTTATCATAGTTTCTACCCTATGTGCAATACCATATAATTCAAAATTAAGTATCAACTGTCGCTTATTGGGGAGGTTAGTTTCATCAAATAGTTAAAAAGATAGTTTGTATAAGTTGTTCTTCGACTAACTGGGGCTTTAGTTAGACAAGTCAATTTTAAAAAGTTGGGCCCTTAGCGTATAGGAACTCGACTTTTTTAAGTTAATATTGCTTAGCGTACAAAATTTCCGAAATGTTGGCTGTACCCCTTTAATAGGTTCTTTCATAAGGTAGCAAAAACCGTTCTCTAAAGGGGAACGGTTTTTGCTGGCAAATTCGTATAATCGATGTCTTCTTGTGCAGAATATCATGAAAGTATGAAAATACCATTGACACTTTCTCTGTTCATCGTTTATATTATAATTGAAATGTGTTACCGGTTACACAATAATATGAAAGCGGATTCTATTTCCTAATAAGTGTAAATACAATAAGATTCAGATATTGTCGTAATAGGTACAACGAAGTTAACGAATAAACTTGCTGGAAATTACTTTATCCCACATCTAACTGGCAGTAAGACCCCTACCTCAAGAGTAAGAGGAATCAAAGAAGTCTAGGTGGGGGATAACTGAAAGTCAAATGTCCGATTGGTTCGGGCCTACAGGACGTAGGTCACTCAAGCGTTGCGACAGGACTAGGAAAGCTCCGGTAGTGATACATCGCACGAAGAAAAAGCGGTTTCCTTTTTCGAGGACGTCGCGTTTTTAGCTTTAGATCCTTTGTATGGGGATGGGAGAAAATCCCCACTGATGGAAGTTTCACTTTATTTAGCTAAATGTGGTACCGGTTACACATAATGAAAGATTATTGCAGCTTGTCACCAGGGTATGGGTTTACAATGTGAAACTAGACGTTTAAATCAAATTTTATGATTGCCGTAAGTTGCAAGACGGCAGTGAGAAAATATGAAATGTTTTAAAAAAAGGTGATGATGAGGTCGAGCATACTAATTGTCAGTAGAAGCTCATTGGATAAGGCAGATAGGGAGTGAGAAAGAATGATTACAGTTGTCGGCAGTATCAACATGGATTTAGTTGTTCAAACGGATGACTTTCCCCAACAAGGGGAAACGATACTCGGGCAATCGTTTACGACCGTTCCAGGCGGCAAAGGCGCTAACCAAGCAGTGGCGGCAGCCCGCCTTGGCGGGAATGTACAAATGATTGCAAGTGTCGGCAAAGATAGTTTTGGCAAAGAGTTGCGGGATAATTTGCAAGCAAACTCGGTAAATTGTGATGGCGTTCTAGAAAACAATGCAGTTGCATCTGGAATTGCAAATATTTTACTATCTGGTGGTGACAATCGCATTATCGTTGTTCCAGGAGCCAATTATGAATTGACACCCTCTTATATAGAAGAAATGAAAAAGATCATTCAAAAAAGTCAACTTGTCATCATACAACAAGAAATTCCTATTCCAACCATTATGTATACATTAAAACTTTGTGCCAAACTTGGAATTCCTGTTTTATTAAACCCGGCTCCTGCTGGTGGATTTCAAAAGGAATTTCTTGCATACACGACATTTTTAACGCCAAATGAGACTGAATGTGAACATATTTTTGGTGTTAACATGGAAGCTGCTTTGGAACGTTATCCAAATCAACTTATCGTTACACTCGGCAGCGAAGGCGCTCGCTTTTTTGACGGAGAAAAGCATGTCATCGTCGAAGGGTTCAAAACAAATGTCGTTGATACGACGGGAGCAGGCGATACGTTTAATGGAGCTTTAGCATATGCAATCGTTGAAGGCTTCGATTTGAAAGAGGCGGTTAAGTTTGCGAATGCAGCTGGATCTCTTTCCGTTGAAAAATTTGGTGCACAAGGCGGTATGCCAACACGTGCTGAAGTGGAGCAGCGATTAAGGGGGGAAAGCTGATGAAAAAGCAAGGAATATTGAACAGGGAACTTGCAGCTGTTTTTGCAAAACTGGGACATACAGATCAAATAACGATTGCGGATTGTGGGTTGCCTATTCCAAAGGATGTACCATGTATTGACTTATCTTATGCATTAGGAAAACCATCTTTTATGGACATTTTTGAACATGTGCTGAAAGACTTGGAAGTCGAGAGTGCATTTATAGCAAGCGAAATGAAGCGTTCGAATGCAGAAATGTACCATGCGATTAAAAAAACAGTGTCAACTGTAGCCGAAATGCCGCATAGCGATTTAAAAGCATTAACAACCCAATCAAAAGTCATCATCCGTACAGGTGAGGCGACACCTTTTGCCAATATTGTGCTGCAATCAGGCGTTATATTCTGAAAGTAGGTGAAAATGATGATTGAAATGACTGGAATTGATAAATCGTTCAGTGGTAATCCCGTCCTAAAAGACGTTGATTTTTCTGTACGAAAAGGGGAAATACACGCTCTTATGGGGGAAAATGGTGCCGGAAAATCAACCTTAATGAAAATTTTAACAGGAATGTATACGCGTGATAAGGGTGAGGTAAAAGTAAACGGCAAACTTGTAGACTTTAAAAATCCGAAAGAAGCGGAGCAACTTGGAATAGCCGTTATCCATCAAGAGTTAAATATTTTGCCAGATTTGACGGTAGCGGAAAATTTATTCCTTGGGAAAGAAAAAACATACGGCAATAGCGGCATCTTGAAAACGAAAGAAATGAACAAAGAAGCGAAGAAAATACTATCTGAACTCGGTTTTGATGTTGATGTGACGACAGTCGCTCGCGAATTGTCGGTCGGTAAACAGCAAATGATCGAAATTGCAAAAGCAACCTCTTCAGATGCTGAACTCATTATTATGGACGAGCCGACAGCGGCATTAACCGATCGTGAAATTGAAACATTATTTACTACTATTCGTTCATTGCAAGCAAATGGCGTGTCATTCGTTTATATTTCTCACCGTATGGAAGAAATATTCGCATTATGTGACCGGATCACCATTCTAAGGGATGGTCAATACGTCGGTACGAAAGCGATTAAAGAAACATCATTTGATGAAATTGTACAAATGATGGTCGGGCGTGAACTTGGAGAGCGTTTTCCAGAACGGAATGCTCAGATTGGCGAAGTGAAGCTAATAGCCAAGGGTCTGACAAGAGATGGATTTTTTGAAGATGTGTCTTTTGAATTGCGAGCAGGTGAAGTGCTTGGCATTGCCGGATTGATGGGGGCAGGAAGAACAGAAGTCGTTCAATCTTTGTTTGGCTATAAGAAGCTCCATAAAGGTGAAATTCTGCTCGATGGCAAACAAGTGAAAATTGCGAATCCGATGCAAGCGAAAAAACTCGGTTTCGGCTACGTGACGGAAGATCGAAAATCTGAGGGACTGATCATTGATTTCTCGATAAAAGATAATTTGAGCTTAACGAACTTACAAAAAGTTTCGAACAATGGCATCGTCCAAGACAGCAGGGAGAAACAGCTGTATGAGACGATGGTTAAAAAATTAGATATTCGAACATCTGGTCCGAACCAGGCAGCAAAATCGCTTAGTGGCGGCAACCAGCAAAAAATCGTCATTGCAAAATGGCTTGGCATCGAGCCGAATGTGTTGATATTGGATGAACCAACTCGAGGTGTAGACGTTGGCGCAAAGAAAGAAATATATGCAATTATAAACGAGCTTGCTGAAAGGGGAGTAGCCATTTTGATGATCTCATCTGAACTGCCCGAAATAATTGGCATGGCAGATCGTGTGCTTGTCATGCATGAAGGGCGTCTTATGGCTGATCTTCGGAAAGAAGAAATGACACAAGAACGTATCATGCATTATGCTACTGGAGGTGAAAAAGTTGTTCAAGACTAATTCTCAGTCCATTTTAAAAAAGATTGGTCCATTAATTGGCCTCCTGCTAATCGTCATTATTATTTCGATTATGAGTCCAAGTTTCTTAACATTGAACAACTTGTTAAATGTTTTAAGACAAGTGTCCATTAATGCGCTTATTGCATTTGGGATGACGTTTGTCATTTTAACTGGCGGGATTGATTTATCAGTTGGATCGACGTTGGCATTATCGGGTGCGGTGACAGCCGGTCTCATGGCTGGTGGAACAGACCCGATACTCGCAATGTTAATCGGGCTCATACTCGGAGCAATACTTGGTGCGATCAATGGGATCATTATTACAAAAGGAAAAGTGGCGCCATTTATTGCGACACTTGCAACAATGACAATTTACCGTGGTTTGACACTCGTCTATACGGAAGGGAAACCAATTTCAGGACTCGGAGATTCTGCAGCATTCAAAATGTTAGGAAAAGGTTATTTCTTAGGAATCCCAGTTCCAGTTTTAACGATGGCAATCGCTTTTGGTGTACTGTACTTTCTTTTGAAAAAGACGACATTCGGCCGACGTGTATATGCTGTAGGTGGCAACGAGGAAGCTTCCCGCTTATCGGGGATTAGCGTGGATCGAGTAAAAATCTATGTGTATGCGCTAACGGGAATGCTAGCAGCGCTTTCATCGTTGATTTTAACATCTCGGCTCAATTCTGCTCAGCCGACAGCTGGAAGTATGTTTGAACTCGATGCCATTGCGGCAGTTGTTCTTGGCGGGACAAGCTTAACTGGCGGACGAGGATGGATTGTAGGAACATTAATCGGTGCCATGATTATCGGTGTATTAAATAATGGATTGAATCTTATTGGTGTATCCTCCTTCTTCCAACAAGTGGTGAAGGGTGCAGTTATATTAGTAGCAGTTCTATTGGATCGCAAAAAAACAGCTTAAGGAGATGATTAAAAAATGAAGAAAGTAAAATTAGTTTTAGTGATGGCTCTCATCCTCGCTCTTGCCGCTTGTTCGACAGATGAACCGGGCTCTAAGAAGGAAACTGGATCTAAAGATAGCGATGGCAGCTATAAGATTGGATTTTCTATTTCAACTTTGAATAACCCGTTCTTCGTGACATTAGGCGATGGGGCGAAAGAAAAGGCAAAAGAACTTGGTGCAGACCTTACAGTTGTTGATGCACAAGATGACGCATCAAAGCAAGCAAGTGACGTTGAAGACTTAATCCAACAAGGTGTCGATTTGATTTTAATTAACCCGACAGACTCTGAAGCCGTTGTAGCAGCTGTTGAATCAGCAAATAGCGCTGGTATTCCAGTTATTACAGTTGACCGCAGCGCTGAAGGGGGAGAAGTTGTTTCTCACATCGCATCAGATAACGCAGCCGGCGGCGAAATTGCAGGTGAGTTCTTAGTTGAAATAGTTGGCGAAGGTGCCAAAGTTGCAGAACTTGAAGGAATCGCTGGATCTTCAGCGGCTCGTGACCGCGGTGAAGGATTTAACAATGTGGCAAAAGAACAACTAGATGTTGTAGTAAAACAAACAGCAAACTTTAACCGTGCGGAAGGATTGACGGTAATGGAAAACATCCTTCAAGCGAACCCAGACATTAAAGGTGTATTTGCTCATAATGATGAAATGGCGCTTGGTGCCCTTGAAGCAATCGAAGCAGCAGGAAAAGACATCGCAGTTGTCGGCTTTGACGCAACAGATGATGCTGTACAATCTGTCCAAGATGGCAAGCTTAAAGGAACCATTGCCCAAAAACCGGAATTAATCGGTAAAAAAGCAGTTGAAGCTGCTGTGCAATCGCTAAAAGGCGAAAAAGTTGAAGCTTCTATTCCAGTTGAATTGGAATTAATCAAAGAATAAATATAGAATAAACGTATGGTGATCAATGAGGGTAATTTCCTCATTGATCACATTTTCATATGATAGAAAAGGACATGAACAGAGGAGTACGATCCGTGAATAGAAAAAAAGTAACGATCAGAGAAGTTGCGAAAGAAGCAGGTGTATCTGTGGCTACCGTTTCTCGCTACTTGAATAAAAATGGTTATATTAGCGAAAGTGCTGAAAATAAAATTAAAGAAGTAATGAAACAGCTAGACTATCAACCAAATGAGATTGCAAGAGGCCTCGCAAGAAAGAAAACAAATACGATTGCTTTAATCATTCCAGACATCAAAAACCCCTTCTTCCCAGAACTTGTTGTTGCGATCGATGAAATAGCTAGATTAAAAGGCTATAGCATTGTCCTTATCAATACAGAGGAAAGGGAACTAGAAAACAATCATTTTTGGAGAAACTTGCAAAGCAGGTACATTGACGGCTTTATTATCGCTTCCTTTCATTTCAATCATCAAGTTTTACAGACTATCGAAAGTTTGCATGTTCCTTTCGTTCGAATAGATAGAGCGGCAAATAACGATGCCTATCATTCTATCGAAATCAATAATTATAAAGGGGCGACTTTAGCGACAGAACATTTAATTGAAATAGGCTGCAAACATATTGCGCACATTAGCGGCCCTAAATCATATCTCCCATCAATTGATCGCGTTCGCGGCTTCACTGATGCAATCAGCAAAAGATTTCCAGAAAAAGACCTGATTCTTTATGAGGGCGATTTTACTTTTGAAAGCGGAAAAGCGATTACAAATGAAATAATGCTAAAAAATCCACATATTGATGGCATTTTCCTTGCAAATGATTTAATGGCAATTGGCGCTATAAAAGCATTAAAATTATTGAATTTCGATGTACCTAGAGAAATAGCAATCGTTGGCTTTGACGGTATAGAGCTTACGAATATGGTAGAACCGGAAATCTCGACAATAGAACAGCCAATCTATGAAGTAGGTGTTGCTGCAACGAATAAACTGATTCATTTAATTGAGAAAAAGGCGGATGAAACACTGCAAGTAGAATTAGATGTCAGACTCGTCAAGCGTGAATCAACGCTCGGATTTGTCCCGCATTAAGCAGGTAGACTCCGCCTCATGGCGAGGCATTGAGAAACGATTGACTTTATTTTTTACTATTCACAATGGGCAAGTATGCTAAAACAAAAACTGACCCAAAATGTCAAAAAGACTTTTGAATCAGTTCAGTGTTTATCCCACATCTAACTGACGAGTAAAACCCCCACCTCGGGAAGTAAGAGGAATCGAAGCAGTCTAGGTGGGGAATGAGAGAAAAACTCCCACTCATGAAAGTTTCACTTTATTTCTTTTTTATCACTGGCACCCAAATTTCGGTGCGATAGTCATCTGCAAATGGATCGCCGGGGGAATAGGCTTCAAACTCCATGCCTCCAGCATGCTCATAGCCAGTGGATGGAAACCACTCATGGAAAATCCGCTGCCATGCCTCTTGAATTGCATTCGGCATAGGACCAATCACTTCAAAGACTCCCCATGTTGCTGCTGGAATGTTTTTCAACTCGCTATGATCATCCATATGTTTTGATGTATCTTCTGCTCCAATAAAATAAGTAAACATTTCGGCCTCATGATCAAAATCCATACATGCGCCGACAACGCCTAGTTCACCAGCATGTTGTTCGAGACGCTCTGAAAATCCGTTCGTGTTGCACTCTTCCCAAAAAGCAGGAATGACCTCATTGTTTTTCTTGTCTCCCATTTTTAGGCGCAAACCTTTTCCGGCAATCGTGAAAGCTTCTTTCTCTACTAATTTGTAGTTCATTTCGATTGCTCCCTTCAATTGAATATGAAAGGAAAGTCGTGGGAAGGCTTTAAGCAATTGGCCTGACGAGCGAGCCTCCGAAGGGGAGATGCTATGCAATTTCCGAAAAGCTTTTGAAAACGACTCTGGCGATTCATAACCGTATTTCAAAGCAGCTTCTATCACTTTCATTTGCGAATTTGCTAAGTCTTGGGCAGCTAGGGTTAATCGTCTTTTTCTCATATACTCGCCAACTGTCATACCCGTTAACATCTGGAACATCCGTTGAAAATGAAATTTCGACATACACGATAACGCTGCAGCTTCCTCAATGGAGAAAGCATCTACTAAATGCTGTTCCATATAATCTAGGCTATCATTCATTCGCTGTAATGCTTCCAAAACGACTTCCTCCTTCGTACTCTATCTTATGAAAAGATTGGCCAATGATCCGGTCTTTCCTTGCTCACTTATGACAGGTATTTTTATTATTGTGACTATAGCACAGATTACTTTATACCAAAAGTTTTACTAGTATGTTGGCATATATAGTATTACATGACGAAAGTTTCCTGCATGATATACTAGATGAACGAACAGCGATCAAAATGGAGGGGCTCTAAAATCTGTTTTGTGGACACTTGTGGACATTTGATTTGGATCGGCAAGGGAGCAGCACAGGTAGATAAAAATGTGATCAAGTTTTTAAGAGATTATGTAATAAACAGTTGAACATCACCGAATGAACATACAGCGCTGTAAACGATCAAAATTTCTCATTCATCACAGCTCCTCAATATCCTCTCCACAAAAGCGCTCTTTCCTTCTGTATACGCTGCACGAGTTTTTGCGTTTTTAGCTAAATTTCTTTTCAAAAGTTCGTATTCTGCTGCCACTTTAGGGTGTTCACGCAAGAAGTTGCGAAACGCTAAATGCCTCTTCAATTCTTCATTATCTTTGCTGCAAACATATAAATGATGCGCTATCCACTGTTCACCCGTCTCACTCCAAGGAACGAATCGATCTTGACGAGCGAAGGCATCTCTCCCTTTTATGCCTAAATCACCTTCATGGATATACCCTAAACGACTTAATTGCTGAATAATATTAGGCAGAAGCTGATCATTTTCAATTACAATGTCTAAGTCGATAATGGGCTTAGCTCCCAGCCCTTTAACAGCTGTACTTCCTACATGTTCTATACATAAGATTAAATCTTCTAGGGCGTTCACTAAAACGTTCTCTAATAATGAAAAAGCTTTTTCCCATTTCTCGTCATATGCAACTATTTCGATACCAGATGGATTTTCTTTTTTAGAGGACACCAACGTTGATCACTCCAATCACACGATTAAGGTTATAAGTTCGTTTTTTTCTTGGGATTAGTGAAAGCAAATGTGAAAGTATTTAGAAAAATTTCAGTAAGCCCCTTCACTAATGGAAGTTTCATATTATCAATATTTAATCATGTCTGCAATTTTCATCTCCATACTAGAAAATAGTATGATGCCCCACATAATTAATTTTCCTTGCTAAAACGTAAAAATTTTAATAAAATAACATATGTTATATAACGAGTGTTATTTAAAGGGGAACGATATCCATGCCGCCAAAACAAAAAATCTCTCGAGAAGATATCTTAAATACTGCTTTTGAATTGACTAGATTGCATGGATTTGAATCTGTTACAGCGAGAAAGATTGCAGAGGCTTTACATTGCTCTACACAGCCTATCTTTCGAATTTATGAAAATATGACTGATGTAAAAAGTGATTTATTTCATCGCATTAATGAATATTTTGGTGACTATCTTACTCATTATCAGATGCCTGATGTAAATCCTTTTTTACGAATTGGCGTTGCTTATATTGAATTTGCAAAAAATGAAAGTAATTTTTTTCATATGTTGTTTCTGTCTAACAATCTGCAAATGAATAGTATATACGATTTGGTAAATAACAAAGAGCATTTTTTTATTTTAGAGATGATTCCAAATAGCGGGGATAGCGAAGATAAATCATTAGGCGATCAAAAAGATATTTTTATGAAAATATGGCTCTTTACTCATGGGATTGCCACAATGATTGCAACGAACAACATTAAATTGTCAAACGAGGAAATCATTACACATTTGAATCAAGCTTTTGAAGCTTTTTCTCATGTAGAAATAACGGAATAGGAGATTCGTATATGAAACCTTCCTTTTATCAGGCGCTTATGTGGGTCCTACTATATCTTGTCATCATTTCCGGCGGAGCAGCCATTGCTTCGATATTAGAGTACGAACCGAGTAGGGGGCAGTGTATAGCTTCTTTCGCGTTGACAATGGTGCTCATATTATATTTATATACAAAGAAAAACGCCTTTTCTTATTATGGTTTTCAAGCTATTAGCCGCTTGCAGGCAAAAAAGGTACTCTATTTTATCCCTATATTTATCATTCCTTGCTTCGTATTGTTTGAAGGTTTGAATAAAGAATTGTCGCTGTTGGACATATTTATGTATGCGATGATGATGATTTTTATTGCTTTTATAGAAGAACTATTATTTAGAGGTTTCTTAATAAATGCATTGAAACCGAAGGGAATTCATTTTGCAATCATTGTTTCTTCAGTTATATTTGGACTATTACATAGCGTTAATATCATAGGTGGAAAGTCAATGATAGATACAATCGTTCAAGTCGTCTTTGCTATTTTAATCGGTATTTTACTTGCGCAGCTGTATCTTATTACCAACAGTATTATTCCAGGCATGATCTGGCATTTTGTTAATAACTTTTTCAATTCTATTAGTAATAAATCCGAGAGTGCCACCCAATATTTTACACTTTTATTGATTGTTTTGGCGCTCTCCATTATATATACTATTTACCTTTTTTTGATGATGAAAAAGGAAAGAAGCACGAGATTAGATGAGCCTGACCGATATGATGTTTGATATGCGCGTACATGATGAATCTATTTTAGTGCAAAGTAAAATGGTGTTAAAAAATGTTTACGTAATGGGATTTTTTTCTGTTGATCGTTTATTTACTTTATCATATAATGCAGCTATGCCGTCTAGTCAAGACGGTTTTATTGCGTGTTAAGATTAATCAACAAAAATAATACATTTTCGGTACCTCTTTGAAAAGAGTAGAGGAGGATGAACAACAATGATCGCCTACTTGCTTTTAGGAATCTCCATTGTATCAGAAGTTTTCGGATCAACGATGCTGAAGTTGTCAAACGGCTTTGCACGTTTTTTTCCTGTGTTGGGTGTACTAGCGGGATATGGATTAGCCCTTTATTTACTTGGCATAACACTGGAAACTCTTCCTTTAGGTTTTGTTTATGCTGCGTGGAGTGGTTTAGGGACTATCTTAACCGCGCTAATAGGCGTTCTTTTCTTTCAAGAAAAAATAAGCAAGCAAGGTGTTGCAGGGATCATTATCTTAGTCGTTGGTCTCGCTTTATTAAATTTAACGAATTAAAGACAAGGGAGAAGTCTGATGAAAGGTGTTCTTTATTTAGCGTTTGCTATCACATGTGAGTTATTCGGATCATCAATGCTAAAATTATCAAATGGTTTTTCCCGATTAGGACCTAGCATAGGTGTAATCATTGGATTCTTAGCATCTTTCTTTTTCTTGAGTTTAGCACTTAAAAGTATGGCATTGTCTGTTGCCTATGCGACTTGGTCTGGCGTTGGAACTGCATTAACGGCTATTATTGGTGTTATATTATTCGGAGAGAATTTGAGCTTTTTTAAAATTTTCGCTCTGTTTTTAGTAATCTTTGGGATCGTCCTTATTAACAAATCTAAAGGTGAAAAGACAGCCAAAATTTTAGAAGGACAAGATACGATTCATTAAAACAAGACAGCCGATTTTTTCTAACTATAGAAAAAATCGGTTTTTTCATATATGGACAAGATAAGTTTCTACCAATAAAGTTCCTACATGTTTTTACTTAGCAAAGGCAACAATAAGCATATCGAATAAAAAGGAGCTGCAAGTAATGGACGACAAAATGTTTCGGGCGATCAATGGACTGGCAGGCCGTTGTACACCATTGGATATGCTGATGATATTGATTTCAAATAAAATTCGGTTTGTATTTATGATTGTGTTGATTTTTATGTGGTTCCGAAAATGCTCGCAAAAAGTGACTACAAATGCAATAACATCTGCAATTGTGACGATGATCATTCACATAGTAATGAAAATAATGTATTTTAGGCCTCGTCCGTTTATCAATCGCTGCGTAGGGATTCTTATTCCTGCAAAAACGAATTCTTCCTTTCCGAGCAAACATACGTTACTTGTGTTTGCTATCTCTACATCTATCTTTCTTCGCGACCGATTTCTCGGCATGATCATGTGGGGATTGTCGATGTTGACAGGACTTTCACGCATCTGGGTTGGACATCATTATCCGTCAGATATTATTGGGAGTGCTCTTATAGGCAGCATAACAAGTATCTTTGTGGACTACTATTCCAAACTTGCTGAGGCATGCAAAGGAGCGAAGAGCGAATGACTACGTTCCCAAAAGGCAAAAACATCCTCGCTTCGCTCTCTAAGGGGCGGAATGGAGAGGGAGAGAACATTTAAACGATAATATAAATCCTCGCGAAAAGTTTTTCTCTCGACCATTTCCTTAAGAATTTTATTTGTAGCTGCATAATTCTCGCTTCAACAGGAATGGCATTGTTATTCTATTAACAGGATTAACGACAGCGGTTTTCTGCCATTATACGAACAGGGAGTTGCCTGGCTTATTCCAATGTTTGTCGGCGGCATAAGCGGTTATCTTTATTCGGTAATGAAAGGAAGCCCAAAAGCGGAGATTGGAAAAGTAGAAGCGGCGATGACAATCGGGAAGAATTAGCCAATGGGAGTGGGTTAGTTACCAACTAAATGTATTATTTTATAAGGCAATTTCACCGGTTTATAAGCGGAAATTACGCTGTTTATCGCCCGAGGACATACCAAAAACAGGTGGAGAAATTTTTCTCTACCTGTTTAAGTACTTATTTTGTAAAATGCAGATTTGTGTTTTTTACTTCCGTACACGAACGATTTTGCCTTTGTTTATTTTTAGTAGATGTTCTACCTTTATTTTTACTAAAGAATGAGTGGAGCCGCCGCCTGTGTATATTTCCTCCAGTTCCGCTACGTTCGGATCAATTAAAAAGATTGCATCATAGCCCAAAGAGGGAACACCGCCTGCTGGATAGCCTGTACCTTCTAGTACCTCATTTTCGTCAGCTAACCGTGGCCTTTCTATATTCATTGCTTTACTTACTCGTGAAGTACTAGCCCGATCTTCCCCCTTTACAATGGCAACGATCAAATTTCCATCCTGATCTATCATACAAATGTTTTTAACAAATTGATGAATAGATGCATTGACTGCTTCGGCAGCTTCCGCTACAGTGTGACATGATTTATTTAAGACAAGATGTTCTGCATCCATATTCGTTTTCTTCATATATTCTTTTATTTTTAAATCGTATTGATCCATTCATTTCTCCCTCTCCAATAAACAGTCGTTTTTTCCCTCTATTCTATTATCGTTGCTAGGTAAAGTAAAGATGATAAAAGTGAAAAAGGAGTACTTCCTCATACCAAAGCTGATGATGAGAGGAAGACTCCATACAATGTGATTAACTGATTTAGACAAGCTCCCGCTGCATCATCTTCACATAGCGCCAACGGATGATGAGATAATAAACGATTTGCAGCGCAAGGAAGAAGGCTAAAACGATCAAAGTAGTGCCGGCAATGGACCACATATCCTTCAACAATTGCTGCAATGCGAAAAATGCCATTCCGCTATGGATGCAAGCGACGATGATAGGGGCAAAAAATAAAATAAAGAGCTGCGTTGTCAACACTTTACTCAATTCTTTGCGTGTTAATCCTAGTTTCGAAATCATTCGATATTGTCTACGGTCGCGGTCTACGTCTGAGTAAAGGCGGAAGTATATGAAACTACTAGCACTGACAAAGAACACAATACCTACGAGTAAACCAACAATGAGTAAAATGCCATTCATTTGCTTAGACATGATGTAATCTTGCGCTAACGAATGAAAAGAGAATGACCCGTTATACATCACATCTTCAGATTGATAAATTTTATCAAAAATGGTTTGTGACACATTTGTTGTTGTTAAAATATCATCTACTACATAGCCGATTAATTGTTGCTCGCTTCTAAAATCATCCTCTTCTTGTGTAAAAGTAGGGATGCGGTCATATATGTCGTCTGGAATAACCGCAATGATGTTTGAAAACTGGTATTGTGGAACGATAAGTTCATTGATCATATCAGATACTTGGAGTTCTTCGTTCAGCTCTCCGATAAGAAGTGTATCCATTCCATCTGCTGTAGTTTTAAAATCTACATCATTCATGATGGTTCCTGGAATGAGGACAGCTTCATTTTCTGATAGCGATATTTGTTGGCCATTAAAAAGCTGCGAGGCTTTATTAAAAGTAGAGGCCGACATGACTTCCATATAATTTTGACCTTCTACATGTAGCAGTGGCTTGATAGCCAAATGGGCTTTTTTGTTAGCGAAACCAGCATTCGACATTTCTTTTTCAATCAGGGCCACATGCTCATTTTCTTGTTCATTATTGCCGTAGGAATGATAGTACACAGCATATGGATTTCCAGTTTTCACTAGATTCACTTGATTGCCGGCAGCAGCGATAGTCCCGACTGCTGTAAACGCGACTGCAGAAACAATCGCAATCATAAAGAACATATTCGAATTATCACGCATTCTGTAAGTCAATTCTGGAATCGTCAGCATATTTGTTCTTCTAAAGAGCAAAGCTTCATTTTTCTGTAGTTTTTTCATGACGAAAACATTAAGCTGGCTAAACAAAAAGTATGTTCCGATAATGGCAAATAACACGACAGCCAATAAAATATGCAATTCTGCAAACGAGGGTTCTGTCGCAAACAGATACACAAGTATATAACTAGCCCCGATAAAAAGCAGTGCTAAAAATGAAAGGAAAATCGATGGTTTCGGTTCTTTTTTCGGCTTGCGATCGCCTTTCAGCAATTCTATCATTTCATTTACACGGACAAAACGCGAGGTAAATAAAGAAATAATCATAAACACGAGAAAGAAGATACCGAATGTTAAACCGACGCCTTTCCAAGGAATAAAAAATTTCAATCCTTTATCAAGCATAAGCAGTTTCTCCGCTCCGAATAAAAACACTTTGGAAAACAGCAAACCAGCTGCAATACCAGTCACGATCGACAAGCAGCCGATAATCATATTTTCGATAAAAAGCAAGCGATTTAATTGGCGATTAGTCATTCCTAGCATCATCATGAGACCAAATTCTTTTTTGCGTGTTTGTAAAAACGCACTAACAGAATACATGATAAAAAAGAAGGAAAAGATCACAATCACGTATTGTGATACTTGCATGCCCATCGTCGCAAACTTTGCCATACTTGGACTTGTTGCCTGAATGCCATCTTTTAATTGCGGATGGTAAATAAGAATCGCATAAATAAAAAAGATCATCACCGCAAACGAGCTGCTAAAAAAATGAGCGCCATAGGAACGCTTGCGATTCTTTACATTGCTAAGCGCAAGGTCTTTCATGCTCATGCCTCACTCCCCCTTAATGAAGAAAGTGTTGCGGAAATCTCTTTCTGGAATAGTTCCTGTGTTGCTGATCTCTTGATTTCTGCCCGCAGCTTACCATCTTTAATAAATAAAATCCGATCACAAAAACTTGCAGCATACGCATCATGCGTGACCATGATCATCGTTGCCCCTTGTTTATTTAATTGCCGTAGAATGGATAATACATCTTCACTCGCATTAGAATCTAAATTTCCTGTCGGCTCATCTGCTAAGACAATACTTGGATCGTGAATAACGGCGCGAGCAATGGCTGTCCGCTGTGCTTGACCACCCGAAATCTCAAAAGTTCTTTTCTGCAAAATTCCCTCAATCCCTAAATGATGGGCAATATCCTGCAGACGCTTTTCCATCTCTTTCCTACTGCGGCCATCCAACGTGAGCGGCAACAAAATATTTTGCCTCACAGTCAACGTATCTAGCAAATTAAAATCTTGAAAAACAAACCCTAGCTCTCTGCGGCGAAAATGAGCCAAACCGTCCTTTTTTAAATGATATGGATTGCTGCCATTTATTGTCACTGTGCCGCTAGTCGGGGAATCAATAGTTGAAATTGTATTGAGCAACGTCGTTTTCCCGCTTCCTGATGGCCCCATGATACCAACAAATTCACCTTTATTCACTTGAAAAGATACTTTCTTTAACGCATGAAACGTTACCTTTTCACCATATATTTTATCGACTTCTTTTACATCTAACATAACAGTAGTCATATGTATCCTCCCTATAAATGTCGTTCTACATAAATAGACGAAGGCCAACAACAACCCCCTACAGTTTTTTGGAAAAATATTAAAAAGTGATGAAAGGGGAAGGTGGCAACGATAAAAGCCGCTCCATTAAATATTAAGAGCGGCTTTTACCAGGAAAATGTAAAATGATGTGAGTCAATATCATTTTTAGCTAATGATATGTTTGAAGTTCAACGAAAGTAGGGGGTCTATTTTGTGATTTCGGTCATTTGTTCTTCAGATAATTCCGTCAGTTCAGCAACTTTAGTAAGAGGAAAACCATCAATTAATAGTTTTTTGGCCAAGTTTCTTTTCTCTTCTAACTTGCCCTCTAGTCTCCCTTCCATTTTTCCTTGCAACTTGCCTTTTTCCATTCCTTTCCGTTCCCAAGAAGTAGTTAACTCCATGATTTTTTTTGCCTCCTTTTTTTCTAATAAAGGAATTTCCTTTAGTAATTTTTTTTCTTCTTCACTGTTTAAAATTAAATAAGATTCAAAGAAACGGGTGACGAGCCTTGTTTGTGCTTCTGTTATTTGTAGTTTAACCAACATTCGCAAAAATCCTTTTTTTACTTCGACTTTTTCTTTATGCTTGTAGCCCATTTTTGAAAGAAGTGCTGCTGTAACTGGGTTTGGTTGTTTGAGGTAGCTGCGCCAATTTTCTCTGCGTAATTGTAAAGCTAAAAATTCAAAATGTAAGACGGATAGAAACGGGAATTTGATGGAGAATGTTGTTTCTTCTTTTTTCATCTTATTATAACTGAAAATGGCAATTGGAATCACGTGTTTTCGATGTTTTTCATAAAGCAGGCTAAAATACCGGAACATTCTTTCTTGGAATCCTTTTTTATAGGATGATTGAGGCTCAATGTGGATAATGATGAAGGCGTCTTCATATTTTAAAGTGGTCTTAAAGAGAAGGTCAACCCGATATACATTTCCATCGATCATATCCGTAATATGCTCGGTCGGGAGCAAAGTTGTTTTGCGGAAGTCAATTTCTTCATACACTTCTGGGAAAAAAGCGAGGACAAACTCTTCTAAAAAAGATGAAATCAATTCTTTAAACAAAGAGTCGTGGGATCGTTGAGGGTGTTTTGTCAATGAGTACTATCTCCTTTTCATTTTATTGAATTTACATAAAAAGTTAACTAAAATAACAGAACATTAACTCTATTATAACATGGAGTTTAGTTCAATCAAGTTAGATGCATCCCTGTTAGCGATTGAATTGTTGACAAATTCAAAAATATGGAGCAATAAATCCATCTACTAAATGACTAAATATAGTAAAATAAATGAGAAGGAGGAAGTTTCAATGTTCGTTGGATATTTGGAAGAAATTACTCGTCATCCTGTCAAATCATTTTCAGGGGAAAAGGTGCAGGAAACAACTGTCATGAGCTACGGTCTATATGGCGACCGCAGTCATGCGTTTTTAGATGAAAAAAGGCGGGGAAAGTTTTTAACGATTACACAGGCCCCAGAGATGGTACGTTACAAAGCAAGGTTTAACGGGATAGAATCATTAGCAGCATATCCGAAAGTAGAGGTAATGACACCAGACGGAAAACTGCTTAATTGGGATGATGAAGCATTGATTCGTGAGATGGAACAACTAGCAAAACGGAAAGTATCGCGTACGCAATATACGCCAACAGCAGTTCCATTAGGTGCTATCGAGGAGGAGCATATTCAATTTGTCACAGATGCTTCTATTCAAAAGTTAAAGGAATTGTGGGGCAACGACGTTGATTATCGTCGCTTCCGGCCAAATTTGCTTTTTTCGTTAAATGAAAAAATCCCTTTTATAGAGGAAACATGGTTTGGGAAACGACTGAAAATCGGCGAAGAGGTAGAACTTTACGTCAAAAGACACTGTGAGCGCTGCATGATTATTACAGTAGATCCAGAAGATGCAAAACGTGATCCCGCCTTATTAAAAACGGTTGTTCAGGAAAGAAAAAACCATTTTGGCGTCTATGCCTCCGTTGTTAAAACAGGAACGATACGAGCAGGGGATAAGGTGTATTTAATAGAATAGATGATTAAAAAAAATGAACGATAGTATCGCAATATGCGTTTCAGTATATGTTATCAGAGGAAGAGTTGAAAACCATTTTGATAACGCAAAAAAGGTTCAATGGGAGGGCTGCAAAAGGTTATCAGATCATCTATTCAAACTGACAAGGTAAAAATGTTTGAAAACCTAGTACTAATATTAGCTGCTAAATCAAACATTAGTACCAGGTTTTCATGTGTTTACGTGTCAATAAGAGAAAAGTTTCTTTAAAGTTTGGATAGGTTGTTTTAATAACGGTCTGCCAGTTCCAATATTGACACGAAAGAATCCTTCGCCGCCTGGTCCAAATTGTGATCCCATTTGTACACCTAGTCCATGTTTAATGAAGTTGTTGAAAATATCTTGTTCAGAACATGCAGAGTTTGCATATTTGACCCATATTAAAAATGTACTATCGGATTGAATCAATTCTAAGCTGGTGCCTTTCATCTCGGACATAACCCATGCATAATGATCTTTTAAATAAAGATTTAAACGATCAAGCCAATATTCACAATGCTGATAAGCTGCAATCGTTGCTTCAATGGCAAAAATATTAAGTTTATGATAGCCTAACTCTTGTTGCTTCAGTTGAAAATCTTGTCTTATTTTTTCATTGAAAATAATTGCAAAAGAAGACTTTAAACCTGCAAAGTTAAATGCTTTTGTTGGAGCTGAAAGAGTATGAATATGATTGCGATATTCCGGATAGGCTACTGCTGCTGGGGTATAGCTTCCTTTTTGAAAGAGAATATCGCTATGAATATCATCAGAAATGATATCTACATTGTATTGTTGACATAGTTGGGCAAGTTTTGCTAACTCCTCTTTTTTCCAAACACGGCCACTAGGATTATGTGGATTACACAACAAAAATACTTTTGGCTGATACTGCTGCATTTTCTGTTCAATATCTTCCCAGTCCATAGTATAGTTGTTATTGGATAATACTAGTTTTGAAAAAAGATTTTTTCGGTTCAGTTTATTTACAGTGTGGAAAAAAGGAAAATACACAGGTGTGCACATCATAATATAATCTTCTTTTTGAGACAGGACTCTTAATAGGGCATTAAGTGATGAAATAACGGTATTATTTACGATCAAGTTTTCTTTTTCTATTTGCCACTGATTTCTAGTTTCTTGCCAGTATTGGATAGCATGAAATAACTCAGCTGGAGGGTAAGTATAACCTAACACTCCTTGTTTTGTTCTTTCGGTGATAGCAGCTAAGATTTCATCTGCGCAACGAAAATCCATATCCGCTACCCACAACGGTACTACTTCTTCAGTGCCAAAAACTTCTTTCCGTAAATCCCATTTTTCAGAAAAAGTATTGTTACGATGTGGAATATCGTCAAAATTTAACATTTAAAATTCCTCCTTTGAAAACACTTGCAATATGAATGACACGATGGTATTATCAAATTGTAACTTAACGCGTTAACCAGTTATCTTGTAATAATATATCATATTTTTTGAAATAAACCTAATTAGGAGTGTAAAGATGGCAGTACCAAAATATAAGCAAATTATCGATGATTTAAAAGCATTGATAAATGCGGGCTATTTTAAGCCAGGAGAAAAAATATATTCAGAAGGGGAGCTAAAGGAAAAATATAATGTCAGCAATACAACTGTTGTTAGAGCTTTGCACGAATTGGTTCGGGAAGGAGTATTAACAAGGTATCAGGGAAAAGGAACATATGTCAGTAAATCAATCATGAATAAAGAAGTCATTTTTAATGAATTTTCCAATATTCCTCGGGAAAAAAAGTTCAATAATTTAAGAGACATTAGCAATGAATTAACGAAAGTCATTTCTATCCAGGAAATAGAAGATGCTCGTATTGCGAAGAAATTGAAGTTAAAGCCAAAAAATCGTATTGTTCATTTCAAAAGATTGCGTTTGATCGACGATATTCCTTGGGCAATCCAAAACAACTATATTGCAAAAAGCAATTTGATGAATGTAGATTTCTCGAACAAAGAATTTTTTGCTTCTCTATCTCATGCAATCAAAGAATTATACGGGATCAATATATTGGATGAGGCAATGAAAGAAAGAATTAAAATCGAGTTCCCAGTTAAAGACGAAGAAATCATTGAATTGTTGCAAATAGACGCATCAAAGCCAGTGTATAAAATTGAAAGAATCACTTTTGTACCGGAAGACAAGCCTTATGAATATATCGAGAGTTTTATTTGCCATGATCGCTACTTTATTGAGATTGAGAAAAAGAAACAATAACGAAAGTCTCTTTGAAAGGGGGGATGCCCTAAACAGCCATTATTATTTCTCATTTTTATCATGACGATTGGAGGCCAATTATGAGATATATCATTGCTGCCCATGGAAACTATGCTATAGAGGCTAAGAAAAGTTGCCAAATGATCACTGGACAAACCGAACATATCACTGCGATTGCTTTTACAGAAGAAATGGGGATTGAAGATGTTGTCTCTGCATACAAATCAGCTATAGAAGATTGTGAAGAAGAGAACATAATCATTATGGTTGATATTGTTGGAGGGACACCTTGCAACGCCGCGTTAATCTTAGCGCAAACGGAAGATATCCAAGTTATTGCAGGGCTGTCGTTAAGCATGCTAATAATGGCTAGTTTAGGGGAGAATATAGATTCGATCATCCTAGAATCAAAAAATGCAGTTCAGCTAGTTCAAGCGCCAAAATGGAGTGACGTGGAACTTAGTGAAGAAGGGGAGGAAGAAGAATGAAGGCATATGGAATTAAACACATTAGAATAGATGAACGGTTAATTCACGGCCAAGTAGCAACGATGTGGGTAAATACAGTGAAAGCAAGCCGTATTATGATTGTTGATAATGCTGTAGTTAAAAGTGATCTTGAAAAGATGGCATTAAAAACAGCTGTACCAGCAGGGATGAAATTAAGTATTTTAACAGTAGAAGGTGCCGCTAAAAACATTCTAAACGGTAAATATCAAGATCAACGAGTATTTCTAATTGTAAAATCTCCTTCTGCGTTAGTTGGCTTAGTGAAGAACGGTGTAGAAATCGATTCAGTGAATGTCGGGAATATGTCCGCGAAGCAGGGTTCGAAGCAAATTAGAAAATCTATTGGTGTAACAGAGAAAGATGTGGAGGACTTCCTTTTCTTAAAAAACAACGGTGTGAAGCTTAATGCGCAAATGGTCCCGAGCGATGATATTGTTGATTTTTCGAAATTGATTGAAATATAAGAATAATAAGGAGGGAGCACGATGGATTTAGCTGTCTGGCAAATTGTATTGTTGGTTTTATTAGCTTTCTATTCGATTATTGACTCGCTATCATTGAATATTGGTTGTCAATATCCAGTCATTATTGGGACAGTAACTGGAGCCATTATGGGAGATGTTACACTCGGTTTAGCGATTGGAGCTACATTACAACTAATGGTATTAGGAGTAGGTACTTATGGAGGGGCTTCCATACCAGATTTTACCACAGGGGCGATTGTAGGAACTGCATTTGCGGCAATATCAAATCAAAATGCAGAGTTTGCGATTGGAATTGCTGTTCCGGTGGGCTTATTGATGGTACAGCTCGATGTTCTTGCAAGATTTACAAATACATTCTTCTTACATCGAGTAGATAAAAATATTGAAATGGGAAATATTCGCGGTGTAAAACGCAACATTTTACTAGGTGCTTTGCCTTGGGGGCTATCTCGTGCTATTCCAGTCTTTATTATGTTGATTTTTGGGAAAAGTGTGGTTAATTTTATTGTAAATGAAATGCCTGATTGGTTAATGGGCGGTCTTAAAGTTGCTGGTGGCATTTTGCCAGTAGTCGGGATTGCTATTCTACTTCGCTACCTTCCTACTAACAAATTTGTTGCATATTTAATTATTGGATTTGTAGCAGCAGCTTATCTAAATGTTCCAATGCTAGGTGTTGCTTTAATAGGTGTGGCACTTGCTATTATCTATTTTAAACAGAGTATAAAAGCTGTACCTGTAATGGCGGGAAGCAATATAACGATGGATGGAGGAGAGAATGAAGATGGCGAATATGAAGACTGAAGCTAATATGATTAATAAGCGTGATTTAATGGCTGCGAATATTCGCTGGTTGTTATGCAGTCAGATTTGTTGGAATTATGAACGGATGATGTCGACAGGTTATTTGTATAGTATTTTACCAACGCTACAGAAGTTGTATAAAGGCAATGACCTAAAAGAAATGATGGGTGTGCATAATCAGTTTTTCAATACCAATCCAATGGTGGGTGGCTTAATCCTAGGCATGGATATGGCTATTGAAGAAAGAGAAAAAAAGGAAGCAAAAGAAGTAATAACAGGCTTAAAAACAGGATTAATGGGGCCTTTTGCTGGAGTAGGGGATACTATTTTTGGGGTTATTGTTCCGACTGTTTTTGGTTCGATCGCTTCATACATGGCATTAAAAGGAAATCCTACGGGCGTAATGATGTGGATGTTGGTTAACCTTTTAATTATTGGCTTGCGTTTCACTTTGTTGCCACTTGGATATAAGCAGGGAGCTAAATTAGTAACAGAATTTGCCGACAGACTTAACGCGTTAACCGATGCTGCTGTCTTGCTTGGGATAACCGTTGTAGGAGCACTAATACCAACGGTGGTTAATGCAAAAGTGGCATATGTCTATAAATCAGGGGAAGTCACATTGAAAATGCAAGAAATGATAGATCAAATTATGCCATCGTTAATTCCTGTATTATTAGTAGCTTTAGTTTATGGACTACTTGGGCATAAAAAAATGACTTCAACAAAGGCAATTTTATTTGTAATGGTATTAGGAATTGTTTTCTACAATCTCAAAATATTAGGTTAAAAATACGAGGAGGCGTTTTAAGATGGGATTAGCATTTATTGATAAAGCAAAGGAATTAATCGACATTATTGAGAAAGAAGAAGCAACTAATATTAGAAAGGCAGCCGAAATAGTTGCTGAAGGCATCATGAATGGTGGAATAACACAGGCATTCGGTAGTGGGCATTCCTATGCGGCTGCGATTGAAATTAGTGGCCGTGCGGGAGGATTAATTCCTTCAAAGGTTATCTTAGATCCAGCAGGCGGTATATATGAATCACTTGAAGGTGTAGGAACAATTTTGACTCATAAATTACAAATTAAGGAAAATGATGTTTTCTTTATTATCTCTAATTCAGGTCGAAATCCGATGGGAATTGAACTTGCAGAATGGGTAAAAGCTCATGGGAATAAATTGATTGTGGTGACAGCTTTAGATGCTTCAAAAGCTTCTTCTTCTAGGCACTCATCAGGGAAATTATTGTATGAATATGCGGATGTAGTGCTCGATAATCATTCGGTATTTGGTGATGCTGCCTTGTCTGTTCCTAACCTTGAAACAAAAGTATGCGGCACTTCATCTTTAGCGGCTGTATGTTTGCTGCAACAGACAATATTTGAAGCTGTTTCTATTATGGTTGAGAAAGGGTATACACCTCCTGTGTATCGTAGTGCAAATATTGACGGCGGTATGGAGTACAATGTAGAAATTGAAAATAAATTCGCAGATCGTATTTTCCATATGTAGGTTATTCGCGTCATCTCTCTTGAATCGTAAGGTATTTGGGAGCTTCTTGTTTAAAGGAGGAACTTAAGTAAATGGTTTTAAAAGAGGTTTGTGTGGAGAATGCATCAGATGTGTCTAAGTTAATCAAGCATGGTGTCAAGAGGATCGAATTATGTGATAATCTTGCCGAAGGCGGTACAACAGTAAGTTACGGAGTGGCAAAACATGTGATGGCGCTTTGTAAAGGGACGCAAATGAAAGTGATGGCAATGGTGCGACCTCGGAAGGGAGACTTTTGCTACAACGACGAGGAAGTAACGATCATGTTGGATGATATCTATATGTTCCGTAAGTTAGGTGTTGATGGTGTCGTCTTTGGATGCATAACAAAAGAGAGAAAACTGGATAAAGTCACGATTAGTAGATTATTAGATGTAGCAGAAGGGTTGGAAGTAACTTTTCATATGGCATTTGATGAACTATTAGTTTCGGAGCGTTTCGATGCAATAGATTGGTTGGCAAAAAAAGGAGTAACACGTATTTTAACACATGGTGGTCATGGTAGACAAACTGTTGAAGAGGTTCTTTGGCAGTGGAGAGAATATATTGAGTATGCAGCTAATAAAATTATCATATTGCCGGGTGGAGGAATTACGGCAAATAATCTTGACTACATTGTAAAGCAAACAGGTGCCAAAGAAGTGCATGGTACAAGAGTCATTGATTGGTAAGATGCAATAAAGGTTACTGAATTTGGTTACAGATGAATAAAGACTAAAGAAGAAATAAACGCCTCTCCGAAAAGTTTATTTCTTCTTTTATATCCTTGGATCTCGTTTATGTCGATTTAGTATAAAGAAGTAATGGAAGAAAATTTTAATGAAAGAACATAGAGAATGATATGAAACCACAATTTATAAAGAGACTAGTTGTAATGATCGTTGGGATTGGAATATTAGGATTTAGTGTCAGTTTGTTAAGATTATCCTTATTAGGTACAGATCCTTTTACATGCATGAATTTAGCTTTAAGCGAAACATTAGGTATTTCTTTTGGGTTATTCCTTTTAATTGTTAACGTGATGATGTTTCCTTTTGTTTTTACATATATGCGATCAGCCATTGGGATAGGAACTGTAGTAAATATGACGTGTGTCGGATTCTTATCTGATTTTTTTATAGAAGTGTTTGATCGAATGAATCTCATACAACTCAATGGTAGTGTACGATTCATATTATTAAGTGCAGCGATTGTTCTAATCGGTCTAGCCATTTCATTATATTTAGAAGCTGATCTAGGTATGGCTCCTTATGATGTCATTAGTTTTATCATCGAGGAACAAACGAATCATAAGATTTCATTTAAATTAGCAAGAATTGCAACCGATTTATGTTGCCTTTTAGTTGCTTTTATTTTTGGAGGGACGATTGGAATTGGGACACTTGCAATGGCTCTATGCACGGGACCTCTAGTACACTTTTCCCGCAACCTAGTTGTCGAGCCGCTTTTAAAAAATTATTTTTTAAACGTATAGTATCATGTAAGAATGATCACACAACACAATGTAATTTTCAAAGAAGTTTAAAGAAAAGTAGTGGATTTACAACATGTAGATTCATAGCTTTTCTTAAAGCTTTTTTCTTTTGTCTATACGTGTAGGAGAATATCTAATAGAATAGATGATATAAAAAACGTTGAAAAGGAGACTATTATGCTGCGAAAATTAACGACAGACGATTTTCTGAAAAGTGTGGAATTATCGCAATATGCGTTTCAGTATACGTTATCAGAGGAAGAGTTGAAAAATGCTAAAAAAAATTTTGATAACGCAGATGTATGGGGAATATTTGCTGGAGAACGCCTGCTTTCAAAGCTGAATATCCTGCATTTTAACGTATGGATAGCTGGCAGGCAGTGGAAAATGGGAGGCATTGCTGGCGTTGCCACATGGCCAGAGGAAAGAAGAGGCGGCAGTGTAAAAAGTCTGCTTACAAAAGCATTGGAAGAAATGCGTTCAAATGGTGAATCAATTAGTTTTTTGCATCCTTTTAAAGTATCTTTTTATCGCAAGTTTGGCTGGGAAGTAATGAATACGCTAAAAAAATATGAAATCGAACATCATCAATTGACTTTTTTGAAAGAGACGAATGGACATGTCAAGAGGCTGCAAAAGGAAACGTTTATAGAAGATATTCAAGAGATTTATGAGCAATTTGGAACAGCGTCGAATGGCATGTTGAAACGGTCAAAGGATCGCTGGGAGAAGACGGTTGGGAAAGGATATCAGGCTGCGCTTTACTATAATGAACAAGGATCTCCAAGGGGTTACATGATTTATAAAGTAGAAAAGAAGGAAATGTGTGTAGATGAGTGGATTGTTCTTGACTACGAAGCGAGAAAAGGGCTATGGAATTTCATTTGTCAGCATGATTCGATGATAAAAAAAGTGATCATTTATCATCAACAGCAATCTGATCAACTTCCGTTTCTTTCTCACTACCCTGAAATGAAACAAGAGGAAAATGTATTTGGCATGGGAAGAATTGTCGATGTTGCTCTGTTCGCAGCCGACTATCCATTTGCTGCTAAGGAACAAGCATTACATATACACATATGTGATGAGACAGCTTCATGGAATCAAGGAGTATTGACGATTGCAAATGGAAAAACGACTTTCAAAGAGGGAGCATCTCTTGGTGAAGGAGAAGGTCTGAGCTTGTCGATTCAGACGCTTACGGCGCTGCTCATTGGCTATCAGACGCCTGCTTTTCTTTACGAAGTAGGAAAAATAGAAGGAAATGAAGCTCACCTTGAGTTGTTGCAGCAGTTGCTGCCAGATTCCTTGCAAAAAGGAACCTATTTAATAGATTTTTTCTAATAGATTGCCGTCACTATTATGTAAGAATGAAACTTTTTTACATGCTGATCCGTAAAAAGAAGTACATTATTTCTCAATCAATAGAAGGGAGTTTTTCACCATGCTTTCTACCGAATATGAGAAAAAGAAAGAACTGTTCTTGCGTTATTATGAAGCACTTCAACAACAATTGAAATGGAAGGTAGATAAGCGGACGTTGATGCTGATGGCCTCCCAATTAACAACTGCGGATCGGCAATTAGATGTACATCAATTGGTGGAGCTTGCGGAAGAAATCAAGCGCCGTTCTGGCTTTTTTTCTAACTTGCGATCTTCATTAAGGTATACAATCGCTTTGTCTTTGCTTACAAATCATGACGAGGATCCGCTAAAAATGTTTGACAAGCTAATAGCGAGCTATCAAGATTTATTGGAAGCTGGGTTTAGCCGTAGTATTTTTACGTATTTTGCTGCAGCTTCCGTGCTATCCAACTGGACGAACGGCACAGATGTAAAGAAACAAGCAAGGCGTGCTAAAACCATTTACGACGAAATGAGAAGAAAACACTTCTTCGTCACATCATATGATGATTATCCACTTGCTGTTATGCTGGCACAATCTGATCGAGATGTAGATGCAATCATGGATGAGATAGCATATTATTATAAAAAACTTAGCAGTCATGTATTCCGAAAAGGGAATAACTTGCAGCTTTTATCTCATATTTTAACGTGTGGCGGAATAAACAATAGGGAATTGCTTGTCAATCGGACGATGCAATGGCATGATGCACTTCGTTCTCAAGATATCAAAATAAGAGGCTTGCATTATGCAGCGCTTGGCATCTTGGCTTTGATCGAATCACCGGATCATCTCATTTCTGATGTTACTGCCATGTATGATGCATTAAATGCTTCCAAACAATTTAAGTGGTATAAAGAAATGAACTTGGTTGTTGCAATCCCGCTCATTGTCCAAGAGAAACTGCATGATCCTGCCATTGCAGCTACTGGATTGACGACAGCGATTGAAGTAATCCTACAAGCACAGCGTACAGCAATGATTGTTGCCACTGGATCAGCTGTTGCAGCTGCTAATACTTCTAGCAGTAGTAGTTCATAGTCGAAAGGAAAGAAATGTTACCTCCGCTACTGCCTCCTTTTTCTAATAAATGGAGGCAGCGGCTGATCATAGTTTTGCAATTTTTGGAAGCGATATTATGATGATTAAACCCTAGTTTAGGATAAATGGTTATGTCCATCAAAAAAATTGCATATATTTTGAAGAAAACAGTAAATTATGATATATTGTTAATTTAACCAAAGGAGGTATTTTTTATGGAAGTTGTTATGCATACCGATCAACGTACTTTATTCCAGAAAGTATTGCAAGTTTTCATCCTATCATTATTCATAGCGACAGTAGGATTGTATGTCGGCCAATATATTCCCCCCGTCATGATGCTCCCACTCATTGTCCTTGAATTAGGAATGCTTATTGCTGCTTTCTGGTTAAGAAGGAAGAAAGCAGTTGGCTATTCATTTGTATATGCTTTTACTTTTATCACAGGTATTACAACATATCCAATCGTTAATAATTATGCTTCTCAGTTTGGGGCACAAGTAGTGCTCATGGCTTTTGCTTCTACATTAGGAATCTTTGTCGTACTGGGGTTTGTTGGGTCTAAAACAAAAAAAGACCTATCCTTTTTAAGTACGATCCTATTTGTTTCACTATTGGCTTTAATCTTTGTTAGTCTCTTTAGCTTATTTAGCCCACTAAATTCTAGCGGGTTACTTGCTTTTTCAGTCATCGGGACGATTGTCTTTTCTTTGTACATTGTTTATGATTTTAACCAAATGAAACACCGTGGAATTACAGAAAATATGATTCCGATGCTAGCATTATCACTTTACCTTGATTTTCTAAACCTCTTTATCAACTTACTGCGCATGATTGGTATTCTAAGCAGAGATTAAGATAAGTGAGGGATAGCTATTAAAATGATAAAAACCATTGAGAGGTATATCTGATATGCTCCCCATTAGGTAGACAGATAAAAATCTGTTTTATCTAAGGGGAGTATTTTTATGGCTCAAAGTAAATATTCAGCAGAAGAAAAATTAGCGATTCTTACGCTTTATCATGATGGGCATTATTCCATGTATGAATGGCCTCTATGTTTCAGATTCATCATGAAACTATGAAAGGTTGGAAATATAAATACGAAGCAGATGGAGAAGCTGGTCTTGAAGAAGCAGCCACGGAAACCATATTCTAAAGAACTCAAGTAAGCTGCTGTACAAGATTATTTATCTGGACAATATTCTTTGTAACACAAGGTGCAATCTCCTTGTATCAAGCCTATTCGACTACCATGGGTCTATTGGTTAAGAGCCCCCGATCTTCCTCCGTTTTTTAGGCTCTTTAGAGCCATACTAAAAAACGGAGGTCACCAAGCGATAGCACGGTAATGGATTTTGCGCCAAATAGAATACTGAAAGTATTGGCTTTATCACCATGACGGGAAAAACTTGACGCATACCAAAAATGAAGAATGTTTTCTTTTCACTGCAAAAAGAGTATAATATAAATAAGAAATACTAAATATAAAAAAGACCATAGGTATCCTACACCTATGGTCATCACAATAGCTTGGTTCCCTTCAAGGGATCTGGCATCTTCGATGAAAATAATCCACCTGAGCCGCTAACTCAAGGGTGGATTATTTTTTTTGATTAAATGACAGCAGCGCTATAACAAACACTCCAAAAGCAATCATAAGCGATAAGCTTTCGTACACCGTCATCATAGCACCACCCCCTCTCTATCAGAAATGGGGATGATGCCGTCACCCTTGAGCTAACCATTATGCTATTGTTGTTCAATTATAGCATTTTTATGGACACTGTAACGAATCAGAATATTAGTTTTAATCATACAATAGAGACACTGTACTTTTCCTTACGTTTCCCCCTTTTTTTCAAGCAGGCTGTCGCCATATAGGGAACATTGAAGTGTGAAAAGTATTATCTACATAAGTATGAGACATTTGAAGCGTTACAACATATGTTATCCTACATTTAAGGTGGATGACATGTCAGAAGTTAAACATGGTAGAGGATATGTGTACTCCATTCAATATCATATTGTATGGTGTGTGAAGTATCGTCATAAAGTGCTAATTGGTAACATAGATACACGATTAAGAGAATTGCTACATCAAATTGCTATGGATAACGGTATTACAATTTCGGAAATCGAAAGTGATTGTGACCCTCTCCCTCTCTTAATTGATTGCACGCCACAGCATTCAATCTCAAGCATCATCAAAGCATTAAAAGGTGTTTCAGCCAGATTACTTTTCAATGAGTTTCCCCAGTTAAAAAAGAAACTATGGGGAGGGCATCTTTGGATCCTTCTTTCTTTGTAGAAACTGTTAGCGAACAAACAGAAGCACAGATACGACAATACATTCAAAATCAAAAAGTGAGGTGAAAATCAATGCTAGCTAATAAAGCCTATAAGTTCCGTATCTATCCAACTAGAGAACAGGCAATACTTATCAATAAAACAATTGGTTGTAGTCGATTCGTATTTAACCACTTCTTGGCGAAGTGGAACGATACATATGGAGAAACAGGCAAAGGGTTGTCATATAAAGAATGCTCATCTAAACTGCCATCTTTAAAAGAAGAAAATATATGGTTAAAAGAAGTAGATAGTATCGCTATTCAGTCGTCAGTAAAGAATCTTGCCGATGCGTACTCACGATTCTTCAAAAAACAAAATGATGCACCACGATTCAAAAGCAAGAAGAACAAAGTTCAATCTTATACAACAAAGCATACAAATGGAAATATTGCCATTGTAGACAATGAAATCAAACTTCCCAAGCTTGGACTCGTTCGTTTTGCTAAAAGCCGTGAAATAGAAGGTCGTATTATCAATGCCACAGTAAGACGTAATTCTTCTGGAAAATACTTTGTTTCTGTACTAGCAGAAGTAGAGATACAACTACTTCCGAAGACAGACGAATCAGTAGGCATTGATCTTGGACTCAAAGATTTTGCCGTTCTCTCCAATGGTGAAGTGTTTGAAAATCCAAAGTTTTTGCGCTCACTAGAGAGTAAACTGATAAGAGAACAACAAACATTGTCAAGAAAGATAAAAGGATCTTCCAATTGGGAAAAGCAACGTATTAAGGTTGCTCGAATCCATGAACAAATAACAAATGCACGAACGGACTATTTGCAAAAGATTTCAACGCATATTGTTAAAAACCACGACATAATTGCAGTTGAAGACTTGCAGGTATCCAACATGATGCAAAATCATAAACTTTCCAAAGCGATCAGTGAAGTTTCATGGTATCAATTCAGGACGATGCTTGAATATAAAGCTAAATGGTATGGTCGTACTGTCATTGTCGTTGGAAAAACATTCGCTTCTTCTCAACTTTGCTCAAGTTGTGGATACAAAAATAAGGAAGTCAAGCTTCTCAAATTACGAGAATGGGATTGTCAAGAATGTGGAACACATCACGATAGAGATGTAAACGCAAGTCGGAATATTCTTGCCGAAGGCAAAAGACTACTATCTGCATAATTGCACTAACCGTAGGAACTACGGGGATAGCCTACTTATCTTCGCTCGATAGAGCGTTCAGCGTAGGAATCTCATGACTTTAGTCGTGAGAGGTTCAAATCCCACTACGTTCAGATAAACATACCACTATCTCATAATCGAACATCGTGATTTGATAATAATTATGTGTAAGAAAAATCTTCATTCATAAAAAAAAGCCCGAATGGCTCGGGCTTGTCTTAAAGGTATTCAAGGAGGTTATAATCAGTAGAATAGAAACTCTACTGCTATAAGAGCACTGCTTTTGCAAAGGCAGCGGCTCCATCTATCTTTATTTTTTATCTACATAAAAATGAAGTGGGTATGTTCGATAGCGTGATGTTGGCATTTTTTCAGTTGTATAGTATCCTGCTGGTGCGTTTATGACATCAGGGATACGATTTACTGTAGTAGCACATGTTAGTTCAACAGTAGCAGGATTTGCAATGTTTACGACTGTTTCAGGTTCACCGCGGATGATCCAGTCATTGCGGTCCACTTCGCCCTCAGCATACACTTTTCCGATACATTCACTAACGATAACTGGTCCTTGTTGCGTAACAGTTGTGACAACAGCTGTCATTCCAGTTGCATGGCCAGCAGGGATTGTTTTTCCTAATGTTTCTGAGTACAAGTCTTTATCATGTGTCATCGGAATCAGTTTTTGGCCTTGAGATTTAATTGTCCAGCCAAATTGTGAACACATCCACTCATTTGCATTTGTCATGAAGGATGGCAAGTCATCGTTTTTCGCAATTTTTTCTTCAAATTCCTCTAATGATAAACCTGCACCGTGTACTTCTGCTAGTGCGATTCCATAATGTTCAACATTATAGCTTGATTTTCCTTCGATACGTTCGATATTATGAGTAGAACCAGCAATCGTTGTAATTAAATTGCCCCAGTAAACGTCTTGGTATCCAGTACCGGCTAATGTACAGTTATTTTCTTTAGCCAGTTTGTCAAGACGATTTGTAATCGCAGGGGATGTATTCCAAGGGTAAAAAGCTTCTTCACAGGTGCTAAGTACGTTTACTCCATAACGGGCTGCAAGTTCAAAAGCTTCCATTGTTTCAGACATTAGACTTCTTGTCATTAAAAGACAAACATGTGCATCTGTTTCTTGAAACACTTTTTCAGCGTCTGAGCGAACAGGTATATTTAATTTAACGCCTAAGCCAGCGACTTCTCCAATGTCTTTTCCGACAACTTCTGGGTTAGAGTCAATAGCCCCAACAATTTCAGCGCCTTTTTCATAAAGGTAGCGTAGACTGACTTCTCCCATTTTTCCACAACCGTATTGGATTACACGAATTTTTTCAAGCATCTTTATCCCTCCACATTGTTCAGTATTTCACATAGTATTTCCCCAACATATAGAGCTCTATACACAAAGTATAAAGTCTATAGTAACAATAGAGTCAAGGGTGCTTTTCACTTTTTTTCACTGGAATTTGCAGCCTCATCATCATTCTCCGTTCTTGATCGTTGAAAAGGGGGAGGTCGACAAGCACTTCACAAATATAATCGCCGATAATAGTGAGGTTATTGCGTTCAGCATATTCTAAAAGTTTAAAAGCATATGCTTTTTCGTTAGAAAATTGGTCACAATAAATCGTTAAATATTGTTCCTCTGGAAGTATTTCTATCCCTTCAGTCCCTTCGTAACCAGGATCTATAAGAATAAAAAGCTCTGTTGATGTAAACTCTTGTTGAAGAATCGTTTCAAGGCGTGTAATGGTTCCAACATTACAATAATGGAAATGAGGGAACTGATTGGCAAACATTTGCTTGCGAAGCTTACGTAGTATATATTCATATGTTACTAAATCATCTTCATAAATATCACGTTCGCCATCATAGCAAAAAATTTTCCTTTCTTTCATATGTTCGAGTTGAATTTTACCAAGCTGAGGAATATTTAAACATGTTTCATAATTATATTTTGCAACCTGAAGCGTCCTTTTCATGTGGGAGAGCTCTTTCACTTTTTCCTCTATTAAGTCAATTTGCTCCTGAAGTACACTTGGAATTGCATGAATATCTTCCTGATAAAAAAACGCTTTAATTTCATCTAAAGAAAAGCCCATAAACTTCAAATATTTAATTAAATCAAGGCGGGCGCATTGTTTGATCGTATAGTAGCGATATTTTGAATCAGGATCAATATAGTCAGGAGTAATGAGCCCGATTTTCTCATAGAAACGCAGTGTCTGAACAGAAATCTGATTTAATTCAGCCATTTTTCCAACTGGAATTCTTTCCAAGCCATTCCTCTCCTTTTGATTTCGTTTACGAGTCTCAGTACATTTATTTTAATATTGTCTCTTACTTTTTGTACATTGATTTCTTTGTATTTTCAATCAGCAAACCTTTCCAATAAAAGTGGAATTAAACAGATAATCTGAGTAGACATATAATAGGAGTAATCTTTATACGCAACCATTCAACAAAAAAGCCTGAGTCCATATCATATCGACTCAGGCTAAATAAGTTATTTTTAGACCACAGAAAGGGGAGCTGCTTTAGTTTCCAGTGATAGACAACCCAATCTGTGAAAGAATCGCACTTCCTAAATACGTGCCCATAAAAACGAACACGGCAACAATCGCGATTTTCCAAGAAGTTTTTCTTAGGTCTACAAGTTGGTCTGCAACCGAAATTCCTGCAAACGTAAGTATAGGAGTCGTGATTGATAGAAAATCTACTGCTTGAATTGCTTGGACAAACGTATCAGAAATAAGACAGAATATAAGCGAGGTTACGGAAACCCAGCCTAGGATTGGAAAGCTTTGAATGATTTTAATCGGTACTTTTTTCATGATATCTGAAATTAAAATGCCGATGAACGAAAAGAGCCACAAGATGAGCAATCCATAAATGGTCGTCAAAGTGATAGGTGTTGAATCCGGGTTTTTTATAAGCTTTATCTCTTGTGTAAATAAAATCAAGCTAATACTTAGCAATAAAACTAAGCTATATTTAACATATTTATTTAAGCCTTGATTCATTGTTTATCACCTCTGACCAATAGATTGTACATGAATCGCTGTAAAGGTACTGCTAAAAATACCATCGTAAATGTTCCTAAAAAGCTCGTTAATAATTGGCTTGCAGAAGCGTAAGCTAAAATGGTGCTCTCAAGCTCCGGCACTCTAGCCACTAAAGTCGACGATGCAGCTGTCATCATACTTGCTGACCCAACGCCTGAAGCCATTGCCAACGCCTCGACGCGAAAGCCGACATCTAGTAATAAAGGAGCGAATATACTAAAGAAAATAGCACCGAATAATGTTCCGATAATATATAATGAAAGCACTCCACGCCCTTCATCTGAATCAAGGGTATATTTTTCCGATATATATGCTAATTCTCCTTCACGCCCAATTCCTAAAGTAGCTCCAATTGCTTCTCGTCTTAATCCGATTAGAATCGCAGCTGGCAATCCTATTAATACAGTTCCTAAGTTTCCAATTTCTTGGATTAAAAAGACCCAGCCAATGCTTAATATTTCGCGAATATGTGGTGCAACGTCAGCGCCATATCTCGCCATTAAAGGCAGCATGATAAAAAGCAAATATTTGTTTGAAAACTGGATATTACTTTTGCTGTATACTTTCTTTAGAATTCCTTTTCGAAAAATAGTTAGTCCTAAAATCATGGTAATCATAATAGCAAACACTAATGGCAGTATACTAATCTTTACGGCCCCTAAAGCAATGCTCTGGAAGCCAATTAATTCAGATATCGTAATCACAATTAGTGAAAAGACAAGTAAATATAAGAATTGAAACTTCATTCGATTTTCTCCTATCTAATCTAGATGTTATTCTGTGATGGATAAAACTAGCTTTTCATATTCTTCGTATGATCTTCTATATAATTTTGCTTTGTCGATGTTTCCATTCATTTCCTCAAAGACTTGTGCTAAAAACCTTGGAAAAATTTCATAAATAAATGCAGGATCAATATCGACAAAGTCATCTCCGTGGATCGTACCTGTAAATCCACTATAGCCAATCTGAATACACGGTAAAATATAAGCTAGATCACCGATGTCACCAGCTGCACTAATGACATTGCCATTTGAAATAACAGGGATTTCTTCGTTTTTGTTAAACGCTTGAACGACAAATTCGGATAAGTAGCGATCTTGTACAAATGGCAAGTAGCCCATTTGCGTATGAATCGACACGTCGCCTTGTAGGGCGTAGGCACTTCCTTTCGCAGCATCGTCCATTTTCTTCGCTACTTCTTTCATATAATCAACTGTCAATGTTCGTAAATCTGAACCAACAGTGATATGGTTGGGGATGACATTAGTAGACATATCAGAATTCATGACGATCGGATTGATTCTCACTTTTTCTACGTCTTTTAATTGTTGTCGACTTAAGCCTAATGCAACATTAAACAGTGTAGACATATTATAGGCATTTTTTGAAGAAAATGGGTCAAAGCCAGCGTGTGTCGCTTTGCCTTTGAAAGTATACTTTTTATACAAGAATCCAGCAAGGTCGCAATTGACTTCGATCGTTCTTTCGGCAAATTCTCCCCCGATAGCATGAACGCAAATACCGATATCAATATCATCAAAAATGCCTAACTTCATCGCTTCTGGCTTGCCGCCATAGTAAGAGATTTCTTTATTTGCGATTAATTCGTCACGAAATGCCAAATCTAAATATTCTTCAGCTGGTATAAAAATAAAAGTAAGATTATAGTCGAAGGATTGATACGCCTTTGATTCAAATAAGTACTTATACAATGCTAATGCAATAGCGACTTGTGTATAATGGCCGCAATTGTGAGCAGCACCTGTATCTTTATCAGCGCACCAGTGTGTAGGAGCATAAACTGCATCTAGTTCGGCAATAAATGCAACCGTATAGGCTTTTCCTTCCCCTAGAGAAGTTTTTAAACCCGTCCTGCTAAATTCCTCTAACTTAATATCTGGATTTACTTTTTTCAACATATTGACAACCGTTTGTTTCGTCTTAAATTCTTTATAGCCTAATTCTGGATTGTCAAAAATCGTTTTTCCGAGGGCTTTGATCTCCTCGTATTGTTGCTTAAATAACATGTTTTTCTCTCCTTCTTGATGTTTAAAATGGACATATGTATTTCTGGAAAAAAACATCGATTACTCTGATAATTCGAAGCTTTAAAAGTATATATCTAAAATGACTTTCTTAGTATACACTAAAAAAGTCATTTTTTCGCTATATTATCTTAATGATTTTAAGTAGTCAATGAATATTCGAATATTTTTAATAAAAATGCTAAATTCTTTAGCTTAATATACCAAACAGATGATGAAGTATGCTAATGAAAAATAATTACAAATACTCTTTTATTACAATACTGTAAGCTAAATGAAAGGTAAAACGATGGCAGTTTGAACGACACTCTTTTACAATATAGTTAAGAGGCAGTGTGAACTACTCACCACTTATCGACCTTGCCGTCTGATTGAAGTAGGAGCTTCTTGGGAACTAGATACTTTTGTTAGCTATCTATATTTACCAAGCTATAAGGGTAGTCCCTACCCCTAGAGAAAATACCAACTACATGG
>NZ_JAUSTT010000029.1 GCF_030812995.1 Bacillus chungangensis | reverse complement strand
CACACCCGTTCCCATCCCGAACACGGCAGTTAAGCTTCTCTGCGCCGATGGTAGTGGAGGATTTCCCTCCGCAAGAGTAGGACATTGCCAGGCAACCAAATAAGTCCATTAGAGAAAAATTTCTCGGTGGGCTTATTTTTTATTTATTTTAATAAAGTGACAGTTCATTGTAAGGTCTTTTTCATATTTTCAAAAAGACACAAAGATGGATAATCGCACATATAATAAAAGAAAACAATTGTTGTCTATCACATTAAAATGCTAAGAATCTTGTATATGAAATATCAGATTAGGGAAAGATAATGATAAATCATATGGGGGTGGGAAAAATGCATGAGTCTACATTAGAGACTTGTATTATTTGTGAACAACGTAAAAAGAAAGGTATTCATCTTTACACGTCCTTTATTTGCATAGATTGTGAGAAGGAAATACTTCAAACAGATACAAATGATGCTAAATATCAATATTTTATTAAACGTTTAAAATGTGTAGCCAAACCTGAAATATTTTCATAATAAAAATAAAACATGAATGAAGTGGAATAGATAACTAATCACCATTTTCCTCTTTCTATTCCCTCTACATATAGTACAATTTTAAATAGAGAATGAAATGCTTTTTTATCAGCAGAAAAGATTGGAAGATCGCAATCCAATAAGATTGATGAAGTAGAGAGGATTATTTTTGATGAATCAAAATCAAATGCCATTATATGATTTTATGAGTCATTTTAGTGAGCAGCAGCCAATATCTTTCCATGTTCCAGGACACAAAAATGGTTTTTTGCTTGATGCCCTGCCTGTTAAACGGGATTTTAGACATTTTTTGAAGTATGATGTTACAGAGCTGCCAGGGTTAGATGATCTCCATGCACCAGAGGGGATTATTGCTCAGGCAGAAGCGCTTTTGTCTGATTTTTATCAAACAGTAAAGAGTTATTTTCTTGTAAACGGTAGTACAGTTGGAAATTTAGCGATGATCCTTGCTCTATGTAAAGAAGGAGATACTGTATTTGTACAAAGAAATGCACATAAATCAATATTTCATGCTTTAATGTTAGCAAAAGTACAACCTATTTTTCTCTCCCCAGAAATTGATCAAACTCTTGGTGTTGCCGGAGGGTTGTCGATAGAGGCGGTTAAAAAAGCTTTTGAACAGTATCCAAATGCAAAAGCCTGTATCTTTACTTATCCTCATTACTACGGTTTAACATATGATTTAAAATCCATGATTGAGGTTGCCCATGCACATGGATCTTATGTATTAGTGGATGAGGCGCATGGACCCCATTTTATTTTAGGAGAGCCATTTCCCCCATCAGCTATTTCACTAGGTGCTGATATCATTGTTCAGTCAGCACACAAAATGCTGCCAGCAATGACGATGGGTTCTTTTTTACATATAAATACTACAGCAGTCGCAATCGAGAAGGTAACCTTTTATTTAGGGGCATTGCAATCAAGCAGCCCTTCTTATCCAATTATGGCTTCTCTTGATATGGCCCGCTACTATTTATCTAGTATGACGAAGGACGATATCTGCTATACGATACATGAAAGAAACTCTTTTGTAAAACAACTACATAAAAACGATGGTATAATCGTTCAAGAAAAAGAACAAATGGATCCACTAAAAATCGCCCTTCGTTTAAGAGGCATTTCTGGATACGAGTTGCAAGAGCGGTTTATAAAAAATGGAATATATCCTGAACTGGCTGATCCTTATCAAGTTTTATTAGTATGGCCATTGTTAAAGAGTGGCTGCACCTTTCCTTCTAAAGAAGCGGCAGAAAAAATAAACAAGAGCATAAGTGATGTTAATATTAATAGAAAAGAGGATTCGGAAAAGTACAATGATCATTTTGGAGATGGATTGTTTAAGGGGCTGGAACTTTCCTATCAAGAAATAGAAAATCGACAAATAAGATGGGTGCCATTAGAAAAAGCGGAAAATGAAATTGCTGCTAAAATGGTGATTCCTTATCCTCCAGGTGTACCATTATTGATAACAGGTGAAAAAATTTCTCGTAAAACATTGATGCAGCTCCAATTTTATATCAAGATGGGGGCAAAATTTCAAGAAGATGATGCTCGATTTCAACAAGGATTCATTGCGATATTTATTTAGTTTTTCATAGGATATGGAAGTTTTTTTGATAATAGGGTTCTATCTCCAAAGGTTGACGTTATGTGAATACTTTGCACAAAGCTCTTTTACGACGTAAACTTGAACAATGGACAAGACAGATAGATTATAGGATTAGCGGAGGTTTATTATATGTCAGGATTATTTATTACGGTTGAAGGACCAGAGGGAGCGGGAAAAACAACCATTCTTCAAAGGCTTGCTGAATCATTAGCAAATGAAGAAGAACGTGATATTGTTTTAACTCGTGAACCTGGTGGGATTCCGATTTCAGAGCAAATTAGGGATATAATTTTAGATAAAAAAAATGTCGAAATGGACGCTTGGACGGAAGCATTGTTATATACTGCTGCCAGAAGACAGCATTTTGTTGAAAAAATTCTTCCTGCATTAGATAGAGGAGCAATTGTCCTTTGTGATCGATTTATTGACAGTTCTTTAGCATACCAAGGCTATGCAAGAGAACTTGGAATTGATGAAATTTATCGGATGAATCAATTTGCCATTCAAGATATGATGCCTGATTTAACATTATATTTCGATATTTCCCCGGAATTAGGATTGCAGCGGATAGAAAAACATCGAGGCAGGGAGCAGAACCGTTTAGATATGGAAACATTGGCCTTTCATCATAAAGTGCGAACAGGCTATCAGTTGCTTCTAGAAAAGTTTCCAAATCGTATTTTTAGGATTGATGCTAGTGAACCAATAGATATTGTTTATGAAAAAGTAAAGCAAAAGATAGCAATGTTTATAAAGAACAGCTGCAGCTAGCCGAATATATATATGATGATGTTAGATTTTTAATACTGATAGCTTTTTAGAGCCTATGTTGTTTTTTAAGAAAAACCTTACATTAAAAACGATAATAATGGCATGCTTTTCATTATTTTCAGTGACTTCATGTGGTAGAAAGGAAAAATCTTGATATAATAAAGAGAATAAGAAAGGAACGAATTTATTTTTACGAAAGGGTGAAACATGATGAAGTTAATTTTAGCGGTTGTGCAAGATCAGGATAGCAATCGATTGTCCAGCGCCTTAGTAGAATACAACTTTAGAGCAACAAAGTTAGCTAGTACAGGTGGATTTCTGAAATCAGGAAATACAACTTTCATCATTGGAACAGAAGATATTAGAGTAGATAAATGTCTACAGGTTATTCAAGATAATTGTAAATCTCGTGAACAGCTGATGGCCCCTGTTTCACCAATGGGAGGGAATGCTGATTCGTACGTTCCTTATCCAGTAGAAGTAGAGGTTGGGGGTGCGACCGTATTCGTTCTACCTGTTGAACAATTTCACCAATTTTAATAATGAATAAATATATCAGATAAATCATCATGACAAAATTGGAGGCAATGAATGTGAAAATTAACCAAGACGTAAGAGTTGGTTTTGATAAAGGAATCCAAGATCAAAAACAAAAACATACAGGGAATATCAAATTTTCTGAACTTGTCCAAAAACACGATGAGAAGCTTCATGTGCAGCAATTGAATAAGCTGCTTGCTGAAATTGAAAAAGCGGGGGAACGATTAAATCGGTCGCAAACATTTAAGGAATTAACAAAATATAAAACATTAGTAAAGCGTTTTGTTCGTGAAACAGTTGATTTTGGCATGGATTTAAAACAATCCCATACTTGGAACCAGTTTGGAGAAGGACGGAAATTAAATATTGTCGAAACAATTGACAAAAAATTGGTTGAACTAACAGAGGAAATCATGGTTAAAGAGAAGGAATCGATTGATATACTTGGTAAAATTGGAGAAATAAAAGGCTTATTGATTAATCTCTATATGTAGTCTTGTCTCAGATACATCTAAATGAACATACAAAAGATCAAGAAGAGAGCGGTGAAAACGTGGCAGCACAATGGGATGAACTTGAAAAAGTACAGCCATTAGTCATGAGATATTTAAAAAACAGTTTGCAAAAAAAACGGATGGCTCATGCGTATTTATTTGAGGGAGAGCGTGGTACCGGAAAAGTACATGTTAGTTTAATGTTGGCCAAAAGTATTTTTTGTACGTCTCTTCAGGAAAATGATATTCCTTGTGAAGCGTGTGTCAATTGTAAACGCATTAACAATGGAAATCATCCAGATGTCCACGTACTGGAACCAGATGGATTATCAATTAAGACGGCTCAAATTGAAGCATTGCAGCAGGAATTTAGCAAAAAAGGGGTCGAGTCAAAACAAAAGCTCTATATGATCGTTCATGCAGATAAAATGACGACTAATGCTGCAAATAAATTACTGAAATTTTTGGAAGAACCTAATGCTGAAACGACTGCGATTTTAATAACTGAACAAGTGCAGCAAATACTCCAAACGATTATTTCTCGGTGTCAAACAATCTCATTTCGATCGCTGCCTCCTCAATTACTTCGTGCCAAGCTTCAAGAAGAAGGGATTCATCACGTGAAAGCATCGTTATTAGCGAATATGACAAACAGCGTTCAGGAGGCAGTTGCTTTAAATAATGATGATTGGTTTGTACAAGCACGAAAAATAGTGTTAAAATTATATAAAGCTCTCCATTATGACTCCTTATATGCAATGGTATCATTGCAGGAGGATTGGTTTATTCATTTTAAGGAAAGAAACCAGCTAGATAGGGGACTTGATTTACTCCTGCTTCTTTATAAAGATTTACTCTATATGAAGGTAGGAAAGGCTGACCAACTGATCTATCCAGATCTATCTCAACAATTAGAGGCAGATGCTTTACAAATTACGACGCGGCAACTATCAGAACGAATGGAAGCAATTTTGGAAGCAAAGCGAAAACTCAACGCGAATATGAATCCTCAGCTGTTGATGGAACAATTGGTTTTAAATTTGCAGGGGGGATCAACTTTTGTATGATGTAGTAGGTGTACGCTTCAAAAAAGCAGGAAAGATCTATTACTTTGCTCCAGGCCATCTTTCCATTGATAAAAATAATTATGTCATTGTGGAAACTGTTCGTGGGGTAGAGTACGGAAAAGTTGTCATTGAGCGGAAAACAGTCGGCGAGAATGATGTTGTTTTACCACTAAAGAAGGTTATTCGCATTGCCGATCAGAAGGATCGAATGATTGTTGAAGAAAATAAAAATGAAGCAAATAAAGCTTATGAGGTCTGCTGTGAAAAAATAGTTGAACATCAGTTGGATATGAAGCTTGTTGATGTTGAATATACATTTGATCGCAATAAAGTGATATTCTACTTTACAGCTGATGGTCGTGTTGATTTTCGTGAGCTAGTCAAAGATTTAGCTGCTATTTTCCGAACGAGGATTGAGCTCAGACAAATTGGAGTAAGAGATGAAGCAAAAATGCTTGGTGGAATAGGACCGTGTGGCCGAATGCTTTGCTGCTCGACCTTTCTCGGTGATTTTGAACCAGTATCGATAAAGATGGCAAAGGATCAGAATCTCTCATTAAACCCAACAAAAATTTCAGGTTTATGCGGGCGGTTGATGTGCTGTTTAAAATACGAAAATGATGAGTATGAGGCAGCTAAAGAAGAGCTTCCTGATTTAGGAACATTTATTAAAACGCCTGAAGGAGCTGGAAAAGTTGTTGGCTTGAATATTTTAGAACGTGTGCTTCAAGTTGAATTGCAGGAGCAAGAACGTGTTTTAGAATATACTATGGAAGAAATTTTAAATGAGGGCATTATATCCATCCAAGCCATAGACTAAAGAGGTGAGTTCTATGGATAAAAAAGAGTTCTTTGATTCAGTCATCAATATGGAAACCCAAATTGGTCAATTATATAAACAGTTGGGAGAGTTAAAGGAATATTTAGCGGAATTTCTGGAAGAAAACAACTCTTTGAAGCTGGAAAATAAACATTTGCGTCAACGACTGGAGCAAATAGAGAACTCCAATAATCAGAGAACCTCTTGTGACGAAGGAAATAGCGGCGAAGCTGATTCAGCTGAAGAAATGTTTGATATAGGGGAGGGCTATGATAATCTAGCTCGTCTCTATCAAGAAGGCTTCCATATTTGCAATTTTCATTTTGGCAGTCCGCGAAAACAGAAGGAAGATTGCTTGTTCTGTTTGTCGTTTTTAAATAAAAAATAAAGGGAAACTCATTTTTTAGTGAAGACGATTTGTTCGAAATAAGGGAAAAGAAGTTATACAAAGTAAGCTGATTTTCTCGTAATTTTTGAATGCACATAAAGCTGTTCAACCATTAATATGAAGGATGAACGACTTTTTTTAAAATGAGCCCTTTTTAATCGCCTTCCTTGTTGCCAGGAAGGCTTTTTCACGGAGGTTTTAAAGGAATGACTCTTGAATTAAAAGATGACGAACGATTGGATTATTTACTCGCAGAAAATCTAAGAATTATTCAAAGTCCAACGGTTTTTGCTTTTTCATTAGATGCGGTACTATTGGCGCGGTTTGCTTATTTGCCGATTCAAAAAGGAAATATCATTGATCTGTGCAGCGGGAATGGCGTTGTTCCGTTATTAATAAGCAAGCGGACGAAAGCAACGATTGTCGGAGTTGAAATCCAGGAAAGATTGTATAGTATGGCGATAAGAAGTGTTAAATATAACCGGCTTTCAGATCAAATAAAAATGATACATGGCGATTTGAAGGAAATGCCAGAGCAGCTTGGCTATGGAAAGTTTGATGCACTAACTTGCAACCCCCCCTATTTTATGACACCGCCAAGTGGAGATACGAATATAAATGAACATTTGGCAATTGCAAGACATGAGATGATGTGTACGTTGAAAGATGTGATTCAAGTTAGCAGTCAATTGCTAAGACAGGGAGGGAAAGCATCGTTCGTTCATCGTCCCGATCGGCTTTTAGAACTGTTAATGCTGATGAGAGAATATCAGCTAGAGCCAAAAAGACTAAGATTTGTATATCCAAATGAAAGCAAAGAAGCAAATACCATTTTAGTTGAAGGGATAAAAAATGGACGTACAGGTTTAAAAGTGTTGCCCCCATTGTACGTATATGATAGCGAAAACAAATATACTGAAGAAATGCGTGAGATGTTATATGGGCAAGAAGCATAATCATTTTTTTTATGTATTAGAATGTGCTGACGGTTCTTTTTATGGCGGCTATACAATTGATGTGCAGCGAAGACTGTCAGAACATAATGAAGGAATTGGTGCGAAATATACACGTCCCCGCCTGCCGGTTACATTGGTCCATTCAGAAGCGTATACAACAAAAAGTGAGGCAATGCGGGCAGAATATGCTTTTAAAAAGCTCAGTAGAGCAAAGAAAGAAATATATTTGCAGGAAGCTGGTGAGGTGGATGCACAGCCAAAAAAGCTTTAAAAATGACAATGAAGGAAAGCTTTATCTCGTTCCAACTCCGATTGGCAATTTGGAGGATATGACTTTTCGAGCAGTACGGATATTAAAAGAAGCTGATGTGATTGCTGCCGAAGATACACGCAATACGAAAAAACTTTGTCATTACTATGATATCTGTACGCCCTTAACAAGCTATCATGAACATAATAAGGATAAAAGTGGAGAGCGCTTATTAGAACGTTTGCAAAAAGGGGAGAAAGTAGCGCTTGTAAGTGATGCGGGAATGCCGACTATATCAGATCCTGGCTATGAATTGGTTGCGGCTACATTAAAAGCTCAAATTTCTGTTATTCCGCTGCCGGGAGCTAACGCAGGATTAACAGCACTAACTGCTTCAGGACTGCCAACTCAACCATATTATTTTTATGGCTTTTTAAATCGGAATAAAAAAGAAAAAAGAAAAGCTTTAACCTATTTACAAAAACAAACAGCTACTTTTATTCTATACGAGTCTCCATACAGATTAAAAGAAACTTTGCAGCTTGCTTATGACATATTAGGCAATCGCCGTATCACTATTTGTCGAGAGCTGTCGAAAAAATTTGAAGAGTTTTTAAGAGGAGATATAGAAAGTGCTTTACAGTGGGTAGAAGAAGAAGAAATTCGCGGAGAGTTTTGCCTCATTATTGAAGGAACTTCTGCTACTGAAGAAGAAAAAGATAGTAAAAACGAATGGTGGTCCCATTTAACAATAGAAGAGCATGTACAATATTACATAGAACAAAACAACATGATAGGAAAAGAGGCCATTAAACAAGTGGCTAAGGAACGAAACTTAACGAAACGTACTGTCTATCAAGCTTATCATAATCTTTAATTTTGTAAACAAAAAAGCATCTCTAGGATGCTTTTTTGTTTTTCAACTTAAATAATCACTAAGACTCCTACAACTGATCATGTAGGAGTTCAACCAAGTTTTGTATAAACATAGATGATTGCCAGTTTAACCCATACAAGGAAAGACAAACAGAGAAACTCTCACTAGGTGCATATTATTGTCATTTCAGCATCGCTTCTATGCTCATGCGCTCTTCATAAAAAATATGGGCTTTTTGTCATATCAATCATGCTTATTTATTATCTTGAAATGCACGTTGTATTTCTTGAATTAATTGGTCTGCGCCTTCACGGCTAAGAATTAATTTTCCACCAGCAAGCTGCTTATTATCATCAGAAACGTCGCCAGTGATATGACAAGTCATGCTAGGTTTATATTTCTTAAGAATGATTTTGTCATCATCCACGTAAATTTCGAGTGCATCTTTTTCTTCAATTCCAAGTGTGCGTCGAAGCTCAATCGGAATAACCACCCGACCTAATTCATCAACTTTACGTACAATACCTGTAGATTTCATCTTTTTAATCCCCTCTCCTTTTCTCACATTTTTTTAGAAGCATTATACAACCTTGAGATAACTAGAAAAATAGGACTGCTCGTAGTCTTTTTCCGTTTTTCCAAGAAGATAAACCTCTTTTAGTTAAAAATGGCACTAATTGGCGTTTCAAACTCCATGAATCGCCTTTTTTCGACATTTTTTGTGCTGACCTTATCATACCAGTCATTTCCAAATACGTCAATAATTAAATTAAAAAAATCATGAATAAATTACAAGAAAAAAAGATTTAAATAATGGATTAAATGGTAGTTATCGTTAATTATATTTCGAGAAATTTTAGAAGAAAAGAGAAAAGGCTTATTAAAGAAAAATAACCTCAAAGAGTGTTCTAGAAAAATACGCTGAAATCAGATCAAAGGCGCTTTTCATGATGAAATATTTTCCATTTGGTTTGATCTAGGTTTTTCTAGATAAAGAGAAAAACAAGTGATCGGGAAAAGTTGCGAAATAAACAAACTTTATGTATATTTTTTGGATATAGAGGGTTAAGATGAGATAATGGAAATGTATGCTTTTGAGATTGTTTCAAAAAGTTTTGAAAACAAACGGCGTGTTCGCACTTTGTTCGAAAAACATTGCTAGTAGAGGGAATCTCCCAGCTATGTTTGGAGCTTTTTGTTTTGGTTTCAATTACTTTTCACAATTTTTAAAAGCCATTTAAGAAAAGCCACTTATATCATAATGGTGGCTTATCTCTATTATCATGAGGCTTACTACAGATAAATTGGCTAGTTTGCAGTGGCTTCAATTTTCTTAAAGCTGATGTAATCATTTGGGAGGAGATATATATGAAGGAATCAGCAAAAACGTTTTATATTACAACACCCATTTATTATCCAAGTGGCAACTTACATATTGGCCACGCTTATACAACGGTTGCAGGTGATGCGATGGCCCGTTATAAGAGAATGCGTGGATATGATGTAATGTATTTAACTGGCACTGATGAACATGGCCAAAAAATACAACGAGTTGCTGCGGAAAAAGGAGTTACACCCCAAAGCTATGTAGATCATATTGTCAGCGGTATTCAAGAACTATGGAAAAAACTAGATATTTCTTATGATGATTTTATTCGAACTACGGAAGAGCGGCATAAACGGATTGTAGATAAAATTTTTAAGCAATTGCTTGATCAAGGCGACATTTATTTAGACGAATATGAAGGATTATATTGTACACCTTGTGAGTCATTTTTTACAGAACTGCAATTAATAGACGGAAAATGTCCTGATTGCGGCCGGCCTGTTGAAAAAGTAAAAGAAGCTTCATATTTCTTTAAAATGAGCAAGTACGCAGATCGTTTGCTTGCATATTACCAAGATAATCCGGGATTTATTCAACCTGAATCTCGGAGAAATGAAATGATCAATAACTTTATTAAGCCTGGATTAGAAGATCTTGCAGTTTCACGAACAACATTTGACTGGGGAATTCCAGTTCCTGGAGACCCTAAACATGTGATTTATGTTTGGATCGATGCTTTGTCTAACTACGTGACGGCATTAGGATATCAAACAGCAGATGATGAGAAATTTAAAAAATATTGGCCTGCTGATGTTCACCTTGTTGGGAAAGAAATTGTTCGCTTCCATACGATTTATTGGCCTATTATGTTAATGGCTTTAGATCTGCCATTGCCTAAAAAGGTATTCGCCCATGGCTGGCTGTTAATGAAAGATGGGAAAATGTCAAAATCAAAAGGCAATGTCGTGAATCCAGTGACATTAATTGATCGCTATGGTTTGGATGCTCTTCGTTACTACTTGCTCCGAGAAGTGCCATTTGGTTCTGACGGCGTCTTTACACCAGAAGGATTTATTGAACGTATTAATTTTGATCTTGCTAATGATTTAGGCAATTTGTTAAATAGAACAGTGGCGATGATCAACAAATATTTCGATGGTGAAATTCCTTCCTACCAAGGACCACTAACGGAATTTGATCAATCATTGCAGGATGCACATGCAGATGCTGTCCAAAAATATGAAGAAGCGATGGAAAAAATGGAATTCTCCGTTGCATTAACAATACTTTGGCAGCTGATCAGCAGGACAAATAAATATATCGACGAAGCACAGCCTTGGGTGCTAGCCAAAGATGAAAATAAAAAAGAACAATTAGCCAGTGTCATGGTTCACCTTGCAGAATCATTGCGCCGTGTTGCTGTGTTGGTACAACCATTCTTAACAAACACTCCTGAGAAAATCTTTGAACAATTAAGCATTTGCGAAGCACACTTGAAGACATGGGAAAGTCTTCATACATTTGGCGAGATTCCAAAGACGACAGTCGTCAAAAAGGGAGTGCCTATTTTTCCACGGTTAGATGTAGAGGCAGAAGTTGATTATATTAAGCAGCAAATGCAAGGAACGCTTGAAGGAAATAAAGAAAAAAATCAATCAAAAGAACAAGAAAAAAGTAAAGAAGAAATTACAATCGATGATTTCATGAAAATTGAGCTTCGTGTCGCAGAAGTGATTCATGCTGAACCAATAAAGAAAGCAAACAAATTATTAAAATTACAGCTTGACTTAGGATATGAAAAAAGACAAGTTGTATCTGGGATTGCCGAATATTATGAGCCATCGGAACTAATTGGGCGTAAATTAATATGTGTCGTGAATTTAAAACCCGTCAAGCTACGCGGTGAACTATCACAAGGAATGATCTTAGCAGGAGAAAAAGATGGCGTCCTCTCTTTAGCAAATGTAGACCAGTTTTTGCCAAATGGAACACTTGTAAAATAAATTTAATATTTGAAACAAAAATTTACCTAATAGTAAAATACATAGAGATCTTTCACAAGGAAGAAAATGTTGTAAAGACTCTATGTTATTTTTATGAAAAAAGACATTTTGTGTGGGAGTATATATTATAGAAGAAACTCGATTTATGAATAGATAAAATATCAAATTTTCAAGTCAAAAAACAAGAAATAAAAACGATGGATAAAGAAGAAACTATCTCCATTTTTGTTTTGTAATCATTTTGTAATGTAACTGATATATACATTTGGATATCTCGTCTGAAATAAGGCAAGCGGATTTCATTAGGTGAGTTCATAGTGAGACATCGAAAATTATTACAAAAAGGAGTTTATTACATGTTATTCGATACGCATGTTCATCTGAATGATGAGCAGTTTAACGAAGATGTAGAAGAGGTAATCGAGAGAGCACGGGATAATGGCGTTGACACAATGCTTGTTGTTGGATTTGATCGTAAAACCATTCCAAAAGCGTTGGAATTAGCGGAGACTTATGATTTTATTTATGCAAGTGTGGGATGGCATCCAGTAGATGCGATCCATATGACCGATCAGGATCTTATTTGGTTGGAAGAGTTGGCAGCACATCGGAAAGTTGTTGCCCTAGGAGAAATGGGATTAGATTATCATTGGGATACATCGCCAAAATCAATACAAATGGACGTTTTCCGAAAGCAAATTCGTTTGGCAAAAAAGGTGAAGCTGCCGATCGTTATTCATAATCGAGAAGCGACCCAAGACATCATTACTGTTTTGAAAGAAGAAAAGGCTGAAGAAGTTGGCGGCATTATGCATTGCTTTAGCGGCAGCCCTGAAATAGCTAAAGAATGTGTAAAAATGAATTTTTATATTTCTTTAGGCGGACCCGTCACATTCAAAAATGCTAAAAAACCAAAAGAGGTAGCAAAGGAGCTTCCACTTGAACATTTACTGGTGGAAACAGACTGCCCTTATTTGGCTCCCCATCCATATCGTGGAAAAAGAAATGAGCCAGCTTATGTTAAACTAGTTGCTGAACAAATTGCTGAGCTAAAAGAAATACCTTTTGAAACAGTTGCTTTACAAACAACGAGGAACGCAAAAAAATTATTCGGCATAAACTGATAAAAAAGCTTATCGAATCACTTAGAAACTTGTCCATTCTTTTTTAATTCCAAAAAGTTCTACATGGCGTTTTTCATTCATAGGATATTTGTGTCGAGAAGGCAGACTTTCTTTTTTTCAAGAGTTTATGCATAATAGTGATTACGTTGTTGCCGGAAACTAAATGGGTTGACAGTCAGAAAAATAGTCTATATAATCTCTCGGAGAAGAAGGAGGCGCAATTCATGAAAATCAAAAACATGAAAAGCCTGTTTTCCAAGTCTATGAGTAAAAACAAATGGGCAGCAGTTATCGTAACGTTTGTAGTACTTATCACTGCTATTAGTTTTGTCACTTATGAGGGGACTAAAAAAACTGTTGCACTCACAATTGACGGTGAAGAACAAGTCATTAAAACTCATGCAAAAACAATTGCTGATATATTAAAATCCTTAGATATTGATACTCGCTCAGAAGACTATTTATCTCCAGCGGCAAAGACAAAGGTAAAAGAGGGCATGTCTGTCGTATTGGAACCGGCAAAACAGGTTGATTTGGCTGTTGGGAATGAAGAACGCACTGTTTGGACAACGGCAAAGACGATTCAAGAATTGTTAACGCAGGAAAAAATTAAAGTAGGAGAACACGACGAAATTACTCCTAATCTTGACGAGGAAATTTCTAACAATATGAAAATAGCAATAGAATACGCTTTCCCACTCACGCTGGTTGATGGACAACAAGTTGAGGAGACTTGGTCTACTTCGACTACGGTCGCTGACTTTTTAAAAAAGCATGATGTAACGCTTAATGAATTGGATCGACTTAACCTTGAGTCATCTTATGAACTAAAGCCTCATGACAAGGTTGAAATCGTGAGAGTGGAAAAAGTTACCGATGTCGTAGAAGAACCGACTGACTTTAGTGTGGTCACGAAGAAAGAAGACACGATGGACCAAGGAACTGAGAAAGTCGTTCAACAAGGTGAAAACGGCATTAAAAAGAATACGTTTGAAATTGTAAAAGAAAATGGGCAAGAAGTTTCTAGAAAACTAGTAAAAGAGGAGACAGTAAAAGACAGTACTGATAAGATTGTTGCAGTAGGAACAAAGCCAGTGGTTTCTCAAGTTTCACGTGGTGCAACAACAAATGCTGCAGCAGAAGGTAATGAATTTTACATGGACTCCACTGCCTATACATCTTACTGTAATGGCTGCTCAGGTGTAACTGCAACTGGCATCAATCTTCGAGAAAATCCTGGATTGAAAGTTGTAGCAGTGGACCCCAGCGTTATTCCGCTTGGTTCTAAAGTGCATGTGGAAGGTTATGGCTACGCAGTAGCTGGTGATACTGGCGGAGCCATTAAAGGGAATAAAATCGACGTTTTTATTCCGGATAAAACACAAGCGTATCGCTGGGGCGTTAAAAAGGTAAAAGTAAAAGTGATAGAATAGCTTATTTTTTTCAGCAGAGGGGGGATTCCTCTGCTGTTTTTATTTTTTCTCAAGAAGAGATATAATAAGAAAGAAACACAGCATTATCACTTTTTTAAAACATCTACTATATTAGACGTTTTATATGACAAAAATGTTTCACTTTTTTCGGAGGTTTTATGAAAATAAAAGAAATTGTTGTAGTGGAAGGCAAAGATGACACAGTTGCGATTAAAAGGGCAATCGATGCGGACACAATTGAAACAAATGGTTCTGCAATTTCAGAAGAAACAATAGAAAGGATTCGCCTTGCCCAGAAGATAAGAGGAGTAATTGTATTTACTGATCCTGATTACCCAGGTGAAAAGATACGCAAAATCATTGCTGAGAGCGTACCAGGCTGTAAACATGCATTTGTGAAAAAAACAGATGCGAGGCATCAATCAGGAAAAGGAATTGGTGTTGAGCACGCTAGCCCTGAGGCTATTCGTACCGCTTTGAAGGATGCATATGTGATGAAAGAAGAGATCAATGAGCTGATTACAAAAGAAGATCTGCTCACTGCTGGATTAATTGGCGGCAAAAATGCAAAGCAGCGGAGAGAACGATTAGGAAATTTGCTTAAAATTGGTTACACCAATGGCAAACAGCTGCATAAACGCTTAATGGCTTTTCAAATTAGCAAAGAAGCATTTGCATCTGCATGGAAGCAGGTTATACAGGAGGAGCAGGATGGCTAAAGACATTGCAACACCATTAAGAACAAAAGAAATATTACAGAAACATGGATTTTTGTTCAAAAAAAGTTTAGGACAAAATTTTTTAATTGATCCTAATATTTTACTGAAGATAACTTCATATGCCGGATTAACGAAGGAAACCGGTGTGATCGAAATTGGACCCGGCATTGGCGCCTTAACGGAGCATTTAGCTAGAGAAAGCAAAAAGGTTGTTGCTTTTGAAATCGATCAAAGATTGCTGCCGGTACTGGCAGATACGTTATCAGCATATAAAAATATTCACATTATCCACGAAGATATATTAAAAGCAAATGTGCTTGATGTCATTCAACATCATTTTTCTGGAATTACTGATTTGATGGTTGTTGCCAATCTTCCGTATTATGTCACAACCCCAATTTTACTGAAACTGTTAGAGGAAAATTTGCCGCTCAGAGGATTGGTAGTGATGATGCAGAAAGAAGTAGCAAATCGGATTTCAGCCCAGCCTGGAACGAAGGATTACGGATCTTTATCAATTGCAGTTCAATATTATACGAAAGCGGAGCAAGTGATGACTGTTCCAAAAACTGTATTTATGCCTCAGCCAAATGTAGAATCCGCGGTTGTTCGTTTAATAAAGCATGAGCTTCCCGTCGTAAATGTAAAAGACGAGGCTTTTTTCTTCCAAGTGACAAGGGCATCCTTTGCTCAGAGGCGAAAAACAATATTTAATAATTTAATCAATCAATTAACTAACGGCAAAAATAAAAAAACAGAAATTCTTGATGCGTTGGAAAAAGCGGCGATTGATCCGGGAAGAAGAGGTGAAACATTATCTATTGAAGAATTTGCTAGGCTTAGTGATGCACTCTATATCCCATTTCATGAGCAGCCTTTGTAGGTTGCCCCCTCTTCACTAATAAATGAAATAAGCAGAAATAATGACCATCTAGTGCATCCGTATAATGAAATGAGCACCTATTTACAATGTACAGCATAGGCTAAGATAGGAGCATAACGTGGTATTTATGATTTCCTTCTCTTTAGGCAGCAGCTGTTTATTAGCTAAAGCCTTATTTAGAAATAAGGGAAGGAAAGATTACTGATCATACTCCTCATTCTGCTGTTTATTGGAGTTGAAAGACTGTGGAAGTTCAGAAAAATCAAATTGTCGGTCGGATATCTTACCAGTGTGATCTGTTATTTCGAGTGATTGATATTAAAGAAATAGACGGCGAGAAAACAGCGATCTTATATGGGGAAGATTATCGACTGATAGCTGACGCACCTTTAGATGATTTAGTTTTCATGGATGATCAAGAACAAATGAAAAGGTCAAGTGCATGTAGGGATTTAGAGGAACAGTCATATAAACTATTTAGCCAGGATATTGCTTTGTTAAGGGAAAAACAGGAATATGAAGCTACTTATGGATATAATCAAGCGTATAATTATTTTCAAGTCCCGGGTAGAGTGCTGCATTTAGATGGAGACCCATCATATTTAAACAAATGTCTTGCTTTATATGAAAAAATTGGTGTCACTGTTTATGGAATTCATTGCAACGAAAAAGAAATGCCGTATCAAGTTGGTCCTCTCATTGAAAAATATCGCCCCGATATTCTAGTTATTACAGGTCATGATGCGTATTCGAAAGTAAAAGGAGAAAAGTCAGACCTTAATGCTTATCGACATTCTAAAGATTTTTTAAAAACGGTAAAAGAAGCAAGGAAAAAAGTTCCCCACTTAGATCAATTAATTATTTTTGCAGGTGCTTGCCAATCTCATTTCGAATCTTTGATCCATGCTGGCGCCAATTTTGCTAGTTCACCGCTCAGAGTAAACATTCATGCCCTTGATCCGGTTTATATTGTAGCCAAAGTAGGATTTACTTCTTTTATGGAACGAATAAATGTTTGGGATGTCTTACGCAATACATTAACCGGTGAGAAAGGATTGGGCGGAGTGGAGACGAGGGGAGTATTGAGAACGGGAATGCCTTTTCGATTTATTCATGAAAACTAATGAAAGGTTATTTATTTAATTTTGCTATCGAAAAACCTTCGCTTGTACCTCTGCTATTTTCTTAGCATTGTCTAGATCTTTATGTGCTGACTAAATAAGCCTTCACTGTTAAGAATGGAAAAGCCCTTTATGCATTAGATAGGGCTTTTGCTTTTTTACATTTCATCGTTGTCTTGTTAATGAATCTCCTCATTCCTTGCAAATATCTTACATAAAAATAAACTTTTAGGGCAAGATTTAGATAGCAAAGAATTTTAGTACAATTTGTAGATGAAAAATCATTGACAAACAAATCGATTCATTGATAAAATAATAAATTTACTTGACTATTTTATGTAAAGGTGTTACACTATATTTTAGTGAGGTGGGAGCGAAATGCCAAAAACATTAGCGAGCATTAAAAAATCCCTTGATTCTAACTTGGGTAAAAGATTAATGTTAAAAGCCAATGGAGGCCGCAGAAAAACCATTGAGCGTTCTGGGATTTTGGCAGAAACTTATCCATCGGTTTTTGTCATAGAATTAGACCAGGAAGAAAATGCATTTGAACGTGTTTCATATAGCTACGCAGACGTACTTACTGAAACAGTTGAATTAATTTTTTTTGACGATACAACAAGAGGTTTAGCCTTAGGACAACAGTAAACATGATATGTTTACTGTTTTTTTATTGTCGTTCGAGCTGATCATTTAAACCAGGGCTGATTGCTACAAAATGGTGCTTTTGGAGGCGTAAATCGCTGATAAAGCAGCTTTCTTTGTATACACTAAGAAGTGCGGCAATGTAAAGGAGGACTCGTGATGAGTAGAAGACGGCGAGGAATCATGTCTGAAGGACTAAAAGAAGAAATTGCAAAAGAATTAGGATTCTATGATGTCGTTCAGAAAGAAGGCTGGGGCGGTATTAAAGCTCGAGATGCTGGTAACATGGTAAAACGAGCTATTGAAATGGCTGAGGAGCAGCTTGCAGACAAAAAAGGCTGAACGAAAGCCGTTTTGTATAACCCTCTGGATTAGTAATGATTAATAGTCGGATTTTGACCCTTTGCGTGTTGATGAAAGCACACACATACAACAATACATGCCGCAAAGAGGCTAAGCTCTAAGTTTAGCCTCTTTTTCTATATCCGCTGAAAACACTTTATGATTGCTTTTCTCTGCATCATCCGTTAAAATATGCCATCTATAGTGTGGTTTATGGTAAAATAGGACAAAATCATTTGAACAGTCATGACTACATATTTTATTGTAATGTATGATGAGAGGCCACAAGATGATCCGCACTTTTTAAGGAAACCTCTTATAGACGAAAAAGCAGGTGAATGAAGTGACAGTGTTAGTAAAAGCGCCAGCCAAAATCAATCTATCTTTGGATGTTTTATATAAACGGCCAGACGGTTATCACGAGGTGGAAATGGTGATGACTACAATCGATTTAGCTGACCGTATTGAATTAGCAGAACTGCCGGAAAATCGAATTAAGATTTTATCACAAAGCCGCTATGTTCCAGACGATCATAGAAATTTGGCATTCAAGGCAGCAAAATTGTTAAAAGAGAAGTATCATATTTCCAAAGGTGTTGCGATATCGATTGATAAAATGATTCCAGTTGCCGCTGGCTTGGCTGGAGGCAGCAGTGACGCTGCAGCGACTCTTCGGGGATTGAACAAATTGTGGAATTTAAATCTTCCTCTAAGCAAACTAGCTGAACTAGGAGCAGAAATCGGCTCAGATGTTGCTTTTTGTGTTCATGGCGGGACAGCATTAGCAACCGGTCGCGGAGAGATTATTACAAAATTGCCATCGCCGCCTAATTGCTGGGTTATTCTCGCAAAACCAGCAATCGGGGTTTCCACTGCTGATATATATAAGCAGCTGCAATTGCATACGATCGACCATCCAGACACAAAAGCGATGGTCGAATCATTGTATCAACAAGATTTTAAAAAAATTTGTTCACATGTTGGTAATGCACTTGAAATGGTTACATTAGGCATGTACCCACAAGTTCAGCAAATTAAAGATCAAATGAAACGTTTTGGAGCTGATGCCGTTTTAATGAGCGGAAGCGGCCCTACTGTATTTGGACTTGTGCAATACGAATCACGTGTCCAACGAATCTATAATGGACTTAGAGGATTTTGTGAGCAGGTTTATGCTGTTCGTATGCTTGGAGATGAAAAAGCGCTTGTTTAAATCCGTACATTACTGGTATATTAACAATATACATTCGTTTTTTTAGCTAATGATGATCAAGTACGATTGATCATTTACTTATTCCACATCTAATAGAGAGAAGACCTGACTTCAAGCGAAGCATCAATAGAATTCGATTGCTCCCGAGATTATTGAATGTAAGGGACAGCACTTTTGAAGGCTGTGATTTCGTTTTAATTGTGTACAAGCGTTTAGATTCCTTCTTTCTAGAAGTGGATTTTTTCATCAAGGTGGAGAGTGAGTGTTTAGCATAAACGAATTCACTAACAGGAGGGTTGTGCCATGAAGTTTCGTCGTAGTGAGCGACTGATCGATATGACTCATTATTTAATGGAGCATCCAAGAAAACTAGTGCCATTAACCTTCTTTTCTGAACGCTATCGTGCGGCGAAATCGTCCATTAGTGAAGATCTTGTTATTATTAAAACAACATTCGAACAGCGCGGGGTAGGTACACTACAAACTGTTTCTGGTGCAGCTGGCGGAGTCATGTATCTATCGATGGTCAGTGAACAAGAGGCTAGAGAATTTGTGGATAATCTTTGCCAGATCATAGCAGATCCAAGCCGTTTGCTGCCGGGAGGCTACTTGTATTTAACAGATTTGCTCGGACAGCCGGCAATTTTGAATGAGGTTGGCAAGATGCTAGCTTCTGCATTTGCTAAGAAAAAAATAGATCTTATTATGACAATGGCTACAAAAGGAATTCCAATCGCCCAAGCAGTAGCTTCACATTTAAACGTGCCATTTGTTATTGTAAGAAGCGATAGTAAAGTAACAGAAGGTTCAACAGTAAGCATAAATTATGTGTCAGGATCATCAAAGCGTATTCAAACAATGGCCCTCTCAAAGCGGAGCTTGCAGGAGAATGCAAAAGTATTAATTGTGGATGATTTTATGAAAGCGGGCGGAACGATAACAGGAATGATTAATTTGCTGGATGAATTTCAAGCTTTTGTAGCTGGTATTGGCGTATTAGTAGAATCTGAATACCCAGAGGAACGATTAATTGACGAATATGTTTCTTTAGTAAAACTAACAGACGTTGATGTAAAAGAGAAAAAAATCAATGTAGTGGCAGGCAATTATTTTACAAAAAAACAAAGTGAATGCTCTTAAAGCTTTTGGATGCCGCACACGGTAAGTGAAAGGGGAGGAATGGGAAATGAAAGTAGTAGCAACGAATCAAGCACCGGCTGCCATTGGACCATATTCACAAGGGATCGTCGTTAATAATATGTTTTACAGTTCTGGACAAATTCCTTTGACAGTTGATGGAGAAGTTGTTTCAGGAGGCGTTAAGGAACAAACGCATCAAGTTTTTAAAAACTTGCAGGCGGTATTGAAAGAAGCTGGCGCTTCATTAGAAACAGTCGTAAAAGCAACGGTATTTATTAAGAATATGAATGATTTTGGGATTATTAATGATGTATATGGGGAATATTTTTCTTCACATAAGCCTGCGCGTTCGACTGTTGAAGTAGCAAGGCTTCCTAAAGATGTGCTAGTGGAAATAGAAGTTATTGCACTCGTAAAATAAGCAGCTGATGTAAGTGCTATCTGTTGCTCTTGAAAACTGCCATTTTGGAAATGACCGATATTTTTTTATCTTCCTAAGTGCTTGCATCTTTTGCTTAAAATGTCGGCAAGCACTTTTTAAAAATGAAACAACATTTTTATTGGTTTATATTCTCCATTAATGGCATAAATGATATCCACCAATTCCATTTTTATAAAATTACTGGAAACTTTTCAAAAAATTTCGGAATTATAGCAGGAAATTTCTAAAATCTGTTGAATACTTAAACTAGATTCTTTAAAAGGGAAAAGGTGGTGAACAGAACATGGAAGTAACAGATGTAAGATTACGTCGTGTAAATACAGAAGGAAGAATGAGAGCAATAGCGTCGATTACGATGGATGAAGAATTTGTTGTACACGATATTCGTGTAATTGATGGGAATAATGGATTATTTGTAGCGATGCCAAGTAAACGTACGCCAGACGGTGAATTCCGTGATATTGCTCATCCAATCAATTCTAGTACACGCAGTAAAATTCAAGAAGCTGTATTAGCAGAATACCATCGCCTAGGAGAGATGGATGAATTAGAATTAGAGGAAGCTGGAGCTTCTTAATTAAATATTGCAACAAGAGCCTACATATTTCGTAAGGCTCTTTTTTATGAGTGCGCTTACTTTCACAAAATAACCTGTTTTGGGTAATTATTATATATCATATAAAATAATGGGAGAACGATGCGAAATGCCAATGAAATCTCGGCAAAACTTGACTAGATGAAGGAAAAGAATACTTGCCATACTAATCATAGTAAATCCACCCTTTCTTGAAAAAAACCATAAATTAAGATATATTCATAGTGGACAAAAATGATTATGGGGGACCATATATGAAAAAACGATTCGCAGTTATACTTGCTGCTGGACAAGGAACGCGTATGAAATCGAAGCTGCATAAAGTGCTTCATGCTATATGCGGCAAACCAATGGTTGAACATGTAACAGACCAAGTCTCTCAACTTGGAATGGATAAAATTGTAACGATTGTTGGACATGGTGCTGAGGAGGTGAAGCTTCAATTAGAAGGCAAATGTCTATTTGTTCTTCAAGAGGAGCAACTTGGCACTGCCCATGCTGTTATACAAGCAAAACCACTGCTTAAAGATGAGGACGGAACGACCGTTGTTGTTTGTGGCGATACGCCGCTTATCAAAGCAGAAACAATTGAAGCACTGATGAAGCATCATGAAAACCAAGGTGCAAAAGCGACGATTTTGACTGCGTATGTTGCCAACCCGACTGGTTATGGGAGAATCATTCGAGACGACGCTGGCCATATTGAACGAATTGTAGAACATAAGGATGCCACACAGGAAGAAAGAGAAGTAAAGGAAATTAACACAGGCATATACTGTTTTGACAATAAGGCACTTTTTTCTGTATTGGATAAAGTATCCAACCATAACACCCAAGGTGAATATTATTTGCCGGATGCCATTGGCATTTTAAAAGCGAAAGGATCTGTCATTGCTGCTTATCAAACAGATGATTTTGAGCAATCACTCGGTGTAAATGATCGGGTTCAGTTAGCAGCAGCAGAAAAAATATTACAAAGAAGAATCAATGAGTTTCATATGAAAAACGGCGTTACAATAAGGGATCCTGAACATACATATATTGGCAGTGATGTGGTAATTGGGCAGGACACCGTGATAGAACCAGGTGTCATGTTGGCTGGAAACGTCACCATCGGTCAGAACTGTCATATTGGACCAAACACAGAAATAAAGAATTGTCACGTCGGAAATGATACAACTATTCGTCAATCAGTCGCTGCAGATAGTGCGATAGGATCTCATGTTCAAATCGGGCCATTTTCCCATATACGTCCTTTATCGGAGATTGCAGACGATGCAAAAATTGGTAATTTTGTAGAAATGAAGAAAGTATCCTTTGGACGTGGAAGTAAAGCTCCGCATTTGAGCTATATTGGTGATGCAGAGGTAGGATCAGGTGTTAATATCGGCTGTGGAAGTATTACCGTTAACTATGATGGGAAAAATAAATACTTAACAAAAATTGAAGATGAAGCTTTCATAGGCTGCAATTCTAATCTGGTTTCTCCTGTCACAATAGGAAAAGGCGCTTTTGTTGCTGCTGGTTCCACTATTACGAACGATGTGCCGGGTGAGGCATTATCCATTGCGCGAGCAAAACAAATAAATAAAGAAGGATATGTACAGAAATTAAATTTTAAAAAATAATTGGAGGGCATCATGTCAAAGTATCTTGACCCAAATCTTAAAATTTTTACATTGAGTTCAAACCGTCAATTAGCAGAGGAAATTGCAAACGGGGTTGGAGTTGAACTTGGCAAATCATCTGTTACTCGTTTTAGCGATGGTGAGATTCAAATTAACATCGAGGAGAGTATTCGCGGTTGTGATGTCTTTGTTATACAATCAACAAGTTCACCAGTGAACGAAAACTTGATGGAGCTGCTCATTATGGTTGATGCGCTAAAACGGGCCTCAGCCAAAACAATTAACATTGTAATGCCTTATTATGGATACGCTCGTCAAGACAGAAAAGCACGTGCACGCGAGCCAATTACAGCAAAATTAGTTGCAAATCTTTTAGAAACGGCTGGAGCGACTCGTGTCATCACATTGGATTTACATGCGCCGCAAATTCAAGGGTTTTTTGATATTCCAATCGATCATTTGATGGGTGTACCGATTTTATCCAATTATTTTAAAACAAAAGATTTCAATGATGATGTTGTCATTGTTTCTCCAGACCATGGCGGGGTAACACGTGCTCGTAGAATGGCAGAAATATTGAAAGCTCCAATTGCGATTATTGATAAACGCCGTCCAAAGCCAAATGTCGCTGAAGTGATGAATATTGTTGGAACTGTGGAAGGCAAAATTGCAATTTTGATTGATGATATTATTGACACAGCTGGAACCATTACTTTAGCAGCCAATGCTCTTATTGAAAGTGGGGCAAAAGAGGTATATGCAAGCTGTACACATCCAGTATTATCAGGTCCGGCGATTGAACGTATTACCCATTCAGCTATTAAGGAGCTTGTGGTGACGAACTCGATTGTTCTCCCAGAAGAAAAGCAAATTGATAAAATAGTGGAGCTGTCTGTTGCATCACTAATTGCTGAAGCTATTATTCGAGTACACGAAAATAAGTCCGTTAGTACGTTATTTTGATATTGTGTATAATGTATGATTAAATAATAAGTAAGCAACAAATGAAAAATTTGGTTTTTGTATGTGAAGAACAGTGCAATATTTCCTTGCTTGTACTTTGGTATTTTTTCCGGATTTTTGTCTTTAGCTGGAACTTTACTCAAAAGTGAATCAGACTTTGGCATCTTTAAGCGGATTTTTCATCAGGTAGAGTCGCTTTCTATCTGATATTTCGAAGTTAAGCGCAAAATAAATGAAAGGGAATGAATTGTAATGGTCACAATACTTGAGGCAAAAAGCAGAAAGAGTAAAAAGAAATCAGAAATAAACCAACTTAGAAAAACAGGGAAAATCCCTGCAGTTGTCTATGGCTTTAAAACTGAAAATACGCCGATTGCGGTCGATGAACGTGATTTTATTAAAACGATACGAGAAGTGGGAAGAAATGGTGTTATATCACTTCAGATAGACGGAGAAAAGCAAAATGTGCTGTTAAACGAATATCAAGAAGATACATTGCAAAATAAAATTACTCATATTGACTTTATCGCTGTCGATATGTCCCAAGAAATCGAAGCAAGTGTACGTGTTGAATTAGTTGGAGAAGCAGAAGGGGTTAAATCTGGTGGAGTTTTACAACAGCCGCTCTTTGAATTATCGGTATTGGCAAAGCCAGATAAAATTCCTGAATTTATTAGCTTAGATATATCAACGCTTCAAATTGGCGACTCCTTATCTGTAGGTGACATTAAAAATGATGGCACATACACGATTAATCATGATGAAAATGAAACAATTGCTTCAGTCCTAGCACCGCGAGTAGAAGAAGCAGATGATGAAGAGGCGAAAGAGCCGGAAGCAACTGGCGAAGGAGAAAAAGAAAGTTAAGTATAGATAAAGAAGGGCGCAGCCATCAAAAATAGAAGGTTGCGTCTTTTGGACGTGAAATCCATTAAAATGGAAACAACTTGTTGTATAAGATTTGTTTCATGTATAATAAGGGATAATATGTAACAGTTCTTGACAGACTACTTTAAAATTTGAAAGAAATCGTTCAAAAAGTATTGAGAATCTACGGTACAGACTTGCGTGTTTAAACAAGCAATGCCGCTTTGCCTGATCACGCTCGTATTCCATGGCTTTTTTGAACACACATTTAAAGAAAATGGAGTGTTGTGAATTGAAGTTAATCGTGGGTTTGGGAAACCCTGGTCCTCAATATGAACAAACTAGGCACAATATTGGTTTTAAAGTAATCGATGAATTAGCGCATCGGCTTCAAACGCCGCTGCGGCACTCTAAATTTAACGGAATGTATGCTATTGTTCATCATGGCAACGAAAAACTGATATTGCTAAAGCCCTTAACATATATGAATTTGTCTGGGGAAAGCATTCAAGCAATGATGCGTTATTACGATGTTCCTATTGATCATTTGCTCGTTATATATGATGACCTTGATTTGCCTGTTGGGAAAATCCGGCTGCGGCAAAAAGGGAGTGCTGGGGGGCACAATGGCATCAAGTCAACGATCGCACATCTTGGCACCCAAGAATTCAAGCGCATTCGAGTTGGCATCGATCGTCCAGAACCAGACATAAGTGTATCTAATTATGTGTTAAGTACATTTTCCAAGGAAGAACAAAAAATAATGGAAGAAGTCATAAGCAGATGTGCAGATAGCTGTGAAAAATGGTTAGAAATGTCATTTATTGAAGTAATGAATCAGTTTAATTAATCAATGATGAATAACTCCTTTTCAAATCGTTCATACTATAAAGAAGAACAGACTAGAAAGGGGCTTTTGCCACATGGCAATCCACTATCATTGTCGTCATTGCGGTGTTGAAATCGGTGCCATTAACGATGTACTTATCCATTCTGAGGATATAGGACTTCATACATTGACAGAAGAGGAAAGAAGAGACATGATTCGCTATGAAGCAGATGGACATGTAACCATTAAGACTATTTGTGAAGACTGTCATGAAGCATTGAATCGCAATCCAGATTTACATCAATATGATTATTTTATCCATTAACAGCTTTGGAATTGAAATCCAAAGCATTTTTCTATTTTTTATTCCACACATACCTAACGTGAAGGAGTAAGAAAGATAGCTAGAAGCTTTACTGTGTTTCGTTTTAAAGGGAGGGTTTTCGGTTGAAAGGATTACAGCAGCTGATGCTGCAACAGGATGAAATTCAATCAGTTATTGCTGGAGTAAAAGAAAACTTAAAGGAACAATTAGTGACAGGGTTGTCAGGTTCAGCTAGAGCAGTTTTTATAGCTTCACTATTTGAAGAATCAAAAAAACAAACAGTGATTGTCACCCATAATCTTTTACAAGCACAAAAACTATATGAAGATTTATTGCCATTTATAAAACAAGATCGTTTATATTTATATCCTGCGGATGAACTGATTGCTACAGAGATTAGTATTGCCAGTCCAGAGCTTCGAGGACAGCGGATTGAAACCCTCAATTTTATGATTTCCAAAAAACCAGGCGTGATCATCGCTCCTATCGCTGGATTGAGAAAACTACTTCCGCCTCCTGATGAATGGACCCGCCATCAGCTTATGTTCAAAGTAGGAACTGAGATTGAATTGGATCTCACTTTGCACCAGTTTGTTAGAATGGGGTATCATCGTGTCGAAATGGTAGAGGGGCCAGGGCAATTTAGTTTAAGAGGCGGAATTATCGATATTTATCCGTTAACAGAAACAGACCCAATCAGAATTGAGTTATTTGATGCTGAAATTGACTCTATTCGGAAATTTTCAATAGAGAATCAGCTCTCTGTTCAAAAGCTTGATGAGGTATTAATTGGACCAGCTACAGAATCATTAATAGATACAGCACAGTTAATTAGATTATCTGAAGAGTTAGAAAAAGGTTTGTCACATAGTCTAAAAAAGATAAAAAAACAAAAAACGAAAGAATTAATGACACAGTATATTGGCGAGGAAATTGAGAAGCTTCAACAAGGCCAAAAGCCTGAGCATATTTTTAAGTATTTATCGCTCGCCTATTCATACCCTGCAAGTTTGCTAGATTATGTTCCTAGCGGCAGTCTTTTTGTGTTTGATGAATTTTCACGAATTCAAGAAATGAGTGAAAGATTGGAGCAAGAAGAAGCGGAGTGGTATACGGCACTTTTAGAAGAAGGAAAAATCGTTCACGATCTAACATTAGCCCATTCGTTGCCGAAGCTGCTTAGCGCTTCTCCGCTTTCACATATTTATTTGTCTTTATTTTTAAAACATATACCAAATACGAGCCCACAAAATATATGCAGTCTGTCTTGTAAACAGATGCAGCAGTTTCATGGGCAGATGTCATTATTAAAAACAGAAGTATCCCGATGGCATAAAGGAAATTATGCAGTCGTCTTCTTAGCAACGGATGAAAAAAGAGCAGAAAAGCTGAAGCGAATGTTGATTGAAGATGACATTGAAACAGTTGTTTTGGAAGCGCAAAACAAACTATTGCCAGGAAAAACGCAAATTATTTATGGGCAATTAAATAGTGGTTTTGAATTGCCTAGTGTTAAATTAGTGGTCATTACGGAAGAAGAGATATTTAAAAAACCAACAAAAAAACCAAGGCGTTCAGCAAAACTTTCTAATGCAGAAAGAATTAAAAACTATTCAGAACTTAAAATCGGCGATCATGTCGTCCATGTAAACCATGGGATTGGAAAATACTTAGGTATTGAAACCCTTGTGATAAATGGTGTTCACAAGGATTATCTTCATTTGAAATATCAAGGGAACGACAAGTTGTATGTTCCGGTTGAACAAATCGATCTCGTACAAAAGTATGTTGGCTCCGAAAGCAAAGATCCTAAAATATATAAGCTCGGTGGCAGCGAATGGAAGCGAGTCAAGAAAAAAGTAGAGACATCTGTACAAGACATTGCTGACGACTTAATAAAACTTTATGCGGAAAGAGAGGCTTCAAAAGGCTTTGCTTTTTCTCCAGATGGCGATTTGCAGCGTGAATTTGAGTCTACCTTCCCATACAAAGAGACAGAAGATCAGCTACGGTCTATCGTAGAAATTAAACATGATATGGAAAAAGAAAGACCAATGGATCGCTTGCTTTGTGGAGATGTTGGCTACGGGAAAACAGAGGTTGCGATTAGAGCAGCCTTTAAAGCAATAATGGATGGCAAACAGGTTGCCCTATTAGTGCCAACAACGATACTAGCCCAGCAGCATTATGAAACTATTAAGGAACGTTTTCAAGATTATCCAATTAAAATTGGCTTGTTAAGTCGTTTTCGAACACGGAAACAGCAGACAGAGACGAAAAAAGGGGTGCTTAACGGGACAATCGATATTGTGATTGGCACCCATCGAATTTTATCAAAAGATGTCCGTTTTCATGATTTAGGATTGCTTATTATTGATGAGGAGCAGCGTTTCGGAGTCACTCATAAAGAGAAAATTAAGCAGATGAAGACGAATGTCGACGTATTAACGTTGACAGCAACGCCGATTCCAAGAACCTTGCATATGTCAATGCTAGGGGTTCGCGATTTATCGGTAATCGAAACGCCTCCTGAGAATCGATTCCCAGTACAAACATATGTAATGGAACTAAACAATATCCTCGTCAAGGAAGCAATTGAACGAGAATTAGTTCGTCATGGACAAATTTATTATTTATATAACCGTGTGGAGGATATTGAAAGAAAGACAGAGGAAATTTCAATGCTTGTTCCCGATGCTCGTGTTGCTTATGCACATGGCCAAATGTCAGAAACAGAATTAGAATCGGTTATTTTCAGTTTCTTAGAAGGTGAATTTGATGTGCTAGTAACGACAACGATTATCGAAACTGGTGTTGACATTCCGAATGTAAACACATTAATTGTACATGATGCTGATAAAATGGGACTTTCCCAATTATATCAACTGCGTGGAAGAGTAGGCCGTTCAAATCGTGTTGCTTATGCATATTTTACGTATCGTAAAGACAAGGTGCTAACAGAAGTGGCTGAAAAGCGACTGCAAGCGATTAAAGAATTTACGGAACTAGGTTCAGGATTTAAAATTGCGATGCGTGATTTGTCAATTCGTGGTGCAGGAAATATTCTAGGAGCACAACAGCATGGATTTATTGATTCAGTCGGTTTTGATTTATACTCGCAAATGCTAAAAGATGCTATTGAAGAAAGAAAAGGCAGCATATCTGAAAAGAAACTGCCTACTTTCGAAGTGGAACTGGAAATAGATGCCTATATACCTGATGTATATATAAAAGATGGCCAACAAAAAATTGAAATATATAAACGCTTTCGAGCGATCAAAACACTTCGTGAACTAACGGAGCTGCAAGACGAAATGGTTGATCGCTTTGGAGATTATCCTGAACAGGTGAACTACTTATTCATGGTTGCTGAAATGAAAATCTATGCGCGCGAATTATTGTTGGAAATGATAAAGCAAACAAAAGATCAAATCATTATTATGATGAGTGAAGAAGGCAGTCAGTTGATCGATGGACAAAAAGTGTTTCAAATTTGCAATCAGCACGGCGGAAAATTGGTTGGTCTTGGTATGGAAGGAGCCAAGCTAAAAATTTCTTTAAATATCCGCAGCCTTGCTACGGACGAGTGGTTTTTAATCGCTTATAACATGATCAAAGATTTGCCAAAAGCCAAAAAGTAGCTTCGATGGATGATGTCGTTTTGTAGCCATTTTTACACCTTCAGTCATGTATTTAAAAAGTAAATGTTGGGAATTAAACCACCTTCATTCGTTTCAATATTTGTCTTTTTTGTTTTCATCATTGAACCTTGAATGAACAGTTCTTTTTCACTGTGTCTTTTTTAAAAAGATGGTTTTATAAAAAATGTGTATAGAACTGCTCAGATGAAAGATACTAATTGTCAACGATGGTAATGGTTGTATTTTCGTTGACAAAAGAAATAATGTTCATTAATCATCTGATGAAAGAGAGGCAGCATAAGATGAAAGCAACTGGAATTGTTCGTCGTATTGATGACTTAGGAAGGGTGGTTATTCCAAAAGAAATTCGAAGGACTTTACGAATCCGAGAAGGAGATCCACTAGAGATATTTGTTGATAGAGATGGGGAAGTGATTTTAAAAAAATATTCTCCAATTAGTGAGCTCGGTGATTTTGCAAAGGAATACGCAGAAGCTTTATTTGACAGTTTAGGCAATCCTATTCTTATTAGTGATCGTGATACCATTATCGCCGTTGCAGGAGTATCAAAAAAAGAATATCTCAATAAAAGTATTAGCGAAATGGTAGAGTCAACAATGGAAAACAGAAATACTTCCTTAGTAACTGAGGGAGGAGAAGTCTATCTAGTCGATCATTATCGTGAAGAATTGGCTTCCTATGTAATCTCCCCTATTATTGCAAGTGGAGATCCAATTGGAGCTGTTATTGTATTTTCTAAAGAAAGTAAAATAGGTGAAATTGAAGCAAAATCAGCAGAAACTGCAGCAAGTTTTCTTGCAAGGCAAATGGAATCTTAATTGATTATCCTGATGGAAAGATGCTAGACATTGCTGCTTAGCCACTCAAGGTATCGTTTGAGTGGCTTTTTTCTTTTGTTGATGATAACGGGCTACAGCAGCGAATATGCTATAATACAAAAAGTACATACGCTTGAGGATAAAGTGAAACTTTATTAGTGGGGGTTTTCTCTTAATTAGACAAAAGCTAGGATCGCAGGCGTCCTCGAAAAGGAAACCGCTTTTCTTTGTGCGATGTTTATTCAAGAAGCTTTCCTTATCCTGTCGGCCCGAACCTATCGGAAATTTGACTTTCAGTTATCCCCCACCTAGCGCTTCTGATTCCTCTTACTCCTCAAGGTGGGGTCTTGACTTGCCAGTTAGATGTGGGATAAATACCTTTCCCTTCCTAACAATGAAAGGGAAGGGATATATGTAAGATCTTTTAAAATGATTCTTTTACGAGCGAAGTAATTGAAAGGAAAGGCGAGAGGACGTTTGTCGGAGCATGAGACAAAAAAGCTGATGCAGGGAGCTTTTATATTAACTGTCGCTGCGGTTGCAACGAAAGTTTTAAGTGCTGTATATCGGGTTCCTTTTCAAAATATTGTTGGTGATACTGGCTTTTATATTTATCAACAAGTTTATCCGATTTATGGTATTGCCATTGCCTTATCGATTTCTGGTTTTCCAGTAATGATATCTAAAATGCTTGCTGAAGCAGCTGAATTACAGAAAGAAAGTGAAGTAAAAAAAGTCATACAAGCAGCTTACCAGGTTCTTTTCGGATTAGGCTTTTTATTATTTGCAGGCTTTTATTTCGGGGCTCCTAAAGTGGCAGAATGGATGGGAGATCCCCTTTTATCTCCACTGATCAAAATGGTTTCTTTCGTTTTTTTATTTTTGCCATTATTATCTGTTTGGAGAGGTTTTTTTCAAGGAAAAGGAGAGATGCTGCCAACCGCAGTATCGCAAGTTAGTGAACAAACAATACGCGTTATTTCAATTTTAGTTCTATCCTATTTCCTTATTTCTAATGGCTATTCCCTCTATGATACAGGAATTGGAGCACTGCTTGGTTCAGTAGCAGGGAGTTTAGCCGCACTAATCGTTTTGTTTTTGTTTGTACTGTTCAGACAGCGCGACTTGTTGGAATTTAAGGTTGTTGATTGGAAAATATTCAAAAAAGTCGCGATAACAATCATTTTTCAAGGAACAGCAATTTGTATGAGCAGTATGCTTCTTGTATTGCTGCAACTTATAGACTCACTGAACTTATATGCAACACTAGTATCTTCAGGAATAGATGGCCAGCTGGCAAAGGAACTAAAGGGGGTCTATGATCGTGGACAACCGTTGGTTCAGTTGGGCATTGTCTTCGCAACATCACTATCATGGACACTTGTACCAATGGTTACTGCTGCTGCAAAAAAAGGACAGATGGATGTATTGCATGGATACATACAAACCACAATAAAAATAAGTATCATTGTTGGGGCAGGAGCAGCGGTCGGATTAATGAATATTATATCGCCAGTGAATGTTATGCTTTTTGAGAATGATAAAGGGTCGTCTGTTATTGCTATCTTTGTTTTCGCAATCTTTTTTTGCTCTATCATATTAACAAGCGCTGCCGTTCTTCAAGGCTTGGGGTCGATTTACAAACCAGTGCGATATATTGGAATTGGTTTAGTTATAAAGTTTTTTGGAAATCATTTACTTATTCCGTTGTTTGGAACGATGGGGGCTTCTTTTGCTTCTGTATGTAGTCTTGGAGTAATCGCGTTTCTATTGATGAGACAACTAAAAAAAAGGCTGACAAAACCTTTGTTGCCAAAAAGATTCTACCCCCATCTTTTACTGTCTTTGACAGCAATGTCAATTGTTCTCCAGCTATGGATGATGATTTTTGCGCCAGGCTCTGGCAGACTTGTAAATACAAGCGTGGCGCTTACAGCGGTGCTTGTAGGTGGATTTTGCTATTTTGTCATTGTGATTAGAAAACAGCTATTAGATGAAAAAGAATTGGAATATATTCCTTTTTTGGGTAAATTGCTTTTGGTCTTGAGAAAATAGCAGTTTAATCAATATAAATACAAAGAGGTGAAAACATAGATGAGGAAATCGATTACCATTGTCGGTTTAGGGGCAGGGGATTTGAACCAATTAACAATCGGCGTCTACGAAACATTAAAACAGACAAATAACTTATTTCTCCGAACAAAAGAACATCCAGTAATCCCAGCATTAGAAAAGGATCATATTCATTATGAATCTTTTGACGAGATCTATGAACAATATGATCAATTTACAGAAGTGTATGAGGCGATCGTACAGCGGCTTTTTCAAGAAGTTAAACAGCGGGGGAACCTTGTTTATGCAGTACCTGGCCATCCATTAGTGGCAGAAAAAACAGTTCAATTGTTATTGGAGCAAGCAGATAAACAGGAGGTTGAAGTAAAAATTAACGGAGGACAAAGCTTCCTTGATGCAATCTTTACCGCAGTTCAAGTTGATCCTATTGAAGGTTTTCAATTGTTGGATGGAACTGCCTTGCATCGAGATGATCTTCAACTCAATCAACATCTCATTATTGGACAAGTATATGATGCTTTTGTCGCTTCAGAGATAAAACTGACATTAATGGAAAAATATCCTGATAATTATCCGTTAAAGCTGATCACCGCTGCCGGCACTAGCAAACAAAAGGTAGAATCATTGTTGCTTTATGAACTAGATCGAGGGATGGCGTTGGATAACTTAACGAGTGTGTACGTGCCCCCAGTAAAGGAAGCGGAACTTCAATATCAAGAATTTTCAACACTAAGAAGGATTATTTCAACGTTGCGTGGTCCAGATGGCTGTCCATGGGATAAAAAACAAACGCATCAATCATTAAAGAAATATTTAATCGAAGAAGCCTACGAGTTGTTGGCAGCAATTGAGGCTGAAGACATAGACAACACGATTGAAGAGCTTGGAGATGTGTTGTTGCAAGTACTGCTGCATGCACAAATTGGGGAAGATGATGGGCTTTTTTCCATCGATGATGTCATCACAGGTCTGTCTGCTAAAATGATCCGTAGACACCCTCATGTTTTTGGCAAAACAAAAGCTGAAAATGTTGAGGAAGCTTTCAATCATTGGGAAAAAGCGAAAGAGCGAGAGCAGGGAGAACAATGTACTGCCTCTATCCTTGATAAAATTGCAAAGGGTCTGCCCGCACTATTACATGCTTATGAACTTCAAAAGCAAGCTGCTAAAGTGGGATTTGATTGGGAAGAGGCAAAAGATGCGTTAAAAAAAGTCTGGGAAGAAATGCAGGAGTTTGAAGAGGCATTGGAGAATGGAAACAGAGAAGAGCAATTAAAAGAATGCGGCGATCTTCTTTTTTCAGTTATCAATGCTGCAAGGCTTCTGTCTATTCATCCTGAGGAAGCGCTTCTCATGACTAATCAAAAATTTAAGAAGCGTTTTTCATTTATCGAAAAAAAAGTACAAGAAAGCGGCCGTACTTGGGATGAATATCCATTATCAGAGCTAGATCAGCTTTGGGAGGCGGCGAAGACGCAAGAATAGAGGGAGGTAGCGACAATGGCAACAATGCGTTTGGATAAATTTTTAAAGGTTTCCCGGATTATTAAAAGAAGAACACTTGCAAAAGAGGTGGCAGATAAAGGACGTATTCATATTAATGGGCAGCAAGCGAAGGCTAGCTCTAATGTTAAAGTTGGCGATGAATTAACGATCCTTTTTGGACAAAAGAAAGTGGTGGTGAGAGTAGAGAAACTACAAGACTCTACGAAGAAAGAAGATGCGGGAAGTATGTTTGTATTATTAAAGGAAGAACGAGTAGGCGAAGAATCTTAAATACAGCAGTTTATTATTATATCTAATTGACACTCCTTTTTCGAGAGCTTGTTCTATTTTTTCTCTCATTCACATACATATGGAACAAAGCGATGAAGAAGCGAGGGATTATTAGATGAACCATTATCAACGTGGAAGCGTAAATGAATCTACCAGCCGCAACGCTCAAGATCATGATATTATGATGAGAGGCCGTAAGCTTTTAGAAATAACTGGGGTTAAACAGGTGGAAAGTTTCGATAATGAAGAGTTTCTGTTAGAAACGGCAATGGGATTTTTGGCAATTCGAGGTCAAAATCTTCAAATGAAAAACTTAGATGTTGATAAAGGGATCGTTTCAATTAAAGGGAAAATCTTTGATTTAGTATATTTAGACGATCAACCTGGGGAGAAAGCTAAAGGGTTCTTTAGCAAATTATTTCAATGAGCCTCTCTATTCAATTTTATACCATGATTGCTATGTTTGGAATGGGAGGATTTTTTGGCGCCTCGCTTGACACATACAATCGATTTTTAAAAAGAAAAGCACGTCGGCGTTGGCTTGTTTTCATGAATGATATATTATTTTGGATTTTACAGGCCTTCATTCTTTTTTATATCTTATTATTAGTAAACGAAGGAGAAATTCGTTTTTATATATTTTTAGCACTGTTATGTGGATTTGCAGCCTACCAAGCTTTGCTGAAAAAAAGTTATGTAGCGTTATTAGAGTGGTTTATCCGCTTTACGATTTCGGTCGCAAATTTTATTTGGAGAGTATTGCATTTACTCATTTTTTCACCGTTTAAATGGCTTTTTCTTCTGCTTCTGACGATTATCCTTGGTTTAGGGCGGCAGCTATTTTTCCTTGTACAAATGATTGGAAAAATGTTATTATGGATGATAAAGACCATCTTGAAACCTATTACATGGATCGGGAGGATCATATGGAATATAATACCAATTAAGATTCGAAAAATGGTTATAAGATGGATAGATTTTCTCGCCCGACATATGCGTTATTGGAAGCACTTATTTACTAAGTTTTCTCGATTTTTACTGTCTATGTTCAAATCCAAATCGTGAGGGGGGGTTCGAGGATGAGTGTAAAGCCGAAGCGAAATATTACATCTATGCAGAATGAATATATTGACCAAAAAAAACAAAAAGCAAATAAACTAGTGAAAAAGCGTAAGCTGTTGTTTCGACGCTTGACAGTCTTTTTTCTCGTTGCTGCGGCTGTTTCTTATCTTTTCATTTCAACCCTTATCACACAAAATAGACAGTTAGAAAGTAAAAAAGCAGAAAAAGCAAAGCTGGAACAGCAGCTTGCTAAACTGCAATCTAAGCAGACAATGTTAGAAGATGAGATTTTAAAGTTAAACGACGATGAGTATATAGCGAAGCTGGCAAGGAGTGAATATTTTCTTTCAGATGAGGGAGAAATAATTTTCAGTATTCCTGACGAAGAACACGAAGACGAGGAAGAAGAAGTGTCTTATTGACACTCTTTTTTTAGGTTTTATATAATATAAAGTAGCGTTATTTTTCATACTTTTAAGGAGGATAAATTTTTTTATGTCGATTGAAGTAGGCAGCAAGTTACAAGGAAAAGTTACAGGCATCACACATTTCGGAGCGTTTGTTGAATTGGGGGAGGGGACGACAGGACTTGTCCATATTAGTGAGGTCGCTGATAATTATGTAAAAGATATTAATGATCATTTGAAGGTTGGCGACGTAGTAGAAGTAAAAGTGATCAATGTTGAAAAGGATGGCAAAATTGGGCTTTCTATTCGCAAAGCAAAAGAACAGCCTCAACAAACACAGCAGCAACAACGCCCGCCACGCCATAATAAAGCGAATGATTTTCGTGCGAAGGAAAGCTTCGAACAAAAGATGTCTCGTTTTCTAAAAGAAAGTGAAGACCGTTTATCATCTCTAAAACGTCATACAGAATCAAAACGCGGCGGCCGTGGTGCTAGACGTGGATAACTTGCTGTCTTTTCTGAATATAGCAGGTTGAAGATGCTAGAAAGAAAGTACACTGTTAAAACAGAATTTCATATAGCCCTTGAACATAAAAAAACCAAGTATGTCATCTGCATACTTGGTTTTTTTATAGCGGTGGAGGGGATTGAACCCACGACCTCACGGGTATGAACCGTACGCTCTAGCCAGCTGAGCTACACCGCCAGATCAGGAGATTAAGAAAAGCACAAAATCTATCATACCTAGAGTTACAGAGGTTGTCAATACCTTTTAGCTGATTTGCACCACATCATTGTAAAAATGTATAAAATGTAATCACTTTCAAAGCAGTGAACGATAACGGTCTTTTAAACGACAATCCAAAAGGAGAAAGAAGCTCTATTTTACGGTAAATTGTTCCAAAATTTAATTTTTCAAAGAAAGAAGTCGAACGTTTCTTTTTTCTAACTTCAAGCTTTTGACAAACTTTTGAGCTTGTCCCATTTATAATAGTCTGCAACGAAATCTAAACGGGGAGTGTGTAATGGAATGGGAAAAGTGGAACAAAGTTTTGTAGAACCGATGAGGAAGATGGATTTGAATCAAGCAAAAATGAATGTACCAAAAAGGTTCAAACAATTTCAACTAAAAATGGAGCTGCTTTTTTTGCAAAAAGGCCTTGCTCTGTTAATCATCGGCTTTCTTCTTGGAAGAGCCTTTATTTTAACCAATTTAACACCGTTTGCGTTGCCTTTTTTTGCTGCTGTTTACTTAGCTAGGAGAGATAAAACACCGCATGTATTTTTAGGGCTGCTTGCTGGAGCCATGACAATATCTTTAGCAAATGTTATTTATATATTTGCAAGTGGTGTCGTTTTTCTATTTATCTTTCGTACGTTTATTGAAAGGCACAAAAATGAAGTGAAAGTATTGCCATACTATGTTTTATCCATTACGTTTTTAGGGAAATTGACATTTGTCTATTTACAACAAGGAAAAGCACTATCGACTTATCATGTGGCATTGATAGGAATGGAAGCTGGTCTTGCTTGTATCCTTACCTTTATTTTTTTGCAAAGCATTCCATTAATTGCCTTTCATAAAAGGAAGAAAGTGTTAAAAACAGAAGAAGTAATTAGCATTATTATTCTATTAGCATCCGTGATGACAGGTACGATTGGGTGGTCTGTCTATAATCTATCGATTGAACACATTTTATCCAGGTATTTAGTCATTTTATTCGCTTTTGCTGGAGGTGCAGCGGTTGGTTCCACTGTTGGCGTAGTAACAGGAATCATTTTTAGCTTGGCAAATGTCGGCAATCTCTATCAAATAAGTTTGCTTGCATTTTCTGGTTTGCTCGGCGGTTTATTGAAAGAGGGAAAGCGAACAGGTGTCGCTTTCGGTCTATTGCTCGCTACTTTGCTAATCGGGTTGTATGGAGAGGGGAACACCCCGCTTTTACAAACGATGTACGAGTCCGGTTCAGCGATTCTTTTGCTGCTATTAACTCCATTTAGCCTTATTAATAAATTGGCAAAATATATTCCTGGGACTCCTGAATATGCGCAAGATCAGCAGCAATATTTGAAAAAAGTGCGTGATATCACTGTAAATAGAGTCGAACAGTTCTCCTCTGTATTTAAAGCGCTTTCCAACAGCTTTTCACAAACAGAGCAGAAGTTTGTTCCAGAAGAAAATCGTGAATTTGATTACTTTTTAAGTAATGTCACTGAAAAGACATGCCAAACTTGTTTTAAAAAAGAACAATGTTGGGTTAATCAGTTCCATACAACTTATGATTTAATGAAGGAAATTATGCATGATTTAGATGAAAATGATCATGTATTAAGTCAGAAGTATGGAAGAAAGTTAGAACAGCATTGCAATCGAGCCAATAAAGTGAAATTAGCCATGTTGCATGAATTAAGTTTTTTTCAAGCAAATCAGAAGTTAAAGAAACAAGTGAAGGAAAGCAGGAAGCTGGTCGCTGAACAATTGCTTGGTGTATCAGAAGTGATGGGCGATTTCGCAAAAGAAATACAAAGAGAGCGAGAGAATCATCATAAACAAGAAGAAGAGATTTTTGAAATGCTGCAAGATTTTGGAATCGACATTGAACAAGTAGAAATTTTTAGTTTGGAAAAAGGAGGAGTCGATATTGAAATGACGATCCCGTTCTGTGAAGGGCTTGGAGAAAGTGAAAAATTAATCGCACCTTTACTCTCAGATATTTTGGGAGAAACAATTATTGTCCAAAAAGAAGTCTGTGCTGAATATTCAAATGGATACTGCTATGTAACTTTTAGTTCTGCAAAAGCATTCGCTGTCGAAACAGGTGTTGCACACGCTGCTAAAGGGGGCGGCATTATTTCAGGCGATAGCTATGCAACCATTGAACTTGGAGCTGGGAAGTTTGCGATTGCCATTAGCGATGGAATGGGAAATGGTGAAAGAGCCCATCATGAAAGCAATGAAACGCTTTTATTGCTAAAAAAAATTTTAAAGTCTGGAATTGAGGAACAAGTTGCTATTAAATCAGTCAATTCTATTTTGTCTTTAAGAACGACGGACGAAATTTTTTCTACTTTAGATTTGGCTGTTATTGATCTTCAACATGCAAAGATGAAATGTATGAAAATTTGCTCAACACCAAGCTTTATTAAAAGAGGAACTAAAGTAATAAAAGTGGAAGCAGGCAATCTGCCAATGGGCATTCTTCAGGATTTTGATATAGAGGTCGTTTCAAAGCAATTAAAAGCAGGAGATGTACTCATTATGATGAGTGACGGCATCTTTGAAGGCCCCAACCATGTCGAGAATCATGAAATTTGGATGAAACGAAAAATAAGACAAATGGAAACAAATGAACCACAGGAAATTGCTGATTTAATTATGGAAGAAGTAATTCGAGGACGTTCAGGTTATATAGATGATGATATGACAATCATCGTGGCTCGGATTGACCACAATACGCCAAAATGGTCTACGATTCCTATTAGTAAAAGAAAAGCGCTTATTTCCTAGACAATGCATGTTCCTAGAGAGGAAGGAGGTTTCCTATTGTAAATAGTATATCCTCTTCGTTTTTTGTCGAAGCTGTTTAACAGCAAAAAAAATCGGAGGGACATTTATGAAAAAAGGGACATTAAAGCAAATATTGTTAATAACTGATGGTTGCTCTAATCAAGGAGAAGATCCGATTGCAATGGCTGCACTTGCCAAGGAACAAGGTATTACCGTTAATGTCATTGGAGTGATGGAAAATGATGTGATAGAGCCTAAAGGTCTTCAAGAAATTGAAGGTATTGCAATGGCTGGTGGTGGTATTAGCCAAGTAGTTTATACACAAAATTTAGCCCAAACAGTACAAATGGTTACAAGGCAAGCAATGACACAAACACTGCAAGGCGTAGTGAACAACGAATTAAAACAAATCCTTGGAAATCATGCATCAATGGATGAGCTGCCGCCTGATGAAAGAGGAGAAGTAATGGAAGTTGTTGATGAACTTGGGGAGACGGTTAACTTAGATGTATTAATTCTTGTAGATACGAGTGCAAGTATGACACATAAGCTTCCAACTGTAAAAGAAGCATTGCTCGATATGTCCATTAGTTTGAATGCAAGAGTAGGAAATAATCGATTTTCCGTTCTAGTATTTCCCGGGAAAAGAAAAGAGACGGAAAAATTGCTTGAATGGACTCCTAGTATGGATGCATTGACTAGTGTTTTTTCAAAGTTAAAAGCAGGCGGTATTACACCAACAGGGCCAGCAATTCGTGAGGGAATGGCACACTTTAAGAAAAAAAGATCCTTAAGGAAATTACTTTCTCGTGATCATGATGATTCATCCTACCTCGAAGAATCTATTTAATTATCCGCCAGGAACAACGATTATTGGAAAATGGCATAAAAATAGCTATACTATTATAAAAAAACTTGGTACAGGAGCGATCGGCACTGTTTATTTAGTACAGGGCAGAAAAGGCTATTTTGCTTTGAAGATGGGTAAAGATAGTCTTTCCGTTACTTCAGAAGTGAATGTGTTGAAAGCGTTTCAACGTGTTCAAGGCAAAAACCTTTGTCCAGCATTTATTGAAATGGATGATTGGGAAGTAAAAGGCCGGCGCATCTTGTTTTATGTGATGGAATATATTAATGGAAAAGATTTGCTTGCTTTTGTTCAACAGAAGAGGGCTTCTTGGATAGGAGTGCTAATGGTTCAGCTTTTAGACCATTTACACCAGATTCATCGAGCTGGATGGGTATTTGGCGATTTGAAGCCTGAAAATCTTTTAGTTTCAGGCCCAGGTGCTGTTGTCCGTTTTGTTGACGTAGGGGGCACTACCATTCAAGGCCGATCTATTAAAGAATTTACCGAATTTTTTGATCGCGGCTATTGGGGATTGGGAACAAGAAGAGCAGAACCTTCCTATGATTTATTTGCTGTCGCGATGATGATGATCGATATTTGTTACCCACAAAGATTTAGCAAGAATCAAAAGTATGATGGAATGAAGCAGTTAAAACAAGTTATTCATCATAAAAAGCAGCTGCGGCTATATGAACCAGTTTTGTTTTCAGCACTTTCGGGACAATATCATTCAGCGTTGGAGATGAAAAAAGATTTACTAGCTATATTAACGAATGATCGTCGAGGCAGCCAATATAAACGCAATCTGTCAAGCATACAACAAAACAGAGTAAGAAAAAGAAACAGAAAAACCCGATTTATGGAAACATTCTTCATTCTATTGCTCATTACATTATTGTACGCGATCTATATTTTCGGACAGATCGTTTAAAAAAGAGGGCCATTGATGCATTCGCTCTCTTTTTTATTTTTCATTATCAGCAAGCAGTGTAACGAAAAAGAATTATTGGTACAATAAAAAGAAGAGCTTATTAAAGTAATGTTTAAAAAGGGGGACAACCGACAAACTTCGAGACTTGAACAAATGGTTTTTACATGTGAGAACGGTTAAGCAATTTGATATGATGAGCTTTTTAAAGATGGGGTGTGATGAATAGGTCGCTTTGTACGAATAAGTAGATGAGGAAGGTGAAACATGAAGCAAATTGAAAGAAAAATTGCTGCTTTTATTAGAAAGCACGAATTGCTTCAAAAGGGTGATCAGGTGCTTGTTGCTGTTTCAGGTGGACCAGATTCATTAGCGCTGCTTCATTTTTTGCAAAAGAACAAGTTGCTTTATGAAATTGAAGTAGCTGCCATTCACGTCGATCATATGTTAAGAGGAGAAGCTTCTTATCAAGATCTGTTGTTCGTGCAACAATTTTGTCAAAATCATGAAATGGAGTGCCATACAGCGCGTATAAATATAAAAGAGAAAATGATAACTGATCAAAAAGGGATGCAAGAAACAGCTCGCAAATATCGTTATACGTACTTTCAAAAAGTAATGGCAAAACACGCCTACAATAAGCTGGCAATGGGCCATCATGGCGATGATCAAATCGAAACCATTTTAATGGGATTGACAAGGGGTTCAGGAAGTGGCAGAAATGGCATTCCTGTATCTAGAAAATTTTCTCCTGGAAAAATTGTCAGACCTTTCCTTTGTCTAACAAAAAAAGAAATAGAAAACTATTGCAGAAACTATCAACTGCAGCCGCGAAGAGATGCAAGCAATGATACTCAAGACTATACGAGAAATCGCTTTAGGCATCATGTACTGCCTTTTTTAAAAAAGGAAAATGGCCGTGTACATGAACATTTTCAGCGCTTTAGTGAGGAAATGATAGAAGATGAAACATATCTGTACGCACTAGCCGCTAAAAAAATGGAGCAGCTTCATGTAAAAAATAAAGGGGAAATTAGTTTAGATATCACAAAGTTTTTACAGATGCCTTTGTCTTTACAAAGAAGAGGGATTCATCTAATATTAAACTATCTTTATAATGATATTCCAGGTGCTTTGATGAAGAGCCATCTGGATGCAATTCAAGATTTACTGGAAAGCAAACACCCGTCAGGACAACTTGATCTTCCAGCAGGATTAAGAGTACAGCGTTCCTACCAGAGCTGTTTATTTTCATTTAAAGATGTAATAGACAATACCGCTTATTATATAGAAATAAATGAAAATGAACAAATATTCCTTCCAAATGGATATACAATCCGTTTTGAGAAGCAGACAACATCACCTTCACATCCAATTTTACAGTCTCATATGATTCAGCTTTGTCCTGAGGATGTGACTTTGCCTCTTATTGTAAGGACTAGACAGGCTGGTGATCGAATAGCTATTAAAGGGTTAAATGGAACGAAGAAAATCAAGGATATTTTTATTGATGAAAAGATCCCTTTAAGTGAACGAAAAAATTGGCCTGTTGTAACGGATCAGTCTGGGGAAATTATTTGGCTTCCAGGTTTAAAAAAATCAATTTTCGATACATATGGAACACAGCTTCCAGTTTATTATGTTTTACAGTATAGCAAGGATTTCTAGGAGGCCACCAAGCGAATGAAAAATGATATTGAAAGAGTATTAATCACAGAAGAGGAAATCGATGCAAAAATAAAGGAACTGGCTGCACAGCTTACTAAAGAGTATGATGGTCGTTTTCCACTTGCTGTTGGCGTATTAAAAGGAGCACTTCCATTTATGTCTGATTTGCTAAAACGAGTAGACACACATTTAGAAATGGACTTTATGGATGTTTCAAGCTATGGCCAATCAATCTCCTCTTCAGGAGAAGTGAAAATTGTCAAGGATTTAAACACTTCTGTTGAGGGGCGTGATATTCTTATTATTGAGGATATTATCGACAGCGGAAGAACGTTGCACTATCTCGTTGATTTAATGCGTTATCGGAAAGCAAAGTCCATTAAAATTGTAACGCTGCTTGATAAACCGACAGGAAGAAAGGCAGATATAGAAGCTGATTACGTTGGTTTTATCGTTCCTAATGCTTTTGTCGTTGGGTATGGCTTAGATTTTGCAGAGAAATACCGAAATCTACCTTATATCGCAGTTTTAAAACCAGAAGTGTATAACAAATCTGAATAAGTCAAAACTAGAGAAAAACCATGTACAGCAAACAGATGAAAAGAAATGCAAAAAGTTGTAAAAGGATAATTTTCTATGATACTATTGAATATAGTTTTTTTATGGTGGGAGGAGGTAAGGAATGAATCGGATATTTAGAAATACCATATTTTACCTATTAATATTTCTGGTTATTATTGGCATCGTTGGTTATTTTCAAAAAGGCAACGAGCCAACACAGAATATATCATATGATGAATTTATTGCACATTTAGAAAATGGCGAAGTGCAATCCTTTACAATGCAGCCGGAAAGAGCAGTTTATGAAATTAGGGGTCAATTAAAGGGAGATAACAAAGAACCGTCTTTCCGTACATATGTAATGAATAGCCAAGCGTCGCTTGATCGTATTGATGCGGCTGCTGCAAATACAAAAGTAGATATATTAATGGCGAAAGAAACAAGCGGTTGGGTTTCGTTCTTTACTACCATTATCCCGTTCGTGATTATATTCATCCTCTTTTTCTTCTTGCTGAATCAGGCTCAAGGCGGCGGCAGCCGTGTGATGAACTTTGGCAAGAGCAAGGCGAAGCTTTATAATGATGAAAAGAAAAAAGTTCGCTTTAAAGATGTTGCAGGAGCAGATGAGGAAAAACATGAGCTGGTTGAAGTGGTAGAATTTTTAAAGGATCCGCGAAAATTTGCTGATGTTGGCGCTCGTATTCCTAAGGGAGTCCTATTGGTTGGACCTCCAGGAACAGGAAAAACATTGCTGGCACGCGCAGTTGCTGGAGAAGCAGGAGTTCCATTTTTCTCCATTAGTGGATCTGACTTTGTAGAGATGTTCGTCGGAGTCGGTGCGTCCCGTGTTCGAGATTTATTTGAAACAGCGAAAAAGAATGCACCTTGTATTATTTTCATTGATGAAATTGATGCTGTCGGACGGCAGCGTGGCGCTGGTTTAGGCGGTGGACATGATGAGCGTGAGCAAACGTTAAACCAATTGCTCGTTGAAATGGATGGCTTCGGTGCCAATGAAGGGATTATTATTGTTGCAGCGACAAACCGTCCTGACATTCTAGACCCAGCATTATTGCGTCCCGGCCGGTTCGATAGACAAATTACCGTTGATCGTCCCGATATTAATGGCCGTGAAGCAGTGCTCCGTGTGCATTCTCGCAACAAGCCGCTAGACGAATCTGTTGATTTAAAAGCGATTGCGGCAAGAACACCTGGTTTCTCAGGAGCTGATTTGGAAAACTTGATGAACGAAGCGGCGCTAGTCGCTGCTCGTAGAGACAAAAAAGTCATTGATTTGGAAGATGTCGATGAAGCGACAGACCGCGTCATTGCAGGTCCTGCCAAAAAAAGCCGAGTTATTTCCAAAAAAGAACGCAACATTGTTGCTTTTCATGAGAGCGGACATACGATTATTGGCCTAGTATTAGACGAGGCGGATATCGTGCATAAAGTAACAATTGTCCCTCGCGGCCAGGCTGGCGGTTATGCAGTAATGCTCCCGAAAGAAGATCGCTATTTTATGACAAAACCAGAGCTGCTTGATAAGATTACTGGCCTTCTTGGCGGTCGGGTGGCAGAGGAAGTTGTATTTGGCGAAGTGTCAACGGGCGCTCATAATGACTTCCAGCGTGCGACGGGCATTGCTCGGAAGATGGTAACTGAATATGGAATGAGTGATAAACTTGGGCCGCTGCAATTTGGCCAGCCACAAGGTGGGCAAGTATTCCTTGGCCGTGACCTTCACAATGAGCAAAACTACTCTGATTCGATTGCGTATGAAATCGATATGGAAATTACACGCATCATTAAAGAGTGTTATGCACGTGCGAAAGAGATTATCACGAAACACCGCGATAAACTAAATTTAATTGCGGAGACGCTTCTGGAGATTGAAACTTTAGATGCAGAACAAATTAGACATCTTTATGATCATGGAAAATTGCCAGATCGCAAAGTGGTTAATATAACGAATGATTCAGATGAATCAACGACAGAAAATAACCCTAAAATCAAAATTCAACCTAAAAATGAAGAGCCGACAGCAATTGAAGAAAATCATGAAGTACAGGATGGCACTGCTATTCCTGAACAACGTCCTGAAAAATTAGGACCAACGAATCCATCACAAGATCAAGATAAAAAGGAATAGCATATTCAAAGGAGTAAGGCATTTGCAACATTGGCCTTGCTCCTTTCCTTTTATCTCATGCCATCTCTATTTATTTTTATTATTACTAACAAGAAAAAAACAAATTATGTTATGATGTTTGCAGTGTTTATAAAAGAAACTGTTAAAAAGTGGTGAAGATTGTGATTTTCGTTCTAGATGTTGGAAATACAAATATTGTTTTAGGTGTTTATACTCAAGATCAATTAAAGCACCATTGGCGGATCGAAACGAATCGTTATAAATCAGAAGATGAGTACGGAATTTTAGTAAAATCACTTTTTAAACATGAAGGTTTAGCATTTGATGATATTCATGGCATTATCATATCATCCGTTGTACCGCCTTTAATGTTCACTTTAGAAATTATGTGTAAAAAATATTTTGGTATAAAACCATTGATTGTCGGACCCGGGATTAAAACAGGTTTAAATATTAAATATGAAAATCCACGCGAAGTCGGTGCAGATAGAATTGTAAATGCGGTCGCAGCTATACATGAATATGGAAATCCACTTATTATTGTAGATTTTGGAACAGCAACGACTTTTTGCTATATCGATGAACAAAACCAATATATGGGGGGAGCGATTGCGCCGGGAATTGGCATCTCAACCGAGGCGCTTTATTCGAAAGCAGCAAAACTGCCAAGAATTGAAATAACTCATATTGAAAATGTGATTGGAAAAAACACAGTTACTTCCATGCAAGCTGGTATATTGTATGGGTTTGTTGGACAAGTTGAAGGTATTGTTTCACGGATGAAAGCAAAAGCTGAAAAGACACCGACTGTTATTGCAACTGGAGGCCTTGCTAATTTAATTTCAAGCGAATCAAGTATGATAGATATAGTTGATCCTTTTCTAACTTTGAAAGGTCTTTATTTAATTTACAATCGCAATGCAGAAAAAGAAGGAAGAAAGGACTGAATGATACAGAATGAGTGATACTTTGGTGCGTGCACTTGCCTATGATGGAAAGGTTCGCGCATATGCTATTTCAAGTACGGAAACTGTTGCAGAGGCCCAACGCCGCCATCAAACTTGGCCTACTGCTTCAGCCGCTTTAGGTCGTGCAATAACTGCAGGAGCAATGATGGGAGCCATGTTAAAAAACGAAGATAAAATCACCATCAAGGTTGAAGGCGGAGGCCCAATTGGCGTTATTTTAGTAGATAGCAATGCGAAGGGGGATGTCCGTGGTTATGTAACAAATCCACAAACCCATTTTCCTTTGAATAAGCATGGGAAGCTGGACGTTGCTCGTGCCGTTGGGCAAAATGGAATGCTTTCTGTCGTAAAGGACGTTGGTCTGCGGGATCATTTTACAGGCCAAGTGCCGATTGTTTCTGGCGAGCTTGGCGATGACTTCACATATTACTTTGCATCTTCAGAACAAATTCCAACGTCTGTAGGTGTTGGCGTATTAGTGAATCCTGATAACAGTATTCTTGCTGCAGGTGGTTTTATTATCCAATTGCTTCCTGGGACAGAAGATTCCATTATTGATCTAATCGATAAAAGCATTTCTTCGATCCCCCCTATATCAACGTTAATTTCACAGGGGTTGTCGCCTGAATCAATATTGACACGTATATTAGGAGAAGAAAATGTGAAAGTATTAGATGAAATGCCTGTTCAATTTCGCTGCAACTGCTCAAAGGAAAGGTTTGGAAACGCCATTATCAGCCTAGGACCGGATGAGATTCAGTTAATGATAGCAGAGGATGAAAAAGCAGAGGCACAATGCCACTTTTGCAATAACAAATATCAATTTTCAAAAGCAGAGTTAGAAGCACTTTTAAAAGAGGCGGAGTCTCATACAAACCATTAGAAACTGTCTAATTAAATATAACATAAGCAGTTTTTTAACATTTTATCAATCATAAACATGATGCTGCATTTCATTTTGGAGCTTTCCTTATGGTAAAGAAGTCATTGACATAAGCTGTAAAAGTTGCTAAAGTAAAATTAAACCAATAAAATTAGTCGGAATTAGGGGTGTTGTTAAATGGCTATCGTTGCAAATTCCATTGCCGAACTTGTTGGGAAGACACCGGTAGTAAAGTTAAATCGTCTTGTCGAAGAAAATAGCGCAGACGTTTACTTAAAGCTTGAATACATGAACCCTGGCAGCAGTGTGAAAGACCGAATCGCTTTAGCAATGATCGAAGCTGCCGAAAAGAAAGGCGTTATTCAGCCTGGAGATACAATTATTGAACCTACTAGTGGAAATACTGGTATCGGGCTCGCTATGATCGCAGCAGTAAAAGGCTACCATGCCATCTTAGTGATGCCAGAAACAATGAGTTTAGAACGACGCAATCTTTTGCGTGCTTATGGTGCTGAGTTAGTGTTAACTCCAGGACCTGAAGGAATGAACGGAGCAATCCGTAAAGCGGAGGAACTCGCAAAAGAGAAAGGTTATTTTGTTCCTCAGCAATTTAATAATGAGGCTAACCCGGAAATACATCGCTTAACAACTGGCAAAGAAATTATCGAGCAAATGGGAGACCAATTGGATGCATTTATTGCAGGTATTGGAACAGGTGGAACCATTACTGGTGTTGGTTCGCTATTGAAGGAAAAATACCCAAACATTAAAATATATGCAGTGGAGCCAGCTGATTCTCCTGTCTTATCTGGAGGAAAGCCTGGTCCACATAAAATTCAAGGAATTGGCGCTGGTTTCGTTCCTAGCATATTGGATACGAATATATACGATGAAATTATGCAAGTAAGTACAGAAGATTCATTCGAAGCTGCCCGAAGAGCAGCAAAAGAAGAAGGAATTTTAGGTGGAATTTCATCAGGAGCAGCGATTCACACCGCGTTGAAAGTAGCGAAAAAGCTTGGAAAAGGGAAAAAAGTAATGGCTATTATTCCAAGCAATGGAGAGCGCTATTTAAGCACAGCATTGTACCAATTCGAGGAATAAACAATAAGTATTCTATAGCAGGCAGCTTTTTTTCAGAAAATGAAGGAAGAGTGCCTATAGAAAAGTAATAAGTAAGGGTCTGTGCCAAACGTATGTTCATACAATTTGGTTCAGACCTTTTTTATTGGAATTCTTTTTTTAACTCTTACAATAGGTAGAGTGAAAAGAAAAAATACTTTTTTCATGATGAAAGGAGAGAGAAAAGATGGAGCAGGCAGTTCAATGTGGGAAATATTTACTTCCATACAATCAAAAAACGCTCATAATGGGCATCTTAAACGTAACACCGGATTCCTTTTCTGATGGAGGCCGTTATACTTTAGTAGAACAAGCTCTTCAGCATGCAAAAAAAATGGTAGAAGACGGAGCTGATATTATTGATATTGGCGGTGAATCAACAAGGCCTGGCCATGCAGCTGTCTCATTAGACGAAGAATTGTCTCGTGTAGTGCCAATAATAGAAGCTATTTCGAGAGAAGTGGATGTTCCCATTTCGATAGATACATACAAAGCGGAAACAGCTAGACAAGCTATTGAAGCAGGCGCACATATCATTAATGATGTTTGGGGAGCAAAAAAAGAACCAGAAATTGCGAAAGTTGCCGCTGACAAACAGGCGCCGATTATTTTAATGCATAATCGTCAGGATCGGAACTATCAACATTTTATTGAAGATGTTCTTCAAGATTTACAAGATAGTGTGGCAATTGCTAAGCGTGCAAACGTGAAGGATGAGCAAATCATCTTAGATCCCGGTATTGGATTTGCAAAAGATTTAGCAGAAAATATCAACATGATGCAGCACTTGGATCGGCTTGTTGCATTAGGCTACCCTGTGCTTCTTGGCACTTCTAGGAAATCAATGATTGGTCACGTGCTTGGGCTTCCGGCTAATGAGCGAATGGAAGGAACAGGTGCAACTGTTTGCTTCGGCATCCAAAAAGGCTGTCACATCATTCGTGTTCACGATGTACTAGCAATGAGCAGAATGGCTAAAATGATGGACGCTTTACTCGGGAAGGAGAGATCAAATGGATAAAATTTTTCTTAATGAGATGGAATTTTACGGTTATCATGGCGTTTTGACAGGAGAAAAGCAAATAGGACAACGTTTCAGAGCAACAGTTGTAATGAGTGTAGATTTAAAGCAAGCAGGACAGACAGATGACTTACAAGAAACGATTAACTATGCCGAGGTATATCAACTCTGTAAAAAAATCGTTGAAGGGTCAGGATACAATTTGATAGAGGCATTAGCGGAACATATTGCTTCAGAGATTTTGACGCAATATTCGAAGGTTCAGGAAGTGAATGTAACTGTTACAAAGCCTGATCCCCCTATTCCTGGGCATTACCAATCTGTTGCAGTTGAAATAACGAGGTCTCGTACTAATGACTAATATTGCTTACCTTTCAATTGGCACTAATATGGGTGATCGTTTTGCTCATCTTCAAGATGCAATCAAAGCACTACGAGCAAATAAATCCATCCAGATTTTACATATTTCTTCAATTTATGAAACAGAACCAGTTGGCTATGTAGATCAGGCACATTTTTTAAACATAGCGGTTAAGCTGCAAACTACCTTAACACCTAAGGGCTTGCTTCATACTTGCTTAAATATCGAACAAAAACTTGGGAGAATAAGGAAAGTTAGGTGGGGACCAAGAGTGATTGATCTTGACATCTTATTGTATAATAAAGACAATATCCAAACAGATGAGTTAATCATTCCACATCCTAGAATGCATGAACGTGCTTTTGTGTTGATCCCGCTTTTAGAAATTGATGAACACATTCAACTTCCGTCAACAAATACTCCGTTGCTGAAGCTTCTCAAAAAGATACCTGATAGAAAAGAGGTTCGATTATGGAGACAGATAAATGGGGAAGACGCATCCGTGCTTTTCGGAAACTAAAAGGCTATACACAAGAAGGACTAGCTAAAACGATAGGGATTTCAGTATCTGTGTTAGGTGAGATCGAAAGAGGAAGCCGAATTCCCTCTGAGCCTATCCTAAAAAACATCGCAGCATGTTTGCAGATCAAGGTAGAGGAATTGATTCCAATTGACGAATAATAATGTAGAATTTTCTCGGCCAAATATGTTATGATCTGCATCTATGATGAGAAAAATTTATCGTAAAGGGGGGATAATGATGTTTCGCATAGGGGATATTTCTATTAAAAATCGAGTCGTTCTTGCACCGATGGCAGGTATATGTAATTCTGCCTTTCGATTGACAGTAAAAGAGTTTGGTGCTGGCTTAGTATGTGCAGAAATGATAAGTGATAAGGGTATCGTTTTTAAAAATGAAAAAACAATGAATTTACTTTATATAGATGAGCGGGAGAAACCTTTAAGTTTGCAGATTTTTGGCGGTGAAAAGGAAACTTTAGTTGAGGCAGCGAAATTTGTAGACGAACATACGACTGCTGATATTATCGACATTAATATGGGATGTCCTGTCAATAAAATCATTAAATGTGAAGCGGGAGCAAAGTGGCTATTAGACCCAAACAAAATCTATGAAATGGTAGCAGCTGTGGTAGATGCTGTGAAGAAACCAGTAACAGTAAAAATGAGAATTGGCTGGGACGATGATCATTTATTTGCTGTTGAAAATGCACAAGCGGTAGAGCGTGCTGGTGGAGCGGCTGTCTCTATGCATGGGAGAACTAGGGTGCAGATGTATGAAGGATCAGCGAATTGGGATATTTTACGTGAGGTAAAAAAGGCAATTCATATTCCATTAATCGGGAATGGAGATGTAAAAACACCTCAAGATGCTGAGCGTTTATTGCAGCAAACCGGTTGTGATGGTGTCATGATTGGCCGGGCAGCACTTGGCAACCCTTGGATGATTTATCGCACTGTCCGATATTTAGAAACTGGAGAGCTTGTAGAAGAACCGTCAGCACGTGAAAAGATGGAAGTTTGTCTTTTACATTTAGACCGCTTGATTGCGTTGAAAAATGAACATATTGCAATCAGGGAATTCCGCAAACATGCTTCTTGGTATTTAAAAGGCATTCGTGGAAACGCTAAGGTCCGCAATGCGATAAATGCGAGTAATACACGTGATGAACTCGTATCAATTATCTCAAGTTTCGTTAAAGATACGGAAGAAAGAGAAAAAAAAGCAAGTTATTCGAATGTCGGATGAGAATGATTATTGCAAGACTACCAGTAGATACAGATACTGGTGGTTTTTTTGTATCTATTCTGTGCTTGTTATAAAATAAAATGGAAAAAGTTAAGGATGTCGATAACGATAAGATTGTGTACAATAAGAAAGGATCTTATAATCGTTTTAATCAGTTTTGTGAAGAAGAGATAGGAGTGAGGAGAAAATGAGTGAGGAATTAAATGATCAGCTGAAGGTGCGTAGAGATAAGTTGGCTGTTTTAAAAGAAAAAGGCGTTGATCCATTTGGCAAGCGTTTTGAACGAACAAGTAATGCGCAAGAAATTTTGCAAACATATAAAGAAGAAACAAAAGAATCATTAGATGAAAAAGGCATTTCTGTTACAATTGCTGGTCGGATTATGACTAAACGCGGGAAAGGGAAAGCTGGTTTTGCCCATATTCAAGACTTAACTGGCCAAATTCAAATTTATGTTAGAAAAGATGCAGTAGGCGATGAAAAATATGAACTTTTTAACAGTGCAGATTTAGGAGATATTGTCGGAGTTGTCGGCTACGTATTTAAAACGAAGGTCGGAGAACTATCTGTAAAAGCACAAGATTTTATCATGTTAACAAAAGCACTTCGTCCTTTGCCTGAGAAGTTTCATGGATTAAAGGATGTGGAGCAGCGTTATCGCCAGCGTTATTTGGATTTGATTACAAACGAAGAGAGCAAGCAGACATTTATTTTACGGAGCTTAATTATACAATCGATGCGCCGTTACTTAGATGAGCATGGCTATCTTGAAGTGGAAACACCAATGCTGCACGCAATTGCCGGAGGAGCAGCAGCAAGACCCTTCATTACACATCACAATGCTTTAGATATGCCTTTATATATGAGAATAGCGATTGAATTGCATTTAAAGCGGCTCATTGTCGGCGGATTAGAAAAAGTGTATGAAATCGGAAGAGTTTTCCGAAATGAGGGCGTATCAACACGACATAATCCTGAGTTTACAATGATTGAATTGTACGAAGCTTATGCGGATTATCGAGACATTATGCGCTTAACCGAAAACATGGTAGCCTTTATTGCAAGAGATGTGCTAGGCTCAACAACCATTCGCTATGGCGACGAAGAGGTAGACTTAAACCCAGAGTGGAAAAGAATGCATATGGTTGATGCTGTGAAAGAATATACTGGTGTTGATTTTTGGCAACACCTTACTGATGAAGAAGCTCATCAATTGGCAAAAGAGCATCATATTGAAGTCGATAAACATATGACTTTTGGTCATATCTTAAATGAATTTTTTGAGCAGCGAGTAGAGGAAAAACTGATTCAACCAACTTTTATTTATGGACACCCTGTAGAAATTTCACCATTAGCTAAGAAGAATGAAGAAGATCCTCGATTTACAGATCGATTCGAACTATTCATTGTCGGACGGGAGCATGCTAATGCATTTACAGAATTAAATGACCCAATTGACCAACGAGAACGATTTGAAGCGCAATTAAAAGAAAGAGAACAAGGAAACGATGAAGCACATATGATGGATGAAGATTTCATTGAAGCGCTTGAGTACGGCATGCCGCCAACAGGAGGGCTGGGAATTGGCATCGATCGACTTGTCATGCTGTTGACAAATTCCCCTTCTATTAGAGATGTATTGTTATTCCCTCAAATGAGACATCGTGATTAACAATTTGTTCTAGCCCTTATCTCAGAAATGGGATGAGGGTTTTTTTATTATATAGAAGAATCATTAACATACACTTTTGCATATGGAGTTTAGACATTGATATAGGTAAGTTGCTATTTTTAATTAAATATAATATTGATGACTAGTGAAGATTATGTTGTGATAAACAATATTATTAAAAATAAAATGAAAAAACTATTGCAAGTCTGGTCTAAAGGTGCTATATTATTATTCGTTGCCGTTAAATGTTGCGGCACTTGAAAAATAAAAAACAAAAAAACAGTTGACAATTACTTTAAAAACATGTAATATGTAAAAGTCGCTGTTAGACAACTTGAACCTTGAAAACTGAACAAAACAAAACGTCAATGTAATTCTAAAATTATTAAACATGAGCTATTCAAAGCTTCTAAAATTAGTTTTGACTTTCGGTGAAGATTTCTTCGTTAGAACGTAAAAAGTTCAAGTAACGAGGAGGTCAAGGAAGCGAAGAGGAGGAACACCGGAACGTACTAAAGTACGTGAGGATGTGACGACTCGAGCTGACGCAGGGATCCGAAGTTAATTGAACTTTTTTGGAGAGTTTGATCCTGGCTCAGGACGAACGCTGGCGGCGTGCCTAATACATGCAAGTCGAGCGAACCGAAGAGAGCTTGCTC
>NZ_JAUSTT010000028.1 GCF_030812995.1 Bacillus chungangensis | reverse complement strand
AATGCAAAAGTTATCAAAGCCGGTGAAATTTTACTCGTCGTAAAATTTCACCGGCTTTTTCATGTCAGAGGTGGGTTTTGTCCCAACCTCTTTTTATATAGTCTCGAAGGAATGATGGGGGGATATTTTCTATTCAGCAATGAAAAAAACTAGGAAGTCCTCTCCCTAGTTTTGTTGTTATATCATAATGGAGAGAAGACACAACTTTTTTCGTGCAGCGATCTCCTTTCCTAAATTGTATTGAGGTTTCGAAAGCTTCTAGGCTTTTCATTACATCTATCTAATAGCCTGAGATCCTGTGTACCCTAGTATGGAACGCCTATTATTGTTCTTCCCCCTGTTAATCCTTCTCATCTTTTTCTGTCTCTGATAAGAAATGAGGATCTATTTCCTCTAATTCTTCATCGTCCAAGTCTGTGCTCCAATCTTCATCATCATCATCACTACTGCACCCATCGGAATGTATAGCGACGCAAACTTTTGTTTCTCCAATCACTTCAACAAGAAATTCTCTTTCAACTGTCACAATAACTCTGTTGCCATTTTTAGATATTACTGCTTCCAAGCAATTTGGCTGCTGAAGTACTCGTGCCGATATTTCTTTATCGTTCAAGCTGTCTGAATCACGATATTTCAGTTTGATTACATCTGTGTATTCAACTTTTTCTGTAACAACAGATGTTTTTGTATTGTCATGATGAGAATACCAAACATTAATATCATAAGAACCACATACCTCTATTTTTTTGCCAATTTTTCGTGCTTCGTACTTATGATTAATAATCCAACAGCCCAAAATGCTCGATGGGTGGTTTGGCGGTTTTACAGTATGATTGGACTTTGTAAACTTCCGCCCTTTCGCAACAACCGCTTTTGTAATAATCTCTCTACATTCTGCCATTCGAGCGAACCCTCCTCACTTATTTTCATTTCATCTTATGCTTAAAAATAGACTAGTGTGCCGATCATAAAGAAGGAGATCGCCCATTTTTGATCATCCTTCCATTAACCAATGTTTCATGGTATATCGTATGAATATTATTTTTGAAGGTGTGCTTTGCAAAAAATTAAATATACATTGTAGGAAAATCACTTCAAAAATTGATGCGAGAATTCTGAAATGATTGTTGAAGCTATTGATTGATCCAACCTCATTTAAAGCTGTACTTGATCATCGAGAAAAACAGCAGGGATGATTTATACATTGAAAAAACTTCTTATCATAAGGAGAAAAGAAGAATAAGATAATTAAAATGGTGTATGTAATAAGTGCAAGTTGAGGAAAAGTTATATAGATAATTTTTTTTAGAAGGAATGAAACGAAAAAAAAAATAAGAGGGAAATTTAACAGTTTTCTTCACATTCCCTCTTACTCTATTGTCTTTTTAAAAAATTACTCGTTGCTTAATCGATAGTCCCACATGTTTCCATCTCTCCAAAAACTTCTTTTCCTTCTAAAAGTAGTCCTGCGTCTAGATGTTCTGCGACCAGATCTTCTCCTCTTTGTACAACGTACTCTACATCGTATAGAAGTTCTTCTTCTCCTAGTCGTTCTTCTTCTAGTCGTTCTTCTTCTAGTTGTTCTCCGACAGCTAGAACTTCTTCTTCTCCGTCTTACTGTACAGTGTACTTTACAACGAATAGAAGTTCTCCGTCGTCTGGTTGTTCTGCGTCTAGTCGTTCTTCTTCTAGTCGTTCTCCGACATCCAGAAGTTCTGCGTCTCCGCGTACAGCGTACTCTGCATCGTATAGTCGTTCTCCGTCGTCTAGTCGTTCTTCGTCTTGATGTACACCGTCTTGTACGCCCTCTTCGACTAGGACCTTGAAACATAAAATCATCAGATCCTGATGAAATTAAGTCATCTGCAGCTCTTTGTATTTCATCACTGGAAATATAGCTCATTTATTAAACCTCCTTTTTTTTTAAAAAGGGAGACTGTACTTTATTTTCAAAATAAGATTCTGTATCCCTTTTCTTAATATAAGGTACGTGGACTGGTATATTTCTGCGTGAGGCATCCGCTCAATTATTGAAAATTGGTTTTCTGTCTATGTGGCAAATGTTTCATTTTTTCATACGATTAACAGCAAGGAGGGAATATTATAATGGAAAACAAATCAGAATTGCCTTTATATAAACTTTTTATTAATCCCATGGACTTAATGGAACTTAAAAGAGATATTTGGAATGATGAGCCAGTTCCTGCAATCTTAACGAAAAATAAAAAAAAATATGACATTGATATTGTATATCGCGGAGAGCATATTCGAGATTTTTCAAAAAAATCCTATCATATTTCCTTTTATAAACCTAATCGTTACCGTGGTGCTAAGGAGATTCATTTAAATGCAGAGTATAAAGATCCTTCTCTCATTAGAAATAAATTATCTTTCGATTTTTTTGAAGATATTGGAACATTATCGCCCCACTCTCAACATGTCTTTTTAACGCTAAATGGAAAAAAAGAAGGGGTATATTTGGAGTTAGAATCGGTAGATGAGAACTTTTTGACAAAACGGAAACTGCCAAACGGTGCTATTTTTTATGCAATTGATGGGGATGCTAATTTTTCACTCATGAGCGAACTTGATCACGAGGCAAAAAAATCGCTGAAACTTGGCTATGAAAGAAAATGTGGTACGCCTTTAGATGATTATTATTTACAAGAAATGATTTATAAAGTAAATACCATTTCTAAAGCCGACTTTGAAACAGAAATCATAAAGTTTATTGATATAAATAAATATTTGCGCTGGTTAGCTGGAATTATCTTTACGCAAAACTATGATGGCTTTGTTCATAACTATGCAATATATCGAAATGGTGAAACAGAATTGTTCGAAATGATTCCGTGGGATTATGATGCGACTTGGGGAAGGGATATAAATGGAGAAATAATGGATGCTGATTACGTTCGGATAGAAGGGTTTAATTCGTTGACAGCACGCATACTTGATGTTGATCAATTTCGAAAACAATATAAAAAATTGTTGGAAGAAATCATGGATCATCAATTTACAATAGAATACATGAAACCAAAGGTAGAATATCTTTACAATTTAATCCGCCCATCAGTTTTAATGGACCCTTTTGAGAAAGACAATATTGAGATGTTTGATCAAGAACCAGAGGTCATTTACGATTACATTGAAAGACGGCGCAACTATTTAACGAGCCGTTTAATCAAACTGGAATAGTAATTACGAATAAAAAATGAAATCTAAAAATGTTGCTATCGTATAGTGATATGAACAAACTGTTTGTACATCATAAGTAAAAATACCAATGAGGAGGAACTCATTGGTATAATGTTACAGATAAAATGATGCTATTATTCAAACCGCAATGTGTTTTTAATCATAAACGGTTTACTGGCATTGGAAGCAATCAAACTTTTGTTACTGTACGTGACTATTTAATAGATAAGCGCAACCAATTTATTACGTGCAAAGACTTTATTTATAAAGTTTGAAACAATCACTTGAAGACATGTATAAAATTGCTTGTAAATGTCATATGTTGTAATAATGAAGTTAATCTCTGAATAAATGAAAATAGTGAGGAGGAACGAAAAACAATGTACACTTTTATCAAAATAATGTTTCAAACAGTAAAAGTGTTTATTTTATTCCTAGGCTGCACAATCCTTTTTTACTATGGTATGATATGGATGAATCAGGAATATGAAAATTATCATCGCTATGACGAACCAGAGGGAAGATCAATAAAAGTTTTTCAGCAGCAAAGTATAGAGAAACCTCGCTGGCTAGAGCGTCTTTTACTTTTTTATGTAAATGGGGAGTAAGGTAGATGGAAGATCATATAAAAGATTTTGTTCATTATTTAACGGTTGAAAAAGGCTTGGCGAAAAATACAATCGTTTCCTATGAGAGAGATTTAAGATCGTATGCGGCATATCTTCAAAAAGTAGAACTGCTTAAGTCGTTAAACGAAGTAAACAGGACGCATTTGCTGCAGTTTTTAGGACATTTAAAGCAAAATGGCAAATCAGCGAAGACATTGGCCCGTCATGTAGCTTCGATCAGAGCATTTCATCAATTTTTACTGAGAGAAAAGATATGTGAGCAAGATCCTGCTGTTCATTTAGAAACACCACAGCAAGAGCAGCGTTTGCCAAAAGTTTTAAGCTTGTCTGAAGTAGAGGCTTTACTGGAAGCGCCGAAATCAAATTCCCCCTTTGACCTTCGCAACCGTGCGATGTTGGAACTCCTCTATGCGACGGGGATGAGGGTAAGCGAACTGATTCAGATGAAGCTTGATGACCTCCATTTGGCTATGGGTTTTGTAAGATGTATAGGCAAAGGGGATAAAGAACGGATTATTCCAATTGGACAAACAGCAATTAAAGTAATGGAAGCGTATTTAGTCAATGGACGTCCACACCTTCGTTCTGCCAAACATCGTTCAAATGCGCTATTTTTGAATCATCATGGCAAAGCGATGTCAAGACAAGGTTTCTGGAAGATATTGAAAAAAATTGCTGTAGATGCAGGAATCGAAAAACCATTAACGCCCCACATGCTTAGGCATTCTTTTGCAACACATCTATTAGAAAATGGTGCAGATTTGCGCGCTGTTCAGGAATTGCTTGGCCATGTGGATATTTCCACTACACAAATTTATACCCACGTGACAAAAACAAGACTGAAAGATGTCTATACGACATTTCATCCCCGAGCGTAAAGTGAAACTCCATTTATCTAATTGGCAGCTTCACTTTATTTTTGTTTTACGAATTTGATGTGTAATGGAAGTAAAAGTTCGTAAAAAAAACAAGACGTCAGACATCATACTTGGTAAATGAAAAAGAAAAATGTATGATAGAAGTAGGAAGATATTTTCTCATTTTTTTCCACAGGGAGGACATAGCATGAAAAACACGACATTTAAAAGAATTCATTTATTAGTGATGGACTCAGTAGGCATTGGTGAAGCGCCTGATGCTGCATTATTTGCTGATACTGGCTCTGATACGTTGGGACATATAGCAGAAAAAATGGATGGCTTAAAGATGCCAAATATGGGTAAATTGGGACTCTCTAATATTCGTGCAATAAAAGGAATTGATAGAGCTGAAAAACCACTCGCTTATTTTACCAAGATGAAAGAAGCATCGAACGGCAAAGATACGATGACAGGCCATTGGGAAATAATGGGTTTACATATAAAAACACCTTTTAAAGTGTTTCCAGAAGGTTTTTCTGAAGAGTTATTAAATAGGCTAAAAGCAGAAACTGGCAGAAATATTATTGGCAACAAGCCTGCAAGTGGAACAGCTATTATTGAAGAACTCGGAAAAGAGCATATGGAAACTGGAGCGATGATCGTATATACATCGGCTGATTCTGTCCTGCAAATTGCCGCCCATGAAGAGATTATACCATTGAAAGAGCTGTATCAGATTTGTGAAATTGCCCGTAAGCTCACATTAGATGAGAAATATATGGTGGGCCGTGTTATTGCTCGTCCTTTTATTGGAGAGCCAGGACAGTTTAAGCGCACGCCTAATCGCCATGATTATGCACTAAAACCATTTGGACGAACAGTGATGAATGAATTGAAGGATGCACAACTTGATGTTATTGCGATTGGGAAAATTTCTGATATTTATGATGGAGAAGGAGTTACTGAAGCAATTCGATCGACTTCAAATAAAGATGGAATGGATAAATTCATTCAAACCTTCGACAAATCGTTTACTGGCATCAGCTTTGCTAACCTCGTTGATTTTGATGCAATGTTTGGACATCGCCGCGATCCGATTGGCTATGGAAAGGCACTGGAAGAATTTGATGCTCGCCTGCCAGAAGTATTTGAAAAAATGACAGAAGATGATTTATTAATTATTACAGCTGATCATGGGAATGACCCTACACATCCAGGAACGGACCACACACGTGAATATGTACCTTTACTTGTGTATTCGACACGCTTTCAATCTGGCAAGGAACTTCCTATTAGAGAAACATTTGCTGATATTGGCGCAACGATCGCTGATAATTTTCATGTTCAACTACCGAAACATGGAACTAGTTTTTTGGATGAATTGAAGTAATGAAAGTACTTTATCGATTAAGAAATATTTGTATAAACGATTCCATTGAGTCATTATTTTTGATAGGACAAAAAAGAATCAGTAGGAAGCACTTTATGAGATCGATATGCGAAGTCGAAAGATGAATAAAAGGTGTAAAAGCACTGATAGTGAGGAGAGAAACACGTGAATTTTTCACAAGTAGAAGCGGCAGCAGCATTTTTACAGAAGCAATATCAGCAAGTTCCTAGTCTTGGCTTTATTTTAGGGTCGGGTCTTGGCATCTTGGCTGATGAAATCGAAAACCCACTAAAGATTAAATACGATCAAATCCCTCATTTTCCTGTTTCAACTGTAAAAGGCCATGCGGGTCAACTTGTGTTCGGCCAGTTGAATGGAAAAGAAGTTGTCATGATGCAAGGGCGTTTTCATTATTATGAAGGGTACTCGTTTCAAGAAGTTGCCTTTCCTGTTAGGGTAATGAAACAGTTAGGTGTTGAAATGTTAATTGTAACCAATGCTGCTGGCGGCATCAATGAACAGTATACACCTGGAGATTTTATGCTGATTTCCGATCATATTAATCTTATGGGAGGAAATCCGCTGATTGGACCGAATATAGAACAATTTGGAGATCGTTTTCCTGATATGTCAGAAGCATATAACCAGGAGCTAAGGGAATTAGCGAAAAAGATTGCAAAGAGAATGGAGATGAAAGTTCAGGAGGGGGTATATGTTGGCAATACTGGCCCTGTCTATGAAACCCCAGCAGAAGTAAAAATGGCTAGAATACTTGGCGGCGACGCAGTGGGAATGTCAACAGTACCAGAAGTCATTGCTGCTCGTCATGCTCGTTTAAAGGTTTTGGGAATTTCTTGTATTTCAAATATGGCAGCTGGAATCCTAGATGAGCCGCTGACGCATGAAGAAGTAATCGAAACAACTGACAAAGTAAGAGCTGACTTTATTCGCTATCTAAACGCAATTGTGAAAGAGATAGAAATTACGAGGTGAGAGAGAATGAGAATGGTTGATTTGATTTTAAAGAAGCGCGGAGGTCAAGTATTAACGGCTGAGGAGATTCAGCAATTTATTCATGGCTATACAGAGGGAGCCATTCCAGATTATCAAGCGAGTGCACTTTTAATGGCGATCTATTTTAAAGGAATGAGTGAACAGGAATGTGCCGACTTAACAATGGCAATGGTTCAATCAGGCGAAACGATTGATCTTTCAGAGATTAAAGGTGTGAAGGTCGATAAGCACTCAACTGGAGGTGTTGGTGATACAACAACATTAATACTTGGTCCACTAGTAGCGTCAGTCGGGGTTCCTGTAGCCAAAATGAGCGGGCGCGGGTTGGGTCATACAGGCGGTACGATCGATAAATTAGAGGCGATTAAAGGTTTTCATGTTGAATTAGAGAAGGAAGCATTTATTCAAATTGTGAATGAAAACAAAATCGCGGTCGTTGGACAAAGTGGCAATCTTACACCAGCTGACAAAAAAATCTATGCACTAAGAGATGTAACTGGAACAGTGGATAGTATTCCTCTCATAGCTAGTTCAATTATGAGTAAAAAAATTGCTGCTGGTGCTGATGCCATTTGTTTAGATGTAAAAACGGGTGCAGGTGCATTTATGAAAACTGTTGAAGAAGCACAGCAGCTTGCGAAAACGATGGTACAAATTGGGAATCATGTTGGAAGGAAGACAATGGCGGTCATATCTGATATGAGTCAACCTTTAGGAAATGCAATTGGCAATGCTTTAGAAGTAAATGAAGCGATTGACACACTAAGGGGCAATGGACCAAAGGATTTGACAGAGTTATGTCTTACACTTGGAAGCCACATGGTTTACATGGCAGGAAAAGCAGAAACAATAGACAGTGCTCGGGAAAAATTAGAAACTGCGATTAAAGATGGTTCTGCGATTACAACTTTTAAACGCTTTATTGAATCACAAGGTGGAGATGGGACAGTTGTAGACGACCTATCGAAGCTTCCGCAGGCCGCATATGTAATAGAGTTCTCAGCAGAGGAAGATGGCTATATTTCAGAGCTTATTGCTAATCAAATCGGAGAGGCTGCCATGCTATTAGGAGCAGGACGAACAAAGCTTGATGATACGATTGATTTAGCAGCAGGGCTTGTCTTGCATAAAAAGATAGGCGATCAAGTTCAGCCGGGAGATGTACTTGTCTCTATTCATTCCAATCGTGAAAATGTTGATGATGTCAAAGAAAAATTGAAAGCGAGCATCCGTATTTCAAAGCAAAAGCAAGCAGCACCTCCACTCGTTTACAAAGAGATATTATAATTGAATGACCCACGACACTTGACGTGTGGGATTCCTATACCTACGGTTATATAGCAGGTTAACCCCGTAGTCTTTACGGTTAAGTGTGGTCTACTTGGTTTTCGATTGTTCTATTTTATGAGTGGGGGATGAGAGAAAACCCCACTCATGGAAGTTTCACTTTATCCCTCTTTCCTCGTATGTTTTCTGAAGAGTGATAGACCTTCCTAACATTTTTCCAAATGCTCATCAAGGATGTGAATAATTTTACTTGGTTCGGCGTATTTAGCAAACATTAAGGCTGGATAAAGTGAATGAAATGATGGTAATGGATTTTGACACTGGGAAAATAGTAGTTTTTTGAAATGTTTTTAACAGATGATGTAATTCGATAAATCGTCTTGTCTAGGGACCTTCCTCTTGTATCATTTATACGGATTTCACATAAGGGAAGCCGTCTCAGAGTTAATTGTTTGCTTCTCAATAAGTAAGGAAAAGGACAATGGACTCTAAATTCGTGGCAACTCTCCAAACTACAGCAAATTTCCTTACGTTATTTTTTAACTTTTTACTCTTTCTTAAAAGCTCTTACTTCCATTATCGATGCTGTCAAAAAAGAGCTTAATCTCTCTTTGGTATGCTTCCGCTTCTTCAATGTATGGAAAATGATTGCTTTCTTTGAAAATAGTCAACTTTGAATTTGTTATTAGTTTATGCATTTCTTTTGAATAGATAGCTGGACACTGTACATCGTGTTCTCCACATAAAATTAAAGTAGGTATACGGATATGCGGCAATTCTTTTCGAACATCATAATGCTGTAAATCTTTAATATAAGCTTTTATGCGGCTTCCAATCGTTTTCGATTCTGATTGGTCATTTGAAGAAAAATATTGATCGTACTTCTCAGGTCTATGCAAAGAATATTCAATCCACTTTCTTAAAGCACGTGTTCTTTGTTTTTTTGTAGAAAACGGAAAAAATAAGGTCAAAAAGATTTTCATGTATTCATTTCCGAATTTGCCTTTCGGATTGTAAAGGCACTGTTCATTTTTCATAAACTCTTTCGATGGCGCAGAGCAAGAAATAATAAACGATTCAAAAGATTCTGGGAAGGTAATAGCATAAGAAAGACCTAAAAATCCGCCTGTGGAATGGCCGGCAAAAGACCATCTTTCATGACCTAAAGCGATTCTGATACTTTCTAAGTCCTTTATCGTTTCGCGCATGGTCAGTTCCGACTTTGTTTTTACTTTATCTGAGTTTCCAGCATTTTTTAAATTGATTAAATAAACGGTTTTATGTTTAGTGAAGTGTTCTGCAAAAGCATCCCCTTTCTCGCTAAATGCTTCATAGAGATGACTAATACATATCGGGTCACCTGCTCCTGAAACAAAAACTTCAAAAGTGCCGCGGTCTGTTGAGACTACTTGTTGACTCCAGCTCATAATATGACTTCTCCCTCTTTTGTTAAATTAGTACTCAAATTGAGTATAAAAATAGGATAACATACTTTTTCTTATTTTTTTCATTGATATCATCCTAAAACAGCAGTGTATAAAATCAAAGTTGATGGACAAAATGGGTTTATGGATAATATTTCCGCTAATGAAGATGAAAATGGAGGGTTCTCAATGAAAAAAATTGTCATACTCCTATGTACTTTCTTGTTATTTCTAAGTATTGCTCCTACTGTTTTGGCAGATGAAAAAGGCGAAGAGCTCGCTTATGAAGCGAAGTCTGCTATTTTAATTGAACGGGATACAGGAGCTATTTTATACGATAAAAATAGTACAGAACAGTTATCACCAGCATCAATGACAAAGGTAATGACGATGCTTTTAATTATGGAAGCACTGGAGTCAGGAAAAATAAAAATGGAAGAAAAAGTTAGAACCAGCGAATATGCTGCTTCAATGGGAGGCTCGCAAATATTTCTCGAGCCTGGTGAAGAAATGACTGTAAAAGATTTGCTTGCGAGTATCGCGATTGGTTCGGCTAACGATGCATCTGTAGCATTGGCGGAAAGAATAGCCGGAAGTGAAAAAGCCTTTGTTAAAATGATGAATCAAAAAGCTAAGGCGCTTGGGCTAAAGAATACGAAATTTCAAAATACGACAGGACTTCCGGCAAAAGATCATTATAGTTCTGCATATGACATGGCTGTTATGGCAAAAGAGCTGTTGAAATATGAGAAAATTACTGATTTTACAAGCTTATATGAGCGTTATTTAAGAGAAGATACAGACAATAAATTTTGGCTTGTAAACACGAACAAGCTTGTTCGCTTTTATCCAGGTGTTGACGGCTTGAAAACAGGTTTTACAAGTGAAGCGAAGTATTGTTTGACTGCTACTGCGAAAAAAAATGGAATGCGTGTGATTGCAGTCGTTTTTGGCGCACCAAACCCAAAAACGAGAAATGCACAAATAACAAAAATGTTAGATTTCGCTTTTTCACAGTATGAAACTCATAAGTTATATGACAAAGGAGCGAAGCTTTCAAAAATCAAAGTGAGCAAAGGTGATAAAAAATTGCTGCAAACAATGACAGATGAGCAATTGTCACTATTAACTAAAAAAGGGGAAAAGTTAAACGACGTTACAAAAAAATTAGACATCCCTAAAAATGTGAAAGCACCAATTAAAAAAGGCGAAGTTATTGGAAAGATAAAGTTTGAAAAAAAAGGTGAAATCATCTTAGAAAGTAAGATTGTGGCAGCACAGGATGTGAAGAAAGCAAACTGGTGGCAGCTTTATAAACGGGTTCTTGGGCATTTTACGAAAATGGATGCATAAATTCACTAACTTTGGCGAATTTCTTCTAGTTTTGTCATGCGGCAGGAATTAGTCTAACGAAGAGAGAAATCACTTCCTAGTAACAAAATCATCGTGATCAATGAAATCATGCAAAGGAAGCAACCCATTGTTGACTTTGTATTGGCAGCTGCTTGATCACATATATGAGAAAAGACATAGAGGAGGCTAGGCTAGTGAGTCTGACGATTGACTTAGAAGTAAAAAGAGGGGTTTTATGTATTCGTCTTGATGGTGAACTAGATCATCATACAGCGGAAAAGCTTCGCCAAAGTGTCTCTGAAAAAATGGAGATGCATGATATTGACCACATTGTCTTAAACTTAAAGAATTTGTCTTTTATGGATAGCTCAGGATTAGGGGTTGTATTAGGGAGATATAAGGAGATTAAGCAAAAAAAAGGAGAAATGGTTGTATGTGCTATTTCGCCTCCGGTACAGCGTTTATTTGAATTATCTGGCTTGTTTAAAATTATCCGATTGGAAGCCTCGGAGCAATATGCACTACAACGATTGGGGGTTGCATAAATGAGAAATGAAATGCAATTACAGTTCAGTGCTCTTAGTCAAAATGAGTCGTTCGCACGTGTAACAGTTGCCGCTTTTGTTGCTCAGTTGGACCCAACCATTGATCAATTGACAGAGATCAAAACAGTCGTTTCTGAAGCAGTGACTAATGCGATTATCCATGGCTATGAAGGAAATCCGGCTGGACAAGTTTATATTTCTGCGGTGATCGAAGATGACTTTGTTGATCTAATCATTCGTGATGAAGGCATTGGCATTCAAGATATTGAACAAGCCCGAGAACCATTGTATACGACAAAACCTGAATTAGAACGTTCGGGAATGGGTTTTACGATTATGGAAAACTTTATGGATGAGGTAGAGGTAGAATCACACCAAGGCATGGGCACCACAATCCGCCTCAAAAAGCATTTAACGAAAAACAAGACGTTATGTAACTAAGGGGTGGTGCCTGTGGATGTTGAGCTTAAAAAAGGAGAAAAACAGACCTATTTAAAGGACAATGAAGTCAAGCAATTGATCAAACAAAGCCAGGCTGGTGATCCTAAAGCTCGTGATACCCTTGTGGAAAAAAATATGCGCTTAGTTTGGTCAGTTGTCCAGCGTTTTATAAATCGAGGCTATGAAGCAGATGATCTTTTTCAAATCGGCTGCATCGGCCTTTTGAAATCTGTGGATAAATTTGATCTTTCTTACGATGTCAAGTTTTCTACCTACGCAGTACCAATGATTATTGGCGAGATTCAACGTTTTATTCGCGATGATGGCACAGTAAAGGTAAGCCGCTCTTTAAAAGAAATGGGAAATAAAATTCGTAAAGCAAGAGACGAGCTCTCAAAAAAGTATGGACGCTCTCCTACTGTGACAGAACTTGCCGAACATTTGAATGTGACGATGGAAGAGGTCATTATGGCACAAGAAGCCGGACGATTGCCATCTTCCATTCATGAAACAGTCTATGAGAAAGACGGCGATCCCATCACCTTGCTAGATCAAATTGCAGATCAACAAGATCAGAAATGGTTTGATAAAATGGTGCTGGAGGAGGCGATCCGTGGTCTTACTGAACGGGAACGTTTAATCGTTTTTTTGCGATATTATAAGGATAAGACCCAATCGGAAGTAGCTGAACGTCTTGGCATTTCCCAAGTACAAGTTTCTCGTTTGGAAAAGCGAATATTGGAACAAATGAAGGAATATATGGATGTATAAGAAGTGACTCAAAAGAAGGCAATAGCGTTCTTTTGAGTCACTTCTTTTATTGTGAATCATTTTAATTTGGATAATCCATATCCCATTAATGAATACTCCTTAATGAATACTTCGCATAGCTGCTTTTTTTCAGTACATACTATGCAGTACTGATGATGATGATATGTAAAGGAGGAGAGAATAAGTGGAAACCAGTGATTTAAGTGTAAAAGAGCCAATTCCAAAACTTCCCCAAGATCTCGAAGCCATTTTAAAAAAACGGATGGGATTAGGAACGAGTTTCGACATTGGAGTAAGGCAGCTGAAAATTTTAAAGAAGGATATACACCTTTATTATGTGAATGGCTTGACTGATCCGCTGCTTACGACAGAAGTCATTCAAGAATTGGTAGAAATAAATGATGATGAGAGGCAATCATCTAAAATATATGAAATCATCCAAAATCGCTTGATTCATCAGTCTGTCAATCCTGTAAAAACGATCGACGAATTGGTAGACCAAGTATTGTCAGGACTTATAGCAGTGGTTATTGAAGGAGAAGAGAAAGCGCTTGTTGTAGATGTTCGCAGCTACCCAGGCCGAGAGCCAGAAGAGCCTGATACTGAAAAAGTTGTCAGAGGTTCAAGAGATGGATATGTAGAGAATATTATTGTAAACACAGCTTTAACACGGCGGCGTATTAGAGATGAACGTCTGCGTTTTGAAACGTTAAAAGTTGGAGAGCGTTCAAAAACAGACGTTGTCATTGGATACATCGACGATATTGTGAATGAAGACCTTGTTAAAACAATAAAAAAAGAGCTGGAAGCTATCCAAATTGATGGAATTACGATGGCAGAGAAAACGATTGAAGAGTATCTATTAAAGCAAGGGTATAATCCGTATCCGTTAGTTCGTTATACAGAAAGGGCTGATGTAGCTGCCAACCACTTATTAGAAGGACATGTTCTTATTTTTGTAGATACGTCACCAAGTGTCATCATAACGCCAATAACTTTTTTTCATCATCTTCAACATGCGGAGGAGTATCGGGAAGCACCATCAGTAGGAACGCTCATTCGATGGATTCGTTTTTTAGGTGTTGCAGTTTCACTATTTTTATTGCCATTATGGTATTTGTTTACACTTGACCCATCACTTTTACCAGAGAAACTCGATTTTATTGGTCCAAATAAACAAGCGGATGTCCCATTGATCATCCAATTGTTCCTTGCCGATATTGGCATTGACTTTTTGCGGATTGCAGCAATTCATACTCCGACTCCTTTATCAACGGCAATGGGATTGATTGCAGCTGTTTTAATTGGAGAAATTGCTGTAAAGGTAGGACTTTTTGTCCCAGAAGTAATCTTATTTGTTTCTGTTGCTGCCATCGGCAACTTTTCAACACCAAGCTATGAACTTAGCGTGGCAAATAAGATTGTCAGAATGCTGCTTTTATTTGCGGTTGCTTTTTTTAAACTGCCTGGATTCGTTATTGCCACAACCATTTTTATTTTGTACTTGGTAAAAACACGTGTTCTAGACGTCCCATATTTATGGCCGTTCATGCCTTTTAATCCGCAAGCTTTTATGCAAATTTTCTTGAGGCATGCAGTTCCGAGCATCCAGCGTAGGCCAAGTATTGTGCAGCCGCGGAACTTATATAGACAGCCAAAGAAATCTTAGCCACAATGATTGCGAAAAGGACTTTTCTATGATAAAGTAAACATTATTTCACGCGAATCGGGACGGATAAAAATAGGCAGTTTGTCACTTTGACAGCTGTCTCTTCTGTTTATAAAACAAATGAGACAAACAGCAAGAATCTTGGAAAAGAAAAGGGGAAAAGAGATGCACTTTTTTGGCAATATGAAAGTGAATGACAGTGGTCACTTAGAAATCGGCGGGGTGGATACATTATTATTGGCGCAAAAATACGGCACCCCTCTATATGTATATGATGTAGCTTTCATTCGGGAAAGAGCGAGGGCATTTAAATCCGCATTCGAAAAGCTTCAAGTCAAAGCACAAGTAGCTTATGCAAGCAAAGCATTTTCATCTATCGCAATGTGTCAGATTGTAAAGGAAGAAGGTCTGTCTTTAGATGTCGTTTCAGGAGGAGAACTGTATACCGCTATTGCGGCAGATTTTCCATCAAAGCAGATTCACTTTCATGGAAACAACAAAAGTGAATCTGAATTGCGAATGGCCTTAGATTATGACATTGGCTGTATTGTCGTAGATAATTTCCACGAGCTTGAATTACTTGAAGATTTATGTAAAAATCAACATCGAAAGGCTTCGATTTTACTACGGGTAACCCCAGGCATTGAAGCGCATACACATGAGTATATTTTAACAGGACAGGAAGATTCTAAGTTTGGTTTTGATTTACAAAATGGCCAAGCTGAAGCTGCTTTAAACAGGGCGCTTCAATCTGGCCACCTTAAGCTTCTCGGTGTCCATTGCCACATTGGATCACAAATATTTGAGGCAACAGGCTTTATAGTGGCAGCACAGAAAATTATTCAAAAATTAGCTGAGTGGAAAAAGAAATATCAATATGAACCAGCAGTTTTAAATCTAGGCGGCGGTTTCGGGATACGTTATACGAAAGAGGATCAGCCGCTTGCTCCTGAACAATATGTTGTAGCGATCGTAAATGAAGTGAGAAAATTAATGGCAGCTTCTCATATGACAATGCCGGAAATTTGGATTGAGCCAGGCCGTTCACTTGTTGGAGAAGCAGGAACAACGCTCTATACAATCGGGTCTAGTAAAGACATACCTGAAGTTCGAAAATATGTTTCTGTTGACGGAGGTATGAGCGATAATATTCGCCCTGCACTATACAATGCAGTATATGAAGCAGTTTTAGCATCCCGGCCGCTTGCTGAATCAGAAGAAACGGTATCGATTGCTGGCAAATGCTGTGAAACTGGCGATATGTTAATATGGGATTTGCCATTGCCGAAAACAAAGCAAAATGATATTTTGGCCGTTTTTTGTACAGGAGCCTATGGTTATTCAATGGCGAATAATTATAACCGAATCCCAAGACCTGCAGTTGTTTTCGTCGAGAATGGCAAAGATACACTCGTAGTAAAACGGGAAAGCTATGAGGACATGGCGAGGCTGGATATAAAGCTAAAAACAACGATCCCGAACTAAATGCTCACTTTTTCGTATATTCATTTCATGTACATGTTCAAAATGAGGAAGAACATTTTTGAGAGATTATATGTATAATATAAAGGGAGTGCACTTGTTGAGGAAAAAAAATATCATACTTTTTATTATCATTTTACTTATTTCTCTGGCATGGGGGGCTATTTATTTCTTTTGGAAGGTTGTAGGGTAACTGTAAAGCATGAGAATGTTTATTTTCCGGGGAGTATGTGAATAATGGAAGCACAGCAGTTAATCACTGCAATATCTATAACGAGGGATTTTAGATGTTAATTAGGTATAAAAAAGCCTTTGAAAAAATTGCTATGGGTCTTTTGTCGTTTATGCCAAATGAAAAAGACATAAAAAAATTACAGCAAACGATGAAGTCTTATGAAACTGAAGAAGTATGGCAATTGTTTTTATGGAAAGATGATGAGGATATCATCGGATTAATTGGTGTTATTTTAAGTGAAGAAGTTGCTGAAATACAACATATTTCTGTCAATCCATCCCATCGAGACGAGGGAATCGGAAAAAATATGCTAAAATCGCTTCAGGAAATTTACCAAGACAAAAAGTTGGTTCCAACTGAACATACGGCTGCATTTTTTGATAAATGTGATTTTTTGCAAGTAAAAAGCTTGGAAGAGTAATTCCAAGCTTTTTTGCTCGCCTTGTATGTAACTTATGAACAAAATTCTTGGGGGAGTGAATCCCCCAGCCAATTTCATATATCCCACATCTAACTGGCAGTAAGACCCCCACCTCAAGAGTAAGAGGAATCAGAAGCGCTAGGTGGGGACAACTGCCAGTAAATGTCCGATTGGTTCAACTAACCATCAGTGGGGGATGGAGAAAACCCCCACTGATGGAAGTTTCACTTTATTAACAAATATAGGCGCTTCCAACAATGACCAATAAAATAAACAGAACAACAATCAATGCAAAGCCACCGCCGTAGCCAAAACCTCCATCTCCCATAAAAATACCTCCTAACTTATACTTTCATTGTATTCTATGTAGGCATTCTAGAAATGTATAGGCCGCAGCCTATCTTGATGTTAGAAAAATGATTTTTCTATTGGAATCGAATTCTCCTTCCACTATACTAATAGTGGTGTTCAAAAAGGGCGGATAGCTAAAGACTGCATCTGTATAACGCTGCTGATTAAAGAGCAGAAAAAGTTCTGTCATCACTTTGATTTAGACTTTTTGCATAACACCCTCTAATACCACGTGCTTATAAAAGACAATAGAGATGAAGGAGAGCTGAAGGATCGCTGAAGGATCGCCTATTCATGGGAGCAGCATCTCCATTTGTTTTCTTCTTGGACATTGATCGAGTTCTACCCTTTTGTAGAACAAAATGAGATGAGTTGGAAGAAAATTTGATACAAGAAATGGTGATGATTTTGGAATATAATGTAAAGATAGATGTATTTGAAGGACCATTAGACCTTTTACTGCACTTAATTAATCGTTTTGAAATTGATATTTATGATATTCCAATGGCGCAAATAACTGAACAGTATTTCATTTATATTCATACAATGAAGGAGCTTCAATTAGATGTTGCAAGTGAATATCTCGTAATGGCTGCAACATTATTGGCAATAAAGAGCAGCATGCTGCTGCCGAAAAATGAGGAAGCAGTGTTAGATGAAGATATTGATTTAGAACCGATAGATGACCCACGTGAAGAGCTTGTCGAACGTTTAATGGAATATCGAAAATATAAAGAAGCGGCAAAGCAGTTAAAGGAACGAGAAGAAGAGCGACAGCAAATATATACGAAGCCTTCCAGCGATTTATCGGAATATACGAGTGAATTGGCGCCTGCCAAACTTGACGTTACAATTCATGATATGCTTGGCGCTTTTCATAAGCTGTTAAGACGGAAGCAATTACAAAAGCCATTGACGACAAAAGTGGCCAGACAAGAAATTTCAATTGAAGAGAAAATGGCTGATATTTTAACCGATTTAAAAAGAAATAGGAAAAGGAAAAGTTTCTTTTCTTTTTTTCCTCACTTCGAGAAGGAACAAATCGTTGTTACGTTTTTAGCAATTTTAGAGCTAATGAAACGCAATGAAATCATTGTTGAGCAAGAAAATAATTTTACAGATTTTTATCTTTCTCTTGCAGGAGATGAGCAAGATGTACAAGAATGACGAGCGAATAAGCAGAAAAAAAATGCTAATGACTAGACTAATACAAGAGGTGGTTCAAGTCCCAAGTTGTCACTTCTTTTTATAGAAAATATACGAAGGCAGCAGCACTTAAATGGATAGTCGTTAGAACAAGTATGAAAAGGAGGAACCTTTTTTTTGAATAGCAATCAATTAAATGGGATTTTAGAAAGTTTATTATTTGCTGCAGGAGATGGAGGGCTTTCATTAAAACAGATTATGCAAGTGATGGAAATCGGTCAATATGAAGCTCTGGAAACGATTGCATCACTGCAGCAAAGCTATGAAGAAAACGAAGATCGCGGCATCATGCTAGTAGAGCTTGCAGGAACATACCAATTGGCGACGAAGAAGAGCCATTCTGGATATTTAAAAAAACTTGCAACAACGCCGGGTGTAAGTACGTTATCACAAGCCGCTTTAGAAACATTAGCAATTATTTCTTATAAACAACCCATTACAAGAACAGAAATAGAAGAAGTTCGAGGCGTTAAAACAGAAAGGCCTCTTCAAACGTTGATGGCTAAGGGATTAATCAAGGAAGTAGGCAGAGCGTCCGGAACAGGAAGAGCCATCCTATATGGAACAACGAAAGAATTTCTAGACTATTTTGGTCTAAACGATATTAGTGAATTACCTGATCTGTTTGAAAATGAAGAAGAATTCTTGGATCAAGAGGAAGCAGATTTATTTTTTGATCGTTTACAAGATGATAACGATACATAAATGTACTTTTTAATCATGAAATAAGCTGCACCATTGAACAAAAATGGCACGGAGATCACCATTTACGATGATCCCCGTGCTTATTTTTGTTCATATTTCATCTTGTCCAGCATACACTTTTAGTGCATGTACAAAAAGAGAATACTTCTACAAGTGGGAGGCTTCCTTACCCCCTACTGATAAAAACAAACGCTAAGTTCGTGAACATCGTCGGAAAATGAAATCACTTTTCTTCGTGCGATGCCTTATCCTGTCGGCCCAAACCAATCAGACATTTAACGATCAGTTGCTTTACTTCATACATCGGCGCTTTCCTCAAATTGGGCTTGACTAAAAAGAACAAATAATTTCAAGGACAAAGCTAACGGCGATGGAGAAGATGGTGCCAAAATATAATGCGCTCACTTGATAACAGTACTTATACGTCGAGGTTGCATTGTAGCCCATCAGACCTAGAAAATGCAGCAGATAAATATACAAGCATCTTTTCTAACTTCGTTTTGATTTTTTGAACAACCTAGGAGGCGGGAGGAGCAATAAATAATGAAAAGACAGCCAGTCTATCATATTTTCCTCATTCTACTTATCATGTTCTTTTTCATCTTTCAGCAACAACATACAGCATCAGCGGAATTGTCTGTTAGTGGGAAAAGTGCCATTTTGATGGAGCAAAAAAGCGGGCGAGTCTTATTTGAAAAAGATGCTCATGAAACAAGAAGAATTGCTTCCATTACGAAGATCATGACAGCAATTCTTGCGGTAGAATCTGGGACTTTAAATGATACTGTAACAGTAAATGAAAAGGCAGTGTATACAGAAGGCTCTTCTCTTTATTTAAAAGTAGGAGAAAAAATAAAAATGGAAGATTTGGTGTATGGCTTAATGCTGCGTTCTGGCAATGATGCAGCTGTTGCGATTGCCGAACATATCGGCGGCAGTCTAGAAGGATTTGTTTTTTTAATGAATCAAAAAGCGGAAAGCATCGGAATGAAAAATACCCATTTTGCTAATCCTCATGGACTCGATGATCACGAAGATCATTATTCCACCGCTTACGATATGGCTTTGTTGACACGTTATGCAATGAATGATCATACATTTAGAAAAATTTCTGGTACGAAGGTGCATCATGCGCCAAATCCTGAAAGTGAATGGAATCGCAAGTGGGTAAACAAAAATCGTTTATTGACAGAAAAATACCGCTATTGTACTGGAGGAAAAACAGGGTACACGAAGCGAGCTAATCGGACACTCGTTTCCACTGCAACAAAAAATAATTTTAATCTAATTGCTGTTACACTCGATGCTCCAAGCGATTGGGAAGATCATATAAACATGTTTGAATATGGATTTTCTACTTATAAAGAAGTGATCGTGCTTGAAAAAGGGACGATTCCGATTAAGAAGGCGCAACAGCCAAATAAAGTATTAATCTTAAAGACGATTACGTACCCACTGTCAAAGAAAGAGTATAAAGATGTACGGATTAAATACAAGCTTATGAAGCCAAAAGAATGGGAAGAAAACGCTGAGAAGCATAAGATGGTTGGAAAAGCACAAATTTATTTTCAAGACCACATGATTAGTGAGATTCCTGTTTATGATGGGGAGAGCAAAGAAGAGAAGAAAGGTTTTTTTCATTTTTTTGTTTCAATATCTTTACAGATTGCTGGTGTGAAATAAAATGGTGAATTATATTTGGGTCGGGATGATGATAATAGGTTTCCTTTTTGCCATTGTGAATGGCACGATGAATGACGTCAACGCAGCTATTTTTGAAGCCGCTAATGAAGCAGTTGTATTATGTATAGGTTTAATAAGCATTCTTGTTTTTTGGTTGGGAATGATGCGCATTGCACAAGATTCTGGACTTTTAGATAAGATGTCAAAACTCTTTTATCCAGTAATCAAACGGCTGTTTCCTGATATACCAGAAAATCATCCTGCGATGGGGTATATCTTATCTAATATGATTGCGAATATGTTTGGCTTAGGAAATGCAGCGACACCTTTAGGAATAAAGGCGATGGAGCAGCTTAAAGCCCTTCATAATGGGAGTACTAGTGCAAGCCGCTCTATGATCACTTTCCTTGCATTGAATACATCTGGGTTAACGCTTATCCCTACGACTGTCATTAGTATCCGTATGACCTATGAGTCGGTGTCTCCTACAGAGATTGTCGGTCCAACCTTAGTGGCAACTTGTACTTCAACACTTGGCGCTATTTTAATTGATCGGTATTTTTATTATCGACGAACACGTAATGGAGGGAAATAAGATGGAATGGATTACAGCGATATCGATTTGGATTATCCCTCTATTAATTGGTATTATTTTGTTGCATGGTACGTGGAAAAAAGTTGCAGTCTATGAGAGTTTTGTAGAAGGGGGCAAAGAAGGCATTCAGATCGCACTATCCATTATCCCTTTTTTAGTTGGAATGCTCGTTGCCATCACGATACTGCGTGCATCAGGAGCGTTGGATTTCTTTATTTCTTTAGCAGAACCAGTTTTATTGAGACTGGGAGTACCTTCTGAAATCGTGCCGCTTGCAGCAATTCGGCCAATATCCGGCAATGCAGCCCTAGGTGTCATGAGTGATATCATCGCGACGCATGGACCAGACTCTTTCATTGGCAGAATGGCCTCAACGATACAAGGAAGTACAGATACAACGTTATATATTATAACCGTTTACTTTGGTGCAGTTGGCATTAAAAAGATGGGAGATGCACTAAAGGTTGGTCTTTTAGCTGATTTAGTCGGTATTACAGCGGCAATTGTCATTATTTCCTGGATGTTCGGTTCTTAGCAGCCGAACATTTTTATTTGAAAAAACAAAAATAGTGAATGATAGATTGCAACTTCTAAACCTAGAAGTCATTATTTTTTTAAAGCAGTATGATTTTGTAAAGAGAAGATTCTTTGATTTTTATCATTCATATGTAATAATTCATAAAGGATACAAGTTCATAATGTAGAGGTGAAAAAGTTGGAACGTTTACAAAAGGTCATTGCTCAGGCTGGGATTGCTTCTCGTCGAAAAGCAGAAGCATTAATTTTAGAAGGAAAAGTTCGTGTGAATGGCAAGGAAGTAAGAACGCTAGGTACAAAAGTAAGTGAGAGTGATCGCATTGAGGTGGAAGGCATCCCAGTTGAGAGAGAGGAAAAGGTTTATTTGTTATTTTATAAGCCCCGCGGCGTCATCTCTTCTGTTCATGATGACAAAGGACGCAAGGTCGTAACAGATTACATTGGCATGTTTGAAGAACGCATTTATCCTGTTGGCAGGCTTGATTATGATACATCTGGCCTTTTACTGCTCACAAATGATGGCGCCTTTGCCAACCTGATGATGCATCCGCGCTATGAAATTCCGAAAACCTATATTGCCCGCATAAAAGGGATTCCTACTCGTGAAGCATTAGACAAGCTTCGAAAAGGAATCAAGCTAGAAGATGGCATGACAAAGCCGGCAAAAGTAAAAGTAGTAAAGCGCGATCGAAAGGGTCAGCATGCAATTATTGAGCTTACCATTCACGAGGGACGCAACCGTCAAGTCCGCAGAATGTGTGAGGCGATAGGCCATCCAGTTGAAAAGCTGCGGCGAGAACAATTTGCATTTTTACATTTGCGAGGACTAAATGCAGGTGATGTAAGGCCTTTAACGCCTCATGAGGTAAAGCAATTAAGAGCACTTGCTGAATCAGGCAGTATGTAGACCGTGCATACTCCTCGCCAAAGATTTCACATAACCTTCATAGAGTCTTCACAAGGCAGATTAGAGATAATGATATAATGAAAAGCAAAATCTGTCGTATTTAATATTGAGAGTGTGTAAAAGTAGTTTTGTGTTTTGTCATATATGATGTTCATTTTGAACGATCAAGTACTATTTACATACATCGTTGATGAGGGGGTTTTGGGGGATATGGCTCAAAAAAAGCAACGTCGTTTTATCATGAGAAGTGTGATTCTTTCTGTATTAGCTATTGCTATTATCTATGTCGTTTATGCGAATTTTACGAAAGATGAACGCGGAAAATTAAAGGTTGGCGATCAAGCGCCTGATTTTGTTCTAACAGATGTTGAAGGCAATAAGCATCGATTATCTGATTATCGAGGCAAGGGAGTATTTCTTAATTTTTGGGGGACGTGGTGTAAACCATGTGAAAAGGAAATGCCTTATATGAATAATCAATATAAAGTATTTCGCGATCAAGGGGTGGAAATATTAGCTGTCAATGTCGGCGAGTCTGATTTTGCTGTTAATAAATTTATTAACAAGCATGATTTAGTCTTTCCAGTTCTCATTGATAAAAAGAAGGATGTGCTCCAGACTTATGGGATTGTTCCACTTCCAACAACAGTGATGATCGACCCGAATGGGAAGGTTACACATATTTCTAAAGGTGAATTAACGGAAAAAAATATTGAAGCATTAATGAAATCCGTAATGCCTTAATAATGGGGGGAGTGGCAAATGAAACAAATGATTAAATGCGAATGTGGTCATGTGAATCCCCATGGAACCATCCTCTGCGAATCATGTGGGAAAGCGCTGACAGAAGAAGCAAAAAAAGAAACGCTGCATGATATGCGCTATGAGGGTACAGCGAGGCGATCGCAAACATACAACAGAACAATCATTGATAAGATTTGGTCTTTCTTCTCATCTGTCAAAGTTGGTGTGTGGCTTATTGTCATTACATTGATTGCTTCTGCGCTTGGAACTGTTTTGCCGCAAGAGATGTATGTACCAGGAGCAACACCCGCTGAGATTGCCGATTATTATGAAACACAGTATGGCTGGTTCGGCAAACTATATTATCAATTAGGATTTAACGATTTATATGACTTGCTATGGTATAAACTGCTTGTCGCTTCCATTGGCGTCTCTCTCGTTATTTGCAGCCTGGATCGATTTGTGCCTTTATATCGTGCATTAAAGAATCAGCGTGTGACACGAAATGAAGGTTTTTTAAAAAGACAGCGTCTTTACAGCTATACCGAGACAGTACAAGCGGATGCAATTTTTGCTCAAGCGAAAGAAAAACTGCAAGTAAAACGCTATCGAATTCGTGAAGAAAATGGCAATATTCTTGCTGAGAAGGGACGTTTTTCACGTTGGGGTCCTTACGTTAATCATATCGGGCTCATTATTTTTTTGATCGGCATATTGTTGCGCTCCGTACCAGGTATGTATGTAGATGAACTTCTCTGGATTCGAGAGGGAGAAAAAAAAGTGATCCCTGGTACAAATGGTGAATATATGCTGGAAAACAAAAAATTTATCGTTGAAGTGTACGATAAAGAAACAGATAAGGAAGTATTTGGGGAAGCCATTGATCGTGTTGGAGTAATAGAGAAAAATTTCCAAACAGATGCGATTCTTTATAAACGTACAGATGATGGTCTGCCGGGAGAAGATAAATTTGATCAAGAAAGAGAAGTTGAAATTCGTGTAAATGAGCCTTTGAAATTCGATCATTTTGCAGTCTATCAAATGTCTTACAAGCTAAATGAAATCGAAGCAATGACGTTTGATTTAGTCAAAAAGCAGACAGAAGAGTCATTTGGCACTGTTACGATTGATCTTTTTAATCCGCAAGACGAGTATGATCTTGGCAACGGCCGAAAAGTGGAGTTAATGGGGCTGTATCCTGATTTTTCTGGGTTTGCCAGCAACGGCGAACCGCAGACAGCATCTCCAGTTCCAAATAATCCAGCATTTTTATTTAAAATGACCAGCCCAGAGCATCCTGATGGGGAAGTTAGTTTTGTCGCGATTCAACAGACAGTAGAACCATTGGGAGACACGGAGTATAAAATGACTTTTAAAGGAGTCGACACAAGAAACGTTTCTTCTTTAACAATTCGCAAAGACTTAACGCTATGGCTGCTTGGAATCGGAGGGTTTATTTTTATGTTTGGGGTTGTGCAAGGAGCATATTGGAATCATCGCCGCATTTGGCTGCAAAGAAATCAAGATGGCATATTGCTAGCTGCACACACAAACAAAAACTGGTATGGATTAAAGCGAGAATTGGAGTTCATGATGAAAGATACAGATCTACAAGCACCAGTTGATCAACAAGAATTAAAAAAACGAAAAGAAAAGGGGGATCAAGTTGGCAACTAATTTAACACAAGTAAGCAGTGCTTTGCTATATGCAGCTTTTGTTTTATATCTATTAGCAATGCTCTTTTTTGGTGGATCAATTCGCCAGAAAAAGGATGAACGGGAGATTCCGAAAACGAATCGCTGGTCAACGATTGCAATGATGATCACAATCATGGGTTTTATCTCCCAACTAGGCTATTTTATCACTCGTTGGATCGCTGCTGGCCATGCACCTGTTAGTAATTTCTTTGAGTTTGGTACGTTTTTTGGCATGATGTTGGTAGGAGCCTTTATCGTTATCTACTATATTTATAAACTGTCAGTCTTAGGCTTATTTGTGTTGCCGATTGCGACTTTAATCATCGCTTATGCAACGATGTTTCCGCGTGAAATCAATCCTTTAGTGCCATCTTTGAAGAGTTCATGGCTCTATATTCATGTAACGACGGCTGCAGCTGGGCAGGCAATTTTATCGCTTAGTTTTGTCGCAGGATTAATCTATCTATTGAAGTCTGTCAATCAATCTGTTAAGAGCAAAAAGACCTTCTGGCTTGAAGCAATCATGTACACGTTGGTGCTTACTATTGGATTTATTGTTGTTTCCATTTCTTTTTCGGCAGTAGATTACAAGGCTTCATTTAGTTGGGTGAATAAAGAAGGACAGCAAGTAGAAATGGAATATCAAATGCCTGCTATTGTCGGACCTCATGAAGGCCAACTCTTAACTGCCGGAAAATTTGAACCGCTCCTTGAGATGCCAGCGATTATCAATGCACAAAAATTAAATACCAATATTTGGAGCCTTCTAGTCGGCAGTATCATTTATCTTTTGATTCGTCTCATTGCGAGGAAAAGAATCGGTGCATTGCTGCAGCCGTTAACTAAAAAGGTTAACTTGGATTTAGTAGATGAAATTGGCTACCGTTCTGTATTAATCGGCTTTCCGATTTTCACGCTTGGCGGTTTGATTTTTGCGATGATTTGGGCGCAAATTGCGTGGTCTCGATTTTGGGGATGGGACCCTAAAGAAGTTTGGGCGCTCATTACATGGTTATTTTATGCTGCATTTCTTCATTTACGTTTGTCGAGAGGTTGGCACGGTGAAAAATCAGCTTGGCTAGCAATCATCGGTTTTGCTATTATAATGTTTAATTTTATTGTCGTGAACCTAGTGATTGCAGGCTTGCATTCATATGCTTAAATATGTATGAATGATTGGGCTGTCTCAAATAATATTGAGACAGTCTTCTTCATTTTTAAAAGTAAATTTCATTATTTCATTCAAGTCTTTACGTTCGATGTTAATAGTACGAAAAGTGTGAAAGTGTTTTTTTTAAAAGTTTTTGCATTTGAGCTCTGTCCATGTCGAGATATATAATGAAGAATGGCGATTCATTAATCATTGCAGAGATTCAGTGGACTTTTATCATTAGATGGGATAGACTCCCATCTAATAGCGCTATATTAACGATAACTGTAAAATAAAGTGAGAATTTGCGGTATTTTGATTGAGAACTGTACAAAACGGAGGTCATACTTTAAGTAAAGCCTCTTTTCTTATACAATAGGCAATAGAAGTATATAGATGTTGTTCAAACGTCTGAGGAAGGGAAGAAGTGAAAAATGGAACAGGATATTAACATTCTAGTAGTCGACGACGAGGAAAGGATTCGTCGTTTGCTGAAGATGTATTTAGAAAGGGAAAAGTATATCATTGAAGAAGCTGCTGATGGTGACGAAGCCTTGAAGTTAGCGCTGGAGAAAGAATATGATGTCATTCTCCTTGATTTGATGATGCCCGGCAAAGATGGGATGGAAGTTTGCAAAGAACTGCGTGAAAAGAAATCAACACCTGTTATTATGTTGACAGCAAAAGGGGAAGAAACAAATCGTGTACAAGGCTTTGAAGTCGGTGCTGATGATTATATTGTCAAACCATTTAGTCCTCGTGAAGTCGTGCTGAGGGTAAAGGCTTTATTAAGAAGGGCATCGAAAACAAGCTATTTACATACAGATACAACAGCTAAGGATGTTATCGTTTATCCTCATTTAATGATTGATAATGATGCTCATCGCGTCACTGCTGATGGAAAAGAAGTAAATCTGACGCCAAAAGAATATGAATTGCTATACTTCTTAGCAAAGTCGCCAGATAAAGTCTTCGACCGTGAACATTTATTAAAAGAAGTATGGCATTATGAGTTTTTCGGTGATCTTCGTACGGTTGATACCCATGTTAAAAGATTGCGGGAGAAATTAAACCGTGTATCTGAAAGTGCTGCAAAAATGATTGTGACTGTTTGGGGAGTAGGCTATAAATTTGAGGTCACAAATGAATGAAGCTATGGCGGAGTGTAGTAGGCAAGCTATGGATGACGATTCTTCTTCTCGTCGCATTCGTTTTGTTTCTATTAACGATTTTGTTGTTGGAGTTTTTCGAGAACTATCATGTGAACCAAATTGAAAAAGATTTAACAGAAACAGCCCAAAAAGTTGCATTTTTAATTGAATCGCATCCAACTGATGAAGTTGGAAATGCGATTGCATTTGAAATCGTTGACGAGACAACACACGTAATGATTGCTTATAACCGGGATTATTTTTTATACTCACCGTATAAAGAGTCGATTCCCGGTATTGATAAAGACCTTATCATGAGTGATGCTGAGCTTGCAAGTGTGTTTTCAAAAAATATCATTGTGAAAAAAGAAATGACGATTCCTGATCAAGATGTAAAGAGGAATCGTGATAAAAATGTGCTGATTACTGGTGTTCCTTTAAACATAAAAGAAGACGAGCAAGGTGCTGTTTTTATTTATCAATCGCTTGGTGTACTGCACGAAACAACATTGCAAACAACGAAGCTTATTGTATTGGCAGCTGGTATTGCCATTGTTTTAACAACTTTTTTTGCTTTTTTCCTATCTACAAGAATTGCCGCTCCACTACGAAAAATGCGGGAGGCGGCTTTTGAAGTGTCCAAAGGAAAATTTGACACAAAGGTTCCAATATTAACAAATGATGAAATTGGTGAACTTGCGACAGCTTTTAATCAAATGGGCAGGCAGTTAAAATTTAATATGAACGCACTCCGTCAAGAAAAAGAGCAGCTTACGAGTATATTAAGCAGCATGGCGGACGGTGTCATCACTTTTAACAGAGATGAAACGATATTAATAACGAATCCGCCTGCAGAACTATTCTTGCAGCAGTGGTACTTTGAACAGGAAGAAAAAACAAATTTGTCTGCTCCGATTGAATTATTAGCGTTGCTAAAGAAAGTGTTTGAAACGGAAAAAGAACAAACAGGAGAGTTAGTAGTGCAAGGGCGCTCATATGTTGTCATTGTCAGTCCATTGTACAATCATAAGCATGTACGGGGAGCAGTTGCTGTTGTTCGTGATATGTCCGAAGAACGAAGATTAGATAAGCTTAGAATCGACTTCGTTTCTAATGTTTCACACGAATTAAGAACGCCAATCGCTATGCTGCAAGGATATAGTGAGGCTATTATTGATGATATGGCAACAACAGAAGAAGAACGGAAAGAGATCGTGAAAATCATTCATGATGAGTCGATGCGGATTGGCCGCCTCGTGAACGAGTTGTTGGATTTAGCACGGATGCAGGCTGGCCATACCACCTTGGTGAAAGAAATAATAAAAGTGAAGCCTTTTTTAGAGCGTATTACCGTCAAATTTCAAGGGCTGGCTCGTGATAATGATGTTCATTTATCTTATCATACCACTGATCCAGGCGGGGTGATGTCTGTAGATTCAGATAAGATGGAGCAGGTACTGACCAATTTAATAGATAATGCCATTAGACATACTGGAAAAGATGGCAACATAACCGTCGCGCATGAGGAAACTGATACAGCGATCACGATTGCTGTTAAGGATGATGGGTCAGGAATTTCAGAAGAGGATCTTCCATTTGTGTTCGAGCGTTTTTATAAAGCGGATAAAGCGAGAACGCGGGGAAGATCGGGAACCGGTCTAGGACTGGCCATTGCAAAAAATATTGTAGAAGCGCACAATGGCAAGATATCTGTAAAAAGCAAGCTTGGACAAGGAACGACATTTTCTATCAGTTTACCGAAAAATGAGGACTTAGTCATAAAACAGTAATATTAATTTAGAGGCAGTTGAGGACAGTTGCATCTTTCCATGATATACTGAAAAAAGTTTCAAAAAGACTGATGTAAAAGAAACAAAGCTTACGAGAATGGAATATACAGAATGCATTGATTTTTTTTTAATCGATTGGATATAGAGAACGATTTTAATGGGAGTATGACAACAAAGGCGTATTACGATACAGAAATTCGACAGTCATGAAAAGATAGTTTTTTTGAATATCTCTAAAAGAATAGAGAAATATGACGAGTAATCTTGTTCCATGAGAAACATTGAGCTCAGTGAGGGAGACGCTTCACTGGGCTTCACTTTATCCCACATCTAACTGGCAAGTCAGGCCGACAGGACAAGGAAAGCTTCGGCAGTGATACATCGCACGAAGAAAAAGCGCTTTTCTTTTTCGAGGACGCCTGCGATCTTAGCCTTTGTTCTACTTCTTATCAGTGGGGATGAGAGAACCCCCCCACTCATGAAAGTTTCACTTTATCTCCATTTAATTGTTCTAAAGGCAAGAAAGTGGAAGTTTTTTCAGCTTCCAGTTTGGTTTTTGCCAGTCTTATAATAAGAAGAACGTTAAAAAATATCGGAGGATAAGGAATGACAGGAGAGAAAAGTATCACTTCATCCGGCAATTAATACTCTATCATGATGGGGTTGCCTGCTAAGATGAAAAAGAATATCCTTTGTTTTTGGAATCAGTACTTCATTACTAGAAACTTCATCTTTTTGTAACTTTTTTTTAAAATGATCGACTAATTGAATAACGGGGGAGGAGTATTAATGAACTCCGTTTTAGAAGAGATATATGAAAGATATCACTCAGATTTATTTCACTTCTTAATGTATATGGTGAAAAATCGGGAACAGGCGGAGGATCTTACACAAGAAGTGTATATTAGAGTGTTAAAGTCTTATCGTCATTTTGAGGGGAAAAGCACAGAAAAGACATGGTTGATAGCGATTGCTAAAAATGTTGCGATTGACTTTTTTCGAAAAGAAAAAGGCTGGAAAGGCAAAATCCAAGAAGCATTTGACTGGGATCATGATCAAATTAAAGATGATATTAATAAAATACCAGAAGAAATTGCACTACAAAATGAAGAAATTAGGATGCTCTACCATTCTTTAGATTATTGTACGTTGGATCAAAAAATGGTTATCGTTATGCGGTACTTGAATGAGATGAGTATTCGCGAAACAGCTGAAGTACTTAAATGGTCAGAGAGTAAAGTGAAAACAACCCAGCATCGGGGGATAAAAACCCTTCAAAAAGCGATGAATGAAATAAAGAAGAGAGGGGAGTAGAGCGGATGGCTAAAGAAGAGTATCAAGAACATGACATCGAACATCTTCTACAAAAAATGCCTCGTCTAAAAGATAACCTCCTTAAAGAAGAAATCTTCCAAGCTGTTGAAAGGAAAATGAATAAAAAGAAACGATATCGACCATTATTGGTTCCTATATTTGCGTCGATTGCAGCTATTTTTTTCCTCATTTTATTCATTCCTTCTATTGTACAGAAAGAGGATACTGATCTTTCAGCATCGAAAGACGCAAAGGTGGGACCGTTTAGTGCTGCAACGGAGCGGATGGATAGCGCCTTATCAAATGCACAAGATAAAGCAATAAAAGAATCCGTTGTATTAACAGATGCAACGGTCAATAAAACGGCCGTGTATAAAGATCATCTTACTCAATATGATGTGATAAATTATGGTTTTATCACCGAGGATGCAATCACTGTTCCAATAAGTGTAATGATGCCTAAAGAAGCAAGAGAAAATAGCTGGGAAGCGCAATTTAAAGAAGTTGCTGAAAAGCTGCCATTGGAAGAATGGGGCTTTTCTGAAACACCACCTCAGTTTTATGAGGAAGTAAATATGGAGAAGAATAATGAGGAGATTTTTCTCCATTTAAAAGAAAATGTAGATTATTTTATCTACGGAGAACATAATTTTTGGAACGCATTGCAATACAGTTTTCGTTATCAAGATGTAAAAGCTGTGAACATCTCAGATGAAGAGGGAAACATCCTTAACTTCGGGAATATGGGTAAAATCGGAAAAATAGTTATTGACCATACACCACACACTAATTATTATGCTTATACTTTAAAAAATGGTGCAACGTATGTCGCGCCATCGGAATTATCTTATTCATCATTAGCAGAAGCGTTAGAAGCAATGAAAAATACACCAAATGACTTTTATGAACCTTTACTACCGAAGGAAGTGGCATTATCGGTGATTGAGCAAGAAAATCATCCGCCAATTATTCGTTTTCGCTCCCACTATGACCTAATGAATGGTGATAAGACACAGCAGATGAGAATGATGGAAGGAATTCTATTAACTGCAAAGGACTTCGGCTATGAAGAGGTCGAATTTCAAAATTTGTCCCCCGAAGAATGGGGTGGATTTAATTTTTCTGAGAAAGTGGAAGTTCCATACTCACCTAATCGTATGTTGTTTGAAACAAAATAAAGTATACAATGCTTAAACGAGGATGGGGTTTCTAGGCTTTTGAAGTGAGGAAGTTACTTTAAATATCAATATCTTATATAGAAGAGCTGCTCCTTTATTGGGAACAGCTCTTTTTTTGTTTAAAGTTATTTTAAAAGTAACAAAATGGAAATGTGATGCGTTATTTCCTCATTTCTTGCTCCTACAGCAAATAAACGATTCATACCTTTTGTTCGGCTTAACCCTTATTTTTATGATTAATTGTATAAAAATGGACTTTTTACAAAGAATAGCGCAATAAAGAGAATGATAACACTCCATTTTTTTACATGATCATTCAAAGTCTTTAAAATATGTGGTCTATATATATCCTAGCTTTCATATGATGATTGAAAACGATGCAGCTCAGGAGGGAATAGAGTGCAGGATTATCTCAAACGTTTTTTTGTAGCTGTGATTATGGGACTTTTTATTACGATTCTGTTTATTAGTGGACGAGCTTATGCTAATAGCGATGTTCAGGAAGCAACCCATGATTGGATATTTCCTACAGAGGGAACGATTTCCGACGTTTTCCATGCTCGTCAACATACGCATAAAGGGATTGACATTGCTGGGGCGTTAGGAACACCTATCTATGCTGTAGATGAAGGAACGGTAATCAAATCATATTATTCTGAGTCGTATGGCCATGTCATCTTCTTGCGGCATCATAATGGCTTGGAAACAGTTTATGCCCACTTGGATACAAGAAGTGTAGACGAGAACGAACAAGTAGCACAAGGACAAATGATTGGTGAAATGGGGAACACCGGGAATTCAACAGGTGTTCACCTTCATTTTGAGATACATAATGGTGAATGGACAATTGATAAAATACATGCAATTGACCCATTCTTAGTGTTTGGCAATGGTAACATTGGCGATGTTGTCTATGCCCTTAATCATGACCCATACTGGACAATTCCTGCTGCTGCTGTTGCTTATGAACAGGAAGAGCAAGAGGAGGAGCAGATTGATGACGATCATCATGTCGATGAAGCATTAGAAGATATAACAGAAGAACAATTCGAGGATGTCATTTATCAACAAGAAAACGCGAAGCAGCCTGAAACTGACGGGAGCGCTGAAGAAAATGCAGCCTCTGACAATGTTGAACAAGAAGAAGCAGATATGAATAAAACAGATGTCATGCTTTATGATGTAGCAAAGGGAGATACGTTGTGGAGCATTGCTGCTGAGAATGAAACGAGTGTTGAACTGATAAAGGAAGTGAATCATTTAGAAAGTGATACGATCCATCAGGAGCAGATCCTGATTATTCCAACTAAAAATAAGCATGAATATGTTGTAAAGCAAGGAGATACATTAACTAAAATTGCAGAGCATTATCAAGTGTCTATTGATGATCTGAAAGAATGGAATGAATTAGAAGATGATGTTATTTTATCTGAAGACACGTTACTGATTAAAGGAGAGTAAGGATTTTTAACATTTCTACATGTAAAAAAGCTCATTCCTCTGTATGAATGAGCTTTTTTATCATGATAAGCATCCTGTAAGCTTCTCCCGCCTCATTAATGCTTGTATTACTTTTGCTTTTCCGCATAGCGTTTCTTGCATTCTTCAACTAAAGCAGCAGCAGCTTCGGCGCCTTCCCATTTGCCAATTTCTGTTTTCTTTCCTTGCAAATCTTTATAGCGTTCAAAGAAATGAGCGATTTCCTTTAGACGATGCTGCGGCAAATCTTCTAATGTTTTTATTTCATCAAAGCGTGGATCTTCAACAGGAACCCCAATTAATTTTGCATCCTCTTCTCCACTATCAATCATGTTTAAAAATCCAATTACACGTGTATCAATGATACATCCAGGAAAAGTAGGATTGGATACGAGAACAAGAATGTCTAGTGCATCGCCGTCTAATGCTAATGTGTTTTCGATGAATCCGTATTCTGCTGGATAAAACATTGGTGAAAACAACACGCGGTCAAGCTTAAAAACTTTACGTTCCTCGTCAAATTCATATTTGTTTTGGCTGCCTGTTGGTATTTCAATAAAAGCTTCTACTACTTTATTTTCAAAAGCCATTTGTTTTCCTCCTTAAAATCGCTATGTATAAGAGGTTGTCCGAAATCTTTTCGAACAAGCACTACTACTCATTTATTATAGTAAAATGAACTGCAACTCGCAAATAAAGTGGAAGTAGAAAATGGAAAATTTCTTCATTAGGGTTTTTTCAAGTTAAAAAGGATGTTCTCGAAAAAGAAAATCGTTTCTTTTTCGGGGGATGTTGGTGTAAACTCTTATCTTAAGAAAAGTTAGATGTGGTTATGGAAAATTCCTCATGATGAAAAAAAGATTGACAATGGAAAATTGTTGATTGTAAAATGAAGTGTACTTTTGTACATCATTCTTGAAAGGAGGATCGTAAGACAATAGATTTAAAAAAGCGCCAGAACAAAGCTTTGAACGACAAAATGCTTTGTTGACGAGGTGGAGGATAATCGAATTTTCGGCGGGTACCTCCCGATTGCAGCACACAGTCGAACGCTTTTTCTCAAAACATTAGGGCAACTTGATGGACAAATGGAAAAGCATGTGCGTGAATATTAAATTTAAAACAGCTATGAAAGAACAGGGGTAAGAATGCCCCTGGTATTCCTGCCCCTATCAACGGGAGGAAAATAATATGTGCGGAATTGTTGGTTATATAGGAAGTCAAGATGCTCAGGAAATATTGTTAAAGGGATTAGAAAAGCTTGAATATCGAGGTTATGATTCGGCTGGCATTGCGTTAGCGCATGACAATGGTATTACAATAAGCAAAGAGAAAGGCCGGATTGCTGATCTGCGAAAAATAGTAGATGCGCCCGGACTTGCTACGGTTGGCATTGGGCATACACGATGGGCAACACACGGAGCGCCAAGTCGTTTGAATGCTCATCCCCACCAAAGCAGCAGCGGTCGCTTTACAATTGTGCACAACGGTGTGATTGAAAACGAAGCAGAGCTAAAACGTGATTACTTATCAAAGGTTGCATTGCAGAGTGATACTGACACAGAAGCAATCGTACAGCTAGTGGAGAGATTTGTGAATGAAGGTAATTCGACTGAAGAAGCATTCCGGTTGACATTACAGCTGCTTCATGGCTCTTACGCACTAGCGCTTCTTGATGCTGCAGATACGGAAACGATATATGTGGCAAAAAATAAAAGCCCACTGCTCGTCGGTCTTGGAAAAGATGGAAATGTCATCGCTAGCGATGCTGCTGCTATGCTGCACATGACAGACCGTTTTTTAGAAATCATGGATGAAGAAATGGTGATCGTCAAAAAAGACAAAGTGACTATTCAGAAACGAGACGGTTCTGAAGTGAAGCGTGCCGAATTCATTGTAGAACTGAATGAAAATGAATTGGACAAAGGAACATACCCGCATTATATGTTAAAAGAAATCGATGAACAACCACTTGTTGTTCGCAAAATGATGGAAGCCTATCTGAATGAAGATGGCAAGCTTTCTATTGATGACCAAATTATTCAAGCAATGAACGAAACAGATCGTATCTATATTATCGCTTGCGGAACGAGCTACCATGCAGGGCTCGTCGGTAAACAACTGATTGAAAAACTGGCTCATGTTCCAACAGAGGTGCATATTGCAAGCGAGTTTAGCTATAACATGCCCCTCCTTTCCAAAAAACCATTTTTTATCTTTATTTCACAAAGCGGCGAAACAGCCGATAGCCGAGCGGTTTTAGTAAAGGTGAAGGCATTAGAATTCCCGACATTAACGATAACAAACGTTCCACATTCAACCTTGTCCCGCGAAGCAGACAATACACTCTTGCTACACGCTGGACCTGAAATTGCAGTTGCATCGACAAAAGCCTATACAGCTCAAGTAACTGTTCTTTCTATTCTCGCTAACATGATCGCAAAAGACAAAGGAATCGAGAATTTAAGCTATGAACTTGCCATTGCTGCCAGTACAATGGAAGTTCTATGCAACGAAAAGAAAAAAATTGAACAGCTGACACAACAATTTTTGACGGCCTCAAGAAACGCATTTTTTATTGGCCGTTCCATCGATTACTACGTTGCCCTTGAAGGCGCACTAAAACTAAAAGAAATATCCTACATCCAAGCAGAGGGATTTCCTGGCGGCGAACTAAAACATGGGCCGATTGCCTTAATCGAAACAGGAACACCTGTTATTGCACTGACAACACAAGCAAACGTCAACGCAAGCATCCGCAGCAATATCAAAGAAGTGGAAGCGCGAGGCGCCAATACGTGCATCATCTCTATGGAAGGTTTGGAAGAAAAAGGCGACAAATTCGTAATCCCAGCGGTTCAAGAACTATTGACACCACTCGTTTCTGTCATACCGCTGCAGCTTCTCGCTTACTACGCAGCGCTCCAGCGCGGCTGTGACATTGACAAACCGAGAAACTTAGCGAAATCGGTGACGGTGGAGTAGAAGATTTGTTGGCGTGAAGTTTGTTGTAGATTTGAAATAAAGTTCGATAATTTTGTGGAATTTAAATAAAGTCGCGACTTTTATAAAAAAGTTGAGAAGCTTTGCTGTGGATTTGAAATAAAGTTGCACCGTTTATAAAAAATTAAACCGTTTTGAAAAAAGTCGAATCGTTTATAAAAAAGTTGCACCGTTTTACCCTTTAGATAATCATATCTAAAGGGGTGTTTTTATGTCGAAAAGAAAAAGAACATCTGAGATTGAACAGTGGATTAAACAAGGTCGAGGGACCGGTATTGGAGTAGATTATAAACCTTGGTTGAAGATTCAAGATGTATCTTCAAAGGGTCGTTCAACTCGTTTAAAAGGAATAAAAACAAACAGACAGCATGAATTTCTGTCGGATTTAGAACGCAATTATTACAGTAAATACTGATGCTGCATTGGAAGAGATTATTAGAAAAGCTGTAAAGAACAAAAAGCAATCTTTTAATCATTGAAACATGAATATACATCGGTACCTAAAATCAAACGAATTAAAAGTAGTTCCTCAAAGCAACGAATGAAAGAAGATGAGAATACTAAGAAATACTATGGCAGCAATGATTCAATTCGATCTACAGCAGACACTGGAGGTCGCCAATTTGCTAGAGGGTTAGAGTATCAAATGTTACATGAAATCCAGGCTCAAGGTGAACTAAAGGATTTTATTAATGTTTTAAAAGTTCTAGAACAATATCCACAAGAAAAAGCAATTCGAGCGTTTATGGATGTTTTACCGGGAGGATCAGGAGAGCGTAAGTTTACTAAATTAAGTGATGGCGTAACCAAACGACAATATGTGATTGCAGAAGTATATATGGTAAAGGGAAAACAATTTAATATTTTAGAAGTGGAGCGTGAGAGTCGTTCGTTGTCGATGCTGATTTTATCTGCTTCTTATATTCACGATTGGAAACGTATGTATAATCGTTTACTTGTAAATTTGGTGAATGATAGTGGTACTTGGACAAGTAAATCGTTGAAAAGTAGTGAAAATGAAGGAGTTACGATAATTAAGGCAAAGCATAGCTATAAAAGTTTATCATAGGGCAGAAATCTTATTAAGCAAGTTATTGTAGAATAAAAATAAGATTGAAACATTTTCCTTCTTTATCATAATAATCACCCCTTAAAAGCAGTGATGCCCAAAGAGAGGCATTTTTACATCTACTATAAGGCTTAGTCACAGGGTTGCTGCTCTAGTCCGTCATATAGTTTACATGGCAAATATCTTACATTACTGTTGTTAAATAACAATAAAGATGTTTAAACCAGTAAATAAGTTGCTACATTTATTAATGCTGTTTAAAAAGGTTAGTCATGTTAATTCATTAAAAGACCATATTGCGGAAGAGGCAAGGCTTCCTGATAGCCTAGGGATTCTAATCTAGGAGTTAAAGCCGATCCATATTAAGAAGGCAAACAAAGCATTTTGAAAAGTAAGTCCATATAGATGTTTTATGAAAATTCACAACCATATACAAATTCCATCTCCACATAAACTCCAGATAACGATGTTATAATCGTTACAAGAGGTGATAGATAATGAATGATCGTATTCTTGTGATAGAGGATGATCAAGAAATTCAAGAACTAATTAAACAATTTTTAATGGTACAGCAATATACGGTTGAAGTTGCATCAGATGGATTAGAGGGTATGAAACAATTTAATAAGCAATCCTTTGATTTAATTCTTTTGGATGTGATGATGCCAAACCTTAACGGATTTGAAGTTGCGAAAATGATTCGCAGTCAGTCAAATGTACCAGTTATTATGCTGACTGCGTTAGAAGAAGAACAAGATCAAGTGAAGGGCTTTGATCTTGGAATTGATGACTATATTACGAAGCCTTTTTCTTTTCATGTTTTGATTAGACGGGTTGAGGCAGTACTTAGAAGAAGCTATAATCAAAGCACGGATAGTCATTTAGTTTTTAAAGAAATACATGTCGATTGTGATGCATATAAAGTATATGTTAATAAGGTTGAAATACCCTTAACAACAAAAGAATTTGAAATTCTGCAACTTCTACTTAAAAACAAGAAAAGGGTACTCACAAGAGAAAGCATTGTAGAGCAAGTTTGGGGATACGAGTATCAAGGAGAAACACGATTGATTGATACGCACATTAAAAATATACGAAAAAAATTAGATTTCCCCTACATTAAAACAGTAAAGGGCATTGGTTATAAAATCGATGAATAGGATTCGTAACATCATGAAACTGAAGAAAATTACCTATAAACTCTTTATGATTACATCACTCATTTTGTTTTCTTTTGCCATCTTAATTTATTTAACTATATACTTTTTTCTCCCTACATTTTATGAAAAGTATAAAACAAACGAACTTCAAGCAGGATTACAAGAAACATTGGAAAAATCCAAATATCTTACACTTCAAGAGGCAGAACCATTTCTTAACCAATATGCAAAGAATAATAATGCAATTTTATACATCCAAAGTGAAAATGGAACAAGAGTGTACCCCTTTTCTCTATTTACCAAAGAGAGCGTTACTATAGAAAAATTAAGCGATATTAGATCAAAAGACTCATATAGTATTTATCAAGAGGTACAATTTCAAGATGTTACGTATAATCTCCACATACAGGCAACATTACAACCTATAGATGAAGCTTCAAAGGTATTAGTGCTGTTTCTACCTTATATCAGTATGATTGTAATTATTATTGGAATTGGAAGTGCCTATCTATATTCGAGGCTTATAACGAGACCTATCCTATATATTAATCAAGGTGCACAAAAAATGGCAAACCTAGACTTTTCTGAAAAAATTGAGGTTCGCTCCAATGATGAACTAGGTGAATTATCGAATAGCCTCAATGATATGTCCATTAACTTACAACAAACTATGTTCGATTTACAAAAGACGAATCATCAATTAAAAAGCGATATTGAAAAAGAAAAAGAAATAGAAACAAAACGTAGGGAATTTTTTGCAACTGTAGCACATGAATTAAAAACTCCACTTACTGTGATAAAAGGGTATGTAGAAGGAATGATGTATAATATAGGTCCGTATCAAGATCGTGACAAATACTTGAAGAAGAATTACCAAATGGTTGAAAAAATGGAGAATCTAGTTCGCGAGATTTTAAGTCTGTCAAAACTAGAACCTAATAAATTGAAACCAAAATTAGAAGAGGTAAATCTCTCCGAGCTCATTTATACCATCACTAAAAACCTAGACTTTTTTGCTAAACAAAAGAATATTCAAATTATACAACAAATCGATTCACATCTTTTTGTTTCGACAGATGGGAATCTTCTAGAAAAAGCTTGTAAAAACATTATTCATAATGCAATTATGTACTCTCCATTTGATGAAAAGGTATATATCCAACTCACTCAGAATTCACAACAATCAGACATTCAATTTCAAGTCATTAATACAGGGGTACAGATTAACGAAGAGGATATTCAACAAGTTTTTCAACCATTTTATCGAGTAGAAAAATCAAGAAATAGGAATACGGGTGGAAGTGGCTTAGGATTATATATTGTAAAACAAATTTTCGCAGCACTTTCTATTACGTACACCATGAATAATATAGAACAAAGTGTACAATTTTCAGCTACGATCCCCCCTATAATAAAGAAATAAATAAATAATCCCCCACCTCAAAGCATTGATTGAACTGCACCCCAATTGTTAGACACACATCTAACAATTGGAGGTGTAAATTAGTGGCTAAATTTACTGCGAAACAAAAGATTGAGGCTGTTCAATGTTATTTGAATGGAAGAAAAGGCTACCATTCGTTTGCTTTAAAGCTAGGAATTGATCCAAAAACATTTCACTATTGGATTAAATGTTTTGAATACCATGGTGAAAAAGCTTTTATAAAGTCCTATGCAAATTATTCTGCACAGTTTAAACTGAATGTAATTAATTACATGAATGATCAAGGTACATCTGTCAGGGAAACGGCAGCGATTTTCAATTTATCCACACCATCTCTTTTATTATTTTGGAAAAAAAAGATAGAGCGACATGGACTAGATGCCCTTGAGCCAAAGAAAAAGGGGTGTCTATCCATGAAAAAAGATAATCAAAAACAATCAAAGAAACAAGTGCCAACTGAAGAGTCAGTAAAAGCACTACAAGCTGAATTAGAGAAATTACGTATGGAAAATGCGTATTTAAAAAAGTTGAATGCCTTAGTTCAAAGCAAGGAAAAATCACCAAACAAGACAAAGCGCAAATAGTCTTTGAATTAAGGCATGAATTTCCGGTGAAAGCATTGGTGAAGCTAGCAGGGATTCCACGCAGCACATACTACTATTTAGTGAAAAAAATGAATCGTCTTGAGCCAGATGCAGATTTAAAAGAAACGATTAAAGCGATTTATGACGAACATGAAGGACGTTACGGCTATCGTCGTATTCGCGATGAATTGGCGAACCGTGGACAAAAAGTAAATCATAAAAAAATACAGCGATTAATGAAAGAGTTGGGTTTGAAATGCTTGGTACGCATGAAAAAATATCGCTCTTACAAAGGGACGGTTGGCAAGATTGCCCCGAATGTTTTGGATCGCGAGTTTAAAGCTGAAAAGCCAAATGAGAAATGGGTAACAGATATTACAGAGTTTAAATTATTTGGAGAAAAGCTCTATCTTTCACCTGTATTAGACTTATTTAATGGTGAGATTATCACCTATACAATTGGCTCTAGACCTACCTTTTCCCTTGTTTCAGAGATGTTGGAAAAGGCTTTTAAACGCTTGTCAGAAGACGATGAGCTCCTAATGCATTCCGATCAAGGCTGGCATTATCAAATGAAACAATACCGTCAAGCCTTAAAGGAACGTGGTATCACACAAAGTATGTCACGTAAAGGGAACTGTTACGATAATGCCGTAATGGAGAATTTCTTTGGGATGATGAAATCGGAGTTCCTATATTTTAAGGAATTTGAGAGTATAGATCATTTTAAACTAGAATTAGCAAAATACATCAAGTACTACAACAACAAACGAATTAAGGCAAAGCTAAAAGGTATGAGTCCGATACAATATCGAACTCATACCCAACCCGCTGCCTAATAAAATAACCGTGTCTAACTTTTAGGAGTCACTTCATGCTTAGGTGGGGGATTATTTATTTCGACATGTCTCTCACAACTAAATTCTTATTTTTAAGATAAATTGCTTTATCAGATTGTCTGGCAACTTCTTGTGAGTGTGTCACGACAATAATACATTTGTTTTCTTTATGAGCAAGATCTTTAAACAATTCAATGATTTCCATTGATGTTTCTTGATCTAGGTTTCCGGTCGGTTCATCAGCGATTAATAAATCAACATTACAAGATAATGCTCGGGCAATTGCCACACGTTGTTGCTGCCCACCACTAAGTTGCAAGATGTTTCGTTTCGCTTCTACTTCTGTGAGCCCTACCTTTTCTAATAATTCTAGTGCTCGTCCTTTTTTATTTTGCACCTTAACACCTGTAATCTCCATTGCCGTTAATACATTCTGAAGAGCGGTCATGTAGGTAATCAAATTAAACGATTGAAAGATGATGGATACATGTTGATTACGGTATCGATCTAACCCTATTTTCTGAATGTCATTTCCCTTGTAAAGTACATACCCACTTTTGGGTGCATCCAATCCACATCCTAAACTAAGAGTTGTCGTTTTCCCAGAGCCAGATGGTCCTAAAACGGTATAGAACTGTCCCGTTTGAAAAGAGAAATTGACATTGTTTAATATCGTTACTTTTTTTAGATTGCCTTCATAATAATAGTTCACATTTTTAAATTGTAAAATCGTCTCCATATAGAGTCTCCTTACTCATCTTTTAAAAGAATTTGTTTTGGATTTAAGCGTAGAATAGATAGTGCGGGAAGAATAGTTGCTAGTATGGCGATTACCAATCCAATTCCCCCTACTTTTCCGATATCTTCTCCCGTTACACTTACATCAATTTTATCGATTGTTTTTTCTTGTTTAGAGTCAATATCTGGTGGAACTTCTTCCATCATTCCTGTTGTTTCATCTTTGGAATCTGCTGCTGTAGCAATTTCATTGGAAAGTAAATTATCACCTATTACTTGAGAAACTTTAGATCCTGTTGTTAAAGATAATCCAAATGCTAAGACAGCTACAAATAATACTTCTACTAATAACTGCCCCATAAGTTTCCATTTCCTTTCGCCAATGGATAATAAAATCCCCATTTCTTTACGACGCTCTTTAATAGATAACATAATAATTAACCCTAAAATAATGGCACCTGCAATGGAAACTATATATACAATCGTTTGAGAAGTGGATGCGATATTTTTAATAGGACCAATCATTTGTTTATATAATCTTTCCGATGCATCTAATAGTAACCCATCAAAGTCAATAGTAGATTGCTTTGCTTCTTCTTTAAATGCATTAACGTGCAGTGGATCATCTAAATAATATACAGCCTCAAAAGAAGCAAACACTTCATCCTCAAATTTGTCGACAGCCTTATAGGGAACATATAGTTTATTAACTGGGTCCAATACAGGTAAACTAAATCCATCGTTTTTCTCTTTTGTTGTATAAATGCCAACTATTTCTAATTCTATAGTTTTTTCTTTATCTATTTTTGATCTTACCTTGATCTTATCTCCTACTTTTAGATTGTTTTCTTTGGCTAACCTTTTTTCAATTAAAGCAACCTCTTTACCTTGTAAATCTTTGGTGATTGGTTTTCCCTCAACTATTTTGCTTTCCCCTGTTTCAAAACTTTTGGATAATCCACTTTCCATTGTACTTTCTATAATTACGTTGGGTATCTCAACTCCTTCTGGTGGTGATATCCCCCCCATGCTTTCTTGAGATTCATCTGACCACCCGATGGGTTGAAACCCCTCAGCAACTGCAGAGGTTCTAGATGAGTAATTGTAATTTTTAACATATTTTGAAGTTGTTAATTGATCAGCTTCTTCTTCTTTTAATTCCCTATTCAACCTATTCATAGAGTTCTGAGGGTCGGTGCTTAATGTAACAGAAGCCCCTAGTTTTTTCCTTGCATTATCTGTTGCTTTATTCGATGCATTTTGGATAGAGAATCCTGCCAACACTAGGCTTATAACTATAAAAAAGATCCCCATTAAGAGTAAAGATTTTCCTTTCTTTGCTGTGATACTAAGAAATGCTCGTTTTATAAAATTCATTATTTCTTACCTCCTTGATGTCTTATATGTTATAGGAGGAATCTGGAGTATGTATGAAGTTAATCAGTAGTTTATCTAGAGATATAGGAAGTTTATATGAAGTTTATATGAAGTTTTTTAGGGGTAGCGCCACATGCCCATCAAACTAACAAAGTAAATTACTAGATTTGTTTTAAAACTAGCGAGTGATGGAAAAGTAGGCATGCCAAAGAAGCCTATTAAAACGCGATTTTTTCGCTAGGTAGCTTGCCTATGCTTCACCGTCGTTTCATACACAACCCCTAGAATTGTGGATTACAAATAAAGTCGTACCGTTCACAAAAAAGATGTACCGTTTTGAAAAAAAGTTTAACCGTTTTAGAATGATGACTATAAAGAAAATATTGTAATATCAGGGTTTATAAAATATTTTGATCGAACTTTTTTATAAAAATTGCACAACCATTCACATGAAAAGAATCCATTTTAATCAATCTTTTTTCAAAATGGATTCTTTGAGTTCCCCGTAAAATGCAGGTTCGTGCGTTATTTTTGTTCAAACTTTATTCCAAAGCTACGGGAAGAATGATGATTGGGATTTGCTGATTGAAAGTATATGGTAGTATCAATGGCTCCAAAACAAAGTCGAATTGACAGATGAGCTGAATCAGGCAATTTATAATGAGAGCTAAGGCATTGTCGATATTGCCGTAAAGCTTTTTGCTTGAAGTAGCTGTACCGGATAATCGATCTTTATCAACACTCATCATTCCTTCAAAAGGTATAATAATGGAGGACGAAGTGACCATGAGAACAAAGTTAGTTTTTGCAAGTGGGAGTTAGAGTCAATCGTTTCTGTATAACTTACAAAACATAAGGGTAAAGCACCTACAAGAATCTTATCAGCAATGGGCTGCTAGATTAATTAAAATTTTATGAATCCTATTTTTTGGTACGCTCTTCTCTGTTGTAGCAAACTTAAATACATTAGATATAAACAGAGCTGAGGGACTACCAAACAGAGCGAAATAAATATCAGATAGACGATTGATAGATGCCGTTTCAAAAGGGACACCTTATGTATTACCACGATATTAATCATTAATTTGGACTGGAGAGAGACAAATATGAAAGATTCAATTCAAGCTTATTTTTCTTTTCTTGAAGGCAACAGCTACGATATTGGTAGAAGGCAAGGGGAAGAAATAAAAAAGATTCCTGATGCAATGAATGCAGTTTTATTATCCGAACCAATAGATGAGGCGAAATTTAAGGATATGGAAAAACTAATGAACCAGTATTGTCCTGGTTTAATCGAAGAATTACAAGGGTTTGCAGATTCACTAAATGTAAAGCCTAGTTATCTTAATTTCTTTGATGAAGCTTTGTTACAACCAGGTGGATGTAGTTTGGGTGCCGTTTTACCGTCTAAAACAAATGATAGTAAAACCTATGTCCTTAGAAACTACGACTTGTCACCAGCAATATCTGATATAGACTCTGTACAACAAAAGTAAAGGGCAAATACAGTCACACCGGATTCTCCGTTTCTAATTTTGGTCGAAGTGAAGGCTTTAATGAAAAGGGGTTCTGTGTAGCTTTTGCCTCTTGTGGTATGCCAGTTGGAAAACATCTAGGAATGAAAAAGCCTATCATAAAAGGACTACAGTTTATAGTAATAGTCAGAGCTTTACTTGAAAATTGTAAAGACGTTGAGGAAGGAATTTCTTATTTAGAGGAAATGCCTATTGGAACAAATATGAATTTGCTTCTGGCAGATACCAATGGTAACGCAGCTTTAATAGAAACTTATGATGGGGAAAGAGCTGTAGAAAGAGTCAATAATAAATCAGAATTCATTATTGCAACTAACCATGCGCTATTTCCCAATATTTCAAGAAAAGAGAATGGAATGTTGGAACAGTCCAGAGTACGTTATGATTTAATGGAAAACAATTTTAAAAGCAATGATTTTATTTCGAAGAACCACCTACTAAGTTTGACATTAAAAGAGTTTATTGTTAAACTTTCTCTTATCTGTTGATGCAAGTCCGGCATCAGCGTAGGCAATGAATTTTGATAATTCGAAATCTAATAGTATCTTTTTTTCTAAAGGATATAAGGTTAGCTCGTTGGTGTTTCCTCTGTTGATGTTAAAGGCGGGCGGAATGCTGTCACCATCCATGAAAAGATCTATTTGGACAATTGGATTAGGGCAGTGTTCTTTCGATGGACCGTATTGTTTCAGACCTTTCTCTTGCTCAAGCTCAAAGAAGTAATTAGTGCAATCGTAGTAAAGAACAGCTGTATTTCTTTTTAATATTTTCAGACTATTTTTATATTATTCAGACTGTATAAAATCATTTTCCTTAGCAATGACTTCTAGTACTCTTGGATTTCGAAATCTGGTTGCTCAATAAATGTTGATGAAAGTTGGGTTTGAAGTTTGGATGACGGAAAAATACGTAGATTAAATGAGAGAGTATAGAATTCAGATTAAAGGAAAACATCACAAAGAATGACAAAGTACAGGGGAAAACAGCGTTATTTATGTAAAGAGTGTGGAATGAACTTCATAGTTGGCAATGAAAGAAGCAATGAAAAAATAGCAGCACTAAAAGCATTGGTAATACTATTCTATTCGCTTGGTATAGGTTCATAACATGCTTTGCAAGATATTTGGCCGTAGTCGTTCATTGATATACCGGTGGGTAAAGGAGACGGTTTGGGAATGGATGAACCCTGTATTATGGAGAAATAAAAGAAAATGAGAATAATCCCAAAGGAGAAGAGTGATGATTGATATTTTAAAGCTTTTTGTGGCCTTAGCTTTGGGCTACCTTTTAGGCAGCCTTAATACAGCGGTGATTGTAGGGAAAATATACGGCAAGGACATAAGAAGCCATGGAAGCAAAAGCGCCGGGCTTACCAATACTCTGAGGGTACTTGGGAAATCTGCAGCGGTGTTTGTTCTTGCGGCAGATATATTAAAAGGGATAATTGCCTGTCTTATAGGCTTGTTCCTTAGCGTTTACTTTTATTCGGGAGAGGCTAAAGATTGCGTAAGCCTTTTAGCTGCAGGCGCAGGAGCGGTTATAGGGCATAACTGGCCGGTATATTTTGGGTTTAAAGGGGGCAAGGGAGCACTTACAGCAGTGGCTGTGCTGTTTATGGTTAACTGGGTTATGGCCCTTTTATGCCTTGGCTTATTTGTGATAATAGTAGCTTTTACCCGTTATGTTTCTTTAGGCACAATATGTGCTACAATGCTTTTTGCGGCTATTTCATTTATTCCTGTTTTTGGGAATACTTTATATTTTTATATATTTGCTTGCCTAATGGCGTTTATAGTTATTTTCAGGCATATGGAAAATATACAAAGGCTGCTTTCAGGAACAGAAAATCAACTTAGTTTTTGACTTTTTGCGGCGTTGAGCATGTCGTCAGAATATAAAAATTCAAATACGGCACTTCTCAAAAGGCTTATTTAAGCGCGATTTTGGACCTATATGATGGCTCGATTGTCAGTCATTTTCTCGGTCAATCTAACAATAATGATTGGTATTGAAGACAGTTGATTTAGCAATTTAGAGTTAAAGGGGAAAACAGGATGCAAGAAAATCGTGTTAGGTTGAATGGAGGATTTAATAACGACGTTTTTTATATCGAAGAGAAAGAAAGGGTAGTTAGAATTTCTGAAAAGAGTAAGATAAAGAAGATGGTTTTACAAGAAATAGAGTGGATGAATTTTTTATATGAAAAAGGTGTACTTGCACCTAAGCCAGTAATTCCTTTAGAGTGTGAGGAAGAACGGGTTAAAACGTATTTTGAATTTATTAAGGGCGATCAAATTAATGTTACAAATAAATCCCACTGGAATGAAAAAACTTTTGAAAAACTTGGGAAAAATTTAGGAAGAATGCATGCGCTATCCAAAGATTTTAAAGTACAAGCAATACAACGTCCTGAATGGAAAGTTGAAAATCCTGATGTCTTTGATATTAGAAGAAAGTTAGACCCATGGATTAGGGAAAAATATGAAAAGTTGGTATACAGTCTAACTTCATATATTATTACTCCTGATACTTTCGGACTTATTCATAATGACTATCATCAAGGAAACTTAATTATTAATGAGGAAGGTCGTATAACTACAATTGACTTTGATGACTGCTCATTTAATTGGTATGCTCAAGATATTGCAGTAGCTTTCTATCATGCTTATTGGCAACATAACTCCTTCAATGGCAATACACATTCTTTTTGTGATATATTTATGAGTAAATTTTTTGCAGGATATAAAACAGAAAATACGCTTCATAAGGATATAATGATACAAATTCCTATTTTCTTAAAAATAAGAGAGATATATTTGTATCAATTATTCATACAAAAATGGGATACGAATAATTTAGAAGAATGGCAAGAATATACCTTACATAGCTTAGAAGACAAAATCAATAATCAAGTTCCATATGCAGGTATTAATGACTTTTCTATTTTTTTTTAGAATTCTCGACATGTACATTATATTTTGTTAATGCACTAACGGGTACTTTTCTTAAATAGGTGAAGAATATTATTCATTCCTCTAATTCAATCATTAACATTCATTTGTTTTCTGATAGAAGAATGTTCATTTCAGGCGTTTCAATCAATTTCACTTCAATTTGATTTAGGTAAGACATAATATCCATTCCCATTTCCCTCATATGACGTTGTACGGCCTTACGATTAATAGTTATTCCGCTGTTGTTTAAGCAACGGTAATTCGCGTGGTACCGAAATAGGGATGTTTGGTATAAATTTCATCAATTTTATGCTTAATGAATATTTCCTCAGGAGAAGGCTCAACAGGCTTATAATACAAGCTAGAACGATTAAGCCCAAGCAGCTCAGCCTGAGTGGTGATTGGTAGCTCTTTATCATCCCAATCAATCATTTAAATACGTTCAACTTTCATATTCTGCCCTTCATTTGATCCGCTTTTTTATTTTCTTTAGCGAAGATCAAAGGCATTTGTTCAAGAAATGCATTCCTCCATTGTCGAATTTAATTGACGTGAATTCATGAGATGAAGCAATTTCATTCATGGTCTTTTCTTCCTTAAGGACCTCTAGAACGACTTGAGATTTAAATTCTGGTGTATATCGTTTTCTCTTCATAAATCTACTTTAACATCTCCTCATTTCGTGTCTAGTTTCTTGGGTCCATTATATTTATTCCAAGCTTGTGTTCACGAATAATAAAGTTGTTTAAAAAAATATCAAGAAAAAATCCTTAAAAATAAAGAAGAAAACATATTTCACATGACTAATATGTTTTCTCCTTTTATTCAAATTAAAGTGCTCTTTTCTGGAACAACAATATGTCTTTTTAATGATTTTTCATCCACTCTGACTTATTCAATATATAGTGATTATATAATTCATTTTCTATAGTCTGTTGACTCAGATAAGTAAATCCACATTTTTCAATAACTTTATTTGATAGAACGTTGTTAATGAAAGCTACTGCGTTAATGACATCTAAATTTGTATTTGTAAACAAATAGTTAATCAATCCTTTAGACGCTTTAGTAGCGTATCCTTTCTTTTTATATTTACTTGAAATGGCATAATCATTTCTCTATTCGGTGAAGGTAGCTTCATCTTTAATGCCTGTACAGCACCAACCAATAAATTCATCTGTTTCCTTAATAAATACCCCTATTTTTAAAAAATGACCATCTATGTTTGATGTTTTTACAATGGCATCAAGAAAGGCTTTATTTGCCGGTATTTCATAATTGTTTCATCTTTATTTTATAGCTACATAAAGAAGAATCAATATGGAAGTACAGTTTTGTGGGTAATATGTGTGAGAAACAAGTTTCTACCATTCAATTAAATTTCATTTTTTATTCAAACTGGAGTTTTTGTGTGGACTGCTTAATAAGGTTTTATGAATTCATTTTTATAAAAAATCCAGATCAACACTAGTCCCATATTTAGATTGTTAACAACCATACTCTCCATTTCTTCTGTTCTGCCCTCATTTTTAAAATCAAGAGTTATCATAAGCAGATAACTCAATAACTTTTTTCACAGTTTACTCTCAACTGATTAAAGCTGAAGCATACATTAAGAAAGAACGCTAGTTGATGGAATGTTATCCAAAATTACGACATTATATTGGTCGATTGGTCTGCGGACTGGGCCTGCTTGGTTCGCACGCTTGCAAACAAGCTCAGCAAAATCAATGCAAGATTGAACGTCATGGCGAATGTAATTCCGGCTTCTAATGACATTCCAGCGGTTTGACTCATCGCGATGATAGCACCGCCAATTCCGACTGCAACGCCGGGCGTAAACGAGTCGGCAAATTGTAAGCTTCCGGAAACTTGTCCGGATTCCCCCTCTTTAGCGAGAGAGAAAGCGACCGTACTGCTAACGGTATGAGCTAAACCAATCCCGATACCCGTAACGATTTCACCGAGTACTGCTAATACGATGTTGATGGCAGGAATCCAAACCATAATTGCGATCCCTACGATCATCAGCAGTATACCGGCGATGATCCGTTTATTCCGGCCTCGCCCTTGGTCAGCCGCATCCCAACGAGCCTGCAAAATCGCCACGATACACCAGCTAAGCGCCGCGCTTGCCACGATGAGCCCGGCTCTGTCAGCGGCCAATCCTTTCGTATCCGTCAAGGCGAGCACCAGAAAGTTCTGCGTACAGACATAAGCAGCGAAGAATAAACCGCGGGAGGCGATGAGAGACGATAATCCTGAACGAAATGTCAACGTACCTTTTGGCAGCAGCTTGCGGAGGGGCTGTGCCATAAGAGATAAGCCGACAAGCAGAAGTACAATTCCTAATATTTTGGGAAGCATGCCGAGTCCGCTTAAGAAAAGCCCTGTCCCGATCGCAAGCAGCACGGACAACCCAATGACCCCTGTTTCATTTTTCTCTTGAACGCTAGGCATTTTCAATTTACGGAATACAGGCATACTGAGGAGCACCGCCAGAAGCAAAAAAGGAAGAACCCCCCAAAAAACGAACCGCCAGGAAAAATGTTGGGCAATAAGCCCAGCAACATAAGGACCGAGCATCGAAGGCAGCACGTAAGCTGTGCCGAGAGCGCCCAAAATTTTAGCGCGCAGCTCATCCGGGTAACTTAAAGAGATGGCTGTGTATATGCATGTATACATGGCGCCTGCACCAAATCCTTGCATAGCGCGTGACCCGATCAAAACATACATGTTGTTTGCAACAGCAGCGATGATTAAACCGACTGCAAATATTAGAATAGCCATAGTAAAAAGCAAAGCAGGCCCTTTCCTGTCAATTTGGCGACCTATAACCAAGGTACCGACAATTTGCGCGAGTAGATAAGCACTGAATATCCAACCGAAAAGATGAATTCCGTGCAGATCGCCAGCAATGACTGGGGCAACCGTTGTTACGGCTAATCCTTCAAACCCGATAGTCATTGAAGCTAAAATGATACCGATCGTTAATGCAAGATAGCGTGTTCCAAAAATGCTTTGCGTTGAAGACATCCTGTTCACCTTCCATCATGTAATAGCCTCTCAGCATATGCCGAGGCAGATGGGACAAAGAGTTTCTTATCCCATCCAATGATTTACCTCTAATTTGCAGAGGATTTAATAAAATTGGTTTAAAGCTCCATGTTTCTTAAAAAATCCCCGGCCCTTTACTACAGTAAATAAGATGAATTAGTATGAAACCGTTTTTATTTTCCACGATATGTACCAATTCGTTGTCATGGAGCAACTAAAAAAGCACTTATGGAGGGCACTGATATTGGTTTGTCTACATTAACTTATCCTGCTTATTTTCCCAATGATAGCTAAAGCAGATATTTCTATGTACCCTCCGAGCTTCTTTATCATGTACTTTTCTTGAAAATAAGTTTGAACATGGTCCCCTTTATGTTTTCTTTTTTAATTTTTTTCCAGTTGTTTTCTAAAGATCACTCCTTATAGGCCTTTAAATTCCGAGAGTCTATTATTCAGTATCCGAATACTTTCTAAACAAAGATCTTTAGAAATAAGATATCCCGACTTTTTGACTTTGTCAATATTTTTCTTTATAATCTATTTAGAACCAAAATTGAAGGTGAATGGAATGAAAAAAAGGAATTCGCGCGCAAAAGAAGGTACCGAAAGAACAAGAAGATCCATTGTTAAATTGCTCAAACATAATGGGTCTATGGATGCCCTCCAATTGGCGAATCAGCTCGGGGTTACTGCAATGGCAGTGCGGCAGCATTTATATGATTTGCATGAACAAAGGTTGGTCACTTTCACGGAAGAATCAAGGAATATGGGGCGGCCTGCGAAGATGTGGGCGCTTACCCCTGAGGCGAATAAGCTATTTCCGGACGGGTACGCCGATCTGACAGTTAGTTTGATTGAATCCATGAAAGAAGCGTTCGGAGACGAAGGTTTGGAGAAACTGCTGGAGATTCGTAACCAAAAACAAGTCATGGATTACCGAAACAAAGTTCCTGCGAACCTTCCGTTGAAGGAAAAATTAAAGGCTCTTGCGGAATCGCGAACAGCTGAGGGGTTTATGGCCGATGTAATAGAGAACCCCGATGAATCCTTTTATTTTGTGGAGAAGCATTGCCCGATTTGTGAAGCGGCGAAAGCATGCACCAGTCTTTGTAGGAAGGAATTAGAAATGTTCCAACATGTCCTTGGCGACGGTGTTAAGATCACTAGAGAAGAGCATATCTTGAAAGGCAATAACCGTTGTGTGTATTGGATTAAATCGGGAGAGACATCTGGGTGAATTTGTACATTCATTTGGGATGCCAATTTGAAAAAAAATGAAGTTTACTAGCAGAGAAGAAAGCTAGCAAACAAGAGGATCAAAAGCCCGTCGGTCTGGAATTGCTAAAGCTTGGCGAATCCTGTACGCTCATTGAAAAGGAGTGAAGAAGTAATACGTACGCTTCTACAAGTGAGTAAGTTGCAGAAAACTTTGGGTCTGAAGAATAAGAACAAAATGCGCTTATTGTTTGGACGATTTTTGGCCTGTTTTATGATGAGGACTTGATAACGCATGGAATGATGAGTGCTAAATCTATTATAAAAACAATTATAATCAATTAATAAATAGTACTTGAGTTAAACAAATGAAACATTAAAAATGATCAAACTTTATTATAAAGCCGAAGATGATCCTAAAAGTTCTTTTTCCTAAGTAACGGGAAAACTGAGCGAAGAGACCGGAGAAACAATATGAATCTGGGTGTTTTTCAATCATCATCCATTCGTATTTCACAATCTACATTTAATACAAATAGAGGCTGAATCCATACGGGTTCAGTCTTTTTCTTTATGTTCGAAAAAATGCTTAATCTCTTATTTAATAAAGATTCGTATGTTTTTTCAAACCTCCGATATAGAAACAAAATGGGGTACGGAATAGAAAAAACTAAACACTTAACCATTGAAAATTGTGATATAGCTTAAAATCAACATTATTTACATCTAATGCTATCAAAAGATTAGTACAAATTTTTTATATAAATCTTGATTTTATTAAAAGAATCAATTAGCATTTACTTACCGGTCGGTAAAAGGAACGTAGAAAATGAGTAATAAAGTAGATATCTATAATCTTATTGTAGAAACAGCATATAAGATGTTTTCTAAAAATGGTTTTGAAAAAACAAGTTTATCAATGATAGCTAAAGAAGTAGAATTTCGAAGCCAGCATTCTAAAGATAAAATAATTAACGTCTTATTTGAAGAAATTTGTAAAAAATCGAACTTCCATATACTTTTACATTTTAAAAATATAAATGCTGAGGGCTTCAAACAATTTATGTTATCCATTGGTTATCAAATGATAGTAGAGCAGGAGATTGATGATTAGCTATTCGAAATGAGAAGTATCTAATCGGTTGTATGAGATTCAAAAAGGCTTTTATGACTTAGTGAATGATGGAGTGAAAATTGGTGCAGTTGAAACCCAAGAATATAGAACTAAAAGCTCATATGCTTGTGATGGTAATTGATAATATTAGTAACCTCATATTGATTGGATTCCAATTAGATGATAGAGGAAATATAGAAAGAGACTATTCATAGTGTACTTAAGGGGGAACAATGATGACCAAACACTCACAATATAAACGTATTGAAGGATTAGATTTCGCTAGGGCCTTGGCTATGTTTGGAATGCTTATTGTTAACTATACAATTATTATGGGAGCGGGAGGAAATGGGCCGTATTGGCTTGTATGGTTTACTGAGCTTTTTGAAGGAAGAGCATCAGCCGCTTTTGTAGTGTTGGCGGGGATCGGAGTTGCTTTAATGACAAGAAAAGCTAGAAATGGAGGTTCTCCTTCTTTCATTTAGAGAAAATAGAGTCAAATTATGGAAACGTTCAGCTTTTCTATTTATTCTAGGTTTACTTTTATATGTGACAGGTTGGACTGGAGATATACTACATTATTATGGTGTTTATATGCTAATCGCATCATTCCTTATAGTAGCTTCTACCAAGCTGATTGTCATGTTATCTAGTCTCTTTTTATTACTTTCGCAAATCTTACAAGTGACAATTGATTATATGAAAGGATGGCACCCTGAACAACCATTTATGGAATATCTTGATTTCTGGACCATAGAAGGTTTTATAAGAAATCTTTTGTTTAATGGGTATCATCCAGTATTCCCTTGGATATGTTTCTTTTCGCTGGGAATGATCCTTGGCAGACTTGATCTATCTAAGAAAGTTGTAAGAAAAAAAATGTTGGTTATTTCTGTATTTTTACTAATATTAACGGAGTTGCTTTCAAAAGTTTTATTACGACTATCCTTGTCGATATTAGATGTAAATAGTGCAGAATTTCTGTTCCAAACTGGGCCAATTCCCCCAAACATCTTATATATTTTATCTAATTCCTCTTCAGCAATCATTGTCATCGTTTCTTCTATTTATATCGCAGAAAAGTTCGCTGGACATTGGTTTACAAAATCACTTATTAAAACAGGACAATTAACATTAACTCACTATGTAAGCCATGTATTCATCGGTATTGGCATATTAGTTTTATTAAATAGATTAGAAAACCAAACGTTAGCATTTTCACTAATATTCACTATACTATTTTTTGTGGTGAGCATTTTATTATCTGTTTTATGGAGCAGTAAATTTAAAAGAGGACCAATTGAATGGGTTATGAGAAAAATAACAAATTAATATTGTAGTAGTGGAAGTGAATTTCTGTTACATAAGGGATAACAATTATAAAAAAGAGCGACTGATCTAACAATTGAAGTGTAAATTAGTGGCTAAGAACAAACAGAGTAAATTTTCGTGGAGGAACTTCAAAAGCTTTGGAAAATGGAAAGTGTTTAAAATGTCCATTGGGCTATATTTATTTGACTATAAACCAAAAAACGAAAATGCTATATTGCCGATGTTGTTGTCCATCCAGAACATCGCAGCAAAGGAGTAGCAAAGCTGCTAATGCAGTGGGCGCAGGATATTGTACAAGCAGAGCCAAACCTCGATAGGTTAAGTTTACACGTTTCAGGTAAAAATCCAAGAGCTAAGGATTTATACGAGAAATTATCATTCCATACTCACTTACAAGAGAAGAGTATCATCTGGCATTTTCTATTCAATAAAAAGGAATGGTATTATATGGTATGGAGATAACATTGGACGCTGTATACTTTAACTACCTGCAGAAAAACTAACTACACTCTGTTATTGCACTAACCGGGCAGATATTTTTTATTTATCTTATTTTGGCTCATCGGACGCCCCCAGGAAAGCGCCTAGTAGGAACGGAAATCAACCCTACGTTATGGTGAAGAGCCCTAATTTTGTAAGATGTCGAATTTTTTTTGATGCCAAACTTAGTTATTATTATAAACCTATATTTTATTTTTCGACGTACTGATAATATGAAATACCATAAAAAATATGTAGCAACGATAAAGGAGAATATAATGTACACAATTGGACAAGTAGCTAAATTTTTAGGTGTATCTAGAGATACCTTGAAATTTTATGAAGAAAAGGAATTAGTAAAGCCAAAGCAAAATATTGAAAATGGGTATAGAAAATATAATCATTTTGATATCTATGATATAACAACAGTAAATTTCTATAGAGAAATTGATATTGAAATTAAAAAAATCCAGGAATTAAGAAAAAGTAAGAGTATTGAGGGAATAAAATCATTATTAGAAGAGAAAGAACAAGAGGTCTTAGAGGAAATAGAATATAAAAAGCTTCTTTTAAAAAAGCTTCAGTTAGTAAAAGAAGATTGTGAAAAAATTAAACAATTTTTAGGAGAATACATAGTAATAGAAATGAAGCCTTTAGAAATAAAAGGAGAAATAGAACATTATACTGCGTATGATAAATATGAAACTATAAAAAAGAATGCAGACAGCTTAAAAAAAGCTGTTACTCTCACATCTTTAAGAAGAGTCATCAATTTCAATGAAGAAGGTATTTTAGAAGATAAGTTTATAATTGTAAGAAAAGTAGAAGACCTTGATGAAGAAATAGAAGGTGAAATTTTATCCCATCCAAAATGTATTTATACAGTTATTGAAGATGGAAGATGGTCCACTGGTGGAAAAAATATTGACCATAACGTGGAAGCTAGTTTAAGAAAAGTAGCAATAGAAAAAGGGTATGAACTTTTGGGGCTAGTTTATATCAATCTATTACTTACCACTTATGAAGATGGACTTGAACGTATATTTTTAGAGATTTATGCACCTATAAAGTGAAACTTTAATCAGTGGGGTTTTCTTCATCCCAAAAGGATAGAGGAACACAAACTAAAACCTTCACATCCTGTGAAAACGCTTGTGTGACCAACATCCTGTTGCCCCGAACGATTCGGAATTTTACGGGCAGTTAACCTACCATTTTTGTTTTCGCTGAATTTTGAGGTGGAGGCTTACTTCCCGTTAATGCGAGATAAAATAATGCAGACATGTATTGACCTGTGAGTAACCCCTAGGTTTAAGCTGAAGGTATTCGTAAATATGAGCGCTATATATTTACGAAATACTTAGTTTGAAGCGGGGAATATGAATGAATAGAGAAAAGAAACTAAAAAAACCAGTAGCAAGTTTTATTCTACTAACCAATATCATTTTTTTGCCACTTTTTTGTCTTGTAGGAGTTATAAGCATGTTAGGATTTCCTAAATGGTTTTTTGATGTAATGCTCTGTATATCAGCTTGGTCCTCAACCTTTGCTTTTGCTATACTATTTAAAAAAATCTATCCTGGGCAAAGTTTTATACAATTTGTAAAAGATAAATTCAACAATAAACTTAAATTTTCTGTGATTCTTACTGTGATTATGATTCAAACCTTCATATTTTTGATGATTTTGTTTCTCGTATCGAATAATAGTGAAGTAGACTCTATTTTTACGATTTCTTCATGGGGAATGCTAATCTATTTCTTTTTTAAAAACCTTCTTGCAGGGCCACTAGGAGAAGAAATAGGGTGGAGAGGTTTCGCTCAAATTGAACTCCAAAAGAAGCATTCGCCATTAAAAGCTTCGATAATCATAGGATTTTGGTGGGGTATGTGGCATCTACCCATATGGTTTACTACAGGGTTTGTGGGCGTTGATTTAATAAAATATATTTTATTCTTTATGATTTCGCTCACATCCACTAAGATCGTCATGACAGCATTTTATAACTTAAATCAGAATTTAATCATCCCAATCATCATCCACCAATTCTTTAATTTTTTTATTGGCATAATAAATGGAAACTTAATCGATTTAATCATGTATAACGCAATTTTTTATTTAGTAGTAGCAGTTTTAATCATCATTATAAATCCAAAGAAAGTATTGTATGGAAAGGAAGATACAAACGTTATTCATGGAAAGCGTTACATGATTTAGTGATAGTTTGTACAGCTATACACGGGAGCATTAGTTGAAAAGGTTTCATAAAATTTTATTTTCAAGCTACATCAAGAGAAGCTAATAGTTGGTTAGAGGATATATTCGGAAAGCCATGCTTATATATTGAAGTATTTACGTTAATTAAAGACAATATTAAACCATTTGATCAAATGCTGACTAATTAAAATTAAGGTCGGCATTTTCGTTTTTAACAGTAAACGCATACCTAAAATTACCATCAAAATCAAATTGAGGCTCATCACCATAACGAGGATTGATTTCTGTTTTATTTTGAATTTATATATTATTTCTAAATAAGGGGGAATTATACGTAAACGTATTATATTCATAACGATTGCGGTGAACAGCAAAACTTCAACAGGGTTATAATTGCTAACAAATGAACAAATCTTGTGGAATACGGAGGAGAAATAGATGAAGAGAAAAATTTGGTTGTCTTACCCTTACCAGATTTTGCATCAGAGATTGGTCGATAGATATGGTGTTTGGAAGATGTAGCCTACGCCAACGGAAATCGTTCTTTCAGAAGCAACTGGTATACAAGCAGCAATAACTATTAATACAGATATTTCAATTGAAAAGTTTTAAACTAATTGAATGCAAACAATTGGATACTCTTCTTTAAAGACCTTAAGAAGTGGAGGCAAATCTATCCTTCAGGTAACCGTCAAATAGGTTCCACCTATTAACTATTAAAAAAATATGAGCTAACCTCCTCTAGATACATTTTGAGGAGGTTTTTCCATGTGCGACGGGCAGTCGCACCTTGTGTAGCTTTGCTACACAAATGAATTGTTAAAGGTTGGAATACGTTACCTAGGTAAAAACGATTCCCGAA
>NZ_JAUSTT010000027.1 GCF_030812995.1 Bacillus chungangensis | reverse complement strand
TCCCTGAAAGATGATCAGGTTGATAGGTCTGAGGTGGAAGTGTGGCGACACATGGAGCTGACAGATACTAATCGATCGAGGACTTAACCTATATAGTAATATTTTCCGGTTTTTACCATTTCTCCACTATCTAGTTTTGAGAGAATAAATTTATCATTTTTCTCTTGAAAAATCTTTAAAAGTAATTATAATAAGATATATTGTAATACAGGCTTCAAAAAATCATATAGCTATTTAAGTTAAATGAGCATAAGAAAGTCTGGTAATTATGGCGAGAAGGTCACACCCGTTCCCATCCCGAACACGGCAGTTAAGCTTCTCTGCGCCGATGGTAGTGGAGGATTTCCCTCCGCAAGAGTAGGACATTGCCGGGCTTTTTAATATTCCGCAGTAGCTCAGTGGTAGAGCTATCGGCTGTTAACCGATCGGTCGTAGGTTCGAATCCTACCTGCGGAGCCATTGCTTCCATAGCTCAGCAGGTAGAGCACTTCCATGGTAAGGAAGAGGTCATCGGTTCGAGCCCGGTTGGAAGCTTACATAAATGGATATACATACATAGCGGCCCCTTGGTCAAGCGGTTAAGACACCGCCCTTTCACGGCGGTAACACGGGTTCGAATCCCGTAGGGGTCATCTTTTGGAGGATTAGCTCAGCTGGGAGAGCACCTGCCTTACAAGCAGGGGGTCGGCGGTTCGATCCCGTCATCCTCCACCATCTTTATCATAAATGACAGATGCCGGCCTAGCTCAATTGGTAGAGCAACTGACTTGTAATCAGTAGGTTGGGGGTTCAAGTCCTCTGGCCGGCACCATTTTTTTAAAAAATACTTCATATTTTCATTAATAATATGGAGGGGTAGCGAAGTGGCTAAACGCGGCGGACTGTAAATCCGCTCCCTCAGGGTTCGGCGGTTCGAATCCGTCCCCCTCCATCCTAATATAAATGGGCTATAGCCAAGCGGTAAGGCAACGGACTTTGACTCCGTCATTCGTTGGTTCGAATCCAGCTAGCCCAGCCATAAAAAGAGCCATTAGCTCAGGTGGTAGAGCATCTGACTTTTAATCAGAGGGTCGAAGGTTCGAGTCCTTCATGGCTCATCAAAAAAGTGTTCTAAAGCAAAAAATTGCTTTTAGAACACTTTTTTTGTGCATACAAAACATTCTTGTTGCCTTGTTTTTCTAATATTCTTGTATATATATACAAAATATTGTCCAGTTGAGTCATCATCGTAAAATTGATTACAATATAAAAAGGAACTGTCATTATTACATCTTCGATCATATTATTTTACTTTTTCCAGACTTCCCTTCAAATTTTGATACAGGTCAAGGGTTGTATGCTTATTTAGCTAATATATTCTTTATATGAAGCTTGCAGTATTTATGAATTGAATAGTGACACGTTTGTGATGTGTAAAAAGAACGATCCTTCTTTCAAATGTGGATGAAAAAATCCTCTAAAATGAAACAAGGAGCAGTGTAGGAGGTTTGTCATGATGATCAAAAAAATATCAATTGTTGGAGTACCAATGGATTTAGGGCAAATGCGTCGAGGTGTAGATATGGGCCCTAGTGCGATTCGGTATGCGGGTGTAGTAGAACGACTAGAAAAGCTTGGCTATGAAATAAAAGATATTGGAGATATAGAAATTGGCGCAGCGGATCGAGGTCATGACTCTTCTAATAATCTTAGAAACTTGAAAGCGGTTGCTGAGGGGAATGAGCGGCTAGCTAAAAAAATAGATGGCATTATTCAACAAAATAGATTTCCTCTAGTGCTTGGTGGAGATCACAGTATTGCAATTGGTACATTAGCTGGTGTTGCCAAGCATTATAAAGAATTAGGTGTTATTTGGTACGATGCCCATGGTGATTTAAATACTGCAGATACTTCGCCAAGTGGCAACATTCACGGCATGCCCTTGGCAGCCAGTCTAGGATATGGACACCCGTCTCTTACAGAAATAGGAAAATATTCCCCGAAAATAAAACCAGAGAATGTTGTGGTGATAGGGGCTAGGGATTTGGACGATGGAGAAAAAGAATTTATTAAAGAAAACAATATAAAAGTGTATACCATGCATGAAATTGATCGCTTAGGAATGGCACAGGTGATGGAGCAAACAATCGATTATTTAAAAAATAGAACTGATGGCGTCCATTTATCCCTTGATTTAGATGGCCTAGACCCTAACGATGCTCCAGGAGTTGGAACCCCTGTTTTAGGCGGGATAAGTTATCGTGAAAGTCATTTAGCAATGGAGATGCTAGCAGAGTCTCATTTAATCACTTCCGCTGAGTTCGTCGAGATTAATCCGATTCTTGATAGGGAAAACCAAACAGCTAAAGTTGCTGTTGCATTAATGGGATCGCTATTTGGTGAAAAGCTCTTATAATTGACTGGATTTATCAAAAGCAGCTAATCTCCATTTAGAAATAAAGCATTCCTTTAGTTTTCCTTATATTCACTATATAAAGGCGAAGCCGATCCATTTATTTCGGCAGCGCCTTTTTTTCTATTCAAATTGCAGAAAAGCTGATGCTTTGACGGAAGTTTAACGATATCGTCTTTATCCCACATCTAACTGGCAGTGAGACCCCCACCTCGGGGAGTAAGAGGACTCGAAGAAGTCTAGGTGGGGATAACTGCCAGTAAATGTCCGATTGGTTCAACTAACCATCAGTGGGGGATGAGAGAACCCCCACTGATGGAAGTTTCACTTTATTTTCCTAATGAGAATTCGACTTTTGTTTTAAAGAAGTTACTGGTAAATACTATTTTTTTATAGAAATCAAACAATGATCACTTTAAATCTGATAGGATGGTAAATGGAATAATTTTTTTTTGAAACCTTTTTGCTATATATTCGTAAAAATGTATAGCCGCATAGAGCGGAGGGTAGGGGACAGAATGGACACACTTGTAAAAAAGAGAATAATGCAAGTCCTTAAAGGTGATCAAAACGCTTTTGGAGAAATCGTCGATTTATATAAAGATAAAGTTTTTCAAATTTGTTTTCGAATGCTTGGAAATCGTCATGAAGCAGAAGATATATCACAGGAGGCTTTTATACGCGCTTATGTAAATATCCAAACATTTGATCAATCACGGAAATTCTCGACTTGGTTGTATCGAATTGCGACTAATCTTTGTATTGATCGAATACGTAAAAAGAAACCTGACTATTACTTAGATGCGGAAATTGCAGGCACAGAAGGATTAACGATGTATTCCCAGATAGCAAGTGATGAAAAGCTTCCTATTGCACAAGTGGAAACGATGGAATTACAGGATATGATTCAGGAAGAGATACTAAAATTACCAGAAAAATATCGATCGGTTATCGTTTTACGATATATTGAAGAGCTTTCCTTAAAAGAAATAAGTGCTGTTTTAGACTTGCCGCTAGGGACCGTAAAAACCCGAATTCATAGAGGACGAGAAGCTTTACGGAAACAACTTCAGCATATTTAAGAAGGAGGAAAGGAAATTGAAACCTTGTCCTAACGAAATTGTTCTCTATATGCATGACTATTTAGATGGCGAAATTTCTTATGAGCATGAACAGTTGCTAAAGGAACATCTTCAGAAATGTGAAGATTGTCAAAAGCACTTTCATGAACTGAAAAAAACAATTGCTTTCGTCAAAAGTACTGCCAACATAGAGGCTCCAATTGGCTTTACCCAAAGCGTAATGGCAAGATTGCCTAAAGAAAAGAAAAAAGTTGGGATGAACCGCTGGCTGCGTCATCATCCATTTCTTGTTGCTGCTTCTCTGTTCATCGTTTTGATGGCAGGAAGTATGGTTTCTTCATGGTCAAAAGATCCAAACTTTTCATTTACTAAGCAGCCTAATCTGGTAGTGGAAAATCATACGGTTATCGTTCCCGAGGGTGAAGTAATTAAAGGTGATATTGTTGTAAAAAATGGCGATATCCGAATCGAGGGAGAAGTTCAAGGTGATATCACTGTTATTAATGGAGAAAAGTACATGGCTTCTGCCGGCAATGTGACAGGTGAAATTGAGACCATCAATCAAATATTTGATTGGATATGGTATAAAATGAAGAGCACAGCGAAAGAGGTTGTTGAATTAATTGATTAAAAACAACTATTTTCGTGTTTTTTGAATTTCATTATGTTTAAAAAAAGTCCGTTTTTCAAAAAAAGCGGACTTTTAGATAAAAATAATGATACAGCTCACAGCTGTATTTTTTTGCTTAAAAACAACCATGTATGACCATTATAATAAGAATCGCTAACATTTAACAATCAGTCTTCTTTTTAACCTTTATATGAAATATGCTATAATATAAAAGCTATCTCATATAAAGAGGATTTTAAACTAAGAAAAAGGAATCAGAAGGGGAGAGCGTACCCAGCTGATTATTTAAAAAGCATTCGCTTTGTACGGCTGTGATGAAAAAAAAAATGGAGGATAAACGATGCCGTTTGCAAACTTCACAATATTGGACTATCTTTCCAATATCGTTGATATATTCCTGGTATGGTTCGTAATTTACAAACTCATTATGGTCATCCGTGGAACAAAAGCCGTGCAACTTTTAAAAGGAATATTCGTCATTATTATTGTAAGAAGTTTGAGCGGTTTTCTTGGATTCCACACGTTAAGTTGGATGATGGAACAAGCATTGACATGGGGGTCTATTGCTGTCATTATCATTTTTCAACCAGAGCTTCGTCGTGCCCTTGAACAATTGGGACGAGGTAGACTATTCTCAAGGTCAGGCACTCAAGAAGAGGAAGAGCAAAAGCATATTATTGAAGCCATTACTAAATCTGTTAATTATATGGCGAAAAGGCGGATAGGCGCCTTAATTTCAATTGAGAGAGAAACAGGAATGAGCGATTATATTGAGACAGGGATACCACTGAACTCTACAATATCATCTGAGCTTCTCATTAATATTTTCATTCCTAATACACCGTTGCACGATGGTGCTGTCATCATTCAAAAAAAAGAAATAGCTGCAGCAGCTTGTTATTTGCCTTTATCAGAAAGCCCTTTTATTTCTAAGGAATTGGGTACAAGACATCGGGCAGCATTGGGTATAAGTGAAGTGACAGACAGCTTGACGATTATTGTTTCGGAGGAAACTGGCAGTGTATCGATTACAAAAAATGGCGATCTTCACAGAGACCTAGATACAGATGTTTTCCGAGAAATGTTAGAGAAAGAGCTTAGTGCTTCTATGAGAGCAAAACAAGCTTCCTCATCAATTTTAAGGAGGGGGAAGAAGCAAAATGGATAAATTTATGGACAGTAAATGGTTCATGAGAATCGTTGCCATGCTTTTAGCTGTACTTCTTTACACCTCTGTAAATTTTGATGAGCAAGAAATTACTAGAAGAAATGGGTTTACACAGCAGCGTGATACAGAAACAATTCAAAATGTTCCTGTCGAAGTTCACTATGATGAAGAAAATCTCGTTGTCACTGGTGTTCCACATACTGTTAACGTTATCGTAGAAGGCCCAAAAAGCATCGTTCAATCAACGAAAGCGCTAAGAGACTTTACAGTATTTGTTGATTTGGCCGATGCACAGATTGGCAATCAAATAGTAAGAATGGAACACCAAAATATATCAGATAAACTGAAGGTAAAAATAGATCCTTCTCAAATAGAAGTGTCTGTACAAGAGAAAGTAACCAAAGAATTTAAAGTAGATGCAGAAATTAACAAAAATGTTGTCGCTAAAGGGTATGAAACGGATTCACCTATTGTTGAACCAGCAACAGTGAATGTTACAGGGGCAAAAGACGTTATTGAAAAAATCTCTTTTGTAAAAGCAACGTTGAATGTCAACGGCGAGATGAAGAACACGTTTACTCGAGAAGCGAAAGTGCAAGTTCTTGATCGCGATTTAAATAAATTGGATGTCGTTGTCGAGCCGCAATCCGTACGGTTAAAGGTTCCTGTACGCAGTTTAAGCAAGAAAATTCCTTTAGGAATTAAAGAAACAGGATTACCAAAAGAAGGCTATCAAATTAAAAACATCACATTTAACCCAAAAGAACTGATCCTTTTTGGCAATGAAGAGGCATTAAATAAATTAGATAATATTCAAGTGGAGGTTGATGTCAATAATATTGACAAAGATACAGATCTAGAAATCCCGATTAGTCTCCCAAATGGAATCTATAAAACAGAGCCTGAAAAAATGACTGTGAAGGTAGAAGTAGTAAAAACGGAAGTAGAAGATCCTATAGAAACTCGAACTTTGTCTAACCTAGCTATTCATGGACTAGGGGTGACAGATGATTTTGAACTACAATTTGTTCAGCCAGCAGATGGCAAAGTTGACATGGAGGCAAGCGGCTTGAGCGAATTGGTAAAAGGATTGCAGCCAGAGCAGATTGAGATATTTTTTAATGCAGCTGGCTTAGAACTGGGAGAGCATGAAGTAGACTTGCAAGTAAAAGCGCCAAATGGCATCTCTTGGAAATTATCGGAAAATAAAGCTAAAATTCGGTTAATAGAAAAAGAAAGCAGCAGTGCTTAAACACTGATCTTAATCGAAGAAGGAGCGAAATGAAGTATGGGTAAATATTTTGGAACTGATGGAGTCAGGGGCGTTGCAAACGCAGAGTTAACCCCTGAGTTAGCTTTCAAGTTAGGCCGTTATGGCGGTTATGTGTTAACGAAAGATAAGCAACGACCAAAAGTGATGATTGGCCGTGATACAAGAATTTCTGGCTATATGTTAGAGGGGGCTCTAGTTGCAGGCTTGCTCTCGATCGGAGCAGAGGTAATGAGGCTCGGTGTTATTTCAACTCCGGGTGTCGCCTACTTGACGAAAGCATTGGGTGCACAAGCAAGCGTAATGATTTCAGCTTCTCATAATCCAGTTCCAGATAACGGCATTAAGTTTTTTGGACCAGATGGATATAAGCTTTCAGATGAACAAGAAGCAGAAATTGAGAAGTTATTAGAACTAGAGCAAGATGACCTTCCACGTCCGGTTGGAGAGGCTCTCGGACAAGTTAATGATTATTTTGAAGGCGGTCAAAAGTACTTGCAATTTTTAAAGCAAACGGTTGATGATGACTTTTCTGGCATCCATGTCGCTCTCGACTGTGCTCATGGAGCTACATCATCCTTAGCAACCCATTTATTTGCTGATTTAGATTGCGATTTATCCACGATGGGCAATTCTCCAAATGGATTAAATATTAACGATGGTGTAGGTTCTACTCATCCAGAGGCTTTGGCACAACTTGTGAAAGAGAAAGAGGCAGATGTTGGTCTCGCGTTTGATGGAGATGGAGATCGTTTGATTGCAATTGATGAGAATGGCAATGTGATTGATGGAGATCAAATCTTATATATTTGTGCCAAGTATATGAAAAAAGAAGGCACCCTTAAAGCAGATACAGTCGTCTCAACTGTAATGAGCAACCTTGGATTTTATCAAGCTTTGGAAGAGCTCGAAGTCAAGAGTGTTCAAACTGCTGTAGGTGATCGTTATGTTGTGGAAGAGATGAAAAAAAGCGGCTATAACCTAGGTGGTGAACAGTCAGGCCATATTGTCTTTCTTGATTACAATACAACTGGAGACGGTCTTCTAACCGGATTACAGCTCGTGAATATCATGAAGCAAACAAAAAAACCATTATCTGAGCTTGCTAAGGAAATGACGAAATACCCTCAAAAGCTTGTGAACATACGGGTTACTGATAAACACCATGTAACGGACAATAAAAGGGTGAATGAAGTCATTACTCAAGTAGAGACAGAAATGGCAGGCAATGGCCGCGTCCTTGTCCGTCCTTCTGGTACCGAACCGCTAGTGCGTGTCATGGTAGAAGCGGTTACTCCTGAAGATTGTAATATTTATGTAGAACGAATTACAAAAGTTGTGAAAGAAGAAATGGGATTGGACGATTAACTGTATTTTAGAGTAAATTCCATTAGTTGGGATTTCCCATACTGAGAATCTCAGCTATTACACAAGCTTCCTTGAAAAAAGGAAACCGCTTTTTCTTGAAATGAAGAAGTTTTCTTTTATCCTGAATCGATGCTTCTAACTCTTAGGGGGTTAGAGGTGGAAATCAAGCCACCTGACTTCAAATGAATATTAGGCGAGTTTTAGTCTCTCCTGTTTCGAATATAGATGCATATGAACAAGTAAAAGACCTTCCATTGTGAAGGTCTTTTGTTATCAGTTCAATTAGGCTTACGCTTTGTTTCAATGAGGAAATGTATAGATGTCGGCAATGATGTTGGTGCGATTTTTTCTGCATATATAGAAAATTAGCTAGATGATGTTAATAGAAGTGCAAGAGAATGAAGCGTTTATATATATTAATCCTATATTGTCATCCGAAGCGCCTTAAAGGGCGTAAGGCATTTGGCTTCTGTTTTTGTCATTACTACTATCTCCATGAAAAAAGGTGGAAAGAATTTAGCAAAAAGTGTTATTAAAATGTATTAAATCTCTATCCGGTCGTAATATAAAGGTTAATAAATCGTTACGATTGCTAGGACTATTTTCAATCCTGCTTATTTCATTACTTGCTTTGTATTTGTTTTAGGCTCTATTATACGCTGCAACTGCAGAATCATGTTTTTCTCATCAATCTTCCCTCGTGTTAAAGCATTTAAACGTGTTCACTCATAAATATTATCTGCATTTTTATATCGCATTTTTTCAGATTTGGTTTTATTCTCTATTATCTTTTCTTCCTCTGTGACTGAACTGAAAATGTTATCATTGTTTACTTTTATTTCTTCTTCGTAGTGAGGTTGATTACTCATCTTTTCACCTCCATTTTCCGATAAAATTAATATTATGTTTACCAAATGGAAATAAAATATGTATGTTAGCGTTTCCTGTAATTAAAGATTTTTAAAGCATTCGTTCTATAAAGATATATTCATAACATACGCTCTTTCCATTCTTCACTTAATATTTGTTGGTTTTATGATCTTGAAAATCGCTTAAACTTCAAATAATCAACTCCTATATTTTTTACTGACTATAAATTCTGATGATTGAAAATAATTTGTAATATTGTATACTTGTATTACGACTTATAAAAGCGCTTTCATTTTTAAAGAAAGGAGATTTGGTAAAATGAAAAAAATCTATTACTGTATTATTTTGATGATTGCCTTGCTATTTATAAGTGCCTGCAACAAAAATGCTTCCGGTGAAAAGAAAAAAACACAGTTTTTAACGATCGCAACTGCTTCAACTGGAGGCACGTATTATCCAATTGGTGTTGGAATGGGAAATCTTTGGTCAGAAAAACTATATAGTGAAGGAATAAAAGCTAGTGGACAATCATCGGCGGGCTCAATAGAAAATATTGATTTAATTAAAAATGACGAGGCACAATTAGCAATTTTACAAGGTTTAATTGGCGTACAAGCCTATACTGGAAAAGAAAGCTTTAAGGGAGAACCTTATCTTGAATTAAGAGCTATATCTATGCTTTGGCCGAATGTCGAACATTTTGTGTTAATGGATGAGAAAATAAAATCAGGCACGATTAGCGATATGAAAGGAACTTCATTTTCTGTTGGCCCCCAAGCGAGTGGTACGGAACAATCTACTCTCGTTATGATGGAAGGAATAGATCTAACAAAAGATAATATTAAATCAGAATATTTAGGTTACGACGATACTATTTCAGCGATGCGTGATGGACGTCTTGATGGCGGATCATTAGGTGCAGGAGTTCCAGTATCTGCTATTACCGATATGTATGCAAGTGGGGTAAAAGCTTCTATTTTAGAAGTAACGGATGAGCAATTGAATAAAATAAATGAGATATATCATACATGGTATGAGTTTATTATTCCTAAAGGTACTTATCCGAAACAAGAGGAAGATATTAAAACAATTGCACAACCAAACTTTTTAGCAGCATCAAAGAAATTAGATGAACATACCGTTTATTTATTAACGAAAACGCTATATGAAAATCTAGACTTTATGTATGAATCACATCATTCAGCCAAAAATATGAAGTTAGAAACGGCCTTGGACGGTCTTCCAGTTCCCTTGCATATTGGCGCCTATAAATATTTTAAAGAAGTTGGCCTTGAAATTCGTGATGAATTAATTCCACCAGAAGCACGATAATTTTAAAAAAGGAAAACTGCAAGGATTCCTGCTAGTTTTTATAAAGAGGGGGAGAATGGATGTTGTCTTTAAAACAAGATAGAAGTAAAACAATAGATAAAGAAGCAAGTAATGCTGTGAGAAAATTGAGCGGAGGTTATTACAACTTTTTCTTCATCTCAGCAGCTGGATTATCGATATTTTCTATTTATATAAATGGTTTTACGAATACACAAGAAATTTATCGTAATATCATTTTTGTTGGTTTCTTAATGCTGCTTACATTTCTTTTGTACCCATCGGGAAAAAAATCTGTAAATAGTAAGATGTCGCTTATGGATATTATTTTTACAATCTTTGGACTAGCTGGCATCGGTTATATTTTATTTTATTACTCCATCATTCATATAGAGCGCCATTCACAAGCTATTCTAACGGACTATATATTTGCAATAATCACAATGATCGTTCTTTTGGAAGCGGCAAGAAGAACGATAGGGATATTTATCCCTCTGCTATCTGTTATTGCGATTATTTACGCGTTATTTGGGCCTTATTTTCCAGGTATGTTCTCGCATTCTGGTTTTACGATAAAACGGTTCCTTTATAGAATGTATATGACAAGCGAAGGAATTTTTGGGATTACATTGTCTATAGCATCTACTTATATTGTTTTGTTTATTTTGTTTGGAGCATTTTTGTCCGCAAGCGGCGCATCAAAGTTTTTTAATGATTTATCATTGGCCATTGCTGGTCAAAAAAGGGGAGGGCCTGCACAAGTTGCGGTTATTTCAAGTGCGCTAACAGGGTCATTAAGCGGAAGTGCGGTTGCGAATGTTGCGACTACAGGAACCTTTACAATCCCGCTGATGAGAGGTATCGGACTTTCACCTCGGTTTGCAGGGGCAGTGGAAGCGGCTGCTTCCACCGGTGGAATGATGATGCCGCCAATTATGGGAGCAGCGGCATTTATTATGGCGGGATTTTTAGGTGTTTCATACACAGTCGTTATTTTAGCAGCCATTATTCCAAGTATTCTTTACTATGGGTCATTAATTATCGCAATTGATTTAGAAGCGAAAAAACTAGGGTTAAAGGGGGTTAGTAAGGATTCTATTCCTAAAGTATGGAATGTCATAAAGGATAGCGGAGCTTTAGGTTTACCGATAATAGTCGTTATCAGTACATTATTAATGGGGAAAACACCGCTTTTCGCAGGCTTTGCAGGTATTATATCTGTGATTGCGGCAAGTTGGCTAACAAAAAATAAAGAAAATCGCATCACAATGAAGAAGGCTTTTGCAGCGCTTGTTGATGGAGCAAAGGGCAGTATTCAAGTAGGTATAGCATGTTCAGCAATTGGAATCATCATTGCAGTTGTTACAATGACAGGGCTAGGTTCTACGATAGCCTTTAACATATTGGCAGTTTCTGGAGGAACCTTATGGATCATATTATTATTAGTCATGTTTACATGCATCGTCTTAAGTATGGGCCTGCCTTCAACCGCCCTTTATATAGTAGTTGCAGTTACTGCAGCCCCTGCTTTAATCAATGCAGGCGTACATCCTGTTGCAGCCCATTTCTTTGTATTTTGGTTTGGAGCACTTTCAAATGTAACGCCCCCTGTCGCTTTAGCTTCTTATACTGCCGCTGGCATTGCAGGTGCAGATGCAATGAAAACATCTTGGACAGCTCTGCGCTTAACATTGCCAGGGTTTATTATTCCGTTCATGATTGCTTATAACCCGATTATGATTATGCAGTCGCCTGATGGAAATGAAATTGCTGTAATTGAGGTTATACTTGTGTTAATAAGTGGTATTTTAGGTATTTTTTCATTAGCTGTAGCAATAAATAATTTCTTTTCTACTCGATTTTATTTGATTGAAAGAATTGGATTCTTTGGAAGTTCGCTGCTCTTAATCAAACCTGGATTGGCTACCGATATCGTTGGAATATCGGTTATGGCTCTCTTGGTTGTGATCAATATTGGAAGAGCGAGAAAAACTTCGACTGCTACAACAGCTGCTTAAGAGACTCATCACTTCTAGGAGGAGAAATGGATGGTATCTCCAATTCAAAGAAAAAAAATATCAGAACAAATCGCAATAGAATTAAAAAAATTGATAAAAGAAAAAAGGTTTCCCCCCGGAAGTAAACTTCCATCAGAAAATGAATTAGCAAAAATGTTTGGTGTCAGCAGGTCTCCTGTTCGTGAAGCGTTAAGTGTTCTTGAGGCTAGTGGATTAGTAGATTCTAAACAAGGCGGGGGCAACTATGTTACAGAAGTAAATTTAGTGAATTTATTGGATTCGTATATGTTTGAAGTGATCGATGTAAAAGAAGTTTTTTATTTACTAGAAATGAGAACAATTGTAGAATCCGAGGCAGCAGCACTTGCTGCAATCAGATGGAAAGACGATGATTTATTGGCGATAAAAAAAGCTTTAGATGAATTTGCTATAACAATGGAAGATGAACAATCTATTGGGCATGAGGCAGACTTTGCATTCCATCATGAGGTTGTAAAAGCATCTTACAATCCATTTTTATTACATTCAGTAGATAGCCTGCGAGATTTATACGAAAAAACGCTCAATTTTTCACTCAAACAAAACATTGGAATGCCACGAAAAAGAGAGCAAGTTCTTTCGGAACACTTAGCTATTTTTAAATCTATAGAAAGTCGCGATAGTAAAGCTGCTGCTTATAATATGAAACGGCATCTCATCAATACAAGAATCAAGCTTGGCGACGAAAGCATTAGTACGATAGAAATTGAACTGATATAGCTATGGAATGATTATGAATAATGATTCCATGTTCTTGATATATTTCATCCTGCTATTAATGACAGGAGCACGACAAGGAATATGCAATGATCTATTTGTGGAAAAAGCATATACTTACTAACTTAAAAATGCTAGAGGAGGCAGCTAAATGGGGAAGTTGTCCAAAGAGTTTATCGCGGAAATGAAGAAAGTGATGACGAGTGAGAAGAGAATTTTACAAATCGAGTCTGATCTATACAGTTATTCCTTTGATGCATCCTTCGGTACATATCGACCTGATTTGGTTTTACAGCCTATTTCAACGGAAGAAACGGCAGGGATTGTACGGTTAGCGAACAGATTTAAAACGCCAATTTACCCACGTGGAAGTGGAACTAGCTTGAGTGGAGGCCCCTTGCCGGTTCATGGAGGAATCGTTCTCGATTTTTCGCAATGGGATGATAAATTAATTATTAATGCCGAAGATTTAATTGCTACAGTTTCTCCAGGAGTGATAACTGCCAAAATCAATGAAAAGGCGAACGAATGGGGATTAATGTATCCACCAGATCCAAGCAGTGCCCATGTTTCTACCATTTCCGGGAATTTGGCTGAAAATGCAGGAGGACCACGAGGGTTAAAATACGGTGTGACAAAAGATTATGTCATTGGTTTGGAAATAGTAACACCTGAGGGTGATATTATGAGAACGGGCGGGAAAACAGTCAAAAATGCAACAGGATATGACTTAACGAAATTAATCGTTGGTTCTGAGGGCACTCTAGGTATTATTACGGAAGCAACACTTCGACTCATACCTAAACCTCTTTCGTCTAAAACAATCATGGTGTTATTTGATGATCTTGTTGATTCCGGCCGCGTTATTTCTAAAGTCTTAAGTTCTGGCATTTTTCCCTCAAAGATGGAGATAATGGACCGAGCTTCTATCATCGCAGTAGAAGCGTATCAACCGATGGGCTTGCCGATGGATATAGAGGCCATTGTACTGTTAGAGCTTGACGGTCATCCGGAAGCGATTGAAGCAGAAGTGAAAAAAGTAAAAGGAACGTGCTTGGAAGTTGGTGCACGAGATATTGTCATCGCAAAAGATGACGAGCATGCCCGCGAATTATGGAAAGCAAGGCAATTGGTTTCTCCTGCAATCGTCAGGAGGAAGCCGACGAAAATCTCCGAAGATGCAACAGTACCAAGAAGTCAAATACCAGAAATGTTTAGAAGATTAAAAGAAATTGAAAATAAATATCAAATCGAGTTAGTTGTTTTTGGACATGCTGGCGACGGTAATTTGCATCCAAACATTATAACAGATGAACGGGATATAGAAGAAATGAAGCGTGTAGAAAAGGCAGTAGAAGAGATCTTTAAAGCAGCAATTGAACTAGGTGGAACGTTATCAGGGGAACACGGAATTGGCAATATGAAATCCCCTTTTATGGAAATGGAGCTAGGAAGAACAGGACTAGAGATGATGAAGCGGATAAAGCAAGCATGGGACCCTAATAACATATTAAATCCAGGTAAGATTTTTCCTGAGCCTGGACAAAAGTTAGTGTTAACAAATGGGTAATCACGAAAAACTGCGTCAAAAACTAGCATATCATGAAACATTTAGTTGTGTTCAATGCGGCTACTGCTTACCGTCGTGTCCTACCTATGTAACAATGGGGAAAGAAACACATTCCCCTCGCGGACGTATTCATTTAGTGAAAATGGCTGCGGAAGGGAACATTTCTCTCGAAGCATTAAAAGAACCGATCGATTTATGTCTTGGGTGTAGAGCTTGCGAAACAGCATGTCCAACAAATGTGCAGTACGGAAAGATTTTAGCGTCAGCAGTGGAAGCATTGTCTGACTATAACAAACAGAAACGTACTGTTGCCGAGAAAGTCATTAGAAAGCTTGTCTTTGCACATATGTTCCCTTATCGAAACGTACTTCATTTCATCGGTTCAGGATTATCTTTATATCAACATACACGGTTCGATCAATTAGCTCGTAAATTGGGTATAACAACCATCTTGCCAAAGCCTTTACAGGAGATGGAAAAGGCTGTACCCCTCATACCAAAAAAAGCGAAACGCAAGCAAAAAAGAATGAAGGAAGCAGAGCAGCCTCGCTATAAGATCGGGTTTTTTGTCGGTTGTGTGATGGATGTTTTTTTTTCAAAAGTGAATGATTTAAGTATGAAATTATTAACTGCTGCCGGCTGTGAAGTTATTTTATTAAAAGAACAAACTTGCTGTGGAGCATTACATCACCATATTGGGGAAAAAGAAATGGCAATCAATCTTGCAAAGAAAAATATCGAAGTCTTTGAACGGCATGAGTTTGATTACGTGGTGAACAGCATCGGGGGATGTGGTGCGATGCTTATCGAATATCATCATTTGTTTGATCACAAAGATGAATGGTATATGCGAGCAAAACAATTTTCAGAAAAATGTGTAGATGCGACTATTATATTAGCACAATTAGAACTGCCTTTTAAGACCCCCATTCGGAAGAATGTCACTTATCAACCTTCATGTCATTTGAAAAATGTTCAAAAAGTATCGGATGAACCAATTGCACTTATTAATAGAATTCCTGGCATGACGTATACACCAATGAAAGAGATGGATATGTGTTGTGGATCTGCTGGAATTTATAACATGATGCATTACGATGAAGCAATGGACATATTGGATCGAAAAATGAGGATAATCCACGAAATAATGCCAGAAGTCATCGTAACGACTAATCCTGGCTGCCATTTACAAATGATGCATGGAGTTAGAAGAGAAGGCTTACAAAACAACATAAAAGTCGTTCATCTCATTGAATTATTAGCGGAAAGCTGTGAAGTAGATAATATAATAGGAGAGAATAAGGATGTATGATTTTATTATCATTGGTGGAGGAATTGTTGGATTATCTGTTGGAATGGAAATTTGCAGTAAATATTCGTCCGCAAAACTTCTCATCATTGAGAAAGAAAAAAAGCTAGCACAACATCAAACTGGTCATAATAGTGGTGTCATTCATTCAGGAATTTATTATAAGCCCAACAGTTATAAAGCATTGTTTGCAAAAAAAGGCAGTAACTCAATGCGAGATTTTGCCTTACAGCATGGATTAAATTATGATATTTGCGGGAAAGTAATCGTTGCTTCTAACGAAAGCGAACTTCCTTTATTAGATCATTTATTTAAACGTGGTTTGCAAAATGGACTCGATATTCAGGCTTTAAATAAGGAAGAACTACATGAAAAAGAGCCATATGTAAATGGCGTGAAGGCGATCCATGTTCCGATGGCGGGAATTATTGATTACAAACAAGTTTCCGAAAAAATGGCGGACTTGATTCAAGCCAAAGATGGAGAAATCATGTTGGCAGAAGAGGTAAAGAAAATCGTTGAAACAGAAGACGAAGTAATAGTAGAAACAGAGCAGAAAACGTTTAAGAGCAAGTTCTTAATTAATTGTGCAGGTTTGCAAAGCGACCGCATTGCAATGTTAGCCGGGTATGATGCAGACATGAAGATCGTTCCTTTTCGTGGGGAGTACTATAAGTTGAAGCCAGAAAAACGTTATCTCGTCAATCACTTAATCTATCCTGTGCCCAACCCTGATTTTCCATTTTTAGGGGTTCATTTTACAAGAATGATTAGTGGCGAAGTAGATGTAGGTCCAAATGCTGTTCTTGGACTAAAAAGGGAAGGGTATCGCAAAACAGATTTTCATATAAAGGATGTTGCTGAAGTGACGATGTACCCTGGCTTTTGGAAGCTTGCGAAAAAATATATGAAAGAAGGAATAGATGAAATGGTTCGTTCCTTCAGTAAGAAAAAGTTTGTCGAGAGTGTCCAAGTATTAATGCCAGATATCGAGGCGGATGATTTGGTTGCAGCCGAAGCTGGGGTAAGAGCACAGGCTTTACGAAGTGACGGTAGCTTAGTAGATGATTTTTTTATTATTAATGGAAAAAATAGTATTCATGTTTGCAATGCTCCATCACCAGCAGCAACTGCAGCGATTGAAATCGGCAAGGAAGTATGTAAACAGATTCCAGAACAATTATTCCTAAAAATACAATCAAGTTAGGACTATATTTCTTTCCAAGAAAGGGGATATTGTTCGTTTAATGGGATAAAAGAGAAGACTGTTTTCCTATCCGCTCATCATTCTTTTAGAATAAACTTTAGATTATATTTGTTAATTCATTCGCTGCTGCAAATTACTTTGTATAATAGCATTAATAAAGGTTCACATTGAAGGGGATGAAGGAATGTCTAAGCATCTAAATTCGCTTGCTTTAGCAGCACTAATCTTTTATTTCATCATAACGAAGATTTGGGCTGAATCTGTATGGCCCATCATTTTCTTAGCTGTAGCAGGTGCATGTATGGTGTTGCGATTTTGGCAGGAAACGAAAGGGTTGTCTCTTTATCATTTTTTATCTTCGATAGGCGCCTTTATTGTTGCCTCCCTCTTCGCTTCGTTTTGTATCATCATTGGGGGTGGAATTGTCGGCCAATCAGTTGCTAACGTTTTTTTAAAGGCAGTCTTTGAACTTGTGTATACTTTTATTGTCATTGCGTTCTGGATACTTGTTCTTAATCGCTTTATAGCGGGTTTAATTTTAAAGCAATCATGAGAAACAGTGGGGCAAAGCTGTGATCCCCACTGTCAAAGAACGTTCTCTCTCTTAAAAAAGCTTCACGTCGCAAGCATCTAAAAACCATTTTGGTACGAAAAATCTTGCTGTAAGTTTTGGATCAACGATTTGGGATATTTGTGTCTGCCCAATGGCACTCATTAACATCGTTAACTCACTCAAGCTCATGTCAAGATGGGGAAGTAAAAGATCTATCATCTCTTCAACAGCGGTCTTGATGGCGTCATCCAAAGTATCAGCGGAAACGAGTACACTAACACCTTCGTCATTGACTACGACAGGATGACGTAAATTTTTCGCTTTCAAGACATCTACTGTTAAGTCAACTTTGCCGCCGATCTCAATCCCAGAAGCGCCGATTTCCCCGTCTCCCATTGCTGCATGCATGTCTCCAAGACCGAACAAAGCACCTTCGTGAAAGACAGGAAAATAAATAGTCGCTCCTTCTGTAATAAGCTTCGTATCTAGGTTTCCCCCATGATTTCCAGGCGTTCCACATGGCACTGCTTCTTTCTCAGGAGCAACGCCGATCACACCGATCATTTTATTTAATGGAATATGCACCTTGTCGTTAAAAATGGCTTTGCCATCTTTAATGGGAACCATTTTTACGTCAAATCCATCGATTCGATGCCCCATAACACCAATATTGGCGCCTGTCACTAGAACACCGCGGTCATGGATGTCAATGTGATGAATCGTGACAGCAAGTGCATCTCCAGGTTGTGCTGTTTCTACGTAGATCGGTCCAGTTGCAGGGTTAATTCGATTCCAATCAATCCCGCTAATATTGGTGTCACTGGATGTAATTTGATTTTCAAAGCAGTCGTATGTTTCCACTGTCAGGCGTTCCCCCGGTTTTGTATGGAAAACTGGCTGATGATCTTTACTAAAGGAATAAATTGGTTTTCCAAGCTTTACGACTTGATTCATGATTTGTTTTCCCCTTTCATCCACAGTTTTAATGGATTCATTATTTGTATCGGTCTAATATTTCTGACTATTTAATGTTTAGCGCCAATTAAACAAGTTGTTTTTCATAAAAACAGCCCGACTAAAAACATCTTAGCAAATTCCTGTGTAAATATGAATTAGTTGCCTAGAATTAACCCTATTAACAGACTTTTATAGAATGAATACTTACATACACTATTTTCTAAAAATAATCCATTATGAGCACGCTTTATTTTGGTATAGTAAACGTAGTGAATTCTAATGATAGAAGGGATATATCAGAGAGGAGGCTACGGATGTTTTATTTATGCAATAGAGTTCGAAAAAAATGGAAAAAGCAAATAAGTGAATCCGCTCACGAGGCAACGCCAGGAAAAGAAGCATCGTTTTCGTTTATCGATTCATATGTGAAAGGAAAACGAATTGTCATGTTAGGCGAAAGCAGTCATGGTGTAGGTGATTATCAAACGGCAAAAATAGAGCTCATTCGCTATCTTCATGATAACCATGGTTTTCATGTCGTCGTTTTAGAGAACGGATTCATGGAAACAACATTATGTCATGATTTATTATCTGAATATTCGCTAGAAAAAAAGGTTCAAACTGCATGTTTAGATATTTACCATACGGAAGAAATGCTGCCTCTTTTTGATGTTGAGTGGGGAAAAAGGCTTCACCTAACCGGAATGGATGTGCAACCTACTTATCCTAATGTCTCCAGACATGTACAAATGTGGCTGCAGAAAAATGTTGATTTGACTATAAGCGAAGAATACAAGGAACTGGATAAACGCTTTTTTGATTTAGACGAACAAATTCGCTTGAAAGTAAAAAAGAGGCAAAAGCCGCAAGTTGAGGACACTATGCATCGCTACGAACGTTTCTTAGCACTTTTTGATGAATACATAAATGCCCATCAGGATCATCATCCGCGAATGCTCAAGGCCATACGGCGCGGCATTCTCAATCGAATTGAGTGGCTGCAAGTATGTATGAAAGGGTATTTTTCATCTGGGGCATTAAGAAGCGCCTTTATGTTTAAAAATCTAGAATGGCTCATCGAAGATTATTATAAAGACGAAAAGATGATAATCTGGGCTCATAATTACCATATAACAAAGTCTAGGACCATTGCTAATTGGCTGATAAAGATGAAGCCCGTTGGAGAAGCACTTACAGAAAAGTATCATGATGAAGTGTATTGTATTGGACTCTATGCTGGAAGCGGAGAAATGGCAAGTTATTTGCGTGTGAATCTGGGAGTAGCAGATTTAAAGAAGCGTTATCTTGAGTCATTGTTTTACAAGTTGTATTCAGGGTATTTATTTCTAGATTTAACAGGTGCAAGAGAGTCTAGCAAGCGTATGTGGTATCAACGAAAATGGGAATTACTTGAGATGGGAAAATACCCAAAAAGAATGTCACCGCAACAGGCCTACGATGCGATTCTTTTTATCAATGAAGTTTCCGTCCCAACTTATTTACCCGTACCGAACAGAGATGATAAAGATGTGTAAAAGATGCTTGTTGAAGTCTAATAAAGCGATTAAACTTTTAAGAGAGACAGTAAATAAAGCAGTTGCTATCTCATATTAGCAAATGGTATAGATTCCAAATATTAATAGTTATGTTAGCCTTTAAGAAAATGAATTCATAGGGGAGATTTCCATGGATAAAAAAGCAGTATTATATAATTTGGAAGAATATGATGATCCTGTTTTATATGATAACGAAAATGACATGATAGCTGAGATTTCCTTTCTATTAAATTTGGTTGAGAAATCAAACGGAATCATCATTGATTTAGCTTGTGGGACAGGAAGAGTGACTATTCCCTTGGCGTGTAAAGGATTCAAAATGATTGGCGTTGATTTGCATAAAGGGATGTTAGAACAAGCAAAAAAGAAGTCAAATAAAGAAAATATACAAATTCAATGGATACAACAAGATTGCACAAAACTCGCTCTCAATGTAAAGAGTCATTTCATCTATATGGTTGGAAATTCGTTTCAGCACTTTCTAACAAATGATGCTCAAGACCGGCTTTTAACATCGGTCAATCAACATTTAGAAAATAACGGAATCTTTATCTTTAATACAAGATTTCCTAGCAAAGAAGAATTACTCCAGCCAAATAGCGAGGAATATTGGAGAACATATAAGGATAAAGAAAGTGGTTTGTTAGTCGATGTTTATACGATTAGCAATTATGATTCACTGAACCAAATTCAGCATTATCAAACAAATAGGAAATATAAAAGTGAACAAGGTTTTGTTGTAAAAGAGAAAAGTACGAATATAAGCTTGCGATATGTCTTTCCAAAAGAGATGGAACGCTTATTGTCTCATAATGGATTTGAAATTGAACATATATATAAGGATTGGAATCAAACTCCTATTTCAAACGATAGCGATGAGATGGTTTATGTCTGCAAGAAAATAAGATAACGATTTCGATTAACGACAACTAGCGGGTGTTTCATCGTTTTACATGGATAAGAAAATACTGCTAAAAGGAAGTACACTTTATAAAGCAAACAAAAAAATACTGTTCATGCATTTTTAACATGAAGGAGTGTTTTTTTGAGATTTGCTTCTTAAAGTGTTATTTTATTTTTCGAGGAGCATCAATAAGTTAAATTTGTTGTTCAAAAAGACTTTGACCAAGTGACAAATCGCCGTTCCTGTACAGACGGGTGTTTCATAAATTGTCCATGAGGAGTATACTGAAATAGAATGTTCATTCATTTTTTATAAGAATTTGTTTTTAAAAAGTCTTATGAAATTTCCACATTAGACAAGACCTCACCTCAAATTAAAGGAATCGTAGAAGTCCATACAGGAATAACCGGAAAGTCAAATATCCAATTGATCCGGGTGTCTATGGGATAGGGAAAGCTCCCGAAGCAATAAGAACATCCGTGTTTTTAACGTGAGATGATAAAATAATCCCGCTTATAGAATTCCATAAAAATTTCCTGATGCACCACCTACATATTATGGTACTTATTTTCAAAATGAATTTAATAGGTTATGAAATTTTTGTTTTTTGAAGTGAGATGATTAGTAGGCTAGTATAAAAGGAAACGATCAAATATTTGAACTATCCGGCAAACAGGTGAGGATAGGCTTCACTTGATTGGAAGATTCTTATTGATCCATGAGACAACTGTTAGCTAATTTGAGCTATCGTACATGCAACTAAAGGAGAAAGAGAAAATGGATAAGAAAAAAGTCATCGTCTTTACCGGGGGTGGAACTGCAGGTCATGTTACCCCTAATATCGCGATCATGAACGCTCTTGATCAAGAACGGTGGACGTTTCATTATATCGGATCTCATCAAGGTATTGAAAAAGAGTTAATAACGAATAACGGAGTTCCATATCATGGAATTTCCAGTGGGAAGCTTAGGAGATATATAGACTTAGAGAATATAAAAGACCCATTTCGTGTTTTAAAAGGAATATGGGAAGCAAGAAAAATCCTTCAATCTTTAAAACCTCAAGTTGTTTTTTCAAAAGGGGGGTTTGTATCCGTACCAGTTGTCATAGCCGCTAAAACGTTAGGCATTCCTGTGTTTTTACACGAAAGTGACATTACCCCCGGTTTGGCTAATAGAATAGCGAAGTGGTTTGCCGCAAAGATTTTTACTTCTTTTGAAGAGACAGCAGCCTATTTTCCAAAAAAGAAAACGTATGTAGTGGGATCACCGATTCGGGAGGATTTATTTTTAGGAGATACAGAAAAAGGTAAAGCGTTGATGGGTTTTTATGACGATCGTCCTATTCTTACGATTATGGGAGGAAGTCTTGGTTCTAAAAGGATCAATGAAGCTGTGAGAGAGGTGCTGCCGGAATTATTGAAAGAATTTCAGGTCATGCATCTATGTGGGAAAGGAAATATCGAGCGCAAGCTGGAGATCGTATCTGGCTACAAGCAAGTAGAATATCTTCATGATGAACTTCCTGATATTCTAGCTGCCACAGATTATGTGATTACTAGAGGCGGGTCCAACGCTATATTTGAGTTTTTGTCTTTGCATAAACCAATGTTGATCATTCCTTTGCCTGAAAACCAAAGTAGGGGCGATCAAATTCTAAATGCTAAATCCTTTGCCAAGAATGGATTTTGTCTATTTCTCGAGGAGAAAAATTTAGTTACGTCAAGCCTTTTAGCACACTTGCGCAAGCTCCAGCGGGAAGCGAACGACATGAAACAAAAAATGGGTGAGTATGATAAGAAAGATGCCGTCGCACTATTGGCAGCCGCAATCAATGAAATCGATCACTAAAAAAGTTTCAGAACCGAGTAGACGACCCGGAATATGCCGATCGTCTTTTCGAGTTCTTTTTGTCCATACCTTTTCTACCTTTTACTAAAGGCTGTTTTCCTAACTATATACACTTCAAAGGCCTTAGCAGTGGCGTTTTATTTAAATGGCTGCAGTATGTTAAGCCTGTTCTACTGGAAGGTATTGCTGATAAACAGAAATTAGTAGCAAATAAAGCATTCAAGCAATTTTGGAAGGAGCTCATTTTAAAAAGTTTAAATGGGTTCTTTTATTTGTACAAATCGAACGGACGGGGAGCAGAAAACGAAAACCAAACAATCGGAATAGCGTGCATATTTTTTACATCAAAGGGAGTCCAATTATTGCAGACGCTATCTACATCAATTGGACTTATCATCTCCTAACAAAGCACCTATACTAAAGTTAGGTTAGTCAATGTTGCGTTTTCATAGAAACAGTCCGTTTCGAATTGTATATTGCAAAAAAGTATACACAAGGGTGAATCAACATGTCAATGGATTATCGTTCTGTGCAAATACTAAATTGTTTAATTGAAGAAAAAACCCATCTTTCTTTAAAAACGTTAACAAATAAGTTTCAAATTTCGACCCGTACATTATATTATGACATTGAAAAAATTAACTACTGGCTTCAACAGCAAGGGTTGCACCGTATCGTATATGTGAAATCATTAGGATACAGCTTAGATGAGAAAACGAAAGAAATAGCAAGACAAAATGTAAAAAAATTAAACCATTGGCAGTATGAGTATTCCCCTAAAGAGCGCAAGGCCAGAATTATTCTACTATTATTAACAGACGGCCATCGGTTTTTACTAGAAGATTTTATGACCCGCAATCGGGTTAGCCGCAACACAACACTGACTGATTTAAAATGTCTTAATCGTGATTTGAAGCGCTTTTATTTGAGGCTTGAGTTCAATCATAAGCTCGGCTATGTGATACAAGGAGATGAATTCCATAAGAGAAGGGCGCTCATTTCATATGTTACATGGTTGATACCGGACCAAGGCAGTCTGCTAGATGGCATAAAAGCAGCGGCTGGATTATTTTTTTCGGTTAAGACAATAGAACAAATTCAACAAAGGCTTGTTTCAAGTGAACAAATGCTTCACTTGTCGTTTACAGATGAGGTGCTGGAAAAATTAAGCGTTTATTTGTTTTTATTTTGTAAGCGTTTTGTTAACGGCAATGCTATTTCTATTGATCTTGATGAGAAACAAGTGCTGAAAACGACAAAGCACTACCAAGCGGCTCAATATATAGCAGAGGGAATAGAATCCATTTATGATGTCGTTATGCCAGAAGACGAAATATGTTATATTGCGACACATTTATTAGGAGCCAAAGTCCAAAGTGTGGAACGTTTTGAAAATATGCAAAACCACATTACACTAATTCAGCAAGTAATCGATAAAATGGTCGAAGATTTTCAAAAAAATGCATGTGTTTTCTTTTCGGATGTTGATGATTTAAAAAATGATTTATTGCTCCATTTGAAACCAGCTTATTTTCGCTTGAAGTATAATATCCAGATGGAAAATGCAATCACCCATACGATCATCAAATGCTATCCAGAAGTCTTTCATCTGACAAAAACAGTTATTCAACATTTTGAAGCTTTAACGAAACAGCAAATGACAAATGATGAAATCGCTTTTGTCGCGATGCATTTTGGCGGATGGCTAAAAAAGGAAGGACTTATTCCGATCACTCGCAAGAAAGCAATTATCGTATGTGCAAATGGAGTAGGAACGTCGCGAATTTTACAAAATCAATTAAAGCATTTGTTTACATTTATCGATATCCAATCTACCTTATCGAAACGAGAATTTGAACAGACGATGCCTAACGTTGATCTTATTTTCTCAACTGTATCACTTCCTTCCGCAAAAGTCCCTGTTATCATGGTGCAGCCTATTTTAACGGACGAACAAAAAACATTGCTGCTTAAAAATGTACACATGGTTTTAGGAGGCAATGCGACAAATAATTCAGTGCAATCATTGCTTCAATTAATTAGCAAACATGCTGTTATTAAAAACAAAAAAGCACTCATTAGAGATTTGCGTCAATATTTTTATGAACCACATAGTCTTGTAGAGGAGGGGAAGCCTTTGTTATCGGATTTATTAACGAAAGATTATATTCAATTCATTGAACGTTTAGATTCATGGGAAGAAGCAATTAGATGCGCAGCCCAACCACTTGTAGAAAAACAGTACATTACAGAAGCATATGAAGAAGCAATGATTCAGAATGTCAAAGAGTTAGGCCCTTATATCGTGATTGCTCCTGGAATTGCGATTCCTCACGCTCGCCCCGAATATGGAGTGAAAAAACTAGGGATGAGCTTCTTGCGTATAAAGGAGCCTGTTTCATTTACCGATCAGCCTGAACATCAAGTACAGTTAATGATTGTTCTAGCGGCAATCGATAATGAAACACATTTAAAGGCCTTAGCTCAATTAACGACACTTCTTACTAATAAAAGCAATATTAATAGATTAATTGAAACCAATGATACAAATGATGTACTAGCTCTTGTAAAACAATATTCTATCGAGGAGGATTAACATGAAAAAAATATTGGTTGTGTGTGGAAATGGACTTGGAAGCAGTTTTGTTGTGGAGATGAATGTGAAAAAAATCTTAAATGAATTAGGCGTAGAAGCTGAAGTGAGCCACACTGATTTAGCTTCGAGCAAAACAGAAACAGCAGATATTTATTTAGGCTCTAAAGATATTGTATCGCTTCTAGAAGATGGGGAGCGCCAAGTAATCGGATTGAAAAACATTTTAGATTTAGATGAGATTAAAGAAGCTTTACAAAAAGTATTTTAAGGAAGATAGTTGGGCGGCATTGGCACTGTCTCCCTTCTTTCCTTCTTAATCTTATCTCATAATTATTCAGTAGCTACCAAACATGCTCTCTATTACAAAACATGATGATTTTTACTATTAAAATGAAAAGAGGGATCAGCATGCTTGATTTTATCATGAACGATATTCTTGCTACACCAGCTATTTTAGTCGGATTGTTTGCACTGTTAGGTTTATTGCTACAAAAGAAGAATGTTGCAGATGTTGTATCAGGTACCTTAAAGACAACGATGGGTTTTTTAATTTTAAATGGTGGAGCAATGATATTAATTGGCTCTTTAGATGTGTTTGGAAAAATGTTTACAGAAGCTTTTCATATTGAAGGAGTTATTCCGAATAATGAGGCCATTGTTGCGATTGCGCAAGATGTCTTTGGGAAAGAAACAGCCCTTATTATGTTTTTCGGTATGATTGTGAATATTCTTATTGCTCGTTATACACGTTTTAAATATATTTTTCTAACTGGCCATCACATTTTATTTATGGCATGTATGTTAGCGGCTGTTCTTTCAACTGGAGGGATTACTGGCGTTCCTTTAGTCATTATCGGTTCCATTTTATTAGGTGCGCTCATGGTATTTTCTCCTGCTATGACACAGCCGTTTACGCGAAAAGTAACAAATTCAGATGATTTTGCAATGGGGCATTTTGGTTCACTAGGCTATTTAACTTCTGGTTTTATAGGTGCAAAACTTGGTGACAAATCTAAATCTACTGAAACAATTCCTGTACCGAAATCACTTGGCTTTCTTCGTGATACATCTGTATCGATTTCTTTAACAATGGTGTTATTGTTTCTAATTGTTGCTCCGATTGCTGGAAAAGAATATGTAGAAACGACATTAAGCGGCGGACAAAATATGTTTGTTTTCTCATTATTGCAGGCGATTACATTCGCTGCTGGTGTATACGTTGTGTTAGCAGGTGTGCGGATGCTGATTGCAGAAATTGTTCCTGCTTTTAAAGGGATTGCAGACAAATTGGTTCCTGATGCAAAACCAGCGCTAGATTGTCCAACCGTCTTTCCTTTTGCTCCAAATGCAGTTGTAATTGGGTTTTTATCTAGCTTTATTGCAGGGCTAATATCGATGTTTTTACTGCCGATATTCGGATTAAAAGTGATTGTACCAGGGGTTGTAAATCATTTCTTTACCGGTGCTGCTTCAGGTGTTTATGGTAATGCCACCGGGGGAAGAAGGGGAGCTATATTAGGTGCATTTATCAATGGGCTGCTCATTTCATTTTTACCTGCATTATTATTGCCGGTCTTAGGTGATCTAGGATTTCAAGAGTCGACATTCGGTGATGCAGACTTTGGTGTTGTAGGTATTTTGTTAGGAAAATTAATTAGCTTATTCCATTAGACTTGTGATGAAGACTAGGAATGGAAATAATGAACAATATGAGATGATTCAACATGTCAACTTTAGATAAACTTAAAGGGAGTTGAAGACAAAATGGAATCGCTTCTTACTCGCTTTTTTCAAAAATATGAGTGTTTAAAGTCTTGTGAAACTTCAATCATACAAGCATTTGAGCTATTAAAGAACTCTTATCAGCAAAAAGGAAAGCTGCTCATTTGTGGAAACGGCGGCAGTGCTTCTGATAGCGATCATATCGTTGGAGAATTAATGAAAGGATTTATGCATACAAGACCGCTTGCGGAAAAACAGCAAGAAGCATGGGAAAATCGCTTTGGAGCAAGCGGTCAATATTTGGCTCAACATCTGCAAGGTGCATTGCCAGCAATTTCCCTTGCTAATCAGCAGGCACTAAATACAGCATTTTCTAATGATGTAGCTGCTGATTTAATATTTGCTCAGCAAGTATATGGCTACGGAAACGAACAGGATGTTGTATTAGGCATTAGTACTTCTGGAAATTCTCGCAACGTTGTTTATGCGTTACAAACTGCACAATTGCTTGGCATAAGAACAATCGCGTTAACAGGTGAAGCAGGTGGGGAAATGTGTCATTATAGTGATGCAGCAATAAAAGTTCCTGCTGAATCTACTCCTGCAGTTCAAGAGCTGCATTTGCCTATTTATCATTTATTATGTAAATTGTTAGAAATGTACTTCTTTCCGTGCAGCAGTGATAATGAAAGGATGAAATCATGAGAATTCGTGCGATTGCTTTAGATTTAGATGGCACCCTCTTAAATCCATACAATGAGCTAGAGAATGACACCGTTCGTTGCTTAACTCATTTACGCAAGAAAGGTCTGCTATTATTTATCGCAACGGGAAGAACAGTAAATGAAATGGCGCATATCCTCCCTCATCTAGATGTAGATGGGGTTGTTGCAGCAAATGGCATGTTAACGTATAGTAGAGGAAAGATTCTTCAACAACACCATGTACCACATTCACTTGTGAAACACGTAACAAAAGAGGCGCGAAAAGCGAACATTTACTATGAAATTCATCCCCATACTGCTAGTAGGTACGCACTCATACACGATAAAGGGTTGATGGAGCAAGAAATATCGGGTGCAAAGCCGTCTAGTGTTGAAGACAATGAATGGAGATCACGTATTTTTGCAATGAAAAAGGAGATCGCTTGGGCGGAATCGATAAATAATAATGACGTAGTGATGAAAATGTATTTTTTCAGCAAAGAAAAAGAGAGAATGCATCAGTGGAAGGAAACCTTAGAAAAAATGAGAGAAAGTTCGCCATTTGCTGCATTTTCATCTTCAGAGCATAATGTGGAAATGATGGCTGCTGGCGTTTCGAAAGCGACCGGTCTCCAAGTGTTATTAGATAGTTGCCAGATTAGCAATACGGACTTGCTTGCAGTTGGTGATAGTGAGAATGACTTGCCAATGTTCCAATTTGCTGGACATGCTGCAGCAATGGCAAATGCTTCAGATTATGTTAAAAGCCATGCCAAGGAAACAACTAGTTTATCGTACGCAGAGAATGGCTTATATTACTATCTAAAAGAGAAGTTTTCTTTCTATAATGAATGAGTGCAAATAAAGTGAAACTTCCATCAGTGGGGGTTTTCTCTCATCCCCCACTGATGGTTAGTTGAACCAATCGGACATTTATTGGCAGTTATCCCCCACCTAGACTTCTCGATTACTCTAACTCTTGAGGTGGGGGTCTTACTGCCAGTTAGATGTGGGATAAAGGTTTAAGACTGCGAGATTTTGTTTGTAATCTGTTTAGATTCACATTGAACGTCTCAGCCTTCAGCAGTAGAAAAAAAACCATCTTCCGACCAATGACGCATAAAACTTTTCTATTATACGATAGAATAAGTTAACTGCAGAAGGCTAAACACGTTTTAAAATGAGCCTTCTCGCTTATGATAAAATAATCAGGTGGATAAATTCCATCTGATTTCCTTTTGTTAAAGGATAAGGGACATTGTGAACACATAGTAGTTCGTGAATCTAAACGTTAGAATACAAGATGAAGAGGAGACGCTGATGCAAACAATAGAAAAAACGAAATCTAGAAAAAGAAAACGATCGACAAAGATAGTGATAGGAATTTTAGCATTCCTCCTTGTTGTTTTCATTGTAGGGGCTATCTACCAAGCAGCTAGTCTTCGAGCTGATCAACAAAAATATCCTCCAGTTGGTAAAATGATTGAAGTGAATGATCACCGGATGCATATGTATGGAGAAGGTGAGGGAGAAATAACGGTTGTACTTGGTTCTGGTTTTGGTACTCCAAGTCCATATGTAGATTTTTATCCATTATATAGCAAATTATCTAAGCATACTCGCGTCGTCGTTTATGAACGTCCAGGTTATGGCTGGAGTGAAACGACTAAAGATAATCGAGAGGTTGATATCATTACAGAGGAAATTCATACGCTTCTGGAAAAAGCGGGAGAGAAGCCTCCTTACTTATTTGTCGGCCATTCTCTTGCATCATTAGAATCTATTAGATTTGCCCAAATGTATGAAGATGAAGTGGCTGGAATCGTGATGTTGGACGGCGGCAGTCCAGAATTCTATCAATCCGATAAATCTTCCCCTGCTCTGCCTCTATATGGGATCCAAATGTTAAAACATACAGGTGTTTTACGAACGCTCATGCATTTTGACGGCGTTGCTAATCTGCTAACGAAACCACAGGAAGGATACGGTGAGTTAACTCCTGAAAAATTAAAGAAATTAAATGCAGTGATGGTCAATAAGAATACATACAATCGGAATTTAATACAAGAATCGAATAACGTTACAAAAAATGCAGAAACAGTGATAGATGGCGGGCGATTGCAAAACATCCCACTAACCCTTTTCACTTCAGGAAAAAATAATCAAGAGAAAAAATGGTCACAAACACAAAAGGATTTTACGAAATGGTCAGATAAAAGCAAACAGATTGTTATCGAAGGAGCAGGACATTACGTCCATCATGATGATCCTGATCTCATTGTAAAAGAAATTATTAACTTAATCGAAAAAGAATAATTATTGGAATTCCATACACTTAAATGGCAGACGGTTTTTAGGAGATCATCAGTGAACTTTTTTTCTGAAGAAATCTAATCGGGTGAAATAAAACCTTCTGCCAGGCAGCCTTTAAGAAAGGAGTGAAAAAGAACCATGGAAAAAAAGAAAAGAAATCGTGTTATTGTCATGACCTTGGCCTCTGCATTCCTCTTTTGCGTTTTGGTGGTCATTACTTCACTTTCACCACTTGCAGATTTAGGGCCTAACGCGAATCAATTTGGCAGCCAGGGCATGTGGCTCGCAATAGGCTTTATTCTTTTATGCTATATCCTGCCTCTCGGAATATATATGCTAGGTGTGGATATGATGAGGTACATCATGGCCATTCTTTGTGGACTAGGAGTGTTCATGAATCTATCGTTCATTGTAGTTATTATCGTGACAAGTGTATTTGTTGAAGCGATCTTTCCTGCATCATTTGGTGTTGTAGGTGTTAACATAGCAGCTTCAATCGTTAATATTATTTGGTTTTTCGTTGCATTTCGTTCGCCACAAACGTTAAAAAAAGATTGATAAAGTTAAAATTCATTCATATTTTCATCTATTTTCTCTCTATAAGATTGCAGAAAGTAAACCTCACAGAATATTGCGGCGATATGAACACAAACGTTATCATTGCAGCCTCTACATTACTTTCATCAAAAGGAAGCATCCCTCTTCACGAAGAATAAGAGAATACCTAAAAAGTCCTCTAAGAGTAAAAATCGTATATCGAATTACGATTCATAAAAAAAAGACGGCTCCACGTGCAACATTTCATTTGAGTCGTCTTTTTTGAATTTGCTATTTAAGCCAATCTCTTCAATGCGAAAAAAAGGACATACATAGTTACAAAAGGAGATTTACTTCATCATACACTTGATGAATGCAGTCTGTTATTTACATGTGCCTTACTTAAAGGGTTTATATGTTTTAGAAACATCGATAATGTGTGAACTCATTATGAAGTGAATGGAGATAAACGAAGGAGCGGTTTTTCGAATCAAGTGATGTGTGTTGTTGTGTTATACATGATTCGTGAAATGATCTTTTTCATATCAACCATATTTTTCTGAAAATTTTTGTTGAAGTTTTTTTCGAGCTCGGACTAGCCTTTGGGTTAAAGCCCCTTGAGTGATAGAGAGTTTTTCCATTATCTCTTTATAAGATTTTTCCTCAAAATAGTATAGAAGCAGTACGGTTCGATAGTCTTCTTTTAATTCTGTAAGCGCTTGATAAAGTAAATCGTTTTGTATTTTTTCCTCTATTTGGCTAGAAACAGCAACTTCATCATGTGAGGGATACAGAAGAGGCAGATAGTCTTTTTCGACTAATGAATCGAAAATATAATGATATTTCTTATTTTTCTTTAGCAGATCGTAGGCTGTATTGCGTGCAACTCGTTTAATCCAAGCCTTTTTGTTAGAAATTTGCGACTCTTTTCCCAATGCTGCGACTTTCAAGTATATTTCTTGGATAACATCCTCCGTAAAAGCATGGTCGTTCAATAAGAAATAGATGTCTTGATAAAGGAAATTCCTAAGAGAATCATAGATCATTTCTTGTAGATCATGTTCCATATCACTAACATTGGTGAATATGAGAGAATGCCATTGTTCCATACTATATCTCCCTCCAGAAAAATGATTCTATTCTCTGTGAGTTCGTTGTTGGCAACAATTATGAGTAAATTGTAATATATTAGCAATAAATTGTAAAGTTATTCAAAAAATTCTTTTTTAATCGTTATATTTAATAGCGATAGATCGTCTTACATGTATAGAAGGTTTTTTACGTTTAGCATGTAACCAATCCAACACGATACTGCTTTTTAGGATTTTACTCATGAAAAGGGGGGATGTTTTTCAAGAAATTAACATTTAAGTTACGTTATTGTACTTAGTAGGATGTGTTCAGGAATAACATTTATGAAGGAGAGTATGTATATGTTGAGAAAAATGTTGGCGTCAATATTCATGCTTGCTTTCATGATCGGGTTATTTTCGGCACCTAGTCTTGCTTATGATCATGCTGTAGTAAAGGAAGGTACAGATGCAAGATTCAATAACCCTTTATATGCAGATAAAGAGGTATTGAACTACTTGCTGTGGACAGTGGATGAGAAGTTAGAAAACGATGTCATCGCATTACAGCAAACTTTTCAACTATCAGATGACCAGATGGAACAATTAAGAAATTGGGGTTTAAAAGAACGCCAGTTGATTCAAGCCGAGCTGACATCATTTCAATTTGAGGAGACACAAAATGTCGACTTATTTAACAGTATTGCAAGCCGTGTTTTTCAAGAACGAAACACAGCCTTAAAAGAATTATTTGGAGAACAATATCCTTTATTTGAAGAATGGATTGCTGTATGGTGGCAAAACGAAATAGAATACAGAAATAAATGGCTGCACTCAAGAGCAAGTATTCAAGCTGATAAGGACAAAATAGTAGGTATTTTTGCAACGCAATATCTTCCTAATACGAGTGGAGCTTATGAAGTAGCACTGCCAGATAAGTATGTTAAGTTTGCCAACCTCGGATGGAAGAATGACATCCCATCTCATTTGCGGTCTACGTATGGCAATCCCCCGTATACGGTGAATATTTATAATCCCGATACGAATAAATCTGTAAGAAACGTAAAAGTAGATGATGTTGGGCCATGGAATACAGATGATAATTACTGGGATTCAAAAAATGGCAACAATCCGAGACGTAAATTCACTGACTTAAGTCTAGGTTCTCCGCAGGCCTATGAAGCATATACGAACGGCCATAATGGCGGCAAAGATCAAAGTGGACGCAAAGTGTTAAATCCTGCGGGAATTGATTTAACACCTAACGTTGCTGCTGATTTAGGATTAAAATTGTACCAAAATGCATGGGTTGATGTTCGTTATGAGAGTTTGCCGTAAAGTCTTGTTTTAATCATCCCCCTTATGATAGTGACCTGAGGAACCATTCTAATAAATGGGAGAAAATCACTTTTTCTCCCTTCCCACTTTATGGTGAAATACCTCTTTGTAAAGTGATTCCTTTTATAAATATTTTTATCGTATCGCTTTTTTAAAAAGTAATTAGTGCGAAAAAATCTGCGATTATCTCTTCAAAGCTAATCCAATTTCCAAGTGCTTGAATATACGATTTTTAGCTTATACTTTCAATTGCGAAAGGAATGGACCTTGATAAAAAAATGGCAGATCGAACATAAATGAATAGGATTCACTTTATAGCCGCCTGCCTGAGGACAAACCATAAGGAAGTATACGACCTTAAATTGTTCTCTATGTAAATATTATTTGTTGTCGCGTACTAGATCTAAGGACAATCAAATGTGATTCCATTTAATTGCCCTTCTAACATAAATCAATTTTGCAAAATGTTGTTAGACATTGTATTTTAATCCCACATCTAACTGGCAGTAAGACACCCACCTCAAGAGTAAGAGGAATCAAAGAAGTCTAGGTGGGGGAAACTGCCAGTAAATGTCCGATTGGTTCAACTAACCACAGTGGGGGGAGAAAACCGCCACTGATGGAAGTTTCACTTTATGTCCGTCTTGTATGTTGGATATATACAGGTGGTTTCTATCTGAGTTATATGCTCCTTGATAGAACGAGATCTTTTCGTCGATAAACACTTAAAATGATGCCAATAACAAATGCATGTAAAAGTGTAGGCATGATCCCATAGCTAATAAACGGAAGGGAAAAGTCGAGAAAAGGTAAAAAGCCTATCGACATTAATACATTATATACAAAAGGCACTGTATAGAAGGTAAGTCCACCGATAATTAAAAGTTGGCCATATGGATCTCTTATTTTTTTCGTCATCCACGCCATTCTAACAGAAAATGCTGCTAACACGATTGTTAGCGTGATGGAGAACAACCAGCCAAATCCATACGTTAAGGTAGTGAAAACCATGTCTGTAATCATTCCTGTATGAGTGTAAGGAATGGAGAAGTCACGATTCGTCATATACTGTCCAAACCAGCCTGCCTCTTCTATCATGCGCTTCAATTGCCAGTATATAGATCCTTCTTGTTCAGCGCGTAGAAATTCAATCAATCTTTGCTTTTGATAAGGCAGTCCTACCAACAATACAAAGAGGATGCTGCTGGCTGCCAAAAGAACAACCGCAGTAATGGAGGTAATCATGATCTTTCTATTTGTTTTCATTTTCCATAAAAACATAACCGCCATAAAAGAAGTAAATATCATGATGCCGGTAATATCGGAGATTGCAACCAATAGGACAAAAGGAAGTAAAAACAACCCTGCTAATACCCATAGATTCATTGCTTTTTTTTGCAGAAAACCTGCCCATGCTAATAAAAACAACGGCAGGGTAATGATAGAAGTGATGCGAATTCCTCCACCCAAAATCAAAATAATTGCTCCATTTATTTGGGTATGGGACAATATTATTGCCAATAAGAGCATTACTCCAAGTCCATAAAAGAAATAGCAATACTTCTTTAAATGACGATAATCAAAAAGCATCATCGCAATCATCAAGGCTGTTCCGAAAATGCCAGTCGCTATTTTTATTTTTCCTGTATACTGTATAGGACCATCAGGAATAGCATCAGGCAAAATCATGAGAGGAAGGAACCCTATACCGATAGTAACGACAAACAATGCAAGCAGGCTCCAATCTATTTTGGGACGGTGGAGTTTGTTTAGTTTTATACCGAGTTTTATTGGGTCGCCCATTTGTTTAATTGCTTGTTTTTCTGCTTCTTCTCTTGTCGATCCTTCTTCAATCAACCCTTTTACAGTTTCGTCAATGTGATAATTCAGCTCTAGAGAGACAAACTGCTTTGCTTCCTTTGAGCGAATGCTGCTTTGAATTGTGTTTAGAAAGGTCTCTTTTTCATTCATACAGCATTTCTCCCTTGATAAGATTTTTTAGACTGATGGAGGAAGAATGGGATTGTTTCTCTGCTTTGTGCAGCATCTTTTTCCCTTTTTGACTAATTATATATTGCTTTACATGATCTGTACTCCATTCCGTTTCAATCCATTCTTTTTTTTCTAACTCATGGAGCAAGGTGTATAGAAATCCTTCATTGTTTTCAAATTTTCTAAAACCGCGGCTTCGTAATTTGCATAGAAGCGTAAAGCCAGTTCTTGGTTGCATGAGCAATTGCAGCACAGTAATAAGGATATCTTCATCTTTTTCTTCGTCTTTCTGAATAGCATCATATATATTGTGGCGCAGCTGTTCTGTAAATTGAAGATTGTTGAACATCACTTTATTGCCAGCGTGTTTTAAGTTTTTTAAACGTTCCACTCGTCAGTCCTCCAATGCATTTTTTAACAGTTCTTTTGCCTTTCGCATTCTTGTTTTGATTGTATTCAGTTTTATTTTCGTTAACTGTTCCATTTCCTTTAATGATAAATCTTCGAAGTAATATAAGTAGATCACTTCTCGGTATTTAAGAGGCAATTGAAAGAGTGCGGCTATCACCTCTTGCTGTTCATCCTTCCTGATCACCTTATTTTCAGTGTCATCCTCACAAGCGGTGACAGGCATGTCATTCGGATCAAAGCTTTGCACTCTTTGAAAATGCCAGCTTTTTAAATAATCTTTACAATGGTTAATCGCGATTTTACAGAGCCACGTTTTGATTTTCGATTGCTGTTCAAATGTGTGAAGCGACCGATAGCACTTCACGAAGATTTCCTGCGTTAAGTCCTCGGCCACAGTTTTATTTTTAACGTATGAATATACGAGATTTAATATATTTTGGCCATACTCCGTCATGATTCTATCAAACAGCACATCGTGATCTGCTGCTTGAAGCGCTTCAGAAACAAATTCTTCCAATATCTGAACCTCCTAACCTCTTACTTATTTGACGAGGCAAGCTTGTTCGAAGTTTTGTTTTTATAAAAAAACAGCCTGCCATTCTTATGATAAAGACGGCAAACTGTTTTTTCTATATTGAATTATTTTTTGGGAACTGCAATAAATAGGATAGGTAACTGCATGGAAAAAAGCAAACGATATTGTTATGAAGCAAATGTTACGTTATTTTAGCTGCTCCCATTTATTTTTCATTGTTGGTGGTGTATATTGCTGCATGGCAGCAATCAAATCACCTGGTTCTTGTGAGGATACGATTAGGTCCAAATGTGTATCGTTTGAAAAACCTTCCTGAATACTATGTTTTACCATCTGCAGCATTGGATCAAAATAACCTCTAATGTTGTAAAGTCCAATCGGTTTTTGATGGATGCCAATTTGTGACCAGCATAAGACCTCAAACAATTCTTCAAATGTTCCAAATCCGCCTGGCATAGCGATAAATCCATCTGCTAATTCCATCATTTTAGCTTTTCGAGCATGCATATCTTCTACCTCAATGAAATTTGTCAGCTCTGTATGAATCATCTCTCCTTTAAAAAGACCTCTAGGCATAACCCCAGTTACTTCTCCGCCATGAGCAAGCACCTCATTAGCAATTTCACCCATCAATCCTATTTTAGAGCCTCCATAAACAAGGCGGTATTGTTGTTTTGCAATGGCTTTTCCAAGTTCTTTTGCCTTTATTCGATATAATTCATCGGCACCAAGGTTTGAACCAGAATAAACACAAATTGTTTTCATACTTTCATCTCCATCTCTATATATAGATACGCACAACTTTAATCATACTATAAGTTGTCTCAAGTAGTCACATGCGACAGAAATGCAAACGTATTGAAATGCTTGCAACTAGCAGTGTTATCGGCATTGGAACATTTTTAACAATTTTTCTTATATTAATAGAATAAAGAAATGAAAAAAATAACGAAAGGAAGATGTAGCATGTCTCAATGCAATGCTTCTGAAGTTTCTAATATTAGAAAGGAAGCTGTTAATTTGCTTTTAGCTTCTATTGAATTAGAGGCATTAGGTTTATCCCATGTTATCAATACGAAGAAAGAAGTGATTCAATCTGCACTAAAAACGTTATCTAATGTTAAGATACAAGAAAATGTTCCATAAATAGTGATGTTGTTAAATGATCTAAAGTGAAAAAAATAACGTTGGGATTTGAAAAAGGAGGAGGTACACGCTTCAACAGCTGTACCTCCTTTTTGATGGGGCTTATTTGATCTCTAACATATATGGGGATGATTTTTTTTCGATATACTTACAATGATTCGTGTTCCTCCCATTTAACGAGATGAGGATTGGGATCTAAGATCGATTCGTATTGTTCCTTCCACCCAAACTCACCATTGGGGTCAAGTGTATTATAGCGTTCATACTTTCTTATACGGTCTATTTTCCGCGCCCACCCATAATGTTTTATTCTTGCCGAGTGAAGAGTATATGGAAAATGGTGAATATTTTTTGGAAATCTTCCACAATGGATAGAGGCGTCCTTCCACTCGTATTCGATCTCAGGGCGGTATCTTACTAAAAAAGGACGATAGTAATGATGAGCTTGCCAATACTGATCATCTCGATAATGAGTTTCAGACCACATGTCAAATAAACGAAAGTAGACAGCATCATACTCAGATGAGGAAATGATTTCTTTTACTTGCGTAGCAAAGGTTGACTCGAATATTTCATCTGCATCTAATACGAGTATCCATTTTGGATTTACTTTAGTTGTTTCTTCCCATTGTTTTTTTCGGAGCTCTTTTTCGTTATGAAACATAGATGTCTCGTTTTTAATCAATGTATGCGGGACAGTTTCCAACATTTCTTCACAAAGTGAAACAGTTTGATCTGTACTTGCATCATCAATGATGACTACATGATCTACAAATGACTTATGCAATGTTAAAGCCTGCTTTAAATAACGATTTTCTTCATTTTTTACTGCCATAGAAAGGACTAGCTGTGGTTCAGACTCCATTTTTCCATCTCCCCCTCCTACTTTTTAAAAACTTTCTAGATAAAAAGTATTCATGTAAGTATTCTTACATGTTGTTTACTGTAACGTGCTGACTTTCATAGGTTCATAACAACGCTCGTCTAATAAGTCCGGCTTCCTTTATAAAAAGCTTATTCATTTTTACCATATGCTTAAAAAGCGAAAATAAGAGTATTTTTTTCTAATGGGTCACAAGGTAAATGAATATTTTCCGGCAATTACCGATGTTAAGTGTCATTTTTCTTGAATGTGTTCACGTTATTTGTTTTTGCTTCATAGTATACGAATGATTTGATTAATATGCTTGAGGAGGAAGCACATGAAGAAAGTATTAATCGGAACGCCTGTACGCCAAGATCCTATTATTTTAAAGCTATATTTATTGTCTTTAAAACAATTGGAAAAAGAGGGAGTTAAGGTCGATTATTTTTTTGTTGATGATAATAATGATGAACTATCAAAAAAGATTTTAGAGATATTCGGAAGAAGACAAGATACCACTATAGAAAGCTATCATGACATGCAAGATGAGAGTTACTTTAAGGATGAGCGTACACACTATTGGACAGGGTCGCTTATCCAAAAAGTAGCTCGCATCAAGAATCACATCATTGATCATGTGTTAAAAGAAAATTATGACTATTTATTCTTTGTTGACTCTGATCTCCTCCTTCACCCATCGACATTGCAGCAATTAATGAAAGCTGATAAAGATATTGTGTCTGAAATATTTTGGACGAGATGGACACCTAATGGGATGGAGCTCCCACAAGTATGGGTAAAGGATAATTATACATTGTTTGATCAAGATTTTGGAGAGCATTTAACTGATGAAGAGATTAATAAACGTTTAATGGAGTTCCTCAATAAATTACGAAAACCAGGGATTTATGAAGTTGGGGGATTAGGTGCCCTTACACTTATTAAGAGAAGCGTTTTAGAAGCAGGCGTTCATTTTGGGGAAATAAAAAATGTATCTTTTCCAGGTGAAGATCGGCATTTTTGTATAAGAGCAGTAGTAAATGGATTCAAGTTGTTTGTTGATACCCATTATCCAGCAACACATTTGTACCGGCAATCAAATGTGGAAGAAATATTATCTAAGCGGTTGGCTGATATGCTCCTTCCGTTAAATGAGATAGAAAGCTGATCATTTTAAAAATAAAGGACTTAGCATTGAAAATATAGAGCAGGAAAATTTCTGATGAATAAACGAAAAAAGAATGTGTAACCTTTAACAATCTGATACGTGTTTAATGTGAGGAGGAGGAGGGAATGAAGCCTGACAATTTGGATCAGATTTATCAAATGTATGTAAATGATGTTTATCGCTATTTATACTCCCTCTGTCTCCAACATCATACTGCAGAAGATTTGATGCAGGAAACCTTTTACCGCGCTTATTTATACTTAGAGAACTGCAAGGATGAGAAAGTGAAGCCATGGTTGTTTCGTGTTGCATACAATGCTTTTGTTGATTTCAAACGAAAGGATAGCCGCAGTTTTACAAGCGAAAGCGAATTTTTTGATGGGATAGGTGATGAAGAAACACCTGAGTACAGACTGTTGCAGAAGGAACGTTGGAGTGAAATGGGACAAGTTATTATGAGGCTGCCGGAAAAACAACAGCAAGCCATTTTGCTGTATGATTTTCATCAATTTTCTTACCAAGAGGCCGCAGATATTCTCGATGTGCGGTTGTCCTATTTCAAGGTTTTGCTGTTTCGAGCAAGACAGAAGCTGAGGGAAGAGAAGGAAAGGATGGATCGGGATGAGCAAGGAATTTGAAAAAAAATTAAAGGATTATGTAGAGGGTAAGCTCTCCGCTGAAGAAAGAGACGAGATAGAGAAAGAAATGGAAAAAATGGAGATGTACCAAGCTCATCTAGAAAAGGTAATGAATGACGAAAATATGCCAATACATGATATAAAAGGACAAGACCAGCCTCCTAAGATCCGCAAAGAAAAAGCCATTATTCGAAAAGGAAAATGGAAAGCAAGAATAGCGAATACGTGGACAGTTTTGTCTGTATTGCTGCTCATCACGATTGTTAGTTCATCCATGACGAGTTTATTTTTTGGAATAGGAGAGCCAAACCGAATGGATACCTACAGAGATGTTGTTTCATCAACCATTGCTGTTACAAGACCTAACGTTAATCTCAATGTAAGCGGCAATGTTCATACTTTTTTCTCAATGGATGTGGACGGTAAGTTGAAGAAAAAGATTGGCAGTTCATATGAATCGATCGGTGAGTTTTCGATGCCGTTTTTGTTAGGGAAGCCTGGAAACCATACGATTTCTTGGCTTGATGATCGTATGGCAGACACGATTCATTTTTATGAACCAAAAACGAAACGATCAGAAGTAGAAGATAGCGAAGAATGGAACATTTTAGAGAAATTGCCTGAGGGAACGGTTGCAGAAGTGTTTCTATCGTTTGAGCAGCTGTTTACAACAGACGAGTTATTAAAAAAATTTGAACAGCAAAATATGGAGCCTGTCTGGTTTGCTGCTGATGTTGGCATCGAGGCTGATAGTGGTGATGATCCTGTTGGCTTTCCTTCTACACCGATCTGGCATCATGATGACTGGATAGTAGATAGTTATAAGGAAGAAAAGTCAGGCTTTTTCGGTAAAGTCATTACTAAATCCTCTTCTACTCCAAGCGTTGATCCTTATGGAGATGGCAAGCTGCGTGAGGAAAATTTTCTACAAACATTGAAGCTAATGCAAACATATCGTTCCATTACAAAACAAATAGCTCCCTCTTTCAAGATTGACGAAGCAGTCGATTATTTGGAAGCGAATGGAGTAAAGCTGTATGGAGCAGTTGTTACTGGGCCAACGAAAGAATTGCTCAAGCTTCAGGAAGAACCATGGGTGAAAACGGTTCGTGTTGGAGAGGTTCGACTGTGGAATTGGGATGATTAAAATAAGGCATATTTAATGAATTTCTAATAAAATCCATCTCATTTAAAATGATTCATGCAACGCCAGAATATTTTGTTCTGGCGTTTTCTATACAGCGTCTTCACGGACATATTTTTTATCATCCGTTAAACCAGTATTGTATCCGCTAATTGGTAGAAACAAGGGAAACGAGCGTGCTAATATGTGCTTCGTATTTATGTTCATTTAAAAGGAGCATTTAGTAAGCCTATTTATGCAAATTGTAGTTCCATATCTAATTAACGTTTGTTATAATGATGATTGATTATGAAAATCATTATCAGTAAAAAGTAGTCTACTAAACATGAACGAAGCAGACTTCGCCATCAATGATGTTCCCTAATCGCAGTTGTCGGTATGGTCATTCCATGCAAGTAGAAATCGATTGAAATATGAAGTGAATGAAACAGACGTTGCATGGAAACTAGGTCAGTAGAATGCAGCAAATTAATGTTGTCTAGGATTTTGATTTTTCAGGGGATTAATGGACCCTTACTGATTGAAGTTACTTATGAACAAAAGGGGGACGTCTATGTCTACATCAACAGAAGCATCAGAGAAATTTGATGGTAATACAAAGCTTCATGTCCATACACGTCCAATAACAGCCTCTCTTATCTTAATTGGCGGAGTGGCTGCTTTGGTCTTGGCTATTGCAGCTTCTGTTTCTTTTGGTGCTGCGGATATCGATTTTGCAACTGTGTGGGAAGCGGTGTTTCGGTTTAATCCAGATTTAACTTCACATCAAATTATTCAAGAATTGCGCTTGCCGCGTGTGCTCGGTGCTGTAATGGTTGGGGCTTGTTTTGCTGTTGCCGGTGCAATGATGCAAGGAATGACCCGAAATCCGTTGGCAGATTCCGGATTGCTTGGACTGAACGCTGGTGCTAGCTTTGTGTTAGCGCTTTGCTTTGCGTTTTTCCCTGGATTGCCTTATCTTTACTTAATATTATATTCATTTTTAGGCGCTGCTCTTGGTGCTGGTTTAGTGTACGGCATCGGTTCATTGGCAAAAGGCGGGCTTACTCCACTGCGTCTCGTTTTAGCTGGTGCTGCAGTAAGTGCATTGCTTGTAGCGCTTAGTGAAGGAATTGCCATTTACTTTCGGATTGGACAAGACTTGGCATTTTGGTACGCAGGAGGAGTTGCAGGTACAAAATGGCTTCATCTTAAAATAATGGCGCCTTGGATTGTTGCTGCCATTATCGGTGCGATGATCATTTCGCGTTCGATTACAATCCTTAGTTTAGGAGATGAAGTGGCGGCAAGTCTTGGACAGCGCAATACAGTGGTAAAGCTTGTTGGAACGGTCATCGTACTTGTATTGGCTGGTGCAGCTGTCTCGGTTGTAGGTTCAGTAGGCTTTGTAGGCTTAATCATTCCCCACCTTACTCGCCATTTGGTAGGTGTAGATTACCAATGGATCATTCCCTGTTCCGTTGTGCTTGGCAGCTTGCTGATGGTTCTTGCAGATCTAGCAGCTAGAATGGTCAACCCTCCATATGAAACGCCAGTAGGTGCGCTTATTGCTCTAATTGGGGTGCCATTTTTCCTCTATCTTGCGCGTAAAGGTGGGAGGGAACTGTGATGCAAACTGTACATACTTCTCAAATGGAGCAGAAAAAAAACCGAAAAAATACTGTTGTGCTTTTTATCATTGGAATTCTTATTGTTATTGCTTTTATTATTAGTATGAATACTGGTTTTATTAGATTGTCGCCTATAGAGGTCGTCCAAACATTGTTTGACGCTGGGACAGAGAAGCAGCATTTAATTTTATTTGAATTTCGTTTGCCCCGCATTGTGATTTCTGTACTAGTTGGAGCGGGCTTGGCTGTTTCAGGCTGTATTATGCAAGGGATTTCCCGCAATGCTTTGGCAGATCCCGGCATTCTTGGAATTAATGCAGGGGCAGGTCTGGCTGTCATGCTGTTTATTTCTTTTTTTCCAACAACAACTGCTGCACCTGTTTTTCTGCTGCCGGTGCTCGCGTTAATAGGAGCAGGACTAACAGCGACGTTGATTTACATTCTAGCTTACAAGCAAGGCGAAGGATTGTCGCCAACACGTTTGCTGCTAACGGGGATTGCAGTTGCAGCAGGAATTAGTGCTGCTATGATTGTACTTACGCTTCGTTTAAGCCCGGAAAATTATCAATTTGTTGCCACATGGCTCGCTGGGAGCATATGGGGATCAAACTGGAAATTTGTACTAGCGCTGCTTCCATGGATTTTAGTGCTCCTACCTTTCGTTTTTTATAAAGCGCGGGTTTTAAACGTACTCAACCTTGGAGAACAAATGGCAATCGGGCTTGGAATCGATATTGAAAGAGAAAGATTAGCTTTATTAGCTGCTGCTGTCGGTTTAGCCAGCGCCTGTGTAGCTGTAAGCGGCGGCATTGGTTTTGTCGGCTTGATTGGTCCGCATTTGGCTCGCCGTCTAGTAGGATCAAAGCATGAGTTCTTGCTTCCAGCTTCTGCGTTGACAGGAGCACTGCTTCTTATCCTAGCCGATACAATCGGCCGCTGGATATTGCAGCCTTCCGAGATTCCAACTGGAATCGTTGTAGCCATTATAGGTGCACCATACTTTCTTTATTTGCTTGCTAGATCTAAGACGTAATAAAAATAATAGAAATGCTCTAACATGTGTACATATTTGTACGCATGTTTTTTTATCCCACATCTAACTGGCGAGTCAAGACCCCCACCTCAAGAGTAAGAGAAATGAACTGTACTCCAATTGTTAGATGTGTATCTAACAATTGGAGTGCAGTTCAACTTTATCTGATATACGAATAAACACCTCTAACTGCCATTTCATTCCATCAACAAATTAGAATGATTTGTTTGGAAAGAACATCGTCTTTATTAAAGGTTTTTTTGTTTTATCTTGATGAAACAATCATGATTTATTCCAAAATGGTATTTTCAAATGAAGAGATGTAAGCTACAATATAAAACACTTCATTGAAAGAAAAACATAAAAGCTGGAGGATATGTATGAGTCACACTCTGATTAAACCAGACGATACATGGCTGCTGTGGGCATTCCTAACTGGTTGGGCAGCGATTAGTATTTATTTAGAGCAAAAATATAAATGGGCAGCAAAGGTTTCGGGAGCGATCATTGCTCTTGTTGGTGCTATGCTATTATCCAATTTATATATCATACCAACAGAAGCGTCTGTGTACGATGCGGTATGGAGTTATGTCGTACCTCTAGCTATCCCATTACTTTTATTTCAAGCGAACATCAAGAAAATATGGAATGAGAGCGGTCGGTTGCTTATCATGTTTTTTCTAAGCGCTGCTGGAACGACGGCTGGAGCTATAATCGGCTTTTTTTTGTTAAAAGATGCTATCCCAGGACTCGAAAAAGTGGGAGCGATGATGACTGGCTCTTATATTGGGGGAGGAGTAAACTTTGCAGCACTTGCTACAAAGTTTGAGGCGCCTGGCCAGCTTGTTTCAGCTGCCGTTGTCTCAGATAATATGATGATGGCATTGTATTTCTTTGTATTAATGATCCTCCCAGCTATTCATGTTATTAGGAAGCGGTTTCATACACCTTATATAGATGAAGCAGCAAAAGCTTCTAATGCAGAGAATCAGGCTTCCTCCTATTGGAAAAGACGTGAGGTTTCATTAAAAGATATAGCGCTTTCGATCGGTACTGCATTTACGCTTGTGGCTGTTTCCTTTAAAATGGCTGAGCTATTTGGCACCATGATTCCTTCAGGGGAAAATGAAACTTTCATTTTTAATGTGCTCCATGGCATATTAGCAGATAAATATTTGATGTTAACAACGATAACGGTTCTTGTTGTCACGATATTTTCCCGTTTTTTTGAGCAATTAAACGGCGCACAAGAACTGGGAACGTTCTTAATCTATCTATTCTTTGTTGTAATAGGAGTGCCTGCTTCCATTACTCTCATTTTTCAAAAATCACCTTTATTGCTAGTGTTTGTAGCCATTATGGTACTGACTAATTTATGTGTATCGCTTGTACTTGGAAAGCTATTTAAATTTAGCCTGGAAGAAATTATTTTAGCAAGTAATGCCAATATCGGAGGGCCAACAACTGCCGCAGCTATGGCAATCTCAAAAGGATGGACAAAATTGATCGTTCCTATCTTATTAATTGGAACGTTAGGTTATATTGTAGGAAACTATGTCGGATCAGCTATCGGATATTGGTTTAGCACTTTTTAAAATTTGAAACGTAAGGTTGCTTTGAGTTTTTTTATTTGTCCATGTAAACTAAATCTAAGTGCGTTGTTCGCTCCAAGGCATTTCAAATACACGTATCAAAAACAGCTAAAGCTCAGAAAACTTTCAGAGTGACAATAGCTGAAGAAAGATAGATCATAGGCATGCATATAAATATAATGACGGTATATGTGTTGCTTGTTTAGTGCTCGAAGCTAATGCTATTTTAAAAAAACCAGCCTAAAGTTTTAGAAAAATTGATTGCGGCTATTTTTTAACATGATTAACATACTGTAGATTATAAAATAAATGAAAAAGGAAGATCGAGATGCTTGTTACGAATGAAGAAGAATTAAAAGGATTAAGAGAAATCGGGAAGATTGTTGCGGATATTCGCGATGAACTGAAGGCGCTTGCTGTTCCAGGGGTGACGACAAAAGAACTTGACGATCGTGCGGGTATTTTATTTGATCAATATGGAGCGGAATCAGGTCCGAAAAAATCTTATAACTTTCCTGGATTTACATGTATTAGTGTAAATGATGAAGTGGCTCATGGCATTCCAGGAAATCGAGTGATCAAAGATGGTGATTTAGTTAATATTGACGTTTCTGGCTCTAAAAATGACCTATTTGCTGATACTGGTATTTCTTTTGTTGTCGGAAATGGCGATTCGATCCTATACAAACTTTGCGATACAGCCGAAAGCGCCTTTCAAAAAGGGATTTCGAAAGCTAAGGCTGGCGCAAGGCAAAATCAAATTGGCAGAGCAGTAATGAATGAAGCAAGGAAAAATGGCTTTCAAGTGATCATGAATTTGACTGGCCATGGCATCGGCAGAGCGCTTCATGAAAAGCCAAACCATATTTTGAATTACTTTGACCCACTGGATAATGCATTGCTGAAAGAGGGGTTAGTAATCGCTGTAGAACCGTTCATCTCCACAAAAGCGGATATGATCGTTGAATCAGGAGACGGTTGGACTTACAAAACTCCGGATGGAAGCCTTGTTGCTCAAGTAGAACACACAATTGTCGTTACAAAGGGTGAGCCGATTATTTTAACGAAGAATTAAATGTTTGCTTCTTTTCACTGGTATAAAATCCTTGGCAGGCTATACACCGACGAAGGTAGGAAATGAGTATACTTTTTATCCCACATCTAACTGGCAGTAATTCACCCACCTCAAGAGTAAGAAGAATCAAAGAAGTCTAGGTGGGGGATAACTGAAAGTCAAATGTCCGATTGGTTCGAGCCTACAGGACGTCGCGCTTTTTAGCTTGAGATCCTTTGTATGGGGGATGAGAGAAAACCCCACTAATGGAAGTTTCACTTTATCTTGTCAAAAAAGCAGGGGAAGAAGTATATGTACCAATTTCTACTTATCAAGCAAAAGTGGTCTTAAATGAAAGCAGCATCAAAATGGAAGTAGATACTCATATTGAAGGCGTGAAAGAAAAAATAAAACAATCTACTTTATCATTGATTACAGTTAACTAGTGAAAAACTGGAACTACTAATCATTTGCAAAGCCAACGTTTCTTAGAAGTCGTTGGCTTTTCTAGTTCAATGAAATGTTAAGATAAACGTAAATTCTAAGATCCTTTGTTCTTTCTTTTATCATTAAAGATCTAGAAATATAAGGTTAAACGGCTGTACATCTGTTGGAGAGAAACAATGGTGAATAGAGGCCTTCTCTTATAAATTTGTTAGAAAAGTATGTTTTGGTTAAAATGTATGAAGAAATGAAAATGTTGTTTATACAGGAAGGGTAGACTATAATAATAGTCTAAATGTAATTGAGGAAATATACCACGAAGAAATATCAGGTAACAGGTGCTACCTATAAATTGATTGTAGGAGAAGGTAGATGAATACAAGAAATATAACCAATTCTGAGATGGTTGTCATGAAAGTAGTTTGGAAAAAAAAGACGTGTACCGCAGCTGCAATTGTTGATGAGGTATCTAAAAATTCGAAATGGCATTTTAGAACAATTAAGACACTGCTGAGAAACCTTGTCAATAAAAAGATAGTAGGTTACACCATCGACGAAAATGACAGTCGAGTATACCATTATTTCCCTCTTGTAAAGGAGGAAGATTATCTTCGTCTTGAACGACAGCAATTTGTTGATATGTATTATGATGGAAATATCAGCACAATGGTAGCAAGTTTTCTAAAAGACGCAAAAATATCAAAAAATGACGTAAAAGAATTAAAAGAGGTATTAGAACGCTGTATTGAGAAAAAAGACGAAAAAGAGTGATGTCTATGGCCATACAATTACTTTTTTTAAAAGTGATGGAATTATCTATTGCTGCTTCTGTTATTGTCCTAATCATATTACTATTGCGACGTATAGGTGGAAAATGGCTTCACCCATGGATGATCTACTGCTTGTGGCTTATCGTTCTCATAAAGTTAATACTTCCCTTTCACATTCCGAGTACGTTTAGTATTGAGAATATGACCGATAGATACTTCTATCAAAAACAGTATAGCATTGGTCCAGTTTTGAATTCCGCAGTAAACGCAATCAACAATATATATGATGGAAAGAGTGAGATCAAAAAAGCGGTGAGGGTATATAAAGACGGTGCTTTAACGATCGATACCGCCACTATAAAAGACCCTTCCGTGGTGGAACAATACAAATTTGGCACTACTATGAATGGAATTTTAACAGGATGTGGCATTCTATGGTTGATCGGTTTCATCATTTTTACAACAAAAAACATATATCGCAATCGAAAGTTTAAGAAGCTGTTTGTAAACGGAAATGTTTGTGAAAACGAGGAAATCATTCATATATTTGACCATTGCAAGAAGGAACTCGGTATTAAAAGGAAAATAGATTTGATGATGTCAGGGAGCGTGATCCCTGTTATTCACGGTATTTTGAAACCGTGTATTCTCCTTCCTTTTGACTGCAAAAAAAACTTTAAAACGGAGGAATTGCGGTACATTTTATTACATGAGCTTCAACATTATAAACAGAAGGATACGATCGTGTTTTTTATTGGAGATATGTTAAAAGCAATCCATTGGTTTAATCCCCTTATCCAATTCGGGATGCGGAAAATGCAGGACGACAGTGAAGTTTTATGTGATTTTCAAGTGATGCGTCTGCTAAAAAAGAATGAATGCATCGATTATGGAATGCTTCTTCTCAGGCAGGCAGAGCTTAACATCAGCCAATTTTCCAAAAGCAGCATGTCTGCAAATTGGTTTGGAGGCCACTCACAACTAGTGCTTAGAATAAGAAAGATAGGCATATACTATCAGTTAAAGCCAAAAAAAATACACAGGATCTATGGAACGTGTCTATTGTTACTAATGTCTGTTACATTGCTTACAGCGAACTATATATACGCTGAACAAAAGGCTTACATTGAAGCAGAGCCAATTCTTTATGCCTTTTGGTTGAATGATCACGTAGACCCATTTAATAGACAAGCAATAAACAGCATTGCAGAACAAATGGCGGGTCTTTCATCTGTAGATAAAGATGTAGTGCTCCTTATGACTGATAAGAAAGCATTGGCAAACACCGAAAGTCGAACTACTTTGCTGTTTGAACAAACTTGGCCTTTCTCTATTTACTATTCGCAGAGACCTATTGAGGTAAGCGTGAAGGATATTAGAGAGGAAGTCCAGAGAAGAGAACTAAAGAAAGGGAATATATGTATCTTTTTAAAGTACCACTTTGCGTTTACAAAACATTTTTCAATGAGTGGGGGGAGAAATATCATACTCGACTTAAAGAGTTTAGAGCGTTTGGACAATGTAAATTTATATTAATGATATTCAAAAAATAATCTTATAGACTATAAACATAATCTATCGTTAGCCGATATATTTAAAAAATCTAACTGGTAAGTTAAGACCCTCTTCTCAAGAGTTAGAGTAATCGAGAAGGTTAGGCTATTCATAGATTATGAGTGGTGGGAAGGTCATCTCTCACCTCTCACTTCTATTCCAGTAAATGTCCTTTATGATAGGATTAGGAAATCTTCTTGAACACATCGGCACAAAGATGCGTTTTTTAGCTTAAAATCCTATAAGAGAAAAACAATTGAAGGAAGTTTCACTTAACTTTATCGTTTTTTCTAACAAAAAGGACTATAAATATAGTCTGTTAAAAGATAGAAAGGAGGAATGCTCCCTATTATATTTTACAGTCAAACAGTGTAATGAGTATTCATTGGAGGAGGTTTTATCAAAGTACGGAATTCAACATTTTGAAAGTAGACGATTATTAGGACAATCCAAAATACTTAAGTAAGTCAATAATAGTACAGTAAAAACATGATAAAAGTTGCAATGAAAGGTTCAAACGCTAAACCTCGATAAAGAAAGGAGTTTTTCAAATGAGTACAGTTGCTGTTAGTGGAGGAAATCATGATGACTTGTGGAATAAAGGGATTGATAAATGGAACCGTACGTTCGGTGAAAATTGGAAGAAGGCGGTCGCGTCTAATATCCAAAACATTCGTAGCCGCGAAAACCCTAACCTTCGATTTAAAGATATCTTTCAAAAGCAGTTGAATGAACAAAATGTATCCATGGGTTTTAAAACAGACTATCGTCATTATCTGATCACTCCAAGAGAACAATCATCCAGACATTTTCCTGAAGCGGGGGATAGAATGAATATTCGTCATGTTCCTACTCCTTTGTCTAAGAAACAATTTATGCCTACGCGAGCTGAGTCAGAACTTCGAACAGCTGCAAATAATACAATAAATATCGATAATGAGAAGAAACGAATTAAAAACCTATTTTCCCCAAAAAATATAACGAACATTGATCTTAATAAGGAGGAAGGAAAAGTAGATAATACGTGGTTGCCATTGATTAAAACTGTCCCTAGCTTGTATCATTACTCACAACCATATGTAGGCATGAGCTTGGATCATACTACTATAAACCAGGACGTTCAGAGGAATGCTTTGTTACAACTAAATAACTTGTATCACTTAAACTCTTTGTATCGGCAACCGGTTCTTTACTATGATAATGTGGGTTTAGGAGGGCATGGAAAGAGTGTTCCTCTGACATTGTACAGTACGTTCTCTTCTCAGCCGATTTTTGATATGGTCTACTAATAAAGATTTTCTCTTGTACGTACTTGCCTTAAAAATTCAAATAATCAATGATTTAGCTGTTGATTTATCAAGAAATTAAAATATAACCAACTAGAATGATGAATATTTGAAAAAGTCAACGTCCTTCGTTGACTTTTTCGATTTTTTTATTGTTATTTTAAATTTTGAGAAAGAACGGCATCAATGAAACCGTTCTTTCTTTCATAAACTTTTTAATAAATGAATTGTACTTGTACTAAATTTCGAGATTTTATATTCAAAAGAAGTTAATCGAGGTTTAAGAGCTGGTGATAAAAACTAAAAGTGTTGTTGGTGGGGCAATTAAAAGCTTTGCCTTTTAATAAAACGGGCTTACTCACACCTAATACAGGAGCTATTTCATTTACATCGCAACCATCTTTTTAAGCATTTTAATATCTAAATCATGTTCGTTCACTTTATCCGCAATGTAATTGATTTTTACTGTTTCTTCGGTATTATGTCCTACTTGGGTAGTGACGCTATCTAATTTGGCCTCCAATCTTCTAATATCTTCCTTCATCGTTTGAATATCTTCTTTCATTGTTTGGATATCTTCTTTCATTGTTTGGATCTCGGCTTTCATCAATTGCTGTTCATCTTTAATAGATTGAATGTCAGCTTTCATCAATTGTTGTTCATCTTTAATGGAGCAAAGATCAGTTTCAATATGATTCAGTTTCTCAACGATTAATTGCAGTAATTTTTCACTCATCGTTTTCCCTCCTTTTCCCCTTATTTTTATGATCCAGAGATAAAAAAACGGATGTGCAATAACTTTTAAGAACTGGATCATTCCTCTCCTATTCTAGCATATAACGTCAAGGAATTCATGACAAAAAAAGCATTGCTTTTCAGCCTTTTTCACGAATAACTAAAACAATTAATTTATTCTACATTTCATTTGCAACACAGCCTTTGCTTCAAGAATAGAAGATTAGAAGTGCTTGGTGAACGATTACTGAAATCCAAATGCCTGGGACTAAAGGATAAGGAAAACTTTATGAATCAGCAGCACATAAAGAAAAAAGTGTCTTCTTTTTAAATAAATCGTTGTGTTTAACAACCTAACAGTGTTAAACTAACATTGTTAGATAGAGAGAAGGAGAATCTAAAATATATGAAAGACTCATCAAAAAAGTCATTAAACCACGATCTTATTATTAAAGCCGCTCTTGACATTCTAGATGTACATGGTCCTTCTGGTTTATCGATGCGTCGCCTGGCAGCCTCTTTGAACGTTGAGGCCGCCTCACTTTATTATCATCTACCTAACAAGGGGATATTGCTGCAGAAAATCGTCGATTTTTCAGCAGTTCAAGCTGTGCTGCCAGAAATGCCGATGAAATCGTGGCCAACAGCCTTGCGCCGCCTCGCAGCTAATTTTAGAGCTACATTACGAAAGCACCCTGGCGTAGTGCCATTGATTGCGATCCAACCAGTATCAGATGAAGTTGCCTTTCAGCTTTCTGCACCAATTTTGGCAGCAATGAAAGAAATGAATATCGAGCAAGAAAAGGCGCTTTTTGTTATTCAGTCGATATCTGTGTTCGTTATTGGTCATGCTTTGGCCGAAGTAGGCAATTTGCCTGACCCACCTACGGCGCCGCAAGCATATTACGATGAGTGGTTTGAAATGGGGTTAAATGCTCTTATTAGCGGTTTTCAATTGCAATTTGACTCCTAGCTAAATATTTGTTTGCAAATAAAGTAATAAAGGAGGAACAACGAATGGCTGCAGTGCTGGCAATACAAATCGTTACGTTGTTTTATCATCAAGTAACTACCTTATTTGATTTATATCCTTTCAACGGCATTCGCTACTATACAGTAAAAGAGCGCCGCAAAGAGGCGGTCATAAACGGCATCACCATGCTTATTCCAATCTTCCTTACGCTCACGGATAAGCCTATCTTCATAGGTATTGGTGCAGTGATTTGGATGCTCGTGGTGGTGGGGGCATTTCTTAATTGGTGGCTCCCTTACACAACTGGTATTTCCGTTTATAAAATGCCAAACAACGAAACTTGGCCGCAAGTACATGAGAGAATCTTTGCGAAAACGATTATCATTTTGCCTAGTATTAAAAATAACCCGACACCAAATGTAGAGCACATGATTCTCCACACTTTTATTTTAGCGTCAACAATTAGTACATGGGTATATGCTTTTCATGTATAAAAAGTAACAGAATTCCTTTGGAAGAAAAATGCTAACAGTTGACATATATAAATAATTAAAATTTACCAAATGCCTGCAGAAACTTGGGTAACAGATGTCATGGAAACTTCGAAGAAAACGTCACTTAAGTGCTATTAAAATCGTTATAAGCACATATTTATGTGGAAAATCTACTAAGTAGAAACATAAGCTCGTGGATATTGGTTTACATAAATATCCACTCCTCTTTTTTCATACAAGCCAAGCGTTTATAATCTATACACGCCAATACTCTTTACGAAGTAGCTTTCAGAACCTATATTGGAGTTATAATTGTTCGTGCCATTTATGGTAAGTGAGTGTAATTTAAAATATGACGTCTTAAAAATAATATCGGGATTCAAATAGAAAGGGGAGTAAGAGCATATACGAAAAAAACGATTGTTCATTGGTATTTGTTTGATCGTGTTAGTATCTTGTATCACAATTATCTTTACAACATTTAAAAATGGGGGAGAGACTGCAACAAATATTGAAAATGTTTTTATGCATGAAAAGCATGAAAAAATTTACACAGAAGCACAAGATTTAGCTGCAGATTCAGATTTAGTCGTAAAAGTGACAGCAACAGATAAATCAATCAATCATATGGAAACGACAGAAGATGGTCTACCATTATATTATTGGACGGAAAATGAATTTATCATTCAAGATGTTTTTGTTAACAATGTAAACGAACAATCAAAAAGAATTGTTGTCATTGAACCATATGCGATATTCAATAACAACCAACGAATCATCTCGGAAGGCTATACACCGACTGAGACAGGAAATGAGTATATTTTTTATCTTGTCAAAAAAGCAGGGGAAGAAGTATATTTACCGATTTCTACTTATCAAGCAAAAGTGGACTTAAACGAAAGCAGCATCAAAATGCAGCTAGATACTTATATAGAAGATGTGAAAGAAAAAATAAAACAATCTACTTTATCATTGTTTACAGTTGAATAGAAAATCATTACATTAGGCTGTCATATCGATAAAAAACCAATTTTATTTTTGGTAACGCTTTCAAAGTGGTAGAATTACTACTCTTAATAGCGATTCAACCGGTATAAGCAGAAGTTACTTTTTAGTTTTCCACACAAATTGTCGTGTAATGAGGAAGATGAATATGTAAGAAAAGGCGCTTTTAGCTATTCAATCGATATCAGAGAGCGACCGTTCCTTCCTTTCTTGTTTCGCTATTTGGAGAGTTTTTTGTCTTCTAAAAATAGGATTCTAGATCAGCAGGTCTAGAATCCTATTTTCGTTTTATTAAAAAATAATATAAGCAGTGTGCAAATAGGTTGACTAGTAAATAAAAATAATAGATACTTGCATTATAGTCATTACTATAAACAATGTTCAAAATAAGTCTTATCGTAAGATGCCATATTGAATTGGACGTTTTATGAGGCTGAGAGCCCAAGTAGAACATACGTCCCAACCATTTTGCGTGTGCCTTTCAATGACTTTTTTGAACACAAAATGAATGATTATTTTTTTTACCGTAATAGTTAGTGAGTACTAACTTATATTTCAGGCAAAGGGGTTAATAGATATGACAAAACGAGTTGCGGTTATTACTGGAGGGGCAAGTGGAATTGGTCGTGCAGCGTGTTTAAAGTTTGCTAGAAAAGGGGATCGGGTTGTAGTGGCGGATTTTAATGAGTCCGCAGGAGAAGAAACTGTAAAGTTAATCGAAGCTGAAGGCGGAGAGGCCATTTTTGTGAAAACAGATGTGACGAAATTAGAAGCAGTGGAGGCGCTTGTTGAAAAAGCAGTGGATGTCTATGGACGAATAGATATTATGTTTAATAACGCTGGAATGGGTAAGTCTACTCCTGTATTAGAGATGGACATGGATATATATCATCAAATAATTGATGTCAATCAGCATGGGGTTGCTTACGGAATTTATGCGGCTGCTAGAAAAATGAAGGAGCTTGGCAGCAAAGGAGTTATTATTAATACAACTTCTGTATTTGGGTTTTTAGCTTCTCCTGGAACTTTTGCTTATCATGCAACGAAAGGCGCTATCAACATGATGACGAAATCAGCTGCGTTAGAATTGGCGCCGTTTGGGATAAGGGTTGTTGCGGCAGCACCTGGAATTGTTGATACACCAATAATTCAGGGCTATAAAAATAAAGGGCTGCTTGATTCAATGAAGTCAAAAGTAATGGGTAATGATTTAACAACTCCTGAGCAACTTGCAGATGCCGTTTATTTACTATCACTTGATGAAGCAGATGCAATAAACGGAAGTGTTGTCATGGCTGATCATGGATTTGCTTCATTTAAGTAAGAGCAGTTCTGTTTTAGCTAGTGACTTTTGCAGACTTTTTGAACAGCCTCTATAATAGAAAATAGCCAAATAAGATCAGCATAAGTGATGCTGATCTTATTTATTTATCCCATATCTAACTGGCAGTAAGGCCCCCACCTCAAGAGTTAAGAGGAATCGAAGAAGTCTAGGTGGGGGATAACTGAAAGTCAAATGTCCGATTGGTTCGGGCCGACAGGATGTCGGTCACAAAGGCGTTGCAACAGGACGTTGCGATCTTAGCCTTTGTTCTACTTCTTATCAGTGGGGGATGAGAGAAAACCCCCACTGATGGAAGTTTCACTTTATATTCAAAAATGTTAAAAGGAGGAAAAAGTTGAGTAAAGGAGAAAGAACAAAGCAACTTATTATTGAAAGGACAAGATCTCTCTTTGCAAAAAAGGGGTACGATATGACAAAAACAAGTGAAATAGCAAAGGCGTGCAATCTGTCAGAGGCAGCTGTGTATAAATATTTTCACTCAAAAAAAGATTTGCTCATTGCTTGTGTAACACCAAATGAAGAACAGCCTCCTAAACAAGATGCCAAGGAATTGTCTACGGAAAGTCTAATCAAAATTTATGTGAAGGAGAAAATCAACTGGATTGAGAAGCATCAGGAACAACTAAAAATTTTGCTGACAGAGAGCCTCCACCACCATGAACTTTCTGATATATACCTTCAACAAATCGATCAAGAAAATGGGTATGAAAAAGAAATTATAACGAGAATCAATAAAGGGGAAATGAAACTTATTTCTGATTTTCTATTGTTTAGGCTTGGCTTTACATCCTCTGTTCTATCTATTTTGAATCACGAAAGAATCAGCAAAAAGAAGTATGACCTTCACTTTTCAGAAGCATTGAAGGAGGAATTAACTGCATTTGCTTTGTATGGACTCTTAGGAAAAAAATAAATAGACAAAAACGAATGATGAGTGGTGAATGAGGTAAAGCAATTTTGTGTCATTTCTAAAGTAAGAAACGATTATGCTCTCAGCCGCTTTTTTTCTAATGGCTTGAACCGATCATGACAAATTAATTTGATATTGATAATCGTTATCAATATAATGGTGATAGAAATGGATCATGATGAGAAAGTGGGGGAGGGTTCAATCGATGCTAGATCACTTATCATTCAGACTCCGATCAGTAGATTTCATAAAGGGAAGTTGGGGTGCGCGAATAAAGCAACAGCTAGTTTTTTCTTATGCGCTTATCATCATGAAAAGTGGCAGAACTGAGCTTGTTCTTGGTAATCAGCGCTATGAGCTAGATCGCCATTCCGTTTGCCTTTGCATGCCTGATGAAACGTTTGGAACAGTCGCGTCGGACAATGATTTCGAACTTTTTGTATTTCACTTCGATGTATTTATGTATTTAGATAAAAATCAAAAATCGATGAAAATGACCAAGGAATCAAAGCTGTTTCCAAAAAAGAGGATGATCATTTATCCTTCGGAGCATTTATCAGCTATGTGTACTAAGTTGTGTAAAAGATGGAACAGCGAAGAAAGAATGAAAGAGTTTCGTTGTCAAATAGATTTTCAGGAAATACTCTACTATATCTATAAAAATAATAGTGTAAAGGCAGAGAATGCATCTGAAGCGCTGCATGTTGTAAAACAATATATAGAAGAGCATTTTTCAGAATCTTTAACGATTGATCAGCTTGCAAAAATGGCAGAAATTAGTCCGAAGTATTTTGTTGATTTATTCAAGAAAAAATACGGCATTTCTGCTATGGAGTATGTTGCAGATCTGCGGTTGAAAGAGGCAAAAAGACTATTGGCGAATATGGATGTTCGTGTTCGTGATATTGCTCATCAAGTCGGTTATTCGGACGAGTTTTACTTTAGCCGAAGATTTAAAAAAGTAATTGGCGTTTCACCAACAATCTATATGAAAAAACGGCGCAGGAAGCTCATTGTCTATCATCCGCAGCTGCTTGGCTACTTGTTGCCATTGAATATCATGCCATATGCAGCACCTCTTCATCCTAAGTGGACGGAATATTATTATCAGCATTACCGCAATGAGATCCCTATCCATTTAAAAGCATATCGCCAAAATTATTATTGGCAAGATAATATTCAATTGCTTCAACAAATTTCAGGAGAGCAGATTATTGCAATGGAGGATATTTCTGAAGAGGAGAAACAATCATTGGAGACGATAGCTCCCGTTTTTTATCTCCCCTCATCTTGCAAGAATTGGCGCGAACAGTTTGTTTTATTAGCAGATTTTTTAGGGGAAACTTGGCAAGCAAATCACTGGCTGAAAGAGTATGATCAAAAGGTTCGCACAGTTAGAAAACAACTGCAGCAGTCGATCGCCAATGAATCGATTGTTGTGATTAGAATGCTGCATCAGAATATGTATTTGTATTGTAATCATGGTGTTGCAAATATTTTGTATAAGGACTTAGCATTAACACCAGCTTTTGTGAATAGAAAAGGGATCTATAATGATGCTGTGACAGTCAAAGAACTACATACACTGAAGGCAGATCACCTGCTCATGCTGATTTGTCAGGATAGTGAAACACTTCACGAATGGAGAAAAATGAAAATTTCTAATGAGTGGCAATCGATACGTGCTGTTAAGCGCTGCAAGGTACATGATATCACCTCTGATCCATGGAGAGAATATTCTGCCCATGCACATTTACGAATGCTAAATGAAGCAGAGAGGATACTGTCAGAAAATTATCCATCATCCTTCTGGATTTAGTCCATGTCAATATAGCAGCTTTTTCGCTATGCTTATCATTGATAATCATTATCAATGATATATTTATTTCATTTATATAGCGAAAGGGGTTCTATAGAAAAGATGAAAAAAATCATTTGGCTAGTAGGATTGCTGGCACTCATGTTCGTGTTTGCTGGATGTGGGAACACAGATAAAAGTGGGGCAGAAAACACGAAAAAAGACACTGAAGTTTCTGCTCCAGAGAAGGAGAAAAGCGACGAAAAATCCAAAGCAAAAGAAGCAAAAGATACGAATGGGGAACGTACAATTGAATACTTAGGCAAACAATATACAGTTCCAGAAAAAGTCGAGCGTATTGTTATTACAGGTGCAATAGAAGCACTCGAAGATGCGGTTGTCCTTGATGTACATCCAGTTGGAGCGGTTACATTTGGCGGTGAGTTCCCGGAAATCTACAAATCTATTACAGACAAAGCAGAATCTATAGGGGAAAAAACGCAGCCTAATTTTGAAACAATATTAAAGTTAAAACCAGATGTTATTCTTGGTACAGCGAAATTTCCTGAAGAGGTTGTACAAAAACTAGAAAAAATTGCACCGACTATTTTAGTTTCACATCATGCTGTAAATTGGGAAGCTAACTTACATTTATTGGCTGAATTATCTGGAAAACAAAAAGAAGCTGAGAAAGAAATTGAACAATATCAAAAAGCAGTAGAAACCGCGAAATCGCAAATTGCTGAAGTTCAAGACAAAAATGTCCTTGCCGTTCGCATTCGGGGTGGGCAAGTTTTCATTTATCCAGAAGCAGTATTCTTTAATCCCGTTTTATACGATGATCTAGGATTGAAGCTGCCAGATGAAGTAGCGGCTGCTAAAGCACAAGAAAATATTTCTGTTGAGCAATTAGCGAGAATAAATCCAGACTATTTGTTCATTCAATTTGCTGACGATGAAAATGCAGATAACGAAAATGCACTAGACGAATTGCTAAATAATCCAATCGTAAAAAATATGAATGCTGTGAAGAATGACAATGTATTTGTTAATGTGATTGATCCACTTGCACAAGGCAGTTCAGCATGGGGCCGAATGCATTTCTTAGAGGCTGCCCTAAAAGAACTTGTAAAGTAGCTGAAAGGAGAAGATAAGAGATGCGGTCAACTGTTGGAGATCGACAAGCAGTGATTATCGCATTGTGGATTGTTCTCACAATTGCCACGATCATCCTATCTGTTCGGTATGGTACAGAAACGATCCGTTATCGGACAATGTGGGACGCCTTATTCCATTTTGACCCAGAAAATATGGAGCATTTGATTATTCAGACATCTCGGTTTCCACGAGCGATAGGTGCATTTCTTATCGGTGCATTTCTGGCTGTATCAGGTGCATTAATGCAGGGGATGACAAGAAATTATCTTGCATCCCCTTCTATTATGGGTGTTTCAGACGGTTCTGTCTTTGCGATTACATTATGTATGATTTTGATGCCTGGAGTTTCTTCTATGGCTTTGATTTCGTACTCTCTTATGGGCTCGGCATTAGGTGCAGCGATTGTCTATGGAACAGCAAGACTGCTTCCAGGAGGTTCCTCTCCTTTAACACTAGCAATTTTAGGTACTATTATTGGAACTTTTTTAGGTGGAATCTCGCAAGCTTTGGCTACATATTACCAAGTTTCACAAAATATTAGTTTTTGGTACAATGCTCGCCTTCATCAAATGGACCCTACTCTTATCAAACTATCTATTCCATTTGCGATTGTCGGCATCGGCCTCGCTATCGTTCTTGCCCGTTCCATCACAGGACTTTCGCTTGGAGAAGAAACAGCGACGGGATTGGGGATGAATGTTGTTGTAATAAAAGGGCTGGCAATGCTTAGTGTCGCTATCTTAACAGGAATCTCAGTTGCAATTGCTGGAAAAGTCGCTTTCGTAGGGTTGATCATTCCACATATCACGCGTTTTCTTATCGGACAAGATTATAGAAAAATCATTCCGTATGCAGCGATGCTAGGCGCATTATTTTTATCATGGTGCGACCTAATCAGTCGATTTATCAATCATCCATTTGAAACGCCAATTGGCGTAGTAACGGCTCTTTTTGGCGTCCCTTTTTTCCTATACTTAATTAAGACGAGAGGGGGAGAAAAAGAATGATAAAATCTTCGCCTTCTACTCGATTTTGGCTCGTCTTTCTTCTTACATGCGTGGTGACTGTTTGTGGAATGTATGTAAGTTTAACAAATGGTTCGTTTGATATCCCGATATCGGATGTTTTGCAAACATTATTTGGAATTCATACCGTAGCAGAATATGACCTTGTCATTTTCGAGTTTCGCTTGCCTCGTATCGTGATCGGTGCTGTTGTGGGGTTTGGTTTGGGAGTTGCAGGGGCTGTTCTTCAAGGTATCACAAAAAATGAATTAGCTGATCCTAGTATATTAGGGATTCATGCCGCGGCAGGCACTGCGATCGTACTATATATGTTCTTCTTTCAAGGAACGATCAAAGGCGCAAGCTGGTTTTCGGTCATGACAATGCCGTTGTTTGGCTGGTTAGGCGGCCTAGCTGCCGTAATGCTGCTTTATCTTTTTGCAAGGCATCGTGGGACTATTGATCCTCAAAGGCTGATACTCGTTGGAATTGCATTAGGTTCTGGGTTTGGCGCAATAACGTTGTTTATTTCACTGAAAATGAATCCAAATGATTTTGAAATGGCTGTTGTTTGGCTAGCAGGAAGCATTTACAGTGCTTCATGGCTCCATGTTATGACAGCCCTGCCATGGGTAATCATGTTGGTTCCGATCATATGGAGCAAAGCGAAAATGCTTGATTTACTCCAATTGCATGAAATGAGTGCCACAGGTCTTGGCATCAATACCGAGAGAGAACGAGGGGTACTGCTGATTTGTTGTGTAGGGCTTGTAAGTGCCTGTGTTTCAGTTGCAGGGAGCATTGGATTTGTTGGTTTAATAGCACCTCACATTGCAAGAAGGCTTGTTGGAATTCATTATAGGTTTGTCGTGCCTGCATGTGGCGCTATTGGAATGGCGATGGTGGTCATTGGTGATTTTATTGGAAAGACAATATTTGCTCCGGCAGAATTGCCAGTTGGTATCGTTATATCAATTATTGGTGTTCCTTATTTTATCTATTTACTATATAGAGCAAGAAAAAAATAAACGTTTGTTAAAAAGGAGCTGACAGAATGGCCATTGAACAAATTGCCAATCACTCGTTGTTTTCGATCCCTCATGCAGAACAGTGGGAATTAACTAGTAAAAATAGTTCTAAGTATCGCATCATGACTTGGAGACCTCATGTTGAAACACCTGCAGAAGGCTTTCCTGTTATTTATATTTTAGATGCGAATGCGGTTTTTGGATCAATGGTAGAAATGATTCGCCTTCAGTCCCGAAGAAAAGATAAGATTGACCCTGCTGTCGTCGTGGGAATTGGCTACAATACTGACCAACCGTTTGATACCAATCGACGATTTTTCGATTATACTGTGTATGCGGACAAAGATGAGTTTCCAGTACGCAAGGAAAGCTTTCAATTGCTGACTACAGGCGGAGCGGATGACTTTTTAACATTTATTGAGTCAGAATTGAAGCCGATCATTGAAAAAGCGTTTCCGATCGACAAACGCCGGCAAACACTCTTCGGCCATTCTTTAGGGGGCTTCTTTGTTCTATATACATTGTTTAAGAAACGTTCCGCTTTTCAGTATTATGCAGCAGGAAGCCCTTCTATTTGGTGGAAAAATCACTACATTATGAAGGATGCGAAACGTTTTATAAAATCAGATACCCAAACCGAGACAGGTCTGATTATTGGTGTAGGCAGCCAAGAAAAACCACATATGGTTGAGGATGCCCAGCAAATGTATGACCGTTTATCTACAGCTGGCATCGAGGGATTAACAGTGAAGTATCACTGTTTTGAAGAAGAAGACCATGTTTCAGTCATCCCACCATTTTTGAATCGTACGCTCCGGTTTACATTAGGGAGAACATAAGCATTATCAATTGTACTAGTCTTCGTTAATCTGTAAGTAAAAAGTAGATTTAGTTAAAACTTCCTACAGAAGCTAGTTTAGATTGAATACTTCTGTAGGGGGATTTAATTTATTTAAAACCATTTAACTGGATTTCCGAAAAGAATTCTCCCACTATGTGAAAGGGCATAGCCAATGAAAATGGGAGATGAATTTTCGGTTGGCGTAAGCCAAAAGATTGTTCTATGATTAGTCTATACAATATGAGTTTGATAGCACTATAAAAAAACATGTGCATGTTTAAGGCGCATCCGAATAGTGAGTGATCAAAGTTTCTAAATGTGTATAAGAGTACAAGTTCTCTTCTAATAAAACGTGACTTTCCCATTGTTCACAAAAAACTTTGGAAAGAAATGTTTTGGTCAAGAAGTTTCTGCTTGTTTACTACAGGCGGTACTTCTGTAGAAACAATCAAGCAGTACGTTGAAAAACAAGGCAGAAAGTAGGTGTAGAAAATGTTGAAAGCATATAAATATCGGATATATCCAAACGAAGAACAAAAAATATTTTTCGCAAGAA
>NZ_JAUSTT010000026.1 GCF_030812995.1 Bacillus chungangensis | reverse complement strand
TTATCCCAATTTCTTAATGTTTGCGTTGTTTTCCCTATCAATTTAGCAAATTCGCCTATTGAATAGTATTTCATTTACATCACCTCTTTGTTTTACTGTAAAACAAAGTTTATAATAAAATAAAGAGATTTTATACACTTTTATAAACTAATTTTAACTGTTGTTTCACTGCAAGAGTGGAATGATCTTTGAATTCTCATTTGTGAGAAGTTAAAGCGATGTTCATTTGCAGCTTTTCTCTAATGAAAGATGTGAAACATGCAAATGTTAGAAATAACAGATTCTCTCTTCTCTTTTGACCAGCATGTACGAAGGAAAAGTTTTTACTTGAATCTCCCATAGATGGAAATTGAAATTTATTAGTCTCATAGATTTTACCATCAGTAAAACAAAGAATCCAAGCGGAAGAAAAATCAGTATCTGGTCGGAATCGTAGACTATATTTTCAAACATGCTAATGGAAGTTTGTTGGACACGGATCAAACTTTTCTAAATAGAGATAAAGTGATAAGATATCTATGTAGTTTTCACTTAATATCACTTATTGTCGAATTGGGCAAGAAATGAAGTGATATGGAACTTATTAGCTGCTTTTTTCATTTAATAGAAATGAAGAGTGTCATTTGAAAACGTTTCAGGATGGCTTGAACGATTCAAACGGTTTTTGTATGCGCGTTTTTCATATGTAACGCAGTATATAGACGTCATCTGTACTTTTTATTGTCCTGCTAAAAGCAGCTTCACCCTGACTGCCTCAAATAATGATGGGTGATTCGAAAATAAACGAAAATCACCTCACAATTTACGGGGGAGCCCGATGCTTAAAGATTTATCCCACATCTAACTGGCAGTAAGACCCCCACCTCAAGAGTAAGAGGGATCGAAGAAGTCTAGGTGGGGGATAACTGAAAGTCAAATGTCCGATTGGTTCAACTAACCATCAGTGGGGATGAGAGAAACCCCCATTGATGGAAGTTTCACTTTATTTTCCATAATCCAAAGGGGGCCTGCCAAAATGGAACGGTTAATGCGAAACTTTTTTTTATTTTTATCGAAGAATAGATTCTTTACCAACATGGCTAAGCGTTATGGTTTAAAGTTTGGCGCAGCTCGCTTTGTAGCTGGTGAAACGCTTGATCAAGCGGTTGCTGTTATTAAAGACTTAAACAAAAAAGGCTTAGTTGTGACAATCGATTATTTAGGTGAGTTTATCGATAATGCAGAAGAAGCAAATGAAATGGCTGATAATTCCATTCAAGCGATTCAGGCAATTGGACGTGAAAAATTAAATGCCCAGCTTTCACTTAAAATGACTTCTATGGGAATGGATATTTCCGATGAGCTTGTAATGAATAATATGGAACGGATACTAGAAGCAGCAAAGGCAAACGATGTTTTTGTAACAATTGATATGGAAGACTTCGCCCGCTGTGAAAAAACACTGCAAATATTTAAAAAGCTAAAAACAGAATATGATAATATTGGGACCGTCATTCAAGCATATTTATATCGAACGCGATCAGATATAGAAGACTTAGATGATTATGCACCAAATCTTCGCCTTGTAAAGGGTGCATATAAGGAATCATCTGAAGTTGCTTTCCCTGATAAAAAGGATGTCGATGAAAATTACAAAAAAATCATTGAAATGCATTTGTTAAATGGCCATTATACAGCAATTGCGAGCCATGACGATGCCATTATTGAGCATACGATTCAATTTGTCAAAGATCACAATATACCAAATGACCAGTTTGAATTTCAAATGTTGTACGGAATTAGAAATGAGCGTCAGATTGAGTTGGCGCAGCAAGGCTACAAAATGCGCGTATATGTCCCATATGGAAATGATTGGTATGGATATTTTATGCGCCGTTTAGCTGAACGTCCTGCGAATGTCGGTTTTGTTTTAAAAGGAATGTTTAAAAAGTAAGCAGCATGAATAATCAAAAGAACGTTGATCGTTCTTTTGATTTATATTTAGTATAATTTTTAATCATCTCTCATTTCACTTCTGTTAGTAAGAAGTATTGCTTATGTATACATAAAAAATTCTGTTTTTTTTGAATAAAATGATTGCGAGACGAACGAATATCCTTTATGATAGTAGTAAAGCTCATAAGAGATTATTTTTTTGTCAACAAAATGAATGAGTATTCATTCAAAAAAGTATGAAAGTGAATAATGGAGCCGTCAGAAGGTTGATAATATCTGAACCAGACAGGATGGCCTAAAAAGGAGGAAATTGCATTGAATCTTCGTATGACAAAAGCGGCAGTTATTGGATCTGGAGTAATGGGATCAGGAATTGCTGCACATCTTGCCAATATTGGTATTCCGACATTGTTATTAGATATTGTTCCTACGGCATTAACAGATGAAGAAAAGACAAAAGGCTTCACACTTAAAGATAAGGAAGTAAGAAATCGTTTAGGAAATGCAGCACTTAAAAAATTATTTAAGCAAAAACCTGCACCGTTAACGAAAAAAGAAAATGCCGCCTTCATTCAGGTGGGGAATTTAGAGGATGATGCAGAAAAGTTATCTGCATGCGATTGGATTATTGAAGTTGTAGTAGAGGAGCTATCTGTAAAGAAATCGATCTTCTCCTTAGTAGACAAATATCGAAAGCAAGGGAGTATCGTCAGCTCAAACACGTCTGGCATTTCAGTTGAAGCGATGGCTGAGGGACGTTCAGAAGATTTTCAAAAGCATTTTCTCGGTACGCATTTTTTCAATCCGCCGCGATATTTAAAACTGCTTGAAGTGATTCCAACAAAGCAAACTGATCCGAAAGTGCTCGCTTTTATGCAGGAGTTTGGAGAAAACGTCCTTGGCAAGGGAGTTGTGCTTGCAAAAGATACGCCAAACTTTATTGCAAATAGAATAGGAACGTATGGTTTGCTTGTAACCTTGCAAGAAATGATTAGCGGAGGCTTTAGTGTTGGAGAGCTCGATTCGGTAACAGGAACTTTGATTGGCCGTCCGAAAAGTGCCACTTTTCGCACACTCGATGTTGTTGGTCTAGATACATTTGTTCATGTAGCAAACAATGTATATGAAAAAGTGACAGGCAAAGAAAAAGCCATGTTTGAAGTACCTGTGTTTATGAAGAAAATGCTCGAAAATGGTTGGTTAGGAAGTAAATCAGGGCAAGGTTTTTATCTGAAAAAAGGAAAAGAAATTCTTGAATTAAATCCAGATACCCTCACATATGAAGAAAGAAAAAAACTAAAAACACCAGCGCTGGAAATGGCAAAGCAAGAAAAAGGGCCTGCCCGAAAAATGAAAGCGCTTATATACCAAGGTGATAGAGCTGGGAAGTTGTTATGGAACATTCATGCGCCTGTTCTTGCTTATGCAGCTCAATTAACTGGTGAGATTGCTGATGATATTGTTGCAATTGATCAAGCAATGAAATGGGGATTTGGCTGGAAGCTTGGGCCATTTGAAATCTGGGATGCAATTGGGGTTGAAAAAGCAGTTGAAAAAATGACGAAAGAAAATATCGAGGTGCCAGCATGGGTACAAGACATGCTGGAAAAAGGCAACACATCCTTTTATCGAGAAGTAAATGGCGATACTTACTATTATCATAAAGGCGAGTATAAAAAACGCAGTGAAAATGCAAGAGTCATCGATTTAAAGCGCCTGAAAAAACAAGGAAAGCTGATGAAGCAAAATACTGGTGCTAGTTTAATAGATATTGGCGATGGGGTTGCACTATTAGAATTCCATTCTGCAAATAATGCGATAGGATTAGATATTTTACAAATGATTAACTTCGCCGTTGACGAAGTAGGTCAACACTTTAAAGGCCTTGTCATTGGAAATCAAGGCACGAATTTCTGTGTCGGCGCTAATCTTGCGCTCATTTTAATGGAGGCACAGGATGATAATTTATTTGAAATTGATATGGTAGTTCGCCAGTTCCAGCAAGCAATGATGAAAATCAAATATAGCCAAAAACCAGTCGTCACTGCTCCGTTCCAAATGACGCTTGGCGGCGGTGCGGAGGTATGCCTGCCTTCTGCTCATATTCAGGCAACGATGGAAACCTATATGGGGCTAGTAGAAACTGGTGTTGGCTTAATTCCTGGAGGCGGCGGCAATAAAGAGCTTTATTTAAAGCATTTAAGGACAATGCCGCATGGTGTGAAATTTGATTTGCAGGAAGTAGCGAACAAAGTATTTGAAACGATTGCGATGGCAAAAGTATCTACTTCTGGCGAAGAAGCTCGCATAAACAATTTCCTTCACGAAGCAGATGGAATTAGCGTCAATCCTGATCATCAATTATATGATGCAAAACAGGCTGTGCTTGCTCTATATGAGCGGGGCTACAAACCGCCTATTCGTGAAAAGGTACCGGTTGTTGGCGAAACAGGCTATGCAACTTTGTTATTAGGTGCTCAAGCCATGCATTTATCGGGGTATATTTCGGAGCATGACCTTAAAATCGCAAAAAAACTAGCATATGTGATTGCTGGCGGCAGAGTACCATTTGGCACGCTAGTTGATGAACAATACTTGCTTGATTTAGAAAGGGAAGCATTTTTAAGTCTTGTTGCGGAACCAAAGTCACAGCAGCGTATGCAGCACATGCTTCTAAAAGGAAAGCCCTTAAGAAACTAAAACTGTCGTCATAGACTATGTGATAGATGATGCATCATATGTATGATTCCAGAATTTTTAAAAAGAATTCTTTGCGCATTGTAAGCACGTATTGATTACTGAATGACGTGTTTAACAAAATGTAGCTTATCCATTAAGAATTAATATAGAAGCGAGACGTGTCAACACAAAAAGATTACGGAAGAAAAGAGGGAGATTACATGCGTGAAGCGGTTATCGTAGCTGGTGCGAGAACACCAGTTGGCAGAGCAAAAAAAGGAACGCTTGCTCATGTTCGTCCAGATGACTTAGGGGCGATCGCTGTAAAGGAAACATTGAAAAGAGCAGGCGGCTATGAAGGAAATATTGACGATTTAATCATTGGATGTGCAATGCCTGAAGCAGAGCAAGGGTTAAATATGGCCCGAAATATTGGGGCATTAGCGGGCTTGCCTAATAGTGTTCCTGCAATCACGATTAATCGGTATTGTTCGTCAGGTCTGCAATCGATTGCTTATGCAGCAGAACGAATTATGATCGGGGCTGCAGACACGATTATTGCAGGTGGAGCGGAATCCATGAGTCTTGTCCCGATGATGGGGCACGTCGCTCGTCCGAACGTAAAATTAGCGGAATCCGCCCCAGAGTACTACATGGGGATGGGGCATACTGCTGAAGAGGTTGCGAAAAAATTTAATGTTTCGCGAGAAGATCAAGATGCTTTTGCAGTTAGAAGCCATCAAAAGGCGGCTCAGGCAATTGCAGATGGAAAATTTGCTGATGAAGTGGTTCCAGTGGAAGTAACGATGCGCTCTGTAGATGATAAGCATCAATTAGTAGAAAAACAAGTTATGTTTGAGCAAGATGAAGGAGTCAGGCCGCAAACGAGCATGGAGGTTTTAGCTAAGCTGCGTCCAGCTTTCTCTGTTACTGGTACGGTGACGGCTGGAAACGCCTCGCAAACAAGTGATGGTGCTGCCGCAGTGTTAGTCATGGATCAAGAAAAAGCTAATTCGCTTGGCTATACGCCGATGGCTAAATTTCGCTCCTTTGCGGTGGCCGGAGTACCGCCAGAAATAATGGGAATCGGACCTGTCGAAGCGATACCAAAAGCATTAAAGCTTGCTGGTCTAGAATTGTCTGATATTGGACTTTTTGAATTAAATGAAGCATTTGCTTCGCAATCGATTCAAGTGATTCGCCAGTTAGGATTAAATGAAGAAATTGTCAACGTCAATGGCGGTGCGATTGCACTTGGTCATCCATTAGGATGCACTGGCACAAAGCTGACGATTTCACTCATTCATGAAATGAAACGACGCAGTGTTCAATTCGGTGTCGTAACGATGTGTATTGGCGGTGGAATGGGAGCTGCTGGTGTTTTTGAATTAATGTAACAGTGGATATGATAAAATCCTATATTCTATAAATCTTCAGGATTATTGCTGTGATCATTTGTTGATGGCTATACGTAAATTAAAATGACTTTTTATATGAAAGATAGGAGGAACAAAAATGACAAATCAAACAGAACAGGTAATAAAAGGTGGCAGCTTTTTAATCGATGACATTCCTTATGAAAGGATGTTTACACCTGAAGATTATACAGATGAACATCAAATGATTGCTAAAACGAGTGCAGATTTTGTCGAAAATGAAGTCATTCCTCAAGTAGAAAAGCTGGAAAATCATGAGTTTGATATTTCTGTGAAGCTATTAAAACAGGCTGGTGATCTGGGGCTTTTAGGAGCAGATGTACCTGAAGAATATGGCGGTTTAGCGTTGGATAAAGTGAGTTCCGCTTTGATTTCAGAGAAGATGGCAAAAGCGGGCGGATTCTCTATTTCTCACGGTGCACATGTCGGAATTGGTTCTTTGCCGATCGTTCTCTTTGGAAACGAAGCGCAGAAGCAAAAATATTTACCTCAACTTGCAACTGGGGAGAAGCTTGCTGCTTATGCATTGACTGAGCCAGGTTCTGGATCAGATGCCTTGGGAGCGAAAGCGACAGCAAAACTCAATGAAGCTGGCACACATTATATTTTAAATGGCGAGAAGCAATGGATAACGAACTCTGCCTTTGCAGATGTGTTTGTTGTATATGCGAAAGTAGATGGTGAGCACTTCTCGACTTTTATCGTCGAAAAGGATTTCCCAGGAGTTTCAACTGGTGCTGAAGAAAAGAAAATGGGTATTAAGAGCTCCTCTACACGGACATTGATTTTAGAAGACGCGGAAGTACCGGTGGAAAATTTACTTGGTGAGATTGGAAAAGGGCATCGTATTGCATTTAATATTTTAAATATTGGCCGCTACAAGCTTGGGGTTGGAGCAGTAGGTGCATCGAAGCGAGCTCTTGAAGTATCGGTGCAATATGCAAATCAACGCAAGCAGTTCCAAACACCGATTTCACAATTTAACCTCATCAAAGAAAAAATTGCAACAATGGGAGTTAAGCTTTATGCTGCTGAAACTTCAGTATATCGAACGGTCGGTCTTTTTGAAGACAGAATGAGCATGCTGACAAATGAGCAAGTAAAGGATGGAACAGAAGTGGCTAGCTCGATTGCCGAATACGCCATTGAATGTTCCTTAAATAAAGTCTTTGCTTCTGAAGTGCTTGACTACTGTGTTGATGAAGGGGTACAAATCCATGGCGGATACGGCTTCATGGAAGAATATGAGATTGAAAGAATGTATCGTGACTCTCGGATTAATCGCATTTTTGAAGGGACAAATGAAATTAACCGTTTGTTAGTGCCTGGCACTTTTATGCGCAAGGCGCTAAAGGGAGAGCTGCCACTTTTACAAAAAGCCCAAACGCTTCAAGAAGAGTTGATGATGCTTATGCCGGAAGAAGTAGGAGATGCGCCGCTTGCTCAAGAAAAATATGTAGTTAAAAATACGAAAAAAATCGCTTTAATGATTGCAGGCTTGGCAGCGCAAAAGTACGGGCCAGCACTAGAAAAAGAGCAAGAAATCTTAGCAAATATTGCCGATATTGTCTCACTTCTGTATGCGATGGAGTCTGTCGTATTGCGGACAGAAAAAGCAATTACTAAGGATGGAGAAGAAAAGCATCAGCAAAAGCTGCTATATACGCAAATTTTCTGTCAGGAAGCGTTTCATGAAGTGGAACAGCTTGCAAAAGAATCGCTCGTTGCCATTGAAGAAGGTGATACATTGCGAATGATGATCTCTGCGCTTCGCAAGCTTACTCGTCATACACCGATTAATGTGATTGCCAAAAAACGGTTAGCAGCTGATAACCTCATAGCAGCAGAACGTTATACGGTTTAAAAGCAGGAGAAAACGGTGTTGTTTCAGGACAGCGCCGTTTTCATTTGAAAAGACAGCTGCATTTAATATCCTACCCATTCTTCACTTTCCATCATCCTAAAGTATCATGTAATCGATCTATTCTTAATTCTGTGATCATCAAACAACTGATTTTGTTGTCATATTTTAAACATATATTTAAGGCGGCAGGATTTTTGTTATAGTGGTCGAATATATGTTTTAAAAGGTTAAAAGTATAAAAGAAAGGTCAGCAGCTTTTTTTTGCTGCTCTAGCAATAGGATAGAGAGATTGACAAGGATGGTGATATTGATGCAATTAACCTTTTATTGGTATCCTCAATGCGGCACTTGCCAAAAAGCTAAAAAATGGTTAACAGCACATGGATTTGATGTAAGACCAATACATATTGTTGAAAATCCACCGACAGTAGAAGAATTAAAAAAGTTATATGAATTAAGCGGTTTGGAATTGAAAAAGTTTTTTAATACGAGTGGAAAGAAATACCGAGAGCTGAATATGAAAGAGAAAATAAAGCACGAATCGGAGGCCGCATTGCTGGAAATATTAGCATCAGATGGCATGCTTATTAAACGGCCAATTGTAACAGACGGAAGAAAAGTTACTGTCGGTTTCAAAGAAGAAGCATTTGAACAAGCATGGCTGTAGAACGTTGTATTGGAAGGCTAGAATCGCTTGCTTCTTTTTCTTAAAAACAAAGGGCCTTTTCTTGCTTTATTCGCAAGAAATATGTAAATATAAACATGAGTAAACCAATGGAGGGATTAAAATGAGCACACCAAAAGAATTGCGTTATTCTGAAGAACACGAATGGGTAAAAGAAGAAGGAGATAAGGTTCGAATTGGGATTACTGCTTTTGCCCAATCTGAATTAGGAGATATTGTATTTGTTGAGCTACCTGAGGTAGGGGATGATATTACAACAGACGAGCCTTTTGGCAGTGTCGAATCTGTTAAGACAGTATCTGAGCTTTATGCACCAGTAAGTGGAAAAGTGGTAGAAGTAAACGAAGACCTTGATGACAGTCCAGAATTTGTTAATGAGTCTCCTTATGAAAAGGCGTGGATGATTGTCGTTGAGCTATCAGATAAATCAGAGCTAGACAATTTAATGACTGCTGAGCAGTATGAAGCGATGGTCAATGAAGACTAAGAAAAATTCACACCTTGGATGCATTCCAGGGTGTTTTTTTCCTAACTAAGCCAAGTTCAAGCAGCTTTTTCATTGCAAACTCATTTCAGAAGCTGCTAAAGCTAAATTGCCTCAGCTATCTTTGGCAAGCATCTTACTTGCTAGTTGTTGAATAAAGGGTGAGGATAATGGAAGAAAGTCAAGAAAAAGTGATTATTGTAGAAGGGTTAGCGGATAAAAAAAGAGTCAATAAGATTGTGAGTGAACCCGTTACGATTATTTGTACAAATGGAACGATTGGCTTAAGTAAAATGGATGAGTTGGAGGAGATGCTGTCAGAAAAGGATGTCTATCTATTGCTTGATGCTGACAAGGCTGGTGAAAAGCTTCGCAAGCTATTTAAAAAAGAATTTCCCGAAGCAAGGCATCTTTATATTGACCGCGGCTATCGGGCTGTTGAAACGACGCCTTATCAACAGCTTGCTGCAGTATTATTAAGTGCAAATATAGATGTACATTTGCAATATTTGAATCCTTAAAGCAAGCTATTCCTTAAGGGCTATTCCATAGGAAGCAAGCAAAAAGGACAGCATCTTTTTATCCCACATCTAACTGGCAGTAAGCCCCCCACCTCGGGGAGTAAGAGGAATCAGAAGCGGCTAGGTGGGGGATAACTGAAAGTCAAATGTCCGATTGGTTTGGTTGTACAGGTTAAGGGCAACTCATTAAAATCAGCATCTCAAGAAGAAAAACGATTTTCTTTTTTGAGGATTAGCAAACCTATAAGAATAAGACTCCCCATGGCAAAGTTGGTTTTGAGGCATACTAGATAGAAGTGAAACAATTTCGAGATAATGAATGAAGCAAAACGCCTTTTTTTATACACGAGGAAGGGGTATCATAAAGAGGATGGTTTTATGAAGGAATGGTCTAAAGAGCATATGATCGCAGCCATGGAGCAGCCTTGCGTCACTGCTATTTATGTTTATACACCTTTATGCGGCACATGTCAGCTTGCAAGCCAAATGATAACTCTCACAGAGAAGCTGCTGCCTGATTTGCAAATTGGCCAATGCAACTTGAATTATGTTCCGGAAATGGCAACTAAGTTTGCGATAGAAAGTGTTCCATGTTTATTGGTATTAAAATCTGGAAAATTGCTGAATAAAATCTATGCCTTTCACTCTGTTACCTATTTATATGAGATATTATCTAAGTATAGTGAACGTTCATAGTTATTCAGGTTTAATTTTTTTATATTCTCACATTTTTTTACTAATATGGATATGTCTTTAATACTAAGACTTTTTGTTGATTGGAAGAATAGTATTGACAGATATGCAGGTGAATGATAGAATCCAATCATCAATAGCAAACAATTAAATCGAACTATTTATACTCTTATCAAGAGAGGCGGAGGGAAGTGCCCGATGAAGCCCGGCAACCATCAACGTTTGTTGAAATGGTGCCAATTCACGCAAAACAAAGATTTGTTTTGAGAGATGAGAGAAAGGGATTAATATATGATGCCTTTCTGCTCATGTTGCAGAAAGGCTTTTTGTTTTTTAGAAATCCATTATAAAACTCGACATCATATGTGAGCTGTATGATCCGAAAAGATTGATAAACATCACATCTAATGTGAAAGCAGGTGAACAAACAGCATGATTACGATAAAGAACGTAAACAAGCAATTTAACACAAAGAGAGGCACGATTACCGCGCTTCATCAAATTAATCTTGATATACGCGCAGGGGAAATATTTGGAGTTATCGGTTATTCAGGTGCCGGCAAAAGTACATTATTACGTCTGTTGAATGGGCTGGAGCTTCCTAATACTGGAATCATTCATGTAGCTGATCAAGAGATATCAAGCGCGAAGGAAGCGTCCCTTAGAAAAGCACGTCAGGAGATTGGGATGATTTTCCAACACTTTAATCTGCTTTGGTCGAGAACGGTGCGAGATAACATTGCTTTTCCACTTGAAATTGCCGGTGTAAAAAAAGCAGAGCGTCAAGCAAGAGTAGATGAGCTTATTAAACTTGTTGGTCTTGAAGGTCGTGCTGACGCATATCCAGCAGAGCTAAGCGGTGGACAAAAACAGCGGGTAGGGATTGCAAGAGCGTTAGCAAATCGTCCGAAGGTGCTGCTTTGTGACGAAGCAACCTCAGCACTTGATCCTGAAACAACAGATGCGATTCTCAATTTGCTTGTAGATATTAATAAGCGACTTGGGATAACGATTGTATTAATTACCCATGAAATGCAAGTTATCAGAAAGATTTGCCATCGTGTTGCTGTAATGGAAAATGGAGAAATTGTTGAACTTGGCGACGTTTTACAAGTATTTAAACATCCGCAGCAAACAATTACTAAAACATTTGTGCAGCAGATGACAGAGACAGATGACACGAAAGAAACAGCATCGCATTTGCTCGAAAAATATCCAAATGGAAAAATAGTCAAATTAACATTTATTGGAGATATGACCGCCCAGCCGCTTATGACAGATTTCATCCGCAGTCATTCGTTAACGATTAATATTTTGCATGGGAGCATCAATCAAACACAAGAAGGGGCTTATGGCACATTATTTCTTCATATTGAAGGTACTGAAGATGAAATGGAAGCGGCGCTCCAATATTTGCAAACACGTCAAATTGGTGTGGAGGTTGTAACAGCTCATGATTGAGAAGTTCTTTCCCCATGTTAATTGGGAAAAAGTGTGGGAGGCCACAATACAAACATTATATATGACAGGTGTTTCTGTTCTTATTACCTTCATACTTGGGATTATACTAGGATTATTATTATTTTTAACGGCGAAAGGAAACCTGTGGAGCAATCGCTATATTTATTGGCTGACAGCCCAAATTGTGAATATTTTTCGCTCTATTCCTTTCATTATATTAATTGTCTTGCTCATCCCTTTCACGAAATATGTAATGGGAACGATGATTGGAGTAAAAGCTGCATTGCCAGCACTGATTATCGGAGCAGCACCGTTTTATGCTCGCATGGTAGAAATTGCTTTGCGTGAAATTGATAAAGGAGTTATAGAAGCAGCAAGAGCGATGGGAGCTAAAACGACGACAATTATTTGGAAAGTGCTGTTGCCTGAATCGATGCCAGCACTCATTTCCGGCATTACTGTTACTGCTATTACCCTCGTTGGATTTACAGCGATGGCAGGGGTAGTTGGGGCAGGAGGCCTCGGTAATTTGGCATATTTAGAAGGCTTTCAGCGCAATCGCGATGATGTAACTTTAGTTACAACGATCATCATTCTACTCATCGTATTTATTATCCAATGGATTGGTGATTTGATCACCGCTAAAATAGATAAACGTTAACAAAGATGAAGAGGAGGAAATAAAATGAAAAAGTGGCTGCATTTATTATTAACCATCAGTATTATCTTCGTATTAGCTGCTTGTGGTACTGGAGACAAGACGAAAGAAAATGACAAAAATGAAGGAACAAAAGATAGCGGTAAAACAGCAGAGAGTAAAGAACTCATTGTAGGAGCGTCCAATATACCGCACGCTGTTATTTTGGAACAAGCAGTGCCGCTTTTAAAAGAAAAAGGCTATGATTTGAAAATAGAAACATTTCAAGACTATGTGCTTCCAAATACAGCCTTAGATGAAGGCGAAATCGACGCAAATTATTTTCAGCATATACCTTATTTAGAGGGACAAATAAAAGAGCACGGATTTGATTTTGTCAACGCGGGAGGCATCCATATTGAACCGATTGGCGTCTACTCTAAAAAACATCAATCCCTTGATGACTTGCCAGAAGGTGCAACCATCTTAATGAGCAGCTCTGTAGCAGATCATGGCAGAATTTTGTCTATGCTAGAGGAAGAAGGCCTTATTGAACTGAAGGAAGGAATCAATAAAGTCGAAGCGACACTTGATGACATTGTTAAAAATCCAAAAAAACTTGTTTTCAATCATGACTTCGAGCCTGCTTATTTGCCAAAGGTGTATGAGAATGATGAAGGCGACGCTGTATTAATTAATTCGAACTTCGCTATTGATATTGGACTAAATCCGCTTAAGGATGCCATTGCGATTGAAAAGAAAGATTCTCCATATATGAATGTCATTGCTGTCCGTAAGGGTGACGAAAACGAAGAAAAGATTAAGGCGCTTGTTGAAGTTCTCCAATCAGAAGAAATTCAACAATTTATTTTAGATGAATGGAATGGCGCAATCGTCCCAGTAACGGAAGAATAAACAATGGGAGCATATGGCTGAAAAATTGATTAATTGTAAGAATGAGCGTTTCGAATAGAGGAGATAATCCGTGAGGAAAGCTGAGTCGTGTGCATCATGAATGATCCTTTTTGAATTGTTGTTTCATGATTGATATGATGAACAACGTATGCAACATGAAAGGATGGATGCAACATTTATTCTCTAAAGTTAATCTATACAGATGATATGGAAAAAGCAATGCACCATGCACATGGAATTGGCTATGAATTGTATAAACGGCAGCACCTTGTGCGGATGGCTGTTGAACGCGCACGAGAACAAGAATATGTTAAAAGCAGAAGTGTTGTATCTCACCATCAACGTCAATTATTCAATCATATATAAACAAAGGGGAAGCCAGAGATCATTTGATCACTGGCTTTTTTTAAGGTTAATATAGAGAATAGGTATGACAATTCATTAATATTGGAGACAGTCGAAAATTCAATAAACGCTGCTCTCACTCGTACAGTTTGTTTGAAACCCTATGAAGAAAGGAAGAGATGGATGATAAAAGAGTTGTCAATTGATAATATGCATGATTACTTTACAGAGATGGAACGGTATTTAAATCATGAATTTCATGAAGAGCCAATAAATGCTGAACAGACTATCCTTCTTCCAAAAGAAATGGGGAAAGGGACAATCCATCGAACGAAAATTAGAGAAGGAATGGAAATTATCATATCTGATGTTGAACTATCTCGTAATATGACGCTTTATATTCATGAAGACTGTGAAATTTTCGAATTAAATTATTGTTTGAGCGGAGAGACTATATGTAAATATAATGATAAGCAGCTAAACATTTTTAAGCCTATCTGTAATGTTGGCTATTTTCAGGATACAAAAGTACATTTGGAAAAACGAGCTCACATTCGCAGCCATATAGTGGAGATTCGCATGTCACCTGTAAACCTTCTCCGTTATTTTGAAAGTGAGGAAGATCAAAAAGAAATAGAGAAAGTATTGCAACAGCAAAAAGGACATGTAAAATCTTACCCGCTGTCCCCTCAAATCAAACATTGTGTGTATGAAATCCTTCATTGTCCATATAAAGCCGCGATGAAGAAAATATATTTGGAAGCAAAGGCGATGGAATTGATTAATTTATTTTTTCTTGAGAACGATCCTATATCCCAGTTTCCTGAGGCCTTCATGCATCCTGAAGACATCAAAAAACTAAAATGGGCGAGAGAAGTTGTTCTCGATCATTTAGATAAGCCTTATTCTATTAAATCGTTAGCAAATAAAGTTGGATTAAATGAAAATAAGTTAAAGACTGGTTTTCGGCAATTATATGGTACAACTGTCTTTGGCTTAATTAGGAGCCAACGGATGGAAAAAGCAGCTTGGCTAATGAAAATACAAGGACTTAATGTTACTGAGACCGCTATGGCTCTTGGCTACAGTAATGTAAGTAATTTTACTGCTGCTTTTCGCAAGTATTTTGGATACAACCCAAGTGAATATTTAAAGAGCATGAAATAATAGCAGCCCTCTGATAATAGATTTTGGAAATGATTTTGTACAGCCGTGGAAATCGATATTGTATAGGTTTAATAGCATCGTTCCATTTCTACAAACATTTTGCCGCTCTTTTTTGCAGTTGGAAATGTTCAATTAAAAACCGTCCCCCTCCTTCTACAGGTAAAAGAAGTTCTTTTACAGGTAGCAGCTATTGAGAATGATAATTATTATTAATGAAAGGAAGTCTTTCAAACAGAAAATCGATCTTTCAACAGATGGGTATGGGGGGATGCGAATGCAACTTCTTTGATTTGAATTGCAAAATAATGATAGAACAAAAGCTTATAGATAAGGGTGAGAAAAAGTGTAGCAAATATGAGGAAAATGCATCGATATTTAAATTGGAAAATACAGATGGCTTCTCTTTCATTAATAGTCTTGAAGAAATTTTAAAGGAAAAGCAGCCATTTGAACTCATAATGGTTAGAGAGATAGAAAAAGCTGATAAACAAAAAGAAAAAGAAGTTCGATTAGCAATCGCGAAATGGCTAAAGTCAAATAAACATTTAATAAGTAAATATTATGTCGGATTTGCTATGGTGGTTCTTAATGAGGAGGAGTTTCAAAAATCTCAGCCTACTGCTTCTAAGTTAACTACTGTTATTTACGGGTGTCCAGGTGATATGTTTAACACCGAGGAGGAAGCGCTCATATGGGTGCATCATCAATTGAGAAAATAATCAAAGTAATTGATTTTGCGGATAAAGTATATTGATAATAAAAGGTGTAAAATATAGGTCAAAATAAAGTATGTTAATAGATCAGTTTCTAGAGAGGGAAATGTTTCTAATGTCGTCATAGTGAAAACCCAGTTTACATTGGTTGATTATCCTCTTTAGATGTTATAAGATTACAATGAGAATAAAATGAGAATGTGTTTAAAGAGGGTTTAAATAATCCTGGAGACAATAAAGGCAGCATTTCATCGCTGCTCCGCTTCTTGCATATCTCGGTCTAAGCGGCTATTGCAGCTTCTCTTCTCGGTTCTTTTTTATCCTCTTTTCGAACACGTACTTTAAAGAGGCTGTTCAAAAACATCTATCTTGACAACATATTAGAACAGTTTCATACAACATTTCAAGGATGCTTGTAATGAAAATGATTTTTTGGACCCGCCTTTAAATATATATAACGGAGGTAGTAAAATGGCAGCTTCAACATCAACATTAACGATTAAAGATTTACATGTAGAAATTGAAGGAAAAGAGATATTAAAGGGAGTTAATATAGAAATAAAAGGTGGAGAAATCCATGCGGTTATGGGGCCGAATGGTACAGGAAAGTCAACGTTATCCTCTGCAGTCATGGGACATCCTAAATATGAGGTAACACAAGGCAGCATCACTTTTGATGGCGAGAACGTATTGGAAATGGAAGTAGACGAGCGCGCTCGTGCAGGACTGTTTTTAGCGATGCAATATCCTAGTGAAATCAGCGGTGTGACGAATGCTGAATTTATGCGTTCCGCTATTAATAGCAAGCGTGAAGAAGGAAACGAAATATCCTTAATGAAATTTATTCGGGAAATGGATAAGAAAATGGAATTGCTTGAAATGGATCCGGATATGGCACAGCGCTACTTGAATGAAGGCTTTTCTGGCGGGGAGAAAAAGCGCAATGAAATTTTACAGTTAATGATGCTTCAGCCGCGGATTGCGATTCTTGATGAAATTGACTCTGGTCTTGATATTGACGCACTTAAAGTCGTTTCAAAAGGCATTAATGAAATGCGCAGCAGTGATTTTGGGTGCTTAATTATTACCCACTATCAACGTTTGTTAAATTATATTACCCCAGACTATGTCCATGTAATGATGCAAGGACGCATCGTAAAATCAGGTGGTCCTGAACTAGCCCAACGCTTAGAAGCAGAAGGATATGACTGGATTAAGAACGAGTTAGGGATAGAAGATGAAACAGTTGGACAAGAAGCATAAGTGTTGGAGGGATCAAGATGACATTAGAGACAAAAATAACGATTGATCAAGAATACATTCGCTCTTTTTCTAACGCCAATCATGAACCAGAGTGGATGGCTACATTACGAACGGAAGCTTTGGAGATGGCTGAACGTCTGCCTTTGCCATCCCCGGACAAAACAAAAATAGCTAAGTGGAACTTTACTCAGTTTTCCAATCATGCTGTGGAAAAGAAAGTTTATCAATCACTAGAAGAATTGCCAGAAGCAGTGAAAGGACTAGTTGAAGTCGATAATAAACAGTCGAACCTTTATGTTCAGCATCAGCATACGGCAGCTTTTTTACAGCTTTCCGATGATTTGAAAAAGAAAGGCGTCATCTTTACAGATATTTTTACGGCAATGAAAGAACATGCGGATCTCGTACAAAAATATTTTATGAAAGATGCCGTCAAGGTGGACGAACACAAGCTGACAGCTTTACATGCTGCTTTAGTAAATGGCGGCGCATTTTTATATGTTCCAAAAAATCTTGACATCAAAGAGCCAATTCAAACCATTTTTATACAAGATCACGAAGATGCCCCGCTATTCAATCACGTTTTAATCGTCGCAGACGAGAACAGTTCTCTTACGTACGTAGAAAACTATCTATCAGTTAAAGAAGGCGCTGCTGGGATTGCGAATATTGTGACGGAAATAATCGCGCATGATAATGCCAATATTTCATATGGCGCTGTAGATCAATTGGCAGAAGGCATGACAACATACGTAAATCGCCGTGGCGTTGCAGGCCGCGATGCCCGTATTCATTTAGCTTTGGGCGCAATGAATGATGGCAATACCGTAGCGGAGAATACGACAAACTTAATCGGTGATGGTTCTTACGGCGATACGAAAGTAGTCGTAGTCGGCAGAGGAAGACAAGTGCAAAACTTTACAACGACGATTAGGCATTATGGCAAAAATAGCGAAGGATATATTTTGAAGCATGGCGTCATGAAAGATGCCGCTACATCCATCTTTAATGGGATCGGCAAAATTGAACACGGAGCAACAAAGGCTAATGCCGAACAAGAATCGCGTGTACTGATGCTAAGTGAAAAAGCTCGCGGCGATGCCAACCCTATTTTGCTAATTGATGAAGATGATGTAACAGCAGGGCATGCAGCTTCAGTAGGACGTGTAGACCCGCTTCAACTTTATTATCTAATGAGCAGGGGGATAACGAAAGAAGAAGCAGAGCGATTAATTATCCATGGCTTTTTAGCACCTGTTGTCAACCAGCTGCCGATCGAAGGAGTAAAAAGACAGCTGCAAGAAGTCATTGAAAGGAAAGTAAAATAATGGATGCAACAGAAATAAAAAAATTGTTTCCAATTCTGAATCAAGAAGTGAACGGTCATCCATTGGTATATTTAGATAGTGCTGCAACCTCACAAAAACCAGTTTCAGTCATAGAAGCGATGGAAACATACTATCGTCAATACAATTCAAATGTCCATCGCGGCGTGCATACATTAGGAACAAAAGCGACAGACCAGTATGAGGGAGCACGTGAAAAGGTTCGTGCGTTTATCAAAGCGTCTTCTACGGAAGAAGTGATTTTTACACGAGGAACGACAACTGCACTTAATACAATCGCTTATAGCTATGGCCGCGCGAATGTTCAACAAGATGATGAAATAGTCATTACGCCCATGGAACATCATAGCAACATTATTCCTTGGCAACAATTGGCAAAGGCAACTGGTGCCAAGCTTAAATATTTGCCAATGCAAGAGGATGGTACACTTGCATTGGATGAAATTAAAAACCATATTACCTCTAAAACAAAAATTGTCGCGATTACCCATGTATCGAATGTGCTTGGAGTTGTAAATCCTATTAAGGAAATTGCAAAAATTGCTCATGATCATGGTGCTGTTCTTGTTGTAGATGGTGCGCAAAGTACACCCCATATGAAAATTGATGTGCAGGAATTAGATTGTGATTTCTTTACATTTTCAGCTCATAAGATGTGTGGACCGACCGGAATCGGCGTACTTTATGGGAAAAAGCACTTATTAGAGGAGATGGAACCAGTCGAATTCGGCGGAGAAATGATTGACTTTGTAGGCTTGTACGAATCAACATGGAAAGAGCTTCCTTGGAAATTTGAAGGAGGCACGCCTATTATTGCTGGAGCCATTGGCCTCGGCGCTGCAATCGATTTTCTTGAAGAAGTCGGGATGGATCGTATTTTAGAACATGAGCATCAATTAGTTGCATATGCTTTAGAGAAAATGTCGGCAATTGATGGCCTTACTATTTATGGGCCAAAGGATCCGCTAAACCGTGCTGGACTTATTACATTTAATTTAGATGATGTTCATCCACATGATGCAGCGACAGTCCTTGACGCGGAAGGAATAGCAGTAAGAGCAGGCCATCATTGTGCTCAGCCATTAATGAAATGGCTCAACGTCTCTTCTACAGCACGAGCTAGCTTCTATTTATATAATACGGAAACCGATATTGATCGATTAGCAGCCAGCCTAGTCAAAACAAAGGAGTATTTTAGTGATGTCATTTAGTAATTTAGATACTCTATATCGTCAGGTGATTATGGATCATTACAAGAACCCACGAAATAAAGGACAGTTGCAAGATGGAAGCTTAACTATTGATATGAACAATCCGACATGTGGAGACCGTATTCATTTGACATTGAAAGTAGATGACGGAAAAATAACGGATGCGAAATTTGATGGAGAAGGATGCTCGATTTCAATGGCATCTGCTTCCATGATGACGCAGCTCATTATCGGAAAAAATGTAAAAACTGCTTTACAGCTTTCTCAGCTTTTTTCCAATATGATGCAGGGAAAAGATTATGGAGAAGATATAGCCGACGATTTAGGAGATATTGAAGCATTGCAAGGTGTTTCAAAATTTCCAGCTCGAATAAAATGCGCTACGTTGGCTTGGAAAGCGATGGAAAAAGGGCTAAAAGAAGAGCAGCAGTAGCAGTTGCTTATCTTCTTCAAATAGATGGTTATATTCATGCTATGATTGTTGCGTTCCAGCGAAATCGTCATTCATGATGGCTTATTTTTCAAACTTGCGCCTGAGTGAATGTTTTTACGGTATCCTTAAACCGTAGAAAACGACTGATAAATGACATGAAACGTGTACGAATATATAAAGAAAACGAATGGAGGAATGATGATCATGGCAAAAAAGATGCCAGAAATTGGAGATTACAAGTATGGCTTTAAAGATAAAGACGTCTCTGTTTTCCGTTCAGAACGAGGATTGACCCGGGAAATCGTCGAAGAGATTTCGCGGATGAAAGAAGAGCCGCAATGGATGCTTGATTTTCGCCTCAAATCATTAGAGCATTTTTATAAAATGCCAATGCCGCAGTGGGGCGGTGATCTCAATGGTTTAAATTTTGATGAAATTAGATATTATGTGAAGCCATCAGAAAAATCCGAGAGATCATGGGATGAGGTGCCTGAAGAAATTAAACGCACCTTTGATAAGCTAGGCATTCCTGAAGCAGAACAAAAATACTTGGCAGGTGTTTCAGCTCAATATGAATCAGAGGTTGTCTATCATAATATGAAAGAAGACCTCGAAGAATTGGGGATTGTTTTTAAAGACACGGATTCAGCTTTAAAAGAAAACGAAGATATTTTCCGTGAGCATTGGGCGAAAGTGATCCCACCAACAGACAACAAATTTGCAGCCCTTAATTCTGCAGTTTGGTCTGGTGGTTCTTTCATTTATGTACCGCCTGGTGTGAAAGTCGAAACGCCCCTACAAGCGTATTTCCGTATCAACTCGGAAAATATGGGTCAATTTGAACGAACATTAATCATTGTCGATGAAGGCGCACATGTCCATTATGTTGAAGGCTGTACTGCACCTGTATATACAACGAATTCACTTCATAGTGCAGTTGTTGAAATCATTATTAAGAAGGATGCTTATTGCCGCTATACAACGATTCAAAATTGGGCGAACAACGTCTACAATCTTGTGACAAAGCGTGCAACATGTGAAGCAAATGCAACAATGGAATGGATTGACGGCAATATTGGTTCAAAACTAACAATGAAATATCCAGCTGTCTTATTAAAAGGCGAAGGTGCCCGAGGATTGACGCTATCGATTGCGATTGCAGGAAAAGGCCAGCACCAAGATGCTGGTGCAAAAATGCTTCATCTTGCACCAAACACTTCTTCAACGATCGTATCAAAATCGATATCTAAACATGGCGGTAAAGTAACTTATCGCGGCATTGTCCACTTTGGCCGCAATGCAGATGGCGCTCGCTCTAATATAGAATGTGACACGTTGATTATGGACAATGAATCGACATCTGATACAATTCCATACAATGAAATACTAAATAACAACATTTCTTTGGAACACGAAGCGAAAGTTTCTAAAGTATCAGAAGAGCAATTGTTCTACTTAATGAGCCGCGGTGTTTCCGAGCAGGAAGCAACAGAAATGATCGTCATGGGCTTTATTGAGCCGTTTACAAAAGAATTGCCAATGGAATATGCTGTTGAAATGAACCGTTTAATTAAGTTTGAGATGGAAGGTTCTATTGGATAATACAACAACCCCGTCACATCAACGTTTGTGACGGGGTTGTTTTTTGCGAAAATACATTTATGCCTTAAAAGTCACCTTTCTCCTTAATTTTCCCCTCATTTTCGCTGTTTAAGCAGGTTGTGATTTTTGCTAATTTATGTAATTCATAATTGGTGTGATATCTAAATAAGTGTCTGTGGTTGTTTTGATTGATCCATGTCCGAGTCTAATGCTTACAAAAAAGTCTGTACCTACTTCAAGTGATAAAACGGCATGTGTGTGTCGAAATAGCGTGTGTTCCTTTATATTCCACTCCTGCATTCAGACAATATTTTGGGGTATTTCTCCTTTATAATTACGATCGTAAATAACCATTGTACTTTTCCCCATACTAACATCAAATGTCACCACATGTTTCATTTATCCCACATCTAACTGGCAGTAAGACCCCCACCTCAAGAGTAAGAGGAATCAGAAGCGCTAGGTGGGGGATAACTGAAAGTCAAATGTCCGATTGGTTCGGGCCAACAGGATGTTGGTCACTCAAGCGTTGCGACAGGACGTCGCGCTTTTAGCTTGGGATCCTTTGTATGGGGGATGAGAGAAAACCCCCACTGATGGAAGTTTCACTTTATATCTTCTCCTCTTAGCCAATTATAGAAGTTCTTCACAGTGCCTTATCGATTCCATTTTCTTATACACGATCTCAAGGATCAAAATGATTCACATAAGGGTGTGAAGTCATTTGGATTCATGGGAATATGCATACCTTTTTACTTATTTATAGAAGTAAATCTAAGTCTAAAGTTAGAAAAAAATTAAAAAGATTAAAAAGTGATGATAGATTGCCGATATACTCATTGAATATATTGGAAAGTTGGTGAAATTTACTAGGATACTAGGAGTAATATAACTACGGGATTTAAACAACAACATTGAAAAGGAGGTATTGGTAATATAAACGACATCATCATTTTACTATGAAGTGTAAATAGTTATATTTTTTGTCAAGAAACGATAACGGCAAACACATACGAAAAGACGCGGGCGTAAAGACACGGGTCTAAGGTTTCGCTTTCAAACTATGATTCTTACTTCTATGAATATCTCCCAGAAAGTGATCACCTTCATTAGTTAAGTAAGAGATTTCTTGTCTGGTACAGCAAACTTCACTCACTCATGATTTTAACAGGTACTAATTACTATATTTGAGATGGAGGTAATGGTGTTGAGAAACAGAATGAAGAAACTGGTTTGGATGCTGTTGGTTGTTTTTATGACTTTATTCTCCATATCGTCTGTAAGTGCTGGGTATCGACCGACAACGATGTCACCTAATGGCATGGTTACAACCCCTCACTATCTGGCTTCACAATCTGCGCTTCAAGTACTGCAAGAGGGTGGGAATGCTGTAGATGCAGCAGTCGCTGCTTCTGCAACATTAGCAGTGGTTTACCCACATATGAATGGCATCGGTGGTGATAACTTTTGGTTGATCTACAATGCAGAGACCGGAGAGTTAAAAGCATTGAATGCAAGTGGTCGCTCGGGTGAAAAGGCAACGATCGACTTTTATAAGAAGCAAGGATTTGAGACGATTCCTTCGCGTGGTTACCTCTCAACCAATACCGTTCCAGGAGCAATCTCTGGTTGGGAAGAAGCTTATCAGTACGCTAAGAAAACCATGAAGAATAGTGCAAAATGGGATCGATTACTAGAAGATTCCATCATGTACGCAGAAAAAGGATTTCCTGTAACGCCAAGTCAAGCGTATTGGGCGGAAGTAAATCTTGATCCAAACGATCAAGATTTTAGAAATCTCCAGCGTTTTCAAGGCTTTGCTGACACCTTTTTAAAATCAAATGGAGAGTCCTATAAAGAGGGAGAAATCTTTAAACAAGAGGCACTTGCCAATACTTTAAAAGTAATTGCCAACCAAGGAGCAGATGGTTTCTATAAGGGAGAGATCGCGGAGAAGATTATAGCGGATCTCCAGGACAATGGCGGTCTGCTCACTTTGAAGGATTTTGAAGATCACAGAGCCAACTGGGTTGATCCGATCATGGTTGAATATCGAGGATATCAGGCTTACAATTTTCCCCCAAATACACAAGGTGTAGCTTCTTTGTCTATTCTGAATATTTTAAATAATTTTGACATGAAAAAAATAGAAGAAGGATCAGCGGATTATTACCATGTACTAGTAGAGGCAACAAAGCAAGCCTTCGCTGATCGTGATAAATATGTAACCGATCCAGAATTTGTAGATATTCCTCTCGATTACATGCTGTCCAAAGAACATGGCAAAAAAATGGCCGACCGTATCGATATGAATAAAGCGGCAACCGACGTGAATTTGCTCGATCCTAAGGGCGACACGGTATGGCTTGGTGTAGTCGATAAGGATGGAAATGCCGTTTCGATTATTCAAAGCATCTACCATGAGTATGGATCTGGGATTGTAGCGAAAGATACAGGTGTCTTGCTTCAGAATAGAGGCAGCTTCTTCTCACTCGACGAGAATCATATTAACCGTTTGGAACCAAAGAAACGTACATTTAGCACTTTAAATCCGGCCATGATGTTTAAAGATGACAAGCCTTTCCTCGTGTATGGCACGATGGGAGGAGAAGGGCAACCCCAAACACAGGCAGCAATAATAACGAGAATCGTAGATTATGGATTTAGTGTACAGGATGCCATTGAAGCACCGCGGTGGTTGCATGGCAGAAGATGGGGAGCCTCCTCTAATGATCTCAAGATCGAAGGCCGTGTACCAGATGATGTCGTTCAGGAACTGATCAAGCGCGGTCATCCGGTAAAAGTGCTAGAGGATTTTACTGACACGATGGGACATGCTGGTGCAATTCTGATTGATTCAACAACAAATGTGAGATATGGCGGTGCTGACCCGCGTGGAGATGGTGCTGCTGTAGGGTATTGATCAAACAATCTTCACTGTTTTCCTCCCTTATAATGAGGGAGGTTTTTTCTCCTTGTTAATAAAGCAGGTTTCGATCGGGTAGGAGGCTGTCCATTAGAGTTGAGCAGCTAACCTCAGACGAAAGAATGATATGTCATAGAAAAGGAGTCTAGGATATTTCACACCTAATTAATCCTTTACTATTGGATTATTTGACTTTTATTTTAGTAGGGATTGCCTTCTGTTCAGGATTAGGGATTATTACTCTTTATATTTTATTGAAGATAGCTCCACAAGAGCGACTATTTATCAGGGAGCATTTATAGTGTAACTTGGATGAAGATAAATTAGTAATATTGCTATAGATAATGATTTTAATTCCGATCATTCGACTCTTCATAAACTCTAAGAGAAAAGCCGCTACATCACCAATTAGTTGATATAACGGCTTTTTATTCGTTTCATTAATGACGGATAAGGTAATCGAATGCACCTAAAGCTGCTGTAGCTCCGGATCCCATCGAAATAATGATTTGATTATATGCGCTATCTGTACAATCTCCTGCAGCAAATAATCCTGGAACATTCGTCGATCCTTGTTTATCAACGATGATTTCACCTATGCGATTACGTTCAATCGTTCCTTCTAGCCATTCAGTATTTGGTACAAGTCCGATTTGAACGAACACACCTTGAAGTTCAATATGTTTCACTTCTTCTGTATCTCGTTCCATGTAAGTAATGCCATTTACACTGTCAGTTCCAGTGATTTCTTGTGTTTGAACATTCTTTAATACGGTGACATTCGGTAGACTGTATAAACGCTCTTGTAGAACTTCATCCGCTTTTAGCTCTGGAGCGAACTCAAGTACAGTGACATGTTTTACAATTCCTGCAAGATCAATTGCAGCTTCAATTCCAGAGTTACCGCCCCCAATGACAGCTACATCTTTTCCTTCAAATAATGGGCCGTCACAGTGAGGACAGTATGCTACACCATTGTTTTTGAACTCTTGTTCACCAGGAACACCGATATTTCTCCAACGTGCGCCTGTGGAAATGATGATACTTTTACTTTCTAGTATTGCACCATTTTCCAGTTCAAGTTCAAAAAGGTCCTTCTTCTCGATACGTTTAGCACGTTGTGAACTCATGACATCAATATCGTAATCTTTCACATGCGCTTCAAGATTTGCCACAAGCTTAGGTCCTTCTGTACGTTTTACACTAATAAAGTTTTCAATACTCATCGTATCTAGAACTTGACCGCCAAAACGTTCAGCAACAATTCCGGTTCGAATACCTTTACGTGCAGCATAGATTGCAGCACTTGCACCTGCTGGACCGCCTCCAATAACAAGTACGTCAAATGGCTCTTTTTCTGAAAGCTCAGATGCATCTACACCATGTCCCATTTTTTCAAGAAGTTCTTCAAGCGTTATGCGACCGCCGTTGAAAAATTCTCCATTTAAGTAAACGGCTGGCACAGCCATGATATTCTTGCTTTCTACTTCTTCCTTAAAGGCAGCACCATCAATCATTGTATGCGTAATGTTGGGATTAAGCACGCTCATCATGTTTAATGCTTGAACAACATCGGGACAGTTATTACAACTTAAACTGACGTACGTTTCAAAATGGTATTCACCACTTATATGTTTAATTTGATCGATTAACTTCTGATCCAATTTTGGAGGTCTGCCGCTAACTTGAAGTAGAGCTAACACTAATGAAGTAAATTCATGTCCTAGTGGAACACCAGCAAATGTAATTCCAGTATCCTCACCGACGCTGTTCACACTAAAGCTTGGTGTTTTTGGTAATTGTGTATGCTCAACAGAAATTTTAGTAGACATAGAGGCTAGCTCATCAACTAGAGCTAGCATGTCCTTAGATGTATCATCTGAACTAATACTTACCTTAAGCACTATATCGTTTTCCAGTAGTTGAAGATATTGCTTTAATTGTGACTTAATATCTGCGTCAAGTACCATTTATTACACTCCTTAGATTTTTCCTACTAAATCAAGACTTGGTTTAAGTGTTTCAGCGCCTTCTTTCCATTTTGCAGGGCATACTTCACCAGGGTTATTGCGAACATATTGTGCTGCTTTGATTTTGTTAATAAGCGTACTTGCATCGCGGCCAATTCCGTCTGCATTTATTTCTACAGTTTGGATAACACCATCTGGATCAATGATGAATGTACCACGATCAGCAAGACCTTCTTCTTCGTTTAAAACTTCAAAATGACGAGATAGCGTTTGTGAAGGGTCACCAATCATTGCATATTCAATTTTACCAATTGTTTCGGAGCTATCGTGCCAGCCTTTATGTGTGAAGTGTGTATCAGTAGAGCAGGAATAAACTTCAACACCAAGTGCTTTTAGATTTTCATATTCATTTTGTAGATCTTCAAGCTCTGTTGGGCACACGAAGGTAAAGTCTGCTGGGTAAAAGCAGAGCACGCTCCACTGGCCTTTGAAGGTTTCCTCAGACACATCAATAAATTCGCCGTTCTTGTAAGCTTTTGCGTTAAATGGTTGTACTTCAGTTCCGATTAAAGACATAATTAACCTTCCTCCTAAATGATTTAAAGTTTTAGCTGAAAGTTAAAACTCTATCTATAATAATTCTAATTACGTATCTATTATTAATTAATAATGATTTCTTGTCAAGGAATAACTATTTTTAATGAAAAGGTAAACCATTGATTATCACATTGCTTACTTAAATAGAAGCACATATTGGCTTAGGTTTAGATATGATTTAGATCAATAAGTGATTATCATTAACTTGCAATTGTTTGATAAAGCGTTTGGTTGAATAAAGACGCAGACCTTGTTTATAAAGCTTAAGTAGTATTAAATGGAAATGATCAAATGTGCAAAATAAAGGGGAAATGAATGATGCGGGATAGAGGTTCTGTAGTGATTATTGAAAATAATAAAGTAGGATTAATTAAAAGAATTAAAGAAGGATCTGTTTATCCCACATCTAACTGGCAGTAAGACCCCCACCTCGAGAGTAAGAGGAACGAATAAGTCTAGGTGGGGGATAACTGCCAGTAAATGTCCGATTGGTTCAACTAACCATCAGTGGGGGATGGGAAAAACTCCCACTGATGGAAGTTTCACTTTATTATGTTTTTCCAGGTGGCGGATTAGAAAATGGAGAAACTCCAGAAGAAGGAGCTAAAAGAGAAGCGTTAGAAGAGTTAGGGGTTGAAGTTAATATTAAAGAGTGTATTGCAGAAGTAGCATTTAACGGTACCCAATATTATTTCTTAGCAGATATTGTAAGTGGGGTTTTTGGTACTGGACAAGGAGAAGAGTTTACTAATTTATATAGAAACAGAGAGACGTATTTACCGATATGGATAGAAATAGGAGAGTTGTCTTCTATTGATGTGATTCCAAAAGAAGTTGCAAAAAAAGTGGAATCCTTCATTAAATAAAGGAAGAGCAGTTTGAGAGCAAAACTAAGCATACTGAAAAATGATGAAGAACAAATCGAACTGTTTAACCTCATTTTTTGAAGTCAAACAGTTCTTTATCAAAATATCTTATTATCTTTTTTCAATAGATGCTCTTTTATCAGTCAATTTATGTGTATCCTGAATTAGATATATATGTAAATGATATATAAAACAATAAATTAAAAAGACGAAAAGATTTAAAAATGGATAAATGAATCTTTAGTCTGTTAGTCTTTAATACGAGTAATATTAAACAACAAAAAAGAGTAACTAAAAAACAAACAACAATCGCTCAAAAGGAGAGCATTAAAATACAAAATAATTAAGAATTGTTTTGCACAGATTGTTATTCTTTACCACATGCTAAACAACGACGATCTGTGTCATGTTCTCCGTAAATCCTAAGTTCTTTTTCTAAACCACAAGATTGGCATTTTTCAATGAATATTTGAGGTAATATTCCTTCTTCAGCTAGCGGAACCCACATATTTTCATATAGTTTTTTTGTCATTCCATAATCAATTAGTACAAGTTCACCATTTTCATTGCTTCCATAATTGCTGCTATCAAAAAAATCAAACCCATCTAATTCTTTATCTATTAATGATAAAGCTTTCTTTAAATCATTTGTTATCCGATCATCTTTTTCAAAGTCTAAATCGTAAGTGTCATTATTTATCAAATCTAAAGGCTTATAATAAGGTTGAATTATCATATGTTGATCCATGTATAGAACGGGAGCAATATGTTTGGACAAATTTTGAGCTTCTAATGTTTGATAAATTTTTTGTTCATTCAAACTTTGTTTATAACCTAGTTCGTGTAAGTGTTTTTTTATAACAAATTCTTTGTATCGATACACTTTGCGGGTAGAACCGATGCCAATGAAACTTTCTTCGCATAATAAATCATCTAGATGATTTATTATAAAATTCACATCTTTTTTCATTTCTTTCTCCTTCACAAAAATAATTATCATTGTATTGTTAGACTAACAATACCAAGCAAATATCGTAATCAAATAGAGTAGTTAAAACCCATCATTAGGATACTGTTATAAAATTTGAATAATCCTAAAGAGATTATAGTTGCCTATTGTGGATTAACAGTAATCGTTACAGGACATGGAAAAAAATTTAAATTCGTGCTGCCTTTTATGCCACTTTGATTGAATTTTATTATGATTTGATATGATAAATTAAACTTCCAAAAACCTTGAAAATATCAACATTATACCTCGACTTACTTCGTTGTTTCCAGTTATTTATGTATTAGATGTCAATTCAATGTTCGAGACTGTAACGGAAACGATTCGTTTGCAATCTAGGAAATCTCATAGGCTAGACGAAGCTATTGTTATTGAGAACCGGTTATGAAACGATGGATTTATTAATTAACTAGTCATTTTATGATTATACAATAATGCGTAACCACTCGAATTACCGATGCGAAGAACATTAGTGTTAAGTGACTACACCCCGTAGCTGCATTTTGGGATTATTGCAGCTATTACTATGTATTAGATCGCTTTGTCGGTCTCTCACTGCTCCTTTTTTAACGCAAAATATATTTTCTAAGATTTGAGGACTCGCTTTTATTAATTCCAAGTCTGCTGGATTTATTATGTTTTGATGGTAAATGTCCAAAAATCATTGATATTTGTTTAGTGAAAATAAACAAATTCGAAATGGAAGGCAGTATTGGATAAAGGCGATGAGGAGGTGAGCCGAAAGGATGCTAAGAGCGTTCTTTTGGCCGCCTCTTTTATTATTAGAAAAGAAACCTTAGGCTAGGCCTTGGGTCAGCTTGTAGAGAATAAACACCTACTTTCTCTACAAACTGAGTAACCACTAAGTAGTGGTTACAATTTTTTGTTAGTTTGCTCTTTAGAGAACCTATAATAAGTCGAGGGTGGAAGAGAAATAGGGTGCAATCCTAGAAGAAATCAACAGAACTTAGAAATATTAGCTACGAAAGTTATCATAATCAATTTTCAAGGGAGAGTACAAGCTGAGATATTTGCCTGAATAAGGTCTCTTCCATGCGAGGTAACTAATTTAACATTTACATCCCAAGATTTATTAGACAGACAGGGTAGTTCAGCTGGTAACGCTATCTGAAGACGCTTAGTTTAACCATGAATTATAACAGAGAAATTAAATAAGGTGATATCTTTAGAGAGTTTTTTACAGATGAGAGTAAAGGGAATAACGGCTAGTAGGGAAGTTTCTATAATCCCATAACAAAGCAGCTGTTAAATCAAAAGTAGTAGTAGTTACGCTTTTTTGTTAGCTTGCTCTTTAGAAAACCTATAATAACAATGGGAGTCAAGGGAGGGAGAAATAGGTTGTTTAACTCTCTTAATTACAACCTTTCTAGAAGAAATCAACAGAACTTAGAGACATTAGCTACGAAAGTTATTGTATTCACTTTTCCAGAAAGAATACAGGCTGGAAGATCTTTACCTGAAATAAGGTTTCCTTACAGGGGGGTTACATCTAATTTAACGTTTACTTCCCAAGATAAATTAGAGAGAGAATTTTCTTTGCAAGTACAAAAGATTAATGAGGAATCTTATAGACAAGGGCGCTCAGATTGGCAACTCATTTCTCATGTAATCTTACCTGAAGGAGCAAAATTTGGCCAAGTACCTGTAACAGAGGAAGTAAATAAAGGTGATATCTTTAGAGTGTTTTTTACTGAAGGTGGATTGAAAGGAATAACGATAGAGCTAAGCATCGTATTAGATTTCGTTTAAGAGGGGCGTACTTAATGAAATGACGATTTTAAGTACTTTAGTAGAGTATGGCATTTTCTTTTCTTTAACATTTCTTACGTACTTCTTGCTATATGGGATTATTGAATCAATTAAAAATAAATATAGATAAAGTGAAGGTGACAAGATGGCAGTTTCTACTTATCCAGTAATAAGCTGGTGGAATCGATCAAATACGCAACAAGTTACGTTGTGGGACGTAGGACAAGGCGGTACAGTAAAAGCAGGCGAAGAATCACCACAATTTGGTGTCCTTATTTGGAATAATCGAGGGGGTTCAGAGGACGTATCTAATATTGTTGCGGCAGAATTGACAACAAGGGACATGGATGCAAAAGATACATCTCCTCCAGTAGCGGGGAGATGGACAAGAGTTAAAAATGACTCCATAGGTGAGGTAGTCGCTACACCTGTAGGACGAAACGCATCAAAGGCCATTAAATCTGTAGGCAAAACCATTAATGAAAATGGGGAGTTCACACCAAATGTTCCACCGCATACGTCCCCTGCTGGAGAAGTTAGTGCTCTAGGGGTTAAAAATGATGGAACAAAAGAAAACTCATTAGGAAATCTAATAGAGGTTACCTTGACAGCTTTACCGGAAGCAACAGCACCTGCCGGAGTGTTTGAATATGTCGTGCAATTAACATACACATTTACTTAACAGCCTGCCGATTGGCGGGCTATTTTCAAAAGAAGGTGACAAACATGCTATTTAATAGATCAATTAAATCTCCCGTAAAACAGGAACTTATGTATTTGGCGGAATATGTTGATGGCAAGTATCAGACGGAGTTTGATTTAACAACGCAAAAACCTCAATCATTTTATACAGTTGAGAAAGAAAAGCTAATAAGGTTTGGCTTAGTAGGTATGGATGTTCCAATGTATATTGAGACTTTTGGAGGCTACTTTCATTTGGCAGGTAGAAATATACAAGTAAAGTACAAAGAAAAAGATAAAGAATATTATTTAATAGGTCACCCAAGATTTTATACAAATGTCCACTACTATAAAACAGGTGTTGCAGTTTTACCTGACTCGCCAAGAGCTTTAGAATTTGTTGCTTGGGAAAAGATAGATGAGGTAAAGTCATTTCATTTCGGGTATGAAGAAAGTATTTTATTAGATGACATAAGGTTTAAATTTTATGCTGAATGCACAATTCCTTTTCAATCTCCTGTAAAAATGAAATTCAGGATAAAAACAGATAGAGAGATGGAAGGGAATTTAATCATTATAAGAAATGGCCAAGAAATAGAAAAAATACCTGCTCCTTTGGATCAAGATTATGGAGGGGAAATAGAATGGGTTGTTATTTAGGGGGAGAATTGAATGCCAGAACCGGCAACAACAGGTAGGATATGCGGAAGAATTGGAGATATGGAGATTGGGGATTACATAGTTTGCAAATACATAGCAGCAAATAATAGAGTGGGAACGTTTAATGAATTAGGTAGAAGTCATGCACCCGAGATATCAATAGAGGGAAATGCTGCACCTGATGGATCTTTTTACTTTGTGATGGTTGATAAAAGTAAGCATGGTGGGCTATTAGTAGCAGATAGGGTGGTACAGGTCGGAATTAATTGGGATGTTTTAAACGCAGGATTAGTTATACAAGGTAAACTACAAACTTTTGATAAGGTTGAAGGTATTATCCGCTCATTAACTGGGGGCTGCGCCTATGCAAATGAGAATGGGCATTTAAGTTTAACGGACAAAGGATTTGGGGCTTGGTCTCCTAATAATGAATGGGATAAATATATCGTTCAATTTCCTGAAGAATTCATTCGAGAAGGGAAAGCGTTAGATGATGTATTCCACTGGAGTGGTGCTTTGTCGTGGTGTCAAGAAACCCCTGTTAATGGGTTAATTTACATTGATAGTGGAGGGAACAATGTAGTTGGAGTCAATAGTAGGCGTGTTAGAAGAGGATGGAGACAATTAGATACTCTTTCCCATGGACAATCATCTAGCGTGGATAAAAATATTGGTTTTCGTCCTGTCTTTGAATATAGAGTAATGAGGTGAATCATATGGCAAGATTAGGACAAGTTTTAGCAGTACCTGAAAGTGGATGGAAGCGCACTGAACCTAATGTTTCTAACATAAAGACAGTAGGAGGAGGTTCAGGTTGGAAAAGTAATAGTGGTTACGACTATGGGACATCGAATCCAACAGAAGCTAAATTTATTTTTCAAGTTGCAGGAACAGATACTGTACGATTGATGACTTTCCCTCATGCTAATCGAACTAATATCAATATTCGTTTTAATAGAGGCTTGTGGGAGCTAATTGACAATAACAGTATTAACGGTAATCCAAACACTTTTAAATATGAAAAAACAGGGTTAGATATCAATGAGACATACCTCGTAGAATTAGAGCCGATAGAGTCTAAGGGCTGGTTTGCAATTGATGCTATTGATATTAAAACAAATGGTCGTTTTCTTCATCCTGACGAAGTTACAGATCCAAAAGACTTGGCAATCGGAAAACGTATTCGTTGCCATTATCAAACAGTTAGTGGTCAAGTTGGAGTATTTAGTAATTTAGGTAAAGAAACAAGTGATTTCATCCCATCTGAAAGTTCAGCAATCCCAAATGGTGATTTTTATTTTATTTGTGTAGATAGAGATCAACTTGGCAGGTGGAAGTTAATTGCTGATAGGAATATTCAACATAGTATTAGTTGGGATGTGTTGAATAGTGCAGGGATTGCATCAGGAAGTGGCGTTTTAGATAAAAATATAAGATTAACCTATTCATTTTCGACAGGAAAAATGTCTGGTAAAGGTATTTCAATAAGCGAAAATAGTACAAGAATTAAAACATCTAATAGTAGTGTAGGAGGTTTAACAGCCAACCCTATCTACTATAATACCGGGAAATTATATTTTGAAATAGAGTATTTAGCTGGAAATACAAGTGCCGTTTCCTTTGGACTAACAACGTCTAATTTTAATGTAGACCGCGTAATGAATAGTCAACCTTCGTCTGCTTATCTGAGTGCGTATCAATATTTTTATGATGGCCAATATAGTCATTTAAAAAAGGGAAACATCGTAGGAATTTCAGTAGATACAAGAAATGGTAAAATGCGTATTGATGTAAATGGTCAATTAAAAAAGAGTATTGATATAGGTAACAAGATAAAAACAGAGCCTCTTTACCCATTCTTTTCTACCTGGACAAGTAATAGTATGGAATTTCGTTTTAATTTCGGAGAAAAGCCTTTTGTATATATGGATACTTTAGAAGAGGGATACATACCTTGTAATGAAGCTTATTACGAGCTAATGGAAAATGGAGACACGTCATTTAGATTATTGACTGGTGGAATAAATACGTCAGACAAAGACAATGAGTGGGATAAATATATTGTTAAGTCTGACCTAGAGGGTAGGGTAACACCAGGGGATAATAATGTATGGAATTGGAATAACAACTCCCCTTCTTGGACATCTACTACTCAAACGAATGCATTGAGAAGAGTACGTAGGGGAGGTGCAGGTGAAGGAGTAGGAGCATACTATGGAGATAGGGCAGTTTTCTCAGAGACATCTAGAACTGGCGATTCGTCTGGATTTCGACCAGTTCTCCTAATTGAAAATTTATTAGTGGCAGCAATTATTTCAGATAGGGACTCCTACCTTATATCTAGGGATGGTCGGGTAGGTATGAATTTGATCATAAAACCAACGATGGACGATTTTAAGTGGATGCTTACAGCACGAATAGATCAGAAAGTGTTTTATATATCAGAAGAATATGAAGGTGAACAAGCGCTTATTGTTAAGATTCCCCCTCATTTATTTAAAAGTATAGAAGAAAAAGAAGTAACAATCGAGTTTTGGGTAAACGAGAAAATAAGAAATACACTTGTTGTCAAAGCAAAAATAGCCAACCAAACTCCCACAATAGAAATGGGTTTAAATGAGTATACATTAAAAATAGATATTGTAGATGCAGACGGTGATCCTTTTTATTATGAGATAAAGCTAAATAAAAAAGAATTGCTATCAAGTGGAAGTGTGGTAGGGGCTACTAGGTTAACAAAGTACCTAAACAGTAGTAACCTTCTCATCGGGCAGCAAAATGAAATTGAAGTACGGGTAGTCGATCATTACGGAGGAAAAGATAGTAGGGTTTTAACATTTGAAGGAAAGTATCACGGGCTGATGTTTTCTGATGAGCGTGGGGAATTTTATTCAAACGATTTAGGAGAAATACTGAAGAAGCTAATGATTAGTGGTGTATATGCGGGTGAAGATTCAGACATATTTACTATTAAGTTAATAAATACACACAATTATCCGATTAAGGATTTAAAACTATTGATTGACTATTACGAACCGACAAATGGTACAGACATTTCTATAAGCAAATCCAATGATCCATATAAAGGTGATGATGTGCTTGCTTATAGTGAAGAAATTGCTTCAGAGGATGCAGTTACATTTTATTTGCAACTACATACATTAGAAGGTTCCGTTGGTACAGGAAAGTTTAAGGTAAGAGCGACAGCGAGACGGGCGTCATAAGGGGTGATGATGATGTATGATAGAGAAAAAATTGTTGAATTTCCCTCTCATTCTATTGAAGTTAGGAGAGAAAGCCCTATACAAATACCTATTAAAATAAATAGACCTAAAACTGTTTCAAAACTGATTGAAATAACGTCCAATCCTGTAAAAGAAATGGGTGGAAAAACACTTCAAAAGGCAACGATAGATCAAAATAGGTACAGTTTTTTGGAGTACATTGATGTTGGTGTCCGAGATGACTTTGAAACAGGGGATAATCCATTTGGATTAAAAAATATGGTTCGGACGAGAGAACTTTCAAAAACAGGGGCATACTCTGCTAGAACAAAAAGAATTACTCATAGACAAACAATAACAGAAACGATTAAACTCTCACTAAAAAGTAAGATGCGACTTTCATTCGATTACACTGTCAGTAGTGAAAAAGGATGGGATCACTTTAGAGGATTTTTAAATGGGCAAAGTATTTTTTCTATTTCAGGGACGGTGTCCTGGTCAACGTTCACCCGAGAATTGGATAAGGGGAACTACGAGTTAAAATTCACCTATTCTAAAGATGGATCAGTAAGTAGAGGGCTTGATGGAGGATTTATTGATAACCTTTCGCTTAATTTTGTTAGTGGTGTAAAGTATTTGATTGAAAGTGATGGTGTAGCCTTAACATACACAGATAAATGGGAAGAAGCAGGGGAAATCGAAAATATTGAGCAAACAGGAATGAACTCTCTTAAACATATTCCATTAGACGCTTATAAGGAATTAGGGCAGGAAATAAACATTGTATATTTATCATATCGGACGATGCCTTTATTTATAAAAGCAAAGGAGCATTTACCGTTTAGGTATACGATAGAATTGCTAGATAACGTTATCCAGGGATGGAGTCAAGAGGTGGATTCTAACCAACAAGTAGATGTACTTGTTTTTTCGTCTGATTTGTTTCAAACAAACAGAGCTGATTTACAGGTCAACTTGGAAATAGGTGGAAATATCTATACAGAGAGTATAGAACTGTTTATTAACAGTCATCCTCCTGATGTCTCAATAGATGTGAAAGGGTTCAATGTAAAGGTAACAATAGAAGATCAGGATCAAGATTTAGTTAAGTATAAAATAATGCTAAACAAGAAAAATATTTTTCCACTATCAGGTGGATTCTCTGAGTATATGGAGCCACCTATTTATTATGATAAAACGATTACAAGTCGCGATATAAATATAGGAAGCAGTAATGAAATTTCTGTAATTTCAAAAGATTATCATGGAGAAGTAGGAGAAAGTCACGTCACATTTGAAGGCAAATATGTTGGCCTTATGTTCTCCGATGAAAATGGGGAGTACTATTCAACTGATCTAGGACAGGTACTGATGTATTTACAAATGAGGCCTAAAATGATTGCTGGTTCTTCCACATTGATAGAAAAAATAAGACTGACAAATACTTATGAATTCCCTGTAACAAACATAAGGCTATATTCTTCTCAAAATATAGCGGATAGTAGCATCCTTTTTTCCAAAACAAAAACCCCATTTACTGCTAATAAAGAGTTGAATTTTTTTGACGTTACATTAAATAGCGATGAGTACATAGATTTTTTTGTTAGGGTTTCATCAACTCATAAAGCAAGATCTGGGGGAGAATTTAACATTATTGTAGATGCGGAGGGCGTATAATGGCTTTTTATACTGGTCATGAAACACTCTATGACTATATTAGACAACCGATTCCAGACGGTACCCATACATTTCAAACAGTAGCTAGGGGAGAAGCTGTTAATCTTGAAGTCGAATTTTATAACTTCTATGACGAAGTGGTATATGAGAGCAACCCTACTTTAGGGGATAATACCCCCGACAGTAGGATGCTAATATTAAAATATCATAAGAATCTAACCATTGGGCAAGGGATAACGATAACATCCCGGGAACGTAAAAGGGGCATGCTTATTTATGTAATGGGTGATCTTCATAACAAAGGTCTCATCACTATGACAGCAAGAGGAGCAAATGCTCCTGGGCAGAATGTTTATCTATGGAAAAACGAGAACGGTTCTTTTGAGTTTGTACCTGCTAAAGGGGCTGCAGGAGGGGCGTATACAGCGACAAGATCTAATATCAAAGAATCTATCAACGGAGGAAGTGGAAAAAGCGGGGGAGGGAGACAACTTGGAGGTGGAGGTGGAGGGGGAGTAGTTAAGAGTTCGCCCATCTCTGGCGCAAACCGAAGCGGATCCGGCGCGCAAGGTACATCATACAGTGGGGGATCTGGAGGAGGGGGAGCATATGGAAATTTCAATAGAACCGGAAAAGATGGTAATGGCAACGGAGGTTCTGGTGGATCAGGTGATGGAGGGGGCCAAGGTGCCGGCAACCCTCCAAACGGAACTGGGGGACTATTAATTATTTATTGTGATGGCAGTGTAAATATCGACTATAATTCGAGAATTGAGTCTAGGGGAAGTGACAGCCCTTTTATAAATCAGGCAAAAGGAGGAAGTTCTGGAGGAGGCTCTATCAATATTTTTCATCGTGGTGACATCATTACTAATGGAAAATATGATGTAACCTCCCCAAGTCCAGGATATTATGGAGGCCGTGGCGGTAACGGTACAGTCACAGTCCAGAAAATAGAGATAGCATTAAATAAAATAAACATACTGAATGAAGCATCCAAACCGGTATCCTCCTTAGATTTAGGGTACTCTATCCAAGGTTCGTATGGTAAGACAGCAGTGTTTGAGGCGGAAAATCTGTATCAGCAACATATCACTAACTTGACTATACAGTGGGACTATGCGGATGATTCGCCTACTCAGGAACCCGTTTTGGAGATTAGTAAAACGAATGATCCTTTTGTTCCAGAAAATCCACTAGTATTTGAGGAAACACTTTGGTATAGGGAAAGAGTTAAGTTTTACGTAAGAGGGAAATCAGGTATATTACAGACAGAGACAGGGAAGTTTGTGATTACTGCTACAGTAGAAGGAGCATAGTGGAACGGAGGCGGCAAATTGAGTGGAGATAAACAGGAAGGCTTAATCGTATGGTTTGGAGCCGTAGGACCAGAAACTAAATCACAGACAGAACTGTGGTTTGGGGCTGTGGGGCCAACAACTAAAACAGAATTAAACATAGATAAGCCTGATAATAGGACCACTAAAATAGGGGCCACCTTTGGCACTTATCCCAAACATGAGGGAAAAATGAGTACCTTTATTACTGTAGAAAGTATCTCAAATTTAAAGACAGTGGCTGAGATTGACCCTAATAACCACATGAATGGTGAAGCCACCATATACCCTAAAGTTGAGGAAAGAACCCATGTTAGGTTAGTCGTAAGTGGAAAGGAAAACTTACCTTCGCGAATAGAAATGGAGCTTTCTAACTGTTTGGAAGGGGAAGCTGAAGTTTTCGGGATAGGTAAAGAAGAGGCCAGGGCTAAGATTGTTGTAGCTATTAAGGATAGATTGCCTGCTAAAATTAGTATCACACCGACAAACAGAATGACAGGTACAGTAGCTATAAAGGAGATACCAAGAGTAGCAAAAACACTGTATCCTGTGAAAGACTCTTTTGTTAGAAGTGATGTTCCTAGAATAAATTATGGTGATTCAAGCTCGATGCAGCTAGGTTACGAGAGAACACCTTATTCTTCAGGGGAGCTAGCAGAATACAGGTCCATCATTCAGTTTGATTTTATCGATGTTCCAGACGGGGCAATCATAGAAAAAGCAACAATGAAGCTGTATCCAACATATACTCCGAATTCGTTTTCTATCCATATTCAAGATAACTTAACAAATTGGGAAGAAGCGACAGTAGCATGGGTAAATAAACCATCAGTAGGGAATCTTTCCATAAAACATAACATCAATGAAAACGATGCCTGTATTGAAGTTGATGTTTTAGAAATAGTTAAGCGGTGGGTTGAACGAGAAAACAGAATAAAAAACAATGGACTGACGATAAGCGCCTTAAAACAGGAAGAAAATTTTTTGACGATGTTTGCAAGGGAGTATGAGGATAAAAAATTACGTCCTCAGTTAGATATCGTGTATTATGATAGAGATTTAAGTATGAGTATTGATGAATCAGAAATATCTGTAAAAGCAAGAGTAGCCAAAGATGAGGTAAAAACACGCAGAGCCCGAATTAGAATCTTATCCCAGCAAGGGCAAGACATTTTACCAACCTCCATCAGTATGATCAATCCTAACTTGTTTCCTACTAATTTAAAAGTCTCTAGGGAGGCACTTACAACTAGATTACTAGTAAAAGGTCATGAACATTTAGACACATTAATGGCAATTCAAGAAAGTTCTGTCCAAGAATTAAAAAGCCGTACCGTAGTAACGAGAGAGAAGATATTCACTCATTTGATTGTTCCAGAAGTAGAAACGATACGTTCGAAGGTTCTAGTGGAACGAGAAGGGACAAAAAAAATAGCATCTGCTTTAAGTCTCACGAGAGAAGCAATTGTAGGCAGGGTACGGGTACCTTATGCCAGTAAATTCCCTGCAGAAATAGAGATTCAGAGACTTGGCAAAAGGATGCTTAAAGCAGGTGCCACAGTTTCTAGGGATTTTCTAAAGATAGTAATTACAACGGCTTTAAAGGATACAATTCATACCCAGCTTCATACTAGTAAAGAAGAAGACAAAAATCTGAATGCACGGCTAGAGGTATTAAAGGACGGGCTTGAGGAATTATACACGAAGCTCGAATTAAAGTATACGAAGGAAATAAATGCGCATTTAAAAGTGATCTCGCCTTTCTTACCTGTTAACTTAACGATCCAATCAACAGATAAGAGTAAAATGGGTGCTCGTATTGAGGTTGTTTCCGTGATGATTCATGATTTGGATGTCAAGATAGAAGTTGGGAACCCAAGACTGTTAAAGTCCTCAATAGAAGTAGGAGAAGAATGGATATCATACGACTTTGCATATGCTTTTATTATGTAGCCTACCTGTGCAGGTAGGCTAATTGATTGATTTATCAAGATTGTGAAGTTTGTTTATAGCCCTGACTTGTTTTTTCTTGTTATAAAGGTTACACAACTTTTATAGGATTTGCAGCTACAACCGCCTAATTTTTTTAGATGATATGATAGAATGAAGAAGATGAGAAAGACACTTTTTTCCTAAAGCGGCATATGAAAGACAAAGATAGAAGGTGATCGTATTGATTTATATTGGTTTAACTGGATGGGGGGATCATGATACATTGTATGATCATGATGCTGCCAGAAAAAATAAATTGATGACATATGCTGCTCACTTTCCAATTGTAGAAGTGGATGCTTACTTTTATGCTGTTCAGCCAGCACGGAATATTGAGAAATGGCTATCTGAAACACCTGATTCTTTTCGTTTTATCGTTAAAGCCTATCAAGGCATGACAGGACATTTGCGTGGAGAGATCCCGTATGCTTCAAAGGAAGAAATGTTTTCTGCATTTATTGATTCCATCAAGCTTTTTAAAGATAGCGGAAAGTTGGCAATGGTCTTATTTCAATTTCCACCATGGTTTGATTGCCAGAAGTCTCATGTGCAATATCTTCGCTATTGTCGTGAAAAGATGAAAGACTTTCCTACAGCTCTTGAATTTCGTCATCAATCATGGTTTTATCCCCAATATCGGGAAAAAACATTGGCGTTTATGAAGGCGGAAAACTGGATTCATAGCATTTGTGATGAACCACAGGCTGGTTTAGGATCGATTCCAACCGTTTTAGAAACAACGAATGAAGCTGCAACACTCGTTCGTTTTCATGGCCGTAATATTCATGGTTGGCAAAATACGAATGATGGAAAATGGCGGGAGGTGCGCTACTTTTATCGCTACAATGAACAAGAACTAGTAGCTTGGGCAAAGAATCTACATAAGTTAAAAAATCATACGAAGTCTCTATATGTGATCTTTAACAATAACTCAGGCGGTGATGCTGCTGATAATGCAAAACAAATGATTGACTTGCTCGGGATTACTTATAAAGGATTGGCTCCTCGCCAATTAGGCTTATTTTAGTCAGCTGTGAAGATTACTGGAGTGAGTTAAAATGGAATGGATGTTGTTATTATTAATTGGCTTAGTTGCAGGCACGATTGGCGCAATGGTTGGCCTTGGCGGCGGTGTCATTATCGTACCTGCTTTGCTATACTTTGGGTCTGAAGGCATTATTCTGCAAGAGATTAGTCCTCAGACTGCTGTAGGAACATCGTTAGTAGTGATGATTTTTACAGGATTATCCTCCACGCTTGCTTTTATGAAGCATCGAACAGTTGATTATAAAAGCGGTTTTATTTTTTTTGTGGGAAGCGGTCCTGGCAGCATCATTGGTGCGTGGGTGAATCGATTCTTAGATGTAGATGCATTCTATTTATATTTTGGGGTTTTTATTATTTTCATTGCATCTCTTCTCTTTATTCGTACGAAACTGAAGCCGTTGACGTTGAATCGAGAAAAAGCAATGCTGCGCACATTTACTGATAAAAATAACATGACATTTGAATATGGATATCGGCCGAGAGCTGCAATTATGATCAGTATGTTTGTAGGTTTTCTATCTGGACTTTTTGGGGTTGGAGGCGGTTCTCTTCTTGTACCAGTGATGATATTGCTTTTCTTGTTTCCTCCTCATGTTGCGACTGCTACCTCGATGTTTATGGTGCTGCTTTCAGCAGTGGTAAGTTCTGGAGCCCACATTACATTAGGCAACGTACATTGGCTGTATACGCTTGCGCTTTTTCCTGGTGCTTGGTTCGGTGCAAAATTAGGAGCTTATATGAATACAAAGCTGGAATCAAATGTACTAGTGTTCTTGTTAAGGATTATTTTAATGATCATTGGCGGCCGCATGGTTTATCAAGGTTTGATAGGTTAAAATCTCTCTTAGTCGAGGTGTTGACATGAAGGAAACAATACATATTTACCATACGAATGATATCCATAGCTATTTCCATCATTGGCCGCGCATTCGTTGTTTTTTAGAAACAAAGAAACGTCATCATCAAGCACTAAAGGAAACCGTTTTCTTGTTTGATATTGGAGACTTCATGGATCGCTGGCATCCATTAACAGAGGGAACACTTGGAAAAGGCAATGTTGCTTTGTTGAATGAAGCTGGTTATACCGCAGTTACGATCGGCAATAATGAAGGAATTACGTTTCCACATGAACAGCTTGATCAATTGTATAGGGGCGCTTCCTTTGATGTTATCGTAGCTAATTTATATGATGGAAATGGCGAAAGGCGTGCATGGATGCTTCCTCACTACATATATGAAACAATGAATGGCAATCAGATTGGCTTGATCGGTATTACTGCATATTACAAAGAGATATATGAGCAATTAGGATGGCAAATGACAAAACCATTAGATGAGATAGAAAGACAGCTAAATATCCTTAAAAACAGACAAGTTGATTGTATGATTTTATTGTCTCATTTAGGAATTGATAATGACAAGAAGATTGCTGCAACATTTCCAGAAATTGATTTGATCATTGGCGGCCATACCCATCATGTCTTGCCAAATGGACAATTAGTGAACAAAACGCTGCTGGCGGGAGCAGGGCAGTTCGGAGACTATATTGGCTATATTAAAGTAACAATTGCTGAAGGAAAAAGTAAGAAGGAAGCGACGCTCATTAAAACAAGCGATCTTCCAGCATATATGAACGAAACAGAGGAGGCTGCTGCTCTATACGAGCATGGAAAAAGTCTTTTGCAGCCAGTGATCGCCCAGATTCCCTTTCCTTTACAAGCAGATTGGTATCATCCTTCGCTTTTAACACAGCTATTATGTGAAGCAATTCGTGAGTGGACGCAAGCGGATTGTGCTTTTATTCATGCAGGTCTGCTGCTTACTAGCTTAAAAACAGGAGAAGTGACTGCCTATGATCTGCACCAAATGCTTCCCCATCCAATCAATCCTTGTGTAATGGAGCTGACCGGCGCAGAGCTAAAAGAGGTGCTCATTGAAACAATGGATTCAAAATGGCCGTACATCCGTTTAAAAGGCTATGGATTTCGAGGAAAAGTCATGGGCTGTTTTGTTTATGACCGCATAGAAATAAAGGAAAGCGGTGCGATAATTTTTATTAATGGTGTACCAATAGAAGAGAAAAGAAGCTATACATTGGCTACGACAGATATGTTTTCATTTGGAATGTTTTTTCCTATTCTACATCATGCGGAAAACACACGTTATTTTCTCCCGGAATTTTTACGCGATTTAATGGCATGGAAATTAAAGAATATGTATGAACCTTCTTAAAAAAGAAGAATCGAAATCTTATAATGTTGATGTTTTCTCTAACTAAGCGAAAGGCATTTGTTGTGCTATTAAATTCAGAGAATAGTGTCATTCATTAAAAAGATAATCTAGAAGGAATTCCCGCTTCTTTTTTTCATAAGTATAGGAAAGAAAGGAGGGGAAGGTTTGATTTCTTTAATTCCAGTCCAAGTTGAAGATCAAACATTTCTAGGTGTCTCAGTGGCGCTGCCAAAAACGAATTTGTTAGCGATAACAAATAATATCGGCTATATAATGTGCGGTGCTTTGGATGTAGCACTCTTAAACAAGCAGTTAAAAGGCAGAAAGATTATAGCTGGGCGAGCGGTTGGCGTGAAGACGATAGAGGAACTGCTTGCGGCTCCGTTGGAATCAGTTACAGCAGAAGCAGAAAATCTTGGTATTAAAGCAGGAATGATTGGCCTTGAGGCTTTGTTAAAAATGAAGGAGTGAAGGAACGTTAAATTGCATCTCCGTCCATCAATAGAAAGATAATAGATGAACCCGCTCGTTAATGGTATTGCAATTTTTGCTAACGGGCGGTTTTTTTCATTTCTACATGATTTCTTACTTCTATCGTTTACCCAATTTCTATTTAGCTGCTGAATTTTTTTTCAAGGAAGTTACGCTTTTTCATCTAACTGACAGTAAGACCCCCATGGTCAAATGTCCGATTGGTTCGGGCCTACAGGATAAGGAAAGCTTCGGCAGTGATACATCGCATGAAGAAAAAGCGGGTTTCCTTTTTCGAGGACGTCGTGCTTTTAGCTTGAGATCCTTTGTATGGGGGATGAGAGAAAACCCTCACTGATGGAAGTTTCTCTTTATAACCCACTGATTCATGAAGTTTCTCTTTTTTGGCTTATTCCACTATCAAGAAGCGTAAGGGGTTATTCTTTCACCTCATGCATATAGTGAATAGGAAGGGGGATGAGCAGATGAAGAAAAGATTTCGTGGTCACAAACCTCTCCGTGGTCCGCTGCCAATTCGTTATGTATTATTGTTGACCTTTGTCTTCTTCGTTTTTTCTACGATAACTGGACTGTGGATTGTGAATGCTGGAATAAAACCAACTCTTGTTAGTTATGCAGAATCCCAAACACGGAAGATTGCCCCGTTAGTCATTAGTAATGCAATTAATAATAAAGTGACAAAAGATATTGATTTTGACGATATATTTGAAAGAGATAGCAGTGATAGTTCACACCTTCAAATAACTACTTTAAATACAAAAAAGATTAATAAAATGCTGGCCGAGACAACGAGTCTTGTACAAATGAATTTGCAACAGGCAGAACGTGGAAATTTAGAAGCGCTTGAACTGCCAATTGATATGGAATTAGAATATGAGGAGACCGAAAAAGCGAAAGGAATTGTTTTTTCTGTACCGTTAGGGCAAGCGACAAACAATGCGTTATTAGGAAATTTAGGGCCAAGGATCCCTGTTCGGTTTCATGCAATTGGAGATGTTGTACCTGATGTAAAAACAAAGGTGAAGCAATACGGCATCAATAATGTTTTTGTCGAGGTGTTTATTCATATTACGGTCCAAGTCCAAATTATCATCCCCTTTACAACATCAGTTACTACAGTAGAGCAATCTATTCCGATTGGGGCAGGATATATTCCAGGAGAAGTTCCACAATACTATAATAATGGCTCAAACGCACCACCATCTATTCAATTGCCACAGCCTGGAGGAGAATGAATTTATTTGAATCAAACAATATGTCCATTATTTGGTTTATCTTGAAGATAATTTTTTGATATAAGCTATATCGTCGAGCATAAGCTTGCCGAAATGGCTTGTTTTTTTATTGATAAAATATTAAAATCTATTTTGACACCTTGCCGAAAAAGGATTATAATATTCTTGATTATTTTAATAGTCAGAAAATAAAGAACACATAAGGCAATAGACACAGTCATGAAAGGGAGGAAAAAAGATGGATAATAGACCACAATGGGGGTCGCGAGCTGGTTTTATTTTTGCAGCAGTAGGTTCGGCAATCGGTCTCGGAAATATTTGGAGATTTCCCGCTGTAGCTTATGATAATGGAGGAGGAGCATTTTTCCTTCCGTATTTATTTGCACTCTTAACGGCAGGAATTCCATTATTAATTATGGAATTTACAATGGGTCATAAATACCGGGGATCTTCTCCTCTTACTTTCGCACGAATTAGTAAAGGAAGTGAATGGATCGGGTGGTGGCAAGTCGGAATTACATTTGTTATTGCTACTTATTATTCAATTATTATTGCCTGGGCAATGTCATATACGGTCTTTTCCTTTAAAGTTGCTTGGGGCAGTGATCCAGGAAGCTTCTTTTTTAATGAGTATTTAAAACTTGGCGAGCCTGGTACGGCTGGCAGTCTTGTTCCGAATGCTTTAATTCCATTAATTATCGTTTGGGTCATTGTTTTAAGCATTCAATCTGCTGGGATTAAAAAGGGGATCGAATTAGCAAATCGAATATTTATCCCTTTGCTTGTATTTTTGTTTCTTCTGATTGTGATACGTGCCCTTACATTAGATGGAGCAATAGAAGGAATCAATCAATTTTTTAAACCAGATTGGAATCGAATATTTGATGGAAAAGTATGGGTTGCCGCTTATGGACAAATTTTCTTTAGCTTATCCATTGGTTTTGGAATCATGCTTACTTATTCTAGTTATTTGCCAAAAAAATCAGATATTACAAATAATGCGTTTATTACAGGTTTTGCTAATTCTTCATTCGAATTGCTTTCCGGAATAGGGGTTTTTGCAGCATTAGGATTTATGGCGTCACAACAAGGAGTAGGAATTGATGAAGTAGTGAGCAGCGGTGTTGGTTTAGCATTTTCTGTTTTTCCGTCCATCATTAATGAAATGCCAGCATTTCAATCAGCCTTTGGAATATTATTTTTCTTATCATTATTATTAGCCGGGCTATCATCCTTACTTTCTATTATTGAAACATTTGTCGCTGCAGTTCAAGAGAAGTTTCATGTAAATCGAACTACTGCGGTTTTAGTTGGAGGCGGCTTAGCGGCGGTAATTTCATTATTATATGCGACACAAGGTGGTCTATTCTTCCTTGATACTATTGATTACTTCATTAACAATTTTGGTGTAGCATTAGCCGGGTTATTCGAAGTTGTCTTTATTGCATGGTTTGTAAAACAATTAAAGCCGATTCAACTACATGCTAATAGTGTTTCAGATATAAGAATTGGGTCTTGGTGGATCATTTGTCTATCCGTGATTACCCCACTAGTTTTAGGGTATATGATGTACGATAATTTACGGCAAAATTTGCTCAGTGATTATGAAGGATATCCTCGTGAATTTATTTTTCAATACGGCTGGTCGGTTGTCATAGCCGTCATTTTAGCAGCAGCATTATTCTCTATGAAAAAGTGGTCGCAAGATCAGCTTGCCATTTCATCTGCTGCTGAAAAGAAGGAGGTTGCCAAATAATGTCTATTAGCGCCATTGTTATGATGATCATTGGGATGGTTGTTATTTGGGGAGGTTTAATGGCCAGTATCTTTCATGCAGTAAGAAAGTCAAAACGATCATAATATATAATCCTATCAGTAGGAGGCGTTTGCTTCCTACTGATAGTTCATTACAAGACAGATCATTTAGAAGAACGATCATTTCTTTCAGCAATTCTCAAATGAGGATATGGGTCAAATGACCATTCTGTTCTTCCGTTGTATTTATACATTCCGAAATGCAAGTGTGGCGGGAACTTTCGAGAAGTCCCTTTTGGACCGTAACCAGTGCTGCCGACGTATCCGAGAACAGTCCCTGGTTCAACAATTTGTCCGATTTGCAAATCTTTCGCAAATCCATTTAAATGTGCAAAATAATGATACGTATTATGAACATCTCGAATGCCAATTCTCCAGCCTCCATATTTATTCCAGCCTTTCATTTCGATAACGCCATAGGCTGTAGATTGTACAGGCACCCCATAATTGGCAAAAATATCTGTGCCTTCGTGAATTCTTCTCCCGCCCCAGCCTCGTGCAACACCCCATGTGCTTTTGTAGCTATAATGATGGTTAATTGGCAGAGGAAAAACCTTTTTTCCCAAATCTAATGTTCCAAAATGGCGATATAGCTTCGCGATATTTAAAATGATACCAACTGTTTTATCTTTTTGGTAATAATCCCATAAAGCGATTCTAATATGCTCTTCGTCAATCCCGTAATGAAGAAGATAATGAGCAAAAGTGTATAAAATATCTAAATCATCCGTTCTTTTTGCTTTTCCATCACTATTCCCATCACGTCCCATTCCATTAAAAAGACTAATGAAAAATGGATGATGTTTGTCTTTGTTTTTATTTAAAAATCCTGACCACTGTTCAGGTGAGAAATAAATTCCTGTTAATCCTTCAGGCTTTGGCAAATCGTTTCGAACGAGACGAATATTTCTCTCATATTGATCTATTGCTGCTAAATAGTACCAAGGGACAAAAGTCATTGCTTCGACTTGTCGATAAAGGTTCATACGCTGCTGATAGATATCTGCTTGTGAAGGTTCTTTGGCAACTGCCAGCGTCGCATTTCCAAAAAGGATAAAAATAAGTAAACAAACGTATTTCCGCAAAAAAATTGCCTCCTTTTTCATCCAATAGTTAGTAAGGATCTTGTTTGTGAACGTTCGTGCGTTGAGTGCAGCAATGACGGCTGAATAACGAATGATTACTTAAAACAAGGTGCTTACAGTTTCCCTTATTTTATGATTGAATTTTTTTTTCATTAATGTAAAAAATGGCATCGGCTTTGAATAGGAATGAGAAGCCATTGTGAATGAAAACAGAGTGCTTGTCATACCTTTTTCTGTATGATAGAGTTTCAGATGAACAATGTTAATAAAAAGAAGGAAACATGGGTGAAATGAAAGTGAACTTGGGGGTTTTCCTTCATGCCCATATAAAGCCCGCTCTCTTGATCGAATTTTGATGTTTTGTTTATAGATATCATGAGAGATGCAGGATTATTGCGATAAAACGTGTACGGGGGTTAGAACAGTGGATAAAAGGGATGAGTATTTAAGAAAACCTGACTGGTTAAAAATTAAACTAAACACAAACGAAAATTACACTGGTTTGAAAAAGATGATGCGGGAAAAGAATCTCCATACCGTCTGTGAAGAAGCACGCTGTCCTAATATTCATGAGTGTTGGGCTGTACGCCGAACGGCTACATTTATGATTCTTGGTGATGTATGTACACGAGCTTGTCGTTTTTGTGCGATTAAGACTGGCCTACCATCAGAATTAGATTGGAAAGAACCTGAGCGAGTAGCAGACTCAGTTGCGTTAATGAATTTGAAGCATGTTGTTGTAACCGCGGTTGCTCGGGATGATTTAAAAGATGGCGGTGCTGAAGTATTTGCAGAAACGGTGCGTGCTATTCGCAGGAAAAATCCATTTACGACAATTGAAGTACTGCCTTCTGATATGGGGGGCATTTACGAAAATTTAAAAACGTTAATGGATGCACGTCCAGACATTTTAAATCATAATATTGAAACAATTCGTCGTTTGACTCCTAGGGTTCGTGCTCGAGCAAAATATGATCGGTCATTAGAATTTTTACGTAGAGCAAAAGAGATGCAACCAGACATTCCGACAAAATCTAGTATCATGATTGGACTAGGAGAAACAAAGGAAGAGATTATTGAAACGATGGATGATCTTCGTCAAAATCAGGTGGATATTATGACGATAGGCCAATATTTACAGCCGACAAAGAAACATTTAATCGTAAAGAAATATTATCATCCAGATGAGTTTAAAGAATTAAAAGAGATAGCGATGACAAAAGGTTTCAGCCATTGTGAAGCAGGTCCATTGGTTCGTTCCTCTTACCATGCTGATGAGCAGGTCAATGCAGCATCAAAGGCGAAACAGGAAATGGGTGAGAAGGAGAGCCGACAAGCTTAAATGTTCTTATCTGTATTTTAATCAAGACAAAGACCGTATCACTTCTGATCAGTATTTTGTTGCATTCAGATTCCGCAAACAAAGGGTTTTTTACGTATTAACGCGGTCTCACTGTTTTTTACTGAGTGGTACGGTCTTGAACATATGTTATGATATCTTTCTATTGCTAGCGCTGCTTCTTTTTTTGTTTTTGATAATCATCTCTGTATATATAGTCATCGTCAGGTTTGATTGTTTCTCCATTTTCATTCTCCCCTGCGTTTATTTTTCTTCCCTGAGATGAGCGCTCCAGCATTAAGTCTATCGTATACCGGACAGTTCCATCAACATCATTTCCCATTGGATCCATCCTGGAGATATTTTCTATCTCTCGTCTCAAATGAGGATCGTCTGTTACATATACATGGTACCAGCGGGGAATAACTGAAAGAACAGATTTCTTCACTTGATCTGCTGTTTCAAAACGAGAGGTTTCATCTAGTTTGTCTGTTTGATAAGCAACTAACACTTCTTTATCAGTGACAAGGACTGCACTATCGTTCACATTTGGCAAGGTTACATGAATATTGCTAATTGTGTTGGCAATCTGTTCGCGATTTATTTTAGGGAATTTTTTCCCTTCATTCATACGATCCTGATTAACAGGACTTTTTACTTGACGTACATAGCCAAAACGATCGTTGTTGCCGCCCTGATTATAAAGCTCTGCTTGATCTTGTACATAAATGGTCTGTCCATTTTTTTGATAAGTTCCTGTTTTCCGGTCGGTAACAGTTTTATTGTTCGTACATGCAGACAATGCACCTGCTGCAAAAAGCATTGCTGCGAACAAGTATTGTTTTTTCAAAAGATCCACCTCCTTTTTTAGCGTGTGTATCTTTTTGCTTTTTTTGCTTAGTAATTGATGGAGAATTCGTTATAATTTAAGAAGGAGTAAGAAAAAGGAAGGTGATTCACTTGATTCGCATTCAAAACAATTATTATGAATTGGTTACAGAACATAAGGATGGATTTAATGAGGAAGAATTTCAAAATCGCTACAGTGATATTTTAACGAAATATGATTATATTGTGGGGGATTGGGGGTATGGAAAATTAAGATTAAAAGGTTTCTTTGATGATCAAAACCAAAAAGCTGGTTTTGATACGAAAATAAGTACATTAAGTGAATATTTGTATGAATATTGTAATTTTGGATGTGCTTATTTTGTCGTCAAAAAAGTTCATCGACCTTCTGTTTAAACTTTCCGAAAATACCATTCTTATATAGATTAACAATCGGACGCGGGAAAGGATGCTTCCATCAGTGAAAGCTTATGTTCTTCACTGATGGAAGAAATTTGAAGCGTTAAGTAATTAGCAGGAGTTAAAATTACATTTCCTCTCCATATGGCCGTTCCTTTTTTGATGCTTTTTGATCTTCATCATGATGATCCGGTTGATCTGCTCCTGGATAGATGCGCGGTACATTTTGCTGAACTGAATTAAATTGGTAGTCATATGCACTTTGCTTCCGTTGTCCAATTTTGAAAGGTGATGATTTATTTTCTACTGGTGTATGTTTCCCACGTGGAGAACCATAAGCACCTTCTGGCAATCCTTCTGGAAATAAAAAGCGCCTTTGTGTTTCTACGTTTGAAAAATCCTCATATTCTTCTTTTTTTTCCCATTCTGTTTTTTTCATTTTCTTCACCTCATGGCCGTTTTATTTTTCATTCGACCGATCTTATTGTTAGCTATTTTTTGAAACCGAATTATTTTCATGTCCTCCAATTTTTGCAAGACATTAACTGTTGTCATAGAGAGCAGGACAATGATGTGCTAAAATAAAGAAGAAAGAAGAAATGATGGAAGGATGTCAAAAAAGTGTATTTTATCGATCGTCAGAAAATAGAGCTTACATTGCAGCATATGGAGAAACAGTTAACTTTATTTAAACAAACCGGCAGTTGGGAATCCCCATTAGAAAAAGCAGCATTGGAACGTATTTCAATGACTATCATTGAAGCGATTTTAGATGTCGGCAATGCGATGATTGATGGCTTTATTATGAGAGATCCTGGAAGCTTTGATGATATTATCGATATTCTTGAAGATGAAAAAGTCATCACGGCAGAGATTGCAAACGGTTTAAAACAGGTGATCAAACAGCGGAAAATGTTGGTGCAGCAATATATTAATGTGAATCACGAAGCAATCATTGCGGTTTTTCATGCCCAATTTTCTCATTTAGCAGCTTACTCGTCAAAAATAAGATATTATTTAACAAATGAATTAGGGCCAGTATCTGCCTTTAAAAGCGAAGGTAGCAATAAACAGTGAAAGTATATGATGGATACTTAATCGATTTAGATGGAACAATGTATCGCGGGACAGAAAAAATAGCAGCTGCATGCACGTTCGTTCAACGATTGCAACAAGAAAACATTCCTTATTTATTTGTAACGAATAATTCCTCTCAAACACCGGAGCAAGTAGCCACAAAGCTCCAAACGTTTGATATTCCTGCTACAGAGGATCAAGTATTCACCTCATCACTTGCAACAGCCAATTATTTATCAGAAAGAAAAACGAAAGCTTCTGTCTTTGCAATAGGAGAAGGAGGTCTTTTTAAAGCACTGCAAACAAAAGGTTTTGTTTTCGTTGAAGAAAGTCCAGATTTTGTTGTCGTCGGTATCGATAAGGAACTAACATATGAAAAGTTGACAACTGCTTGCTTATGCGTTCGTGCTGGAGCTGATTTAATTGCTACAAATGGCGATCTTGCAATCCCTACAGAAAGAGGGATGATACCTGGTAATGGCTCCATCATAGCGGCAATCTCCGCTTCAACACAAACGATCCCAACATTTATTGGGAAACCAGAACCAATCCTGATGGAACAAGCTTTAAAAAAGCTAGGAGTTCCGAAAGAAAAAACCCTGATGATTGGGGATAACTATGATACTGACATCAAGGCAGGTATTCAAGCTGGGATAGATACATTGCTTGTACATACAGGTGTTACTTCAAAAACTGTACTGATGGAAAAGAAAATCCAGCCCACATATTCTCTAGATTCACTTTCTGATCTTTGGCCATTGGTTCATAACTAGATTCATTTGGCTAATAGGCCGCATACTTCACATAAGCTATTTCGTATCAACCACTAAAAAACACCTTCTCAATAACAATTTGAGAAGGTGTTTTTAGGATATTCACTTTAATCTAATTCTCCGCCGTGTGCCAGTCTGCTAGAGGCTGCTGCTGCGATTGCTCCGACAATATCATCTAAAAAAGTATGGCATGAGCCATTGGAATGATCGTTTAGTTTTGATAAAATACCAGGTTTTACTTTGTCAATATAGCCATAATTAGTAAGGCCGATCGAGCCATAAACATTAACAATTGAAAGGGCTAAAATTTCATCCACTCCGTATAAGCTTTCATCATATTGAATAATTGATTGCAATGGCTCTTCAAGCTGTCCTTTTTCTGCCAGTCGATCTAGTTGGATGCCCGTTAGAATAGCATTTTGGACTTCACGTTTGGTAATTACTTTATCCACATTTTCTATGCATTCTTCTATCTGGAGGTCAGGAAGATATTTTTTTTGTAGAAATAAGACAAGTTCAGCGATATCTTCTATTTGAACACCTCGTTCTTTTAGCCATTGGCGTGCAGTTTGTTCAGATAGACTCATTTTCTCCTCATTTAACATGGTGACTCACCTTTTCTATAGAAATTTTATTTAAATAAAGTATTAAAAATGAATGCTTCCGTTTGATAAGAATTTCAACATTAAATTGAAATTGTTATAAGAATATTTATTCTCCCTAACTTATATCATATCAATAATCAGACAAAAGGAGGAGTTTTCATGGAAAAAAAGATATTAAAAACATTTTTTGACATAGAACCAGATAGTGCTTTCCAAGAAGGAACAGCGATTAGATACTGGGAAAATGATACTCTCTATACACTAATACAGGTTACGCATATGCCGCAAGAAATGCTTGTAGAGTTATACCAAATGTCTGAGCATTTGAAAAAAGAAGGTGATCGCTATGTAGCCACGTTTTATCCTTCAAAAAATAACACTTTTTTAGTAACTCAGGATGACATTGATTTTGTCGTCTTAAAAAATGAACAAAATAGGGCGAAAGCGAAACGGAAAATTGGAAGGCAGCTGGCAAAATTTCATCTAAGAGGAAGATCGCTTAATGCAAAAATAACGGAAAGAAATCGAATGGGCCAGTGGAAAATGCTTTGGGAAAAGAGGCTTGAGCAAATGGAATCAATGTGGCGTTCCATTATCCAATCACAGCCAGAACATCCTTTTACCATGTTATTCGCTGAATCATTTCCCTACTATATGGGATTAAGTGAAAATGCGATTCAATATTTAGTGGACACAGAATTGGATGAAGAACCAACATTTGCAGATGGAGGTACTATTTGCCATGAGCGTTTTACACACGAATCATGGAGTACGCCCTCTCAGATGAGAAATCCTTTTGATTGGGTGTACGATCATTGTGGCCGTGATATTGCTGAATGGATTAGAGATGTTTATTTGCGTCGTAGCCAAACGTTTGAGCCGGAAATACACACCTTCTTAAATAACTACCAAAAGCTCTCTCCATTATCGCCATTTTCCTGGCGGCTTATTTACGCACGGCTGCTTTTTCCATTCCATTATTATGAATGTATAGAAGAATATTTTCGAACGAATCAAGAAGAAAAACAAAAACATTTAGAAGAAAGACTTCATTTTTATATAAAGTATTCGCAGGAATATGAACGATTTTTGAATCAGTTTAAGACTTTTACAGGGGTTGTGAAAATTCCTGAAATTCATTGGTTAAACGCAAGCTGGTCATAACAGGCACTTGCGAAAAAAAAGCAGCTTCCAAGATGGAAACTGCTTGATGTATGGATGTATCATTAAAATACTTGTTCTACCTCGACAACGCCAGGAACTTCTTCCAAAAGTGCCCGTTCAATTCCAGCTTTTAATGTAATAGTAGAGCTTGGGCAAGTACCACATGCACCAAGAAGACGCAGCTTAACAACACCATCGTCAACATCTACTAATTCACAATCGCCGCCGTCACGAAGCAAAAATGGACGTAATTTATCTAATACCACTTGTACTTGTTCATTCATTGTTTGATCAGACATCATTGATCGACTCCTTTCCATAACCTTATTATAATAACATATTGCAAAAAAATCTATTGTTGTGATATTTTTAACTTTTTATGTTGGCTATTTCTCCATTTTGTGTACAATTAACATAAAGTACAACTTCTTATTGCCACTTGATTAAAAGTAAAAACAAAAATTTTGATCGCAATGTCCTTGAAAAAGGGTTCTGTTTTTTTCTCTGTGGATTGCTCATTTAAGAAGTTTTCCTTGCCTTAATACAATCAAACAATTGAACATTTTACTTAAATTCTTCTACTCCTATCATTATTGAAGTAGGGGAACATGATTTGCCAGATAAGTATAAGGGTATAGAAAGTTTGAACAGTTATGAATGATGACGGCTCAAGAAGTATACAGTTAGGAGGAGAAAACAATGACAACAAATCAAATTGAAATCTTAGTTTATGGGGCTGAACAAATATGTGCTAGTTGCGTCAATCTGCCATCATCAATGGATACATATGAATGGCTTGAGGCTGCAATTGCAAGAAAGTTTCCAAATCAGCCTTTTAAAGTGGAATATATCGATATTTTTAACCCGCCTGCTGATGATGAAAAACGAACATTTGCACAACGCGTTGTAGAGGAAGACATGTTTTATCCAGTAGTAGTAATAGAAGGAAAAGTCGTTGGAGAAGGCAACCCGCGCCTAAAAACGATTTATGCAGAGATGGAGAGCCGGGGATATATTCCTTCAGCATAAAAAATCTTCCGTCAGGTCTATGATACTGACGGAAGTGGTTTTACTACCCATTATGATGGCGATACATCCAGAGCACCCCTGATTTAATGAGACGGGGAACACGACCTGTAATCGCTGTTTCTCCTAATAAACCAAAGCCATGTTTTTTCCCGAGGGAACCAAGAACGCCTTTTAGCTTAATGTTTGGAAGATCTTTCGGCAATTCTTCGTTATTCCATTTTTTCAATAATACTTTTACGATTTGCTCTGCCTGTCCTTCGGCAAGTTGTGCACTTGGTGCTGATGGCAAGCTTGCACAATCTCCAACTACGAAAACACTTTCAAAAGAAGGGATATAATGATGTTTTGTTAAGATGACTCTGCCATGCTGGTCTTTATCAACATCCATCGCTCGGACAACAGCGTTTGGCTGGATGCCAGCCGTCCAAACGACTACATCTGATGCAATGGGTTCATCGTTGTTGTAAAGCTTTCCCTTTTCAACTTTTGTAATATTAGCATGATTAATGATTTCTACTCCATGTGTTTCAAACCAATTTTGAACATATACACTTAAACGCTCTGGAAAAGAAGATAAAATGATTTTTCCTCGATCGAATAGCTTTACTTGCAGGTCTGGTCTGCTATCATGAAGCTCGCTCGCAAGCTCCACTCCGCTTAGTCCACCGCCAACGATACTAACAATCGAATTTGCAGGCAAGTTATTTAAAGTTTGATACGTCTTGCGTGCTTCTTCGATTGTTTGAATGCTATATGTATAGGTATCTGCTCCAGGGACATTATGGTATTTATCTTCACATCCTAGTCCAATAACAAGATCATCATATGGAATAGGTTCTTCGTTTGCTAAATAGACAAGCTTTTCTTCTAAATTGATTTCTGTTACTTCGCCATAACGAACCTTTAAGCGAGGATGTTCAGGAAAAGCAACACGAACATGTTGATCCGAAATTGTGCCAGCCGCTAAAGCATAGTATTCCGTTTTTAAGCAGTGATAAGGAACTCTATCGATTAGTGTGATGGTCCAATCATCTGGCAATTGATTGGGTAGTAAGCGCTGTAAAATACGCATATTACCATATCCACCGCCAAGTAATACAAGATTTTTCATTATTTTTCTCCTTTTGCAACTGTTGTAAAGCAACTTTTTCATGGTATCAATGTTTAAAAATTATTATATTGGGCTTAGCCACCTGTTATTTATAAGCTATTTAATCAGGTGGGGTACAATGGAAGCCAATAAATCTTATTAACTATTGATCTCAAGCTTTTTTATAAAGCAGGAAATCTTTTATTATTCTGTTTTTTTTATCGGGATTATCCTTGATTTCCCGAAGCATTCAATAAAAATTATAACGAAATATGTCATGATATACAATAGCCTTACCTGTTAAACGTATTTATCCTATTGTTTTTAATTAATTTTCAAATCTTTCTTATTATTTTATTTAGTATTTTATATTAGGTGAAAAGTGTCATAATTTGTACTTTTTATAAAAAACAAATTCAAAAATACTCTAAATATGGTGAACTACGAATATAATAATCGCATTTTAGTCAATCCAGTAAACGAGATACACTATTTCGTCCTCTACTATGATTAAAGAAAAGCAAATAGGTGTATCGTTAAAAATTTAACTAACTACCCCACATATATTATCGTGGTTTTTACAACTTTATTACATCATCATGCTACGCTACTGAAGGGGTGATTATTAGTGGTAGCAATTGAAGATAAAACTGCGATCAATGAGTGAATCAAAAGAAATCTACAATCGGCGGGAGATCTATTTTTGATGGAAAGGCTGCAATGAAAGAATTGAAACGACATGGGTTAGAAGGGTGATGAATGAGGAACGCGTTGCTGAAAATTAGAGTATTTCACACATGATCAGGAGATTTTCCGTTTTTCGACATTTACTGATGTGTCAATAAAGATGGTAATAATGGATAAATTTAAGATCTATCATACTCTAAATATGGTAAACTATGAATATTATTCTATTAGGTTATGAGTGAGGAATTTGCCGTCGAAAATTGGAACAAATTATTTGTTCTTAACACGATAATTAGACGATATTTCTCTTTTCAACATTACCTAATATATGAAAATGCTTTGAGAAAGGAGAATGCTAATAATGAATAAATATGTTAAATCTATTTTCCTATTTATGATGGCTTTTGTCGTTATGTTCGGTTCACTGCAAACCGAAGCGAACGCAGCTTCGGCATTGAAAGACATCCCAGAAAAGTACCAGAAAGAAATTGGCTACTTAATCGATCGTGATGTTGTCTCGGGCTATCCTGATCAGACATTTCGACCAAACAACAATGTCACCCGTGCGGAAGCAGCAACATTAATCGGAAAAGCGATTGGCTTAAATGGCGAAAAGCGTAAGACAAGCTTCTCAGATGTGAAAAAAGATTCATTTGCTTCCGGCTATATTCAGTCGGCATTTGAAAAGGGCATCATCTCTGGTGACGGAGCGGGAAAATTCCGTCCTGAAAGCAACATTACGAGATGGGAAATGTCTGTCCTTATTACGAAGGCATTTCAATTCACAAAAGAAGGGGATGCAGTCTATAAAGATGTTTCACCCTCTGGGAAGCAATATGCAGCGATTAACAAGTTAACGACCGCAGGCATTTCTGTTGGCTATCCAGATGGAACATTCAAACCAAACACAGCGATTACAAGAGCAGAATTTGCTTTGCTAGTCGCACGCAGCCTGAACGAAGAGTTCCGAATCCTTTTTGAACATGACTCAATCGGAGAACGCTATGTGAACGCTACGTCATTAAATGTTCGGAGCGGCCCTGGTACAAATCACCAGGCGATCGGTTCTTTAAAGCACAATACAAAAGTAACCGTGCATGAAATTTCAAATGGTTGGGCATACATATCAGCTGGAAACTTGAAAGGCTATGTACATACGAACTATTTACAACAAGAAGAAGTGAAAATAGAGCCAGAAACACCAGTGGCACCACCGAAAGAACCTGAAAAACCCGTGACACCACCGAAAGAACCTGAAAAGCCAGTGACACCGCCGAAGGAGCCTGAAACGCCGCCGGTAGTGCAAGAGCCTGTTGAACGTTATGTGAACGTAGATTCTTTAAACGTTCGGAGCGGCCCTGGAGTAAACTATGATAAAATCGGTGCACTGTCGTACAACACGAAAGTAACTGTCCATGAGACGAAAGGCGATTGGTCGAGTATTACAGCTGGCAATCTTAAAGGATATGTCAACAATAAATACTTGCAAAAAGAAGAAGCGCCAAAGCAGCCTGTAACACCTCCAACACCAGCACCAACGCCGCCTGCAAATGGCAAAAGAATCGTTACCATTGATCCTGGACATGGCGGCCACGATGCTGGAGGGGCTGGAAACGGATTAACCGATAAAGAAGTAGCGCTTGCGGTAGGGCTGCGTGTAGAAAAACTTTTAAAAGAACAAGGTATTGAAGTAATCATGACCCGCTCGGATGATACTTTTATTCCACTATCAGAAAGGCCCAAAATCGCAAAAAATAGCAATTCAGATGTGTTTGTCAGTATTCATGGAAATAGCATGGATAATAATCCAAGTGCAAATGGAACCGAAACGTTCTATCACAAGTCAAATACACCACGCGCTGAAGATAGCAAACAATTAGCTGGATTTATTCAAAAGCATTTGGTTTCTGCTTTAAATACTAGGGATCGTGGTCTTAAAACTGAACCTAAATACGTAACGAAAAATACAACGATGCCAGCTGTTCTCGTAGAACTCGCCTTTCTTAGCAACAAAGAAGATGCTGCCAAGCTGGCTCAAGACGAATACCGTGATGCAGCAGCCGCTGCAATTACACAAGGCATTCTTGATTACTTTGCTTGGAAAGGAATATAATGTTGAAGCACTCAAGCATTCCGCTTGAGTGCTTTCTCTATATATAGAGGATAAACAGTTAGGAGGTTGGGAAAAAGAAAGGGATGGAAGTAGGGAAATGATCCTATTTCCATGGTTTAATATTTATAGGCTTTATTAAGTTCATTCATTGATGATCACGATTCATGTGATCATCAAATACGTTACAGATGATCAAAAAGAAATGAAAATATTTCCTTTCAATATCGTTAAGCAGCAGCCTGAGGTTTTCTGAGAAATAGCGAAACGCCTAAATTTTCTTTCTAATCTAGAATGGTCTTTTTAACTATTTGCTTCACTTTATGTCCGAAGCAATCGAGCACTGGCTGCTAAAACTATTTACAAAAAAAAAGTGCCAAAACATCCAATAGACCAACATTGACTTGAAAGATTATTCAATGGTAGGATTGCAGTGCAAGAGGTGAGAAAAATGAATGCAATCATTGAATTTTGTATCAGCAACTTAGCGAGCGGTTCGTATAAAGCACTAGAAATATTAGAAGAAGATCCTAACCTTGATATTATTGAATATGGTTGTTTAGGTTATTGTGGTCCTTGCAGCCAATATCTGTATGCGCTAGTGAATGGCGAACTAGTAAAAGCAGAAACTCCTGAAGAGCTTGTTGATCTAATATATAAGCATTTGGAAGAAAATCCAATGTTTTAAAAAAAGGATGGTTCAAAGGTTTTTATATTTGGACATCCTTTTTTTGTATTTTATAAATGATCTGAAGGCCAACGAGAAGAACGTAACAATGTAAACATGAATAAATATAAAAAACATACCAGTTGTGTGATGATGTTGGAAGGTATATACTAAGCATTAAAGAAGTGAGCTTTTTTTCCTTTTATTTTACAACTGTAAGAAGAATGAAGGAAATCCCCACTGCTGAAAGCTTTACTTTTATCAAAATAAACGATATTTGGAGGTGTAGATGATGACTAATACTGTAATCATTACTGAAGCTGCGGCTTTCCAAATTAAAGATATGATGAAGCAAAACGAAGAGGAAGGCGCTAGTTTACGTGTCTCTGTCAACGGCGGAGGCTGCAGTGGCTTATCGTATGGATTAGGTTTTGATTATGATCAAACGGAAGATGACATTCAATTCGAGCAACACGGAATTTCCGTATTGGTAACAAAGGAAGATGCACCGATTCTCGAAGGAACAAAAATAGATTATAAACAATCACTGATGGGTGGCGGGTTTACAATCGACAATCCAAATGCGATTGCTTCTTGTGGCTGTGGGTCTTCATTCCGTACTGATAAGAAGGCGGGAACACCAGAGAAGTGTTAATTGGCTTACCAGCTATATATCAAAAAAGATCTTCTTTATGCGATAAAGAAGATCTTTTTTTATGCTTGATTTTCGTAATGAAAAAAATCATACATGGTTTCATCAAAAATAGAAGAAACATGCGTGATAGTTGTTAGGAGTGTTTTTTTCGTTATGAAGAAGAAAGCAGCTTCGATTTAAGAGAACATGGATGTACTATGCATTGGCTGTAATCGTGTTTTCGGATCAATATAAGCTTTAGCATTGCTGACTGCTGTTGGCGCTTCCCCAAATCCAGTAGCAATAAGCTTTACTTTGCCTTCATAAGTGCAAATGTCTCCAGCGGCGTAAACACCTGGAATGTTCGTCTCCATTTTTGAATTAACAACGATTGAATTCTTCTCAATTTCCAGCCCCCAGTTTTTTATAGGACCTAATGAAGAAATAAATCCGTAATTCACGATAAAATCGTCCACATCCAATGTTTCTCTTATTTCTGTTTTCGGTTGCTCTATAATAATTTGTTTGATGCCATCTTCATCCCCTTTTAACTCAACAGGAACAAATGGCGTTTTAATCTCTACTTTGGATTGTTCAAGGGTTTCGACGCTATGTTCATGGGCGCGGAATTTATCACGGCGATGAATAATCGATACTTTTTTAGCAATTGGTTCAAGCATTAAAGCCCAGTCGACAGCTGAGTCGCCGCCTCCGCAAATAGCTACTGTTTTATCTCTGAATTTCTCCATATCGTCCACGAAATAGTGCAAATTTTTATTTTCAAATTGTTCTGCATCCTTAATATCAAGTTTACGGGGTTGGAATGCACCGTTCCCGGCAGTAATGATAACTGTTTTTGTAAGATGCACTTCTTTGTCAGTCGTTAGTTTCAAGATGCCGTCTGGTTGTTTTTCGAGCGTTTGTACAGCTTGTTCTAAGCAAACAGTAGTAGGGAATAAATCCAATTGAGCTTTTAGCTGATTGACTAGATCTTGTGCTTTAACTTTTGGAAAACCTGCGACATCATAAATATATTTTTCTGGATAAAGGGCTGATAGCTGTCCGCCTAGCTGAGGCAAGCTTTCAATAATTTTTACACTTGCTTTTCGCATACCGCCATAGAATGCTGTAAATAAGCCAGTTGGACCTCCCCCAATAATAGTTATATCATAAATGTTGTGATCTTCTTTCAATAGAAATCCCTCCAATTATTTTCAACAAACACCAACTACATAATAGCATAATTTTTTTCTTTCGATAACGATGACAACTTGTTGGTAATCGAAAAGTAGTGTTTAAACTTTTAAGAGAATATGAGTATTGGATGGTAGAAAGGTGAGATTCGCTCTTTTTGCTTATGACTTTCTCCTTATTTCTGAATGTTCTTAAGTTTCGTTTTTACTACATATATCTTGAAAAAGGATAGCAAAAAGAATAATATGAAAGATAAGCACGATGTTAATATTTTATGACATTTTTCTTATATTTTTTTTATTAAGTTAGTGAAATAATTTACATACTTTTTATGTAAATACTGTGCATGACAAGTTCAAAACATTAAAAAGGTGGAAGTGATACGATTGAAAAACCCAAAGATTGTAGTATTAGGCGCGGGTTACGGTGGTTTAATGACAGTCAAACATCTAGAGAAAAAATTAGGCAGCCATCAAGCTGAAATTATTCTTGTTAATAAGAATGATTATCATTATGAAACGACCTGGCTGCATGAAGCATCAGCAGGAACACTTGGTCCAGATCGTGTCCGATATGACATCTCGAGTGTCATTGATCGCAATAAAGTAGAGTTAATTAAGGCAGTTGCTTTAGAAGTGAAAACAGAGGAAAATAAGGTTATTCTTGACAATGGCGAGCTAGATTATGATTATCTTGTCATTGCATTAGGAGCAGAACCGGAAACCTTTGGTATTAAAGGATTAAAGGAATATGCACTCTCTATTACGAATGTGAACGCTGCTCGTAAGATTCGTGAGCATATTGAATATCAATTTGCTTTGTATCATTCAGAAGCAGAAAAGCGTGAAGAGCGTTTAACCATTGTCGTAGGGGGCGCTGGTTTTACTGGAATTGAATTTCTAGGTGAATTAGTAAATCGTATTCCTAAACTTTGCAAAGAGTATGACATTGATCAAAAACAAGTGCGAATTGTATGTGTGGAAGCGGCTCCAATGGTTTTACCTGGTTTTGATCCTGAACTCGTTCAGTATGCAACTGCACTTTTAGAAAGTAAAGGAGTAGAATTTAGAATCGGCACTGCGATTAAGGAAGCGACTCCTGATGGCATTATTATTGGTGTTGGCGAAGATGAAACAGAAGAGATAAAAGCGTCTACAGTCATCTGGGCAGCTGGTGTTCGCGGCAATTCGATTATTGAAGCGTCAGGTTTTGAAAATATGCGCGGACGCGTGAAGGTAAATCTTGATTTGCGAGCTCCTGGCCATGATAATGTCTTTATTATTGGAGACTGTGCCCTGATTATTAATGAGGAGGCGAACCGTCCTTACCCTCCAACAGCCCAAATTGCTATGCAGCATGGCGAAGTATGCGCACAAAATATTGCTAATCTTGTAGCAGGATCAACGGATTTGAATACATTTGTATTTGATGATAAAGGTTCCGTTTGCTCACTAGGAGAGTCCGATGCCATTGGTATTGTGTTTGGCAAGAAAGTAAAAGGGAAAACAGCATCCTTTATGAAAAAAGCAGTCGATAACCGTGCCTTATTTATGATTGGAGGTCCTTCATTAGTATTTAAGAAAGGAAAGTTTAAATTTTTTTAGTATAGGTACGTATAAGAAAAAGTGGCATGATCATTTACTCTCCTACGAGTAGAACAGATGAAACTCGCCCTAGGGGGCGAGTTTCTTTAAATAAGTGGGACTTATGGATGAATAAAGGGGGAGAGGAACATGAACGAAAAACGCGGAAAGGTGTGGCTTGGGGTAGCAGCTGTCATTGTAAATGCTGAAGGTCATTGGCTTGTTGTGAAGAAGCGTTACAGTGGCCTGAAAGGGAAGTGGTCCTTGCCTGCTGGTTTCGTAAATCCGGGAGAAACAGTCGATGAAGCGGTTAAAAGGGAAGTTTTGGAAGAGACAGGTGTTGTTTGTGAAGTAAAGGATTTGCTTGGGATACGGACAGGGGTTATTGAAAATGACATAAGCGACAATATGCTGATTTTTGCTTGTGATCCGCTGACAGAAGTCATTAAAATTCAGGAGAAAGAATTGTTGGATGTTCAGTGGCTGGCTCCTGACAAGCTTTTAAAAGATGATGCAACATCAATGATTATTCGCCTATTAATAGAGAAAAAAGATACACAAGTAAAAACAGTGCTTGAAAATATCCAACCTGGCAATGAATTTGGCTACACCTCTTACAAAATATTATTGTATTAACAGGCGTGGTTCATCGATTAGGTGGCCATTGACTGTATCAGGAATTTTCAGTAAATTTAGCTTTATGTTAGGGGGAAAAGAATATGCCGATGACGGTGCCTACGCTTATTATTTCAATGCTCTTGTTTTTTGTCTTATTTTTTGGCATAGGTTTTTTAGTCAATATGCTGTTAAGATGGACATGGGTAATGGCAATTGTTTATCCAATCATTGCAATTTTGATTATTGACGATGTACGATTTATCGAATATTTTACAAATTCATCGACAGCTTTTCATCAATTAGGAAATAAAGTCGCATCATTAGCAACAGCTGATATATTAATATTATTGAGCGGACTGGCTGGTTCAATTACTGCTGGTTTTGTGATGATCGTACTACGGAAAAAAGGATATCAAATGTTTTAGTTGACCCTCACCTCGTGAAGGGTTTTTTTTTGCGATTTTTACCTTCTCTGAATAATTCTTTTTGAAATAGGAAAGGAATAATTTTGGGAGGAGTGAAAATCCAAATGAAAAAAATAATGAAAAGATGCATGATGATAGGGTTGTTTCTAGCTGCAATTTCAGCTACATACCAATCACTTTCAGGTGTGAAGGCTAATATGCTGGCAGCTTGGATCCAATATGGTGCGAAGAACATGAATATATTTGTAGAAAAAGATTTTTCTTATCAACATCAATTAAAAATAAATGGTTTAAATATGAAAAAGATACATGAAAAATTCGATAAACCAGTTCTTACGGCTAGTTCCGAAATAGAGGAGGAAGCAGCGGAGCGTTCATTAGAAAAAGCGATTGACTGGTCCCAATATCCAAAAAGGACAGTAACAGCAACTGGATATACAGCTGGATTTGAGTCAACAGGCAAAACCCCAGGTCATCCTGAATACGGGATTACTTATTCAGGAATAAAAGTAAAAAGAGATTTATATTCGACAGTAGCTGCTGATTTAAATGTTTTTCCACTTGGAACGATTCTTTTTATCCCCGGATATGGATATGGAGTTGTTGCTGATAAAGGCGGAGCAATAAAAGGCGATAAACTAGATCTGTATTATGAAACAGTGGATGATGTTTATACGCAATGGGGGAAAAAGACATTAGATGTTTATGTTGTTGAAATGGGAGACGGAAACATCACAGAAGAAGAGCTTCTTGCATTAAACGAAAATGAAGCAATGCAAGTGTTTCGAGAAAAATATATACCAGGAGAAGAATAATTTATCTATTGATTGCGATAGCGCTAAGGTAAGCGATGTTTGCGGCCTGCGCTTTTTTTATATGTATAGGATGTGGGTTAAGGTTATTTTATTGTGAATAATTGATGTGACATGTAGTAAAGGATGAAAGTGAGGAATATTCCGGTTAAGCTGCCAAAGAATACTTCGATTGGTTTATGCCCCAGCAGTTCTTTTCATTCTTTACGTTTTTCTTGCTCCGCTTTTTTTGCCATCCTTTCGCTTCTTCTATAAACCTTTTTCTTTCTATTTTACCACATGATGCCAATTATATAACAGCAGCGGTTAAAAATCTTTCTTGCGATATGTCATCGTATCGTTAAAGAGAAAAGACAATTTGTTATAATAGCATGTGGAGGTGACAAGGATGTTTAAAGTATTACAATTGAATCCTTTTGAAAGCGAACAAGCATGTCTCATTATTGGTGTGAAGGACTTGCCTAAGAAATTTGGCGGTTCATTAGAAGTATTAGATGACATGTTGTCAGGTGCATTAACAGAAATGGTTAAAAACGGAGAATTATCAGCGAAGAGAAATGTGCTTACATCAGTCCCTACGCTCGGTAAATTGCCTGTCAGACGCTTGCTTTTTGTTGGTTTAGGGAAAGAAAAACAATTAACTTTTCCATTGCTTAAAGAAGCATTTGGATTTGCTTTTAAACAAATAAAGGAGTGGAAGCTACCTTCTGCAGGTATTGCACTTGATACATTTGTAACTGAGACGATCCAGAAAGTAGATGCAGCATTTGCTTTAAGTGAGGCGTTGCCATTATCAACGTATACATTCCCAGGCTATAAACAACAGTCCAATGAACCAGAAAAGTTCATCGAAAAAATGACGGTGTTTACAGAAGCTATGTCAGAAGAAATAACAGAAGCGCTTCATACTGGATTTGTATTAGGAAAAGCAACAAACAGTGCAAGAACACTCGTCAACACACCGGGAAATTTATTGACCGCAACTGATTTAGCTGCCTATGCAAGCAAGCTTGCTGATCAGTACAAATTTCAATTAGAAATTTTAGAAAAGGAAGAAATGGAGAAGCTTGGCATGGGCGCGTTTCTAGCTGTTAATAAGGGCTCGGAGCAGCCTCCTAAAATGATTGTACTCTCTTATCAGGGAAAACAGGAATGGCAAGATGTGATTGGACTTGTTGGCAAGGGGGTTACCTTTGATACTGGCGGTTATTCCTTAAAGCCAAAAGATGGCATTGTCGGTATGAAAACCGACATGGGAGGAGCTGCATCGGTTCTAGGAGCGATGGAAGCTATTGGAGAATTACGGCCAGAACAAAATGTCATTGCTGTCATTCCAGCAACAGATAATATGATTAGTGGAGCTGCATTGAAGCCTGATGATGTTATTACGTCACTAAGTGGGAAAACAATCGAAGTATTGAATACGGATGCTGAAGGACGTTTAGTACTAGCGGATGCGATGACTTATGCTAAACAGCATGGTGCCAATTATTTAATCGATGTCGCCACACTGACTGGCGGTGTCATTGTTGCATTGGGTTCAGATAAAACAGGAGCGCTCACTAATCATGAAGCGCTGTTTGAACAAGTATTGGAGGCATCTTTTGAAGCGGATGAGTTTATTTGGCGTTTGCCTTATACTGAAAAAGATAAGGAACGCATTCGCAATAGCCGTGTTGCTGATTTAAATAATTCTCCAGGGCGTGAAGGCCACGCTATTATGGGTGGAGGATTTGTTGGTGAGTTTGCTGAGGAAACCCCTTGGGTTCATTTAGATATTGCTGGGACTGCTGTGCAAAAAGGTGAGACTGCATTAGGTTCTGCAGGAGCAACTGGCGTAATGGTAAGAACACTGGCCTTATTTGTAGACGCATTTGAACCAATTCCGTCCAAAAAATAAAATGATGTTTCATACTTGGAGCGAGAACAACTAAGAACAGCAAGATCGAACATTTAAATAGAAGTCGATGTGAAAACATTTACATAGGTTCTCTAATAAGTCCCTAAATTAAAACAGGTGGAGAAAAATGGCTCTGATATGCTCCCCTTAAGGTAGACAGATCAAAAAATAAAAATCTGTTTTCCTTAGGGGGAGCTTTTATGTCCAATCGGTATTATTCCCAAGAATTTAAATATGAAGTAATCACGGCTTATAAAGGTGCAGATTTGACCAATAGCGAATTGTACGCAAATATCAAATACCCTATATGTTTTGCTGGAGAAGTTTGAGAGAGAGGGAACAAGCGGGCTGGTGGCCACGAAAACAAAAAAGTCCTATTCCAAAGAACTAAAATCAGCTGCCGTCAAAGAGTACCTGTCAGGGGAGTTTTCCTAAAGTGAGGTCGTAAGAAGACTCGGCATTTCCAGCCTCTTGGTACTCCAATCATGGATAAAGAAGTATACTGGTCATAGAGAACAAAAATGAGGAAGAAAAATACTTCATTTCTTTTCTTTGTAAAATCGCTGGCATTGTCCATTCTGCGTATGATAAATGGATAAATCGATAAATCGAACACCTTCTGAAAGGGAATTTGAAAATAAAGAAATTATCAGGGAGATGATCGTTCTTCATGGGAAAGTAAAAGGTATCTACATTACCGTCGAATGACACTCAACATGAACCGTAAATTTGATAAAAACTTAAGTCGATAAATGGGAGTAGTTCACTGAAGAGAATATCGCATGGAACCTGCCGATTAGCCCATCCCATTCGCTACGTGTTTGCATAAATAAGTAAGGAGAGGCATGTGACTAAAAGGAGGTAACCCATTTGAACTATTATTATCGAACGGCACCTTATAGAAATCCTTTTTTCTTTGGTGTTCCACTTCTTGCCGGTTTTGCTGGCGGCATTTTGGGAAGCGCGTTGTGGCGGCCGCGTCCTGTAATCGCTTATCCGCCTCCGGTTCCTTACGGTGGTGTACCACCTTATGGATTTTCCCCATATGGAGGCGCCCCATTTGGAGGTGCTCCTTACGGATGGTAATAAAGAAAGAAGCTCTCCAACAAAATCGGAGGGCTTTTTTTGTATGTGGAATACAAGATGTAGAGAGGCTGAACGAAAAGTTTTGGAATTTTGGACAAGGAGATTGATTAAAAAAATGGCTCAAAAGAACGCAATTGCGCCCTTTTGAGCCATCAAGTACTTACTGCCATCGAACATTTAAAACCATTCGACAGCAGCTAATAGCGTTGTTGTTTTTTTCAGTAAATAGAATGGTAAGGCTAGATGGGTTGAAGGTAATGTCAGGATTCGTTTGAATAAGATCCTTGATCATTTTCTCTACCTCAGCTGTTTTTGATTCTTGAGCTGCACTCATTAATTTTCTCGAAAAGGCTTCTGATTGCTTAATATGTGTCATAATTTTGTTTGCATCATGTATATATGGCAATGATTTCTGTGCGGAATGCATAAACATGGAAGGATCAACAGGAGGAAATTGTCTAAAGTTTGGATGATGATAGTGATTATTGTATGGATAATGGGGATGAAAATATGGGTTCATCTAAATTAACTCCTTCCCTCAGTTGTTCGATTTTATATAATATGGAACGATATATCTGTATGCATCGAAAAGCTAAATAATCACCCGAATAAAGGATTTTGTAAGCGGCATCTTGAATAATCATATAATAAGGAGTGATGGAAAAATGGAATTTCACAATACTTTAATGGAAGCACTTGAAATCGAATTTATAGAGATAGGGGAAGGAAAGGTCATTGCAACAATGCCCGTCAATAATAAAACTCGGCAGCCGTTTGGATATTTACATGGAGGGGCATCTGTTGCATTAGCAGAAACAGTTGCTAGTATTGGAGCAGCAGCCTTAATCGATAATGAGAAAGAAATTTGCTTCGGTTTAGAGATAAATGCAAATCATATCCGTTCGAAACGAGACGGCGTTGTTACGGCAACGGCTGAGGTCGTCCATCATGGAAAAAGCACAATGGTTTGGACGATTGATATCGTTGATGAAGAAGGGCAGCTTATTTGCATGTCGCGATGTACGGTAGCAGTCGTTCCGAAAAAAAAGTAGATTGAAGAGGTTGGGACAAAACCCACCTCTGACATGAAAAAGCCGGTGAAATTTTACGACGAGTAAAATTTCACCGGCTTTGATAACTTTTGCATTAA
>NZ_JAUSTT010000025.1 GCF_030812995.1 Bacillus chungangensis | reverse complement strand
CATAACAAGTAACACATGGGTAAGCCGTATGCCTTAGTAGGGCACGTACGGTTTGATGAGGGAGTAACCTCGAAAGAGGTTACTCTACTCTATGAAATCGTATTATAGTAAGGAATTAAATTTTGAAATTTAGTTTTATAATTCCTGCTTCTCGAGCTGATTTTAAAATAATAAGCAGCAATGGGCCAACTATGAACCCAAGTATACCAATCAATTTCAAACCGATATACATGGAGATAAGTGTTGCGAGTGGAGAAAGGCCTATCTGGCTTCCCATCACTTTTGGTTCCACTGTACGGCGAATAATGAGCAGTACAACTGCTAAAATTGCTAGCTGGGTTCCTAAAGCAATGTTGCCGGCTAATAAATGATAAATGGACCATGGCGCCAGTATGACGATGGAGCCAATAATAGGGATGATATCAATGATCCAAATGATGATAGACATTACTAGAGCAACTTCTGGGGTAATGATAAATAGTCCAATCAAAGCAACAGCAAAAATAATGATGCTTACTAAAAATTGTGCCTTGAAAAAACCAAAAAAAACATATGATAGACGTGAAGTCATAAATTTGAACGCATCTGCTGTTTTATCTGTTAAATGGGAATAAATACCTTTTGTTATACTAGGCAATTCTAACATAAATAAAAAAAGAGCAATCAAATAGACGATAAAACTTACTAAATAATTTGGGATAAAAGATAACAAGGCAGTAATATTTTCAATATTTAAGTAAAGACGAAGACTTTGAATTAAACCATCTAAAAAATTTTCAACTTCACTAGCAAATCCTAAAACAAGCTCTTCTGGCAAATCATTTGTTAGGTTTTGTAGATGGCCTTTATATTTTATCCATATTTGGTTGATTTCATTAATATAAGTTGGGGTGCTTTCCACTAGTCTAACGGCTTCACTTGCTACTTTTGTCGTAATAAAAAAGGCAGCGAATCCAATGAATAGAGAAAACAATAGAAAAACGATTAAGACAGCAAGTTTTCTTTTAAAGCGTAATCGCTGTTGACAAAACTTAGTCAACGGGTCAAGGATTAGTGCTGTTGCCAGCGCCATAATAATAGGAACTGATACAGGCAAAATAAAATAACCAATTAAAATGAGAAATAAAATGATGAGTGTAATGATGAGATATTTCTTTTTAAACACTGCGGCCATGTAATGCTCCTCTCAAAATAATTACTCTTAGCGCTATTATAATACTTATTATGTACGATTGAACAGTCTTATTCTTTTATTTTATTCATCATTTATTCAGTCTGTTGTTTGCAAATAACACGTTTTCGAATCATATAAAAAGACAGTACAGAAATAAATCTGTACTGTCTTTATTTTTGACATTTTGCCGAAGCAGCTTCATTAATTAACAAGCTGAGTCTGGCCCTTATTCACTAAATACGATTAAGTCTTTTTTTATATTTGCAATGATGCCTTCACATTTTTTAACGAGATGACTTGGAAAATGTTCATCTTCCCCATATTCTATTCCATGTGGGTAATAATATTTGCCTAAGACTGGTGTGATTAATTGGATAGTAGCATCATGATTGCCCACATCGCCTTCAAAGGCATATCCTTGTATCCGCAAGTAGTAAATACCTTCTTTTATCTGAAATTTATGATCGTATGTAACACGTTCATAATCCCATTGTCCAGATCGAATCATGGAATGGTTGTACATTACCTCATCCAAGCGATTTAAATCAATTTTAATCGTTTCCATACCTGTATTTTCAAATTTCATCCACGTTCCCCTCCACATCCTTAAAATACAGCTGTTTCACATATGTGTTTTGAATTAGTGCTTTATAAACAGGCACTATAAGATTTTTTTGACTGTTTGTAAAAAAATCATTCTCTTTAATAATAGTCGAAAAAACCAAGTGTTGCAAATGAATGGCGATGAAAAAGCAGCGAATAATGTGACAAGATTTGTAACATTTCAGAAAGATACTAATTTGGAATAACTTTTGTTTGTAAGGAAAAACTAAAATCGTGTATATCGCCCTTATCAGTGCGATCACATTTAGAAAATGAGGAGGAATCGCGATGACAAAAATCAGGGAAATAATGACTACAGACGTTGAAACATGTACACTGCAAGATTCCGTTTATGATGTTGCGATAAAAATGAAAGAAGAAAATGTAGGCGTCATTCCAATTGTAGACGACGAAAAACTAGTTGGAGTAATTACTGACCGTGATATCGTTCTGCGATGTATTGCTGAAAAAGAGTCCTCATCAGCTATGGTTGCAGATGTTATGAGCGGCAACTTGATTACCATTTCCTCTGACAGCACAACGAATGAGGCAGCGCATTTAATGGCTGAACATCAAATTAGGCGCCTTCCCGTCGTAGAAAACGATAGGTTAGTTGGTATCGTTGCGCTTGGAGATTTAGCTGTTCGGGATTTAACAGATTCGCAAGCAAAACAAGCACTATCTGAGATTTCTGAAACGAATGAGACGCATTTACAGCATTGAAAATTTGAAAAACCTCTCTCAGTTAAGAGAGGTTTTTTAACATGAAAAAATCTTTTTTTAACTTAGTTCTTTTGTTTTAAATAGGTATGGGAAAAGTGCTATAATGGCTATATATATTACAGTTTGCTATTCTTATGGAGAAAGATAGAAAGAGGTTTTTACTTCGTGTCGGCCAAAAGCACTGCAATCGGAAAAGGAAAATTCCGGTATCGAAACATTCCATGTTTAAATGAAGTTCTATCCTAGTTCTATGTTCTACTTCTTTTCATTTGGAGAGGTGAAAAATCTCCACTGGGAAGAAGTATCATTTTATTATTTCCGTATCATTCATCTATGTAGAAAGGAGGTCAACAACTGCGAACTCTTTTTAGAATTCTTATCTTCCTTGCAATTATTTTATTTATAACAGTCTACACACACAATTCACCTAAAAATGAAATTTTGAATATGGATGAGTATACAAATCCTCCAAGATTGGATGATGAAAGTTTGATCATTGATTCCATAGAAAATGATGCAGAGCGTCCTCAATCTGGATTATCTACTTATATTGGAAAATCTTCTGCACAATTTGTTGAGCAATTCGGAAAGCCGAATCGAGTGGATGTATCTTTATATGGCTATGAGTGGTGGATTTATAATAGTAAAGAAACATCATATATGCAGGTAGGAGTTCAAGAAGAAACAATTGTGACGATATATGCAGTTGGTGAAAATCTTGAGCTTCAGCCTTTTAAAATTGGGCAAACAATTGGAGAGATTTATCGCACCATCTTATTGCAGCCAGAAATTCTTGTGCAAATTGATGAAGGCACATATCGATTCGAATTAACAGAAGAAGATTTAAATATTCGGCCTTTGATTCAACTTGGAGATATTTACGCGCAGCTCTCTATTGATAAATTGACTGGCAAACTGTTTAGCATTCGTTTTATTGATAAAGAAACATTAGTAAAAATGCGTCCATATGAATTGGTTTATCGAGGAAAGTTAATGTCTCAGGAACCGCTTAGCGAGAGCGAGTGGAGACAGGTTGAAGAAGGCACAGAGAAGCAAATTTTTGATATTACCAATATACTAAGAGAACGTTTTGAAGTAACAAGATTGAGTTGGGATGAGGAGACAGCCAAAGTAGCTTTTCAACATAGTGAAGACATGGAGAAAAACCAATTTTTTTCCCATTCATCGCCTCATTCTGGGGAACTGACCGATCGGCTTGATGCGCAAGATATCAATTATAAAATGGCGGGAGAAAATCTTGCTGTTCAATATATTGATGGTCCAGCAGCAGTGGAAGGTTGGTTAAATTCAGAAGCACATAGAAATATATTGCTTGAAAAAGAATTTACCCATCTTGGTGTTGGTGTTTATCAAAAGACTTATACACAAAATTTTATTAAAAAAGATGAAAAATTAAATCAGGATTAATCCCATTAAGGGGTGTTATCCTGATTTTTTCTTTTGAATAATATAAAAAGTTCCAGTACAATGAGCAATCTTTACTCCATCATCTCGGTGCACAAATCCTTCTAAGATCATTGTCTTCGTTCCTTGATGAATAAGTTTGGCAGTAGCACAGAGCTCGCTTCCTTTGCCAGGAGCAATATAGTGAATATGAAGATTCGATGTAACAGCACCTAAATCATCTGGAAGCATTTGGTTAGCAAGCGATCCCATAGCTGTATCAAGAATAGTGGCAGTTATTCCCCCATGAACAATGTGAAATGAATTGTCTGTAAGTGCAGAAATTGGAATCCTTACTTTGGCATAATCTTGTTGTTTTTCGTGGCTCATTTGCAAGATGCCGCCAATATAAGAGCTTCTTTTTAGATGTTGTTTTCGTTTGATACCGTTCAGTAATTGCTCTAAGACGGTTAAATCATCTTTTGTTGCGTTATTAAGACATTCTTCAAGCATGTTTCGAATCCGATCTTTCATATCTGACCCTCTTTTCTAGCATATGTTCTGGCTTATTTTTGAATAGTGAAAGTAGTGCTGCAGTATAGATTATGTCAGAACGCTTTCATTTTCATTCTTTAATAGGAGTTTAGTCTCTTAATATTATTTAGACTGATGTAAAGGCCCTATTGATGGATTTTCACTCAATCATAGCACGCTTTAATCGAAAGTTCCATTCGTTTCTTCATATTAATGACGTTGATCACGCTGCACATTTATGAAACTTAAACATAGATTGTAGTAGGTATGCCATTCATCTGAGGTGAAAGCAATGACAAAGAAAAAACTTCATCCATCTGTGGAGGAATTTAAAGAATTTATTAAGGAGCATACTCATTTAATTCAATTAGTCCGAAAAGGCGAGTATACATGGCAGGAATTGTATGAAGATTGGTATTTACTTGGAGCTGATGATCCAAGATGGCAAGAATATTCATCTTCAAGCAGTGAAAAAGTGGAGAAAAAAGAAGGTAATAGTAACAATTGGTGGAATCAGATTAGCGGTTTGCTCAAAAATATGGATGGGAAGCAGGTTGACGGATATATTGAAAAACTGAATGAAGCGATTAGTTCAATCCAAGGCGTTTTATCACAGTTTCAAAGCCATCGATCAGAAGGTTCTTCTCCTATGAAGAAAGAAAGAAACGATCCATTTTCGTTTCGTAAAGATTAAACATGGAGGTAACACCTAATGAGGCCAGAGGTTATCGAATATATTAACAGTGATAACGATTTAAAGCGGTTTTTAGTAGAACAACCGATTTGGTATCGCATTCTAAGTAGAAACCCAGGAGAATTGGAACAATTTGAAATTGCATCTCTACATTATTTTAAACAAACGATTCCACATAAAGTGGAGAAATTTTCAAATGGTATACAAATGGCTTCTATGATGATGCATATGTTTCAAAATATGAAAGGATAAAGTGAACTTTCACCATAGAGAATCTAAGTTTTTTAGATAACGTCATCAAAAGTAAGATACGGAAGTTTTCGGATGAAGGAGCATCATGCTCTTTTTTTTTGTAAAAAAATGAAGAGGATATGTCTACCATGACTAAATCTAATTGAATTGCAAAAACTATGGACGAGGAGTGATATTGATGAAAAAAATGCTATGCCTGCTATTCATTGTGTTCTTATTATCTGGTTGTAAACAAGATTTTCCGAAGCCTGAAGCGTCTGTTCCAAATGTACAAGCAGCGGATCAAAACAATTCAGATGATATGATAGTCCGTCATTTTGTACAAGGCAAAGATATTCTCGTTGAATGTTTTGTTCCGGGAATTTCCTTTTCTGGAAACAAACAAAAGCAAGGGAAAATGATTGTTTATCTTAACGGTAATTTATATGCGGAGTATGAAACAGCAGCTTTTATTATTAAAAATTTGGAAAAGGGTACACATCATGTGAAAATAGACATTGTATCACCAGAAAATCAACAGTATGGAATAAGTAAAGAGTTCAGTGTAATAATTCCGTCTTCTTAAGTATAGGACAGTCGACGAAAAAAGAAGAAAGTCGCTTCGAAAGTAAAAGCATGGTAAAATAAAGTAAAATGAAGTGAAGCTTTTTTGAAACGTTATCATTGACATTTTGATAGGGCACAAAGAGAAAACCCTTTTAAAATAGAGGCGTTTTTATCAAAAAAATTACTGATCAATTCATCACTTTTGTAGAATAATCGTTTGATGGAGGTGGATCATATGCTTGCAACAGCTGAAAGACTTCAAGTTCTAACTGAATCGGAGCAGTTGTCTAAGATGATCTTGCAGACAGAAATAGCTGACACCTATCGCCAGCTTTATGATAAATTGAAAACAGATCCGTGTACACAGAAGAAAATAGCTTCATTTGTCCGAATGAAGATACTTTATGACGAGGTGCAACGATTTGGAAGGTATCACCCTGATTATTCACGCGTTATGAAGGAAACGCGTCAGTTGAAAAGGGATATGGACATGGATGAAAATGTAGCTCGTTTTCGCCAAGTCGAAAATGAACTGCAGCAGCTGCTTGATGAGATTAGTATCATTATCGGCAAATCTGTCTCTGAACATATTAAAGTTCCGACAGGCAATCCTTTTTTTGATAATGCTTCTGTATGTAGCGGCGGCTGTAGTACTGGAGGGAGTTGCGGTTCATAAAAGTGTATCCTCTATAAAAGACGGGTTTCTTAATGTCTGAAGCCTGGCGATTAGAAGAAATTATAGGATTCAAGGAGAATGCGTGTATGTTAAAAGGAAGACAAGCAATTATTGTTTGGCTTTATAGTTTAAAGCATGCGAAAGCTTTTAGACGCTTTGGCAATGTCCATTATGTGTCAAAGCGATTAAAGTATGTTGTTCTTTACTGCAACCAAAAAGATGTCCCACAATTAATGGAAAAGTTCTCAGCATTGCCTTTTGTAAAAAAAGCTGAACTTTCTTATAAGCCATATTTAAATACTGAATTCGAAAATGCCAAACCAGATAAGGCGAAGGAATATGATTATTATAAGATGGGAATTTAACGATATTTACAAAAGCCAGCAGCACTAATTACGGCTGCTGGCTTTTGTGAGGAGTTAAAAAGACCTATTTTTCCAGAACCTTCTAAAAAAATATGTGAAAAAATTTAATTAAGCTAAGTCATCTAGCTTGCTAGACTTTCTTAGTGACTATTTATTCGACAAGTTTATTACTTTTTTTATGAAAATGGTGTTAAATAATGTGAAATTTGGTATGGTAAGATTAGAATACTATTTCATCTTACAAGGAGACTGATTATGGCTAAAGTTTCACTTTCCATCCTGTCTATTATAATGGTTATCACTGGTAGTGTTCTTTTTTTTCAATGGAAAGGGTATTCTTTGGAACAGCCCAAAGCTGATGGGGTGGATGCTGAACAAACGATTACGATCCAATATCGAGATCAAGAGCTAATTGTAGAACAAACTTTTCAACAATTACCGCCACAAGTTTATGATATTGATTTTCCAGATAATGCAAAGGATACTGTATGTTATCATGATGAAAAGGATTGTGATTGGCAGAATGAAATTGGTACAAAGGTAAGTGTGGACGCAGGTGAATTAAAGCTTTCCTATCGTTTTGATATGCAAGAAAATACGAATAGTTTTTTACTTGAAAACTGGGCAGCTCAATTGTCTGGTGTTCACATTACTTCGACAAAGATTCAGATAGTAGATGAGCAAGTTCGAACCGGAGCTTGGATTGCTGGAATGGAGAAAAAAGGAGAACAGCATTTAGATTATGTCAGCTACTATGTCTTTGCTGGGGAAGGTTCGGCTCCGCCTTTATATTGGCAGGATAAAATGCTGAAAGAAACGAACTTCGATAAAATGGCGGCCCTTTACCATGCTGATGGTATGAAGATTCCAGATATTTCATTAGAATCGGTTTCCAAACTAGATAGTCCAGCATCATTTTACATTGTTGTAACTGATCAGCATCCTGCTAAGCGTGCTGGTTCTCTTATTATTTTGAACGATTACAACCAGTTGGCTAATCTCGAAGCTATCCTGTTGACGGAAAAGATTAACCATGTATATTTGTTGCCGGAGAAAGAGAAATGGCTAGGTGAAGTTATCGCATCTTTGACATTAAATCAGACGATAGGAACTGAGAAATCTATTTCCATGTTTGAAGAATTGATGGCATACTTAAGTGAAGATGATCGCAAGCGTTTAATAGAAAAATTAACAGAATATAAAGGAGAAACAATTGATAGCGCAAAGCTGGATCAAATACTGAGTGAAATTGTTAGTTTAGGAACCGATTTTTTTACAATCAATAAAGACAAAGAGGCGCCATTTAGAAAGCTTGTATTTTATGATTTGCGGCCAGTTTATATTGGAAAGGAACAAGAAGACAATGTTCGGCTGACATATTACGAACAAGAAAAGAAAATGTATCCATTTGAAGAAACAATGAAAGCGCTCGGCTATGAGATTACAGAGATTCAAGAAGAAAATAGTTTTATTCTCGAAAAAAATGCGGATCGCTATCGTTTTTATACAGATAAAAATTTATTTATCTTTAATGAAGAAGATTATGGTTTATTTGCAAATCCACTAACAGTATGGGACGAAACTGTCTATATCGAAGAAACTTGGCTTCAGCAGTTATTTCACGTCTTTATTGATGAACAAGAAAACGTCATTAAAATTGAATGAACAATGATAAAAAACCCTGCAGAAAAACTGCAGGGTCCTTCTATTTCCTTTTCATGCACTAAAAAGCATGAGACCAAAATCGTTCATGCTTATCAAATGAACGATTTTCTATGTGAAAGGAAAGAAGGAAAAGGGAGAGGAGAAACCGGAGGAAGAACTTATGGGGAAACGTAAGTCTTCTCCGCGGTTAGCAACAACACCTTCGCAGATGCTGTTATTTTCATTATGGCCGTATCTCTCATTTTTATACTATATTTTCATAAGAATTCTTATTTTTTATATATAAGAGGGGCAAGACTAAGAACGTAGTGAAATGAGTAAACTTTTCTCTTTAAAAATAATTTAAACTGCTAGTATTTTCATGTCTGAAGATGATAGCAGCTTGGAAATATTTGTGGTAGGATAAGAAAGAAAAAAGACTAATGTTGTGGTGAGAAAATGAGGGTGATTTCTGGAATTTGTAAAGGCAGGCCATTAAAGGCAGTGCCTGGAAGCCAAACAAGACCAACGACGGATAAAGTGAAAGAAACGATTTTCAATATGATAGGTCCTTACTTTTCGGGAGGTATAGGGTTGGATTTATTCGCTGGAAGCGGCGGACTAGGAATTGAAGCTTTAAGCCGGGGAATAGATCGAATGATTTTTGTTGATAAAAATAGAAAAGCTGTGCAAACAGTGAAGCAAAATATACAATTATGTCAATTTCAAGACCGCAGTGAGGTCTTCTGTAATGAGGCAATCCGAGCTTTAAAGGCAATCATGAAACGTGAACTTTGTTTTGAAGTCATTTTTTTTGATCCGCCATATGACAAACAACATTTAGAAACATTGCTGCAAATGGTTGACGAAGCGCAGCTATTATCTGCAACTGGCTTTCTTGTTTGCGAGCATAAGGAGACTCTCATTTTGCCTAGGGTGATTGGAACCTTGGAACAAATTAAAAATCATACTTTCGGAATGACTGGTTTAACCATTTATACGAAGGAAAAGAATGAGGGGATTAACAAATGACGAGAATCGCAGTGTGCCCAGGTAGTTTTGATCCTATTACATATGGTCATCTAGATATTATTAAAAGAGGTGCGAAAGTTTTTGATGAAGTATACGTGGTTGTGCTCAACAATTCATCAAAGAAATCATTGTTTTCTATTCAAGAGCGAATGGATCTCATTGGGGAAGTCACGAAACAGATTCCGAATGTGAAGGTTGATTCTTTTCAAGGGCTGCTTGTCGATTATGCAAATAGTGTGCAAGCAGATGCGATAATTCGAGGTCTACGTGCTGTTTCTGATTTTGAATATGAAATGCAAATTACTTCTATGAATAGAGTACTGAATGATAAAATTGAAACCTTTTTTATTATGACTAATAGTCAGTATTCCTTTTTAAGTTCTAGTATTGTTAAAGAGGTTGCCCAGTACAACGGAAATGTTTCTGACTTGGTTCCTCAAGAAGTAGAAGATGCGTTAAGAAATAAGTTTTCTCTATAAAACACATTTTACAGCATCTATTGATTTTTTCTTTCCAATCTAGCGGAATATAGATATTATTGAAAAATGTATCAAATATGAGACATCGAGCATTTTTATATATTGAGCATGTCAATAACTGTTATGAGAAAGAGAAATGACATGTTAAAAATGATTAAAATCGATTTGTTTGTTATTTATATTCGTTGGATATCCAATAATCTTTAAGATTATTTCTTACAAGTTAATAGATCTTCTTTATATTAAGTATGATTATGGGATTTACTAATTCAATCATAACAACCACTGCTTTTATAAAATTCGAGCGGGAGAGTCCATGTTTTGACCATCAAGTTAACGAAAAATAAGTGTTCATCGCTTTTTTTCGTTAGCTTGTTTTTTCATTGACAGCGTATCTTCTCTCCCAAAAACAATATATATTTATTGATTCATCCTTCTTATATAAATAAACACGTAAAGTATAAAGCTCATTATTGTCATTGGCGGTCCAGCTGCTTTCAACCAATAAAGGAGATTTTCTCCCCACATACTTGCTTCCTGAAGAAAAACAGGAACAGCACTCTCTGATTGGTGAAAATGGAAAAACCTGATGTAAATAGGTTTCCAGACTAAATAACAGATAATGGCCGCTAAGCACGCTTGCATCACTCTAGCAATTAAATATGGTTTAAACCGAATATCGCTTTCAGCTAAAATACTGGCAACTTGTGCTTGCACACTAAATCCGCTAAATCCTAAAATAAAACTGGTCATAATCGCTTGCTGCATGAGACTAGCTTCTTGTACTTGGCTCGTCATTTGACTTCCAAGTGTAATTTCAAATAAACCGGCAATAAACGGAGTGCTAAGCAGAGGAGATAGATGGAACATGGATAAGATGCCTTCAAATAATTTTGATAAAAAAGCAGTTATATGCAAGTGAAATAAAAGCTTATTAATGACAGAAAACAAAATGATGAAACCGCCGATCATTAAAAGTGTTTGAATAGATGAAATAACTGCGTCGCCTAATTGTTTGCCAATAGGAGCTTTGTTATTGATTCTTGTTTGATGCAGCGCCTGAAATGCATCATTTAAAAGCCGTTTTCTTTTTCTCTTGCTTGTTTTATTCATTTTTTCTGTGAGTATTCCGTGAAATCTCATGATGATACCGACACAAGTATTGCTTAGATAATGAACACCTGCAAGTATAATACCAAGGCTTGGATTGTAAAAAAAACCGACGGAAACTGCACCAAAAATAAATAATGGACTAGATGAGTTGGTAAAAGAAACGAGGCGCTCCGCTTCCATTTGTGTTAAATGTCCTTCTTGACGAAGTCGAACCGTTAATTTCGCACCTGCAGGGAAGCCTGTCGCCATTCCCATTGCCCAGGCAAATCCACCTACACCGGGAACACGAAATAAAGGCCTCATTAATGGTTCAAGTAATACGCCAAGAAATTTAACGACACCGAAACCAATGAGCATTTCGGAGATTACAAAAAAAGGAAATAATGATGGAAATACTATTTCCCACCACATATTCAATCCACGAATGGAGGCCTGAAATGTTTCTTTTGGAAAATAGATCATCGATGCAGCCATGAGCGTTACTGTTAAGGCGAGGAAAATTGTTTTTAATTTTGAAAGACGCAAGCTTTCCTTCCCTCCATTTAGTGAGATTTCAAAAGGAGAACAAATGCCACGATATTAAGAGAGCATGGCTGACACTTTTCCCGTATTGTAGAACTTTTTAAGCTTATAACGGGAATTTCTTAAATACTCCGTTGTCTCGTTGTATTTTCCTTCTTTAGCTGTAGTCCCATTTGGAGGTTCTACGTTTAAAAATGAAGGCCAATCGAACAATAATAGATAAGGAGTTAGAGAAGAGGAAAAAATCTCAATCTCTTTAGATTTCAAAAAAACATTTACTCAATATTTTTTCGCACTTTTGAAATAACTGTTGGTTTGTCCTCCTAAGATTCAATATACTCATGAAGATAGGAAATAGACCATAAAATAAAGCAACACTTCTTTTGTGATTGTGCGATTCCTTTATGATACACATAGGTTGAATAAAGGGGAGATGATGATGGAACCAACAATTGGTTTGGCACTTGGATCTGGAGGAGCTAGAGGATTTGCACACTTAGGTGTAGTAAAGGTGCTGACTGAAAATAATATCTCGATCGATTTCATTGCTGGAAGCAGTATGGGAGCTTTGATTGGATGCTTTTTTGCAGCTGGTCATGAAATAGATCAACTGATTAAATTTTCATATGCATTTAAACGGAAATTTTTTATCGATGTGACCGTTCCGAAAATGGGGTTTATTTCTGGAAAACGTCTAAAAGATTTTATTAGCTTGTTTACTCACGGGAAAAACTTGGAAGATTTAAATATTCCCGTTTCTGTTGTCGCAACAGACCTTCAACGAGGAGAAAAGGTCGTTTTTAGAAAAGGGAACGTTGCTAATGCTGTCCGAGCCAGTATTTCAATTCCCGGTATTTTTGTTCCAGTAAAGTGGAATGGCACGCTGCTCGTTGATGGCGGTGTGATTGACCGTGTTCCTGTTTCAGTTGTAAAAGAGATGGGGGCAGATATTGTGATAGCTGTCGATGTTTCCCATGTGAATAAACAAGCAGATGTAAAGACGATTTATGATGTGATCATGCAAAGCATTGATATTTTACAAATGGAGCTGGTTCAAACAAGAGAGCTAGCTTCTGATGTAATGATTCGTCCACATGTTGAAATGTTCAGTACAAGAGCTTTTACAAATTCTAAAGAAATGATTATGATAGGTGAAGATGCAACAAAGCAGATGCTGCCTACTATCAAAGCAGTGATTGAAAACTGGAAGGAGACCAACTCGAATGCAACGTAACAAATTATTTCGCAGACTACTCCTCATTATGTTTATTTTAGTCCTTGTATCATTTTACCGCTTGCCTTACTTTGTACAGAAGCCTGGAGTTGCTCGTGAATTACAACCGATGATTGAGGTGGAAGGCGGTAATACAGGAGAAGCAGGGACATTTATGCTGACAACAGTGCAAATTGGAAAGGCGAATCTCTATACGTATGCGTTAGCCCATTTCAATAAATACGAAGAAATTCTAACAACAAAAGATTTGCGCTTAGAGGGGGAGTCAGAAGAGGAATATAACGTGCGGCAACTATATTATATGGAAAACTCTAAGCATCATGCTGTTCAAGTTGCTTATGAAAAAGCAAACAAAGAGGTGCGTTTTGATTATAAGGGAGTATATGTATTAAAAATAGTAGACGGTATGCCTGCGTCGAAGGTGCTAAAAGCAGGAGATCGAATTATAAAGGTGGATGGTCATCAGTTTAGTGCCTCGCAAGAATTTATCGATTATGTTGGAAAAAAACAAGCAGATGATATCGTTCGCATTACATTTTTGCGTAATGATAAAGAAATGACCAAGGAAATAGCAGTTGCTGCTTTTGACGATACGAGTGACAAAGTTGGAATAGGAGTACAGTTAGTAGATGATCGTGAGATGCATACTGATCCAGCAATTCATGTTGATACAGAGGGCATCGGGGGACCTTCTGCGGGTCTCATGTTTAGCCTCGAAATATACAATCAATTAACAGAAGAAGATATTACACACGGTTATTTTATTGCAGGAACAGGAACGATTTCTCCAAACGGAGAAGTCGGCAGAATTGGCGGCATTGATCAAAAAGTTGTGGCAGCGCATCGTGCTGGTGCAGATTTATTTTTTGCCCCTGATGATGAAATTCCGGATGAATGGAAAGATCATCCTGATGTCTTAACAAATTATGAGGAAGCGAAGAAGACTGCTGAAGATATTGGAACAAATATGAAGATTGTACCTGTAAAAACTTTTGATGATGCGCTTCTCTTTTTAGGAAGTTTAGATAAAAATAAATCCTAGTGCGTTTAAGAAAAAGCCAGTGAAAAGACACTGGCTTTTTCCTTTAGCATCCATCATACATTGCGAGATACAAAAAGCGGAGGCTGTTCGTATTCTAAGCGTCTTAATCGCATCCGTGCTGGTTCTTGATAACCTTGGGCAAATATAGAAGATGCATGAATGTCGAGAGAAATTTTCTCTTTAGGGAAAGCGGAAAGCTTGGAGATAAGCGGAATGTTGAGTTTTTTCTTTATTTGCTGTAAATATGCTCTTCCCTTTTGACTCATCCCCAACAGCCGAAGATACTTGATTTCTTTTGCATGTTCTGCCATCGCAGTCTTTGTTGTATTTGTTAAAATATGTACACACATTCGCTGCAGTCTTGTCCAAGTATAGCGTTTTGTTTTTAATTTACTCATGAAAGATTGAAAGCTGTTTGCCTCAGCCGCTATTTTTATTAGGCGATATTCTAGTCCTTCTTCCACTTCATATATTGCTGCAGTCTCTTCTTCTGTCATGTGCAATAGTCGATATTGTAAAAATGGCCAATAATGTTCCCAATTTGAGTACTGTTTATAAGTATCGAGATAGTGGTGCAGTTCTTCATAAGTTGTTGCGGGGACATAGTTCATAATCGAAGTCAGCTCTCCAGTTTCGACGAGCGCTTTCCTAATAGCTGTCGCACTGGCAATTTGTTCAGTTGTTAAGGTTTCGTCATGGTATCCTGCATTTTTGCGTTCAATCGTAACCGCCTTCATGTTGCTGTTTATTTCCATGGCGGCTTCAATGTAATGATAGCCAAGTATATTATTTGGCTGAGACAAATCTACTAATTGTTCCGTTTGTCCTAAAGACAAAAATGCTTGAGAAAGAGCGGCAGGGTAGCTCATCCCTTTTTTAATTGCAGTACGGATCGCAGCATCATAATCTTGCTTATGTTTGGTTATGGTTTCGTATGTACGCATAAATGCCTTTACTTTTCCAGATTCACTACCAAAACAAAAACCATCACTTTTTAAAGCATCTAAAATAGAAATAGCACCAAAAGCAAATGTCTCTGCTTTTTGAACGGCAAAAGCATATGGAAGCTCAACAACTAAATCAACCCCTGCTAACAATGCCATTTTAGTTCGCGACCATTTGGATGTGAGAGCTGGCTCGCCGCGTTGTAAAAAGTGACCGCTCATCACAGCGATAACGACCTCTGCACCAGTTTGTTGTGCCGCTCGCTGCAGGTGGTAGAGGTGTCCGTTATGGAAAGGATTATATTCAACTATAAGTCCAACACTTCTCATGTGCTATTCCTCCTTATCATCGTATTCAAACGTACTTGAATTTGTCGTCGCTTTTAAATGGTCAGGATATGCGCTTCTAGTACATGAGCAACATTTTCATGATGTAAGCATGTGAATTGCTCAGTAGGTTTCACTCTAGATGCTGTATGCACATTTTTTAAGAGATGGGGAGGGAGATTTCACTATATCATATCACAACATCATATATCGTACATCTAACTAGCAAACCAAAGAAATGACCGCAGTCTAACTGAAAGTCAAATGTGTCTAATAGCTAGGCCTTGAACTTCTTGTCTTAGAACACACGAAGAAAAGCGTTCTTCTTTCTTGATGGCGCTTTGTTTTAGCTGAGATAGCAAGAACGCTTTGAAAGCAATATAATGCATGAAGAGAAAGTGACTTTTCTTTTTCGGTTGCATTGGTTTTTAGCTTGAGATCCTATACGATCACTATCAAAAAATAAACGAATTGTCCCTTTATTTAGGAATATAGAGAAAACTAGCGATGGTTTTTTCCTTTCTGGGGATGCTAGTAAGGAATGCTTTTTCTCCCACATATATGGCAAGTGAAGATCCTTATCCCTACTTTTTATGGAGTCGAAGTAATCTAGATTTTTCTAGATTTGAGTGATGGTTGCAGAAGTGAATTTCTTTCACATGTCATTTCTATTCCGGCAGGATAAGAAAGTTTCTCCCACATCTAACTGGCAGTAAGACCCCCACCTCGGGGAGTAAGAGGGATCGAAGAAGTATAGGTGGGGGATAACTGAAAGTCAAATGTCCGATTGGTTCAACTAACCATGAGTGGGGGATGAGAGAAAACCCCCACTCACGGAAGTTTCACTTTATTAATCAGCATGTACGAATAAAAAATGCTTATTCTTTTTCGATGACATCACGAAATGATTGAAAGCTCCTACCGTTAGAAGTCTCACTTTCGTACATGTTGTGCTCTGAAACATCATAATAAGACAAACCGAGGTTTGAATGTAAAGAAATAATATTGACAAATGGTGGGATGAAGTCTATAATTACTTTTGTTGCTTTGAGGTGATAGTATTGAAATGGTCCATCATTCAATTAAAAAAATTGCAAGATAGAGAACTGGAAATCGATGAAGAAATCAATATAACAGAAAGCCTTCAGAAACGACACCCAGATATCCGAGATCTTTCACCAATCCATGTAAAAGGCAAAATAAATGTGAACGAGCAAAAGATAACATGTTACTTGCAACTAAACGGTTATTTCGTCTTGCCTTGCGCACGTACTTTAGAAGACGTCCGCTATCCGATTGAGGTTGAAACAATGGAAGTATTCTTACTTCAACCTATGGATGAGATAGAGAATACTGAAGCAGGATATCATCTTATAAATGGGGATGTTATTGATCTTATCCCTATCATTGAAGAGTTGCTTCTTTTAGAAGTTCCAATGCAAGTGTTTAGCGAACAAGCTAAAAACGCTTCTACACTTCCATCAGGACATGATTGGAAGGTTCTTACAGAAGATCAAATCAATGGACAAGAGCAGAATGAAGAAAAAGTTGATCCGCGATTAGCAGGGTTAGCCGATTTCTTTTCTAAAAACAAAGAATAAAGAAACTTATTGAATGTTTTAAGGAGGTGGGTAGAATGGCTGTACCTAAAAGAAGAACATCAAAAACAGTAAAAAGAAAACGCCGTACTCATTTTAAACTGCAAGTGCCAGGTATGGTAGAATGTTCTCATTGTGGAGAAATGAAGTTAGCACATCGCATTTGCAAAGCATGTGGAACATATAAAGGCAAAGAAGTTGTAAATAATTAAGAGAAGCATGGGATGCAATATTAGCAATTCATTTATGCTTTGAAGCTTGTAAAATCGTGAAGGAACCATCTTCACGATTTTTTTTAGTTTGTAAGATATAGTCCTATCTCTTCTAGCAATCGCATACGCTGTATAAAGGGAAATTTCAAGCAAACAGTGAAGGTGAGCTAAAACGGCAGGAGGGATAGATGTGACTTCTACTCGTCAAGATGCATGGACAGAAGATGAAGACTTGATGTTAGCAGATACTGTTCTGAAACATATTAGAGAAGGTGGAACACAGCTTCAGGCGTTTGAGAAAGTTGGGAAAAAAGTCAATCGAACGGCTGCAGCTTGTGGATTTCGCTGGAATTCATATGTAAGAAAGCAGTATAAAGCAGGGATTGAGCTAGCAAAAAAACAACGAAAGAACAGCTTAAAGAAAAATGAAGAAGATTCTAATAGGATTGTAAAACAAGTAGAAACAGAGGTTAACAATGATAAGCAGCAATGGACATTGTCGGAGGTATTTCAATATTTAAGCAGCTTGAAAGATGAGAAAGAATATTTGTACGAACAAAACAAGGCTTTAAAAAAGAAAGTCGAAACATTAAATGAAACGGTAAAGCAAATGGAAGCAAGTTGTGAAAAATATAAGCATGATTACAGAACATTAGTTGAAGACCACTCTTCTTTGTTAATTATTCTTGATAAGGCGAGAAAGTTAGCAATGCTAGAAGAGGAGGAGCATCAAGATAAGATTCGTTTTCAAATGGATAAAAACGGAAATTTACAACGTATAGAAAAGTAGTTTCCTTCAGTGGAGTGTTCTCCGCTGAAGGAAGAAAAAATAGGATTTCGATCTTGTTTCTTTCATAATAAGTAATTTACCAGTTGGTTGATCTTATTGTTCATTCATTTTCATTATTCCTTTAATGCTTGTTCACTAACGCCTTCTGGATACCAAACTAAAGGGTTTTCTCCAAGATCACGCTGCATGTCATATGTCACTGGCTGAAAACCCATTTTACTCCAGAATTCGTCTGATTTTAAGCGTGGATTTGTTTTGATTGGCAATTCAAACTTTTTGGCGAATTCAACTAGGGTTTTTCCATAATGTTTTCTACGATACTCTGGAAGTACTTCTAGTTTCCATAGTTCTAAGTAATTTTGCGGTGGATCGAAATATAAATCATATTTGGCATCTCGTTGATAAAGGCTCATTCTTGCTACAAGCTTATCGCCATAGTAGATGCCATAAAAAGGCGAGTCAGAATCATCTTCGATCATATTCATTTGTAAATCTTCAAGCATTGAAAGTTCTTGTGCACCATACTCTTTAAATTTTTTAAATTCCTCTAACGTTTTGTAATTGATTTTTAATTTTTCCACTTTCATAGGCATGAAAAAAAGCCCCCTTTACATTACGCTAATTTTTGTCCTTATCCCCTTCAGGATTTTGTTTCATGCAGGTGAATGTTCAAAGTCGTTTCTCCCATTCCCCTACAAGGAGTTGGAGAGAACGGTGAAGAATAGGTTGCGGATGAAAAGAATCACTTAAAGTGATTTCCTAACATGATTATATACTAAACTATAAAAAATATCTCTACGTAAAGAAGAAAGCGGTTGCATTTTTAGGAGGATTTTTAGTTTTTTTGTAGAAATTATTCATAGAAGAGTGGAAGAAAATTCAATCAGAAAGGGGTTTTAACTTGCAAAAGGTGTTAATAGCCAATCGAGGAGAAATTGCCTCAAGAATCATTCAGACGTGTAAAAAAATGGATATAGAAACAGTAGCTGTCTATTCTGATGCGGATGCATCGCTGCCTTTTGTCCATGACGCGGATGCCGCGTATAGAATTGGCGATTCTCCAGTTAGCCAGTCTTATTTAAATATGGATGCAATCATTGCTTTAGCATTGAAAGAAGGAGTTGATAGCATCCATCCTGGGTATGGACTTTTATCAGAAAATCACTTATTTGCAGAAAAGGTTAGAAATGCGGGTTTGAAATTTATCGGACCGTTAACAGAAACAATCGAAAAAATGGGAGATAAAATTGCAGCACGAAAAACGATGCAGCAAGCGGGAATTCCAGTCGTACCCGGCAGCAATGGCGATGTGGATCATCTTGAAGAAGCACAGAAAATTGCAAAAGCAATCGGATATCCAGTGATGCTTAAAGCGAGTGGAGGGGGCGGAGGAGTCGGAATGGTGCGCTGCGCAAATGAGCAAGCGCTCAATCAACATTTTTCCTCAACGAAAGCACGAGCTAAAGCTTATTTTGGTACAGATGGCGTATTTATTGAGAAATGTATCGAAAACGCCCGTCATATAGAGGTTCAAATTTTTGGAGATCAATATGGAAATATTGTTCATCTTTATGAACGTAACTGCTCCGTTCAGCGCAGGAATCAAAAAGTGCTGGAAGAAGCAGTCTCTCCACAGTTATCAAGCATGACGCAGGATAAATTGTATAGGCTTGCAATAGAGGCTGCAAAGTCAGTTGCGTATGAAAATGCAGGAACGATTGAGTTCATTGTTGATGAACAGGAAAATATATATTTTTTAGAAATGAATACTCGCCTTCAGGTAGAACATCCAATTACAGAGGCGATTACGGGGCTTGATCTAGTAAAATGGCAGTTGTTAGTTGCAGCAGGTGAAAAGCTGCCATTATCGCAAGCTGAAATTGTTCCAAAAGGCCATGCCTTAGAATGTCGAATTTATGCTGAAGATCCACATACTTTCTATCCTTCGCCTGGAGTCATTAAGACATTAGTATGGGGAGAAGTGCCAAGCTGCCGCATTGACAGCGGATATACTGCAGCTTCAGAAGTCACAACATTTTACGATCCAATGATTGCAAAATGCATTATACATGAACAAAATCGCAGTGACTGTTTGCACAAAATGATTCATTTTTTGAAGACTACAAAAATCGAAGGCATTAAAACAAATATCCCTTTCCTTTTGGAAGTGCTTTATAATCATTGTTTTGCAGAGGGAACGTATACAACCAGCTTAACTGCACAAATAAAAAAGCGGTCATAAACAAACAAGCAGATCGTATGCTCCGGAATGAAACTGCTCCAGTAAATTTAAGTATTCTGTCATTATTGATGGAACGAGTGTTGAACGATGTAAAAGCAACTTTTTGATAGACCACTAATCATAAAAAGGGAAGCGTCGTAAATAAATGAGAGGTGCTTACATATAATCTCTCCATTTTGATAGACGCATAAGGGAAGATATAAAAGGAGGTACCACATATGTCAGAATTATTAGAGAACCGTCGCGAAGCTATTAAAGCTGGCGGTGCCCAAAAGTATCATGATAAGTTAGCGAACCAAGGAAAAATGTTCGTGAGAAGGCGGCTTGAATTACTTTTCGATAATGGCCAATATGAAGAAGACGGATTGTTTGCAAATGCAAATTCCGAGAGTTTGCCGGCTGATGGCGTTGTGACTGCAATTGGAAAAGTAAATGAGAAGAAGGTTTGTGTGATTGCAAATGATTCAACTGTAAAAGCTGGATCTTGGGGAGCGAGAACAGTAGAAAAGATGATTCGTATGCAAGAAACTGCTGAAAGATTAAAACTGCCGCTTCTCTATTTAGTAGACTCGGCGGGGGCAAGAATTACAGATCAGTTAGACATGTTTCCTAACCGCCGTGGAGCAGGAAAAATATTTTATAACCAAGTCAAGCTTTCAGGAGTGATCCCTCAGGTTTGTCTCTTATTTGGCCCTTCAGCTGCCGGTGGTGCATACATACCAGCATTTTGTGATATTGTCATTATGGTTGATAAAAACGCTTCCATGTACCTTGGATCTCCAAGAATGGCTGAAAAAGTAATCGGAGAAAAAGTTAGTTTAGAAGAAATGGGCGGAGCTCGCATGCATTGTTCGGTTAGCGGATGTGGAGATCTTTTAGTTAGTAACGAAGAAGAGGCAATTATACAAGCAAAAAAGTATCTCTCTTATTTTCCAGCTAATTATAAGGAGAAGCCAGCAATGCTTGAGGCGTTAGAACCGAAGAAAGGCCGTTCGCTGGAAGCAATTATTCCGACTAATCAAAACGCTCCTTTTGACATGTATGAAGGGATCGAGACTTTGATCGATCAGGATAGCTTCTTCGAAATGAAAAAGCTTTTTGCCCCAGAGTTAATTACTGGTTTTGCCCGCATTGGCGGCCGTGCTGTCGGTATCATTGCTAATCAGCCTAAAATAAAAGGAGGCGTTTTATTTGTTGATTCCGCTGACAAGGGTGCTCGCTTTATTCAACTATGCGATGCCTTTCATATTCCCCTTCTGTTTTTGGCGGATGTTCCAGGTTTTATGATTGGAACAAAAGTGGAAAGAGCGGGGATTATACGTCACGGCGCGAAGTTTATCGCAGCGATGAGTAGTGCCACTGTTCCAAAAATATCTGTCATTGTACGCAAAGCTTACGGAGCAGGCCTTTACGCAATGGCTGGTCCCGCATTTGAACCAGATTGTTGTATTGCGCTCCCTTCTGCCCAAATTGCGGTAATGGGCCCTGAAGCAGCAGTTAATGCGGTGTATTCAAATAAAATTCAAGCTATCGACGATCCTAAAGAGCGTCTTGCTTTTATTCAAGATAAGCAAAAAGAATATGAAGCACATATTGATATTTTTACACTTGCCTCCGAGTTGATCGTTGATGAAATTATTGCCCCAAATGATTTGCGAAAGACATTAATAGAACGTTTCAATATATATGAAACAAAAGAAATTCATTTTAGTACACGAAAACATCCAGTCTATCCAGTATAAAGGCTATTATGAATTGAAATGCGGTTATTCTTTTATCCCACATCTCAATCAAGCCTCCCACACATTAGAAGTGCTAGGTAGGGGATAACAAAAAGTTAAATGTCCGATTGGTGGCGATACATTGCACGAAGAAAAAGCGGTTTCTTTTTTCGAGGACGCTAGGCGATTTTAGCCCTTGTTGTACTTCAGTGGGGGATGAGAGAACCTCCACTGATTTAACCTTAGCCGCGAAAGGATAACTGCTGGTTTTTAACAGAACAATAAATAATTCATGCTTCGAGGAGCTTTCATATTGAAAAGAATTTCTCCTGTACAATTTGGGATTTATTACTTTATCGTATGATTGCCTCCTCAATTGACGCAATTGCATTTAAGAAATAACATGGACCCTTCGCACAATTTCTCTATCCGATTAACTATATATTTGTTAGAATAAAGTTAACATATGATGTTTTTGTAAACTGGAAAATGGGTTCTAATTTTTTAATGTGTTCATTTTCTAGTCTTTACAAGCGCGGATAAAATGCATAAGCAGAGGCGATAAGGATGAGGATTGGGATAATTGGCGGCGGTGCAATTGGTCTTTTGTTTGGCGGATATTTAGGAAGAAAACATCAAACTACAATGATGGTTCGCCGCAAGGAGCAAGCAGTTCAGCTGCAATTGATAGGCATTACGGTACAAAAAAACAATGAAAAGTTTACAGCTTCTGTAAAGGCAACAGCAAATTGCCACGACTTTTCAGAACAAGACTGTATCATAATAGCCGTAAAACAATACCATATACAAGGACTTGTTCATACGCTGCTTTCCATTCCCATACATACACCGCTTATCTTTTTGCAAAATGGGCTTGGTCATTTAGAGGTGCTTGAGAAATTGCCGCACAGCCAAGTTTTTGTAGCGACGGTTGAACATGGTGCGTCAAAAGTGACAGAACAATGTGTCAAGCATAACGGAGTCGGCCAAACGAATATCGCTGTTTTCAGAGGTGATCTTCAGAAAATAGCGGAGCTAATTGATATGCAATCTGCTTCTTTTCCATTTGTATACCATGAAAATAATGAGATAATGCTTCTTCAAAAATTATTAGTCAATGCGACTATTAATCCACTTACAGCAACGTTAGGTGTCGAAAATGGCCGACTCATTCATAATAAACATTATTATCAACTTCTTTTGGCGCTTTTTGAAGAGTTCATCGAGTTGTTTCCACAAATTAATCGTGAGAAAATGAAGACAATGATCATACAAATTTGTACAAATACAAAGGATAATCATTCTTCGATGTTAAAAGATGTAGAAAACGGCCGAAAAACAGAAATAGAGGGGATATTAGGGTTTATTTTAGACAAAGGAGAAAAAGAAGGGCGAGAAATCCCGATCACATGGAGTTTATATCATGTCATAAAAGGGAAGGAGAGAGAGGGGAGAACATAAAAAATGAGCGCTTTTTTTTCTAACTTGCTTGCGGTATTAATGATTTTTCCATTTCTAGGTTATCTCATTATTTTTGTATGTGTGAAGCAAACGACAAAAAATCACCGGATGGCAAAATATATCGGAATTGATTTTACTACGCTGCTGCTTATTTTTTCGGTCCATTATTTAATGATTGTTATTTGGTCAGTATCTTATCTTTGGCTGCTATTTATTATGATGTTTATTATTGGTATTATTCTAGTTTTTTTTCATTGGAAAACAAAAAAAGAAATTCATATTGGAAAAGTGTTGAGAGGATATTGGCGGATACATTTTTTGGTCTTCAGCTCCGTCTATTTTTTTTTACTTCTGTTTGGATTGATAAAAAAAATAGTTGAGGGGTTCGCAAATACTTAATGATTGCTAAAAATTCACAAGACTTCAGCAGTTGCTGTATTTGCACGAAATAAAGTTTGTTCTCGCATTGAATAATAATGAATAACTGATACCTTCTATTTATCACGAGTCTAGTATGCAGCGTGCTGATGAAAAAATTTTTTCTACTGCTATTTAAAAAGGAAGGGAAAATTTACTGATTTATTCTCCTGAATTTAAGCGTTTATACACTTTTTTAGAGTCCTTATTTTTACGGGGCGGTTTTTCAAAGGGTAGAAATCGTTTTCATGATAAGCAACTTTTTTTCATTTCATGTACGCTTTTGCTATACTCGATGCAGAACAATTTGATAAAGAAGAAAGGGAGTACATTTTATGGAATTAGAAAACATCATGATTCCAGCAGTCAACCGTTTTGCTTCCCTCTATATAGAGCAAAAACAGCCTGTCAAGGATTTTTTTCATTATGAATGGAAGAAGGAGAGCGTTTTTGCTGATAGATATGAAGATTTGCAACAGCGTTCATTTCAGCGTGATAAGCTGGCTGCCTGCATCAAGCACTATATGAGCCGGTTCCCACAAGCACAAGAAACAGAAGCGTCCTTAGCAAGGCTCCAAAATGAAGCATCTGCTGTTGTGATTGGTGGACAACAAGCAGGTCTTTTAACAGGCCCTTTATATACGATACATAAAATTATTTCGATTATTCATCTTGCAAAACAAGAAACAGACAAGCTAGGAAAACCGGTCGTTCCTATCTTTTGGATTGCAGGAGAAGATCATGATTTTCTAGAAATTAACCATGTGTTTGTCGAGAAAAATCGAAAGATAGAAAAAATTGGTTACTCAGATAAATCTGTTGGCAAAAAGATGGCCTCTGATATTATATTTGACAAAAAACTGTTGACCAAATGGGTAAAAAATATATTTGAGACGTTCGGTGAAACAAGCTATACAAAAGATGTGCTTGCATCGGTAGAACAGGCAATTGCTAATACTTCAACAATTGTAGATTTCTTTGCTTATCTAGTGATGGATATGTTTAAACATGAAGGTTTGCTTATTATAGATTCTGCTTTTGAACCTTTGCGAGAACTCGAAAAACCATTTTTCAAGCAGCTAATTGAAAATCATAGCGAGATAACAGCAGCTGTCTTAGAACAGCAAGAAATGATTGTACAAAATCACTTTAGCAAGGCAATTGAAATGGAAGAGTATGCAGCAAATATCTTTTACTACGAAAAAAATGAACGGGTGCTCCTCAGTTTTGATCCTCAAGATCAATGTTATATAGGAAAGAATGGGGATCTCCGTATGACAAAGCAGCAATTGCTTCTTCAGCTTGAACAAAATCCGGCATTATTCAGTAATAACGTTGCTACTAGACCGCTCATGCAAGAATGGTTATTTCCTACACTAGCTTTTATCGCAGGTCCTGGAGAAATGATGTATTGGGCAGAGCTAAAAAAAGCATTTGAAGTAATGGATGGCATGATCCCTCCTCTTGTTCCTCGTTTGAATATGACACTTCTAACGAGCGCTCTGGATTCTGATATGAAAGAGCTGAAATTACCGCTGGAACGGGTCCTTCAAGAAGGAACGAAAGCGGAAAGACATGCATATTGGGATACGATCATAGATAAGGATTTAAATAGTCTTTTAGAAGAAACAAAGCATGTTTTAGGTATGCAGTATAAACAGATTCAGCAGAAAATCAAGGAGCTGGATAAAGGCATGCTGCCGCTTGTAGAGAAAAATAAAGAGTTTCATCTTCAGCAAATTGATTTTTTGCAGCGAAAAACGCTCGAACGCTTAGAGCTGAAGCACGATGTCACCTTAGAAAAGTATGCAAGAGTGGAACGTTATCTTTATCCTCATGATTCTCCTCAAGAGAGAATCTGGAATGTTTTTTACTATTTGAATCATTATGGCCCTAGCTTGATTCAAAACTTAACCGATCTTCCTTATCGTTTTGATGGAACCCACCAAATAATCAAAATTTAGCATTTACAAACTGGCTTTGAGTAAGCCAGTTTTTTTTCTGATCAAAAAGTAACATTTTTCTGTTCAAGGGGGGAGAATTTTAAAAAACAAGTGGTGATATGTGGGGGATTGTGGTAAAGTTATCGTAGAAAGTGGGGGACACCGTTATGTTCATGGGTGAATATCAACATAACATTGATTCAAAGGGCCGTTTGATTATCCCAGCAAAATTTCGTGAACATCTCGGTGAACAGTTTGTCATTACAAGAGGATTGGATAAATGTTTATTTGGCTATCCTTTATCCGAATGGAAAGAATTAGAAAGTAAATTAAAAACGCTCCCACTAACGAAAAAAGATGCACGTGCATTTACGCGATTTTTTTTCTCAGGAGCAACAGAGTGTGAAATAGACAAACAAGGAAGAGTGAATTTGCCTGCGACACTCCTTCAATATGCAGCACTTGAAAAAGAATGCGTTGTTTTAGGTGTGTCTAATAGAATTGAAATATGGAGCAAGCATCTATGGGAAGAGTATTTCATGGAGTCGGAGGAATCGTTTGCGGAAATTGCCGAGAATATGATTGGTTTCGATATTTGAGTAATTCAGTATATTAGATGCAAGCTTCTATTTTAACTGGATTTCCGAAAAGAATTCTCCCACTTTAATCAGACCGTAAGGTCGATAAGTGGTGAGTAGTTCACTAGGAATCTCTACCATCGAAGCGGTGAGTCGAGCACTTTAAAAGTTTGTGCCCATATGGCAAGAAAGGGAAGAAAGATGTTCCAGCATACGACAGTATTATTAAAGGAAACAGTTGATGGACTGAATATAAAGCCAGATGGCATCTATGTCGATTGTACACTTGGAGGTGGAGGGCATAGCGCCTATTTGCTGTCGAAGCTTTCAAAAGCTGGCAGACTATATGTGTTTGATCAAGATGAAACAGCACTGTTAAATGCTCAAGAAAAGCTCGCTGCTTACGAAGATCAAGTGATTTATATTAAACAAAATTTTCGCCATTTAAAGGATGAGCTTATAGCTCGTCATGTGGAGCAAGTAGACGGGATCTTATATGATCTTGGCGTATCTTCTCCGCAGCTTGATGTTCCAGAGCGAGGATTTAGTTATCACCATGATGCGCCGCTAGATATGAGAATGGATCGTTCCAGTGATGTTTCCGCTTATGATATTGTCAATCACTGGCCGTATGAAGATTTGGTGCGAATTTTTTTCCAATATGGAGAAGAAAAATTTTCTAAACAGATTGCAAGAAAAATTGAAGCTGCTCGGTCGGAGAAACTTATTCATTCAACAGGTGAACTTGTTGAGCTTATTAAAGAGGGAATTCCTGCACCAGCTCGACGAAAAGGCGGACATCCTGCAAAAAGAATTTTTCAAGCGATTCGGATTGCAGTGAATGATGAGCTTTCGGCTTTTGAGGAGTCGCTTAAATCAGCGATCGGTCTTTTGCGTTCAGGAGGCAGAATCAGTGTGATTACGTTCCATTCGTTAGAAGATCGAATTTGTAAAACGATTTTCAAAGATGCAAGTACTGGTCCGACATTGCCACGAGGCTTGCCAGTGATTCCAGAACATGCTAAACCGGTTCTAAAGTTAATCACAAGAAAGCCAATTTTGCCAAGCGAGGCTGAACTAAAAGAAAATAATCGTGCAAGATCAGCTAAACTTCGCATTGCAGAAAAACAAGCAAACGAAGGTTAGACTCAATCATTACTTTTTATAAAAATCTTTATTGCTGCTCTTATTACTTCTTGTTCAAATTTTTACGATACTTTTTTGAACAGTTGGTTTTTGAAACAAGCAGCAAACTTTTCACTGAAACGATAAAGAAAGATCTCTATAGGAGATTGGAGGGAGAATCATGAGCAATCTGGCACATAAGCAGCAGGAGCAAGAAGAAATACATATACAACAACCAGAAATACAATCACAGACAAAGCCGAGGCCAACACGGATACGTGTCACACCTGGTGAAAGATTATTAGCCATATTAGTGATTGGCGTCGTTTGTTTCATGGCAGTTAAAATTATCTCCACTCAAGCAGCAATTTATCAAGTGAATAAAGATATCCAAGATACACAAACAAAGATAGTAGAGCAAGGAAAGGAAAACAATAATTTAACACAGCAAGTGAGAGAATTGAGCAATGCAGAAAGAATTTGGAAAAAAGCGAAAGAGCTTGGTTTTGATTTGAAAGAAAATAATGTTAAGGTTGTTGACAAGAAATGAAGGGGAAGAAAAAGAATATGAATGCGGGAGCAGCACTATTATTTTTAATATTTGGTCTGCTCTTTTTTGTCATCCTCATTCGATTTTTTACTATCCAATTGACTGGGCAAGTTGAGGGGCGAGTACTTGCTGAGAAGGCAGAACAAAAGTATGAAAGAAATGCTGTGATACCTGCTCGACGAGGAAATATTTATGATCATAAGGGCAATATTCTCGCTGAAGACACTCCTGCCTATACACTCATTGCGATTTTGGATAGTAAAATGACAACGAATAAAAGTAAACCGAAGCACGTTGTTGACCCGAAAAAAACTGCAAAAAAGCTAGCAAAGGTAATCGATATGCCAGCTGATAAAATATATGAGCTATTGACGAAGGAAAACCGCGTTCAAGTTGAATTTGGCGCCGCAGGAAGGGATTTATCCTACGAAAAGAAAAAGGAAATAGAAGCTTTAAAGCTTCCAGGGCTTATATTCACAAGCGATTCAAAACGATTTTATCCTAACGGTGTTTTCTCTTCTCATTTAATTGGCTATGCGCAAAAGGAACAAGGAGAAAATGAAGAGGTAGAAACGGTTGGAAAAATGGGAATCGAAAAAACGTTTGATGATGTGTTGCGCGGCAAAGATGGTTTTATTCATTATAGCAGTGATTTATGGGGTTATCTACTACCAAATACAGATAAAAAGGTGGAAAAACCAGAAAATGGAAGTAATATTTATTTAACGATTGATAAAAAAATACAGGCTTTCTTAGAAGATACAATGACACAGGTAAATGAGAAGTATGACCCTGAAAGAATGATGGCAATAGTTGCTGATCCAAAAACAGGAAAGATTCTCGCGATGGGGCAGCGTCCCACTTTTCATCCAATGACACGTGACGGGATTGAAGAATCGTGGTTGAATGAATTAGTTGAAACAACCTTTGAGCCAGGTTCACCAATGAAGGCATTCACATTGGCAGCTGCCATTGAAGAAGGTGTCTATAATGGGAATGCATTCTTTGAATCAGGAACCTATAAAGTTGGAATTGATGAGGTTAGAGACCATAATAAAGGAATAGGATGGGGACCTATCACTTATTTAGAAGGCATCCAACGTTCTTCTAACACAGCTTTTGCACGACTATTAAATGCAATGGGAACAGAAACATTTAGGGAATACTTAGATCGCTTTCATTTTGGTGTACCAACACAAATAGGCATCCCAAATGAAGCTTCAGGTAAAATTTTATATAATTATCCAATTGAAAAGGTAACAACAGTTTTTGGTCAAGGAACAACCGTGAATGCGATCCAAATGGTACAAGCGATGAGTGCGATAGCAAATGATGGGAAAATGATGAAGCCCTATGTTGTTGAAAAGGTTGTAGACCCAAATGATCAAATCGTTGAAGAGACGAAGCCTAAAGTTGTTGATACCCCGATTAGTGCAGAAACTGCCAGAGAAGTGCGAAATATTTTGGAAACTACTGTTACTAGTGAACATGGTACGGGGAAAATATTCAATCTTGAAGGATATTCGATAGCAGGAAAAACGGGAACAGCACAAGTGCCTGATTCAAATGGAACAGATTATTTAAAAAATGAGTTTTTATATTCTTTTCTTGGGATGGCTCCAAAAGATGATCCGAAATTAATTATGTATGTAGTAGTCGATCGTCCCAAACTAGCAAATAATGAAAATGGTAGTGTCCCAGTGTCAATGATTTTTAACCCAGTTGTTAAAAATAGCTTGCAGTATCTAAATATTAAACCTGAAAAAGGCCGTGAATTGCGTACTGTTGAAGTTCCTGACTTAACAGGAATGACAGTTGAAAAGGCAATAAAAACAGTAAGTGATGCAGGATTAGAGCCGGTTGTTATCGGAAAAGGCAATAAGGTTGTTCAGCAATTGCCGCTTTCGAATACGGCACTGATAGAAGGCGAGCGCATGATCCTAAAGGCTGATGGTAAGTTGTCTATTCCGGATATGACAAATTGGTCTAAGCGTGATGTATTAAAAGTAGCTGAATTAGCCGATTTAAAAATAAATATGATTGGTAATGGTTATGTTGTGAAGCAAAATTTGAAAGCAGACTCTCCAATTAAAAAAGGGGACCAATTAGTTGTTAACTTTAAAACATACGAAGAGAAGTTATTAGAACAGCAGGCAGCAGAAGAGGAGGAAGAAGAAGCGGATATGGAAGAGAACGAAGCTGCTGCTGAGTGAGTGATCTTCTTTTGCGGATCCAATGAGATTCTACTTAGACTGTTTAGAAGATCCAACGAGTTTTTACCTTTTAGCTGTATAAAGATGAACAGCCCTTTCAAGTAAGGAAGGGCTGTTCTATTGAATTTTGTACAGGCATATAGTAGAACGAGCCGAAAAATGAGGGGGTTCGTTTTGTGAAAAGGGTATCAGCTGTTACTGTTCGGAGAAGGTTAACAATCACTCTGCTTATCGGTTTATTCATTTTTTTTATTATTAACGTGCGTTTAGGCTATGTACAATTTTTTATGGGCAATATGCTTACGGATAAAGCTCGAGATTTATGGAGTAGAAATATTCCTTTCGAACCAGAACGCGGCGAAATAATTGATCGGAATGGAGTTGCTTTAGCAACAAATCAAAGTGCACCTACTGTTTATGTCGTTCCGCGCCAAATTGAAAATCCAGCTGAAGCGGCTGAAAAGCTTGCTAGGGTTTTAAATATGTCTGTGGAAAAAGCATATCAATATTTAACAAAACAATCTATGATTGAAAGAATTCCAGAGGGTCGCAAGCTTTCCTTTGAAAAAGCAAATGAAGTTCGCGCCTTAAAGCTAAAGGGTGTGTACATTGCAGAAGACTCTAAGCGGCATTATCCATTTGGCGCTTATTTATCTCATGTACTTGGCTTTACTGGGATTGATAATCAAGGGCTCATGGGCTTGGAGCTTTCCTATGATGAGGAACTTAGCGGAGAACGGGGCTCTGTCCAGTTTTATTCAGATGCAAAAGGAAGAAGATTGCCGGATATGTCTGATGATTATGATGCTCCAGTTGATGGGGCACATTTAAAGCTGACAATTGACTCTAAAATTCAAACGATAATGGAAAGAGAGTTGGATGATGCAGAAGCAAAATACAATCCTGATGGGATTATTGCTATCGCTATGAACCCAAACAATGGGGAAATACTTGGTATGGCGAGCAGGCCAACGTTTCATCCAGAAGAATTTCAGACAGTACCACAAGAAATTTATAACCGCAATTTACCGATATGGAGTACGTATGAGCCTGGATCCACCTTTAAAATCATTACGTTGGCCGCAGCATTAGAGGAAGGAAAAGTAAATTTGGAAAATGATCATTTTTTCGACCCGGGTCATGCGAAAGTAGGAGGCAGAAAGCTGCGCTGTTGGAAAAGCGGTGGACATGGAAGCCAAACATTTTTAGAAGTCGTGCAAAACTCTTGTAACCCTGGGTTTGTAGAACTTGGAGAGCGCTTAGGAAAAGAAAAATTGTTCGAGTATATTAAAAAATTTGGATTTGGGTCCAAAACAGGGATCGATTTAGCTGGAGAAGGAACTGGAATACTATTTAATCTTGATCGCGTTGGGCCAGTGGAGCAAGCAACGACTTCGTTTGGACAGGGGGTTTCGGTAACGCCGATTCAGCAAGTAGCCGCTGTTGCCGCAGCAGTAAATGGCGGTACTTTATATCAGCCTTATATTGCGAAAGAGCTAGTAGATCCTGTGACTGGAGAAGTAATCATGAGGAAATCGCCAACAGCAAAAAGAAAGGTGATTTCAAGCGAAACTTCACAGAAAATGAGGCATGCATTAGAAAGCGTTGTTGCACAAGGTACTGGCAGAAATGCTTTTATTGAGTCATTTCGAGTTGGAGGAAAAACAGGAACAGCTCAGAAAGCAAAAGATGGCGTTTATTTAAAAAACAATCATATTGTTTCCTTTATTGGCTTTGCCCCTGCTGATGATCCACAAATTGTTATTTATGCTGCCGTTGACAATCCGAAAGGAACCGTTCAATTTGGTGGAACAGTCGCTGCACCTATCGTTGGCAACATAATGGAAGATAGCCTCAGAGCTTTAGAAGTTAAACCTCGAAAAGGGCAGCTCGAAAAAGAAACGTCTTGGCTTGATCCAGTTATGATAGAAGTTCCTGATTTAATTGGATTAACAAAGAAAGAGCTTTTAGAGCAACAAGATCATTTACAGCTTGATGTCGAAGGCGAAGGAGAAATTGTAATCGGTCAAGCGCCAGAACCAGGTGTGAAAGTCGAAGCAGGCTCTACTATACGTGTTTTCCTAAAATGAAGAATTGATTTCAAACTTTTTTCTGACATGTTAAAGTAATAAGGAGGCATTGGTTCCCCTTCTTTAAGATGAAAAGTGGAAAAAGAACTGCACGCTGCTAGTTGCTAAACTTTCCACTTTTTATATAATAAAGAAAGTCCGCTTGCCGTTAAAATAGAAAAACATCTATGAATGAAAATGTGGCCTCATGGTTTATATTACTAACGGAAAGGAAGCGTTCGATAGTTGTGAAGCTTTTCATTTGCAAATCGATTGAATGCTTCCAATGAGGTTCAAGCAAATATGAAAGCACTAAAGAATGGATTAATGGAGTAGTTGTGCACTGCTCTTGATCAAACAGAAAGGATTGGAGTCATGAAATTACATACACTATTGCAAGCTCTCCCCTTTCAAGCGATGCCAGTAGACAATCCAGAGATTAAAGCATTGACTCAAGATCATCGCAAGGTAGAAGCTGACAGCCTATTTATCTGTATCCGAGGAAGTAAGTTTGACGGCCACCAATTTGCTGAAGCTGCTGTGAAAAAAGGGGCGGCAGCTATTGTTTCTGAAAAGCCTTTAGTTAATATTGCCGTTCCAGTTATCATCGTTAACGACACTAAACGAGCGATGGCAATACTAGCGGATGCGTTTTATCAACAGCCTACTAAACAGTTGCGTTTGATTGGTATTACTGGTACGAATGGAAAAACGACAACTAGTCATTTAATTGAACAGATGCTTAGAGACAATGGGCAGGAAACTGGATTAATTGGAACAATGTATCGAAAAATTGGCCAAGAAATTTTAGAAACGGTCAATACAACACCAGACAGTTTAACCCTTCAGCAAACATTTCGACAAATGTGTGATGCAAATGTCGAAACAGCCATCATGGAGGTTTCTTCTCATGCACTTATCCAAGGAAGGGTCTACGGCTGTGATTTTAATATTGCAATTTTTACCAATTTAACTCAAGATCATCTCGATTACCATGAAACGATGGAAGCGTACAAACAGGCGAAGGGGCTGTTATTTTCTCAATTAGGAAATACCTACTCATTTACAAAGCCGAAAGTTGCGATTATGAATGCTGATGATGAAGCAGCATCTGACTATTTAGTAGGTACTGCCGCCCACGTGATAACATATGGAATCGATCATGATGCAGATATTATGGCAACAAATATTAAAATGAATGCAAAAGGAACAACTTTTACATTGACAACTCCGACAGGAAGTATGCCAGTGAACTTGCAGTTAATTGGAAAATTTAGTGTTTACAATGTACTGGCTGCTATTGCTTGCGGATTTGCAGCAAAACTTCCTCTCCCTTCTATTGTAGCGTCAATGGAAAAGATGACCGCAATTGCTGGCCGTTTTGAGCAGGTGGATGGGAAGAAACCATATACTGTAATCGTCGATTATGCTCATACACCTGACAGCCTTAAGAATGTACTGACAACAATAAAGCAGTTTGCTGAGAAAAGGATTTTTGTTGTCGTTGGCTGCGGCGGGGATCGCGATCGGACAAAGCGGCCTTTAATGGCAAAAATTGCTTGTGAATATGCGACAAATCCAATTTTTACTTCTGATAATCCTCGGAGCGAAGATCCAAGAACAATTATTGAAGAAATGGAAGCAGGTGTTGTTGGCAAGCAGTATGAAGCGATAACCGATCGTAAAGAAGCCATATTTGCAGCGATCCGGTCTGCTCAAGCTGGAGATGTCGTATTAATCGCTGGAAAAGGTCATGAAACATATCAAATTATCGGGGATCAAGTGTTTGATTTTGATGATCGCAAGGTAGCACTTAAAGCAATGAAGAACGTCTAGTTGGAGTAAATATTTTATGAATAAAGCATTCTCTCTAATAGATCGTTTTATGCAGGTAGTGTTTTAGGCGGTTTCTTAAAATAGGGTGAAAGGAGCAAATACACATGCTTTTGTATTGTGAAGTTTCTTCTTTGTTTCCTTATACAAGCGGTTATGATTTGCGTAACTTTTTCTTTAGGATGGTCTCCATTGATGCCTCTGTTCAGCAAAAAATGGGATTATTTATTCCACTTTCTGAAGATAAAGGCAAAGTGTTAAGCACAGCAATTCAAAATGGAGCTGTTGCTGCTGTATGGGAAAAAAACACTCCATTGCCTGCTAGCTTGCCTATCCATTTCCCAGTCTTTTTCGTGAGCAATCCGCTAAAAGCATTTTTACAAATTGCTGACGTATACATGGAGAAAATTGAGAAAGAAATGGAAGATAATGTGACACATTTTGTGTTTTATACAAATAACAACGAAAAAATAACATATGATTTAGCTTGTAAAAATGAACGTGCGTTATTGCGCAAAACGATCAATATATACCGAGAAAAGACAGGCAGGGGATAATATTGTTTGAAAAGGTTATTTTATATACAATCTTGATGGGATTTTTGGCTACGGTTTTGCTTTCTCCGATCTTTATTCCCTTTTTAAGAAGACTAAAGTTTGGTCAGAGCATTCGGGAAGAGGGGCCGAAATCGCATCAGAAAAAGCAAGGAACACCGACGATGGGCGGGATTGTCTTTCTTTTCTCCATCATTATTACAGCCTTGACGATGACGGGGTTATTTTCCGAATGGAGTACTGAGATTTACTTGCTGCTCTTTGTTACAGTTGGTTTTGGTCTTCTCGGGTTTTTAGATGACTTTATTAAAGTCGCAATGAAAAGAAATTTAGGCCTCACTTCAAAGCAGAAGCTTATTGGACAATTGCTTATTTCAATTGTTTTTTTTCTCATCATGAAGTGGCAGGGATTTTCTACAGCGATATCGCTCCCGTTTACTGATGCATCTATTGAGATGGGATGGCTATACATTGGGATTGTTGTTTTTTGGTTGGTAGGCTTTTCTAATGCCGTTAACTTAACGGATGGGCTGGACGGCCTTGTTTCAGGAACTGCAGCAATCGCTTTTGGTGCGTTTGCCGTTTTAGCATGGAATCAGTCACAGTACGATATTGCGATATTTTCAGTCGCAATTGTTGGGAGTGTACTTGGTTTTCTTGTTTTTAATGCTCATCCAGCAAAGGTGTTTATGGGCGATACCGGTTCTCTCGCTTTGGGCGGTGCCATCGCAGCAATTGCATTAATGACACATTTAGAACTCATATTAGTCGTTATTGGCGGTGTTTTCGTCATTGAAACCCTATCGGTTATTCTACAAGTGATATCCTTTAAGACGACGGGTAAAAGGATTTTTAAAATGAGTCCACTGCACCATCACTATGAGCTTGTTGGCTGGTCGGAATGGAGAGTAGTTGTCACGTTCTGGTCGGTAGGCTTTCTTTGTGCTGTTTTAGGAATTTATATTGAGGTGTGGATGTAAAGTGAAAATGATCAATCAATTCAAACATAAAAAAATATTAGTTCTAGGACTTGCAAAAAGCGGCGTTAGTGCTGCGCTTCTTTTACATAAGCTTGGAGCATTTGTAACAGTCAATGACTATAAACCTTTTTCTGAAAATCCCGATGCTCAAGGGTTGCTGGAAAAGGGGATTAAAGTGATATGCGGCGAGCATCCACTCGCTTTATTAGATGAGGGATTTGAGCTAATGGTGAAAAATCCTGGCATACCGTATACGAATCCATTAGTATCTCGTGCGAGGGAACAAGGGCTTCCAATTATCACTGAAGTCGAACTTGCTTATCTTGTTTCGGAAGCAAATATCATTGGGATTACTGGTACTAACGGAAAAACGACTACGACTACATTAATTTATGAAATGCTGGCAGCAGATGGGCAAAAACCGCTTGTTGCTGGTAATATTGGGACGCCTGCCTCATTTGTAGCAGAAACAGCCAAAAAAGAGGAGACAATCGTAATGGAGCTGTCTTCTTTTCAATTAATGGGGATCTCTGCTTTTCGTCCAAATATTGCGGTTATCACAAATATTTATGATGCTCATCTTGACTACCATGGGACAAGAGAAGCTTATGCAGAAACGAAATTAAATATTACTGGCAACCAGCATGAGCAAGACTATTTTATTGTAAATGGCGATCAAAAAATGATAATGAAAGCAGCGGAAAAAACCACAGCACAAGTGATCCCATTTTCTGCTTCGAGATATATTGAAAATGGCTGTTCCGTAAAGAATGGTGTAATCATGTTTCGTGGTGAAAAGGTGATAGAACAGCAAGACATCGTCCTTCCAGGCAGCCATAATCTTGAAAATATACTTGCTGCAATTGCAGCAGCAAAATTAAGTCAAGTAAGCAATACAGCTATTTGCCAAGTGTTAACATCTTTTCAAGGTGTCAAGCATCGAACACAATTTGTCTGTGAAATCGCAGGACGCTTATTTTATAATGATTCAAAGGCGACGAACATATTAGCAACGAAAAAAGCTTTACAAGCATTTCACGCACCAACGATTTTGTTAGCGGGAGGCCTTGATAGGGGAAATGAATTTACTGAACTTGTTCCAGTATTATCCCATGTTAAGGCATTGATTACTTTTGGGGAAACAGCAGAAAAAATTGAACAGGCGGGACGAGATGCAGGAATAGAAATGATTCAGCGTGTCGATAATGTAGCAAAGGCTGTTCCTGCAGCCTATGAGTTATCTGATGAAGGGGATGTCATTCTATTATCTCCTGCTTGTGCGAGCTGGGATCAATATCGAACATTTGAAGAACGCGGTGATATTTTTATTGATGCAGTGCATAAGCTTTTATAAGGGCTCTCATTTCTAGTAAAGCTCTAATATGTCCTCCCGAGGTGTAGAACTTGCCATTTAAAAAAACAAATCCCGATTTTATGCTGTTGTTCGTTACTTTAGCTTTGCTGGCAATTGGTTTGATTATGGTGTACAGTGCAAGCGCCGTTTGGGCAGATTACAAGTTTCAAGATTCTCTTTACTTCGCTAAAAGACAAATGCTTTTTGCAGGCATTGGAGTAGTTGCCATGTTTTTTATGATGGGCATTGACTTTTGGACTTGGAGAAAGTGGTCCAAGCCTCTGCTCATCTTTTGTTTCTTACTTCTAATTATTGTGTTAATTCCAGGAATTGGCCTTGAAAGAAATGGTTCAAGAAGCTGGATTGGCGTTGGTGCTTTTTCGATTCAGCCGTCCGAATTTATTAAACTTGCAATGATCGTTTTTTTAGCAAAGTTTTTATCTGAGCATCAAAAACATATCACAACAGTTAAAAAAGGGCTTTTGCCAACGTTGTCGCTCGTTTTTTTAGCGTTTGGATTGATCATGCTCCAGCCCGATTTAGGAACTGGTACAGTGATGATTGGCACATGTGTCATTATGATTTTTATTGCGGGGGCAAGAATCATGCATTTTGCTGTTTTAGGGATGCTTGGCATTAGTGGGTTTGTTGGCCTTATTCTTTCCGCACCTTATCGTATGGATCGCATTACTTCTTTTTTAGACCCATGGCAAGATCCATTAAAAAGTGGTTTTCAAATCATTCAATCCCTTTATGCAATTGGTCCAGGGGGGCTATTTGGTTTAGGGCTGGGCGAAAGCATCCAAAAATTCTTTTATTTGCCCGAACCACAAACAGATTTTATTTTTTCGATTGTTGCTGAAGAGCTAGGCTTCATTGGAGCAAGTTTTGTGCTATTGCTCTTTGCCCTCATGCTATGGCGCGGGATTCGAATTGCCCTGTCAGCCCCGGATCTATATGGAAGCTTTCTAGCGGTTGGCATCATTTCAATGATCGCGATCCAAGTAATGATAAATATTGGTGTTGTGACAGGGCTTATTCCTGTAACAGGCATCACGCTTCCTTTTCTAAGCTATGGCGGCTCGTCTCTTACCCTCATGCTGCTTGCAATTGGCGTGTTGTTAAATATTAGCCGATATGCACGGATTTAAGATGTCATGAAAATAAGAAACAAATAACATTCTTTTACTATTGAGTCAAGATTGTTTAAAATAGAGCTAGAATGCTTGTAAGCCAATTACTGAGTTTTGCTGTACAGATGATGAATAATTGGTGGAGGTGAAAGAATGAAGGTAATGATCAGCGGTGGAGGAACTGGCGGGCATGTATATCCAGCACTTGCTTTAATTAGAACAATGAAAGCAAAGCACCTTGATTTCGAGTTTCTTTATATTGGAACAAAGCATGGACTGGAAGCAAAGCTTGTTCCAAGAGAAAACATTTCATTTCATACGATTCCAATTATGGGTTTTAAACGTTCTTTATCGCTAAGCAATATAAAGACGGTGCTGCTTTTTTTCAAGGGACTATGGGAAAGCAAAAAAATTTTACGCCAATTCCAGCCCGATATTGTTGTTGGTACAGGTGGATATGTTTGTGGACCTGTCGTCTATGCAGCAGCAAAGAAACGAATTCCTACCATTATTCATGAACAAAACAGTATTCCAGGGTTAACAAACACTTTTTTAAGCCGATATGTAGATAAGATTGCAATTTGTTTTGAGCACGTCCGCGATTTTTTTCCGTCTCATAAAGCAGTACTGACTGGCAATCCCCGTGCAACAGAAGTCATGGGAAAATGGAACAAAAATATCCTATCAACATTTCAACTTAAAAACGCTGTTCCAACTGTACTTATTTTTGGCGGCAGCAGAGGAGCGAAACCGATTAATAACGCCGTTATTAACGCATTTGCAGTTTGGAAAGAAAAACCTTATCAAATTTTATATGTAACAGGTGAAGCGCATTTTTCTCAAGTGGAAAAGGAGCTATCTATCATTGGAACTGCAAGTAATATAAAGGTAGTTCCGTTTATTTATGAGATGCCTCAAATACTGCAAGCAGTTGACTTAGTTGTATCAAGAGCTGGTGCAACAACGCTGGCGGAGATCACAGCGCTTGGTATTCCAAGTATTTTAATTCCTAGTCCATATGTGACTAACAACCATCAGGAAAAAAATGCTCACATGTTGGTTGAAAAAGGAGCAAGTGTAATGCTGTTAGAAGAAACACTAACGAGCGACAAATTAGTCGAAAAAATTGATCTTATTATGTTAAATGAGCATAAACGAAAGACAATGACAAAAGCTGCTAAAGCTATTGGAATACCTGATGCCGCTGACCGTTTATTTTCATTAATGATGGAAATAGTAGAAAAACCTTCGAATTGAGGGGAGAATAAAATGTAAAAGACATCATGGGCACAGAGAAAATGAAACGTGAAAAAAAGTAGCTGAGCCTCTTGAAATCATACGTCGATTTGAATAGGTGCACCGCTTCATTATTAATTAAATTGAATCCAAGGTGGAAATCATTGGCAAGTTCTAATTGATTAATCTGGCTTTCTTCTCTTTTCTTTTTACGCTAAAATGAAGAAAACAGTAAAGAAAGATAGCTTTAAAATTAGTGCTTGCAATCTTTTCTCCTCGTCTTTACGAATCTTATATCTCACTGTTTTAAAAGTGAGAGGCGGGAGCGTTTGTTAACTTGAAATATTCTTGTAGAGAACGAAAAACCTAATTGATGGGAGTATGATAAATAAATTAAAAATAGGAAAATTGTAGCTGTCGCTAGTAACAGGACATATTATACGATAAAGGATAACAGCGGAATCGGCATGAATTCTTCGTGTCGTTTCTTTCCGTTTTAACCCTATGGCCTGATTTAGTAAGAGTAGGAGGAGAACACATTGGATAATAGAAAAGTAATTTCGATAGAAAATCGAATTCCAAAATTGAAAGAGCAGCGTAGAAAAAAAGCAAACAGACGCTTGATCATCCTCATCTCTATGTTCTTTTTACTTATCCTCTTTGTTATATATTTCCAATCTCCTCTTAGTCAGATCAATGAAATCACAGTGGAAGGAAATAAAAGGCTTGAGCAGAATGCGATTATTCAAATAAGTGGGCTTAAAATAGGCGAAAGCATCTGGGGCGGCTACCGTCAACATGCATTGGACAATCTTAAGAGTCATCCTGAGATTAAAAAAGCAGAAGTCGAACGCCACTTGCCTAATAAAGTAAGCATTAAGCTTGAAGAATTTAAACGTGTAGCATTTCTTTCCAAAGAGAATCGTTTTATACCTGTTTTAGAAAACGGGGCTATGCTAGACGAGCAAATAACTTCAAGAGCGGACATTGATGCACCAATCCTGATTGGCTTTAAAAAAGGTGATAAATTAAAAGACATGATTACCGAATTAAGCAAGCTTCCTGAAGAAATTATTCAAGCTATTTCAGAAATTCATTTCACTCCTAAAAAAACGGAGAAGCACCATATTACATTATATATGAATGATGGCTTCGAAGTTACTGCTGCAATTACGACATTTTCAAAGAAAATGATTCATTATCCTTCCATCGTTAGTCAGTTAGATCCCAATGTGAAGGGAGTGATTGATTTAGAGGTTGGTTCCTATTTCAAAGCCTATGAAGCTGAAGAAGAAGGAGAAGGGGCGCATGAAGAAGAAAACGAAGGGTAAATATGCTGTCCTTTCGTTAGTAAGTATTGTAGTTGGATTTATTTTAGCATTTTCTTACAATCTTGCAAACAAGGAAAAACAAGAACACCCTAAGTTGACTGACCGCCAATATGAACGAGAAAATCAGTTGAGGCGAGAGTTAATCTCGCAACAAGAGCAAAATCAATCATTGCAAAAAGAGTTGCATTTAAAGCAAGAGAAAGTAAGAAAAATAGAAAAAGAATTATCAAAAGAAAAGCAAGTTTTTTTCGATCTGGCGGAAGATGCTGAGAAATACCGCATGTATTTAGGGAAGGTAAAGGTGCAAGGAAAAGGTATTCAAGTGAAACTTGAAGACGGAGCATACATGCCTGAAGAGGAAAATGTCAATCATTATATCGTTCATGAACATCATGTTTTTAAAGTAGTAAATGAACTATATATTGCTGGCGCTTCAGCTGTAGCTGTGAATGGGCAGCGTATTAGCTATGATTCTTACATCGTCTGCAACGGTCCAGTTATTACAGTGGATGGAGTGCAGTACCCAGCGCCATTTCAGATTAGTGCAATAGGAGATCCTGAGATTTTGGCAGCTGCGTTAAATATGACTGGAGGTGTAAAGGATCAACTAGTGAATGATCACATTATCTTTACATTAGAAAAAAAAGATCGCATTGTCCTAGAGCCAATTCTAGGAGAAAATACATAGTTCATCAATAAGAGCGAAGTGCAGAAAGGAGGCTGTGTATATAAGAGTGAAAAAAAATAAATTCAGTTTTTTTATGATTACGATGATTGTAGGCTTTATGATTGCAGTTCAGTTCCAGACTGTGAAAGAGCCAAAAATTCGTGATACTCGCGATATGTGGGAACTGCGTGAAGCACTTGCAAAAGAACGTGATTTACATTCTAAGCTGATCGAAGAGATTCGTTTTAATGAAGAGACAATTGAAAAATATGAAACACAAAGAAGAGGGAGTAAAGAAGAAGCATTAAAGCAGACACTGCAAGATTTAAAAATTCAGGCAGGTTTAACAGAAGTGAAAGGTCCTGGCGTTATTTTAACAGTTGAGCCGCTGTTTGCAGAATGGCAAGGAAAGTCGGCTCCGAGGATATCACCAGAATTGTTAAAGAGGCTTGTTAATGAATTGAATATGTATGAAGCTAAAGAAATAGCGATTGATGAAAAACGTTTGATTAATACTACGGTTATCCGTGATATAAATGGAGAAACGAAAATGAATGGGCAATCTATTCGTCAGATTCCCTTTGAGATAAAAGTAATGACAGAAACGAAACAAGCTGCAAAAAAGTTGCATAATCGTATGCAAATCTCTCCGGTACTCGATGAATTTTTTGTTGATAATGTAACGGTTGATATCTCTCAGCCGCTAGATTCTCTCATCATTCCAGCATATGACGATATCATCCGGATTCGTGATCTGGAACCAGTTGACGAAAAAGGGGAGAAATAAAATGTGGCTACCACTGCTTGGACTTATTATTGGCGTTTTGTTAGGTTTTCTTACTGATATTAGAGTGCCTGATGAATATGCCAACTATCTTTCCATTGCTGTACTGGCAGCACTCGATACTTTATTTGGAGGCATTCGAGCATACTTGCAAAATATTTACGATGATAAAGTGTTTGTATCAGGGTTTTTCTTTAATATTTTATTAGCTGCAAGTTTAGCTTTTCTAGGTGTTCATCTTGGTGTAGACTTATATTTAGCTGCTGTTTTTGCCTTTGGCGTCCGTTTATTTCAAAACATCGCTGTGATTAGGCGGATGTTATTGAGTAAATGGTCTTCAGCAAGAGAGAAAAGTGAAAAAACTTGAAGATTTTAAAGGAAATCCATCTCTTATGACGAATGTTTTTATTAATGATAAATGATCAAGATGAAGGATAACTGATTGAATGTAGAAGGAGGTGCCATAGAATGAGCAACAATGAAATATATGTTAGTCTGGACATCGGTACATCCACGGTGAAAGTCATCATTGGCGAAATGGTAGAAGACGCTTTGAATATTATCGGTGTTGGCAATGTAAAGTCAGAAGGGATTAGAAAAGGCTCCATTGTTGATATAGACGAAACAGTTCATTCAATAAAGAAGGCAATCGAACAGGCAGAGAGAATGATAGGGATGAGCATTCACCACGTCATTGTCGGAATTGCTGGTAATCACGTTACACTCCAGCCATGCCATGGAGTGGTTGCAGTATCTAGCAGCAACAGGGAAATTACAGATGAAGACGTAGCTAGAGTGATGGATGCGGCGCAAGTGATATCGATCCCTCCAGAGAAGGAAATCATCAATGTCATTCCAAAGCAGTTTATTGTAGATGGCCTCGATGAAATTAACGATCCGCGCGGCATGATTGGAGTCCGCTTAGAGATGCAAGGAACTATTGTCACAGGTTCTAAGACTATTTTACATAATACACTTCGCTGTGTCGAACGTGCAGGGTTGGAAGTGACAGAAATTGTTCTTCAGCCGCTTGCAGCTGGTATTATGGCATTGTCGAAGGATGAACAGCATTTTGGTACCGCTTTGATTGATATTGGTGGAGGCTCCACGAGTGTTACTGTCTTTGAAGATGGCCACATTCAGGCAGTCAGTGTATTGCCAATTGGAGGCGACCATATCACTAAAGACCTCTCTATTGGTCTAAAAACTTCCACTGTTGAGGCTGAGCGAATTAAAGTAAAGCATGGCCACGCTTTTTATGACTTAGCTTCAGAGGATGAGGTTTTTAGCGTGCCGATTATCGGAAGTGATGAGCACCAGCAATTTAACCAGTTGGAGATTTCTGATATTATTGAAGCTAGAATGGAAGAAATGTTTGAATTAGTGCTTCATGAATTAAAACATCTTGGTTTCTCTGAATTGCCAGGTGGTTTAGTACTGACTGGGGGAACGACTAGCATGCTGGGAGTGCTCGATTTAGCACAATGTATGTTCCAAAATAGAGTAAGAGTCGCAATACCTGATTATATTGGTGTTCGTGAAGCCCAGTACACTACTGCTGTTGGACTTATTAAATATGCATATAAAAATGCTAAGTTGCAAGGTAGAAATATCGGTGTTCCAACCATGCAGGTAGAAACAGATGAAAGGAATCAGACAAGCCATTTACCGTCCAAACCAAAAGCAAAGAAATCAGCAGATGAAAAAATATCGACAAGAATGAAAAAGTTCTTTGGCTACTTTTTCGAATAGAGCTTAAGAGGAATCATCATAGATCAAATAATAGTACAAACCGTAATTTCCCCAAATGAATGATGTTCATCAGTGATCTATAGGGTGGAGCTGGCAATCAATTTGCAGTGCATCTTTCAGGTGAAGATGCTTCCGTCGCCTAACAGACAAGTTCACTTAGATGTATAGTGGGAACAAGAGGGCGTCTATGAGGAATATCGATGGATTAGGAGGATTTACCATGTTGGAATTCGATACAAATTTAGATTCTTTAGCAACAATCAAGGTGATAGGTGTGGGTGGCGGCGGTAACAATGCTGTGAACCGTATGATTGAGCATGGAGTAAAAGGTGTTGAATTTATTGCAGTGAATACTGATGCTCAAGCACTTAATCTTTCAAAAGCAGAAATTAAAATGCAAATAGGGGCAAAGCTAACAAGAGGACTGGGAGCAGGAGCTAACCCGGAAATTGGAAAGAAGGCTGCAGAAGAAAGCAAGGAGCAGCTTGAAGAGGCGCTGAAAGGTGCAGACATGGTGTTTGTAACTGCTGGAATGGGCGGTGGAACAGGAACTGGTGCGGCTCCTGTCATAGCGCAAATTGCTAGAGATATAGGGGCATTGACGGTTGGCATTGTCACACGTCCATTTTCTTTTGAAGGCAGGAAACGTGCACTGCAAGCTTCTGGTGGAATCTCAGAGATGAAAGAAGCAGTAGATACGCTCATTGTTATCCCAAATGACCGATTACTTGAAATTGTTGATAAAAATACGCCAATGCTAGAAGCATTCCGAGAAGCAGATAATGTACTGCGCCAAGGTGTTCAAGGCATTTCAGAGTTAATAGCTGTCCCTGGACTAATCAATCTCGATTTTGCTGATGTAAAAACGATTATGACAAACAAAGGATCAGCACTTATGGGAATTGGGGTTGCCACTGGGGAAAATCGTGCGGCAGAAGCGGCCAAAAAAGCTATTTCTTCCCCTTTATTAGAAACTTCTATTGATGGTGCTCAAGGGGTGCTCATGAATATATCAGGCGGTTCTAATTTAAGCCTTTATGAAGTGCAGGAGGCTGCTGATATTGTGGCTTCTGCATCAGATCAAGAAGTAAATATGATCTTCGGATCTGTTATCAATGACAATTTGAAAGAAGAAATCGTTGTGACTGTTATTGCGACTGGATTTAACGAAGAAGTGCTTCAACCAAAGCAGCCTGTTCGACCATCTCTTGGTTTTAAACAAAATGCTGAACAGCCTGTGAAGCGAGAAGTAGTTAGAGAAGATACTAGAGAACAATCTTATTCTTCACCGCAAACAGAAGACACATTAGATATTCCTACTTTCTTACGAAATCGAAATCGTCGACGCTAACAATCCTAACAAAAATCTAGATGAAGCCCATCTGGATTTTTTTTTTGACAAAAATCGAAGAAATCAGAAAAAAACTCTCTTATTTTGCTTGCAAATACTGACACCTTTTCTAACATAACTAGGCTATACTTTTTGATAGTAGATCAGGAAAAGCTGTTTAAGATAGGGAGCAGAAGGGAGCGGATTGATTGGTCGTATATCTAGATCTCATCTGGCTGCTTAATTTAACAGTAGATAGTATGCTATTGTGGTTGACTGCTATTATATTAAAATGCCGTGTGAAAGCATGGCGGATCATTAGTGGCGGCTTTATTGGATCGATGCTGCTGATCATGAGCATTATTCCATACGTACGAGATTTAGCAGGGAATGTATTCGTGAAGTTATTTTTTTCGATTCTAATGACGCTTACTGTCTTTGGTTTTAGGCGATTTCGTTTTTTTCTAAGTTGTTTATGTACATTCTATTTTGTTACGTTTTTAACTGGAGGGATTTTAATTGGAAGTCATTATTTTCTTCATTTTGACTTTCAACTGCAATCTGCCACATTTTTAGCAAATGTCCAAGGATATGGAGATCCAATCACGTGGTTATTCGTTATTTTCGTTTTTCCAATTGCTTGGTATTTTTCAAAGCAGCGCATCGAAACAATAGAAACAAATAAGGTGCAATATGATGTGCTTGTAGAAGTTCAAATGAGCATACATGGGCTAAAATTTTCCATGTGTGGCTTAATTGATAGCGGAAATCAGCTTTATGACCCTATTTCTAAAACACCTGTGATGGTTGTTTCCATTTTAAAGTTTAAAGATCAGCTTCCGCAAAAAATTGTCCAAATGGCTAATGATCCTGAAAACACGTTTGACCTCGCTTTAGAGCTGCCGATGGAATGGAAACAGCAGATTCGTTTTCTTCCTGCCCAAGTAATTGGCAAGAAACATCAATTACTGCCAGCTTTTAAGCCTGATTTTATTGAAATTAGAAAAGGAAAATCACAATGGAATGTTAAAAAAGCCCTAGTTGTTTTTTCAAACCAAGCTTTATCTAGTGATGATAAGTTCCAATGTATTGTTCATCCTAAAATGGTTTTAGGTTTTTCTGATTCTGCCGCCTCTTAAGGTATCACTGTAAAATGTCATATATCTTGAATTTTCAAAGAAAGATAAATGAATCTGTTCAAAAAACAATCAAAGCACCATTGATCATTTTAAAGAACTCGGTCCAGTTAAGGGAGAAATATGGAGAGGACGAGCGACTGTTTAAAATGAATCTGCCATAATAATATACTCAAAAAAATATTATTTAGAAGGGGGACAACTCTTGAAAAAGATAAGATTTTTTTTCTCATATTATTGGAGTAAATTGCTCATTGCATTTCGGGTGAAAACGGATGAAATTTACTATATTGGTGGCAGTGAAGCATTACCGCCGCCTTTATCAAAAGAGGAAGAAGCAGTCTTGTTAAAAAAGCTGCCAAATGGAGACAAAGCTGCTCGCTCTTTATTAATTGAGAGAAATTTGCGTCTCGTTGTCTATATTGCCAGAAAATTTGAAAACACTGGAATTAATATTGAAGATCTGATTAGTATCGGGACAATAGGGCTTATCAAAGCTGTCAATACGTTTAATCCCGAGAAAAAAATTAAGCTTGCTACATATGCTTCCCGTTGTATTGAAAATGAAATTTTAATGTATTTAAGAAGGAACAACAAAACCCGTTCAGAAGTGTCTCTTGACGAACCTTTGAATATAGATTGGGATGGCAATGAATTGTTGCTTTCAGATGTATTGGGAACAGAAGAAGATATCATTACGAGGGATTTAGAGGCTAGTGTGGATAAATCACTGTTATTTAGTGCGCTGCATCAACTTTCACCAAGAGAGAAGCAAATTATGGAACTTAGGTTTGGATTGTTGGATAGTGAAGAAAAAACACAAAAAGATGTGGCAGATATGCTTGGCATTTCCCAATCGTATATTTCCCGATTAGAAAAACGAATTATAAAAAGATTAAGGAAAGAATTTAACAAAATGGTGTAATGATAATGGTTTGTTAAGAATGAAAAGATATAGTAATTATTCTCGTAATTTTTTAAAAAATTTGAGGATAATTTTTAAAGTAAGACGGCTTCACTATTTGGACATAAACACCAACAAATGGAAATTTAGATGTGCATAATTTTTCCTTCCAAGGAGATACTTAAATTTGTACGTAGCTCCTGTGAGGAGGGAAAATGACTTGAAGCGAAATAAAGTAGAAATATGTGGTGTAGACACATCTAAACTTCCCGTCTTAAAAAATGAAGAGATGCGAAAGCTGTTGCGAGAGATGCATGCTGGAGATTTAACAGCACGGGAAAAACTCGTGAATGGAAATTTGCGGTTAGTATTAAGCGTCATTCAACGCTTTAATAACAGGGGTGAATATGTAGATGATCTTTTCCAAGTAGGTTGTATTGGTTTAATGAAATCAATCGATAATTTTGATTTAAGCCAAAATGTACGCTTTTCTACGTACGCAGTTCCAATGATCATTGGAGAAATCCGTCGTTATTTACGAGACAATAATCCTATTCGCGTATCACGTTCTCTCCGAGATATTGCTTATAAGGCTCTTCAAGTGAGGGAAAGACTTGTACGAGAGACTTCGAAAGAACCAACTGCTGAAGAAATTGCCAAAGTGCTTGACATTCCACATGAAGAGGTCGTATTTGCACTAGATGCAATCCAAGATCCTGTTTCTCTTTTTGAACCGATTTACAATGATGGTGGGGATCCAATCTATGTGATGGATCAATTAAGTGATGACAAACATATTGACAAGCAGTGGGTAGATGAAATTGCTTTGCAGGAAGGATTGCGAAAGCTAAATGAACGAGAAAAATTAATCATAAGAAAGCGCTTTTTTCATGGGAAAACCCAAATGGAAGTAGCAGATGAAATTGGCATATCGCAAGCGCAAGTTTCACGGCTAGAAAAAGCAGCAATTAAGCAGATGAACAAACATATACAATAAGGATGATGTAAAAGGACGCTTATAAGCGTTCTTTTGCTCATGTTTTCAAGGACAGATATAATGTACATGCAAAAAATATGAAAAGATAAGAAAGGCAGACTCTAATAGATTCGGAAAATCTTAGCGTCGCCTTTTTTACTTTTACCGATATCATCAAATGAATGAACTAATGCATATAATAATAACAGAAATTTTCTATCGGGTTCAGTTGATCATAAAGGTGGCATTAATTTGACTATGAGATACAATGCCTTATAACAGGATTGGAAACATCAACAGCAATACTCACACGACGGAGATAATGTTCGATTGTTCCAACGAAGAACATTGTAATAGGGGAAAGCAACACGGATATGGAGGGAGAAATGTGGTTAGAATTTCTGAATTTCAAGTGAAGGACGTCGTTAATATTTCGGACGGTCGAAAGCTTGGGAACATTGGTGATATTGATATTGATCTACATTCTGGTAAAATAGAAAGTGTCATTGTAGGAAGCTCTGGAAGGATGTTTGGCTTATTTGGGAAAGATGAAGAAATCGTCATTCCATGGGGAAATATTATTAAAATTGGCACTGACGTTATTTTAGTAAGGATAAAAGATCATCAATATTTGCAGCAGCAACATTTGCAAGAGCCAAAGACGTGATGTACATCTCGTAACCGTTTCCCCAAGCTTCTATTATCTAGAATAAAGAATGAAAATTCGATGACTGCCGACCTTTACTTATGTTACACTAGTGAAAGCAAACTATTGAATTGCTTATTTACGTATAACCAGTATAGAGTAAAAATGAGCTTATATTTCAAAAAAGTTTTTAGGAGCTAGGATAGATGAAGGTAAAAGACAATCTGGCAGTAATCCATGAAAAAATAGAGAAAGCCTGTCTAAAGGCTGGGCGAAAAACTGATGAAGTGAACATAGTGGCAGTGACAAAATATGTATCAATTGATAGGGCAAAAGAAGCCTTGCAGGCAGGACTGGTTCATTTAGGAGAAAACCGTGATGATGGGCTTTTGCGTAAATATGAAGCGCTAGGGGAAGAGCCGATATGGCACTTTATTGGCTCTTTGCAAACCCGAAAAGTAAAACAGATTATTCATAAGGCGGCATATATCCATTCGCTTGATCGAATATCGCTTGCAAAAGAAATCAACAAACGAGCAAACAAACCAGTTAAATGTTTTGTACAAGTGAATGTTTCCGGAGAAGCTTCTAAACATGGTTTGGTTCCTGAGGAAGTAGAGGATTTTATTCAGCAACTGCAAGCTTATCCAAATATAGTAGTTGTTGGCTTGATGACGATGGCACCTCATATTCATGATCAAGATGCTTTAAGAACCTATTTCCGTAAACTGAAGGAGCTGCAGCTGGATATTCAGCAGTTAGGTCTGGACAATGCACCATGTAGGGAATTGTCAATGGGAATGTCTAATGATTATGAAATCGCAGTTGAAGAAGGAGCAACATTTGTAAGACTTGGAACGTCCCTAGTTGGTGAGGGATGATAGGAGGTATTTTTTAACGATGGGAATGAAAACGAAACTAAAGTCTTTCTTTTTTCTTGAAGATGAAGAAGAAATGAATGAAAGAAGAGTACCTAATAAAGAAATGGAACCAAATTTTCATCACCAATCACCCGAAGCCAACTCCAATAGACAGAATGTTGTAAGTCTCCAAAGTGTACAAAAATCGTCTAAAGTGGTGTTAATGGAGCCTCGGGTATATGCAGAAGCACAGGAAATTGCTGATCATTTAAAAAATCGCCGCTCCGTCGTTGTAAACTTGCAGCGTATTCAACATGATCAAGCTGTACGAATTGTTGATTTTCTAAGTGGTACTGTCTACGCTATTGGTGGTGATATTCAGCGTATTGGCGCAAGCATTTTTTTGTGCACCCCAGACAATGTAGAAATAGCAGGAAACATTTCAGAATTAATGGATGGGGATGAATTCAAGGATTTGAGGTGGACTTAAATAGAATGAGAATCGTTTTTGACTTATTAGGACAAATCATTGTACTTTACTCGTGGGTGTTAATCGTTTATATTTTAATGTCTTGGTTTCCGAATTCCCGTGAAACTTCATTTGGACAAGTAATGGCAAATCTTTGCGAACCATATTTAGAACCATTTCGGAAGATCATTCCGCCACTTGGCATGATTGATATTTCCCCGATTGTTGCTATTTTAGTATTAAGGTTTGCTTCATATGGGGTAATCTATTTGAAATATATGTTTTAACTAAGCTATTCCTTTCATAAAAGCTTAGGAAAAGACATGTAAGATGGTTGCTATTAATGGCCTATAAACTTACATATGTTTAGTAAGGTAGCGCTAAATCACTGTCATTCTGCTATGAATTCAATTATATTGAAAAAATAAAGGGAGCCATGAGTGGCTATCCCTTTTTTAAATGAAAGCAGGAGATGATATTGCATCATATTTATCAACATTTTAGAGCGGAGGAAAAAGAATTTATTGATCAAGTGCTCTCTTGGCGCCAATTTGTGGAAGACAGCTATACCGGAAAGTTGACAGATTTTTTAGATCCACGTCAAGTGTTCATCGTTCAATCAGTAATTGGCAAACATGAAGAAATCAAAGTTAAAATCTTTGGAGGAACTGAAAAGGCAGAGAGAAAGCGGGCATGGATACATCCTGACTATTTAAAGCCTTCAATAGCAGATTTTCAACTTACCTTATTAGAAGTACAGTATCCAAGCAAATTTGTCCGAATAGAACATCGAGATGTATTAGGCTCTTTGATGTCTTTGGGGTTAAAAAGAGAAAAATTTGGAGATATTCTATTTCATCATGATCGAATACAGTTTTTTATTTGCAAAGAAATGCAGGAATACTTATATCTGCATTTAAATAGAATAGGAAATGTAAAAGTTGCTTTGATAGAAAAACAACTAGAAGAGGCAATAATAACGACTGACAATTGGGAAACATTTACAGTTACTGCCAGCTCATTACGTTTAGATGTTTTGCTTGCCGCTATCTGTAGAATTTCACGTCAAAAAGCTGCTGCGATGATCCAGCAAACCCAAGTTAAAGTGAACTGGCATTTAGTAGAACAGCCTGCTTTTGAATGTAGGGAAGCAGATATTATTTCTGCAAGAGGCTTTGGTAGAGGTAAAATAGTGAAAATAGATGGAAGGACAAAGAAGGATAAATGGCGATTAACAATTGGTAAATTAAAGTAAACGGTTTGTAAAGCTTGTAATAAACCTCAAAGATCCTTGCTTCTGCCACTAATATGATATAAAAGATAAAATGAATTCTTTGCAGGTTTTTTCCCACAAGTCGTCGAAAATTAGTATAATATAGAGAAATACGAAGACGAATGTAGTGGAGGTGTGCATAGATGACTTTAACGCCGCTTGATATACATAATAAGGAATTCAGTAAAGGTTTTCGCGGCTATGATGAAGACGAAGTGAATGAGTTTCTTGATCAAATTATTAAAGATTATGAGCAGATCATACGTGAAAAAAAAGAATTAGAGGAGAAACTAAACGCACAAACAGAACGCTTAGGCCACTTTACAAATATTGAAGAAACATTAAATAAATCGATTGTTGTTGCACAAGAAGCAGCAGAGGATGTTAAAGGAAACGCACAAAAAGAAGCAAAGATCATTCTAAAAGAAGCAGAGAAAAATGCAGATCGAATTGTCAACGAATCGTTATCAAAAGCTCGTAAAATTGCGTTGGAAATAGAAGAACTGAAAAAACAAGCGAAAGTGTTCCGCACCCGTTTAAAAATGTTAATCGAAGCACAGCTTGATTTATTAAAAAGCGATGATTGGGATCATTTAATGGAATTTGACATTGATGCAACTGATTTAAAGGTAGCTGACTTGAAAGTATTGGAAGAAGATTTATAATTCGCTTGACGACAGAGAAAAAAGTCACTTATAATAAACAAATAAGTGAAACACAACTAGGGCGGGACTATCTCGTTAGTTGAGTGAAATTCAAACAGGTTAAGGAAGATAAATGAACTTTAACAGTAAAGAATTTTTAGTTTTTTTGTAAAGGATTTGTTATAAAAGAAACGATGACTTTATCTATGGCTATGAAAGAGAATTCCTATATGCTGTTTATATAATGATTAAAAGTGAGGAAAAGTTCATTTCTTACTTTTTATAAGGGAATAAATGGTAAAAACGATGATAGGGACAGTACAGTACTTCGAAAAAGCAGAACAGCGATTCAGGGAGAGTGGAAGCCTGATAAATGAAGGACTGGAATATCACCCTTGAGTACTCAAAGTGAAAGCGATATGCAAGTAGTTATGAGCGATTCATTCACGTTATGAATGATAGAGTGGACAAAAACTTTTTTTGTCTATTAGGGTGGTACCACGGGAAGAAGCCTTCTCGTCCCTTTCGGGATGAGAAGGCTTTTGTTGTTCCATTTATTATAAACTGAAACTTCCATCAGTGAGAGTCACATATTCCTCACCTATACTTTTTTATTGCACATATTTTTGAGGTAGAGAGCTGGCTCGACAATGAGATGTAGGTTAAATGATACAAGGAGGATAAAAATGGATTATAAAGATACATTGCTTATGCCGAAAACGGAATTTCCGATGCGAGGCAATTTACCAAAAAGAGAACCTGAAATTCAAGCGAAATGGGAAGAAATGAATATTTATGAAAAGGTGCAGGATCGTACAAAAGGAAGGCCATTGTTTGTTCTTCATGACGGTCCTCCATATGCAAATGGTGATCTGCATATGGGACATGCTCTAAATAAAACGTTAAAAGATTTCATTGTTCGTTATAAATCTATGACAGGCTACTGTGCACCATATGTGCCTGGATGGGATACTCATGGTTTGCCAATTGAACATGCGTTGGCAAACAAAGGAGTAAAACGCAAAGAAATGAGCACAGCTGAATTTCGCAAACGCTGTGAAGAGTATGCATATGAACAGATTGATAATCAACGTTCTTCCTTTAAACGGCTAGGTGTTCGCGGGTGTTGGGAAAACCCGTATGTTACCTTGAAACCTGCTTATGAAGCCCAACAAATTAAAGTGTTTGGTGAAATGGCGAAAAAAGGCTACATTTACAAAGGAAAAAAACCGGTGTATTGGTCGCCAAGCAGTGAATCTGCACTTGCAGAAGCTGAAATTGAATATAAAGATAAGCGATCGCCATCTATTTATGTAGCATTTACGGTGACCGATGGAAAGGGTGTCCTTGACCAAGGAACGAAAATGGTTATTTGGACGACTACTCCTTGGACCATTCCTGCAAATTTAGGGATTGCCATCCACCCAGATTTTACTTATGTAGTTGTTGAAGTAGAGAATGAAAAATATGTTGTGGCAGAATCACTGTTAAAAGAGGTTTCAGAAGTAGTCGGCTGGGAAGAAAATCCGAAGGTAATCAAAAAGTTAAAAGGAAATGAAATGGAGTATATTGTCGCAAAACATCCATTTTATGAAAGGGATTCTCTTGTGATGCTTGGCGAGCATGTGACAACTGATTCAGGTACTGGTTGTGTTCATACAGCGCCTGGTCATGGTGAGGATGACTTTTTTATCGGTCAGAAATATGAGTTGGGTGTGCTTTCTCCAGTTGATGCTAAAGGTGTCATGACAGACGAAGCACCTGGATTTGAAGGCTTATTTTATGATAAAGCGAATAAAGAAATTACTGACAAATTAACAGAAGTGGGTGCGCTCTTAAAATTAACTTTCATTACTCACTCGTACCCTCATGATTGGCGGACAAAGAAGCCGGTTATTTATCGAGCAACTTCTCAATGGTTTGCGTCAATTGAGAAATTCCGTCCAGCACTATTAGAAGCCATTAAGAATGTAAAGTGGGTTCCAGCTTGGGGCGAAACCCGATTATTTAATATGGTGCGTGACAGAGGAGATTGGTGTATTTCACGCCAACGTATCTGGGGTGTTCCGATTCCTGTGTTTTATGGAGAAAATGGGGAAGCCATTATTACAGATGAAACAATTGACCATGTATCTAACCTTTTCAGACAATACGGGTCAAACGTTTGGTTTGAACGGGAAGCAAAGGATTTGCTGCCTGAAGGTTTTACACATCCAAGCAGTCCAAATGGACTTTTCACAAAAGAAATGGATATTATGGATGTTTGGTTTGACTCTGGTTCTTCTCACCAAGGAGTGTTGCTGGAAAGAGAGGATTTGCAAAGGCCAGCTGATCTTTATTTAGAAGGATCTGATCAGTATCGCGGCTGGTTTAACTCTTCACTGACAACTGCGGTTGCGGTAACAGGAACGGCTCCATATAAAGGTGTACTCAGCCACGGTTTTACACTTGATGGAGAAGGGCGGAAAATGAGTAAATCGTTAGGCAATGTTATTGTTCCTGAAAAAGTAATTAAACAATTAGGAGCAGATATTATTCGACTTTGGGTGGCTTCTGTTGATTATCAATCTGATGTGCGTGTCTCTGATGCGATTTTGAAACAAGTAACAGAGGTTTACCGTAAAATCAGAAACACGTTCCGTTTCTTACTCGGAAATCTAGCAGATTTTCACCCAGAAACAGATGCTATTGCTTTTGATAAACTTCGTGAAGTAGACCAGTTTATGCTTGTGAAATTAAATAATTTGGTGAAAGATGTTCTTCATGCTTATGAGCATTATGAATTTGCAAACATTTATCACCATGTGAATCATTTCTGCACTGTTGATTTAAGTTCCTTCTATTTAGATTTTGCAAAGGATATCTTATATATTGAAACGGAAAATAATTTAGAGAGACGTGCAATGCAAACCGTCTTTTATGAAACGGTTATTGCTTTGACAAAATTGCTTTCTCCGATTTTAGCTCACACAGCAGATGAGGTTTGGTCCTATATTCCACATGTGGAAGCAGATAGTGTTCAATTGACAGATATGCCTGTAGTGAAGGAACTGCCGAATGCAGAGGCTTTAACAGAAAAATGGCAGCAATTTTTAAAGCTGCGTGACGATGTACTAAAAGCGTTGGAAGAAGCGAGAAACGAAAAAGTGATTGGAAAATCGTTGACTGCAAAAGTGACACTTTATGTAACAGAGGAGACGAAGGATTTATTAGCAAGTTTAGTGGATGCGAATCTGAAGCAGCTCTTTATTGTTTCTGACTTTAAAATTGGCGGCATGTTGAAAGACGCTCCAGATCATGCATTAAAGTTGGAGCACGCTGCCATTGTCGTGGAAAAGGCTGAAGGAGAAACATGTGAACGCTGTTGGGTCGTAACAACCGATACAGGAATGGATAAAGATCATCCGACACTTTGTGCGCGCTGTGCTACGGTTGTGAAAAATTAGGAAATAACTATTCATTAAAAACAATAACCGTTTGTCAAACACAGATTAGCCTCGAAAGAGTTTGTTTTTTTCGAGGCTTTTTTGGTTCTTAGCATTTTCAGTTCATTGTTCCCTTGATTTCTTTTATGTTAAAATGCTTACATAGCAGTTATTGGAGATGGAGGTTGACTTTGTGATTTACTTTTATATCGTGGCGCTGATTGTCATTGGGTTAGACCAATGGACAAAGTGGTTGGTTGTTCAACGAATGGAAGTGGGAGAGACGATCAAGATTATTGATGATTTTCTTTATCTCACTTCACATCGCAATAAAGGGGCTGCATGGGGTATTTTAGAAGGGCAAATGTGGCTGTTTTACATTATAACAGTGATTGTTGTGTGCGGGATTTTATATTACATGAATAAACATGCAAAAGGGAAGCCTCTATTAGGTATAAGTCTTGCTTTCATTCTTGGAGGCGCAATTGGCAATTTTATTGATCGTTTGTTTCGTAAAGAAGTTGTTGATTTTATTAACACATATATTTTTACTTATGACTTTCCAATCTTTAATATTGCCGATTCGGCATTGACCATTGGTGTCATACTTTTATTGATTCAAATGTTTTTGGAAGAACGAAAAGCAAAGGAGAGCAGCCGTGGAAATAAAAAAATATACCATTCTTGAACATCAGCATGAGGAGCGCCTTGATAAAGTTGTTGCAAGTTTACATAAGGAATGGTCTCGTTCTCAAGTCCAGCAATGGATAAAAGATGGCAATGTACTTGTAAATAATCGCCAATCAAAGGCAAATTACAAATGTACAACAGGAGATGACATTACCATTCAAGTGCCTGAAAAAGATGAATTAATTGTTTCTCCAGAAAGGATGGATCTTGACATTGCCTATGAAGATGATGATGTCATCGTGATTAATAAACCAAAAGGGATGGTTGTACATCCAGCAGCTGGCCATAGCAGCGGAACGTTGGCAAATGGTTTAAAAGCACATTGCGGAGAACTGTCGGATTTAAATGGGCCCCTTCGCCCAGGAATTGTACACAGAATCGATAAAGATACTTCGGGGCTGCTAATGGCAGCAAAAAATAATGAAGCTCATCAACAGTTAGTAGGACAGCTTGTTGATAAAACAGTCACAAGGAAATATTGTGCACTCGTTCATGGACGCGTCCCACATGATGACGGGACAGTAGATGCACCAATAGGTCGGGACCCCGAACATCGACAGCGGATGGCTGTTGTGGACAATGGGAAAAAAGCAGTGACACATTTCCATGTCTTAGAACGGTTTCAGGACTATACTTTGTTGGAATGTACATTAGAGACAGGGCGGACACACCAAATCCGCGTACATATGCAATATATAGGGTTTCCACTTGTCGGTGATCCGACTTACGGTCCTAAGAAGACATTGCAGCTTGAAGGGCAAGCTTTGCATGCAGGATTACTTGGTTTTCAACATCCAAGAACAGAGGAATATTTAGAATTTCGAGCGCCGTTGCCAGCATATTTTACAACATTGCTTGCATCTCTTCGAAAAAATGATTGACAAAGCAGGGGAATTAGCATTAAACTATTAGTAATTAAATAAGCCTTTAATACAGTCCCGTGAGGCTGAGAAGGAACGATCAGCAGTACTTTTGTTTTGTGCTGCCTGCAACTGTAGGATACGTATACCTCTCGCCTCTGGCGTGAGGTTTTTTAATGGAAAGAGAGGTGGAAAATGATGCAAAAAGCAATTATTTTAGATGACAAAGCGATCCAACGTGCATTAACTCGAATAGCACATGAGATCATTGAAAGAAATAAAGGGATTGAACATTGTTTATTAGCTGGTATAAAAACTCGTGGCATCCACCTCGCAAACCGATTAGCGGAACGAATAGAAAAGATTGAAGGACAGCCGATTGCAGTCGGTGAACTGGATATTTCATTATATCGAGATGACTTATCTAAAAAACATCATCATGGGGAACCAGAAGTGAAGGGCGCTGATATCCCGATTGATGTTACGAATAAAAAAGTGATTTTAGTCGATGATGTTTTGTATACGGGTAGAACAGTGCGTGCCGCTATGGACGCCCTTATGGATGTTGGACGGCCTGCGCAAATTCAGCTTGCTGTTTTAATAGATCGAGGCCATCGTGAATTACCGATTCGTGCAGATTTCATAGGTAAAAATGTTCCGACTTCAAGTGCAGAACGAATCGTTGTTGAATTAATAGAAGTCGATCAATCTGATCAAGTAACGATTTTTGAGAAATGAGTGTCTAAAAACTTTATCATATAACCTCTTTTAAAAGCAGTCCAGTGAGGCTGACAAAGGGGGCAGCTTGCTTGAGAGCATTTTTTGGCTACCACACCCTCTTTGTGTCTTTTTTGAACAATTGAGGGTGTTTTTTTATGAGGCGGCAATCGATAAATTACAATATGTGACTATAGCTTGACTGGAAAATATGTTGATAAAAAACATCATGCAGGGAGGAATCATCATGGAAAACAATGAACAAAAAGCAATATTAGAAGTACAGGAAGTACCGAAATTCTCTCAATGGCTGACACTTAGTTTACAGCATTTATTTGCAATGTTCGGTGCAACTGTCCTTGTACCAATGCTAGTCGGATTAAGCCCTGGCGTTGCCCTTATTTCAAGCGGGCTGGGAACAATCGCTTATTTGTTTATTACGAAAGGACAGATTCCGGCCTACTTAGGTTCTTCTTTCGCTTTTATCGCGCCAATCATCGCTGCTAAATCATTAGGAGGCGCGGAAGCAGCGATGCTGGGAACGTTTTTGGCTGGTCTTGTTTATGGACTAGTGGCGCTCTTTATATGGAAAATGGGGTTGAAATGGCTGATGCATTTATTGCCTCCAGTCGTCGTTGGTCCAATCATTATCGTCATTGGTCTTGGATTAGCAGGAACTGCAATTGAAATGGCAACATATCAAAATCCTGGAGCACCACCTGCGGAACTCATTTATAGTACAAAACACTTATTGGTAGCATTAGCAACTCTTGCAATTACGATTATAAGCACGATGTTTTTACGAGGGTTTTTTGGACTAATACCAATACTCATTGGCATCGCAGGCGGATATGCGATAGCAGTTATTGCTGGCTTAGTAGATTTTACTTCAGTTATCGCTGCACCCTTTTTTGAAATACCAGACTTTGTGATTCCGTTTGTAACCTACACTCCATCTTTTTCGTGGGAGGTTGTCTTTATAATGGTGCCTGTTGCCCTTGTTACGCTCGCTGAGCATACAGGTGATCAAATGGTGTTAAGTAAAGTAGTCGGGCGAAATTTTCTTGAAAAACCAGGTTTGCATCGCTCTATCCTTGGGGATGGAATCGCGACAGTGATTGCCTCACTAATTGGGGGGCCGCCTAATACAACATACGGAGAAAACATTGGTGTCTTGGCTATTACTAGAGTATACAGTGTCTTCGTTATTGGCGGAGCAGCAGTACTAGCAATTTGCTTCGGTTTTATCGGAAAAATCACAGCTTTGATAGGAACGATTCCTTCTGCGGTGATGGGAGGCGTTTCAATTCTCCTATTCGGGATTATCGCTTCCAGCGGTTTGCGCATGTTAATTGACCAACAAGTTGATTTTGGCAAAAAACGAAATTTAATTATTTCTTCTGTCATCTTGGTGATCGGTGTTGGTGGGGCTTTTATTCAAGTAAGTGATCAGATGCAGATTTCAGGCATGGCGCTAGCGGCAATCATTGGAGTTATTTTAAATCTTGTCCTTCCAGGACGAGACAAAGTGGAAGGAAAGAATATGTTTGGAGATCAATCTGATCATGCAGCATAGCTCCCCGTTTCTATAAGCGGGGATTCCCCACCCTTATTTATAAGTGTTCATAATGGAAATTGATCTTTAAGGCACAGATTTATGCCCCGTAAATTGAAGTGACTGGAGGAAACTGAAAATGAGCAATTTTCTTACGTTAAATGACTTAACCATTATTGAAATCAAGGAGCTTTTACAAGATGCGAATCAGTTTTCTAAAGGGGCCCAATGGTTCCCAGCGGAGAAAAGATATGCAGTCAATCTTTTCTTTGAACCAAGCACACGGACAAAAAGCAGTTTCGAAATAGCGGAACGAAAGCTTGGCATAGAGGTAATACCTTTTGAAATAGACAAATCTAGCTTAACGAAAGGCGAATCTTTGTACGATACGGTAAAAACTTTTGAAGCAGTAGGAGTAGATGTTGCTGTAATCCGTCATGATCAAGATGGTTTTTATCAGGAACTTGTTGATAACTTAGAAATTCCGCTTATAAATGGCGGCGATGGTTGTGGTCATCATCCATCACAATCACTGCTTGATCTATTTACAATAGAACAAGAATTCGGAAGCTTTGAAAATCTCAATGTCGCAATTGTTGGGGACATTATGCATAGCCGTGTCGCTCGTTCCAATGCAGAAGTGTTAAAAAGGCTAGGTGCAAATGTCATGTTTTCAGGCCCGAAGGAATGGTTTCGTACATCTTATTTACAAGCGGGAGAATACTTGGAAATTGATGAAGTGGTAGAGCATGCAGATGTATGTATGTTTCTACGCATCCAACATGAGCGCCATCATGAAACTGCTGCCCTTTCAAAAGAAGAATACCACCAACGATATGGGTTGACAGAAGAACGGGAAAAACGGATGAAAAAAGATAGCATTATTATGCATCCAGCCCCAGTCAATCGCAATGTGGAGATCGCAGATAAATTAGTAGAATGCAAACGATCTCGTATTTTTCAACAAATTAAAAATGGTGTTTTCGTCAGAATGGCAATTTTAAAAAGAGTGCTCAGCCACTAGGAGGGGTTAAATTGAATTGGTTCATAACGAATGGGACAATCATTGAGCAAAATGGAGAAGAGCGAATAGTTGATATTAGAATCATAGATGGGAAAATAGCGGAAATTGCACCAAATCTCGTTAACAATGGTGAAAAAGAATTTGATGCCACAGGTTTTCTTATATCTCCAGGGTTTGTAGATTTACATATTCATTTGCGAGAACCAGGAGGAGAACAGAAAGAAACAATTGCAACAGGGACAATGGCTGCAGCAAAAGGGGGCTTTACAACAGTAGCAGCGATGCCAAATACCCGTCCAGTCCCAGACACGCCAGAGCAAATGGAGTGGGTTGTTCAAAGAGCAAAAGAGACAGGACATGTTCGAGTATTGCCTTATGGTGCGATTACGACGCGCCAGCTTGGCCGTGAGCTAACCGATTTCCACGGTTTAAAAAAGGCAGGCGCTTTCGCTTTTACAGATGATGGAGTTGGAGTGCAAGAAGCTAGTAAAATGTTAGAAGCGATGAAGCTTGCTGCGAACCTTGACATGGCAATTGTCGCTCATTGTGAGGATAATTCTCTTATATATGGTGGAGCAGTTCACGAGGGGGAATTTTCGAGAAAACATGGCATCCCTGGCATCCCGTCTGTTTGTGAATCTGTTCATATTGCAAGAGATGTGCTATTGGCGGAAGCAGCCAATTGCCATTATCATGTTTGCCATATTAGTACGAAAGAATCTGTTCGAGTTGTACGTGATGCGAAGCGTGCAGGAATAAGGGTGACAGCTGAGGTTACCCCTCATCATTTGCTTTTAAGTGAACATGATATTCCCGGCGATGATGGGAACTTTAAGATGAACCCGCCTTTAAGAAGCATAGAAGATAAACAAGCATTAATCGCAGGCTTGCTTGATGGCACAATTGATTTTATTGCTACAGATCATGCGCCGCACACAGAAGAGGAAAAACAGGCAGGCTTGAAAATGGCGCCATTTGGAATTGTTGGCCTCGAAACGGCATTTCCTCTACTTTATACTCATTTTGTTGCAACAGGAATCTTTTCACTGAAACAGCTTATTGATTGGTTAACAGTCATTCCATCAGAAACCTTTGCGCTTCCGTATGGTACGTTAAAAATTGGTAATGTTGCTGATATCGTTATTCTCGATTTAAACAAAGAGAAAAACATCGACCCTGCCGAATTTGCTTCGAAAGGAAAAAATACACCATTTGCAGGTTGGATATGTAAAGGATGGCCCGTAGCAACATTTGTGGATGGCATATTAAAATGGGCGGAAGGAAGTGAGTTTGAATGAAAAAGCAGCTTATCCTTGAGGATGGGTCAGTCTTTGTAGGAACGGCATTTGGAAGTGAACGTGAATGCATTGGAGAGGTTGTGTTTCATACGAGCATAACAGGTTATCAAGAAATAATTTCCGATCCTACTAACCATGGGAAAATAGTATTGATGACTTATCCACTAATTGGCAATTACGGCATTAATCGTGATGATTTTGAGACAATTCATCCTACAATAAAGGGATTGATTGTAAAAGAAGCGGCTGAATTTCCTTCAAACTGGCGAAGTGACATGACACTAGATCATTTTTTGCAGCAAAAAGGCATTTCTGGGTTAGCTGGCATCGATACTAGGAAGCTAATGAGAATGATTCGATCAAAAGGCATCTTAAAAGGTGCATTCTGCAATGTGGATGAAAAGACAGACGATATTGTCGCTCGTTTAAAAGCAACCCCCCTCCCAAAGGATCAAGTAAAGCAAGTATCTACACAAAAACATTTCCCAAGTCCTGGAAGAGGTTATAACATCGTGGTAGTTGATTTTGGATTAAAGCATGGGATTTTACGCGAGCTCAATCAGCGTCAATGTGATGTAACAGTTTTACCTTATGATACATCTGCTCAAGATATTCTTGCATTAAAGCCGGATGGTGTGCTGCTGTCAAATGGTCCCGGAAATCCGCTTCATGCAACAGAAACAATAGAAATGATTCAAACAATACTTGGGAAAATCCCTCTGTTTGGAATCGGTCTTGGCCATCAGTTATTCGCACTTGCAAATGGCGCTGAAATTGAAAAAATGTTATTTGGCCATCATGGTTCAAGTTATCCAGTAAAAAATGTACATACAAATAAAGTAATTTTTACTGCACAAAACAATCTATATACGGTGAAAGAAGATGATGCACTATCAACTTCATTAAAAATTACCTATCGAAACCTAAATGATCATACGATTGCAGGTTTAGTTCACAAGATACATCCTGCTTTTAGTGTCCAGTTTCATCCAGAGGCATCTCCGGGAGCTGAGGATGCTAAATATCTGTTTGACGAGTTTCTACAAATGATTGAAGTGAGAAAAAGAGAGGAGAGCAATCATGCCTAAACGTACAGACATTAAAAGTATTCTCGTAATTGGTTCAGGTCCGATTGTCATTGGACAGGCGGCAGAGTTTGATTATGCTGGCACACAAGCTTGTCTTGCATTAAAAGAGGAAGGATATCGCGTTATTCTTGTTAACTCTAACCCTGCAACGATTATGACCGATCCTGAAATGGCAGATGCTGTATATATAGAACCTCTCACCGTTGAATTTGTAGGCCGCATTATTCGAAAAGAGCGTCCCGATGCAATTTTACCAACGCTAGGTGGACAAACGGGACTTAACCTAGCAATTGCATTATCCAACGCAGGCGTTTTGGAGGAATGTCAAGTTGAGGTACTGGGTACAAAGCTTGATGCGATTGAACAGGCAGAGGATCGTGAACTTTTCAGACAGTTGATGAACGATATTCATGAACCAGTTCCTGATAGCGACATCGTTCATTCATTAGAAGAAGCATATCTGTTTGTTAAGAAAGTTGGTTATCCAGTTATTGTACGTCCCGCATACACACTCGGCGGGACAGGCGGCGGCATTTGTGAAAATAAAGAAGAACTAATTGATATTGTTTCCAGTGGTTTAAAACAGAGTCCAGTGCATCAATGCCTCCTTGAAAAAAGCATTGCTGGTTTTAAAGAAATCGAATATGAAGTAATGCGTGATGCAAATGATAATGCGATTGTCGTTTGCAATATGGAAAATGTTGATCCAGTTGGTATTCATACAGGAGACTCCATTGTCGTTGCACCTAGTCAAACATTGAGTGATCGCGAATATCAAATGTTAAGAAATACATCATTAAAAATCATTCGGGAACTTGGCATCGAAGGCGGCTGTAACGTCCAGCTTGCACTTGATCCAAAGAGTTTTCAATACTATGTGATTGAAGTAAACCCTCGTGTCAGCCGTTCTTCCGCACTTGCATCAAAGGCAACTGGTTTTCCAATTGCTAAGTTAGCTGCAAAAATTGCTGTAGGATTTTCTTTAGATGAAATGATGAATCCTGTTACCGGTAAAACTTATGCTTGCTTTGAGCCGGCTTTAGATTATGTTGTGACAAAAATCCCAAGGTGGCCGTTTGATAAGTTTGAATCGGCAAGCAGACATTTAGGAACACAAATGAAGGCAACAGGAGAAGTAATGGCAATCGGCCGAACTTTTGAAGAATCACTCTTGAAAGCAGTTCGTTCTTTAGAAAGCAATGTCTATCATCTTGAACTGCAGGATGGGGAAATGATTGCTGATGTTTTATTAGAAAAAAGAATTAAAAAAGCTGGAGACGAAAGACTTTTTTATCTAGGAGAAGCACTGCGAAGAGGGATAGCAATTGAAACACTTCATGATTGGAGCAGTATTGATCTATTTTTTCTTTACAAGTTAAAGAAGCTGATTACACTAGAAAGAGAATTGGGTCAAGCAGCATTTAATAAAGAGATAGCAAAGCAAGCAAAAGCGATGGGCTTTGCAGATAAAACAATTGCAAAACTGTGGCAGACAACAGAAAAAGTAATTTACGAATGGCGGAAAGAGCACAAGATAATGCCAGTGTATAAGATGGTTGATACTTGTGCAGGCGAATTTTCCTCTGAAACGCCTTATTATTATGGAACGTATGAGGAAGAAAATGAATCACTTAAAAACGACCATAAAAGTGTCATCGTACTTGGCTCTGGCCCTATCAGGATTGGCCAAGGAATTGAATTCGACTATGCTACTGTCCATTCGGTTTGGGCAATTCAGGAAGCTGGTTTTGAAGCAATTATTGTGAATAATAATCCTGAAACAGTATCAACTGATTTTAGCATTTCTGACAAGCTCTATTTTGAGCCGCTAACAATAGAAGATGTTATGCATATCATCGATTTAGAACAGCCTGAAGGCGTCATCGTTCAATTTGGCGGACAAACTGCGATTAACCTTGCTGCTGCTCTTGTCGAGCGTGGTGTTCGTATTCTTGGCACTTCACTGGAAAGTTTGGACCAAGCGGAAGACCGTGATAAATTTGAGCAGGCTTTGAGTATGTTAAAAATCCCGCAGCCAAAAGGAAAGACGGCTTTTTCTATTGAAGAAGCTATCAAGATTGCCTCCGATATCGGCTATCCAGTTCTCGTTCGCCCATCTTACGTGCTTGGCGGCCGAGCGATGGAAATTGTATACGAAGAATCTGAATTGCTTCACTATATGGAAAATGCGGTCAGGGTAAATCCAGAGCACCCAGTACTTGTTGATCGTTATCTTGTTGGAAAAGAAATTGAAGTAGACGCCATTTCTGATGGAATTGATGTGCTAATACCGGGAATTATGGAGCATATTGAGCGAGCGGGAGTTCATTCTGGAGATTCGATTGCTGTCTATCCATCACAAAATATTTCAGATGCACTAAAGGAAAAGATTGTTGATTATACAATAAGGCTGGCGAAGGGTTTGCGTATTATTGGGTTGCTTAATATTCAATATGTAATTTATGGGGATGAGGTTTATGTTATTGAAGTAAACCCAAGATCGAGTAGAACGGTGCCATTTTTGAGTAAAATTACGAATGTGCCAATGGCTAATGTAGCGACAAAAGTGATTTTAGGACAAAAGTTAAAAACATTAGGCTATGAAGGTGGACTTATTCCGGAAAAAGCAGGTGTTTACGTAAAGGTACCTGTCTTTTCGTTTGCAAAGTTACGGAGAGTTGATATTTCTCTGGGACCAGAGATGAAATCAACTGGGGAAGTAATGGGGAAAGATTTTACCCTCGAAAAAGCACTATATAAAGGGTTGATTGCTTCGGGAATGGAAATGAGGGAATACGGGACAGTTCTATTGACAGTAGCTGATAAAGACAAGGAAGAAGCACTTGAACTTGCAAAACGCTTTGCAAATATTGGCTATACGTTGATGGCAACAAAAGGAACAGCCGCATTTTTGCTAGAGAATGGTGTGGAAGCAGCAATTGTTGCAAAAATTGGTTCAGAAGGGCCGACTTTATTGGATATCATTCGACAAGGAAAAGCGCAAATGATCATCAATACATTAACGAAAGGAAAGCAGCCGCAGCGAGATGGATTCCGTATTCGCCGTGAATCTGTTGAAAATGGTGTTCCTTGTTTAACGTCATTAGATACGGCGAGTGCGATATTAGGTGTTTTAGAGTCGATGACTTTTACAGCTCAGCCAATGCCACATTTAAATGACAAGAAAGAGGTTATGCAAGAATGATCAAACAAGATGAGATGGAAGTAGTCTGTCAGAAGCAAATTGCCAAAGATATATATGAGTTGACATTAGAAGGCTCATTAGTGGAGGAAATGAAGGAACCTGGACAATTTGTACATGTCCGGTCTCATGATGGTCATGATCCACTATTGCGAAGGCCAATTAGCATTGCCACTTTTGAGCAAGCAAAGCAGCAGCTGACCCTTATTTATCGAACTGAGGGAAAAGGAACGAAAATACTCTCCCAGAAGCATGCAGGTGATAGAGTGGATGTGTTAGGACCATTAGGAAATGGTTTTCCTGTTGATGCACTTGCTGCTGGACAGCACGCATTATTAATTGGAGGCGGCATTGGTGTTCCACCTTTATATGAGCTTGCAAAGCAGCTAACAGAAAACGGCATTCAAGTTTCCCATATACTAGGTTTTGAAACAACGGATAAAGCTTTCTATATAGAAAAATTTTCTCAATTTGGTGAAACGTATGTTGCTACTGTTGATGGCACGTTAGGAACGAAGGGCTTTGTCACAGATGTGATTGATCAGAATGGACTTTCCTTTGATTGTCTTTATGCTTGCGGCCCAACACCGATGTTAAAGGCTTTAGAGGTGCGCTATTCTGATCGCAGAGCATTTCTATCATTAGAAGAGCGGATGGGTTGCGGAATTGGCGCTTGTTTTGCCTGTGTATGTCATGTTGCTAATGATAAGACTGGCATTGCATACCGTAAAATATGCAGCGACGGCCCTGTCTTCCCGATTGGTGAGGTGGTATTATGAATCGACTTCATATTGAATTACCAGGACTATCTTTAAAAAACCCAATTATGCCTGCTTCAGGCTGCTTTGGTTTCGGAAAAGAATTTAGCCAGTTGTATCATTTAAGTATCCTCGGAGCAATCATGATAAAGGCAACAACCTTTGAACCAAGATTTGGGAATCCGACACCGCGAGTAGCCGAGACACCCTCAGGAATGCTAAATGCAATTGGACTGCAAAATCCTGGTCTGGAGCACGTTATGGCTGAGGAACTTCCTTGGTTGGCACAATATGATGTCCCAATTATTGCTAATGTTGCTGGTTCACAAGTAGAAGATTATGTAGAAGTCGCAAAAAGAATTTCTACCGCTCACAACGTCCACGCATTAGAATTGAATATTTCTTGTCCGAATGTGAAAACAGGGGGAATTGCGTTTGGGACGATTCCGGAAGTTGCACACGTATTAACGAAACAGGTGAAGGAAGTTTCTAGTGTTCCTGTCTATGTAAAGCTTTCTCCTAATGTCGCAAATATCGTTGAGATGGCAGTTGCAGTGGCAGAAGCTGGGGCGGATGGTTTAACGATGATCAACACATTATTAGGGATGAGAATTGACTTGAAAACTGGTAAGCCTATTCTTGCAAACGGATCAGGGGGGCTTTCTGGTCCAGCGATTAAACCAGTGGCGATTCGTATGATTTATGAAGTAAGCCAGCGGGTAGATATTCCGATTATTGGAATGGGAGGCATTCATTCTGTTGATGATGTGATTGAATATTTTTATGCGGGAGCAAGCGCTGTAGCAATAGGAACGGCTAATTTTATAGATCCTTATATATGTGAAAAATTGATTGCAGCACTTCCTGATAAATTAGATGAATTAGGTGTCGAACATATTTCAGAACTTACGGGAAGGAGCTGGAAATAAGATGGAAGAAAGGCCGGTTATTGCACTAGATTATTCAAATTGGGAAGAGGCTAAGCTGTTTTTGCAGTCTTTCCATGATGAAAGATTATTTGTTAAAGTGGGCATGGAACTTTTTTATCAGTCTGGTCCAACTATCGTTGAAACAATCAAGGCTCAAGGCCACCATATATTTTTAGATTTAAAACTTCATGATATTCCAAATACTATTTATCAAGCACTGAAAGGATTAGCAGCTTTGCAAATCGACATGGTAAATGTTCATGCAGCAGGCGGAATGAATATGATGAAGGCAGCATTAGAAGGGCTTGAGGCTGGAACTCCAGCAGGGATGCAGCGGCCTTTGTTGATTGCTGTAACACAGCTGACAAGTACGACTGAGGAGCAAATGCAAAAAGAGCAGCTGATTTCAAAAACACTGCAAACGTCAGTCGTTCATTATGCTCGGCTTACGTATGAGGCTGGTTTAGATGGCGTTGTTTGTTCCGCTTTAGAAGCAGCACACATTTGCCGCGAAACAAATGAACATTTTTTGCGTGTAACCCCAGGCATTCGGTTGCCAGGTGAAGCAGTACATGATCAGAAGCGCGTTGTGACACCAGAAGATGCTCGAAAATTAGGTGCGACAGGGATTGTTGTAGGGCGTTCGATTACGGAATCAGCATCACCATTAACCGCATATTTGAAGATAAAAGAAGCATGGGAGGAGAAATAATATGAAGCATAAGATTGCAGAGGATTTATTGAAGATTAAAGCCGTTTTTTTACAGCCTGATAAGCCGTTTACATGGTCTTCTGGACTACGCTCCCCTATTTATTGTGATAACCGTTTAACACTTTCGTATCCGAAGTTTAGGAAAGAAATTGCAAGAGGTTTAACGACTTTGATCAAGCAGCATTTTCCTGATGTAGAAGTGATTGCTGGAACAGCAACCGCTGGTATCCCTCATGCAGCATGGGTAAGTGATCTAATGGAGCTGCCAATGAGTTATGTACGTTCTAAAGCAAAAGCACATGGAAAAGGCAATCAAATTGAGGGCAAAGTGGCAAGTGGTCAAAAAGTAGTCGTTGTAGAGGATTTAATTTCAACGGGAGGAAGTGTACTTACAGCAGTAGAAGCGCTCCGTGCAGCTGAGTGCGACGTTTTAGGTGTTGCCTCTATTTTTACTTATGAATTAGAAAAAGCAGCGCAGCAATTGACAGAGGCAAACATTGAAGCGCACTCCTTAACAAATTATTCAGCTTTGCTTGATGCAGCACTGAAACTGGCAATCATTCATGAAAGTGATATGGAAACACTAAAAGCTTGGCGGCAAAATCCAAGTGCATGGGGAAACCATTTTTCATCTTAATGAATAGCGTTCGAAATCCATTCGAACGCTTGTTGTATAAAGTGATTGATTTTTCAAAATATATATCTTATGATAGAGTTCATAAGGAGGCGAAAAACATGACTGAAAATGAAATGTTCGGCGAGCTGATGAAAGAGTTAAAAGAAATGCGCGGCGAGATGAGCCAAGGTTCTCAGCAGGTGGATCAACGCTTTGAGCAAGTAGATGAACGTTTCGGACAGGTAGACAAACGTTTTGAACAAATGGGTGGTTCTATACAGCAATTAGGTGTTCAAATAACACATCTAACAGCGAAAGTTGACGATCTTACTGGATTGACAGGAAGTATGAAAGTAAGTTTGGATGCACATAATGCGACTATTTTAATCGATCAAAATGATTTAAAAAAGCGCGTGAAAAAAAATGATCAGCGCCTTGATCGCCTTGATAAATGGAAGAATAAGACATTTAAAGTTTAATATTTTCATATATTGTGTATGGATAAAAAAGAAGAAGAGGTTGGGACAAAACCCACCTCTGACATGAAAAAGCCGGTGAAATTTTACGACGAGTAAAATTTCACCGGCTTTGATAACTTTTGCATTAAA
>NZ_JAUSTT010000024.1 GCF_030812995.1 Bacillus chungangensis | reverse complement strand
AATGCAAAAGTTATCAAAGCCGGTGAAATTTTACTCGTCGTAAAATTTCACCGGCTTTTTCATGTCAGAGGTGGGTTTTGTCCCAACCTCTTTTTGATTTCATATGACATTTATCTTCCATATACTAAAGCGCTGAAATGTTGTAAAATGAGAGCAGGGTAATGGGAGCTGCCTTTTTCCGAATGGCATTAGTAGGAAATGCAAAGACCTCAGGGAAAGACAGAAGGGGGAGACACAGATGCGATTAGAAGCAAACCTTTATCAACATCAGACATTGAAATTAGCAATGACGCAAGAACTAACACAAGCGATAGCGCTTCTTCAATATTCCGCCCAAGAGCTAACTTCCTTTTTGGAAATGAAGGCAATGGAAAATCCATTGATTCAATTGGAAAGCTCCAACGTGAAGCTATTGGACCCACATCATGCATATCCGAAAAATAAAAGGCTAAATTACAGCGAGCGTGATCAAAAAAGCTGGCTTGAACAAATAGCTGAACCATCAAAATCATTACAAGACTATCTCTTTATGCAATTAACTATGAAAGCGTTAACAGGAAAACAAAAATACTTGATAAACCAGATCATTTATAATTTAGACCCAAATGGCTACTTGACTATTGATTTGGAAGAAATTTCTAAACTTTGCGGTACATCGCTTGTAGAAGCTGCGGATTGCTTAGAAATGGTCCAACAGCTCGATCCACCTGGGGTTGGAGCACGCAATCTTCAAGAATGTCTTTTGCTGCAAATTGAAAGGGTTAATGAAGCACCACCATTGGTTAAAACGATTATCCAAGATTTTTTCCTAGAGTTTGCTGAGCGTAAATGGAAGCAGCTTGCGAGAAAATTATCAATTGAACTTTCTGAAATTCAGCAAGCAGCAGATTATGTGCAAACATTAGAGCCTAGGCCAGGTTCTCATTATCAAACAGAAAAACCGCATTATGTCGTTCCTGATCTCATTGCTGATATTCAGGATGGGGAATTATCGCTTCATCTTTTTGAAAAGCACTTGCCTACTGTTCATTTTCAAAAAGACTACTATCAGGCGATGTCTACTTATAAAGACAAACAAGTGAAAGATTTTTTAAAAGATAAAACCCAAGATTTTCACTGGATTAGACGCAGTCTTGAACAACGTAAAGAAACGTTAATAAAGGTGGGAATTTCGATCATTAATTGGCAGCAGGACTTCTTTTTCAAGGGGCCGTCTTACTTAAAACCGTTGACAATGAGAGATATTTCAGAGGAAATTGGTGTTCATGAATCTACAGTAAGCAGAACTGTTCGTGAAAAATATATTCAAACCCCTTTTGGCACGTTTGAATTGAAAACATTTTTCTCTACCGGTTTAGCGTCGTCCACCTTTTCAGATCAGGAGCAGACATCAGCTGTTCAAGTGCGAAAAACGATTCAAGAGTTAATTAACAATGAGGATAAAAGTCGGCCATTGTCCGATCAAAAAATAGCCGATCTTTTAAAGCAGCTTGGGATGGAAATATCGCGAAGAACGATTGCAAAGTATCGGGATCAATTAAAAATTCCATCATCCTCAAAAAGAAAGCGCTACGATTGATAAAAGGAGAAATGAAAATTAGATGGTAGAAATTCGTCTATATACTAGAAAACAATGTCCGCTTTGTCAGGATGCAAAAGAAATTTTACTGCAGCTTCAAGACGATTATACATTTGAGTTGAAGGAAATGGATATCGAACAAAGCGACGAATGGACTGAAAAATATGGATTAATGATTCCTGTTATTGAAATCAATCGCCAAATTGTTCAATATGGAAACATTGACGCATTTACGATTTGTGACTATTTGTCACAAAACTAGCGGCCGAGTTTTTCTCGCTTAAATGTAGAAGCTCACCCATCAGAATTGCGGCAGGATCTAGCTTCTGCAATATGAGTGGGAGATGGCATACAAATTTTTTATGCTTTCGTGCCCACTCACCATCTAGAATCTTTTACGCTATTCTTTGTTACAAGTTGAATTCGTTTCTTAACCCTGTTAAAATAGATGTTGGAAGTAGTCGTTATTTTTTTTCTCCTAACTGGGACATAATATGACTTACAGGGACATATTAAGTCCAATAATATATTTAAAGGAGTTTTTGGATGCAGTCTTTTATAGAGATACAAAAACGATTATTGCCAGATTTACTGATAATCATGCAAAAACGCTATCAAATTTTACGTTTTATTTGGCATATGGAGCCAATTGGACGAAGAATCTTGGCGCAGCAACTTGGTTTATCAGAGCGAGTACTCAGAAGTGAAGTGGAGTTTTTGAAAAGTCAGCAGTTGATCAACATTAGAACATCGGGAATGTCTGTCACAGCAGACGGCATGCTTGTCCTTGAGAAATTGGAGGGAATGATGCGGGAAGTGACAGGAATGCATATCATGGAAGCTCAATTAAAAGAGAAAATGAAAATAGCTGAAGTGATCATCATTCCTGGAGATAGTGATACATTACCTTGGATAAAAGATGAATTAGGAAGAACCTGTGTCCAAACAATGAAAAAACGACTGCATGACAAAAACATAATAGCTGTAACAGGTGGAACAACCATTGCCACAGTTGCAGAAATGCTGACACCATCTTTTGCTTCTAACAAACATCTTGTATTTGTCCCTGCCAGAGGTGGAATTGGAGAAGATGTGAAAAACCAAGCAAATACAATTTGTGCAAGAATGGCAGAAAAATCGACTGCTTCACATCGTGTTCTATACGTTCCAGATCAAGTAAGCAAAGAGGTTTATGAATCATTTATGAAAGAGCCTGCTATCCAAGAGGTACTGAGTCTGATTAAATCAGCCCATATGGTACTCCATGGCATTGGGGAAGCACTCACAATGGCAAAAAGGAGAAATACAGACCCAGAAAATATGCAAAAAATAATAGAAGGTCAAGCAGTTGGAGAAGCTTTCGGTTATTATTTCGATGAACAGGGAAAAGTAGTTCATAAGGTTCCCACAATTGGCCTTCAACTAGAAGATCTGGAAAACATTCCATATGTTATTGCAGCTGCAGGTGGTGCTTCTAAAGCAAAAGCAATTAAATCGTACATGAAAAGTGCCCCTTCCTCTACTATTTTAGTAACAGATGAGGGTGCTGCTGCAGCATTATTGAAAGATGAAATCACACCAGGAAGAACTTTATAAGGAGGAAGTAACAATGACAGTAAAAGTTGGTATTAATGGATTTGGAAGAATTGGTCGTATCGTATTCCGGGCAGCTTTAAACAACCCAAATATTGAAGTAGTAGCAGTGAATGATTTAACAGACGCAAACATGCTTGCTCATTTATTACAGTACGATTCCGTTCATGGAACATTAGAAGAAAAGGTAACTGTTGAAGGAAACGATCTAGTAGTAGGCGGCAAAAAAGTAAAAGTAATTGCAGAACGTGATCCTGCTGCACTTCCTTGGAAAGAGCTTGGCGTTGATGTTGTTGTTGAATCAACTGGTCGTTTTGTAAACCGAGAAGATGCTTCTAAACACCTTGAAGCAGGTGCGAAAAAAGTTATTATTTCTGCTCCAGGGAAAAATGAAGACATCACAATTGTTATGGGTGTAAACGAAGAAAAATACGATCCAGCAAATCACCATGTTATTTCTAACGCATCTTGTACGACAAACTGTCTAGCACCATTTGCAAAAGTGCTTCAAGAAAATTTTGGTATTAAAAAAGGTATGATGACAACAGTTCATGCATACACTAACGATCAACAAATTTTGGATCTGCCTCATAAAGACTATCGACGTGCTCGTGCTGCAGCAGAATCTATTATTCCAACAACTACTGGTGCTGCAAAAGCGGTTGCTCTTGTTCTCCCAGAGTTGAAAGGCAAACTGAATGGAATGGCAATGCGTGTTCCTACTCCTAACGTTTCCGTTGTTGATCTCGTAGTAGAAGTAGAAAAAGAAACGACTGCTGAAGAAGTAAACGCAGCTCTTTGTGCAGCAGCAGAGGGAGAACTAAAAGGCATCTTAGATTATTCTGAAGAACCATTAGTATCCCGTGATTACAATGGCAGCACAGCTTCATCTACAATTGATGGATTATCTACAATGGTAATGGAAGGAAACATGGTAAAAGTACTTTCCTGGTACGATAACGAAACTGGCTACTCTCACCGTGTTGTTGATCTTATTGAATATATTGCGAACAAAGCTTAACAAAAACTTGAACGAATTGATGGATTGCATCTGCTGAAGCAGATATAATGAAAAGCGAAAACGAAGCAGTAATCCAGACAAGGGGGAGCGGGTATAGATCCCACTCCCTTTTTAGCGCATGGACTTTATGATAAATAAAGGAGGGAATGCAACGATGAATAAAATGACAATGAAGGATGTTGCATTGAAGGGGAAACGCGTTTTTTGCCGTGTTGATTTTAATGTTCCATTACAAGATGGCGTCATCACAGATGATACAAGAATACGTGCTGCACTGCCGACGATTAACTACCTTTGTGAACAAGGCGCAATCGTTATGCTTGCAAGCCATCTTGGCCGTCCAAAAGGAAGAGTAGTGGAAGAAATGCGTTTAACGCCAGTTGCAGCAAGATTAAGTGAGCTTCTCGGAAAAAAAGTCAAAAAAACGAATGAAGCATTTGGTCCTGATGTAAAAGCGGAAATTTCGAGTATGAAAGAAGGAGAAGTACTGCTTTTAGAAAATGTCCGTTTCTATGAAGGAGAAGAAAAAAACGATCCTGAGCTTGCAAAGGAATTTGCTGATTTAGCGGATATTTTTGTGAATGATGCTTTTGGTGCAGCTCATCGTGCTCATGCATCAACAGAAGGAATAGCCCATCATCTCCCAGCTGTATCTGGATTTTTAATGGAAAGAGAGCTAAATATTCTCGGCAAAGCGCTTGCTGATCCACAACGTCCTTTTACAGCGATTATTGGTGGAGCGAAAGTAAAGGATAAAATCGGGGTTATTGATCACTTGCTAGATGTTGTAGACAATTTAATCCTTGGCGGTGGTCTTGCTTATACATTTATTAAGGCTCAAGGACATGAAATAGGCAAATCTTTACTAGAGGAAGATAAAATTGCGCTTGCCCAGTCTTTTATGGAAAAAGCAAAAACAAAAGGTGTCAAACTCTATTTGCCAGTTGATATAGTCGTTGCTGACGATTTTTCGAACGAGGCAAATACAAAAATAGTAGACATCGATCATATACCAGCTGAATGGCAAGGACTTGATATTGGACCAAAAACAATCGAAACGTATCGTGAAGTTATCCAAAAATCGAAGCTTGTTGTTTGGAACGGACCAATGGGTGTTTTTGAGATGGATACTTTTGCTAATGGTACGAAAGGTGTCGCTGAAGCACTTGCACAAGGAAAAGATACGTATACGATTATTGGAGGCGGGGATTCTGCTGCTGCAGTTGAGAAATTTAAACTTGCTAAGCAAATGGACCATATTTCCACAGGCGGCGGTGCTTCTCTTGAATTAATGGAAGGTAAAATCTTACCGGGTGTAGCGGCATTAAAAGACAAGGAATAAACATTCTGTTATTTAAGTTATCATTTGAAGAGTAATTGTTCAAAAAAGAGCCGAGATGTTCGAAGAATAACTGTCTTACCAACCGGAGCGTAGGCTGACTGCTGCAAAAAAATTGAAGAATATGCTAATGATACATACGAACCGGCGAGACTTAGTGATAAAGAAATTCACAGCTACTTTTCCCGGACTTTTTGAACATCTTCTAAAAAGTGAATTCTTTTTACGACAAGAGAGGATGAAGAAGATTGCGCAAACCAATCATTGCAGGAAACTGGAAGATGCATAAAGTAATGGCAGAAGCAAAGCATTTTGCTGAAGAAGTAATGAACCTTGTACCTGCGAAAGAGAATGTGGAATCTGTGATTTGTGCCCCAGCACTCTTTTTGGAGCGACTAGTGGAAGCAACAAAGGGATCTGCTGTGGAAATCGGAGCACAGACAATGCATTTTGAAGATGAAGGGGCCTTTACTGGTGAAATCAGCCCAAAAGCCTTACAAGATGTGGGCGTCAAATATGTGATTATCGGACATTCAGAACGTCGCGAGTATTTTAATGAAACTGATGAAACAGTAAATCAAAAAGTACATGCAGCTTTTCAACATGATTTAATCCCAATCATTTGTGTCGGTGAAACATTGGCCCAAAGGGAAAATGGAGAAACAAAATCATTTGTTGAAACGCAAGTGAAGCGTGCGCTTGATGGATTGAATGCGGAACAAGTGAAGCAGGCAATTATTGCATATGAACCTATTTGGGCAATTGGAACAGGCAAATCTTCTAGTGCAGCGGATGCTAATGAAGTGTGCTCCCATATTCGTGAGGTTGTTGCAACTAGCTTCTCTTCTGATGAAGCGGCTTCCATCCGAATTCAGTATGGAGGCAGTGTGAAGCCAAATAATATTGCTGAATATATGGCACAATCAGATATTGACGGTGCGTTAGTAGGTGGAGCAAGTTTAGATCCGCAATCTTATTTACAATTATTGGAGGCGGTCGTTCGTGGGTAAAGCACCAGTAGCGCTAATCATCTTAGATGGGTTTGGCATCCGAACAGAAACGAAGGGAAATGCGGTTTACCATGCAAAAAAACCAAATTTCGAGCGTTATTGGGAATCATTTCCTCATGGTGCATTAACTGCGGCAGGAGAAGCAGTTGGCTTGCCGGCAGGCCAGATGGGAAACTCAGAGGTTGGCCACTTAAATATTGGAGCAGGCCGAATCGTGTACCAAAGCCTAACAAGAATTAATCTTGCAATAAAAGATGGCGATTTTGCAAAAAATCGTATGATTAATGAAGCGATGGATCATGCACTCCAAAATGGTACGAGCCTGCATTTGTTTGGTCTTTTATCTGATGGAGGCGTCCATAGCCATATTAACCATCTGTATGCACTGTTGGAACTAGCAGCAGCAAAGGGATTACAGCGTGTCTATATTCACGGATTTTTAGACGGCCGAGATGTTGGACCAGAAACAGCAGCATCTTACATACGGGAAACACTGGAAAAAACGAAAGAATACGGTGTTGGTCAATTTGCTACTGTGTCAGGCCGCTATTATGCAATGGATCGTGATAAACGCTGGGATCGAGTTGAAAAAGCTTACCGTGCTATTATTTGTAGTGAAGGGCCAGCGTTTTCAGATCCACTTGCTGCTGTAGAGGAATCCTACGCTAATGGCGTCCTTGATGAATTTATGATTCCTTCCGTTATCACGAATGAAGCGGGTGAGCCAGTTGCAAAGGTTGAGGATAATGACGCCGTTATTTTCTTTAATTTCCGCCCCGATCGAGCGATTCAATTATCTAGTACGATAACAAATGAAGCTTACCCTGCCTTTGAACGGGAAGCAATACAGCCTAAAGATCTCTTTTTTGTCGGGATGATGCATTATGCTGAAACAGTAAAAGGGCATGTCGCATTTCCTCCTATTGATCTAACAAATACATTAGGAGAAGTGCTCTCTAAAGAAGGACTTCAACAGCTAAGAATTGCGGAAACGGAAAAATATCCGCATGTGACTTTTTTCATGAATGGTGGAAGTGAGGAAGTATTTGCAGGGGAAGAACGAATTTTAATTGATTCTCCTAAAGTTGCTACTTACGATTTGCAGCCAGAAATGAGTGCCTATGAAGTGACAGAAGCTCTTTTAAAAGAGATACAAGAAGACAAGCAGGATGCAATTATTCTAAACTTTGCCAACCCAGATATGGTAGGCCACTCTGGTATGCTAGAACCGACCGTTAAAGCAATTGAAGCAGTGGACGAATGCTTAGGCCGGATTGTGGATGCGATTTTAGCAAAGGGTGGAGCAGCCATCATTACTGCTGATCATGGGAACGCAGATGAGGTCATTACGATAGATGGCAAACCAATGACTGCTCATACAACAAATCCAGTGCCAGTGATTGTAACTAAACACGGAATTGATGTTCGCAGTGGAGGCATTTTAGCAGATCTTGCACCAACTGTCCTTGATTTATTAAAAATCGAGAAGCCAGTAGAAATGACTGGAACAAGCTTGATTAAAACTGCAAAATGATAAATGAAAATAGCTTTCCTAGCATTTTTAAATGAAAAATATTATAGTGGAGTTTAGAGAGAAACATATGTGAAAAACGGGCTCCTCTATCCTGATATTTAGGAACATAAAAAAACATTAAAAGGAGATATTATCATGCCATTAATTACAGAAGTATATGCACGAGAAGTATTGGACTCTCGCGGTAATCCAACAGTTGAAGTAGAGGTTTATACACAATCAGGTGCGTTTGGCAGAGCACTCGTTCCAAGCGGCGCTTCTACAGGAGAATACGAAGCTGTTGAACTTCGTGATGGTGATAAAGCTCGTTTTCTAGGAAAAGGAGTATTAAAAGCTGTTGAGCATGTCAACGATATTATCGCTGAGGCAGTCATCGGCTTTGATGTAACGGATCAGGTTGGAATTGATAAAGCATTAATTGAGCTGGATGGTACAGATAATAAAGGCAAATTAGGAGCAAATGCCATTTTAGGCGTTTCTATGGCTACCGCACGAGCAGCAGCAGACTTTTTAGAAGTGCCTCTCTATGAATATCTGGGCGGCTTTAATGCAAAAGAATTGCCAGTGCCAATGATGAATATTCTGAATGGCGGAGAGCATGCTGATAACAACGTCGATATTCAAGAGTTTATGATTATGCCTGTTGGCGCTCCTAACTTTAAAGAAGCATTGCGAATGGGAACAGAAATTTTTCATCACTTAAAGGCTGTTTTGAAAGAAAAAGGCCATCAAACTGCAGTTGGCGATGAAGGCGGCTTTGCGCCAAATTTACAATCGAATGAAGAAGCATTGCAAACAATTGTTGAAGCTATTTCAAAAGCAGGCTACAAGCCTGGTGAAGAAGTGATGCTTGCAATGGACGTTGCAGCTTCAGAATTGTTTAAGAAAGAAGATGGAAAGTACCATTTAACTGGTGAAGGCGTCGTGAAAACTTCTGCAGAGATGGTAGACTATTATGCAGCACTTGTGGAAAAATATCCGATCATTTCTATCGAAGATGGACTAGATGAAAACGATTGGGAAGGCCATAAGCTCCTTACAGAAAAAATTGGCGGTAAAGTCCAACTTGTTGGTGATGACTTATTTGTTACAAACACGAATAAGCTTGCTAAAGGAATTAAGGAAGGCGTCGCTAATTCCATTTTAATTAAAGTGAATCAAATTGGTACACTTACAGAAACATTTGACGCAATAGAAATGGCAAAAAGAGCAGGATACACAGCTGTAATCTCGCATCGTTCCGGTGAAACAGAAGATAGCACAATCGCTGATATTGCTGTTGCGACTAATGCTGGCCAAATTAAAACAGGTGCACCATCACGTACAGATCGGGTTGCAAAATATAATCAATTGCTGCGCATTGAGGATACACTAGCAGACACTGCACAATATAAAGGCGCTTCAACATTTTACAACTTAAAAAAATAAGCATTTGAACGATAAAAAACTGCTGCTTCTTGATATGGACGCAGCAGTTTTTTCAAATTATAAAAGCATTTTCCCTAACAATAGCCCAGAATAAGCAAATAACAAGCCTCCTCCATAACTTAAAATCAGATAAAAGAAAAGTGCCTTCTTTTTCTCTTTTCGCAAAAGCTGAATACTTTCAAATTTAAAAGTGGAAAAAGTAGTAAATGAACCTAACATTCCTGTTCCTACAAGCAGTAAAATGAAATGACTAACCGAAGCGCCTGTAATGAATCCAAGTATAAAAGAACCGATTAAATTAACTGTCAAAGTAGCGAAGGGAATGGAAAAAGTATGAATACTTTTAAGCCTTTGACTTATTTCCAGTCTTAATATGGCTCCCGCAAATCCGCCTGCCCCTACTAATAATAATGTACCTATAGTCATCATATTCAGCTCCTTCCGAGGTTGTTTTCCCTATCTTTATGATTGCTTAATGACTTCTGGAATAATTCTTAAACCCTAACCTGCTCATAAACAGACCACCTAAAGCACTTAAACAGATATATATACATGCAGTCGCTGTATACCCTTTCTCAAAAAGCTGCACCGTTTCTAGACTAAAAGTAGAAAAAGTAGTAAAAGATCCAATAAAACCAGTATTAATGGCAGTTTGCCACTTTAAAGGAACTGATATTTTTTGAAATAAACTAGTTGTAAATCTAGCTAATAAAAAACTGCCTAACATGTTCACGATAAATGTTGCAAAGGGAAAAATGGTATTGCTCGAATAGAAAATGATTCCAATTAGATAACGTAAAATTGCTCCTGCTGCACCAGCAGTTCCAACTAAAATATAACCCATATCATTCACACCTCACACTATTTTTTCCTACTTTAACTGGTATTAAGACTCCTTAGAGAAATTGAATAAGTCTAGATTAATTCGAGTGAATGAGTAATGGCAAATAAACTTTTTCTCTGCACACTCACTTCTTTGTCAAAGGTTTAGACCTATAGCTTATTTCGTTTAAGATGGAGAGCATTTCTCTACTGATGGTTATAAAAAAGACTCCTGCCAGTACTATATACTGACAGGAGTCATTAGCCAAAGGCAGTTAAAGGTGAACTCCATCACCATTTATGCTTCTTTCCATATCTTTATCATAATGAGCGATTTAAATGAAGTCAAGAGTGGAGATTCCTTTCGCTTCTTCTGTACTTGGCGATGAAAAAGAGATTGTATACAGCCGGCGATTATGATACATTAATGATAACGTGATGCTCGTTTTAGGAGGTGCTTTTTATGCATACACTATTTATAACGCTTTTAGTCATTGTATCTATCGCATTAATTATAGTTGTTCTGCTGCAAGCAGGGAAAAGTGCTGGGCTGTCAGGAGCCATTTCTGGAGGTGCTGAGCAGCTATTCGGCAAACAAAAAGCAAGAGGGATGGATTTAGTTCTTCATCGTCTAACTGTTGTGTTATCGATATTATTTTTTGTATTAGCTGTTGCTGTATCCTTTATTATTGGATAATAGATAAAATGATAAACCTGGCCAAAAAACGGCTAGGTTTTTTGTTTTTTAGCATGCATCAATTGTATGTTAAACTTAAATAGAATAAAACATAGAATGTTTGTTCAAAAGAGGATGGAATGATTCTGATGTTTTTTTAGAGCGATGATGAGGCAGCAGGCTTATTCAAAAACTTTTGAACTTCGGTTTATAGAGAAATAAAGGAGCTAGAAAAGATGAAAATCATTGCACCAAAGCCATTTACTTTTGAAGCTGGAGAACGAGCAGTACTATTGCTGCACGGTTTTACAGGAAATAGTGCCGATGTTAGAATGCTCGGCCGCTACCTTGAAAAAAAAGGCTATACTTCTCATGCACCGCAATACAAGGGGCACGGTGTTCCACCTGAAGAACTTGTCCATACGGGACCTGTTGATTGGTGGCAGGATGTATTAAATGGCTACACCTTTTTAAAGGACAAAGGTTATGATGAAATTGCAGTCGCTGGTTTGTCCCTAGGAGGGGTATTTTCATTAAAATTAGGTTACACTGTTCCTATAAAGGGAATGATTCCTATGTGTGCACCAATGTTTTTTAAAAGTGAAGAACTGATGTATCAAGGTGTTGTTAAATATGCAAAAGAATATAAGCAATTTGAAGGAAAAACGCCTGAAGTCATTGAGCAAGAAATAGAAGCCTTTAAAAAAACGCCTATGACAACATTAGGGAAATTACAAGGATTAATAGAGGATGTCCGACAAAGCATTGATATGATCTATGCGCCTACTTTTGTTGTGCAGGCTCGTCATGATGACGTTATTAATCCGGAAAGTGCAAGTATTATTTATAACGAAATTCAATCTAATGAAAAAACGATAAAATGGTATGAAGAATCCGGACATGTCATTACACTAGATAAAGAAAAAGAGCAGCTTCATGAAGATGTCTACGCCTTTTTGGAAGGACTCGACTGGCATGTTTAGCAATTGAATGTCATGGTTTTTACATGCTGAGGAGGATATATAATGGATGAACAAATCCAGGAGCAAGTAGATCGAATATTAACCTATATGAAAGATGAAGCATATAAACCATTAACGGTAAAGGAATTGGAAGCAGAATTTGAGATTGATGATGCTTCTGCATTTAAAGAACTTGTCAAAGCACTCGTCTATATGGAGGAAAAAGGGCTTGTCGTGCGGACTAGAAGCAATCGCTATGGCCTTCCTGAGAAAATGAACCTCGTTCGTGGAAAAGTAAGTGCCCATGCAAAAGGATTTGCTTTTGTCATCCCAGATGAATCAGGCTTGGATGATATTTTTATTCCTCCACATGAAATACATGGTGCGATGCACGGTGATATTGTGTTAGCAAGAGTAGCTTCAACAAGCTATGGAGCACGCCGCGAAGGGACAATCCTACGAATCGTGGAACGCAGTGTAAAAGAGATTGTCGGGACTTATACGGAGACCAAATATTTTGGATTTGTCATCCCTGATAATAAAAAATTTGCCAAAGATATTTTTGTTCCAAAAGATAAAAGCATGGGGGCCATGGAAGGCCATAAAGTTGTCGTTCATTTAACCGTCTATCCAGAAGAACACAAAAATGCTGAGGGAGAAGTAATCCGTATCCTTGGTCATCGAAATGATCCCGGAGTTGATATTCTTTCGATAATCCATAAGCACGGATTGCCGCTTGCCTTTCCAGATGAAGTAATGAAAGAAGCGAATGCGGCACCTGATGAAATTGATGAAAACCAGATTGGAAATCGTCGTGATTTGCGAAAGGAAACAATCGTAACAATTGATGGAGCTGATGCCAAAGACTTGGATGATGCAGTGACTGTTAGAAAACTTGAAAATGGTCATTATCATTTAGGCGTCCATATTGCTGATGTCAGCCACTATGTCCAAGAAGGTTCTAGCCTCGACCTTGAAGCTCTTGAACGCGGAACGAGCGTTTATCTCGTTGATCGTGTGATCCCGATGCTCCCACATCGATTATCGAATGGAATTTGTTCTTTAAATCCACAGGTTGACCGTTTTACTATTTCCTGTGAAATGGAGATCAATTCAAAAGGGGAAGTCGTTCATCATGAAATCTTTGAAAGTGTCATTAAAACGACAGAGAGAATGACTTATGCCGATGTCAACAAAATATTGGTAGATAAAGATGAAATCCTTCGAGAAAACTATGAGCAACTTGTACCAATGTTTGAAGAGATGGCAGAGCTCGCTGAAATTCTTCGAGAAAAACGAATGACACGTGGTGCGATTGATTTCGATTTTAAAGAAGCAAAAGTGTTGGTCGATGAAGATGGTCGCCCCCAAGATGTCGTCGTTCGGGAACGTTCAGTTGGAGAACGATTGATTGAAGAATTTATGCTTGCAGCGAACGAGACGATAGCTGAACATTTCCATTGGTTGGATCTTCCTTTTATTTATCGAATTCATGAAAATCCAAAAGAAGAAAAACTTCAGCGTTTTTTTGAATTCATTACGAATTTTGGCTTAATTGTAAGGGGAACAGCGAATTCCGTCCATCCGCGTGCACTTCAAGATATTATTGAAGCAGTTGCCGGCAAGCCAGAGGAGATGGTTGTTTCTACAGTGATGCTCCGTTCTATGCAACAAGCAAAATATGATACAGAAAGTGCTGGACACTTTGGTTTATCAACCAATTTTTATACGCATTTTACTTCTCCAATTCGGCGTTATCCAGATTTAATTGTACATCGTTTAATTCGAACGTATATAATTGAGGGAAAAATAGACGATGAAACACGAGCGAAATGGGATGGAATGCTTCAAGATATAGCACAACATGCATCTAAAATGGAGCGACGCGCAGTTGATGCGGAACGAGATACAGATGAGCTGAAGAAAGCAGAATATATGGAAGATAAAATTGGCGAAGAGTTTGATGGCATTATAAGTTCTGTAACCAATTTTGGGATGTTCGTTGAGCTGCCAAACACGATTGAAGGATTGGTTCACGTTAGTTATATGGTAGACGATTATTATCATTATGATGAACGCCAGTTTGCAATGATCGGAGAAAGAAGCGGCAATGTCTTCCGTATTGGTGATGAAATTACGGTTCGAGTGTTAAAAGTAAATAAGGAAGAGCATGCGATTGATTTTGAAATTGTCGGCATGAAAAAGAAACAAAAACGCCGTGAACAAGCTGAAAAAGTAAAAGTGGTCAAAGTGAGATCATATAAACAAGATGGCAGTGCCAAAAGAAGAAAAGGCAGACAAACAGACGACAGCATAGATGAATGGACAACAACAAAACCAAAGAAGAGAAGAAAAAAGAAATTTTATGAAAATGCACCAAAAAATAAGCGCTCAAAAAAAAGATAAAGAGACACTAGAGCCTGTAATGTGCAGCCTCATTGCAGGCTTAGGAAAAGGGGAGAAAACGGATGCCAAAAGGAGAAGGAAAGCTTATTGCCCAAAATAGAAAAGCAAGACATGATTATTTTGTTGAAGATACGTATGAGGCTGGAGTTGTACTGCAAGGGACAGAGATAAAATCGATTCGTGCTGGCCGCGTCAACTTGAAAGACTCCTTTGCCCGCATACAACAAGGAGAAGTTTATTTGTACAACATGCATGTGAGCCCATACGAACAAGGAAATCGATATAACCACGATCCATTGCGAACGAGAAAACTACTGCTGCATCGCAAACAAATTAATAAGCTAATAGGCGACACAAAGGAACAGGGATACTCTCTTATTCCTCTAAAGCTATATTTGAAAAACGGCTATGCAAAAATATTAATCGGCCTTGCTAAAGGAAAGAAGAAATACGACAAGCGTGAAGACTTAAAGAAAAAAGAAGCGAAACGTGATATCGAACGCGCCTTTAAAGAACGCCAACGCAACTTCTAACAAGCGTGAGATAACGAATAGCACCAAATATTAGTAATTGCAATTCAGCGAACATATGTTATAATAGAACATGCGCGGTAACGCATCTGCCGCCAGAACCGGAACGAAAACAATCAGACGAAGATTTTCACCGGTAGAATTAATTCCGACCAAACTTGGGAGAAATGATACCAAGAAAATCAAGGAAGCGCCGTGCAGAGAGAACCGGAACGTACAAAACGTACATGAGGATTCGAACAAACAAGCTGACACAGAGTTTCGCCGGTAGCATTTTTCACAAAAAATCTTGTGAGAAATTGTACCAAGAAAATCAAGGAAGCGCCGTGCAGAGAGAACCGGAACGTACAAAACGTACGTGAGGATTCGAACAAACAAGCTGACGCAGAGTTTCGCCGGTAGCATTTTTCACAAAAAATCTTGTGAGAAATTGTACCAAGAAAATCAAGGAAGCGCCGTGCAGAGAGAACCGGAACGTACAAAACGTACGTGAGGATTCGAACAAACAAGCTGACGCAGAGTTTCGCCGGTAGAATTTATCACAAGGGGACGTTACGGATTCGACAGGGATAGTTTGAGCTTAAGTTGCGAGTCGAGGGGATCGGCCTCGTTAAAACGTCAACGCCAATAATAACTGGCAAAGAAAACAATAACCTCGCTTTCGCTGCTTAATAACAGCTGAGCGGATCCTCCCTCCATCGCCCATGTGGTAGGGTCAGGGTCTCACTCTTAGTGGGCTACGCCGGATGTCCTCCGCCTGTGGACGAAGGAAGAGACCAATCAGGCTAGCACTTCCGACGCCCGTCGATAGGCAAACGAAGCTGTGAAACACTAATATATCGACTATGCTCGTAGACGCTTAAGTGGCAATATTTCTGGACGCGGGTTCGACTCCCGCCGTCTCCATTTTAAGAAATTAAGTAATTTCGGTAAACGTCAAAACCCTCAATAGATAAGGGTTTTGGCGTTCTTTCTATTTCATATGATTTCGTTCAATTATATTTAACCGTAGTTAAAGTCCTAGTTAAATCCGTAGTTGGATTTCAAACTAATTATTCAGGTAGTTATTGAATTTTCGAATAGCCTCCGATTTAGCTTTTTGGGTCAGGTGAGTATATATATCCATCGTGGTTTTAATATCAGAATGGCCCAAGCGGTCTTGAACTTCTTTAAACTCGCATCCGCTTCGAATAGGAGGGAGCAGTGTGTATGACGTAGCCCATGCGTAGTAATCGGCTTTAGGTTATATTTTTTTAGTATATCAACTAGCCATTTACGGGTTTTAGTCGGCTGTAAAAATTCATTTTTCGTATTACTAAAAACGAGCTGCTCTTTATTTAATGTATTAAACCCTAAAATTAGGTAATCCTTTCGTTGTTGCTTTTTCCATAACGCTAACGTATGCATCGTTAGGTCGACTTTTATTGTGTTTATTCATCTTCTTTTTATATTATTAGTTCAAACTTCCGCTTTACTAGAACTTCTATCCAAATACAAAGTTTGGTTTTAAATAAAACACATATCACTGTATAAAGCTAAAGCGATTCCTTTGTTTTAGGAATGGCTCCTTTTTGAGCACACATTATTTCCTAAAACTCCTTATGTAGATTATTTAAAAGCTGAAAGAATTATCCTAGTAGCTTAGAGTCTTTTCATAAGTTCATCTGACAAACCACTGTAATCCCTCCCCTTATTAGAAGGAGAATACCCACGAGTAACTATTTCAAATACACTATATACTTTTTTGTTGTCAAAGTTAATTTGCTTAAATTTCTCGATTAATGTTAAAAATATCGAACATCTACCATCAATTTTACCATTATGTTTATAGGAGTCATCAGTAAGTTCAACCGATATAGTGTGTTGTATATCGGTTTCTTCATATGGTTCATCATTTTCAATTCTATATTCCAAGTCATTCCATATATCCACTATAAAATCTTCTTCAGTAAAATTATAATTCTCTTGTAATTTATTGTTCTGAAAAACACTTCTTACCTTGGCTTCTAAGTCATTATAAAATGTCAATGTATCAAAAATAAGATATGAACCAACCTCACTAATAGATAAAAATTCTTTTATCTCAAAGGTCGAGATATTACTTTTAATCACTTCAACTATATGTTTTCTAGCTTCTGTCTTATTTTTTTCATTTAGACTATAACAAAGTGGTCTTCTAAATTTTATATCAAAAGGTAGGTCGTCGAAAGAACCATAATCTGTATTGAAAATGCATATTATTTTATTCCAGCCTAGCACTTTCGCTGCATAACCTAATTCAATTAAAACATTTGGATTAGGAGTTTTTCTTTTCTTGTAATCCGAATTGATAATACTAACGTCTGCAATAAATAATTTTGACTTCTCAATTTTTGAAAATATTGTTTCTGCAATATGAGGAGTCCCATTTTTATCTTTTGTATCTTTATCAATGCTAAATTCTATATCGTACCTATCAGTCATATTTAATTCCTTTAAAGCCTTTTCAATACAACCTTCAAGAAAGCCTCGGTTAGTATTATTCGGTAAATCTGATTGCCAAGAGTAAAAAACATAGTTTTTCATTAAACCACCTCGATTTTATTAAAATATTGCATAGATTTGTTAGAATTTTATTTCATTTACTATAATCAACTTATAAAAATTTCCTCTTTACTATCACTTGTGATACGGCTCATCATGGCTATAAACAAGAGTATTGTATTTCACAACTATAGCATATAATTCCTCATTGTTTTGAAGCCTTTAGACAGGTTTTTAAGAAATACAATAATCAAATAATGACTAATAATGATAAAATTCCATGAGTGGGGGTTTTCTCTCATCCCCCACTCATAAAAAATAGAACAAAGGCCAAGATCGTAACGTCCTGTTATTACTATCTTATTTCAGCTTTACAATCTTGAGACACCTAAATATTATAGTTCAAAATGTGAAAATAAAATCATTTAATACAAACCGAGATTAAATTATATATATTAATGAATATAATAAAAACGACAACAGCGTTATAAAAAAACAAGACCCGTTTTTCTGATAGCATGAAGCTAATTTTACTTCCTATATAACCACCTAACAATGCGGCAGGGATGATACAAAACAACATTTTTAAATCAAACATGCCAAAACCTGTTGTCAATGCGATAGTTGATAACTTTGCTAATTGTGAGAAAAAGATAGTAACGATCGAATACACAACAGCAGTCTTAATATCAAGACTGAACGCAAAAATGAACATAGCTACATTTATTGGCCCTCCTCCAATTCCTAAAAAAGTTGAAAGACTACCTAAAAGAATGCCTATAAGAATATAATAATGCAATTTTGATAGATTTAACTTCTTGTTACTAAACTTATTGTAATATAATATCAACAATAAAGTAAAAATCATCAATATATATTGAATGACTTGCACTTTATGATCATTTTTAAAAAAAGAGATAAAAAACGTTAAAATGATATCCCCGAAAACACCTCCAATTAAAGATCCTATAGAAAGTCCTAAAACATTTTTATAATTAATCATAACGCTATTCCTGATTTGTTTATAAATGGATGAGATAGACATCGTAAATACAGCGATGCTGGAATAGAAAGTAATAGATTTTAATGAATGTAGGCCAATTGTATCTAGAACAGGCTTTATAATGACACCTCCACCCATGCCAGAAATTGCCCCCAATGTATTTGAAAGGAGAATGGTAAAAAAATATATTAGTATTGTTTTCATGATGTTTGCTCCTTGCTCTACGCTGTTACTTTTATCATAATATATCTATCTAAGAAATTCAATTTCAAAATAAAAGAAAATAAAATTACACTTGAAATGATATTTCATAGATGTTACGATGATTTTGACTTAAAGAAAACGCTAGCAAGGAGGAGAAGCGATGGAAATTTCATTCGGTATCATTCTAATTTTATGTTTGTACACGGTGATAGGAGTTCTTGACCAGATCTCGATTCAAATTGGACCTTACACCCCACTTTTTGCAGCTACAGTAACTGGTCTTGTGATGGGAGACCTAGCTACGGGGCTTGCAGTTGGCGCTACATTACAATTAATGACATTAGGTGTTGCAACCTACGGAGGTGCCACAGTACCGGATTTCCTATCGGGAGCGATTATGGGTACTGCGTATGCAATTATTTCTGGACAAGGTGCGGAGTACGGAATTGGGATCGCAATTCCGATTGGATTGTTATTAACACAATTAGACATTTTAGGGCGTATGACCAATACAATCTTTCAACATAAAGCTGATCGATATGCAGCTGAAGGGAACTACAAGGGGGTTGAAAGATGTAATGTATTAGGAATGATACCTTGGACACTTTCTCGTGTGATTCCTGTATTTATCGGTTTAGCTTTCGGTGAACAAGTCGTAAATGTAATAAATGAATTAATTCCAGTTTGGGTAATGACAGGATTAAAGGCTGCTGGTGCGATTTTACCTGCGATGGGGATTGCCATTTTAATGCGTTACTTGCCGATTAAAAAATATTGGCCTTACTTTATCCTTGGATTTGTCTTGTTAGCATATGGTGCAGAATTCTTCTCTGTATTAGGAGTTGCTTTAGTAGGTCTTGCATTAGCTGCTATGTATGTAATGAATCAAAATAACAAAGGTGGTATGGTAACTACAGCTGGGAATGTTGTTTATGAAGATGATGAGGAGGTAGAAATTGATGACTAATAAATTAACAAAAAGCGATCTTAATAAAGTGTATGTTAGAAATTTATTTGGTCTTCAATGGGGTTGGAACTATGAAAAAATGCAAGGACTTGGTTATTCTTATGTCATGATGCCTGCATTAAAAAAGCTGTATGCAGACGATCCTGAAAAAATGAAAAAAGCATTGCAAACACAGCTTGGATTCTTCAACACGACGCCTGCGATGTCTCACTTAATTATCGGAGCAGATATTGCTTTTGAAGAAGAATTTGGAATTGAAGATGAAACCGCTATTACCGGGTTGAAAACAGGTTTAATGGGGCCTTTTGCCGGGGTGGGAGATACGATTTTTATCGCTATTTACCGAGCAATTGTTTTCTCCATCGCTGCTTATATGGCTCAAGGTGGACAAGTAGTAGGATTATTGATTCCTTTAATAGCTGGTTTAGCTGTTTTAGGGGTTCGCTATAAATTTACTTTTATAGGTTATAGTCAAGGGAAAAAAATAGCGACAGAATTTGCTGATAAAATGAAAATTTTTACTGCTGCAGCTGCTATCCTAGGATTAACCGTAGTCGGTGGCTTAATTCCATCTGTTATTACGTACAAATTAGATTTGACCTATAAGCTAGGTGAAGTATCACTATCAGTTCAAGAAATGTTTGACAAAATTCTACCGGGACTTGTGCCATTAGCAATTGTATTACTATCTTATTGGTTGTTAGGCAAGAAAAAAATGAATTCAACTCGTTTGATTTTCGTCTTAATTTTACTAGGAATGGTTTTAGGAAATTTACAAGGCGTCTTCGCTTGGGTTGGCGGACTATTCTAATTGTTCGATCATGTAAGCGCAATTGTTAAACGAAAGTAAATTATATTTTTATAGAAAGGATGTATGATGAATGTCAATTATACATGCAAGAGTAGATGAACGATTAATTCATGGGCAAGTAGCCACAGTTTGGACAAATTCGTTAGGAGCACAAAGAATCATGGTAGTAAATGATTTTGCTGTAAAAGATCAAATGCAAATTGGTGCTTTAAAAATGGCAAAACCAGCGGGAATAAAATTATCCATCTTGTCAAAAAGAAAAGCTGTTGAAAAAATCTTGGCTAATCATTATGAAGATGAAAAAGTATTTTTAATTACAAAGGATATTACAGATATGGCATATTTAATTGATAATGGCATTCCTTTGAAGTCATTCAATGTTGGTAATATGTCACAAAAAGAAGGAAGCAAAGCCATTAAAAAATCAGTAAGTGTGACAGATGACGATATCACAACAATTAAACGTTTGATTGATCAAGGAATAGAGATTACTGCTCAAATGATTCCTTCGGAGTCTAATGAATCTATTTTAAGTTTTATTAAGTAAGGTGTAAAAAGGGGAGTCTGATTATGAATGCATTAGTAAGAATAAGAAACCAGTATAAGGATTTTTCCAAGGTTAACAAGCAGATTGCGGATTGTATTTTACATGAACCTGCATCCATTTTATCATTAACAGCTACTGATATTGCAGAAAAGAGTCAGACTTCTCCTGCTTCTGTTATTCGCTTTGCGAAATCTTTAGGATTCAATGGATTGGATGATTTAAAATTAAGCATTGCTACCCAACAGGGAACACAAAAAAATAAAAAAATAGTAGATCCAATTATTTCTAGACAAGATTCTATTGATGTATTATGTGAAAAAGTTGAAGCACTCATTAATTCTACAATGACAGATTTATTGTATGTATTAGATAAACAGGAACTTGAAAAAGCAATTGCGGCAATAAAAAAAGCCGAAACAATTTATTTGTTAGGAATTGGAGCTTCTTCTTTAACAACTTACAATTTGTACCATAAATTTAATAGAGCAGGAAGAAAAGCTGTGTTTAATTTTGATGCACAAATGAACATTGAATTCATAAACTATGCTTCAGAAAAAGATGTTGTCATTGCAGTTTCTTACAGTGGCAAAACAAAAGAGGTTTTACATGCGTGTGAAACGGCTAAGAAAAATAACTGTCATACAATATTTATAACAAAGAATGATAGTCAAAGAATAAGAGAACTTTCGAATGAGATTCTTTTGGTTCCTGATAACGAACATATTATCAGGGTAGGTGCGATTTCTTCTGTGACTTCTTCTATGGCTGTGGGGGATATTTTGTATCTTGGATCGATTCAAGAAGAAATCGAAGAAGGCATTGAACAGAAGATGATTGAAACAAATAAATTAGTAAATCAATTTAAAGAGGACTAGTGGTGAAAAAAATGGATTTAAACTCTTTAACAACGGAAACAAGAAACGAGGCAAGCATCAACATCGATCAACTTGATACATTAGAGATCGTTAAAGTGATAAATAATGAAGATAAAAAAGTTGCAGCAGCTATTTCGAGGGTTTTGCCTGAAATAGCGGAAGCGATTGATGCGATTACGGAGAGATTCAATAAAGGCGGGAGAATCATTTACTGTGGTGCTGGCACATCAGGCAGATTAGGTGCTTTAGATGCCATTGAATTAACACCTACTTATAGTGTTTCTCCAGATAGAGCCTTTGGCATAATGGCTGGCGGTAAAGAAGCGATGTTTAAAGCCATTGAAGGCGCGGAAGACTCAAAAGAATTAGCAATTGCTGACTTAAAAGCAGTAGAGTTATCTCCAAACGATGTAGTAATAGCAATTGCTGCAAGTGGGCGTACGCCGTATACGATAGCTGCAATTGAATATGGAAATGAGTTGGGTGCTTTAACTGTTTCAGTTTCTTGCAACCAATACGGGCAAATGAATCAAATTGCACAAATTGGTATCGCACCAGTTGTAGGACCGGAAGTGATAACTGGATCAACTCGCATGAAGGCTGGAACTGCGCAAAAAATGATACTGAATATGATTTCTACTGGTGTCATGATAAAAACAGGGAAAGTATATCAAAATTTGATGATAAATGTGCAGCCGACAAATGAAAAACTCATTCAGCGTTCCATTAATATCATTGTTGATGCAACAGGAATCGAGAATCATCTAGCTGCGGATTTCCTAGAAAGAGCTGATAACAATGTTGCGGCAGCTATTGTGATGATTAAAACTGGTGTTTCAAATAAAGAAGCAATACAATTACTAAAGGATTACAAGGGACGAATTTCTGACATTTTACAAATGAATGAAAGTAAGTATAATGCCTAGTAAAGAACAAGCTTTTTCTAATAAAATTGTTTCATTCGTTCATCAAAGAATGATTGCTGGTGCTTCTTGGACGATAGTAAAAGGTTCAAAAAGTACACCATATTATGATGGCATGAAAGGAAGTATTCCTCCTTTCAACCAAGAATCATTAACCGTTTCTTCCGTAATATGATTTAGCGTCTTTGACAAAAGTTGTTGGTACTGCGACAAGAATTTTGCAATTAATTGATGAATGTAAAATTGATTGGGATTCTAAAATAAATGATCTATTAGTAGATTTCCCTAATCTAGCACTGTCAATTGCAGACTTGTTGTTGCATACGAGTGGATTACCGGCTGATTTTGAGAATAAGAATATATCAGAAGAAAAAGTGTATTCATTTTTTAAAAACTGGGTTTCTAATGAGAATGTTAAGCATAAAACAGTATATTCAGATATTGGTTTTATCTTATTAGGTTTTGTAATAGAAGCAATTGATAAAATGGATTTAGAAAGAAGTTTTAACAAACATATTTTCAAACCATTGAAAATGAATGAAACAAGTTATGCTCCAAAGAACAAAATGGATGTTATTCCTACTGAGGTAACGCCAAATCGAGGTGTTATTCAAGGAGAGGTGCATGACTCCAAAGCTTGGTTAATAGATAAACCAATTGGCAGCGCAGGATTGTTTTCTACATTAACGGATTTAACAAAATTTGTTCAAGCGATCATGAATAATAAAAAAGCAGACAATCGTTTATTTTTTCAGAAAGAAACGTATCAGAAATTAATCCATACAAATGAAAGAATGCGAACGTATGGGTGGGAGCTTTTATTTACAAATGTAGAAGCACCTGTGCTTTTTCATACTGGATTTACGGGTACATCTATAGGAATAGATGTGTTTAGAAAAGAATCTCTTATATTACTAACGAATCGTGTTCACCCAGATCGAGAAGACCGAGGATTTATCCCACATCTAACTGGCAGTAAGACCCCCACCTCGAAAGTAAGAGGAACGAAGAAGTCTAGGTGGGGGATAACTGCCAGTAAATGTCCGATTGGTTCAACTAACCATCAGTGGGGGATGGGAAAAACCCCCACTGATGGAAGTTTCATTTTATCAAGGCACGAAAACAGGCTTATATAGAATATTTTAGTTAGGAGGATAACGATGAAACCAAGTATTATTTTAATGAGTCATGGAAAAATGGCTGAAGAAACACTGCACTCTGCGCAAATGATTGTAGGAGATTTGGCAGATGCTCAAGCGGTATCTATGGATGATCATGATGGAATGTCTGGCACCAAACAAAAATTAGATCAAGCATTAAATTATGTCGCTGCTGAATCATCAGTGCTAGTCATTGCGGATTTAAAAGGGGGAACACCTTGTAATGTCGCAATGATGAAAATGAAAGAGCGTAAAAATATGCGTGTTATTTCTGGATTAAATTTAGCGATGGTTATTGAAGCATCTGTTTCTGTCATCGATGATGTAGATGAATTGGTAGATTATCTTATCCCTATCGGAAAAGAAGCTGTTGCTGCTATTGAACTTCCAGAAATAGCAGATGAAGAAGAATATGAAGATTAGGCTTTTATAAATATATGATATGAATCATCTCTAACTAGAAAAGTAATCTTAAATGGTTACTTTTCTTTTTTTTCCAGTAGAGGTTGAGGAGAAAACCTAAATGATAGCAGTTTTCCCTTATTAAGTGATTGATAATGGTATATAGTATATGAAGTCTTTTTATCATGACTAATATTCATAAGATGTATAAATCAAGACACCAAGTGAAAAATAAAGGATATAAAATAGCAATGAGAAGCCCCAAATCGATAGCAGTTTTACTTTATACAACGACCATCATGTAAACTGAGAACATCCTATAGAGAAATCAGATAGATATACTTTCACCTCTTTTCGAACCTCCATTAAAGAAGAAAATCTGCCCTTTATTAAATGACATACGTCATAACAAACTCCTTCTTTTTCTTTCTGTTTCCAAGAAAAATCCTATAAAGATCATGTTAATAATTTTTAAACATCATGATCTTTTCATTTTAAAAAATTTATTGACATGAATCATTATGATGTTTATACTCTAATTAGAGGTATTAAATGATATTCATTATGATGAATAGTTTGAAAGGGTGATGATTATCCATTATCTAGACAAAAAATCAAAAGAACCACTTTACAAACAGTTAAAAGCAGCACTATTAAATTATATTGAAGATCATTTAAAAGAAGGTGATGCGCTGCCAATTGAGTCAGAAATCGAGAAATTATATGGAGTTAGTCGTATTACTGTAAGAAAAACAATTGAAGAACTTGTAAAAGATGGAGTCGTTACGAAAAAGCAAGGCAGAGGAACTTTTGTTCAATCGAGAAAAATCATTCAAAAAGCGGGCACAATTACGAGCTGGACAGAAGAAATGCGATTGAAAGGCAAATCCATTGAAACGAGAAATTTGATTATGAATGAAATTGAGCCTTCCAAAAAAATAAGCGAAGAATTGAAGTTAAAGACAGGAGAAAAAATTATTTGTCTAAAAAGGCTTCGTTGTGCAGATGGAGAGCCGATTGCAATTATCATCAATTACTTTAGGTCAAAATATGTTCCAGGCTTTTTGGAGAAGGGTCTTACAAGAGATTCCTTATACGAAGTATTAGAACAAGACTATAATATACAACTTGAGAGAGCTAGTGAAACAATTCAGGCTAGACTTGCAAGTGATTTGGAGGCAGTGGAGCTAGAAATACCTTTAGATTCTGCTATCTTGCAAATAACCCGAGTTTCTTATTTACCAGATGGTACACCGTTTGAATTAGTAGAAATGTTTAATCGTTCTGACAGATATCAATATCACATCGATTTAATTGGCAGGAACAAATTAAAAACGATTACAGAAGAGAGCGAGACATAAAATGATCCCTTTAAATGAAAAGTTAATTCGTTTAGATGTTGAAGTCGAAACAGCGGAAGAAGCAATTCGGAGAGCAGGAGAGTTGCTAGTTGCAGAAGGAAAAGTGGAAGAGCGATATATTGATGCGATGGTAAAAGGATATGAGGAGGTAGGGCCATATATTGTTCTAGCTCCTTCTATCGCTATTCCACATGCACGTCCTGAACATGGTGCTTTAGAGCAAAGTGTCTCATTGATTCGTTTAAAACAACCAGTTGTTTTTGGTCATCCAACAAATGACCCTGTACAATTAGTCTGTGCAATATGCGGTGTAGATAGTTCCAGTCATGTCGGCATGTTGCAGCAACTGGCATCTGTGTTAGGAGACAAATCAAAGTTGAACGGTATTATGACGGCGAAAAACAAAGAAGAGATTCTTTCGATCATAAAATAAGGAGGGCTTCTAATGAAAGTTTTAACAGTCTGTGGAATGGGCTTTGGTACATCACTGATGTTACTCATGGATATACAAGAAATCGGAAAAAGACACGGATATGACATTCAAGGGGAAGCGGTAGATCTTGGTTCGGCAAAAGGAAAAGTGTGTGATTTCATGGTCGCTTCAAGTGAAATCGTATCTGAACTTAGTGATGAGTCTGTTGAAATCGTTTCAATCAATAATATCCTCGATAAGGAAGAAATCGAGAGCAAAGTGATGCCTGTAGTAGAAAGACTTGCCAAGGGGGCGAGATGATGCTGGATACCATTGTCTCTATATTAAGCAACCCTGCCTTTATATTAGCCATTATTGCAGCAGTTGGTCTCATCGCGTTAAAAAAATCAACTTCCGATATTATTAAAGGTACATTGAAAACACTATTTGGTTTTTTAATTCTTCAGCAAGGTTCGAATATCATTGTAAACGCCTTAATTCCTTTTAGTTCCATGTTTACGGAAGCTTTTGGTTTAACCGGAATTGTAGCAGAAGACAATGCATTAATAGGGGCAGTTCAAACATTATTAGGAAAAGAAACCGCGCTCATTCTCGTCTTTTCTTTTTTAATTAATATCGTCATTGCGAGGTTTACTAAATGGAAGTACCTTTTTTTAACAGGTCATATGATGTTCACTTTTGCCGGAACGATGGCAATTGTATTTAGTCAAATGGGCTTGTCATCGACTATGACTGTTTTATTAGGTTCCATTATTCAAGGGATTTCAATGGTTTTATTCCCAGCTATTTCTCAACCTTTTGTTCGTAAAGTTACCGGTAATGACAATGTTGCATTCGGTTTTTGGGGAAGTTCTTGGATCAGTTTGTCAGGATGGGTTGGGGGCTTAGTTGGTGACAAAAATAAATCGTCAGAAGATGTCAAAGTTCCAAAATCATTAGACTTTTTAAAAGATATGAGCGTTTTAATGGGAATTGTTATGGTTGTTATTTACATCATCACAGCTATCTTCGTTGGCCCTTCAAAAATGAATGAAATTGCCGACGGACAAAATATGATTCAATTTTCCATCATGAATGCGTTAACATTTGTTGTTGGGATTCTCATTTTACTTCAAGGGGTGCGTATGTTCTTAGGAGAAATTGTTCCAGCCTTTAAAGGGATTGGGGAAAAGATTGTTCCTGGGGCTAAGCCTGCATTGGATGTTCCAATCTTTTATTCCTTTGCTCCGATCGCAGTTTCTATCGGATTTTTATCAGCGTTGGTGGGCGGTTTACTCGTTACGCTATTTTCTAGTGTACTGCCAGTAGTTGTACTTCCTTCTGTCATCGGCCTCTTTTTCATGGGCGGTGCTGCAGGTGTATTTGGAAATGCTACTGGAGGACGGCGTGGAGCGGTTATTGGCGGATTTTTCCTTGGGTTCACTTGGACGTTGCTAGTTGCCCTTGCATATCCATTAGTTGATGTAACCCAATACGGTGTTGAAGGGCTATGGTTTGCTTCTCCAGACGCCATTCTTGTTGTCATCATTATTCGACTAATTGGCCTACTTTTCGGAATTGGAGTTTAAGAGTTTTCCAAACTTATATATTAGGAGTGATAGAAATGGCGAAAGTTCGTACTGTACTAGGAGATATAGATGCCAACGATTTAGGTTTTACTTATAGTCATGAACATTTGTGGGCCAATCCGCCTGCAAGCCAAAGTGACAGAGATTTAGAGTTAACGAATTATGAGGCAAGTGTTAGCGAGTTATGGAGATTTAAACGTGCTGGCGGTCAAACGCTTGTAGATGCAACAACTTTAGACTATGGACGTGAAGCACAACAACTCGTTAGAATGGCGCAAGAAACTGGAGTACATGTCGTTGCAACTACAGGTTTTAATAAACATATCTATTTTCCAAGATGGGTGCAATCATTAACAATTGAGGAAATATCACAAAAATTAGTCCGTGATGTCACGATAGGGATGGATGGAACAACAGCAAAAGCAGGCTTTTTAAAAGCCGGTTCATGGGATCAGCTCATTCATCCATTAGAAGAAAAAGCGACAAGAGCGATGGCAAGGGCGCAATTAGAAACTGGAGCACCAGTTTGGCTTCATACAGAAGCTGGAACGATGGGAGAAGAAATGCTTGATCTTCTTGAAGAAGAAGGTGTGGATGTAACAAAAGTTGCTGTTGGACATAGTGATCGCAACGCAGATCCTTATTATCATTTGCAGCTGGCAAAAAGAGGAGCATATGTCCAGTTTGATGGGACAAGCAAAATTAAATATTACCCGGATAGTGTTAGAGTTAGTCTGATTAAAAATATGATAGAAAATGGGTATGTTGAACAATTGTTAATCTCGGCTGATATGGGAAGACAAAAATACCTTCATGCTTATGGCGGCGGTCCCGGCTTTGAATATATTCTTAAAAAATTTGTTCCTCGTTTATTAAGTGAAGGAATAAGCGAAGATCATATACAAACTATTTTTGTTAAAAACCCGGCACGCTGGCTAGGGCAATTTTAGGGAGGAAATGCCATGAGTTTTAATAAAGGGAATATTGTTGCGATTATCCGAGGTGTAGATCCTTTAGAGGTCATTAGTATACAAGAGGCTTTACTAGAAGGTGGAATAAACTGGGTTGAAGTTTCTTTAAGTGAAGAAGGAAAGGGTCTTGCATGTATTAGAAAATTGCATGAAAAATTTCGACAAGATATTTATTTAGGTGTTGGTACAGTTACTACGGCCGACCAAGCAAGAAAAGCAATTGCAGCTGGAGCAAGATTTGTACTTACTCCAGGATGGGATAAAGAACTTATTCAAGAATTGAAAAAATTAAATGTTGACATATATCCGAGTGTATTTTCACCGGGAGAAGTAATGCAGGCGCTTCATCAAAACGTTCAAGTTCTTAAATTATTTCCTGCTGCTAATTTAGGAACTAACTATATAAAAAATTTAAAGGGACCTTTTCCAAACATTGATTTAATGGCTGTTGGCGGCATTACGGTAGATAATATTCTTGATTATTATCATGCTGGGTGCTCATATTTTGGCCTTGGCAGTGATTTAGTGCCCCGTGGAGCTACTAAGAAGGACAAAGAACAAATCAAAAATAAAGCGAGACAGTATGTATCCGTCTTAAAGAATGCAGGTGTTTAAATGAAAAAGGCTAAAGAACTCATTTATATGACAAGGGATGAAGTTAAAAAAGCAATCGAAGATTTTCCTGTCGCGATATTACCTTTAGGTGCAACTGAACAGCATGGGCATCATTTGCCACTTGGGGTAGATATATTTTTAGCTGAAGGGATTTCCCGAAAATTATCTGAAAGAACGGGGGCTATGATGCTGCCTTCCCTTCCCTTTGGTTACTCGTGGGTTTGGAGGGATATTCCAGGGACTGTGTCTTTACAGCAGCATCATGTCGAATCAGTTATAAAAGATGTTGCTCACAGTGTATCCCGTTATGGTATAAAATTATTAGTGTTAATAAATGGACACGATGCAAATAATGCGAGTATGAAATATGCTACTAGAGAGTTAATGGATGAATTGAGTCTCCCGGTTATCTATCTATTCTATCCTAACCTCCAGCTTAGAATGCAGGAGTATTGCGAGACACCTAGCTGGCATGGAATGATTCATGCTTGTGAATTTGAAACATCCATGATGCTAGCTTTAAAACCAGAATTAGTGGATATGAAAAAAGCAGTGAGAGAATATCCCGAACAACCGAAGTTATATGGAAAATCAGGGATATCGCTTGGAGAGATAAGCAAGAGCGGTGTATATGGAGACGCAACAAAAGCGACAAAAGAGAAAGGTGAAAAAATGCTAAACGTCTTCATTGATGAAATGGAAGAAATGATGTTAGAAGCTTATAAAGAAAAAATATGTTTATCCCACATCTAACTGGCAGTAATACCCCCACCTCAAGAGTAAGAGGAATGGAATAGAAGAAGTCTAGGTGGGGATAACTGCCAGTAAATGTCCGATTGGTTTAACTAACCATCAGTTGATGGAAGTTTCACTTTATAATTATGAACCCACCGTTCTGAAGAAGACGGTGGGTTACGTTTCGATAAAAAAATTTTTTCTTTTTTTTTCGATATGGTATAGACCGTTAAACATCTTGTTATTAGTGTATTGTAAACGCGTCCACTTTTTTCGCTATATGTTTATTGAAAAAAGATTGCTCAACATTTCACAAACTTTTTATTGCAAATCTAAAATAATGTTTTATAATAAACGTGTAAAGAGGTTTTCAACTACTTCTTTTATTTTTTCAAGAAGTATGCTCAACATTTCACAAACTTCAAGGAGGTTATATATATGGCAACAGAAGAACGTGTGTTAAACAAGGATAACAATGTATCGAATATGATTGATACTTTAGTAAAAAATGCACAACAAGCCCTTGCCCAATTTAAGGATTATAACCAAGAAGAAATTGATCACATTGTAAAAGAGATGGCATTGGCCGGACTTGATCAGCATATGCCACTAGCAAAGCTAGCTGTAGAAGAAACAAAGCGCGGTGTTTATGAAGATAAAATTATTAAAAACATATTTGCAACAGAATATGTTTACCACAACATTAAATACGATAAAACAGTTGGTGTTATTAGTGAAAATGAACATGAGGGCATAATAGAGATTGCCGAACCTGTCGGTGTCATTTGTGGGATTACTCCGGTAACGAATCCTACTTCTACGACCATGTTTAAAACATTAATCTCAATTAAAACCCGTAATCCGATTATTTTTGCTTTTCACCCTTCTTCTCAAAAATGCAGCAGTCAAGCAGGGAAGGTTTTACGTGATGCGGCAATAAAAGCAGGAGCTCCGGAACATTGTGTTCAATGGATAGAAATGCCGTCCATTGAAGCAACTCAGAAACTCATGAATCATCCAGGGATTTCACTGATTTTAGCTACGGGTGGAGCAGGAATGGTTAAATCAGCCTACAGTTCTGGAAAACCAGCATTAGGCGTTGGACCAGGAAACGTCCCTTGCTACATTGAAAAAACTGCAAACATTAAGCGTGCGGTAAACGATCTTATTCTATCAAAAACGTTTGACAACGGTATGATTTGTGCTTCTGAGCAAGCAGTTATTGTTGATAAAGAAATCTATGAAGCTGTAAAACAAGAAATGATTTATCATAGCTGTCATTTCTTAAATGAAGAAGAAAAAAGCAAAGTGGAAAAGTTAGTGATTAATGAGAACACTTGTGCAGTAAATCCAGCAATTGTCGGGAAATCAGCTTATGAAATTGCGAAAATAGCAGGTGTTACTGTTCATAAGGATACAAAAATGCTTGTAGCAGAGTTAAAAGGAGTAGGACCTGACAATCCACTTTCAAGAGAAAAGTTAAGTCCGGTGCTCGCATGTTTTAAAGCAAACAATACGGAAGAAGGTTTAACACGAGCAGAAGAGATGCTTGAATTTGGTGGATTAGGACATTCTGCCGTCATCCATTCAGAGGACGAGAAAGTGCTTAATGAATTTGGCAAACGAATGAAGGTTGGCCGCTTGATTGTCAATGCTCCTTCTTCACAAGGTGCAATCGGCGACATTTACAACGCCTACATGCCATCATTAACGCTTGGATGCGGTACATTTGGCGGCAATTCTGTTTCTACAAATGTCGGGGCCATTCATCTTATTAATATTAAAAAAATGGCGAAAAGGAATGTCAATATGCAATGGTTTAAAGTGCCAGAGAAAATATATTTTGAAAAACATGCGACTCAATATTTATCAAAAATGCCCAATATTAAAAAAGCTTTCATTGTAACAGACCAAGGGATGGTAAGACTTGGTTATGTTGATAAATTACTTTATTATTTACGCCAGCGTCCTGATTATGTTCATTGCGAAATCTTTTCTGACGTGGAACCAGACCCATCTTTTGAAACGGTGATGAAAGGCGCAGAAATGATGAAGAGCTTTGAACCTGATTGCATCATTGCATTTGGCGGCGGTTCGCCAATGGATGCGGCAAAAGGAATGTGGCTTTTCTATGAACACCCAGAAACTAATGTTGAAGGGTTAAAACAAAAATTCCTTGATATTCGCAAACGTATTTTTAAATACCCGAAATTAGGGCAAAAAGCTAAATTTGTAGGTATTCCAACTACATCAGGAACCGGATCTGAAGTAACACCATTCGCTGTTATTACGGATAAAACAAACAATACAAAGTATCCGCTCGCTGATTACGAATTAACACCTGATGTCGCGATTGTTGACCCACAATTCGTGATGTCTGTACCGAAGCACGTAACAGCTGATACGGGAATGGATGTATTGACTCACGCTATTGAGTCTTTCGTTTCAAATATGGCAAATGATTATACGGATGGGCTTGCTATTAAAGCCATTCAACTTGTATTTGAATATTTACCAAAAGCATATCGAAATGGGAATGATGAATTAGCTCGTGAGAAAATGCATAATGCATCGACTATTGCAGGGATGGCTTTTGCAAATGCCTTCTTAGGAATTAACCATAGCTTGGCTCATAAGCTTGGAGCAGAATTCCACATTGCTCACGGACGTGCAAATACGATTTTATTACCGCACGTAATTCGCTATAATGCAACAAAACCTACGAAGTTTGCAGCATTTCCAAAATACGAACATTTCATTGCTGACAAACGATATGCAGAAATTGCTAGAATACTAGGATTGCCTGCTCGTACTACAGAAGAAGGAGTAGAAAGTCTTGTCCAAGCAATTATAAGGCTTGCAAGAGAGCTTAATATTCCAATGAGCATTGAAGCATGCGGCGTGAGTAAGAAAGACTTTGATCATAAAGTAGATGAATTGGCAGAACGAGCTTTTGAAGATCAATGTACAACAGCTAATCCGAAGCTGCCGCTCGTTACCGAGTTAGCTGAAATTTATCGACAAGCATTTAAAGGAGTTTAATGTTTTAGATTAATTTTTAAGAGATTAAGAACAGCATGGGGATACCCCAATAGCCGCCTAAGCAGCTAAGGGGCATCCCCGTTAACTGTTCTAAAGTATTCCTTTTTTTTAATTGAAATGATCGATGATGATGACAACGTTAATTGTCTATATTGACTTTTTCAATACTTAATGTAATGAAAACTTGTGCGGTATAATACGTAAACATAATGATATAACCTGATATCGAAATCGGTTCAACAAATCTATCCCAAGCAAGAATGGAATCGGATATGATAAAGAAAAGGGAGCCGATGATTGCATGTTTATTACAGCTTATAAATGCACTCCAGCTCATAAAAGCAATCACAACAACATAAAACATAACCGGAATAAAAAAATAAGTTGTCTCGTGTGCAGCCATTCCTCTATAAAGATTTATTACAATTAGCAGTGCATAAAGTATCATTATAATGATTGGAGAAACATGGTCAGATGATCGGGACCATCTTGTAGAAAAGGCTGCAATATAAGTGAGGTGGGCTGTTAAAAAGGCAAGCAAACCGAATAAAAACCATTTCTCTCCTTCTAGTAATAAAAAAGCATCACCAATAACAGATAAGAAAAGCCCCAGAATAATGAGTGATTTATATTTCTTAGTTGGACTTTTCAACGTTCCAGCGAACAACATGATCCATACCATTGTACCAAGCTTAAATAGCCAACGAAAGAACACATTCTCTCCAGCAATGCTAATAAGACAACCGATGCCAAACAAAATGACCATACAGATTAAAAACTTCTTACGATTCATTTGCTTTTAACCCCTTTATCTCACATTAACTGGCAAATCAAGATCCCATCTTCATTTTGAATTGGATGATCAAAAGAGCATTGGAATTTGACCAGCATCAATAACCAAATCCTCTAATGAATTTACATTCTCAACTTCTTTTCATTTCATCATCGACAAAAATTGTTCAAAAAAACATGCTGCTAAAAAATTATTTTATGTTAGGATAGATTAAGACACAATATATAGGTTTAAATTTAACTATTTTACACTATATATTGATTTTAATTGCTTTTTCATCAGGAATTTGATAGATATCTATATTCCCTCGCATTTGTTATATAGATTTATCCCACATCTAACTGGCAGTAAGACCCCTACCTTAAGAGTAAGAGGACTCGAAGAAGTCTAGGTGGGGGATAACTGCCAGTAAATGTCCGATTGGTTCGGGCCGACAGGATGTCGGTCACAAAGGCGTTGCAACAGGACGTTGCGACCTTAGCCTTTGTTCTACTTCTTATCAGTGGGGGATGATAGAAAACCCCCACTGATGGAAGTTTCACTTTATTTTACATACTAAGATTTAACGGATTGTTGATGAAGATTTTGGGAGGTTCATAATGAAAAATGTAGCAACAGATTTAGAAACAGTTAATCTAATCAAGGCATTTAAAGAAATAGTTGAAACATCTAATCAAGATTTAATTCAAGAAAATGCCAATGTAGACGGAAAGACACCAATGGGACAAATGGGCAAATTTGGTTCCGAGAGCGCCAAATACTATGTGAAGCAATATATGTTATCACCAATTGTAAAGAAAGCGGTGGAGGATCATTATATCCATCCTCATGATTTAGATTATATGCCTACTGGCACAACAACATGCTGTCAAATTCCTTTAGGAAAAGTACTAAAAGGCGGCTTCAATACAGGACACGGACATATGAGAGAGCCTAATGATATTAGCAGTGCAATGGCTTTGTCATCTATTATTCTGCAAAGCAATCAAAATATGCAGCATGGTGGACAATCATATCCTACTTTTGATTATGATTTGGCGCCTTATGTGTTAAAAACGTTTCAGAAACATTTAAAAAGAATAAATGAATATCCAACCTCTTTTACAGCGGAAGAAAAAGAGGAACAAGCGTGGAAAGAAACTGATCGTGACGTTTATCAGGCATGTGAAGCATTTGTTCATAATTGCAACAGTATGCATTCAAGAAGTGGAGCCCAAGTTCCATTCGTATCAATCAATTATGGCACAGATACATCTCCTGCCGGTCGGATGGTAATAAAAAATATCTTGCTGGCAACACAAGCAGGTCTAGGCAATGGAGAAACGCCGATATTTCCTATTCAAATTTTTAAAATGAAAAAAGGAATTAATTTTGAGCCACATGAACCGAATTACGATTTATACCAATTGGCGCTCCAAACAACAGCAAAACGCTTATTTCCAAATTTTAGTTTTATTGATGCTCCTTTTAACTATCAATATTATAATGGGACACCTGAGTCGGAAGTCGCTTATATGGGTTGTAGAACTCGTGTAATGGGTAACTTGCATGGCGATGAAAACAGTGTTGGAAGAGGCAATTTATCCTTTACGAGCATCAATCTTGTCAAGATTGCTTTAACTTCTAATACGTTAGAGCAGTTTTATGAGAAGTTGGATTATTACATGGACATAACGATTCAACAATTGCTAGAGCGATATAAATTTCAAATGAAAAAGAAAGCGAAACACTTCCCATTTCTTTATTCACAGGGTATTTGGAAGGGCGGAGAAAATCTGAAAGAAGAAGATTCACTGGAAGATCTGTTAAAACAAGGGACATTGAGTGTCGGATTTATTGGATTGGCAGAAGCACTTAAAGCCTTAACAGGCAGCCATCACGGTGAAAATGATACAGCTTATCAAATAGGTTACGAAATCATTCAATTCATGAGAAAGAAGATGGATGATGCCATTGAAGAACATCGCTTGAATTTCTCCCTTATTGCGACGCCGGCAGAAGGGCTGTCAGGAAAATTCACGAAGCAAGATCAACAGGAGTTCGGTATTATTAAAGGAGTAACAGACCGTCAATACTATACGAATTCATACCATATTCCTGTCTATTATCCTATTAAAGCAATTGATAAGATCAGAAAAGAGGGTCCTTTCCACGCTTTATGCAATGCTGGGCATATTAGTTATATTGAGTGCGATGGTGATGTGTCAAAAAATATAGAAGCCCTTGATGTTTTAGTAAAAGCAATGGCGCAATATCAGATTGGATACGGTTCGATTAATCATCCAGTTGATCGCTGCAAGTGCTGTGGCTTTACAGGAACAATTGATAATGAGTGTCCTCGATGTAAAAATCATGATGAAACATATATAGAACGGATCAGACGAATCACAGGGTATTTAGTAGGGGATATGACAAAATGGAATACGGCAAAACAAGCAGAAGAACAGGAACGAGTGAAGCATAAATGAAAGTGATGAATATTCTTCATGATTCTGTTGTTGACGGTCCAGGTTTACGAACGGTCATCTTTTTTGCTGGCTGCCCTCATCGCTGCAACGGCTGCCATAACCCTCAAAGCTGGAATATGAAAAATGGAACGGATTTAACAGTTGAGGACATTATGGCAGAAGTTAGTTCCAATCCGTTAGCGAATGTGACTTTTTCAGGAGGCGACCCTTTCATACAGGCAAAAAAAATCGTCCCGCTCGCCAAAGAAATAAAAAAGTTAGGCAAAAACATCTGGATTTACACTGGGTACACAATGGAAGAGCTGCAGTCATCTAAAGATGTATACAAACATCAACTTTTATCATTATGTGATGTGCTCGTAGACGGTCCCTTTATTTTAGAATTACGTGATCTATCTTTACCTTATAGAGGAAGTTCGAACCAACGTATTATAGAACTCCATTAACATGTATAAAATGATCTCTCACATTATTTCAGCTTCATTTCATCTGAAAAAGCTGAAATAATGTGTTTTTTTATCCCACATCTAACTGGCAGTAAGGCCTCCACCTCAAGAGTTAGAGTAATCAAGAAGTCTAGTGGGGGACAACTGAAAGTCAAATGTCCAATTGGTTCGGGCCGACAGGATAAGGAAAGTTTCTTGAATCAACATCGCAAGAAGAAAAAGTGCTTTTCTTTTTCGAGGATGTCGGTTACAAAGGCGTTGCAACAGGACGTTGTGATCTTAGCCTTTGTTCTACTTCTTATCAGTGGGGGATGATAGAAAACCCCCACTGATGGAAGTTTCACTTTATCCTCTTTTTCTGCCTTGAGTTTTCATTCATCATCAGTAGACAATAAGAGACATTTTGAGAAAGGTGTCTCATTTTGTTCCTTCAACGAAGTCGTCTATGAAAGTTAAACCTCTACCTTTTAGCCTTTTTAAGTTGGCACGATATTTGCTTATATCATGTAGTGAAGGATGAAAGATGAGTATGAACGCTTATTAAGATAGCAAACTCATTTTTCGCTTCATTATGAAGTGAAGCTGCACAGCAAGAAAGTGGACGCGTTTTAAGCCGCACTTCAACATCGAGGAATGAAAAGAAATGTTTACTCGTATGATGGAAAGTGAGGCCTGAAGACGAAAAGAACAGGAGGTTGGAGATGTTGAAAAAAACAAAAGAAATGGAAGTATTATCAAATCAAGAAAAATCTCGCTGGATGTACAAGAAAATGTTGGAAATTCGCCTGTTTGAAGACAAGGTGCATGAGTTATTTGCAAAAGGGAATTTACCAGGTTTTGTCCATTTATATGCTGGAGAAGAAGCAATTGCTGTTGGAGTATGTGCACATCTTAACAATGAGGACAGCATTACGAGTACACATCGTGGACATGGTCATTGCATCGCGAAGGGCTGCGATTTGAATGGAATGATGGCAGAGATATTTGGCAAGGCGACAGGCCTTTGTAAAGGCAAAGGCGGTTCAATGCATATTGCAGATTTGGATAAGGGAATGCTTGGCGCCAATGGAATCGTTGGAGGCGGTTTCCCACTTGCTTGCGGTTCAGCATTGACAGCGAAGTATAAAAAGACGAATGCTGTAAGCGTTTGCTTTTTTGGCGATGGTGCAAATAATGAGGGAACTTTTCACGAAGGGATAAACCTTGCTGCGGTGTTAAAGCTGCCCGTTGTATTTATCGCTGAAAATAATGGCTATGGTGAAGCAACTCCGTTCACATATGCTTCCAGTTGTAAAACAATTGCCGATCGCGCCGCTGCTTATAGTATTCCTGGTGTTCGTGTTGACGGCAAAGATGTTATCGCCGTTTATCAAGCAGCTAAAGAGGCAATTGAAAGGGCTCGAAATGGGGAAGGGCCGTCACTTATTGAATGTGTAACATATCGAAATTACGGCCATTTTGAAGGAGATGCGCAAAAGTATAAGACTGATCAAGAGAAAGAAGAACATCTTTTCGAAAAAGATGCCATTCAGCTTTTTAGGAAACAATTGCTGGCAAAAAATACGCTAACAGAAAATGAAATAATGAAGATAGAAGAAACAGTAGAAAAAGCGATGGAACAGGCTGTAAGCTTTGCGGATAATAGTGCCTATCCAGAGGAATCGGAGCTTTTAGAAGATGTATATGTCTCGTATGAATAAGGGGAGGGAAAAACAATGACCAGAAAATTAATGATGTCAAAAGCAATTAATGAGGCAATGAAATTAGCAATGCGGAAAGATCAAGATGTTATCCTCCTTGGAGAAGACGTTGCTGGAGGAGCGAATGTAGATCATCTTCAAGACGATGAAGCATGGGGTGGTGTATTAGGTGTTACAAAAGGACTTGTTCAAGAATTTGGCCGTGAACGAATTATCGATACCCCTATTTCTGAAGCTGGCTATATTGGAGCCGCAATGGCTGCAGCGGCAACAGGTTTACGGCCAATTGCTGAATTGATGTTTAATGATTTTATCGGCACATGTTTAGATCAAGTGATGAATCAAGGAGCCAAATTTCGTTACATGTTTGGCGGAAAAGCCCAAGTGCCAGTTACGATACGTACAACCCACGGGGCAGGATTTCGCGCGGCCGCCCAGCATTCACAAAGTTTGTACGCTCTGTTTACAAGCATTCCGGGCATTAAAGTAGTAGTCCCTTCCACACCGTATGATGCAAAAGGGCTGTTGCTAGCTGCAATTGAAGATAATGATCCAGTCGTCTTTTTTGAAGATAAGACATTGTATAACATGACTGGAGATGTTCCGGAAGATTATTATACGATTCCGTTAGGGAAAGCAGATGTGAAACGAGCTGGTACTGACTTAACAATTGTTGCCATTGGAAAACAAGTACACACAGCAATCCAAGCTGCAGAGCATCTTGCTCAAAAAGGGCTGGAAGTAGAAATTGTTGATCCAAGAAGTTTATCGCCTCTTGATGAAGAAACGATTTTATCATCCGTTGAAAAAACAAATCGCTTGCTTGTCATTGATGAGGCGAATCCACGCTGCAGCATTGCAACTGATATTGCAGCACTCGTTGCGGACAAAGGCTTTGATCATTTAGATGCACCTATAAAAAGGGTTACAGCTCCGCATACGCCTGTGCCATTTTCACCACCATTAGAAGATATATATTTGCCAACACCGGAAAAAGTAATTGCTGCTGTCTCAGAAATGATTGGAGAAGAGTCCCTCGTATAAGTCCATAAAGGGAGCGGGTCTTTTGTCTTCAATCAATAGATGTTGCAAAGGTTTGCAACGCTAGGAACAGCAAAGCTAAAGCTATAAGGGAGGTTTTAATCATGGCAGTTGAAATCATCATGCCGAAAATGGGGATGGCGATGAAAGAAGGAACCGTCGCAATTTGGCATAAAAAAGTCGGTGATACAGTAAAAAAAGGGGAGCTAATTGCCAGCATTCAATCAGAGAAAATTGAAGCAGAAATAGAAGCACCTGCAGATGGTACGATAATCGATATATCTGTTTCGGAAGGGATAGGTGTTCCGCCTGGGGCTGTAATCGGCTATATAGGAAATAAAAATGAACAGGTTCCATCGCAGCCTGATCCTGCAACACAAGCAACAGAACACCAAGAGATAGCTGCAACGGTTGAAATCGATAAAAAACGAAAGAAAGCTACAAATCAAGCAAGTAATGGAAAGATTAAAATTTCTCCTGTTGCTCGAAAAATGGCGGAAGCTGCTGGGCTGTCCATCGAGCATATTCATGGGACTGGACCACAAGGCAGAATTACAAAAGAAGATGTGACAGAAGCATTAGCGCAAAATGATGCTGAAAAAGGAGAAATGAAAGCAGCTGCAGTTGAAGCAAGCAAACAATTAAAAGTAGAAGGGATGCGCAAAGTAATTGCAGATAGAATGTATACGAGTATCCAACATACAGCGCAATTAACACTCAATAGCAAAGCCGATGTTACTGAATTGCAAGCATTACAAAGGAAATTAACGAGCATCGCTGAAAAAAACCATCACAACAAATTAACGATAACCGATTTTATTGCGAAAGCAGTTGTACTCTCTTTGCAAAAACACGAACAAATGAATAGCGCATATGTTAATGAGCATATTCAACAATTTGCCAACATTCATCTTGGCATCGCAGTCGCTTTAGAAAATGGTTTAGTTGTGCCTGTTATCAAGCATGCTGAACAAGCTTCCTTGCTTCACATATCTCAACAAATAAAATTGTTAGCGCAAAAGGCAAGAGAAGGAACACTTGAAAGTGAAGAAATGGCTGGTTCTACTTTTACAATTTCAAATTTAGGCGCATATGGCATTGAACATTTTACACCAATATTAAATCCACCAGAAACAGGGATTCTCGGTGTCGGAGCGATTGAAGTCCGTCCTGCTTTTATCGGTGAAAATATTGAAAAACGCAGCTATTTGCCACTAAGCTTGACGTTTGATCATCGCGTTTTAGATGGTGCTCCAGCAGCAGCATTTCTCAAGACGGTAGTGCAATTGTTGGAAGAGCCACATGCCTTGCTTTTGTAAAAGATGAATGTTGTGTTTTTCAAAAAAATAAACGTCTCATATCTTAGGTTTTACGTATACGATAGCTCCACCCTTTGACGAAGTAGTGCAGATAGGAGTGATAAGTTTTGCGAAAAATTGTCATTATTGGTGGTGGTCCAGCAGGATATGTGGCGGCTATTACGGCCGCCCGCCAAGCACACGAGGTGATCTTGATTGAGGAGCATGAACTTGGAGGTACATGTTTAAATGAAGGCTGCATGCCAACAAAATCATTATTAGAAAGTGCAGATCTTTTTGAAAAAATGAAGCACACAAGCACATTTGGTGTGAAACTTCCAGTGGAGCAAATACAAATCGATTGGCCGCAAGTACAGCTGTTTAAAAATGGAATAGTCGATCAACTCGTACAAGGGATTCACTATCTTATGAGGAAAAATAAAATTACAGTTAAGACGGGAAGCGCTTCATTTTTAACCGATTCTTGTGTGAAAGTCGTAACAGAAGATATGGAAGAAAGAATTGAAGCGGATCGAATTATTATCGCTACAGGTTCCACACCTGCAGCGCTTCCAATTGCAGCTTTTGATGATAAATGGATTATTCATAGTAGGCAAGCATTGATGTTTGCCAGTATTCCTTCAACACTTTTCATCGTTGGCGGCGGCGTAATCGGCTGTGAATTTGCTAGTATTTATAGCAGAATGGGAACGAAGGTTACAATCGTCGAAGCAGCTGATCAACTGTTGCCGGGTGAAGATAAAGACATCGCGGCGATACTAGAAGCGAAATTAAAAGAAGATGGTGTTCATGTTTATACATCTGCAATCTTAAAGGAGCTAATACAATCAGAACAGAAAGTTATATTTGAACATCGAGGCGAAAATCATGAGCAAATTGCCGATTATGTGCTTCTTTCTGTTGGAAGAAAGCCTAGGGTCGAAAACTTAGATTTAGATAACATTGGCCTTCATTTTAACGAAAAAGGCATTATAGTGAATGAACAAATGCAAACGAATATTTCCCATATATATGCTTGTGGCGATGTGATAGGTGGCCAGCAGCTGGCACATGTTGCTTTTCATGAAGGGAAAATAGCCGCTTTGCATGCTTGTGGAATACAGGCTAGTGTAAATTATCATGCGGTTCCTCGCTGTATTTATTCGACGCCAGAAATTGCAAGTATCGGTTTAACAGAAACGCAAGCAAGAAAACAGTATGGTGATGAGGTTTTAATTGGTGAATGTTCTTTTGCCGCGAATGGAAGAGCCTTTATTTTAGGAGAGCCGGTTGGGAAAGTAAAAGTCATCGTTGAAAGAACATATCAAGAAATTGTTGGTATGACGATAGTAGGTCCACGCGCCACTGAGTTAATTGGACAAGGCACTTTGATGCTTCATTTAGAATTAACGCTCGATAGCTTAGAGCAATGGATCACTGCCCATCCTACATTATCCGAAGCAGTACAGGAAGCGTTGCTTCAAGCAACTGGACAGGCCATTCATATATAACCAAAATACAAGGGCGGTTGACATGACCGCTCTTTTCCTTTTAGCGCCTGAAACTTTAACAAATTTGGCAAAAGGTGCTGTGTTATCTTGTTGAAAACGCTTTATTTTTGTTTTATGATGAAATAAGAAGCATATTATCTTAAAGCAGGTGTCATAGAAAAACAGCGATATCAACTGTGGAAGCTTTCCTTGTCTTGTAAGATGGAACAAATCGACAAGTGGAATAAAAGAAAAAATAAAGTGACAAAAACTAGGATGATTTTCCTTCATTATATATTATTTCAGAATATTTAAATATATAGTTTTACTTCATTATGACAAGAGGAGAGGGAAGCATGTTAGAGGAGACACTTTCTTTAGACACATGGAAGCGTTTTGTCAACGAAGACAGTCTTGATACTTCACGATTGAATAAAAGAATCGCTGAGTCATGGCATCGCTGTAAAGAAGCTTGTGTCAATCCTTATCAAGGAAAAGCAGAAGCAATTCTATCGGATGAGCTTTTTCAAGCGAAAAGAGAGAAGAGCACATGTTTTCTTGAAACGGCTGTACGTTATATAAATCGTATTCAGTCTGATTTGGAAGAACTTGGTATGATTGCTTTGCTTATTGATTCAGAGGGTTACATTTTATCATCATCAGGAAATAAACAAGTGCTGCGGCAAGCGAGAAAAATTAATTTTATCGAGGGTGTGTGCTGGACAGAACAAGAAGTCGGTACAAATGCAATTGGAACAGCGCTAAAGACGCAAGAATCAATGATGGTGAGAGGAGCAGAGCATTATGCTGTTTCATCGCATGCTTGGAGTTGTGCTGCTGTACCTATTCGAAATGAAGATGGAATCATTGTTGGGATTCTAGATTTCACCTGTCCAATAGAGCGGACTCATCCATATATGCTTGGCATGGCGATATCTGCCGGATATGCAATTGAACAAGAAATACGTTCTCGAATAAAACAAGCGCATGTAGAACTGTTTGAAAGATCTTTTGCCATGGTGGATCTCGATATCCCTGCAATTATTTGTGATCAAAAGCAAGGTATCATTGGAGTAAGCCGCCCAATTAGGAAGGAGTTTTCTTTCTGGAGCGGTATGGACCTCAGTGAGATCATGCAATCTGGCTATCAAGTACAAAAAAAATCGCCAATTGTTTCAAACATTACGAATCAGCAAATTGGCCACTGTCTTTATTTACAGAAAAAACCGCAAGCATTACATTCTGTTCTTATTTCAAAGTCATTTTCTTTTAGAGGGGAAGCTGGAACTAGCGCTGCTTTTAAACAGACATTAAATGCGATAAAAAAAGTGGCATCAACAAATGCAAGTGTTGCGATTTTTGGCAAAACGGGCACAGGAAAAGAGGTTATTGCCCAAGCGGTTCATGAAAACAGCGAGCGGAAGAATGGGCCTTTTATAGCTGTAAACTGTGGAGCTATTCCAAAAGAATTAATGGAAAGCGAACTTTTTGGCTATGCAGAAGGTGCATTTACTGGTGCACGGAGAAATGGTTTTAAAGGAAAATTCGAACAGGCGCATCAAGGAACTCTTTTTCTTGATGAAATTGGAGAAATCACGCCATCTATGCAAGTTGCTTTATTAAGAGTGCTTCAGGAACGCAGTGTAACACCAGTTGGCAGCAGCCAGAGCATTCCAGTAGATGTACGAATTATTTCAGCGACGCATCAAGATTTACAACAGCTTGTCCATGCAGGAACATTTCGTTCAGATTTATTTTATCGCCTTCATGTTTTTCCTATATATGTTCCGACTTTACACGAACGCAAGGAGGATATTCCGCATTTAGTTCGATTTTATTGCCGTAAACATCATTGGCATATCACATTTCCACAAGCATTTTTTACTGCATTACAAGCCTACACTTGGCCTGGTAATATCCGTGAATTATTTAATGTATTGGAAAGGCTACATATCATGATGCAAGACGAAGAACTACATGATAGCCAACTCATATCATTAGTAAACTCCATGATTCTAAGCCCTAGACAAACATACAGCCAGCAGAATAATGGCATTCAGGAGCTCTCTTATCGAGAAATAATTCAGAAAGAGAGGATGATTGAGGCACTGAAGAAAACAAATGGAAACGTATCGTTAGCTGCTAAACTACTAGATGTTCCGAGAAGCACCTTTTATAAACGTTTGCAAAGATTTGGTTTATCTAACACGAACGGTTCGAGAGGAAAGAGATGAGAAGGTGCGATGAAGGTGTTTTCTCATCTCACCTCTAAATCATTATTTTTGATTGATTAGGCTCTTGGCAGGATAAGGATCGTAACGTATATGAGCATAACAAGCTTCTCAATATCGTTAAGCCATCTCCAGAATATTACAGGCAGGAATATGGGGAGCTTCAGCAGAGATAGTAAATGTGTTTAGGTTACTTTGGATTTCTTAGCATACGGAATATAAGTACAACTAAGGCTGCAATAAGCAATAGATGAATGAGTCCACCTGCCACCTTTGTTATAAGACCAATGATCCAAAGTAAAATGAGAATCCCAATAATCGTCCAAATCATTTACATTTCCTCTCTTTCAAATATCTTTATGCTATTAGGATACCCTGAAAGATTTATAATCAAACGAGAATTTAAGACTTACTGGGCGTTTCGATTTTTTTTAGATCGCATCCAGTTTAATAAAAAGAGCATTACAACATTTTTTCTTTATTTCTTGTACGAATGAGTGCTAAGATGCCAACTGCAAAGAAAAACAAGCAAGAAATGATAGCAACTGTTAAATATAATCCGCTAAATCCTTCGTACGCGATATCATGCAACGTGTTCATGATTGTTTGTTGAACTGTCGGGTCAGGTATATTTGTTATCGCCTCTTCAATGGCAGCTTGATCCATATTTTCGTGTAGGCTATTTAAGTATTCTAGAGGAATATCGTTTATATTAATACCAGCATCTTTCAAATGATTGATCATCTTTTCTCCGGCTGATTGAAAGCTTCTCGTAATAAAACCTGCGTAGATCGTTGGAGCAATTGTTAGTCCAATTTGGCGAACAACAGAGAGGGTGCCTAGTGCAGAGCCTTTATTTGCTCCTGCTCCTTCTGTTGCGAGGACACTAATTGGAGCTCCAAGTGTAATGCCAAATCCTATACCAGCAATAGTGCTTGCAACGATAAATTGCCATAAATTTTCGACCCAAAAAGGAAAGAGAAAAAAACCAATCATTGTAATGATGCTTGCTAAGAAGAGCGCTTTAATTGGACCGCGTTTATCGACGATAACGCCGCCTAAGCCAGCACCTATTCCAGATGCTAGTGCTAGTGGGGTCATCCAGTACCCAGATTTTTCAGCACTTATGCCTAGTACTTGTTCAACATAGGACGGAATGAAAATGACTGCTGCAATAAAGGCGCCTGATAACATGCCAATTAATAATGTCCATTGGAACTGCTTCTTTCTAATGAGAGAATAGGATAATATTGGATCATGGCCATTTTCTTCAACACGTTTTTCAAAGAATATAAAGAGCATCGCAAACACAATTCCTAGAAGCAAAAAACCATAAACTTTCAAAGTCAATAAACTTTTGATAAGTTCTGCACCACTTAGATTAGTCATTCCATACATGACACTTAAAATAGCAAAAGACAACAAGAGGCTTCCTAGAAAATCTAGTGGACCATCGTTGGGGTTGCTTGTTTCTTGAATAAATATTACCCCACAAAAGATTAAAACAATCGCAATAGGAATATTAATGAGAAATAGCCAATGCCAATTTCCTGTTAAATCAAGCAAAAAACTGCCAATATTAGGACCTAGTACTGCTGCAACCCCATTCATTCCTCCAAGTAATCCGAGAGCACGCCCTTGTTTTTCTTTTGGCAGGGTGCTCAATACGTGAGAACTACCAATAATAAAGATACCCCCGCCTCCTAATGATTGAATAAGTCTAGAGATTAAAAACATCGAAAAAGTTTGGCTTACTGCTACAAGTAATGAACCAATTCCAAAAAGAGCAATTTCAATCATAAAAAGCTTTTTTCGTCCAAACTTGTCAGAAAGCTTGCCAACGATTGGAACACTTACTGCAAGCCCAAGTGAATATAAAGTTACTCCCCATGCTCCCCATGAGGCAGAAACACCAAAAGAACGATTAATTGTGGTCAAGGCTGCACTAATAATCCCGTTATCAAGTGCGGCCATAAAGACGCCAACTGTAAACAACGTCAAAGCTGCTCGTTGGTTATTGTTTGTTGTTCCCATCTTGATTCCCCTTTTGTTTATTTAGTTAACTTTAAGTTAATAATTCATTTTATATGAATTAATTGTATGATGATATAAAAGAAGAAGTCAAGAGAACATTTATTGTAATTTCTTAAACATCATAAGGTATAACTAAAGTTTGTCGTCCTCATGATTCATTATTAACCAAATAAAAAAAGTGTGAGAGCATCGTTCTCACACTTTTTTCGTCTTATCTAAGGCATTTGCAAGCAGTCTCAATCCGTCTTTGACAATCGTTTTTTCCTCTTCTGTTAGTGTTGCTGCTGCTTGTTGGAGTTTTTCATGGCCAGATGCCAGCAAATTAATAAAAATCTGGTTTGCTTTGTCTGTTAATCGTACTAGTACAGAGCGGCGGTCGATTGGAGAAGGAAAGCGTTCAACGAATTGCATCCCTTCTAAACGATCTAAAATGCCAGTCATATTTGACAAGGATGTATGTAATGCTTCAGCGACATCACTTACTTTCATTTCTTTTTCTTTATTTAATAACATGAGTACTTTCATTTGTGTCATGCTAATATCTAGTTTTACCCATTCTTCGATATCTCCAAGCCCTGCTCCATGAATTACTTTCATATACGGCTCCCACATATCATTCATTTTTTCGACCTCATCTTTCGAAGTTTCATTCTATGTATCTTGTCTCACAGCTGCTAAATAATAAACAATTGATGTTTTTGTGGTAAAAGTACTAACTCGTACCGCTGATCGATACAGTTGTACATTAATCGACTTCTAGCCTCTATTGTACGAATGTTTCCTTTAAATTACTAGCAAAGGAAAGAATTTTGTATGCTTTGTTAAAAAATGATAAGGCTGGTCAATACCTAAAGGAATTATTTACAAGGGATTTTCGCATAACCAATAAGTAATCGGAAAGAATAACTATTAACGAAAAGGACGGATAAAAAATAAATATCGCAAAAAAGGAGAGCGAGATGGAAAAATATTTGCTATCTACGACAATTGGAATAGCTTTTGGATTTATTGCGAGAATCGTAATGATGCGAACCGATTCACGTCAATATCCATCTTATCCGCAAGGAAGAACGATTAATCTATCTTTTGGTTTTATTGCGTCCTTTATTGGTGCCGTTGCAGTTCCATCTTTTTTAGAATCGGATTGGACTGCTGTTACGTTTTTAGGGCTCGCCTCTACTCAATTTCGAGAAGTGCGAAATATGGAGCGACAAACGCTGGAAAAGCTCGATGAAATGGAACTTGTTCCAAGAGGAGGACCTTTTATAGAAGGGATGGCTCAAGCTTTTGAAGGACGCAACTATCTTGTCATGTTTACGGCAATGGCCACGACTTTAGCGGCGAGTCTGTTTCATTTTATGTGGGCTATACCAGTAGGGATTGTACTTTTAATCATAGATAAAGTAAAGATGGCGGGTAAGACGCTGCAGCATATTGCTGATTTTAAAGTAGGAGAGCTGCATTTCAAGGGTCCCAACCTCTTTGTAGATGGCATTCATTTAATGAATGTTGGGTTAGAAAATGATAAGAAGATTATCATGGAAAAGGGGATAGGCATCGTCGTAAAGCCGAAAAATGACGATAGTATCGTAACCTTATCCTATCTTGGCCAACGGCAGGCAATGCTTCATCATGTCTCGAATGTGCTAGGGGTTTATCGTGATTCTGGAGAGCCAACGTTGGTTCCCATTTCGAAGCGTGATATGAATAATGGCTCTATTGGACTGCTGTTGCTTCCACAGGAAAAAGATATAGAACAGATTATGCTATCTTTAAGGGATGTTCCTATTTTAGATAGTGCAATCCGATTGCCAAGTAAGGAGAAAAAGCGTAGTTAGCCAAATGGAGGGTCACTGAATATGGAAGTAACTGGATACATTTTAGCAATGATTACGACGCAAAAGGAAAAAGTAGGAGGGGGTGCGCCGATTTTTTTTGCAGAAAACCTTGAGGAGATGCAAGCGATTGCTTTTAACTTAGAGAAAATCATGGATGCATCTGCACATGAAGTTTCGGAAACGGTTTTTATTATGGTGAAGCACTAAAGGAACAAAAAACGATTATAATTTATGACTTCCAAAAATGATAGTATTTTTGTTATAATAATGCTCAAGAGAAGACAGCTCCCTTATCATGGGGTTTACTTAGTCTTCTCTTTCTACTTTTATCTCACCATTTAACTGGCAGTAAGCCCCCCATCTTTATAGAGGATAGTAGAGTTGGGAGTAAACAGGAGGTGAGATTTTTTCGCATCTCTTACTGAATCATATCTTACTTCTAAAATTAGAAGAGGACAAGGCAAGCTTCTGAAGACATCAACAAGAAAGAGTGTTTTTCGGAGAAAAGTTCCGTTTTTAATTGAGTTTCTGTTATAGAGAGATGCGAGAAAACTTTTAATAGAATGGTATGAGCAATGTGTGTCTTTCTTCATTAATAGGATAGGACAGCTAAGCGTGTCAAGATAAGGCATGGATTAGTTGAATCTGTAAAGAATAGCATGGAGGGAAGTATCATGACAAGTATTTCAGAGATTTTGGCTCATAATAAGAAATTTGTTGAGAACAAGGATTATGAGGCATATTTAACGAATAAATATCCCGATAAGAAAATGGCGATCCTTACTTGTATGGACACCCGTTTAGTTGAATTGCTGCCTAAAGCAATGAATCTACGCAATGGTGATGCAAAAATAATCAAAAATGCGGGAGCCATTCTTACACAGCCATTTGGAAGTGCAATGCGTAGTATTCTTGTTGCAATTTATGAAATGGGTGCTCAAGAGGTGTTTGTCGTTGGCCACCATGGATGTGGGATGACAAAGCTTGACACGGAGGGAATGGTTGGCAAAATTAGAGAACGTGGGATTGACGAAACGGTGCTCACAACTCTAGAGAATTCAGGAATTCGGATGGAGCGATTTTTAAGAGGCTTTGAAAGTGTAGAAGAAGGGGTTCTTCATAGTATTAAGATTATTCGTAATCATCCGTTGCTTCCACCTGATATTCCAGTGCACGGTTTTATTATGGATCCAACAACAGGCGCTTTAGAACTGCTCGTTGACGGTTTTAAAGAAATAGAAAGAGATCAGGAGTCCTATTGAGGGCTTCTTTTCATTTTTAAGGGACTGTATGATAGCTAACAAGTTTTGTCAGACAGTGAAAAGATATGTACAAAATATAATTTTTTTTGAAATTGGTTTTTATTTATTAGAAGAAAAGAAAAGTAAATCACTTAAATTTAATAAAAATCTTGGAGAATTAACTTAAAGCGAATAAAGATACCTAATTATATTTTTATAAATTAGAATATTATTTTAATAAGAAGTGGTACATTAGGCTAAAAAAGAAGAAGTCCTGAAATAATAAATCAGTTCTCTCTAAAATAATGAAAACGTTGTGTCCTTTTGAACTCAGAAGACATAGTATATTGAGAATTTCATTTTTGAAGGAATTCATTTGTATTGGAGGGAATTGACAAGAATGACCATTCAGAATTTAGTGACTAATGGAAGTTTCGAAACAGGAACTCTATCTCCTTGGATTTTTAGTAATACTACGATTACCAGCCAATTTTCGCATTCAGGCTTTTTTTCGGCAAGATTCCCAGGAGGTCCCGTTCTCTCTTTTATTGCTCAATTTGTTCCAGCTAATGCAGGAGAGGGATTGGAGTTTCTTGTTTCTTTAGCTAAAGAAGGGGACGCACCGGCTAGTCCAGTCTTCTTGCAAGTATCTTTTTTTGATAGTATGTTTAATTTCCTTGGCACCGGACTCTTAACTGATATACCAGCAAGTCGAATACCAAATGTATTAAATAGCACATGGCTTGAAGTCTATCAAACTACAACTCCTGCTCCACCGGGTACGACACAAGCATTTATTTTAATTAATAACCTGTCACAAGTAGGAGGGGCACCGATTTTAGTAGATGATGTAGCATTATTATCTGCAACCGGCGCGACCGGAGCTACTGGAGCAACCGGCGCGACAGGAGCAACAGGAGACACCGGTCCAACTGGAGCAACCGGAGCTACTGGTGCAACTGGAGCAACCGGAGCGACAGGCGATACTGGAGCAACCGGAGCGACAGGCGATACCGGTCCAACCGGAGCAACAGGAGACACTGGTGCAACCGGAGCAACAGGAGACACCGGTCCAACTGGCGCGACCGGAGCTACTGGTCCAACTGGCGCGACCGGCGACACTGGCCCAACCGGAGCAACAGGAGACACCGGCCCAACTGGCGCGACCGGAGCTACTGGCCCAACTGGAGCAACCGGAGCTACTGGTCCAACCGGAGCAACCGGCGATACCGGTCCAACCGGAGCCACAGGAGACACCGGTCCAACTGGCGCGACCGGAGCTACTGGTCCAACTGGCGCGCCCGGCGACACTGGTGCAACCGGAGCGACGGGCGACACCGGTCCAACCGGAGCAACCGGCGATACCGGTCCAACTGGAGCCACAGGAGATACCGGTCCAACCGGAGCCACAGGAGACACCGGTCCAACTGGCGCGACTGGAGCTACTGGTCCAACTGGCGGGACCGGCGACACTGGCCCAACCGGAGCAACGGGAGCTACTGGTCCAACCGGAGCAACCGGAGCTACTGGTCCAACCGGAGCGACCGGCGATACCGGTCCAACTGGAGCCACAGGAGATACCGGTCCAACTGGAGCCACAGGAGACACCGGTCCAACTGGAGCCACGGGAGATACCGGTCCAACTGGAGCGACTGGAGACACAGGTCCAACCGGAGCGACCGGCGATACTGGTCCAACCGGAGCAACAGGAGACACTGGTCCAACCGGAGCGACTGGAGACACTGGTCCAACTGGAGCCACAGGAGACACCGGTCCAACCGGAGCCACAGGAGACACCGGTCCAACCGGAGCGACCGGCGATACTGGTCCAACCGGAGCAACAGGAGACACTGGTCCAACCGGAGCGACTGGAGACACCGGTCCAACCGGAGCGACTGGAGACACTGGTCCAACCGGAGCAACCGGCGATACCGGTCCAACCGGAGCAACCGGCGATCCCGGTCCAACTGGAGCAACAGGTGACACTGGTCCAACCGGAGCAACCGGCGATACTGGTCCAACTGGCGCGACCGGCGACACTGGCCCAACCGGAGCAACTGGCGATACCGGCCCAACCGGAGCGACTGGAGACACTGGTCCAACTGGAGCAACAGGAGACACCGGTCCAACCGGAGCAACCGGCGATACCGGTCCAACTGGAGCGACTGGAGACACTGGTCCAACCGGAGCAACCGGCGATACTGGTCCAACTGGCGCGACCGGCGACACTGGCCCAACCGGAGCAACCGGCGATACCGGCCCAACCGGAGCGACTGGAGACACTGGTCCAACTGGAGCAACAGGTGACACCGGTCCAACCGGAGCAACAGGAGACACCGGTCCAACCGGAGCGACCGGCGATACTGGTCCAACCGGAGCAACAGGAGACACTGGTCCAACCGGAGCGACCGGCGATACTGGTCCAACCGGAGCAACAGGTGACACCGGTCCAACTGGTCCAACGGGTGCAACTGGTACAGTCTCTAGTGAATTTGCTTATGTATTTAACACTGGAGCACAAACAGTGGTTGCTGGAACCGATGTAACATTTAATTCGACTGGCCCAATAGCTGGAGGAGTTTCATTTACAGCTCCTTCTACAATAAATGTAGCAAATGGAGCCGACTATTTGGTTATCTATGAAATTGCACCACAATTTGCATTATTAAATATTGATGCAGCTTTTGCTATCACTTTAAATGGTGGAGTGCAAGCTTTTACAACGTATGGCCAAATTGGTGCAGTAGGCGATAGCTACAATCTTGTCGGGTCTGCTATTTTAACCATACCAGATGAAGCAACACTCACTCTTCGTAATGTAGGAGCATCGGATCATACTCTTAATACAACCGCAGATGGCGCTACAATCGTTAATGCATCCATTCGCTTAATAAGACTTAGCTAACCAGTAATAAGGCTGTCCCAAAATCAGTTATTAGATGACTTGGGGGCAGCTTTTTAATGTTCGGCTAATTCGTTGTAAAGAAAGTGTTTGAATAATTGCTTTTGAATAAGAATATATTAGAAATTTGTATACAATCTTTGTTTTATCAGAAATGTTATCAACAGACAGGTTTCACAGGCATATAGATAGTCAATGGAGGTGGTACGTATGGTAACGATAAGTTTATGTATGATTGTAAAAAATGAAGAAACAACGATTGGCCGTTGTTTAGAATCTGTAAAAAATATAGTGGATGAAATCAACATCGTTGATACTGGATCAACAGATCAAACGAAAAAAATAGTCTCTAAGTATACCGACCGTATTTTCGATTTTGAATGGGTGGATGATTTTTCGAAAGCAAGAAATTATTCTTTTCAACAAGCAACGAAAGATTTCATTTTATGGCTGGACGCCGATGATGTGTTTTTAGCTCCTGATCAAGAAAAATTAAAAATATTAAAGAAAAATCTTGATCTTTCAATTGACTCGGTGACAATGGATTATCACCTCTCATTTGACGAATATGGCAATGTTACAACAAGTTTAAAACGTAATCGACTTGTAAAAAGAACGAAGCAATTTAAATGGATTGGAGCAGTGCATGAGTATTTAGAAGTAGGTGGAAATATATTAAATAGCGATGTTGCTGTTACTCATAAAAGACATCGGCATGATGCAAATCGTAATTTACTTATTTATGAAAAACAATTAGCTGATGGAGTCGAATTTTCTCCTCGTGATTTATATTATTTTGCCAATGAATTAAAAGATCATCTAATGTATGAACGTGCCAAGGATTTTTATGAAAGATTTCTTTCAACTGAAAAAGGATGGATAGAAGATAATATTGCTGCCTGCGGAAAACTAGCGGATTGTTACGCTGAATTAGGAGAATGTAAGAACCAATTAAACGCAATCTTACGCTCTTTTCAATATGATCATCCGCGCCCAGAATTTTGCTGTAGGTTAGGGTATTATTTTTTACAACAACGAGCATTAAACGCAGCTGTATTTTGGTATAGATTAGCCACTCAAATTGAAGTATCAAAAGATAACTTAGGTTTTCAAAACTTAAGCTTTTCTACATGGCTGCCTCACTTGCAATTATGTGTTTGTTATGATCAGCTGGGACAACATGAAAAAGCGTACAAACATAATGAAAAAGCACGACGCTATCATCCAAATCATTCAAGTATACTACACAACAAAAAATATTTGGAATCCGTATTGCAAAAGAAGGAGGAAGAAGCTGTTAAAACTCGTGAATAATTCAAATATATTAAAAAACAAAATGAAGTCTATTAGCTAATAAAGTATTGAGTTTGACTATTAAATACTTGCATTCAAGTGATAAAATACTAGATTTGGCTATCGTATAATAGAAAAAAATCATATTCTCAAAAAGAACTCGAGCAGTTTCAAAAAAAGAATTTTTGAAGCTGCTCGAGTTTTGTATTTAGATTAAGTCGTTTTTATAAAAGTATATTTCGTGGAAAATGTATCGTTTCGTCTTATCGAAAAATAATTTACGACTAATTAAGGGAGGATAGTCAAAACCTTCTAATCTAGATCGCTCAATTAAAATTATTATATGAAGAATCAAGATAAGAGCCTACACCATAAGTAAGTCTTTTAAATATTCTAGGGTAATGACATTAATAAGGAGGATGTATTTTTATGAAAATACTACTTGCTACGTACTGGTCTATTCCACATGTAGGCGGAGTATGGAATTATATGCAGCAACTAGGTAAAAAGCTTGAAGAGCTAGGTCATGAAGTCGATTTACTCGGGTACGGTGACGATAATAATTATGTTCATATTGTAAATGAGGATCGAAAAATAACGAAAGATAAGTTGCTGCCTTTACTGAACGCAAAATTAACTGAACAAACTTATCCAGCAATGCATGCAAACGCATTGGTGCAGTACACAGAAATTCAACGTTATGTTTATGAGTTAAGTGTGGCATATTTAGGATTAGAAAAATATGATGTCATTCATACACAAGATGTTATCTCAACTGCATGTATGGAACGAATTAAACCCGAAAGGATTCCATTAGTTGCTACACTGCATGGTTGTGTAGCTCATGAGATAAGGCATCAGTTAACAACCATTCATCAATCCCCTACTTCAAATATGGCAAAAGTATATTATGATGAGCTGGAACGTGCTGGAGCTACGGCTGCAGAAGTAACAATAGTAGCGAATAATTGGTTGAAAAATATATTAACAAATGAGTTTAGCGTTCCCGATGAACAGATCAAAGTGCTGCACTATGGATTTGACACAAAGTCTTTTTTAAAAAAGTTAAAGGAGAAATCTTCGATTCGACGCCCAGCTAACAAGAAAGTCATTATTTTTACGGGGCGGCTAGTTGAGCTCAAAGGGGTTCATCATTTAATCGCTGCGCTTGGCAAATTAAAAGAAATTCGCGATGACTGGGTTTGTTGGATTGTTGGAACTGGCGACAAGCAAGGAGAGCTGCGAGTGCAAAGTAAAGTATTAGGTTTAGATGAGAATGTGTTATTTTTTGGCAAGCGTGGAGATATACCTTATTTATTGTCTCTAGCGGATATTTTTGTGCTTCCAAGTCTTTTAGATAATCAGCCTTTATCAGTTATAGAAGCGCAAATTGCTGGATTGCCAGTGATTGTAAGTGATGCAGGGGGACTGCCTGAGATAGTGGAGCATGAAGTAACAGGGTTAATATCACCTGCTGGAGATGAACAGGCATTATGCGATCATTTAGAACAACTACTAAAAAATGAAAAATACAGAAAGAAACTTGGTTCCAACGCCAAAAAATGGGGTATGACTTATTGGTCTATAGACAAAGCAGTTAATCATTTAATAGAGCTTTATCAAAGTGCTATTGCAAATAAGAGAAAGGACGATGAGAATGTCTCGACTGAAAACATTCTTTAAAGATTTTTGGCTTGGAGCGCGGTGGTGGAATAAGCTTCTGAATTGGAAACGAAAACAAGAGCATTCTCGTGATGGTGCGATTCAAAAAAATACGATAGAATCAACCAAATATAAACATTCGTTAGAATCTCACAATCATAAAAAAAGTTTTGAATCACTCAAGGATAGTACTATTAATGATTCTTTGCCATTGCTTCCAACAACAATTTCTGAAGTATTTGTTGATAACCAGGTTTGGGAACGAATTCAAACTTCAGTACCTGAAAACTATGCAATTCCTAATCCTGTCAGCATTGAAATTTTTAAACCGATGAGCAGCGAATGCTACGATTCACTGTTTTCTATTTCATCAACCCAAAAAGTATTTGTTGATCATCAAGTTTGGAAACGAATTATAGCTTCTGTTCCAAAGGAATATGTTCTTCCCAATCCTGTCTCCACTCGTATCTTTAAACCAATGAGCAGTGAACACTATGACTCATTATTTTCCATATCATCAACGCAAAAAGTTTTTGTCGATGATCAAGTTTGGGAGAAAATTAAAGTTTCAGTTCCAAAGAATTATGTCCTTCCCAATCCAGTCAGCACTCGTATCTTTAAACCAATGAGCAGTGAAAACTATAAATCATTGTTTTCGACTTCATCAATGCAAGAAGTATTTGTCGATGATCAGGTCTGGGAACGAATTAAAGCATCTGTACCTAAGGATTATGTCGTCCCTAACCCCGCTGCTGCTCATATTTTTAAACGAATGAGCAGTAGATCTTATGACACTTTGTTTTCTACTTCATCAACAAGAGAAGTATTTGTTGATCATCAGGTTTGGGATAAAATAAAAACCTCAATATCTGAAAAATATGTCCTTCCAGACCCGACTATAACGAGGATATTTAAACCGATGCAAGCTAAATTTTATAATAAATTATTTCCAACATTAACTCGCTGAAAACAATCAGCGAGTTTTTTTCCCTACATTTAACTGAGAAAGTCAAGACACCGAGTTTACTAGAACAAATCTATTTCTTATTATACTAGGAAGTTGTTTTGTGCCAATTTCATTTATCCAACATACGATACTAAAAAACGTATAAGAGGAGAATGATGATGAAGGCTGTTGTAACTGGAGGAGCTGGCTTTATTGGCTCTCATCTCGTCGAAGAACTTATTTTGAAAGGTGCTGACGTACATGTATTGGATAACATGATTTCCGGCAATATACACAATATACATCGGCTCGCTGTTATTCATCACCTTGATATATGCAGCAATGATACAAAGGAAATGATTTTACGGGAAAAGCCTGATGTCGTATTTCATTTAGCTGCTCAGGCCGATGTGGGAAAGTCTATCCTCGATCCAAAATATGATGCAGATGTAAATATTAACGGAACTATTAATATATTGGAGGCTTGCCAACAGGCTTCTGTCCAAAAAATAATTTTTGCTTCTACTTCTGCGGTATATGGAAATATACAAAAAGATATGGTAACGGAAGAAGACTTGCCAGTACCTATTTCTTATTATGGTTTATCTAAATTGACAGCAGAGTCTTATATCCGTTTATTTGGTAGGCTTTACGGATTATCCTATACCATTCTTCGTTATGCCAACGTCTATGGCCCGAGACAATCAGCCAAAGGAGAAGGGGGAGTAATTGCAGTCTTTTTAGACAGAATGAATAAAGGAATGCCTGTAAGTATCCACGGCAATGGTGAGCAAACACGTGATTTTATATTTGTGAAGGATGTCGTCCGAGCAAATTTAGCTGCTGTGGAAGGAGGACATCAGGAAATTATTCAAGTAAGTACGGCACAGAGAACATCGGTAAATCATTTATTAAAAATGTTGACACAAATTCATGGTTCCAACATTCATTCTATCAATACCGAAGCAAGGGCCGGTGATATTAAACACAGTTGCCTCCATAATAAGAAAGCACAAGAATTGCTGGAATGGGAGCCGCAAGTCAAAATGTTTAAAGGATTGAAAGAAACGTATACTTACTCACGGAATCACCCATTTCTTTCGTGAATCACTTATTAAAAATGGCAATATTGTTTCACTATTATAAAAGAAGCTAATGTGAAATCACTGAAAGCATTTTCCATTAGCTTCTTTTATGATTCATTATCTTATTTTGTTTTTCACTATCATAATAGCCTTGTGCAAATGACTATTTTTAAAAATAGTAGTTTTTTGCCCTATCATTTTAAATTTCTATGCATTTAATATGGTAACAACTAAAAAGGAGTAGAGTTATTTATCCCACATCTAATTGGCGAGTCAAGACCCCCACCTCGGGGAGTAAGAGGGAATCAGAAGCACTAGGTGGGGGATAACTGCAAGTCAAATGTCCTATTGGTTCGGGCCGACAGGATAAGGAAAGCTTCTTGAATCAGTATCGCACGAAGAAAAAGTGCTCTTCTTTTTCGAAGATGTCGGTCACAAAAGCGTTGCAACAGGACAAGGAAAGCTTCGGCAGCGATACATCGCACGAAGAAAAGCGGTTTCCTTTTCGAGGACGCCTGAGATCTTAGCCTTTGTTCTACTCCTTATCAGTGGGGGATAAGAGAAAATCTTCACTGATGGAAGTTTCACTTTATCCCTGCTTGTGACTGATGATAACAAATGAGAAGAAAAGTGATATCTAAAAAACTTTAGCGAAAATCGTCGATTGATTGTTTATAGAAAATGCACTTAGGAGACTACATCGTGCAAGGGAGGCTTAAAAATGAGCTTGGAAGATATAAAAGGCAATTATGATGCAATTTTTAGTTTAGGGGATCTTTGTTTAGCATCGATTCAGCTTAAAAAGAATAATTTAAGGCCTTTTTCAGGGGTGCTGGACTGGATAGCATCTCCGGCTTTGTCAGATGTCAATCGTCTTTTGCGGAATCGATTTGTCGGCTTTATGGATTTGCCCAATTTAAGAATCATTGGATATGCGGATGACAATATTTGTGTATCGGATGATGCTTATCATATGGTTTCTAATCACGATTTTCCAGCAGATAGGAATACACTTACTCATTTAGCTACTTATCCTGAAGTAAAGGAAAAATATGACAGACGTATTCGTCGATTTTTGGAAAAAATGAACACCAGCAAGCGCGTGCTTTTCGTTAGAACAGAAGGTACTTTTGAAGATATTTTAGAACTTGAATCGATTTTATCATCATTAGTAAAAAACGATTTTCGCATTCTTCTTGTCAATCATACGAATGTCGGCGGCATGATCGAAAAAGATTGGCCTTTAGAGAGAGTTTGCGCCGTTGAACTGCCAAATGAAGATAAATGGGAAGGTAATCATCATTATTGGCAAGCCATGCTGGATGAAGTTACCATAAGTGTTTAGATTTTAGGAGGCAAAGTATATGCTTAATAATGCTGTTATTTTAGTTACTGGCGGTACAGGTTCATGGGGATATGAACTTATACATCAATTATTATCCCTCAACCCTAAAAAAATCATCGTTTTTTCCAGAAATGAAAATAGTCAAGTACAGATGAGAAGAGATATAGATGACCCTAGGTTAAGTTTTTGTATTGGGGATATTCGAGAAAAAGAATCATTGATCACAGCTCTTAAAGATGTAGACTATGTATTTCATTTAGCTGCGCTAAAACATGTTCCCGTTTGTGAAATACAACCTCTTGAGGCGTTGAAAACAAACGTCACAGGCACCCAAAACGTGATTGAAGCTGCAATAGAAAATGGTGTGAAAAAAGTAATTAATGTATCAACTGATAAAGCAGCAGATCCGGCAAATTTCTACGGTATGACAAAAGCGCTTGGTGAAAGGCTGATGGTTCACGCTAATCAAATAAATTCAGATACGAAATTTATTTGTGTAAGAGGTGGGAATGTCCTAGGGACAAGTGGAAGTGTACTTCATTTATTTATGAAACAAATAAAAGAGAAGAATCAGATTAACATTACCGATAAAAGAATGACTCGTTTTTTCTTAAATCCGCAGCATACAATGAAACTATTATTAAAAGCGGCAAATGATGGTAAAGGTGGAGAAATCTTTGTCATGAACTCACCCGCATGCAGAATTATCGATTTGGCTGAAGTTTTAATCGAAGAGAATGGAAAAGATGTCAGCATTGTCGAATGCGGATCTAGACCAGGAGAAAAACTCCATGAAGTACTTATTTCCGACAATGAAATCGCTCATACGGTCGTATACAATAAAGACTATTTTATTGTGCTTCCTACGGTAGACATTCCAGGATTAAGGCAATCTTATTCTAACTGCAAGCCTATTAAAACAAAAAGCTATAGTTCTCATGATATTTTAATGACAAAAGCGGAAATCAAGCAAATGCTTATTGAAGGTCATTTTTTAGATTAGATGTCATTCAAGGTGGGGAGCTGTGTATACAAATATAATCGATTTAATCTCTTTTATTTGAGGAATCGGTTCCCCACGAATTATTTTTCGTTTCTCGGATGTTCAGCTCTTATTGGAATTGAACAGTATCTTATATGTACCGTAATAGCAGCTTTATTTTCTCCTAGCTTCTCATTAGGAGGGGTTCAATTAGGTGATTAAATGAAACTAAAAAGTATCTGCTTTATTCTAAGCAACCTAGCCATCTTATACCATAACCCATTATTTTAGAAAAAATTGTTCACATTTGATTATTTGTTTTTCATCATCATCTAAGTGTCCACTAAAAGAAAATTGCATTCGCTGCTGGCAAAAGCTATGAAATAATTTTTTTCATAGTAATTACATGATATTGCTAGAGTCCTATATTGATGTTTGAATTGGTTTGCAGCTTTAAAAATAAGATCAGATCAATTTTTCTTCGTCATAAAAATCGATCATAAAAGAAATCCCACTTCGGACTGATCAAGAGATGTGAGTGAAATGGATGTGAAATGAATTGAACGAACACCCGAAAATGTTAATTACAGGAGCGAGTGGATTTACAGGTAAGCATGCATGCAACCATTTTTTGAAGGCAGGATTTAATGTTGCTGCTGTTTCAAGAAAAAAAATAGATGTAAATAACGATATTCAAATTGAATTTTGCGACCTTGCAAATAAAAACCAAGTGAAAAGTCTAGTTAAAAAAATAAAACCTCAATATCTTCTCCATTTAGCAGGGCAAAATAACGTTGCACAATCTTGGCTTGACCCTATTTCATCATTAGAAGCAAATGTGATGTCAACAGCATATTTAATCGATGAGATTCGTTATGAAAATCCCTCATGTAAAATAGTCGTTGTTGGTTCAGCACTCCAATTTTATCCAGAAGACATGTCTACTCTTCTTCATCCTTATAGTTTAAGCAAAACGCTTCAAGTTTTAATCGCGAAATCTTGGGAAGTTTTATATAATATGGATATTGTGATTGCCAAACCATCCAATTTAATAGGACCTGGATTCTCAAATGGAGTTTGTTCAATTTTTGCAAAAAAAATCGTTGACATGGAAATAAATGAAGGGGAAAAAATGCTTAAAGTTAACAACCTCCATTCCCAGCGTGATTTTCTCGATGTCAGAGATGCTTTATGTGCTTATGAAATTCTTTTGACAAAGGGAGAATCTGGAGAAATATATGAGATTGCTTCAGGAAAGAGCCGTTCGTTAAAAGAAATCATCGACGGTTTTAAGGCTTTAACAGCTGTTGATTTTAAGATACAAACAAAAGTAAAGAATGAGATAGAACAGCTGGTTGAAATCAAGACTTTAAAACTTATAGAATTAGGCTGGAAACCAGTTATTCCATTTGAGACATCTCTAAAGGATATTCTTGATTTTTATCGTATGAATCAATGAAATGGGCTTAGATGAAATAAAAAAAACTAAGTACTATCAATGACATCCCTTGCTTTATGTCGGATATAGGTTATTTCCTCAACTGAAATCTAACAATTTGGGGTCTCTAAAGCGATGCAAACATAAAAAAGACAGAGATGATACACATCTGTCTTTTTTTCTACATTTAACTGGAAAGTCAAGACCCCAAAACCAGGGGGTTAGAGGAAACAGAAGCGTTAAGTGGGGAATAACTGAAAGTAAATATCCGATTGTTTCGGACCGACAGGATAAGAAAGCTTCTTGAATTAGCTTTGCACGTAAAAAATGATTTTCTTTATCGAGGATGTTACGTTAGTGAGGGATTAAGGACCTTCACTGATGGATGTCATATTATGACTAAATATAACAATTGGTAATCAGGAGGAAGAATCCGCCTATAAATATGTTGTACATAACTATTCTATTTTGGAAAAAAGTGGACTACGTCCAAAAATACTAGTTTCGTATCCAAAGGAGGAGCATTGGTTACTGTTACTTTAGACAAACATATTTCGCTAAAAAATGTTATATAAACAATTCATAATAATTGACTGCGATAAAAAATAGATTAGATTTTTTCACTTTTATTATTTAGAAGGGAATGCTCATTTTGAAAAAAATGCCAAACAGCGAAGCAAAGGGTGACCATATGAAAAGTTTGAGTCCTTATAAAATTCTTTGGCTGCTTCCGATTATTTTTGCGATTCATAATCTAGAAGAATTATGGTTATTAGAAGATTGGGTTAAGACCTTTACAAATGACAGGAAGTTTGCATTCATAAAAAATTTTTATCGATTTGAAACGTTAGCGTTTGCGATGATTTTACTCACATTAGCGGGAGCTGTCATTATCTTCTTCGCGTATCGAAAACAAAGCAATATAACATTTCATTTAATGATCCTTTGCAACAGTTTATTGTTTATTAATAGTTTGACTCATTTGGGACAATTTTTTCTATTTAGAAAATATGTTCCAGGATTGCTTTCTGCTGTGATCCTCATGATGCCTTTCACATTTTATACTTTGTTTTTGTATATAAAAAATAAATCTATTACCCCAAAAATGGCAGCTGTATATTTAGGGATAAGCGTTCTTGCGATGGGGCCTATTATCATTATTTTTCTAGTAATATCTAAATTATTTACATAATAAGTAAGGATTTAAATGCCAACAGCAATAATCGATTGCAAGTTGACCATTGAAAGTATTAAATAACATGATTATTTTGCAGTGTCAGTTAAAGTGCAATAAGGGTTGTTCATATTTCATTTCAAGAAGCCCTAATTCCTTATAACAATGTAATTATCACAAAAGACGGAGAACAGGAAGCCCTCTGTCTTTAATATTCCTATGATATGATAAAGGAAGCCAAAAGTGAACTATGTTAAAAAAATCTCGCATTTAGACTAGGAATATATTGACCAAGGAGCTAGCAACATGAAATTGATTATTGCTGAAAAGCCGGACCAAGGTCTAGCTTTTGTTTCTCAGTTTACTAATAGAAAAAGAGACGGTTATCTTGAAGTGGACGCAAATGAATTGTTTCCGAACGGCGCTTATTGTACGTGGGCGATTGGGCATTTAGCGCAGCTATGTGAGCCGGCTTATTATGATGCAGCCTGGAAAAAGTGGTCGTTAGCTGTATTGCCAATGATTCCAGATCGTTTTCAATATGAAGTTTCAAAAGCGACTGCAAAGCAATTTCATATCGTCAAGCGCTTGCTGAAAAGCCGTGAAGTGACAGAGATTATTCATGCGGGCGATGCAGGCCGCGAAGGTGAATTAATCATTCGAAATGTGATTCATCTTAGCGGTGTTCGGAAACCGATGAAGCGGCTGTGGATTTCGTCACTTACAAAAAAAGCGATTTATGAAGGATTTCAACATTTATTAGATGAATCTGAGACGAGACAGAAATATTATGAAGCTTATACACGCGCTTGTGCAGATTGGCTTGTTGGCATGAATGCATCAAGAGTCTATAGTATTCTATTAAAACAAAAAGGGATGAATGCCGTTTTTTCAGCGGGACGTGTACAAACGCCGACACTTGCGCTTATTGTCAAACGTGAAAACGAAATCGAACATTTTCATTCAGAGCCCTTTTGGGAAGTATTAGCCGCCTTCGACATAAATGGAAAAACGTATGAAGGACAGTGGGAAAAGGACAAAAATTCACGCTTAAAAGACCCAGAGATTGCAAACAAGATTGCTGCCTTTTGTGATCAAAAACCTGCCGAGGTGAAAGAGGTTAATACAGAGCGTAAAGTATATCAACCGCCGTTATTATTTAATCTATCTGCTCTACAGGCGACAGCAAATAAAGCTTTTGCCTTTTCACCAAAAAAGACATTGGATGTCCTCCAAGCTCTATACCAAAAAGGCATCGTTTCCTATCCACGTTCTGATTCAAATTATGTTACGAAGGGAGAAGCAGCCACCTTTCCTGGGGTTTTAAAGAAGTTAAGCAGCTTTGAAGCGTATCAGCCTTTTTTTCCGACAGCGAAGCAAACAATTAGCAGCAATAAGCGTTATGTCGATGACAAAAAAGTACAGGAGCATTATGCTATCATCCCAACAGAACAAGTAACAGATCCAAATAAGCTGTCTAATGACGAAAAGAAAATCTATGATCTTGTTGTTAAGCGGCTCATTGCGGCTCATTATGATGCAGCGATATTTGATTATACAACGATTACGACTGTCGTAGATGGACGTGCGATGTTTCTTTCGAAAGGAAAGCAGCTTATACAAGAAGGCTGGCGGAAAGTCATTTTTCCAGAAGAGAAAGAAGAGGATGTCCTGTTGCCGATCGTTCGAGAAGGAGAACAGGGAAACGTTAGTGACGTAAAGGTGAAGGAAGGAAAAACACAGCCGCCAAAGAGATATACGGAAGGTCAGCTCATTACATTAATGAAAACGGCGGGAAAATATCTTGACAATGAAGCATTAGAAAAAGTGTTGAAAAAAGTAGAGGGGTTAGGGACAGAAGCAACCCGTGCTGGTATTATTACAATGCTGAAGGATCGCGGTTATATTGAGGTGAAGAAAAACCAAGTATATGCGACAGACAAAGGCAGGGTGCTGATCGAAGCAATCGGAGAAAATATATTAGCATCTCCTGAAATGACAGCAAAATGGGAGCAGCGTCTTGCCGAAATTGGCGAAGGCAAAGCAGTGCCAGCTGCATTTATGGAACAAACAAAAAAATTAACGGCAAAAATTGTGCAGAATGCAATGGAGATGGCTCCGACTTGGGATTTTACGGGCATGCATGTTGAAGAGGAAAATAAAAAAAATTCACCCTATTCAAAAGGGAAAGCAGTAGGGAAATGTCCGTTATGTGAAGGTAATGTCATTGATAAAGGCAAGCTTTATGGCTGTGACAATTATACAAAAACAAATTGTTCCTTCACGATTGCAAAAAAGATTCTTGGAAAGAACATCACCCAAGCAAACATCAAAAAACTGTTAAAAACAGGTGAAACTAATACGATTAAAGGCTTTAAAAAAGGAGAAAAAGTCTTTGATGCCAAACTGATTTGGCAAAATGGGAAGATCCATTTTCATTAGCGGACTGCTAAAAAAGTGATAAAAGCAAGTTTATTACATATTCATTATGAGGCTTTTTTAGTAAATATTAGCTTGTAACGAATACGAGTTGTTTTTCGTCTTTTATAAAAGAGAAGAATGTATCACTTGTGAAGTTTTGTTAATAGAAAGGCTAAAGATGAAAAAACTCGGCGCTTGCCGAGCTTTATCCCACATCTATAAATAGAGGAGACGCAAAATCATGACTTCTCAGAAAAAAATTACTTCAAGAATAGATTATGGATTAGTATTATCGCTTATGTTGCTGGCAATCGTTAGTTTGATTGCCATCTACAGTGCTCAGCAATCACCACAATATAATAGAAATTTCGCAATGCTACAAGCTTTTTGGTACGGGGTAGGGACCGTGATCATTTTCATTGTCATTCAATTTGATTCCGAGCAATTAAAGAAGCTTGCTTGGCATCTCTATGGATTTGGTTTCTTACTAGTAGTTGCTTTGCCGTTTATGCCGCGTTCAATTGCTCCCGAACTAAATGGCGCGATTAGGTTGTACAAGGTTCCTGGATTGGGGACATTTCAGCCTTCAGAGGTTTTAAAGGTGTTTCTCATTATATTGCTTGCGAAAATTGTTTCTGATCATCATCATCAATATAAAATAAAAACATTGAAAACAGACCTGTGGCTGCTTATCAAACTCGGCGCCATTACGATGGTTCCTGCTGCGATTATTTTTAAACAGCCAGATTTGGGGACAGCGCTTGTATATGTTGCCATTTTTTGTGCGATTGTATTTGTTTCAGGTATTAATTGGAAAATCATTGTACCTCTTTTCGGAGGTGGCTTAGGGTTTGCTGGATTAATGGTTTATATCGTGCTCTGGTATCCTGATTTTGCTGAAAAGTTATTAGCAAGCCATCAGCTTGGGCGAATTTATTCCTGGCTTGATCCAGAAAGCTATCCGACAGAGGGCTATCACATTTTAAAATCGTTGAATGCGATCGGTTCTGGACAGACGACCGGAAAAGGGATCGGCAATGGCGAAGTATACATTCCAGAAAGCCATACCGATTTTATTTTTAGTGTTATTGGCGAGGATTTTGGCTTTATCGGCGCGAGTATTGTGATCGGTTTATTGTTTATGTTGATTTATCATATTACAAAAACAGGTTTGGAAACGAAAAATAGTTTTTACTCTTATATTTGCGCTGGCGTCGCGATGATGATCTCTTTTCAAGTGTTTCAAAATATTGGCATGACGATTCAGTTAATGCCAATTACTGGAATACAATTGCCGTTTATTAGTTACGGCGGCAGTGGGTTAATGGCTTATATGATGGCAATAGGATTGGTGTTTTCTGTCCGTTTTCATTATAAGAAATATATGTTTGCTACTGATAGCGACAAACCAGACTATTTTGACGAAAAAACAGGCTCCTAACCGATAGGAACTTGTTTTTTACTATAAACGTGTGTTTCTTTCAATGCTCCTTCTAAAAAGAGATAGACAATGTAGATAGCACGTACTTTCACATTAAGGCATTTCGTTCAATGCTGAACTTCATTTCCAATAGACAGCCTGGATTAGCATGACAGAAGACTATATCACTTGTGAACTTTTGTTAAATAGGGAAGGCTAGATAAAGAAGGAGAAACTCGGCGTATGCCGAGCTTTATTTCTGTCGTCTTTTACTTTAAAGCTGTGCCAAAAAGTCACGAACTTGTTGTGGTGTTTTTGCATTTGCACTATGTAAATGAGCTATTTTCTCTCCATCTTGAAAGAGCAATAAGCTTGGAATTCCCATTACTTCATACGTTTCAGCGAGTGTTGGAAACGCATCTCGATCCACTTCATACCATTTATATTGCGTGTATTCTGCAATGATATCATCAATGAACATTTCCATGCGCCTGCAGTCTGGACACCAGTCAGCAGTAAAAACCATAATCGCTGGTTCAGGCAGCGAGATGCATTGTTCAAACATGTCAAGGGATGTTATTTTTTCCATTTTATTAGCCTCCTATTCAGGTATATTGTAGAGTAATGCGTGAGGAAATTCAATTTTTGCTGACGAATGAATTGTTCTTTGTTTTATGGTTTTCTTTCAGTATAATGGTAATATGTGTTTGCTTACATAATTTTTTGCTGGTTCTAGTAATGTTCCATGATCAGCGATAGGAAAAAAGCAAATAAAGCTGCATGTAAGCTCTACATCATTCCCACGGATTGATGTATATATGTGTTGCTCAAATTTCGAGCAGTGAAGGAAGCTTCACTACATTTTAAATAGAGGAGACGCAAAAACATGACTTCTCAGAAAAAAATTACTTCAAGAATAGATTATGGATTAGTGTTATCGCTTATGCTGCTGGCAATCGTTAGTTTGATTGCCATCTATAGTGCTCAGCAATCACCACAATATGATAAGAATTTCGCTATGCAACAAGCTTTTTGGTATGGGGTAGGGACCGTGATCATTTTCATTGTCATTCAATTTGATTCCGAGCAATTAAAGAAGCTTGCTTGGTTTCTCTATGGACTCGGTGTCTTATTAGTAGTTGCTTTGCCGTTTATAGCGTCGATTGCTCCGTCGATTGCTCCTAAGATAAATGGGGCGATTAGCTGGTACAGGGTTCCTGGGATGGGGACTTTTCAACCTTCAGAGGTTTTAAAGGTTTTCCTCATTGTATTGCTGGCAAAAATTGTTTCGGATCATCATCATCAATATAAAATGAAAACATTGAAAACAGATCTTTGGCTGCTCATAAAACTTGGCGTCATTACGATGGTTCCTGCTGCAATTATTTATAAACAGCCGGACTTAGGAACAGCGCTCGTGTATGTTGCCATTTTTTGTGCGATTGTATTTGTGTCAGGTATTAATTGGAAAATAATCGCACCTCTTTTTGGAGGCGGCTTAGGCTTTGCTGGAATTATGGTGTATATCGTGCTCTGGTATCCTGATTTCGCTGCAAAATTTTTAGCAGACCACCAACTGGGACGAATTTATTCTTGGCTAGATCCAGAAAGCTATCCGAAAGAGGGCTATCACATTATGAAATCGTTGAATGCGATTGGATCTGGACAGACGACTGGAAAAGGGGTCGGCAATGGCGAAGTATACATTCCAGAAAGCCATACCGATTTTATTTTTAGCGTTATCGGCGAGGATTTTGGCTTTGTCGGCGCCAGTATTGTGATAGGCTTGTTATTTATGTTAATTTATCATATTACAAAAACAGGCTTGGAAACGAAAAATAGTTTTTACTCTTATATTTGTGCTGGTGTCGCGATGATGATATCTTTTCAGGCGTTTCAAAATATTGGCATGACGATTCAGTTGATGCCAATTACGGGAATACAATTGCCTTTCGTTAGCTACGGCGGCAGTGGTCTAATGGCTTATATGATGGCAATAGGATTGGTTTTTTCTGTCCGCTTTCATTATAAGAAATATATGTTTGCAACGGATAGCGACAAACCAAATTATTTTGACGAAAAAACAGGCTCCTAACCGATAGGAACCTGTTTTTGCTATAAAAGAGTATCTTTCTTGCCGCCTTTCGATGCTGCTTCTAATAAGACATCAACAATGTGGACAGCACGTATTTTAGAACTGAGGCCTTCGCGCTCAATACCAAGCTTCATTTGCAGCAAACAGCCGGGATTAGCGGTGACAATCGTTGTTGCTTCTGTGGCAATGGCATTGGCCATTTTATGATCAAGTATTTGCATCGACATGCTTGGCTCCACAATGTTATAAATGCCAGCAGAGCCGCAGCAGCGATCTGCATCCCTCATTTCTTGATATGTTGCTCCTTCAATTGCTTGCAGCAGTGTCCTTGGTGCTGTGTACGTATGCATCACATTTCGCAAGTGGCATGAATCTTGATATGTCAATATTTGTGTAGGCAATTGCAAAGGAATACGTTGATGAAAATTTAATTCCAATAATATTTGCGTGATATCCTTTAGTCTGCGAGTAAAGTTTTTTGCTCTTTCTGCCCAATCAAGTTCATCCTTTAATAAATGATCGTAGCGAATCAGGAATGCCCCACAGCCTCCAGCATTTGTAATGATATAGTCTGCATTTGTTTGTTCAAATGCTTCAATATTTTTTTTCGCCATTTCTTTTGCTTTTTCCTTTTCGCCGCTATGTCCATGCAAAGCACCGCAGCAGCCTTGTGCAGTTGGAATAACGATTTCGCAGCCGGCCATTTGCAATAGCTTTAATGTTGCATCATTTGTTTCTAAAAACATCGTATCCATAAGACAGCCGGAAAAAAAGGCCGCTTTCGCTGTTTTTTCATGATCTGCTGGCAAGTAAGCAGGCCGTTGTTTCATTTTTTTCATTGTAGGCACTTTTGGAAGTACGCTTTCCATTCCAGCGAGATGATCTGGAAACAGTTTCATAAAGCCGATTTTTCTTGCCGCCTTTTGCAGCCCTGATCGTTGATAAAAACCGAGCAAGCCTGTTGCTGCACGGATTCGCTTTTGATGAGGAAAAAGTCCTTCAAAGACAGTTTTTCTCACTTGTTTCACAGGGAAGCTCTGCTTGCGATGCTGCTTAAAAATATCTCTTGCTTCCTCTAACAAATGGCCGTAATTTACGCCAGCAGGACAAACTGGTTCACATGCGCGGCAGCCAAGACAAAGATCCAACGACGCTTCGACGTCATCATCAGGGGCAATCAGACCATCCGCAACAGCCTTCATTAGAGCAATCCGGCCGCGTGGAGAATGCTTTTCCTGGAAGCCTGTCTCGATATACGTCGGACATGCTGGCAAACAGAAGCCGCAGCGCATGCAATTTAACAATTCTTCTTCATCCATTCTTTCGGTAAATGCTTGTTGAATATCGGCTTGTTCTTTTGTCATTGTCATCTTGTGACCACCACACGTTTCCTGCTGTCTTTCGCAAAGATTTTGCCAGGGTTCATAATATTATTCGGATCAAAGCTTTGCTTCAATGCTTTCATTGCGGCAATGCCTTCTTTACCGAGCTTCCATTCGAGATAAGGTGCTTTCATTTCCCCAACACCGTGCTCGCCAGTAATAGTTCCGCCTAGTTCAATTGCTTTGGCAAAAATTTCAGAGAATGCTGCTTCAACACGTTTCATTTCGTCTTCATCACGTGCATCTGTTGGACAGGTAGGATGCAGATTGCCGTCGCCAGCGTGGCCAAATGTACAAATTGTAATTTGATGCTTTTTAGCAATCTCATTGATTGCCTTTACCATCGCAGCAATTTCGGAACGAGGTACAGTCGCATCTTCTAAAATCGTTGTCGGCTTAAGGCGTGCGAGTGCAGATAAAGCCGAGCGCCGCGCCGTTGTTAAAGCATGTGCTTCTTGTTCGTTTTTAGCAATGTCAACAGCTTCAGCTTGCTCTTCTCTGCAAATGGTCGCAATGCTGTTCATGTCTCGTTCAACGATGGCTGCGGGACCATCTTGTTCAATTAATAATATTGCTTTCACATTAGTCGGCAATCCGATCTTGGCGAAATCCTCGACAGCCTGTAATGTCGGCTGATCAAGAAATTCGACTGTGGCGGGAATAATTTTATTGGCAATGATGGCTGAAACAGAACGGGCAGCAGCCTCCATATCTTGATATAATGCGAGCATCGTCTTTTTTGTTTCTGGCTTTGGAATTAATTTCAATGTTGCTTCCGTAATAATGCCAATCGTACCTTCAGAACCAACAAATAACCTTGTAAGATCATAGCCAGCGACATCTTTTGCTAATTTCCCACCGGTGCGAATAATATCGCCGTTTGGCAGCACAACCTCAAGGGCCAGTACGTAATCACGTGTTACTCCATACTTGAGCCCACGGAGTCCGCCAGAATTCTCATTAATATTGCCGCCTATTGTTGAAATAGTCATGGAGCTGGGGTCAGGCGGGTAAAATAATCCATGTGCTTCCACTGTTTTCATTACATCTAGCGTAATGACGCCAGGCTGTACAGTAACGGTTAAATTTTCTTTATCTAATTCCAATATGCGATTCATATGATGGAATAGAAGTACAATCCCACCTTGTGTTGGACAAGTTCCGGCACAGAGATTTGTTCCAGAACCGCGAGGAACGAGTGGAATCTGATGTTTGTTGCAAAGTATTACTATTTCCGCTACTTCCTTTGTATTACGCGGTGAAACGACTGCATCTGGCATCGATTGAAATCCAGGTGTAGCATCATATGAGTATACTAATCTTCCAGCTGTTGAGTCATCAACATTTTCCTTCCCGACAATAGTGATCAATGCTTCTTTAAACGAAGAATTCATGTTTGTTCCCCCATTCTTCCTTGTTAACCATTTCCCCCTCTTTTTTGCGATTAATCCAGCCTTACAAAAGTACAAGATTTCTATGTTTGAAAGAGAACATAGAAATCATATCTATAGTATAAAAAGCATAGATAAGAATTTCTATGGATAAATGTACAACGATTAAGCATATTGTTAGCTTTCTTTTGGTTCTTTATCTAAAAATAATAAACTAAGATAGAGGATGACGAGGCTTTTTGTTTGCCGTGGATGGAGTGCTGTTAGTTCATTTATTTTTTTCAAACGATAATGGAGCGTATTAATATGAATATGCAGCGACTTAGCAGTTTCTTTCAAAGACTGGTTATGAGCGAAAAAGGCAGAAAGTGTTTCGAGCAATTCTTTTTCTTGCAAAATTGGCTTGATCGTCCTCTTGATCAATTCCTGCTTTGTCTCTTTTCGCAGATCGTCAATAATCATTTCCAGCGTAAGCTCTTCGTCAAACACAATGTCCGTTTCGCTTTGAGCTGCCTTTAAAGCACGGGTTGCTTGCCGTAATGACTGCTTTAAATGAGTGGGAGCGACAATACTGCCAACCCCGATTCGAACAGGTGTATGAAGGAGATTTTCGATTTTCTCTTTCCATTCTATGATTCTATGTTCTATATTTCCTTTGTCAGTTGCTGTTAGTAAAAGTAAAAAGCGATGATGGCCCCAACGAACGATCACATCACTTGAATGTTGAAGATCGAATCGGTGAATTAGTGGATGAAGCCCATCTGTTTGTCCAGCTAGCAAAGCTGCTTGCCGGGGTACATTCGTGTCGATTCCTAACAGCTCAGCACGATGGATAAAGGAATCATCCCATTCCCGAAGCTCCAGCCAATCAAAAACGAAAGATTCTAGATTTCGAGCCCGACGTTCCTTTTCTTCTATGTAGTAGCTTTCTTTAATCATGAGCTCTGTCATTTTTTTTAACAGCTCTCCATAAGGAGCAACCTTTTTCGGGTCGCCAGTAATACCAATGACTCCAATAATATGCTGGTGAAGAAAGATCGGTAAATTGATGCCTGCTTTCACACCTTTTAGCTTTTTTTCATCTAATTTTGTCATCATAAGTGTTTGTTTCTTCTGCATTGTTAGCAATGATCCTTCATGAAGATGGTCTATTCGTGAAGGATCTGAGCTTGCGATAATTGTTCCTTCCATATTCATAATGACAATATCTTCATCGATTAATTTTCGTACTTCTGTAACAATTTTTTGTGCAAGGGCTTTTTGTATCACGTTTAAACCGTTGCCAAAACCTTATAAAACTCTATAAGAAATTGTTTGCTTCCCTGTTCTACGTATCCGATTTTGCCCAAGCTACTCTCGTTTGGTGTAACACTCCGAGGGCGTAAATTCCGATACAACGAATCGTACATATTAGCAATAACTTTTAGGTGTTAATTTGCTAA
>NZ_JAUSTT010000023.1 GCF_030812995.1 Bacillus chungangensis | reverse complement strand
GGGAATCGTTTTTACCTAGGTAACGTATTCCAACCTTTAACAATTCATTTGTGTAGCAAAGCTACACAAGGTGCGACTGCCCGTCGCACATAAAAGAAGCCTCCGTAATGGAAGGCTTCAACTTTATTAATGATTCAACACATTCACTTTTTTTGGCAATGAAGCCACTGCTTCAACGCCATCATTGATACGTTCAATATCTGCTCCAAGCGCCTTTAACTTTGTATGGAAATTCAAATAGCCCCGATCCAAATGATGCAGTTCTGTCACACGCGTATAGCCATCAGCTTTAAGTCCAGCGATAATTAATGCTGCTCCCGCCCGTAAATCGGTCGCTGCAACCTCAGCACCTTGAAGCTTTGATGGCCCATTAATAATAACAGAACGCCCTTCAATTTTAATATCCGCATTCATACGGCGGAATTCCTCCGCATGCATGAATCTGTTTTCGAAAACTGTTTCTGTGATCATACCAGTTCCTTGGGATGCTAACAATAAAGACATGATTTGTGATTGCATATCTGTTGGAAATCCGGGATGCGGCATTGTTTTAATATCAACTGCTTTTAACGTTTTTGGACCGATTACACGCAAACCATTTTCCACTTCTTTAACAGTTACGTTCATTTCTTCTAATTTTGCAATGAGCGACGTTAAATGCTCTGGAACTGCACCTTCTACCACAATGTCTCCTTCAGTGATTGCGGCGGCAATCATGAAAGTGCCTGCCTCTATACGATCTGGAATAATAGTATGTTCAGTGGCGAATAATTTTTTTACGCCTTCTATACGAATTGAACCAGTACCTGCACCTTTTACAATTGCTCCCATTTTGTTCATAAAATTCGCTAAATCAACTATTTCAGGCTCTTTAGCACAGTTTTCAATCACAGTTGTTCCTTTTGCCAAACTAGCCGCCATCATAATATTTTGGGTTGCTCCTACACTTGGAAAGTCTAAATATATTTTAGCACCGTGCAATTCATTGGCAGTCGCTTCAATATAACCGTTTCCAACTGTTACATGAGCTCCCATCGCTTCAAAGCCTTTTAAATGCAAATCAATTGGCCTGGAACCAATTGCACATCCACCAGGAAGAGCAACACGGGCTTTTCCTTTCCTCGCAAGCAATGATCCCATCACAAGGACAGAAGCACGCATTTTTCGAACATATTCAAATGGTGCTTCGATGTTTAACTCGTTTGATGCATCAACAGTTACTTTTCCCTCATGAAATGTTACATCAGCATTTAAATATCGTAGTACTTCATTAATTGTATATACATCGGAGAGTGTCGGTACATCACGAATGACACTTTTTCCTTCACTTGCTAATAACGATGCAGCGATAACAGGCAATACGGAATTTTTTGCACCTTCTATTTTAACAGTACCATGCAGCCTTTTTCCGCCGCGGACGATGATTTTTTCCAAGAGTATTCCCCTCCGCGTCCATTTTCTCTATATTAATATTCAATCGTGATGATGGGTGTTCCGATAACAACGGATGTCTTTCTATCCCATCCATTTTTTCTAAGTGCTAATTGGATATTCATTTCGCCATTTTTTGTCGAAAGTTTTTCGCTTAACTCATCTGTATAGGCAGAAATGGAATAAAAATCGAACTCCTTTAATGATTCTATTTCTATTGCATGTAAGTTTGCCAAATATTTATTCGCATAATATGGCAGCTCTTGAGAAGAATCATCATTGAATTCGCCTTTGATACAAGAGAAAATCAAGGTATTTTTTCCATACATTTTCGTGATGCTTTGGTTTAAGCGAGATGCTAGCTGGTTAGCTGTTTCTTCATCCCAGCTATTACCTGATACTTGGTAGATTAAATATGTATGCCTGGTATGATCTTCTCTAATAGTGTTAAGTATCACTGTTTCTAAAAAGTGTTGATGTTGAAGTGTACCAGTTAATTGAACTGTTTGATGATCTTGAGAAAGCACCCATTCCATCTTTGGATATTCGTTTCTTAATGCCATCATTTTTTCTTCTACACTTTTTTCTGTTGGAAGCTGAACCATTTCTCTTGTATATAGAGACCATTCAATAAGATGTCCGTCTTGTTTGTTAAAAGTATCAATTAAAAATTCCAAATCAGCAATCGGTGCGAACGTTCTTGCTTGTGAAGTAAATGCAGTACTACTCAGTACAAACATAAGCACAATAAATTGACATAATAGAAGCCCTTTTTTCCCCATTTTTTTCTCCCCTTTTCAGTAAGTTGCTAAAAGAGGTGCTTTTAAATTTACTTCCTCCTTCAGAACAATTACTAAAAGTTTGTCCATCAAGAAAAAAAGAAATACATTAGGAAAATCGGCAACTTCAGACATTATTATATACCATTCAATGGAAAAGAAACAAATGAATATTTCTCTTTTTAATTTAAGAAGATTTTTAAAAAGCATGTGTTTGCCTATTGATGCGTTTGTTGCATGTTCTTAAAAATTTGCAATGTATCAGCAATCGTTAAGCTCTATGAAAATCTTGACACTTTTTGTCCATGTCATTTCAAATTGAGGCACTGCATAAAAATAACACACACGCAACTCAAATCATAATCAAAAATTACTTTATTGAAAACATGCGAAAAGAACTATTTTATATTAAAAAGAAAACTTGCTGTAAAATAAGCGGCAATTGCTGAGACCAAAGCAAATAATCCAGAAAGAAATTACTAACAGTTGAACCGATTGCAATTGTTAAAAGTACATAAAGCAATCTTGCCTGAAAAACATGGTTTCCTTTTAATAATCGTTCAAAATGAAGGGCTTGAAGAGCCCAAAAAGTAATCGCAATAAAAATGAGGTGTGACATGATACTGACCAATGCCTGCTGACCAAAACCAGAAATCATCCAATCACTCCTTTTTAATTACAGTAAAAAATAGCCAGGCACTATAAGCACCTGGCCTTCACAGACAGCTAGTAGCGATTTTCCGAGACTGAAATCCGATTCATTGCACGTTTTAATGCAAATTCTGCACGTTTAAAGTCAAGATCATCTCTTTTCGCTTGTAAATAACTTTCTGCACGCTTTTTCGCTTCTATAGCGCGATGCACATCTATATTTTCAGCTTTCTCGGCTGACTGCGCTAAAATAGTTACTTGATCTGGCCGAACTTCTATAAAGCCGCCGCTAATAGCTACAAGCTCTTGTCTGTTGTCTTTTTGTAAACGAACAGCTGCAATTTGAAGTGGTGCAACCATTGGAATATGTCCAGGCAATATTCCAAGCTCGCCGCTATGAGCTTTCGTACTCACCATTTCTACATTGCTTTCATAGACTGGGCCGTCGGGAGTGACAATACTTACTTTTAATGTCTTCATTTTTTTCCCTCCTGGTCCCTAATTATACTTCCGCACCCATCTCTTTTGCTTTTTCTATTACGTCTTCAATTGGGCCTACAAGTCGAAATGCATCTTCTGGCAGATGGTCATATTTACCTTCTAAAATATCTTTAAAGCCACGAATAGTGTCCTTTACAGGAACATAAGATCCCTTTTGGCCAGTAAATTGCTCGGCAACATGGAAGTTTTGCGATAAGAAAAATTGAATACGGCGAGCACGATGGACAATTAGTTTATCTTCATCACTAAGCTCATCCATTCCGAGCATGGCGATAATATCTTGAAGTTCTCTATAACGCTGCAGCGTTTGTTGAACTTGTCGAGCAACATAATAATGCTCTTCTCCAACGATTTCTGGTGATAACGCACGAGATGTAGAAGCCAATGGATCCACAGCAGGATAAATACCCATTTCTGTCAATTTCCGCTCTAAGTTAGTTGTCGCGTCCAAGTGAGCAAACGTTGTTGCAGGCGCTGGATCCGTATAGTCATCCGCAGGTACATAAATCGCTTGAATAGATGTAACTGAGCCCACATTTGTTGACGTAATACGCTCTTGCAATTGCCCCATTTCGGTTGCAAGTGTTGGTTGGTAACCAACCGCTGATGGCATCCGACCTAAAAGGGCAGATACCTCAGAACCTGCTTGCGTGAAACGGAAAATATTATCGATAAAGAGCAACACGTCTTGTCCTTGCTCGTCACGGAAATATTCTGCCATTGTTAAACCCGTTAATGCCACTCTCATCCGCGCACCAGGGGGCTCGTTCATTTGTCCAAAAACCATTGCTGTTTTTCCGATAACACCGGAATCTTTCATTTCAAAGTAAAGGTCATTACCTTCACGTGTCCGTTCGCCAACACCAGCAAATACAGAAATTCCTCCGTGTTCTTGCGCAATGTTGTTAATCAATTCTTGAATTAATACTGTTTTCCCTACTCCAGCACCACCAAAAAGACCAATCTTACCACCTTTTACGTAAGGAGCAAGCAAGTCTACTACTTTAATGCCTGTTTCTAAAATTTCAGTTTGAGTAGAGAGTTTTTCAAATGTTGGCGCCTGTCTATGAATAGAGTCTCTTCTTATATCAGCAGGAAGTTCCTCATCTAAATCAATAGTCTCTCCTAAAACATTAAAAACACGGCCAAGTGTTACATCACCAACTGGGACAGAGATAGGTCCCTCTGTATTCACGACTTCCATTCCACGCTGAACTCCGTCAGTTGATGCCATTGCGATTGTACGTACTGTGTCATCACCTAAATGAAGCGCTACTTCAAGGGTAAGTTTAATCTCTAAGCCCGCTTCCGTTGTATGCTCGATCTTTAAGGCATGATAGATATCTGGCAGTTGTCCGTTTTCAAACTTTACGTCAACGACTGGCCCCATTACCTGTAGCACATGTCCTATATTCATCGTTTTCCCTCCTAACATGCTTCAAAACATCTATAAAAAGCAAGCTTTATTCTAACGCCGCTGCACCACCGACAATTTCTGTAATTTCTTGTGTAATCATTGCTTGGCGAGCTCGATTATACGTAATATTAAGATCATCGATCAGTTCTTTAGCATTATCCGTTGCGTTCTTCATAGCAGACATCCTTGCTGCATGCTCACTTGCCTTTCCATCCAATAAAGCCCCATAAATAAGGCTTTCTGCATATTGCGGCAGCAATACTTCTAAAATTTCTTGCGAAGATGGTTCAAATTCATAAGATGTTAAGACATCAGAAGTTTGGATGTCTGTCAATGGCAACAATTTTTTCTCTGTTACTTCATGCGTTATTGCATTCACAAAATGATTATAAAATAGATACAATTCATCAAACATTGCATCTTCAAACATGCCAACTGTGCTGGAAGTAATGTCTTTAATGTCAGCAAATGTAGGATGGTCAGGCAACCCAACGATTTCTAAAACAACATTCATATTGAGTTTTTTAAAGAAATCGCGGCCCATGCGCCCAATTGCAATAATTGCATATTCATCAGTTGAACGATGCCGTTTTTGAATCGTACTATGAACTTGGCGTAAAATGCTGCTATTGTACGATCCCGCTAATCCACTATCAGAAGTGATAACCAAATAACCCGTTTTCTTAATAGGACGAGAAACAAGCATTGGGTGACTTGCGTCCGTGCTTCCATGAGCAATGCTGGAAACAACCTCTTGAATTTTATCCATATATGGTACGAATGATTTCGCATTCGCTTCCGCACGACTTAGCTTAGACGCAGAAACCATCTCCATTGCTTTTGTTATTTGACTCATTTTTTTAGTTGAAGTGATCCGAGACTGAATATCACGTAAGGATGCCATTGGTACTCACCACCTTGTTTCTAGAATGATAGACCGATTATCTTCACTTTTGAATGTATGCCATCTTCGATGGCCACGTCAAAAGCAAATGCTAGGCTTATAAAAAAGGGGAACGATTTTTTCATAGCTGTATGATTCTAAACAGATTCCAACCGTGTTTATTCCCCTTCAATTATGCATTGTTCTTTACACTCAAATATATCTAATCTATTAAGATTCAGACGACTTAGCAAACGTCTTTTTAAAGCCATTAATTGCATCTGCCATCGCATCATCTTCTGGCAATCCGCCTGTTGTCCGAATTTGATCCAGCAATTCAGAACGGTTGTGGTCTAACCAAGTGTATAATTCTCCTTCAAAACGAACAATATCTTCGACTGGAATATCATCTAAAAAGCCTTTCGTTAAAGCGTATAGAATCACCACTTGCTTTTCTACTTTAATCGGCTTATTCAAGTCTTGTTTAAGAACTTCAACGGTACGCTCTCCGCGAGCTAACTTTGCTTGTGTTGCTTTATCTAAGTCAGAACCAAACTGTGCAAAGGCCTCTAATTCACGGAAAGAAGCAAGGTCGAGACGAAGTGTCCCAGACACTTTTTTCATTGCTTTCGTTTGTGCTGCACCACCAACACGAGATACAGAAAGCCCTGCATTAATCGCTGGACGAACACCTGCAAAGAAAAGATCAGACTGCAAGAAAATTTGTCCATCTGTAATCGAAATAACGTTTGTTGGAATGTAAGCGGAAATATCCCCAGCTTGTGTTTCAACGAAAGGCAATGCTGTTAAAGAACCGCCGCCTCTTGCATCACTTAGCTTTGCTGCTCGCTCTAATAAACGAGAATGCAGATAGAATACATCCCCAGGATATGCTTCACGGCCTGGTGGACGTTTCAATAGCAAGGAGAGTTCACGATATGCAGCCGCCTGCTTTGATAAGTCATCGTAGACTACAAGTACGTGTTTGCCATTGTACATAAACTCTTCACCCATCGTAACACCAGCATATGGTGCTAGGAATAGCAGTGGAGCTGGTTGCGAAGCAGAAGCAGTTACAACAATCGTATAATCCAATGCTCCGTGCTTTCTAAGTGTTTCAACTGAGTTTCGTACAGTTGATTCTTTTTGCCCAATAGCAACATAAACACAGATCATGTTTTGGTCTGCTTGGTTCAAGATCGTATCAATAGCAACGGTTGTTTTACCTGTTTGTCTATCTCCGATTATTAATTCACGTTGCCCTCTTCCGATAGGGACAAGTGCGTCAATTGCTTTAATTCCTGTTTGCAATGGTTCAAATACGGATTTACGATCCATTACGCCAGGAGCTGGCGTTTCGATCGGACGAGATTTTGTTGTGTTAATTGGTCCAAGCCCATCAACTGGTTGTCCCAATGGATTTACAACCCGGCCAATTAGTTCCTCTCCAACTGGAACTTCCATGATCCTTCCAGTACGGCGAACTTCATCACCTTCACGAATTTCCGTATATGGTCCTAATATGATAATACCAACATTATTTTCTTCTAGGTTTTGCGCCATCCCCATGACACCATTAGAGAACTCTAGTAGTTCTCCTGCCATGACATTGTCGAGACCATGAGCACGTGCGATACCGTCACCAATTTGAATAACAGTACCAACATCGCTAACTTTCATGTCTGATTGGTAGCCCTCAATCTGCTTTTTTATCAGTGCGCTGATTTCTTCAGCTTTTATGCTCACGAAGTTCACCCCTCATTTTATCCAGTTTTTTCGCCTAAACAATGGATTCTTTATTATTTAAGGCATTTGTTTTCATGTTTCATCCCTACAAGTAGGGGGCTGTAATCACCGCTAAGATAAGTGATGATGAATGAAGCAGTTATTTAACTAATTAAAGTGCGTTCAAGTCGATTCAATTTTTCACGCAAACTGCCATCGTATATGCGATTGCCGATCACGATTTTCATACCGCCAAGCAAATCTGTGTCGATCACATTTTGAATATTTAATGCTTTTTTGCCAATCTTCGCTGCAAAAGCTGCAGAAACTGCTTTGCTTTCCATTTCAGTCAAAGCGCGATAAGAATACACAACTGCATCCTCAATTCCCTTTTCTTCATTTGCCAGCTTCACATATGCATCCACAATAGATATCATATGTTCTTCACGGTGGCGATCCGTTAAAATCATCATGACATTTAAAACATATAAAGAAACAGAATGAAATGTTTCTTTAATCAATGTTTTTTTATCACCAGGAGAGAGTCGCGGTGACTTTAACAGTTCCAAAAAGGAAGGGTTTTCGCTTAATACTTTTTTTACGACACGTAGATCTTCTTCTACCTGTTCAATGATATTCTTTTCTTTCGCCAATTGAAAAAGCGCTGTGGCATAACGTTTAGCGACACTATTATAACTCATCGCTCTTCTCCTGCCCCGTCAATAATCTCTTGAATTAATTTATCTTGATCCGCTTGATTTAGTTCTTTTTCAATTACTTTTGAAGCAATAAGCACTGATAACGATGCCACTTGATCTCGAACAGCTGCAATTGCTTGTTCTTTTTGCTGCTCAATGGTTACCTTCGCTGTTTCTTGCATTCGTTCTGCTTCAGCACGAGCTGTAAGAATGATTTCTTCTCGTTGTGTTTCACCATGCTTTTTCGCATTTTCTATCATTAATTGTGCTTCTTTGCGAGCTTCTTTTAACATTTCTCTTTGCTCTTCTAACAATTTATTTGCTTCTACACGGCTTTTCTCTGCCTCATCTATTTCTTTTGCAACGTGTTCTTCACGTTGTTTCATGATTCCCATTAATGGTCCCCATGCTAATTTTTTCAATAGAAACATAAGTAAGGCGAAAGTGATTAATGTGACGAGAATATCACCGCCATAAAAAACTGCACCAAGTACGAGCCCATCTATCAACACGTTTGCTTCACTCCTTTCGGATAGTTTGCTTCTTTATCATATTCAAATCTCGAAATGCCTTCCGAGTTGTTTCATTTTTCTTCATAAAGCAAAGGCGAAGGTTCTTATCGAATAATCTTCGCCGTTTGTCGAACTTATTTGTCCTATCTACCTTGTAGCATAAAGGCGATAACTGCACCCATGATAGGAATCGCCTCAACGAAAGCTATCCCGATAAACATTGTCGTTTGAAGCATTCCACGTGCTTCTGGCTGACGAGCCATTCCTTCAACTGTCTTAGAAACGATCATTCCGTTACCAAGTCCAGCACCTAGTCCTGCTAAACCAATTGCGATTGCTGCTGCAATTCCATACATGAAAAAATTCCTCCTTTAATATATAAAAAATAATTCATCTAATATTTTTCGTTCAGCAATGTGAACAAGTATATGGTTAATGGTCTGTACTCACTTTATGAGAAATATAAACCATTGTTAATAATGTAAAAATAAACGCTTGAATTGCCCCGACAAAAATACTAAATCCTTGCCATGCCATTAAAGGAATGATGGAGCCGACAAAGCCTAGCCAACCACTATTTCCTAATGTGGCCAATAAACCTATTAACACTTCACCCGCATAAAGGTTTCCGTAAAGACGGAGTCCTAAGCTGAGTGTATTTGCAAATTCTTCAATAATTTTAAAAGGAAACATAAATCCCACTGGTTTAAAGAAATCGCGGCCATATTCTTTCATACCTTTTAATTTCACACCATAATAGTGTGACAAGCCAACGACCATTACTGCTAATGTCATCGTCACAATTGGATCAGCCGTTGGAGATTTCCACCAGAGTTCATCACCAATGACGATTGCAAATGGCAGCCCTAGCATGTTAGAAACAAATATAAACATGATGAGGGTCATGCCTAGCAAGTGAAAGTTTCCTCCAGTTTTCCAATCCATATTGCTATTGATGATGCCTTTAACAAAATCCATTACCCATTCGATGAAGTTTTGCATTCCAGTCGGTTTCATCTCTAGTTTTCTAGTAGAAACGACCGCAATGATGAGGACAATGACTGCAGAAACTAGCAACATCAAAATATTAGATAAGTTAAACCAGAGTCCCATAAATTCAAAAAGTGGCGCCTCATGTCCCAAACAAATTCACCTCTCTTCCCGCTTCTTACATGATTGTATCATTTCAATCAATATAAAATCTATCATAATGACAAGAATAGATGCCATCAGGCCTATTAAGTAGCTTGCAATATGGAAATATTCTGGATACCTCATAGCAATGATTACACCAACGACAGCTGCTGCCATTCGCGACAACGTCCCTAGTGAACGAGCTTTTTTCCCACCTGCAACTGCCTCGCCGAAGCGGGTCGTTTTTCTTATCATTAGCCAATGATTAAAAAAACTAATCACTGTTCCCAATATAAGCCCTAGAAAAATTGATTTGTATGGGGTGAATCCCCACCCTAAGACTAATAGTGATAACAGGTATAGTATGTATTTTCGATGTCGGTTGAACATTTGCTGGAGTTCTGGCATATCTGATTCTCCTAATGAAAGGTTGTTCAAAAAGTCCGGGCAAAAATGACTCGCGTATTTCCGCGTCACTCCGTCGCTCCGATCCTCACGTATCATTTATACGTTCCGGGTCTCGCGAGCGATCGTTCCTTGAACTACTCGGTCCTTTTCGTCCTCCTTTTGAACGTGAATAATTTGTCAGGTTGTTCAAAAAGTCCGGGCAAAATGACTCGCGTATTTCCGCGTCACTCCGTCGCTCCGATCCTCACGTATCATTTATACGTTCCGGGTCTCGCGAGCGATCGTTCCTTGAACTACTCGGTCCTTTTCGTCCTCCTTTTGAACGTGAATAATTTGTCAGGTTGTTCAAAAAGTCCGGGTAAAATGACTCGCGTATTTCTCCGTCACTCTGTCGCTCCGATTTTCACATATAATATAAACGCTCCGGTTCTTACAAGCGATCGTTTCTTGAACTACTCGGTTCTTTTTGTCCCTTTGAATGTGCATTTTGTTAGGTTGTTCAAAACCGGGTAAAGTGACTCGCATATTTCTCCGTCACTCTAACAATCCGACCCACACGCATTAATTATATGCTCCGGTTTCGCGAAAAATCATTTCCTTTTTGGTGAACTTTTTCGAACATGCCCTATTGTTAGGTAATTCAAAAAGTCAGGATAAATTATTTACGTCTTTTGGCTTCACGTTGATTGACAAATTCGTAAAGATTTTCCATTCAGAAACCATATAAAAAAACAACCAGAGCTCCGCCCAAGCGAAAAAACAAAGTGAGAATAACTGCACTTGATTGTATAAGCCTACTTAAATGATAAGCTATAACAATAGAAAAATATCGAAAACCATACTTGGAATTTTTGTTCGCTAATGGACGAATTGCTATACACACATTCTTTTATTCGATGCCTTTCTTCTAGAAGTGATTTTATCCGTTCATCACCACTCAATTTAAAGAGTTTGTCCAGCTTTTTTACCATTAAAGATGATAAAAAGTTTTTTCATCTTATTCATAGTGAAAATGTGAAAAGGTTATCATCTCATTACCTTTGTTAGCATACAATAGGGTCATGGCAATGTCAACGTGTTTCAAGGAAAAAAACGCAAAATAAAACGCTTTAATGTGATCTCTTTCACAAAATCATCATATTTTTTAATAAGACCTGAATAAACAAATTTTTTAGGTATATGTCCTTATTTTTAATCGAACGGTTTAAATGGCTTAGGTCTTGGGATGTTTTTATGAAAATAAAAACGGATTGCTTCAGTAATTCGCGCTGCTGCATTTCCATCACCATAAGGATTCACAGCTTTAGCCATTTTCTCGTATGCTTGCTTATTTGTCATTAGTTCGTTTGCCATTTCAAAAATTGGCTCTTCTTCTATTCCTGCCAATTTTAAGGTTCCTGCCTCTATTCCTTCTGGACGTTCCGTTGTATCACGAAGTACAAGTACTGGTACACCTAATGATGGCGCCTCTTCTTGAACGCCTCCAGAATCAGTCAAAATTAAATATGCTCTATTAGCAAAATTATGGAAATCTGTTGCATCGAGCGGTTCCATTAAATGAATGCGTTTATGATTTCCTAATATTTCATTGGCAAGTTCGCGGACTGCTGGATTTAAGTGCATTGGATATACAACCTGCACATCTTGATATGCTTCTACAATCCGTTTTACCGCACGAAACATATTGCGCATCGGTTCCCCTATGTTTTCACGGCGATGAGCAGTTAATAATAACAGGCGATCATTTCCTAGCTGTTGAAGCACATCATGCGTATAATCTTTTTTTACTGTCGTTTTCAAGGCATCAATAGCAGTATTGCCAGTAATAAAAATTGTTTCAGATTTTTTGTTTTCAGCTAACAGATTTTGGGCTGATTTCTCTGTTGGCGAGAAGTGAAGATCAGCAATAACTCCCGTTAACTGCCGATTCATCTCTTCAGGAAAAGGAGAATACTTATTCCAAGTTCGCAATCCGGCCTCCACATGCCCAACAAAGATTTGATTATAAAACGCTGCTAAGCTTGCAACAAAGGTCGTTGTAGTATCGCCATGAACAAGAACAATATCTGGCTTTGTCTCTTTCATTACTCTATCAAGGCCTTCTAATCCACGTGTTGTCACATCTATTAATGTCTGGCGCTCCTGCATAATATCAAGATCATAATCAGGTTGAATTTGAAAAATATTTAACACCTGATCCAACATTTCTCGATGCTGAGCCGTTACTGTAACAATCGATTCAAAATGAGCAGGCTGTTTTTTCATTTCCAACACTAGCGGAGCCATTTTTATTGCTTCTGGCCTTGTTCCAAATATCGTCATCACTTTGATTGGTTTTGTCAATTTCTTCCCTCCTACAGGAGATTGTCATTTGTGCAGATAAGTATTTATTTTGTACCGAATAATCGATCTCCAGCATCACCTAGTCCTGGTAAGATATAGCCATGATCGTCTAGTTTTTCATCTAAGCCAGCAATATAAATATCAACATCAGGGTGTGCTTCTTTTAAAGCTGTAACCCCTTCTGGTGCAGCAACAAGACACATAAATTTAATGCTGAAAGCACCTCTCTTTTTTAAAGCATGAATAGCTTCTACAGCAGAACCTCCCGTTGCCAGCATCGGGTCCACAACAATAAAATTACGTTCACTCACATCATTAGGGAGTTTCACGTAGTACTCTACAGGTTTTAGTGTTTTTGGATCACGGTATAAACCAATATGTCCTACTTTTGCAGCTGGCATTAAATTCAAGATGCCTTCTACCATTCCAATCCCTGCTCTTAAAATAGGGACAATGCCTATCTTTTTCCCAGCAAGCACTTTCGCTTTCGTCTTCACTAATGGTGTCTCAATTTCTATATCCTTCAGCGGCATATCACGAGTAATCTCATAAGCCATAAGAGTAGCGACCTCATCTACAAGTTCACGAAATTCTTTCGTTCCAGTTTCTTTATTGCGAATATAAGTTAGTTTGTGTTGAATGAGGGGGTGATTAATGACATGTACGTTGCTCATACGCTTTCTCCTTTTTACCGTATTATTTCAAACTGCTAATTACAATTCTAATTACTAGGATGCACAATACTAGCAAAAAAATATCCTCTCTTGTTGAGAAGGAAGTAAACATAGTAAAATGCTTCTTGTTTATTTTAGCATTGTTTTGATCTTCACACACCATTTGTTATTTTACAAAAAGGAAAACGTTTGAGCAAGGCTAGATAATGTGAAACTTCCATCAGTGAGATTTTCTCTCATCTCCCATACAGAAAACCTCAAAGCTAAAACGTGAACGTTCTCGAAAAAAGAGAGCATTTTTGATCGTGCAGGATCGAACTAAACTGACTATCACTTTCAGTTATCCCTACCGAGTCCTATTGATTCCTCTCCTTTTAAGGTGAGCGGGCTTGCTGCTGGTTGGATGTGGGATAAAGAAACCGTCTTCATGTGCTTACGCTGCTGCTGGAAAAGATTATATACCTTTGCTGCTGTTATAGAACCTGACACGATTCATTGTTTTTAAAAAAACCCTGATGCAAGAATCTTCTCATCAGGGCTGCTTCTCGGTCATTTGTGTTTTTTATTACATGTCTTTATACAACTCAAATTTCGCTGTTAAATCTGTAACACGTTGTTTCGCTACTTCTAGTGCTTCTTGATTATCGTGATTTTTTAAAGTATATGCGATAATCGATGCAATTTCTTCCATTTCTTCTTTACCGAAGCCGCGTGAGGTGACAGCAGGCGTACCAATTCTGATACCGCTTGTAACAAACGGGCTTTCTGGGTCAAAAGGAATCGTGTTCTTATTAACGGTAATTCCTACTTCGTCCAGAACATGCTCTGCCACTTTACCAGTTAAGTGAAGTGAGCGAACGTCCAGAAGCAGTAAATGATTGTCTGTTCCACCTGATACGAGTTGGATGCCTTCTCGAATTAAGCATTCACCAAGATGTTTAGCATTTTCAATTACTTGCTTTGCATAAGATTTAAAACTGTCTTCTAATACTTCCCCTAATGCAATTGCTTTAGCTGCAATCACATGCATTAGAGGTCCACCTTGAATACCAGGGAAAATCGCTTTATCGATCTTCTTTGCATACTCCTCCTTGCATAAAATCATTCCGCCGCGAGGACCACGCAGTGTTTTATGTGTTGTTGTCGTAACAAAATCAGCATACGGTACTGGATTTGGATGGAGCCCTGCTGCAACCAATCCTGCTATATGAGCCATATCAACCATGAAATAAGCACCGACTTCATCTGCAATTTCCCGGAATTTTCTAAAGTCTATTTCTCGAGGATAAGCACTTGCTCCTGCAACAATCAACTTTGGTTTATGTATGCGTGCCTTTTCCATCACATCGTCATAATCGATGTATTGCGTTTCTTGATCAACACCGTATTCTACAAAGCGGTATTGGACGCCGCTAAAATTAACTGGACTGCCGTGTGTTAAATGCCCTCCATGTGAAAGATTCATACCAAGAACCGTATCTCCATGCTCCAATATTGTGTAATAGACTGCCATGTTCGCTTGAGCACCAGAGTGCGGCTGTACGTTGGCATGTTCAGCGCCAAAAATTTCTTTTGCACGGTCGCGCGCTAAATCTTCAACGATATCAACATATTCACAGCCCCCATAATAACGGCGTCTAGGGTACCCTTCCGCATATTTGTTCGTTAAAACCGATCCTTGCGCTTCCATCACAGCCTCACTTACAAAGTTTTCAGAAGCGATTAATTCGATCTTGGCCCGTTGGCGATGCAGCTCATGCTGTATTGCTTCGTAGACTGCTTTATCTTGTTCCCTTATTTTGCTCATTTTAAATCCTCCATTTCGTCAGTGACTATCAACGTGATGAAAAGCTATAGAGGTTTATTCAAAAAGATGGCTGAAAAATAGGCTAGTTTTCGTGAAAATGCAGGGCAGATAACAACGACGAATACCCTATCATTTTCAATTGTAGATCTAGTTGCATTTCATTTAACAAATTTTTGAATACACACTCTTATATTGAAAATTCTTATTTCATTTTAGCACGTTTCCTAATGTTCAACAAAGGTTAAATCGCATTTTGGTGAATATTTAATCGGGTAAGCGCATACATTGTTCGTGTTTTTCGAAAACTATCCCCTTTGAATAGAAAACAAATATACATAGCAAACTGAAAAGACCCCTCTGTAACGACAAGGGGTCTTACTAAAAAAATAATCGAACTATGAAGAACATGAATTCGTTGCTTCTGTCTGTTCATAGACAGCGCGTGCTCCGCCGATTAATTTCGGCCTCGTCTTCACAAGTGTCACATGAGCATCACCAATATCTTTTATGGAAACACGCACAGGAACAGCTACATGCTTTAGATGCATGCCTATAAAAGTATCACCGATATCGATACCTGCATCTGCTTTTATATATTCAACAACAACTGGATTTCTTAGATGCTCATAAGCATAAGCTGCAAGTGCTCCGCCCGCTGTTTGAACAGGGATCACCGCTACTTCTTCTAGATCCTTTAGTGCTGCGGTCTCTTTCTCAATGACTAATGCACGATTAAGATGTTCACAACATTGAAACGCAAGCTTCACTTGATGTTCTTCTGCAAAAGCCTTCAATTCATCGAAAATCATTTTTGCCACTTTAAGCGTACCAGCCGTCCCGATTCTTTCTCCTACCACTTCAGAGGTAGAACAGCCTATCACCATCACCGTTTCTTTATCAAATGAGACTTGTGAACTGAACTCTTGAAGTACTAAAGAAAGCTGTTTCCGCCATTGCTCAATTTGTAATGTCAACGGTCTATTACACCTCCTGCGTGTAACAAGATTGTTATGAAACACTCTTAGTATGTCCTATTGCCTTCATATTCTCCAATTTTTCCTACTCGACGTTCATGTCTGCCGCCCTCATAGTCTGAAATCAGCCATGCAGTAGCAATTTCACGTGCTAATCCCGGTCCAATGACACGTTCTCCCATTGCTAAAATGTTGCTATTATTATGTTGGCGAGTAGCCTTCGCACTAAAGACATCGTGAACAAGTGCACAACGAATGCCTTTGACTTTATTAGCAGAAATGCTCATCCCTATTCCAGTGCCGCAAATCAGGATGCCACGATCAAACTCTCCGCTCGCTACCCTTTCAGCTACTGGAAAAGCAAAATCTGGATAGTCGACTGAGTCTTCGCAATCACAACCAAAGTCTTCGTATTCTATTTGTAATTCTTCTAATAGTACTCTAATTTCTTCGCGAAGTCGGATTCCTCCATGGTCTGAAGCTAATGCTACTTTCATTTTGTTGATCCTCCAATTCTATTTTAAAGGTTGTTCCTACACATTTCTTTCCAAAGTTGCTCTTAACGATGGCAAATCACGTTTTATTAGTTTGGAACTTGCACTTTTATAAGCATTGATGAACTTCGATCATGCAGATTTTGGATATAAACTAAAGATAATAAGGATGTTATCGCGATCATGATTCTACTTAACTAAAGTAAATGCGTTAGACTTTATTACTGTCTAATTTCATCCATTTTTCTTATAGATTGATGATACCATAAGAAATAAAGAAATTCATTACAACTCCACCTTAGAGGTGGGCAACTTCTCGCAACTAAAATAAAGAAAACTACACATGAAAGCGAGCAATTGTTGTTTTAAGGTTTCCAGCTTGTATTTTCAGTTCATTGGCAATGGCTTCTACATTCTCGATCACATGTGCTTGGGCTTTTGTTGCTTCTGTTACTTCTTCAGCTCCTGCAGAAGTTTCCTCGGCAATTGCAGCTACTTCTTGCGACTGCTGTGACGTTTCTTGGACACTAGCCATTTGATTATCGACAAGTACAGAAATATGTTTCACAGCATCGGCTACTTGATGAATAGTTTGCCCCATGTCCTCCATCACTCGATTTGTTGTTGTTCCCTTCTTCACCTCATGGTTTGCTGTATCAACTTGACTTGTAATGTGGACAACAACACTTTTAACATGCTGTTGAATGTTCTGTAAGCGTTCAGATATTTCTTGTACTGCATTGGCGCTTTCATCTGCCAAGTTTCGAACCTCTTCTGCTACTACAGCAAAACCTTTTCCATGTTCTCCTGCTCGAGCCGCTTCAATAGAAGCATTCAATGCTAATAAGTTAGTTTGATTAGATATATCTCCTACTAATTCAATAATTTTCTCTACTTTTTTCGTATCCTCTTCCAAGCGATGAACAGCTTGCAGTGAATGTTGGTTTTCATTTGCCAATCTTTCGATACCTCTAATAAGAGAGGCGATCACTTCTTTGCTTTCTTCTAAATCGTCGAGCATCTCCCCTGAGATGGTTTCTGACGCCTTCGCTTTTTCCTGTACTTCCTCTGCAATGCGAATAATGTCCTCTACAGACTCAGCTGTTGATTGAATAGCAACTGCAGATGTTTCTGCGCCTAAAGCGATCTCATTAATCGTTGTTGCAATATTTTCAGCTTGTTGAGAAGCTTTGACAGATTCATCAGAAATAGACAAAACACTACTGTTCGTTTGATGAAAGTTATCCTCAATTTTAAGCACGATATCACGAAGATTCCCAAGCATTGTATTGAAAGCCATACCAAGCGCTCGAATTTCATCATCTGATTGAGGAATTTGTACATCTTGTTTAATATCGCCATGACTTGCTTCTAAAGCGGCCTTTTGTAAGCGCTCTAACGGTTTTGTTAAAAATCCAGCAGCAAGAAAAGCTAAAATACCAGACCAGATAATTCCAAGCATGAGTGTTATGATCGTAAAAACAATATAATTTTGCTTTGCAAAATAATGAGGATACAAATAGTAAATATAAAACGCACTTGTTGAATAAGTAATGATTGCTAATAATGTCGTGAAAACAACTAGTTTCTTTCTCAGTCCGAATTTATAGCGTTGTTTTTCCCCCATCTATAAACCCCACTTTCTTTTATTATAAATCGATTTCTGTATGCAAAGAATCTAGTTGAGTTAGTTTTTTCCCCTAAGCACACGGCCGCTAAGAATATCTGGGTTTTTCATACACATATACGAAGCTTCTTTTCTCTCGGTTGTAAAATATCATCAATGGCGAAAGATTTCCATTGAAGCATTCACATCGCAAAACCTCCAAGGCTCACATTGAACCAGTGCGTGCTCTAAACCTGCCCCCTCTGCAAGTCCCTTAAATATTGCCCCTATTTATAACTTTTTTAACATCAGTTCAATTAACTCCTTTAACTCAGAATAGGTCTTGCGATAAACATCTAGATTCCCGCCAAATGGATCGGAAACATCCAAGTTGTTTACAGAATTTCCATAGACAAATTCTTTTAATGTATAGGTTTTATCTGCTGCTTGCGGGATTTGGCTAATAATGTGCTCTTTATGCATTGCTGTCATCGTAAAAATATATGTTGCCCACTCTACATCCTCTTTTGATAACATTTTTGATCGATGCAAATGCTCTATAGTATGCTCCTTTAAAACAGCAATTGCTTGATCAGAAGCATTCTCTCCGTTTACAGCAAAAATCCCTGCTGATTGAACAGAGTGAATTTTTGGATTTGCTTTTTGTTTTAAAATTGCTTCCGCCAATGGACTTCTGCAAGTATTTCCTGTACAGACAAAAAGGATTTTCACCTGCCACCCTCCTTTTTACCTATTATAGTGGAAGTTAAATAAAGTAGATAGTGTTTTAGAAAGCATAAAATGCCTTCTGGAAGATTTCTTAATAGAAGACGATAAGAACCGCATCAATTCCTTACATACAGGCCATGATGAAGTGAAACTTCCATCAGTGGGGGGGGTTCTCTCATCCCCCACTGATGGTTAGTTGAACCAATCGGACATTTGACTTACAGTTATCCCTACCTAGACTTCTTCGATTCCTCTTACTCCCCGAGGTGAGGGCTTACTGCCAGTTAGATGTGGGATAAACAGTTTATGTTTCATTCTTCATGAAAGGAAGCAATCGTTTGAGGAATATCATCGTTGTTTGTAACGAGCTGCAATTAAAACTGCGCTAAAATTTTGAAAAATAAGCCAAAACCCCTATTGATCTGATTAAAAGCCTGTTTATCAATATTCTTCTAAAAAACTGCGCTAAAGAAAACTAGTACTATCTCCTTACTTATATTATTCGTCACTTTACATACAATATCAAGAAAAAATGATTGAAGGAAGTAATCGGAGAATGAAAAAATGAATGCCTTTAGTGCAATTGAAGACATACTCTTCATGGTGGTGAAAAAGAGGTGAAGAAAAGAGAGAATGGAATGAAATGAAATGATATCATTGCTCAGAGGGGAATCAATAATGTGATTCCAAAAGTGAGTAGGATACTTCCACCAAGAGCCTCACTATAAGCCCCAAGTACACGTTGAGCTTTTTTCCCAATCAGTAGTCCGCTCCAAGTCAGCGTTGCTGCTACTGCCCCAAAGCAAATTAATGCAACTGCTGTTCGAGCTCCAAAGATGCCCAGCGTCATCCCAACCGAAAAACTATCTAAACTTACACTAATAGCAAACAAGATAACTCCCCAGCCTATTGGAGAAATAACATGGTTCTCTTTCGTTCTAAAACTAGAGAATAGCATCTGTAATCCTAAGATAACTAAAAGTCCACCGCCAATATATCCAGCTATCACTCCAAAAGCTGTTGTCAAAAATTTTCCAGTTATAATTCCTAACAATGGCATACAAACATGAAATAAACCTACAATTAGCCCAATTAAAAAAATTCGTTTCAAGCGAAGCTTATACATTCCCATTCCAAGTCCAATCGAAAAGGCATCCATTCCCAGTGCTGTTGCCATCAATATTAATGTTAATAATTCACCGAAAATAGCTGCCATTTGCATCTCCCCCTTTGGACTTGCTCCCTTAAAACTTATGCGTGTCTCAAGTATTTTAGAATATAGTTTCTCGTTTGTTGTTTACATTTAAGCTAAGTTACCATCAGCCGTGAATTTCTCTCCCTCCATACAGAGATTTTTATAGTAAAACCGCGATTTCTTCGAGTAATGTCGATTGAACATTTATTAGAAAAGAAGAAAGAAGTCAAATGTGAGATTTCCAAAGGACCTTAGTTTTTACGATTCCTATATTTGCTTGACAGTTAGATACGTAATAAAACACCGTTCGCAAGGACGAACGGTGTTAACTATTAGTGCTGCTTTTATTTATTTTAATTATTTCGTGGATCAGACTCTAGCCAACGATGTCCAGCTGCTTTTTCAAGTCGATTCATAATGGCGGCTCCTACACCGTCTTTAGGGAATGTTTCAGCAAATATCACATCAACATTGGATTTATTGAAATCTCGTAATGTATCATACAAACAATGAGCTACAGTATGTAAGTGATTCCGCTCACCACAAGAAAGAACTAGGTCTGCATCATAATACTTAGATGTTTCTGCTGTTGCTAAAATACCTACCTTTAATCCTGCTTGTCTTTTTTGTTTAATAAGTTCATTATATTTCTCCCAGTTGCCAGCCATTAAATACATAGGCACATTGGGTGCATAATGTGTATATTTCATACCAGGTGATTTCGGAGTCTGTTTTTCATTCATCATTGCTGGATCTAACTGTACTTTACCAATCACCCTTTCAATTGCTTCCTTTGTGATGCCTCCTGGACGCAAAATAATTGGGAACTCTCCAGAGGTACAATCTAATACCGTGGATTCAAGGCCAACTCCTGTTTCACCACCGTCTACTATTCCGGCAATACGCCCTTGGAGATCTTCCCATACATGATGGGCAGTCGTTGGACTTGGTTTTCCTGAACAATTGGCGCTTGGAGCAGCAATGGGCAGCCCTGCTGCTCTTATAAGTGCAATTGCTAACGGATGGTCTGGCATTCTGATCGCAACTGTATCTAATCCCGCAGTGACTAATGAAGAGAAAATACCATCTTTTTTCTTAAAAATAATCGTAAGTGGTCCTGGCCAAAAGGCTTCTATCAATTTCTGCGCTTTGTCTGAAACCATTTCTACTGCCTCTAGCAATTGACCTAACTCAGCAATGTGTACAATTAATGGATTATCACTGGGCCGGCCCTTTGCAGCAAATATTTTTGCGACTGCTGCATCTGAAGTCGCATTTGCTCCTAATCCATAAACTGTTTCCGTTGGAAAAGCAATCACCTCATTACGTTGAAGATAATGAGCTGCTTCCTTCAACTGTTGATAACTATTTTTTTTATCCACATCTATATCCACAATCCATTTTTTAGTTTCCATTCTTCTTCACCAATTTTCTATCTTTTTAACAATTGTTAGTAATAAGCTTATTCCTCACATCCAGTTGCAAGTAGATCGACTTGCACTCTTTTTATTTGTTTAAGCATGTCAAATTAGAAGGATTCTGAACAACTTGAGCGAAGTAAAAAAAAAGGAAACACAATCAGTTCTCTATGTTTGATGGCTATTTTTCTGTTCCTTTTTATACACGTTCATGATCATAGTACTACAATGACTTTTACTATTTCGATTCACTTTATGTTATTATAACATCTTTTCATCCTATCGATATGACATTGAATAAATAAGCTTATCCACATCAAGTGGATAAGCATTTTTTGATTGTGGACAATTATGTGGAAAATTAATTTGATGATACATCATTTTATTGTTGATTGTAATATATGCACATCATTGACCGACAATAAGTGCTTTCCGTGTGGAAAATCCGCAAAAGTGCTAGACAATTGTTCTTTTAATATTTCGTTGAAACCAAACTGTTGAAAAACTGGCAGCAGATCTTTATGATTCGTTGCTAGATATAGCGTGTAGATTCCTTTTTTAAAGGCAAGTTCCTGAATATAACCTAGCATTGCGATGACATCTGCTGATTGGATTGGAAGTCTAGTAACAAAAGATCTTAATAGACCACAGCTGCCTTGTACCTCTATTCCTATCGTACCTACTAAACGGCCTTCTGTTTCAATAAGCAAAAAATGATCAAGTGCGTTTTCCAAGCCGATTGTTGATAATTCTTTTGCTTCCAGAAATTCCTTTACCCTTTCAAAATCTGCTGTTGTTGCGTTCCGAATCGTCTTTTCCATCTTAAACATCCTCACTTCCTTTGTCTATTTCTGTCTCTATCAAGTTATATGAATGAAAGTGATGGATTAGAAGAGTCTTGCAAAAATCTTTTTTATAGATATCCACTTTGAAGACGAAACATTGTTCATTGTAGCAACTCTCGTTCATTCATTTGAATAAAAGGAGCCTTTAAAAAACGCTGCTAACATAAGAAAAATCATTAAAACAATTTACTAAATAAATCTTTTAGAAAAAAAGTCACTTTGACAGGTTCCTCTTCAACATACAGTGGTGCTTTCGTTTTTTTATCCACAACCTTTTCTTCTTGTTCAGATTCAACAGCAGGTGATTCTACGTCATTCATCTCTCCAAAACCAGGGCCTAATGATTCACCATTTGAAATATCTAAAAAGCAGAGCGGTGGAAATAATACACACCACCAGTTAGCACCTTTTCCTTCACCTAATGTAATCACGACTGCTTCGTATTCTCCAGCAGGATAAATATATTGACCATAAAGCTTTGTCGGAAATAAAACCTTATCAAAGACAATGTGGACTGCTTGATCTTTTCCTTCGCTAGCCACAATCTGTTGAGCAATTGCTTCCAGTTCAGATAAATTGGCCTGGATCACATCTCGAGCATCTTCGATTGAAGTTAGGGATTCAACCCATTTTGTTATCTGTATGTTCACGGCATCTCTAACCATTTGTTTTAAATGTTGGTCTTCGCTGCTATCACTATTGGCAAGAATCCTCAAACGAATTGCTTCCTCTGGTATCATTGTAGTTTCAGCAGCAATAGCTGTTTCTTTTTCTGGATAAGATAGTTGAAAGATTGCTGTTAAAGACAGCACAATTAGATATATGCAAACGATCCATTTTTGTTTCATTTCTATCACCGTCCCCTTTGATAGACAGTGTCGCCAAAAAAACAGGATTCTAAACTAGCAATCTAAAAGTATGCTTTAACAGTAGAGGACAAGATGAATGGAAATACCACCCGCTCTGCTTGTAAGAGGAGGTGGTAAAAATGGGAAACAGTTTCCTAACTAGGATTACATCAATAGTTGACAAAAAATAAAACGATCTTTTCCATTGATATCCTGAACTATTTCAATGCTGCTATTTGGAAAAACAGCTTTGAGCATTGCCTCTACCTGTTTCCCCTGGTCTGCTCCAATTTCAAAGACAATCAATCCATTGTCCTTTATGATTTCAGGAAGCTGGTCTGCTATCCTGCGATAATAAAGCAAACCATCCTCTCCACCGAATAAAGCTTGAGGTGGTTCATGATCCTTCACGACAGTTGAGAGCAGCTTTGCATCACCTTTGGGAATATAGGGAGGGTTTGATAGCACGATATCGAATGTTTCTTTTCTATCGATGAGCGGTATACATAAATCTCCTTGATAAAACGTGACATCTGCTTGCAATTGAGAAGCATTTTTCTTTGCAATTTCGAGTGCTTGTGAAGAAATATCGGTTGCTGTTACTTGCAAAGAAGGATTCTCTAATTTCATTGTCACTGCAATAATCCCGCTTCCTGTTCCTACATCTACTAGCTTCTGGTTCAACTTTGTTTGGCGGGCCGTTTGTATTCTTTGCAGTGTGCCCAATACTAATTCTTCTGTTTCTGGACGGGGAATTAAAACATGTTCGTTCACAAGAAAACGGCGGCCATAAAATATTTCATGCCCAATGATATATTGAACAGGCTTTCCTGCTGCATGCTGTTTTACTGCTTTTTCAAAGCGTTTTTGTATTTGTACATCGACAGGCTCTTGCAGACTTGCTAAAAGCTGCGACCGATTTTTATCCAGCAAGTGCTGCAACAATAGTTCTCCTGCATTGTAATCTCTGCCACGCTCCACTAAAAAAGAAGAAGCCCAGCGAAGGACTTCAAATACCTTTAATGATGATGAACCGATCATTCTTGCACACGCTCAAGTTTACTAGATTGATCTTCTACAATGAGTGCATCAATAAATTCTTCTAACTTGCCTTCTAAAATTTGATCCAGCTTCTGGATGGTTAAACCAATCCGATGGTCTGTCACTCGATTTTGAGGAAAATTATACGTACGAATACGTTCCGAACGATCTCCGGTACCAACAGCTGATTTTCGATTTGCATCATATTCTGCCTGTGCTTCTTGTTGAAACTTATCATAAATACGAGCACGCAATACTTTCATTGCTTTTTCTTTATTTTTGATTTGCGATTTTTCATCTTGGCAAGAAACGACAATTCCTGTAGGGATATGTGTTAAACGAACAGCAGACATCGTTGTGTTTACACTCTGGCCGCCAGGTCCGCTTGAAGCAAAAGTATCAACCCGAATATCCTTTTCATGAACATCGACTTCCACCTCTTCTGCTTCGGGCAAAACAGCTACTGTCGCTGTTGAAGTATGAATGCGGCCGCCAGATTCTGTTTCGGGAACACGTTGCACACGGTGAGCACCATTTTCGAATTTTAATTTAGAAAAAGCTCCTTTTCCATTTACCATAAAAATGATTTCCTTATAACCGCCAAGTCCGGTTGAGTTCGCATCAATTACTTCTGTTTTCCAGCCTTGATTTTCGGCAAAACGGCTATACATGCGATACAAGTCTCCTGCAAATAACGCCGCCTCATCGCCCCCAGCAGCACCGCGAATTTCCATAATAACATTTTTATCATCGTTCGGGTCTTTTGGCAGTAAAAGTATTTTCATTTTTGCTTCTAAGTCTTTTAAATGTTCTGCTAATGAATCCATTTCTTCCTTCACCATATCCCGCATATCAGGATCTAGTTTATCTTCGAGCATCATTTTAGCATCTTTATACTCTGAATTCATTTCTTTATATTCACGATATGTTTCTACTGTCTCTGCAATACTAGACTGTTCTTTAGAATATTCTTTCAGTTTTTGTGGATCACTCACAATTTCTGGATCACTCAGAAGCTCGTTTAGCTTTTCAAATCGCGCTTCAACAGCATCTAATCGATCAAACATGATACTTCACCTCGAATTTTTCAGCATAACAGTATTATTATATTATACACAAGCGTCAACGTAAAGGCGCTCTTCTTTCACTTTATCTACTTCAGTACCTATCAATTGTGTATTAGTTAATGGAACATTGTCTGCAACACTAGGAAAATTTGAACGTACATCAGTACCATATTTGTCTGGTGTTTCAGTATTGTTGAAGTGGCATGCACTTGTCATCATTAACAGACCTGTCATGAAGAGTAGCAAATATTTCTTCATACAAAAACACCTCCTTGCTTTAGGTTATCCCACAGCAAGAAGGGTATACGATTTTTCATTTATCACTATATCCTTGTAGGCTTGATGCCTGGTTAAACATTGTTTATAAATTTATGGACAAATACTCACTGCTTATTCCGTGAGTTCCTGTTCTTTTTTCAGCTGCTGAGAAATGCCTTTTGGGACAACATGGTGGTGGCGACAGCGAGCCTCATAAGCTTCGGAAGCACCAACTAGGATAAGAGGATCATCATAGCAAGCTGGTTCACCATTGATCAAGCGTTGTGTTCTACTTGCTGGAGAGCCGCAAATTGTACAAACGGCTTGTAATTTTGTCACTTGTTCTGCAATGGCCATCAATGCAGGCATCGGCCCGAATGGCTCACCGCGAAAATTCTGGTCGAGACCGGCTATCATTACTCGATAACCCTCGTTTGCAAATGTTTGGGCAACCTCCACTATGCCATCATCAAAAAACTGCGCTTCATCTATGGCAATGACATCTATCTCACTATGAACATGCTCTCTTATATCACTAGCCGACGCTACTGGCTTTGCTAAAAAGCTTGTCCCATTATGAGAAACAACTGCTTGTTCACTATAGCGATTATCCAGCTTTGGTTTAAAGACTATTGCATTCTGTTTTGCAAATTGTGTTCGCCTGACACGGCGAATCAATTCCTCTGACTTTCCCGAAAACATGCTGCCACAAATAACCTCTATCCATCCTGAGTGTTTCATCTCATACATGCATCTATAAACCTCCTCACTGGTTCCTTAAAACCAACGACCAAAGTCTAACATTTTTATAGTATTTCCAAAACAAAAAAACAGGCAAGCACTCTTGCCCGTTTTTTTCTTATTTAAGACCATATTTTTTGTTGAATCTATCAACACGGCCATCTGCAGCAGTAAATTTTTGACGTCCTGTATAGAATGGGTGACATGCTGAACAAATTTCTACACGTACCTCTTTATTAACAGAACCACTTTCAAATTCGTTGCCACAAGCGCATTTTACCATTACTTTTTTGTATTCTGGATGAATGCCAGCTTTCATTTTTTTCATCTCCTTAAAGCCCTGAGTCATCTGAAACAGAGTATTTATTTCGATACGATAGCAAAGGAGCCATCATAGCTATGTTCAAAAACACACTGGAATAATTATAACAAGCTCATTTTCGAAATGCAACAATTCATTTTTTAATGAGTGAACTCTATTAAGCTTGCCCTAATCTTGAGTGCTGAAATAGAAACGATGCATTTTAATAATGGGTGCGGATTCTTCCTTCTATTTTTATACGATACGAATGTTTTGTGCGTCCTTTTTAACGCCTTGCCACATTGTTTTGTTTAAGTTCGGAAGTAAGCATGTCAAAAAATTCATCGTTATTTTTCGTTTGCCGTAATTTCCGTAAAAATCGCTCTGCGAAATCTGGAGTGTCAGACATCGTCTTTCTGATTTTCCATAATTGATCTAATTTTTCTTTTGGAATCAACAGCTCTTCCTTCCTTGTTCCAGAGCGGCGAATATCAATTGCTGGGAAGATCCTCCGTTCAGCAAGAGATCGGTCTAAGTGAAGCTCCAAATTACCTGTGCCTTTAAATTCTTCATAGATGACATCGTCCATTCGCGAGCCAGTATCAATCAATGCTGTTGCTAAAATCGTTAAACTTCCGCCTTCTTCAATATTACGCGCTGCTCCAAAAAAACGTTTCGGCCTATGGAAAGCTGCTGGATCTATACCTCCAGATAACGTTCGACCGCTTGGAGGTATCACGAGGTTATAAGCACGCGCCAATCGAGTAATGCTGTCCATTAAAATAACGACATCTCTTTTATGCTCGACTAAACGCATTGCTCGTTCCAGTACCAGCTCTGCTACTTTAATATGATTTTCTGGAACCTCATCGAAAGTGGAGCTGACAACTTCAGCATTAACAGATCGTTCAATATCTGTCACTTCTTCTGGACGTTCATCAATAAGCAGTACAATGAGTTCGGCTTCTGGATGATTCGTTGTAATGGCATTTGCTATTTCCTTTAATAGTATCGTTTTTCCTGCTTTCGGCGGGGCAACTATTAATCCACGCTGACCAAAGCCAACTGGAGTAATTAAATCCATTATTCTTGTTGATAAGTTTTTTGGAGCAGTTTCCAGACCAATTTGTCGATCTGGATATAAAGGGGTTAAGCCAGGGAAGTGAACCCGTTCTTTAGCAGATTCAGGATCATCGCCATTCACTGCTTCTACATGGAGAAGCCCAAAATAACGTTCGTTTTCCTTTGGAGGCCTCACTTTACCTGAGACTTTATCTCCGTTTCGCAAATCAAAACGCCTGATTTGTGATGCCGATATATAAATATCTTCTGAACTTGCCGTATAGTTAATCGGTCTTAGGAATCCAAAGCCTTCCGATTGGATAATTTCCAAGACCCCTTGCATAAAAAAGTAGCCTTCTTGCTCTGCTCTAGCCTTTAAAATCGCAAAAATGAGCTCTTTTTTTGTCAGTTTGCTGTAATAAGAGATTTTATAAGCTTTCGCCAACTCATAAAGCTCTTTTAGTTTCATATTTTCAAGACTTGAAATTGTTAAATCTGCCATTTCTACACCACACTTTAGTTTTTTCGATATTCGATTTTTATGATGACTGTATTTTTTTAAAGAGGATGATACCATTCTACCCATTATTTGCTTTTTTATCGGTCAGGATCATTTTTTGAGCTTGTTTGCCTAAAGGAATGTGTTCGAAAATTAGCTGAATTAAATACATTGGCCATTCATGAAAAACGGGAGAATTGTGTACATAATTGCACTTAATCATTATTTTTCAGGCATCAAACATTGATTTTCAGCGGCTTGTTGAACAACCTCTAAAAGAAGCAAGAAGGTATAAGGGATGATCATGGAAGGTAAGAAATGATTCTTAGTAAGATGTTTACTTGAGAATCAAGACTGATTGACTTTCTGTGTCCTCTCACAGCGTTTCATAAGACAATACGTTTTTTATTCTTTTCTTCACATTATTTTTATATTTAACCACATATATTCTTACAAATAAAGAACTTATTTAACCTATGTTTCATATCGATTCAAATGGCTAAAGTCCTGCCATATCATCGGGGCTGGCCCGCAAAAGATCGTTTGATAAAAATTGGGGAGGTAAATTAGTTAGTGAACTACTCACCACTTATCGACTTTGCGGTCTGATTGAAGTGGGAGCTTCTTGGGAACTAGATACTTTTGTTAGCTATCTATATTTACCAAGCTATAAGGGCAGTCCCTGCCCCTAGAGAAAATACAATATTTTGGCTTAAGGCTAACCGAAAATTCATCTCCCACTTTCATTGGGCTAAGCCCTTCCCCATTTAGAAGTGGGAGAATTCTTTTCGGAAGCCCAGTTAAAAAGTGAAAATTTTTATCGACAGGGGCTTTGTATCCCTTTTCCGAAACCGTATTCTTAAGAAATAGATGATATACGTGAAACTATCTTTTCTTGAGGAGCTCCCACATGAAAATGATGAACCAATCATTTTCATGTGGGAGACACTTCATTGACAGAAAATATTCTATGGCTCCATTACAAGGTTTGGCTTTTTCTTTAAACTATGCCTTCCGTCTACAAAACGTACAGTCCCAGATTTTGCCCTCATCACGACAGACTGAGTGGAGCCGTAGCTTCCTTTAAATTGAACGCCGCGCAATAGCTCGCCGTCTGTAACACCAGTTGCTGCAAATATGGCATCGTCTCCACGAACAAGATCTTCCATACGCAATACTTTATTCACATCAATGCCCATTTTTTTACATCTTTCTATTTCCTCATTATTTTGAGGCTTTAACTTGCCTTGAATTTCTCCGCCAAGACACTTTAATGCTACAGCTGAAAGTACTCCCTCTGGAGCACCGCCAATACCAAACAAAATATCGACGCCAGTATTATCAAAAGCAGTATTAATTGCCGCCGCTACATCGCCATCGCCAATTAACTTAATGCGCGCCCCAGCTTCGCGGAGCTGAGCAATAATATGATCGTGACGGGGACGATCTAAAACAGTGGCAACAACATCTTCAATATCTTTGTTTTTGGCAGCAGCTACTGCCCTTAAGTTATCTATAACAGGAGCATTTATATCTATTTTTCCTATTACTTCAGGGCCGACAGCGATTTTTTCCATGTACATATCAGGTGCATGAAGTAAATTTCCATGATCAGCTACTGCTACTACAGATAATGCGTTCCAGCTTCCAGATGCAACGATATTAGTACCTTCAAGTGGATCTACAGCTACATCGACTCCGGGACCATATCCAGTCCCCAGTTTCTCGCCAATGTAAAGCATAGGCGCTTCATCGAGTTCTCCTTCTCCAATGACGACTGTTCCTTTCATTGGGATTGTGTCAAAAACGTTTCGCATAGCAGTAGTGGCAGCATCATCTGCTTCTTCTTTTTTTCCGCGGCCCATCCAGCGTGCAGATGAGAGTGCTGCAGCTTCTGTTACACGAACAAGCTCCATTGACAAACTTCTTTCCATTTGTTGTTTTCCCCCTAAATATGTCCTTTATCGGAAAAGTGTGCTTGGTTCATAGCATATTTATGCATAATATTGTAACACATTTCGTATGAAATGGTGAATAATACTCCTATTTATTGATAAGCGGATAACTATGAACTTTTCAGTTGTTGAATCTCATGATCCGATAAATTTTCTCTCCAAACATTAGCGCCTAGTCCTGTTAGTTTTTCGACAAGCTTGCTATAACCTCTATCAATATGGTCCAAACCTGTAATTTCCGTAATTCCTTCTGCCATTAGGCCAGCAATAAATAATGCAGAACCTGCTCGCAGGTCGGTTGCCTTTACTTTTGCCCCCTGCAATGTAGAAGGGCCTTCAATAATGGCAGAACGTCCTTCCACTTTAATATTCGCATTCATTCTTCTAAGCTCATCGATATGCTTAAAACGGGCAGAATAAATCGTATCAGTTACAACGGATGAACCATTTGCTTTAGTCAGCAAAATGGTGAATGGCTGCTGTAAATCAGTTGGAAATCCTGGGTAGACAAGCGTTTTAATGTCAACTGCCTTTAAGTTTTTCGAAGAACCAATAAAAATGTGCTCGTCTCCTATTTCTATTGGCACTCCCATTTCGCGAAGCTTTGCAATCAATGATTCTAAATGAAGGGGAATGACGTTGTCAATGAGGACGCCCTCTCCGACAGCTGCGCCTAAAATCATGAATGTTCCTGCTTCAATACGATCAGGAATAATTGTATGGCGGCAGCCACTTAAATGTTCTACACCTTCAATTCGGATAACGTCCGTTCCAGCACCTTTAATCTTTGCTCCCATATTCGTCAGAAGTGTTGCAACATCAATGATCTCTGGTTCTTTCGCTGCATTTTCTATAATTGTTTTGCCTTTTGCTCGTACAGCTGCAAGCATAATGTTAATTGTTGCGCCGACACTCACCACATCTAAATAAATGCGGGCTCCAATAAGTTCGTCAGCACGAAGATAAATGGCTCCACGCTCATTTGTCACTTTTGCACCGAGCGCCTCGAAACCCTTTATATGCTGATCAATTGGTCTTGGTCCTAAATTACAGCCTCCTGGCAGTCCTATTACCGCTTTTTTAAATCGGCCAAGCATTGCTCCCATTAAATAGTAAGAAGCACGTAATTTTTTTACTCGTCCATTTGGGAGCGGCATGGAAACCATGCTGCTTGGATCAACCATCATTTCTCCATTTTCAAAATGAACTGTCCCACCGATCTCTTCTAATAGCGCTTTTAATGTTTCAACATCAGATATCTCAGGAAGACCTTCAATTGTCACAGGAGACTCCGCTAAAATCGTAGCTGGAATTAATGCGACTGCACTATTCTTAGCTCCGCTTACTTTAATAGTACCTTTTAGTGGCCGTCCGCCTGCGATTTTAAGCTTTTCCATGTTAGACTCCCTTCCTTACTGATCCATCTTTTCTTTCCAGTATCATGTTGTTAGTAGTATTTTCCATAATTATAGTATATACAATTTTTTAATGAACATGTACTACCTGATTGGCAATATCGATCTTTGCGTATATTTTCATTTCGTTAAGCTAAAAAGAGGTAGCAAAAGAACGTGTCGCCCTATTGTTTACTCTTACATTAGAAAAAACCTTCATCAGCGGAAGGGCATTCATCCATGGACATCAAGCGAACGAAAATAGAGAATAATCCTTTTCCTACAAGAAGCCGATATCATAACACTCCATACCGCTAGTTTGATGATTGCTAAGTATTTATCCCTCTAAAGAATAGGAGCATTTATTAAACGCTGCGAAATCTCAATTGCAAAATTGTACAAGTGAACACGTTAGGCTGTACTTAAAAAAGAGGAAGCAGATGCGGATTGTCCCCGCTTGGCAGCGAAGATCTAAGCTTTTGAGGCGGGGCTCAACCCTTTAGATGAAAAAATCATCATACTATTCCACTTACTTATAGCATGTCTTCTATCATTTTCCATATTATCTGAAAACACGCTATATAAAGCATATCAGATCAGCTGCACCCTATGCTTCAAATGCTTCTTCCTATTCTGTTAAAAAAGGGGAGTATTCATGTATCCTTTGTACGCATATTAGGATTATTTCCGATTTTGCCAATCGTTTAAAAATGCTTCGATTCCTTTATCTGTTAGTGGATGATGGAATAACTGCATGATTACCTTATAAGGAATCGTTGCAATATGCGCTCCATTTAATGCTGCCTCTGTTACATGCTGAGGATGACGGATTGATGCCGCAATAATCTCGGTATCGATGTCATGAATAGTGAAGATATCTGTGATCTTAGCTATTAACTCCATTCCATTATGCCCAATATCGTCTAATCTTCCTAAAAATGGGGAAACGTAAGTCGCGCCAGCACGTGCTGCCAGCAATGCTTGATTAGCACTGAATACAAGCGTCACATTCGTTTTAATTCCCTCTTTAGAAAAAAGGTGAACTGCTTTCAATCCATCTGGCGTCATCGGAACCTTAATAGTAATGTTGGGAGCAATCTTTGCAAGCTCGCGGCCTTCTTTCACCATTCCTTCTACATCAGTAGCAATTACTTCTGCACTTACAGATCCTGGTATAATGCTTGTAATTTCTTTTAAGCGATCATGGAAGGTAATGTTTTTTTCTTTTGCCACAAGAGAAGGGTTTGTTGTTACACCAGATAGTATACCTAGTTCAGCTGCATTTTTTATTTCCTCAAGATTAGCTGTATCAATAAAAAATTTCATGTTTTTTCTGTCTCCTCTAAAATGTTATTTTTAAAAAAAGTAAAAAGTATATTTAAGCGTTCACTTGAAAAATGAACCAAAACCGCCTTCATTTGGACAGGCGGTTTTGAAACATTTCGTTCTCCTCTAAAGAAGATAAGAGTCAAAGCTTAGAGCGACAAGATTAGGCCTTTTGAGAAGAGCCAAATTCACGCATTTTACCTATTACTGTTTCCTTGATCGCTTCCCGAGCTGGTCCTAAATATTTACGTGGATCATATACGTCAGGACTTTCCGCTAAGACTTCACGAACTCTTTTAGCGGAAGCTATTTGATTCTCTGTATTCACATTTATTTTAGCAGTTCCTAAAGAAATAGCTCTTTGAATATCCTTTGTTGGAATTCCTGTTCCACCATGTAAAACAAGGGGAACACCAGTTAATTTCATAACTTCTTCCATTCGATCAAATCCTAGGTTCGGCTCTCCTTTATAAGGGCCATGAACAGAACCTAATGCTGGTGCAAAGCAGTCAACACCAGTTTCGCGTACCAATTGATCACATTCAGCTGGTATTGCATAAGCTGCTTCCGCATCTTCAACGACCAAATCATCTTCTTGACCACCAATTCGGCCAAGTTCTGCTTCAACAGAAACGCCATGAATATGAGCAAGTTCTACAACTTTTTTTGTTAAAGCTATATTCTCTTCCAGTGGAAGATGGGAGCCATCAATCATTACAGACGTAAAGCCAGCATGGATAGCTTCTGCACATTTAACAAAGCTTGAACCATGATCAAGATGAATCGCTACTGGAACTGTCACATTGTATTCTTCTATTAATGCTTCCACCATCTTGACAGTAAATTTAAAGCCGCCCATATAACGTGCAGCTCCTTCAGATACACCAAGAATTACTGGTGATTTTTCTTCCTCTGCCGCTTGCAAAATTGCTTGCGTAAATTCTAGGTTATTTAAATTAAACTGACCAACAGCATATCCTTCATTTTTCGCTTTTTGCAGCATTTCTGTCATTGAAACTAATGGCATGTTTTTTTCCTCCTTTGATTCTATCTAGATGTCATTTCAAATTGTGGTGCATTCCATCTAAAATGGAATTGAATCTTTTTTTCTATCTTTTCATCAAACTGCTTTACTTTTTGCTAAACGGCGACATCCTTATTATCTAATATCAGGACATTGTCATTAGGCAAAAAAACATGGAAAAATAATGCTAATTGAAAGGTTGTGCATGAAAGCACAATTTCGTTTTATCATTTGTATAATACCAAAACAACCGTATGATTACCATCAAACATACATATTTTTTGAAAAATATTTTTTAATTATTGCGCTTAACGGAGTATTGTTTGCTTTTTTAACGATTAAATGAAACTGCTATTCATGGAGTTTTCCCCTCATCTTCCATTAAGAGGATTCCAAGGTACAAACAAAGTTGTTCTCAAAAAAATCACTTTTTTCTCTTGCGATCCTGTTACAAGAAGCTCTGATAGTCCCAAAAATTATCCCCATCAAAGCTGCTTTTATTACTTTGAATCATAAAGTAGAAGGCTTATTGTCATTGAAATGTGAGATGTAATGAATAGGCTTTAGACGAAGTCCGGTTTACTGGCATTTTGATCAAAGGCAGAGGTGCAATTACGAAAAAAATGAATGATGAATATAAATAAGAGGTTGGATTCTGTAGGATTAGAATCTGCCAATTGTTTCTAAATAATAACATATGATGTAGAGGCGGTTACTAAATGGTTCATCAAAAAATCCTATCAGTACGTTTTTGAGTCAATACAATACTGTGGGGAGAAATACTCCCCATCCGACTAGTCAATAAGTGAACAAACTGAATATAGGAAAATCAGATAAACGCTTACTATCTGATTAAATCCTTTTCATAGAAGCTGTTTTTTGAATATATCGGCAGGTTGATGAATTAATGATGAAGTAATCCACTGCTAACAATCCTATAAACTTTAGGAAATATATTGTTTAACAGCCTGGCGGATATCACTGATGTCAAAAGGTTTGGCAAAATGGGCAAGTGCTCCTAATTCCTTCGCTTCTTGTATCATATCAAGCTCACCATATGCAGTCATAATAATGACTCGTATATCTGGTTCAATTTTCTTTATGCGTTTTAAAATTTCAATACCATCCATTCCTGGAATTTTCATATCTAATAAGACGAGATCTGGAGAATGTTTCTTTGCAATTTCTTGCGCCTGTATTCCGTTTGCCGCTTGGAAAATGTTGTAGCCCTCTTTTTGCAGGACTTCATTCAGCAAAATGCGAATGCCGAATTGATCATCCACAATCAGTATTTTCTTATTCATCTCATCCACCTCTTTTTTCTATTTTGTTCAAAGATTCGATGTTTTCTTCCAAAACGATTCTCCTTAACACTTCTCCCCGCAAGTATACTTCGAGAACTGCCCTACATTCTCCTGCTAATTACAAAATTTTTATTTAATGGGAGACAAGAAATAGCGCTTTTTTATTTATTATCGTAATATATTAGAGAAGTGCAATTGATGATCGGAACTGTCGTTATCCATGACATCCATCGCACAACTCGCACTGAACAAGAAAAAATAGCTGCTCATGTATAAGCTTCTTACTATTCTGACTGTTTAATAGCCAATTATTTATTGACACGCATGACAAAAGGAGCGTTTTTATGTTAAAAATGTTTACAACTCAGTTAACTGGAAGATTTCAGCAATGCCAAAAAATCAATGAGGAAATGATTGAAGATGGTGCGCGATTACTAGCCCAAGCGATTGTTGGAGAGGGTACAATATACATAAAGGGATTTCACGAGATGGAAGCTGTTATGTTCGAAGCGTTGGAAGGAATAGAGCCGCTAAAGAAAGCAAAGCCTTTTACAGACTTGATATCACTTTCTACTACAGATCGACTTCTTCTCATTACCCGATATTCTCATGACAGTGAGGCAGTCATGTTGGGTGAAGCACTTCTGGAAAAGCAGATTCCTTTTACTGCTATTTCTACACATATCACTTCAGAAGAAGCTAACTTAACTGACTTAGCAGATGTACATTTAAATCTCGGTTTAACAAAAGGGGTGCTGCCGGGAGAAAACGGTGAACGTTTTTGTTTCCCAAATGCGTTAGTAGCACTTTATCTATATCACTGTCTCAAACTTAGTCTCGATGATATTTTAGTTGACTATGCTAGATAAAGTGAAACTTCCATCAGTGGGGGTTTTCTCTCATCCCCCACTGATGGCTAGTTGAACCAATCGGACATTTACTGGCAGTTAACCCCCACCTAGACTTCTTGATACTCTAACTCCCCGAGATGGGGGTCTTACTGCCAGTTAGATGTGGGATAAAAAACGGTATTAACAGAGAAAAAAGACGCCATTTTAGTATGCGGCGTCTTTTTTAGTTAATGCTGCTTCAATAAAGCCATGAAACAATGGCTGAGAGCGAGTTGGTCTGGAAGTAAATTCCGGATGAAATTGTGTTGCTACAAACCATGGATGATCTGATAATTCAATAACCTCTACTAATTGCTTCTCTGGATTTATACCAGAAAAAGATAAGCCAGCTTTCTCCATTTGCTCACGATAAACATTGTTAAACTCATAACGATGGCGATGCCGTTCGTAGACTAGTTCTTTATTATAAGCAGCAAATGCCTTCGTTTCTTGTTTTAGCTCACACGGATATAGGCCTAGACGAAGTGTTCCACCTAGATCTTCCACCTCTTTTTGTTCAGGCAGCAAATCAATGATTGGATGCTTTGTTTCTGGATTTATTTCTGTCGTATGCGCATCTGCAAGACCGAGTACATTCCTCGCAAATTCAACAACAGCCAGCTGCATACCGAGACAAATTCCTAAGAAAGGAATCTTGTTTTCGCGTGCATATTGAATCGCCATTATTTTTCCATCTACTCCCCGATCTCCAAATCCTCCAGGAACGATGATGCCATCTGTCTCTTTTAAGAGCTCATTTACATTTTCTTCATTAACTTGTTCTGCGTTTATCCAATCAATCTCTACATCCGCATCAAAGTCATAGCCAGCGTGCTTTAATGCTTCCACAACAGAGATATAAGCATCTTGCAGCTCTACATATTTTCCAACAAGTGCAATCTTTGTTGTCTTTGATAAATGGGTAACTTTGTCCACTAAAGCCTTCCATTCTGTCATATCTGCTTCATGGCAATCTAGTTTTAAATGCTGACAAACAATGTCATCGAGGTGCTGATTCTGAAGAGCTAAAGGAATAGCATATAATGTGTTTGCATCTTGGACCTCAATTACTTCATTTGTATGGATATCACAAAACAATGCAATTTTATCCTTCATTTCTTGTGAGATTGGTTCTTCTGTCCGCAAGACGATTACATTCGGCTGAATTCCAAGGCTGCGAAGCTCTTTCACACTGTGTTGTGTCGGTTTTGTTTTCATTTCTCCTGCAGCTTTTAAGTATGGAACAAGGGTACAATGAATATACATCACATTTTCATGACCTACATCCGATTTGATTTGACGAATTGCTTCAAGGAAAGGCAATGATTCAATGTCGCCGACTGTCCCTCCAATTTCTGTCATCACAATATCAGCATTGGTTTCACGAGCTGCACTGAATACTCGGTTTTTAATTTCATTTGTAATATGTGGAATCACTTGTACAGTTCCACCTTGGTAATCTCCACGCCGCTCTTTTTTCAGTACTTCAGCATACACTTTACCAGTTGTAATATTGCTGTATCGATTTAAATTAATATCGATAAAACGCTCATAATGGCCTAAATCCAAATCCGTTTCAGCACCATCATCCGTTACAAAAACCTCACCATGTTGATAAGGACTCATTGTACCAGGGTCCACATTTATATAGGGGTCGAACTTTTGGATGGTTACTTGTAAACCTCTATTTTTTAGCAAACGTCCCAATGAAGCTGCTGTAATTCCCTTCCCTAATGACGATACGACACCGCCAGTAATAAAAATATACTTTGTCACTTTCTTTTCTCCCTTCATACATTGTTCCTTTTACATCCATTCTTGCAGAACAACATTTGTACTACCCATAGTTTTCCGGATAAAGTGATACTTCACTCATTGGGATTTCTCCCCAGAAGAGGATCTCAAAAGAAAAAACTTTCTTCGCAAGGTCCCGCTGTCGAAGCAGTCCTTTCCTATTGCAACACATGTGATCTGAGTCCTCGAAAAATGTACAATGACGATTCAAACACTTTCCATTTCGGTACGAACCAATCGGACAAAAACGAAATAGAAGTGAGAGATGAGAAAGGAACTTGCTTCCCAATCACTTCTCACTTCCCATCCCTAGTATTGGTGGATATGGGATAAAGTGAAACTTCCATGAGTGGGGGTTTCTCTTATCCCCCATACAAAGGATCTCAAGCTAAAAGCACGACGTCCTCGAAAAAGGAAACCGCTTTTTCTTCGTGCGATGTTGATTCAAGAAGCTTTCCTTATCCTGTAGGCCCGAACCAATCGGACATTTGACTTTCAGTTATCCCCCACCTAGCGCTTCTGATTCCTCTTACTCCCTAAGGTGGGGGGCTTACTGCCTGTTAGATGTGGGATAAAAAATAAAACGCCCCACTTACAACAATGGTAAGGGAGCGCTCGGTAATTTCGTTCTTTTTAAGGAGCCCAAATAAAATACTACCCATCTAAATAAAAGAAGTCAAGTGGATTATTCTTCTTCTGCCTCTTCCAGCTCATCTTCTGAATCTAATTCAAATTCATCGTCATCAATGATCTCTTCATCATCAAATTCTTCCTCGTCTTCTTCAAGCTCTTCATCAAATTCTTCAACTTCTTCATCTTCTTCATCATTCTCAAGAAGATCATCTTCTTCATCAAATTCATCTACATCGTCATATTCTAGATCGTCGTCTTCCAAAAACACTTCTTCTTTCACTTTTTTACCTTTTTTCTTTTTCGTTTTTACTGATGGCACCACTTCTTCATCAATTTGATCGATCGGATACCAAGCACGAAGTCCCCAGCGATTTTCCCCCAAAGCCATAAAACGGCCGTCAATATTCAAATCTGTGTAGAATTGAACCATTCGAGCTCGTACTTGCTCTTCAGTCAATTGAAGTGATGAAGCAACTTTATCTAATAATTCTTTAAACGTCAGCACTTCTTTTTTGTTTTTAAAAATACTGTGTGCGGCATCAATAAAAGATTGCTCTTCAAGATTTTCAGTCGGTAATTCTTGCAGGCTCAACATCGGCACTTCCTTTCCCTCTTTAACACTATTTATCCCGCATTAACTGCTGGTAAGACCCTCATATTGAAGGGCAAGTTGTTCTGTGATGAACTGCTGGAAAGTTCCATTCATTATTTGAGACATGATCATTATTCAAGCTTTAAAAAAATGTAAAATATAATGGCTTTTTGTTGGCTTTTTAAGCTTGTTTTTTAGAAATGGCTCATCCTTGTTTGAATGGATTATTTCTTATCTCAATTTACTAAATGAGACTAACGGCTTTATTCTACCTTTTAAATGACAAGACAACAATACTTAAAACAAATAATTTTTAAGTATTAGCTTAACCGTAATGATTAAAGATCAAGATTCCTGCTTAAAAGATCGATTCTTCCATTAAGTGGGAGAAGCACCTCCGTCAGATCGTTTTGAATGTTGTAGATTCATTCAAGTACAACATGATTTTTCCTACAAATGCAGAAAATCATACTTGCCTTTAAAAAATAAGATTACAATATGGAAAAAATCGTACTAATCATTATAAACAATTTCTTTGCTTTTATGCTAGGCTGCTTAGATATTTCCCTCCTAATCTTTTCGCTTTTTAGGGGCATTTCCTTTTTTTGAACAAATTACGTGGGAAGCGTACTTGTGAGTGGTTTATGTCTTGATACGCTAAATAAAATAAGTAAAAAGATATCATCAATAATGGAATTGCTCCTAACATCCTTTGATATAGCATAAATGTTATAATGCAAACCCCAACGAAGACAGCATATTTCAATAAATATCTCACTAGATCGCTCCCTTCTTTCTTTATATGATACTTATTTTGTTCCTATATTCCCTTTTTGTACAGCTTAACTTTTTATCATCTATTTTCGCAAGTCCCTTTCCTTCTATGCTAAAAGTGATAAGGAGATAAGCAGCTAAAAGATGTCGAGGATTCATTCAAACAGCAGCATGTGAAGAGATATTAATAAGGAGTACTATACTTATCAAAATGTCATTAGTGGTTACCAATTTGCGAGGGACAGTTCTTTTATCTCGACAGGATGCCCCTTTCATTTCTCTGATATGCACAGCAAATTGAAACTTCTTGCACCTAATTGTTCGGTTTGAAAAGAATGTCTGCTATCAATTAGGTGAATGGAGAACCTAATTGATAGCAGATTGTCGTGATACTTCTTGTTTTTTGCCATGGAAACTCCCATTCATATAGAAAACATTTTATATCTTACTGTTCTTAATGTTGTGATAATGAACGGAAGCATCATGTGCAGCAAACAAACTAGATGCAGACATAAAGTGAAACTTCCATCAGTGGGGGTTTTCTCTCATCCCCCACTGATGGAAAATAGAACAAAGGCTAAGATCGCAGGCGTCCTCGAAAAGGAAACCGCTTTTTCTTTGTGCGATGTAGATTCAAGAAGCTTTCCTTATCCTGTCGACCCGAACCCATCGGACATTTGACTTTCAGTTATTCCCCACCTAGCGCTTCTGATTCCTCTTACTCCCTGAGGTGGGGGTCTTGACTCGCCAGTTAAATGTGGGATAAATGTATCGCTTCTTTTGGCACACCTCTATTTTTTATCTCCTTTCCTTTTGTCTATTTTCAAATCCTTCTATACCGGTAAACAATAAGTCTATTTGCAGTTGAATATATTCTTCCAGCGTATACGTTTTATGCAATGTCCAACGCCTAAATCCCCACATTTGACCCTGGACAAAAATGTTATTGGCTAATAGATGGACTTGAGCGGGCGTCATTTCCAGTTCTCCTTTTTCAATACAACAATTAATCAAACGCTCAAACATCCCAACCATTTCTAATTCCTTTTTCAACACATAAGGCAACGCTTCTTTGGAAAGAGACTTGGCTTCCTGATACATGACGAGCACTTCATCCTGCATCTCATCCATAATTTTAAAAAAATATGCAATCTCTCGTTTTAAACTAGCTAAATCTCCTATTTCGGCATTCATTTTTTCTAGGCGTTCACTTACTTGACTATAGATGCTATCGCAAACTAAATATAAAACATCCTCTTTTGTACGTATATATTCATACAATGTTCCAATACTAAAGCCTGCTTGACTAGCAATTTCTCTCGTTGTGGTTTTATGGTATCCTTTTTCTTTAAATAATGAGACAGCACCGCGAATCATTTGATCACGACGTACTTTCACAAGCCGTTCATCCTTCACTGATGCCTGTACTTCCCTTTTTTTATTCACCGCTTAATTGAACCTTCTCCCTTTTACAAGAAGTAAAGAATAGCTCCCACATCTTGCTTATTTTTAAAATGTTACGAAGTGGTTTGTTCAAAAAACCAGCCCTTATTTTGTGAGCATGCGTGAGATGACAAGACGTTGAATCTCCTGAGTGCCCTCATAAATTTGTGTAATTTTAGCATCTCGCATATAACGTTCTACCGGATAATCTTTTGTGTATCCATAGCCGCCAAATATTTGTACTGCTTCTGTTGTCACTTTCATCGCAGTGTCACCAGCAAACAACTTTGACATTGCTGATTCTTTTCCATACGGGAAACCGTTTGATTCCAGCCATGCAGCTTGGTACGTTAACAAGCGGGCAGCTTCAATGCTAGTTGCCATATCAGCTATTTTAAAAGAAATACCTTGATGTGCAGCAATCGGTTTGCCAAATTGTTTGCGTTCTTTCGCATATGCAACTGCTGCATCAAACGCCCCTTGTGCAATTCCTACTGCTTGAGCCGCAATTCCATTGCGGCCGCCATCTAATGTCATCATTGCAATTTTAAAGCCCTTGCCAACCTCTCCCAGTACATTTTCTTTTGGCACTTTACAATTCTCCAGGATCACCTCTGTTGTTGGCGAAGAACGAATTCCTAGTTTCTTCTCTTTTTTCCCTACTGAAAAACCTGGAAAATCAGCCTCAACAATAAATGCTGTCGTTCCCCGATGCTTGTCTTCTGAAGCTGTTAGTGCAAAAACAATATAAGTATCGGCAATGCCGCCATTTGTAATGAAGATTTTGGAGCCGTTTAAGAGATAATCGTCTCCATCGAGGCGAGCTGTTGTCGTCATTGCACCGGCATCAGAGCCAGACGCTGGTTCTGTTAAACAATATGCTCCAATTTTCTCACCCTTTGCCATCGGTTTCAAATATTTTTGCTTTTGTGCCTCTGTTCCAAAAGTAAAAATTGGCCAACCAGCAAGCGACGTATGTGCAGACAATGTTACACCTGTTGAAGCACAAACCCGTGATAGCTCCTCTACGGCAATACAATAGGCTACATAATCACTCCCAATGCCGCCATACTCTTCCGGCCATGGAATGCCTGTCAAGCCAAGTTCAGCCATTTGGTCAAAAATAGCCCGATCGAATCTTTCTTCCTCATCTCGCTCTGCTGCTGTTGGCGCCACTTCATTCATCGCAAAATCTCGAACCATTTTTCTAATCATTTCATGTTCTTCAGATAGTTTAAAATGCATGTTGATGCCCCCCTGAATTATATAAGATAGCTTGTAGTCTTCATACTGGTTATTATCCTTATCACTCTGTGTAAAAGATCCTAAGCGAAAAGCAAGAAAGCGTGTCATTCATTTTCCTTATCTTTTTGCTTCGAACTGAATAGAAGTGAGAGGTGCGAAAAACACTTTCTCACTTCCTATCGTCCACACCTGCTTCTCAGCCTTAGACGGGAAGCTTTAGTTGATGCTACAACGCAAAATATGCTTAGAAATAACAAGCCGTTGGATTTCGCTTGTACCCTCGTATATTTCGGTTATTTTTGCATCACGGAAATAACGTTCTACTGGATAATCTTCTGTATAGCCATAGCCGCCAAAAATTTGAATTGCTTCTATCGCTGCTTTCATCGCTGTTTCTGAAGCAAAAAGCTTCGCCATCGATGCTTCATTGCCGCATGGCAAACCTTTTTCACACAGCATTGCAGCTTGATAGACAAGAAGTTTTGCTGCTTCAACACTTGTTGCCATATCAGCTAATTTAAAGCCAACCCCTTGTTGAGCAGCAATCTCTTTTCCAAATTGCTTACGCTCTTTTGCATAGGCCGTGGCAGCTTCCAATGCTGCTTCTGCTATTCCGAGCGCTTGTGCTGCAATGCCAATTCTGCCAACATCTAAATTTGAGAGCGCAATTTTCATTCCACTTCCTGTTTTCCCCAGAAGATTTTCAACAGGAATCTTCATGTCCTCAAATATGATCGCTACTGTTTTTGACCCATGCAGACCCATTTTCTTTTCATTTTTACCAATAATAAAGCCAGGTGTATCTTTTTCGACAATAAAGGCTGATATTCCCTGCTCTTCTGTTCCTATCTTCGTTTGTGCAAAAACAAGATAAACTTCAGCTTCGCCGCCGTTCGTAATAAATATCTTTGAACCATTCATAATAAAATGATCGCCGGTTTGTACAGCTTGCGTCTTTAAGCTTCCTGCATCTGAACCAGAACCTGGCTCTGTTAAACAAAATGCACCAAGAGATTTTCCTTGAGCAAGTTTTGGCACATATCTTTCTATTTGTTTTTCTGTTCCAAACTGAAGAAGCGGATTGATAACAACAGATGTATGAACCGATAAAATGACACCGATTGTTGCACTTACTTTCGATAGCTCATGAATAGCAATAATGTATGAAATATAGTCCATTCCAGAACCGCCGTGTTTTTCTGGAGCGATGATTCCCATTAGCCCTAAATCTGCCATACGCATAATGATTTCTTTGGGAAATTCGCCAGCTTCCATTTTTGCAATAAATGGTGATATGTCAGACTCCGCAAAATCCCGCACCATTTTTCGCATCATTTCCTGTTCTGCTGTGAACGATAAATACATAACTTCCTCCTCCTGAAAATCTGAATCTTTGATACTGACGTTTAATTTTTAAATGGGAATTCGCTTTTACTCATATGTGTAGAAGCCTCTCCCAGTCTTCTTTCCGAGCCAACCCGCTTTTACATACTTTCTGAGCAAAGGACATGGCCGATATTTGTCATCTCCAAAACCGTCATGCAATGTTTCCATAATAAACAAACAAGTATCAAGCCCAATAAAGTCAGCAAGTGTTAATGGCCCCATTGGATGATTCATTCCCAATTTCATGACTTCATCTATCGCTTCTTTTGAAGCGACACCTTCATATAGTGCATAAACTGCTTCATTAATCATTGGCATTAATACACGATTAGAGATAAATCCAGGAAAATCATTGACAGCAACTGGCACTTTCTTTAATTTTTTCGTCATCATTTCAATGACAGAAAATACTTCTTCTGTTGTGGCCAACCCACGGATGATTTCTACTAATTTCATCACAGGCACCGGATTCATAAAGTGCATCCCAATCACACGATCCGGGCGCTTTGTTGCAGCAGCAATTTCAGTAATTGGCAAAGATGACGTATTGGATGCTAAAATTGCATGAGCTGGAGCATAGCGATCAAGCTCTGTGAAGATAGCTGTTTTCACTTCCACCTTTTCAACTACGGCTTCAATGATGATATCTGCGTTCTCCGCATCAGTTATTGTTGTCGATTTAATAACATTTGCTAGAATCATATTTTTATCGTCTTCTGTCATTCTTTCTTTTTCTACTTGTCTTGTGAGATTTTTCTGAATCACAGCTAGGCCTTTTTCGACTGCGGCCTCTTTGATATCATGAAGCAGTACCTGATAACCTGCTTGGGCACATACTTGTGCAATGCCAGCACCCATTTGGCCAGCACCTACAACCATCACATTTTTAATTTCCATCAGTTTTAACCTCTCTTTCCTCATCTAATACAGTTTTCATTTGATGCTGCTTTAAGATGGCTAATCTCTCTTTAATTCGTTGGCACTTCAATCATGATGGCATCGCCTTGCCCACCGCCTGAACAAATAGCTGCTATGCCAATACCACCGCCGCGGCGCTTTAATTCATAAGCAAGCGTTAAAATGATGCGGGCGCCACTTGCTCCAATCGGATGGCCAAGCGCAATAGCTCCACCGTTCACATTTACTTTCTCTCGATCTAGGTCTGCAATTTCTATACTTGCCAGCGCTACTGCAGCAAACGCTTCATTAATTTCAAACAAATCAATCTCTTTTATTTGTTTTTTCGTTTTCTCTAAAAGCTTTTTAATAACAAGTCCAGGTGTTTTCGGAAAATCCTTTGCTTCAACAGCGATAGCTGCATGACCTAAAATCTTTGCTAAGACTGCTTTCCCTTCTTTCCGCGCACGTCCTTCATCCATTAATACAAGCGCTGCTGCACCATCATTTATTCCTGGAGCATTGCCGGCAGTAATCGTTCCTTCTTTTGAAAAAACAGAGGATAATTTGGCTAGTTTTTCTAATGATGTGTCTCCGCGCGGCCCCTCATCTTTGTTGACAATGCTTGGCTCCCCTTTTCGTTGTGGTACTGCCACAGGAACGATTTCTTCGGCAAATTTTCCAGCTTCAATCGCTTTGATTGCACGTTGGTGGCTATGGAACGCCCATTCATCTTGTGCTTCGCGTGATATTCCTAATGACTGTGCCGTCTCATTCCCATAAATCCCCATGTGAACGCCGGAAAAGGAACAGGTTAAACCATCATGTAAAAGTAAATCCTTCAATGATGAATCTCCCATTCGCAAGCCCCAACGTGCTTTAGGGATAAAATAAGGAGCATTCGTCATCGATTCCATTCCGCCTGCAACGATGATGTTTTCATCGCCAGCACGAATAATTTGATCAGCAATCGTTACGCTTCTCATACCGGAAGCACAAACCTTATTAACTGTCTCTGTTTTCACTTCCCATGGAATTCCAGCATATCGGGCAGCTTGCCGTGATGGAATTTGTCCTTGCCCACCTTGCAATACTGCTCCCAACATTACTTCTCCTACATCCTCAGGTTGTATTTGTGCCCTTTTTAATGCTTCTTTCACTGCGGCGCCGCCAAGCTCTGCAGCAGTTAACGGACTAAAAGCTCCGCCAAATTTAGTAAAGGACGTTCTTGCACCACTGACAATCACTGTATTTGTCATGTTCTTCTCTCTCCCTTTCTCGTTATAAAGTGAAACTTCCATCAGTGGGGGTTTTCTCTCATCCCCCACTGATGAGAAGTAGAACAAAGGCTAAGGTCGCAGGCGTCCTCGAAAAGGAAACCGCTTTTCTTCGTTCGATGTATCGCTGCCGAAGCTTCCCTTGTCCTGTTGCAACGCCTTTGTGACCGACATCCTCGAAAAAGAAGAGCACTTTTTCTTCGTGCGATGCTGATTCAAGGAGCTTTCCTTATCCTGTCGGCCTGAACCAATCGGACATTTGACTTTCAGTTATCCCCCACCTAGACTTCTTGATTCCTCTTACTCTGAGGTGGGGTTCTTACTGCCAGTTAGATGTGGGATAAAATATTCACTCTTTTCCTCATCACTAACTAACAATGATGAAAGCTATTAAAAAAACAGTTCCCTCTTCGTAATCGCTTACATTTCTAGTGTTCAATTCAAGTATAAAATGGAGGACAAAAGCACAAGAATTACGATGAACAAGCAAAACGCATACTAATACGTGAGGAAACGCAGCTGCAAAGCGACAAAGAAATTCGCCGGTTGTTTTCTCCGGACATGATGAACATCATATACCCCTAAGCTAAATCACGAATAATCAGCACCTGATGACTGAACGCTCGCTCATGCTACTCTTACATTTTTTTCTTTCTCTTTATTGTAGCGGAAGAAAAGATGTTTTAAAATACCTTATTTTCAAAAAAATTCAAAAGGAAAGCGCATAACGAAGCTGCGCTTTCCAAAACGAGCTGTTTTAAAAATATTTCGAGTACTTTCCTTAGTTAGATGAAGCTGCCTCTAAATGGCCTGGCTCTCCGCAAACTGCTTTTTCAAGCAACTCTGCCACATCATATGTTTTTACTTCGTCCTCTACTTCCTTCGCTTTCGTTCCATCGGAAAGCATTGTTAAGCAGTATGGACAGCCTGAGCTGATGACGGAAGGAGCAACAGCAAGTGCTTGTTCTGTTCTGACAACATTCACTCTGTGACCCGTATCTTCCTCCATCCACATTAAACCGCCGCCAGCTCCACAGCACATTCCTGTATCACGATTTCGTTCCATTTCTACAAGTGTTACACCTGGAAGTGATTTCAAAATTTCCCGAGGAGGATCATACACTTCATTGTATCTGCCTAAATAGCAAGAATCATGAAAGGTAATCGTTTCTTTCACTTCATATTGCGGCTGCAAACGCCCTTCTTGCAGCAATTGATGAAGCAGTTCTGTATGGTGGTACACTTCCGCTTCTAGTCCAAAATCAGGATATTCTTTTTTGAAAATATTATAAGCATGAGGATCGATCGTAACGATCTTTTTCACATGATTCTTTTCAAATTCAGCAATATTAGCAGCAGCTAGCTCCTGAAATAAAAATTCATTCCCAAGCCGCCTTGGTGTATCCCCTGAATTTTTTTCTTTGTTGCCAAGGATAGCAAATTTTACTCCTGCTTCATTAAGAAGCTTTGCAAATGATAATGCAATTTTTTGGCTGCGGCTGTCAAAGGCTCCCATGGAACCAACCCATAATAGGTATTCAAATTCCTCTCCGGCTTTTTTCAGCTCTTTCACTGTTGGAACATGTACATCATCTCGCACTTCTCGCCATTGTTCTTTTTCTTTTCTGTTCAGCCCCCAAGGATTGCCTTGCCGCTCAATATTTTGCATCGCTCTTTGCGCATCAGCGTCCATTTTTCCTTCTGTTAATACAAGATATCGCCTAAGATCGATAATTTTATCAACGTGTTCGTTCATGACTGGACATTGGTCTTCACAATTTCGACAAGTTGTACAAGCCCAAATTTCTTCTTCTGTAATCACATCACCGATCAAACTTGGATGATAGTCAAGGGCAGCAGCAGCTTCTTTCACACCTTCACTACCACTTGCTGCAGCAAGCTGGTTGCCCAGCGTATGGGAAAAAGCATAACTTGGAACCCATGGCTGTTTTCTCGTTACTGCGGCACCGTGATTAGTAAGATGATCACGCAATTTTAAGATTAAATCCATTGGCGAAAGCATTTTTCCTGTTCCAGAGGCGGGACACATATTCGTACAGCGTCCGCATTCGACACAAGCATATAAATCTACTAGCTGCTGTTGTGTAAAATCGTTTATTTTGCCAACGCCAAACGTTTCCTGTGTTTCATCTTCAAAATCAATTGGTGATAGTTTTCCTGCTCCATCCAATCGATGAAGATAAACATTAGCCGGCCCAGCAATTAAATGGGCATGTTTTGACTGTGGAACGTAAACGAGAAAAGCGAGCAGTAAAAGCAAGTGAATCCACCAAGAAAGATAGAAAACAATGGCCGAAGCCGAAGTACTCATCCAACTAAAAAGCAAAGCAATTCCTGATGCAACTGGCTCCGACCAGCTAAGCAGTTCATGATGCCAAATAATCGCCATACCATTTCCTAATAAAACAGAAAGCATTAAACCGCCAATAAAAATTAATACTAAACCTGACTTAAATCCGCGTTTCAATCGGACGAGTTTTTCCACATAGCGACGGTAAAACGCCCAAAAAACAGCAACTAAGATTGTCAAAGTAACAATTTCTTGAAAGAATTTAAATGCTGGATATAACGGCCCAAGCGGCAAATGTGAACCAGGTGCCAAGCCTTTCCAAATAAAATCTATGGCGCCAAATTGGACTAAAATAAAGCCGTAGAAAAACATCACATGAATGGCGCCGCTTTTTTTGTCCTTTAATAATTTTTTTTGTCCAAAAACATACACCCAAATATTCTGTAAACGCTTCTTTACATTACGATCAAACTCTGCTTTTTTCCCAAGTTTGATATATTCGATTCTTGTTTTTACTACATAGGCAAATAAGTACACCGCGTAAACGGTTACAAAAATAAATGCAAGCCAGTTTACCAATAGTAACGTATTCATAATAACAGAACACTCCCCCTCTTCATCGGTAATCTCTTTGGGTGAAACCCCCATTTTTTTCTTTTGTTCCTCATGATACATTATTTTCTGATCAATGACTACTTTCTGTCGCTATAAAATATTCTGAAATGTTATACCATTACTTTATATGTGAATGAGCATTCAGTCAATGCTTTTGTATCATATTTCTTTTTCTTTATCATATGAAATAGCAGATTTGTTCGTGATGCCTAAAGAGGAAACATGACACCCTCGATTTTAATACCTTTATTTTAAAATATAACGCAAAGCCGCTCATGTTAGAAATAAAAAATCATGAGCGGCTAAATATGGCGGCTTTTATACTTGCTTTAACGCCGTGTGCAATCAGTTTTCCTAATGGCGTACTTGCACTTGCTTCATTAAATTGCTTGCCATTTTGCGCTGCTGCGACTAACAAGCTATCTGTTGCAGCTGCTGTTATTTTCTCTTCGATTTCAAGCTCCCGCAATATCTTTGCCTTTGCTTCTGTTGCTGTCACAATACTTTGCACCAATGCTTCATCAGTTAAATTCCCGTTCACAAAAACCCACAAATTCATTCCCCCAGCTTCTTTTCTATCAGTATGCTGTTCGTCTCCTGCTATTGCCACCATAAAAACAGAAAATCCATCCCCTTTAAAAAGTTGATGAAAAACATGTCTTAGCTTCGCCGTTGTCATCATCCCGACTGTCTCTGTTGCTAAAAAGCCTTTTTCTGTAAAAAATACTGCTTTTTCTTGTTGCGAATGAGGATCGTGATTATTTTTTTCGACGCTGTGATTCACAAATGTATGACGCCATCCTATTCCTGAACCGACTAAAGCAGAAGAGATTGTTTTTAAAAATATCGGCGTATGAAACACAATCATTTCCTTTGTTTGTTGCAAATATCGTTCATCAAGGAGCAGAATTGGCTGTTCACGAGACTGTTCGTCAGGAACAAACATCATTTGGGGCTTTGAAATACATGGATGAGGGATAATTTTTATATTCGTCTGATATACTGCTTGCACAGGCCCTTCTTTTAACACTTCATTCGGATGATGAATCATTTCCATTTCGCCGTTATGTAACAGCAGGAGACGATCACAATAGAGTGCTGCAATATTTAAATCGTGAAAAATAGAAACAACAGTCAAATTACGTGTTTTCGTCCATTTTTTAAGCAGCTCTAAAAGCTCCTTTTGGTAAGAAAGATCCAAATGATTCGTCGGTTCGTCCAAAAGCAAGATTTCTGGTTGCTGTGCCAAGGCCTGCGCTAAAAATACACGCTGTTTCTCACCCCCCGACAGCGTTTGCAGATGCTGATGCTGAAATTGCTGGACACCAGTTTGTGCCATCGCTTCTTGAACGATTTTTTCATCATCAAAACTCCAGCTATGGAACAAACGTTTTTGATGAGCATATCTGCCTAGAGATACGGTTTCTTTTACCGTATAAGCAAAGGAATCCGTACTAAGCTGTGGGAGCACTGCCATAAGCTTTGCCAATGCTTTAGCAGAATAGCTTTCAAGCGGCTTTCCCAACACCGTTATACTTCCATGCTTTGCTTTTAACATGCCGCTTAACAGTTTCAGCAGTGTTGTTTTCCCACTGCCATTCGGTCCTAATATGCCAAATAATTCTCCTTTTTCAACAGAAAAAGAGAGGTTCTTTAATACTTTTTTTCCTGCATAGCCGCCGGAAAGAGCTTGTACTTTTATCATCCTTATCCTCTTCTTTCTGTTCGTCTTTTCAGCATAATGCCAGCAAATATTGGAGCGCCTATCAAAGCTGTAATCACACCAATTGGGAGTTCTGTCGGAGCAATGATTGTCCGGGAAGCGAGATCAGCTAAAATAAGAAAACTGCTGCCAGTTAAAAATGACAATGGCAATAAATGCTGATGAGTTGGCCCCCAAAGCATTCTTGTCAAATGTGGAATGACTAAACCGACGAAGCCTATTGTTCCTGATACGGCAACAGCTGCTCCTGTTAAAATGGAGGCAGCAATCAAGACAATTTTTTTCCGTTTTTCAACATCCACTCCTAAGTGCTGCGCCCTCTCTTCGCCAAAAGACATCGCATTTAATGCTCGCGCTTGAAATAGCAGCAAAAAGAAACCAATGAATAAAAATGGCAGTATGAGGAATACATATTCCCAGCCCCTCATCGATACACTCCCAAGCAGCCAGCCGATTATTTGCCGCAGCTCTTTTCCAGTCAACGCTATCATAAGTGAAATCAAGGCGCCTAAAAAAGAACTAAAAATGATACCAGTTAAAATAAGTGTTTCTACACGCATGGACTCATCTAACATACGAGCGAAAAACAGCACCATGACCATTGTCAGAAAAGCAGCAATCATACTAAAAAGCGGCAATGCAAATAATCCAAGCAATGGAAAATGAAGCTGGAAAAAGATTGTCATAACAGCCCCAACCGAAGCGCCAGACGAAATGCCCAATGTGTAAGGGTCTGCAAGTGGATTGCGCAAAAGCCCTTGAAATGCTGCGCCGCTAATTGCAAGAGCAGCACCTACTAACCCTGCCAAAATGACTCGCGGCAGCCGAATATTTAACACAATGTTTTCATGCATTGGATCAATGGAAGCAGGCATTGGCATGCGGAATATACTACGGGTAATAATATGAAAACTATCGAAGATCGGTACTGATACAGTACCGATGGAAACACCTAGCAGCACTGCAGCCGCGAGGATCGCGACTGCAATGACATATGGAAAGAACGTCTTACTTTGCAAAGATTTCTGGATAGACTGCTTTGGCAAGCTCTTCTACTCCTTCTGCCAGCCGTGGTCCAGAACGAGTAACAAGATCAGGATGAACTTCATAGACCTGCTGTGCCTGAATCGCTTTTATATCCTGCCATCCCTTCCGTTCTAGCACTTGGGCTGGGGCATTATCAATATAATCTCCATACGTTGTGATAATCGTATCTGGATTTAATGCAATAATTGCTTCTTCATTAAGCTGTACCCAGCCATCTTCATCTTTGGCTGCATTTTCAGCACGAATGATTGTTAACATTTCATCCATAAAAGTTCCCTTGCCTGTTGTAAAAATATCTGGTGCAGGAGACACTTCAATAAATACGGTTTTACGATCCGCTTCTGGAATTTTCGCAGCTTTTTCTTCAAGTGCTGCGAACTGCACTTTCATATTTTCCGTTAATTCAGCAGCTTTTTCTGATGTTCCTGTTGCCTCTCCTATTAAGGCAAAGGAATCATACATTTTGTCAAAGCTTTGTGCATCTTGAACGACAATGACTGTCACACCTGCATTTTTAAGCTGCTCCAACCCTTCCTTTTTTGACAATCCTGATTCATGAGCCAATACAATGTCAGGCTTTAAAGCAATTATTTGTTCGACATTAAATTCCATACCGCCAACCTTTTCTTTCGCGGCTGCTTCCTCTGGATAATTGTCAAAATCCGAAACACCGACTACGGCTTCGCCAAGTCCTAAAGCAAAGACCGTTTCTGTAATACTTGGAACGAGTGTCACAATTCTTTCTGGTTTCGCTTCAATTGTTGCCTTATCACCTAAGGCATCCGTTACAGTAACGGGGAATGCTGCAGTTTCTTTTGTTTTTTGCTCTGTTTTAGGTTTTGTTTCGGATTCTTTTACAGGTTCTTGTGCTGTATTACATCCCACTAACATGCTTGTTGCAAGCAACAGCATTGTTAAGAATGAATAAAAACGTTTCATCACTAATCCTCCTACTTGACTCCTGACAGTTCTTTTCTTCGATTATACATGAAATAGATTTATTTTCCCAAAGTCGTACTTCAATAAGCGTGAGCATTTGGAATGCCGTTCATGTTGGTTATTTGGAGGAATCAATGATAGAAAAAATATGGCATCAGGAGGAAGTTTTCTCCACCTGATGCCATGGGATCAGCGATTATCCACTTTTTCTGGATACATATCGTGGTTCATTAATCGGTTGTCTGCCATTTCTGCAAACTTTGTTCCAGGCTTTCCATAATTGCAATAAGGGTCAATTGATAGACCTCCCCGCGGCGTAAATTTCCCCCATACTTCTATATAACGCGGGTCTAATAATTCTATAAGGTCATTCATGATAATATTGACGACATCTTCGTGAAAATCGCCATGATTGCGAAAGCTGAACAAATAAAGCTTCAATGATTTACTTTCTACTATCTTTTTATTCGGAATATAACTTAAATAAATCGTTGCAAAGTCTGGTTGTCCCGTTTGCGGCGCTGCTGTTTTTTACAGCAGATGGACTATATCATATTCTTATTTAGCTGCGATACTATCATAAGAACCCTCGCGCTTCCATCATAATAGATGTACTCTACTCCCTTCCCTCTTTGCTACTTTTATTCGCTTTTGCAATGAAGTGGTTTCGATAGTCTCTGCACCTTCCTTCTATCAAGGCTTGGCTCAGGATTAGAAAAAAATTTTCCTCCCCTGAATTCACGAGGTTTAAGCGACAGTGTCACCACTGAAGTGTGCCCCTATTGACACAAGCTCGTAAACTCTGGACAGTTAAACTTTACAAAATAATCTCTGTATGGATGCAAATTTTCAATTGCTTCCAGCACTTCAGGTGCGTAGTTGTATTCATATGTTGTTTGTTGATTGCCTAATAACGATATATCCTTTAAACTTTCCTCTTTTCTTCCAACCATAAAAAAACCTCCCCTGTTTTTCTTGCCGCAAATCTTGGGAGAGGTTCTACAAAACCATCTAAACGATATCGTTTTTATTTATTGTCTCAATCACCATAGTTTTTTATAGAGGGTTTTTGCTATGAACCTCTCCCTGTATAGGTATGCGATTTATGACTTTAATCGTATAGAAGTTCCAGCGTATTGTCAACTGCAAGACAATTTTTATGTACATATTCAAATGCGCAAAATAGATCTGCTTTAAAAAGAAGGATGTTGGTTCGCCTGTCATTATTTTTGTTCACATACGGATACTAAATAAAGCTTTTTTGGCAACAATATAGTGGAGCTTACTTAGCCAAAGTACACATGCTCCTGACTGCAAACAGCTGTGTATTTAGTTTGGTCATGATGAAATTTGTTCTATTTTAGAAATTTTTATTTTAGGAAGGGTTCTTCCAAGCTTGTTGAGAAAAGCCCTCATACTTTAAATACTTATTTTATGGTTAGGTGAGTGATAACGTGTGAAATGGATTTTGATTATCTCCATCATCATCATTGCTTGGTGTGTGGTCGATTTTCATCTTGGAAAAAGACTGCACCGAAAAAAATTGAGAAAGCGGGAGTATCCTCTTCGAAATGGCGAACTTACCTTTATTACAACCGGAAAAGATTTGTTCAACATGTTTTTTTCCGATATTCAACATGCAGCATCCACCATCCATATTCTTTTTTTCATCGTAAAAAATGACAAAATAAGTATGGAATTTATGACTTTACTTCAAAAAAAAGCTAAAGAAGGCGTTCAAGTACGACTGCTATTAGATTGGGCTGGCAGCAGATTTCATGTATCACGAAAAACCTTACAGCAATTAAAGGCCGCAGGGGTTGAAATTGAGTTTTCTCATCAGCCTTCTTTCCCATTCTATTTCTTTTCATTACAACAGCGCAACCATCGCAAAATTACTGTCATTGATGGAAAAATTGGATATACTGGCGGTTATAACATTGGAAAAGAATATATCAACTTAGATCCCGTTCTATCGCCATGGCGCGATTATCACTTGAGAATAACTGGAGAAAGTGTTGGCGACCTGCAACAGGAGTTTCTTATTGATTGGGAAAGGATACATCACATTGACGGAAAAATTCATTCCATTTCTCCTTCTCCCTCATTAACGGCTCATCATGTCCAACATCGTTTTTTCCCTTCGGAAGGACAGTATTTAGAAGAGGAGTTTGGCGACCTGATAGATGGTGCGAAGCAGTCAATTGAAATTGGCACACCTTATTTCGTACCAACAAAAATATTATTTGAAAAGCTGCTTGCTGCTGTCCGCAGAGGAATTGCGGTCACGATTTTAATTCCAAACAAATCTGACCATTCCCTAGTGAAGGAAGCATCATTTCGCTATTTGCGCCCACTATTGCGTGAAGGTGCAACCGTTTACCAATACATGAATGGGTTTTTTCATGCAAAAGTGATGATTATCGACAGAAACATGTGTGATATTGGAACAGCAAATTTTGATCGAAGAAGCATTGCACTTAATCATGAAGTAAACTGTTTTATTTATGACCAAGCGTTTACCGATCAAGTAGCATCTGTCTTTCAGAAAGATATTCTTCATTCAGAGCTCTTAACATTAAGAGATCTTCAACAGACAACATGGATAACAAAAATCAAAGAATTGACTGCCTGGATGATACAAGATTATTTATAAAAAGAAGGGGTATTTAGCACCCCCTTCTTTTACGATAACTTTCATCATGACAGTTTTACGGACAACCCGAATAATACGAAAAAACTTCCTGCTTATTTGAACATATTGACTACCAACGCGTTAAAGCTTGCTGTTTGATAATTTACATTTTCTCAGGAGCAGAAACACCAATAAGCGCTAATGCATTTTTCAATGTTATTTGTACCGCTTTGACTAAAGACAGACGTGCTTTCATTAATTCCATCTTCTCCATATCTATGACTTTTTCTGCATTATAGAAACTATGGAATGCGGCAGCAAGTTCATTCATGTAGTTGACAACCCGGTGGGGAATTCTTTTTTCAGCTGCGTCTGCGATAACAGCTGGAAAATCCCCAAGTTTTTTCAGCAGATCCATTTCTTTTTCTGACTTAATATAAGAAAAATCTGCACCATCTTCTGTTTTTATTCCCTTTTCTTCCCCAGCCCGAATGATGCTGCAAATACGAGCATGTGCATATTGCGTATAATATACTGGGTTTTCATTAGACTCTGCCACAGCAAGATCAAGATCAAAATCCATATGTGTATCAGCACTTCTCATCGCAAAAAAGTAGCGAACTGCATCTAGACCAACTTCTTCAACTAGCTCACGCATTGTCACTGCTTTCCCTGTTCGCTTGCTCATTTTCATTTTTTCGCCATTTTTAAATAAATGGACAAGCTGGATAATTTCGACCTCAAAATCATCTGAATTGTAGCCAAGTGCTTCGATTGCTGCTCTCATTCTTGGTACGTATCCGTGATGGTCTGCTCCCCAAATATTGATCACCTTATTGTATCCTCGTTGAAACTTATCTTTATGATAGGCAATATCTGGTGTTAAGTATGTGTAAGTGCCATCACTTTTAATTAGCACGCGGTCTTTATCATCCCCAAAGGTTGTAGAACGGAACCATGTAGCACCATCCTTTTCATATATATGGCCATTTTCACGCAATATTTGAAGCGACTCATCAATTTTGCCATTTTCATAAACCATTGACTCAGAAAACCAACTGTCAAAACGAACCCGAAAATTTTCTAAATCTTTCTTTAGCTTTGCCAATTCATGCTTTAAACCATATTCGCGAAAGAATGTATAGCGTGCTTGTTCGTCCTCATGAACAAGTGTCTTTCCATGTTCCTCTGCCAGTTGTTTTCCGATATCGATAATATCTTGTCCATGATAGCCATCCTGGGGCATCTCTTTTTCATAGCCAAGTGCTTGATAGTATCTTGCTTCAACTGAAAGTGCCAAGTTATGTATTTGATTTCCAGCATCGTTAACATAATATTCTCGTGTTACTTCATAGCCGGCTTTTGCAAGTATGTTGCATAGCGAGTCGCCTACTGCTGCACCGCGGGCATGGCCAAGATGGAGATCACCTGTTGGATTTGCTGAAACAAACTCGATCTGAATCCGTTTCCCATTCCCGACATCAGATTGGCCGTACTGTTCTCCAGCCGTTAAAATAGATGGAATCAAATTCGTTAAATATTGATTATTCATATAAAAGTTAATAAAACCTGGTCCAGCAATATTCATGCTTTCAATAGAGGCCTTCGATTTATCGAAATGAGCTACTAGTTCTTCAGCAATTGTGCGCGGTGCTTTCTTTGCTATACGAGCAAGTTGCATTGCCATATTAGTAGAATAATCACCATGGGCTTTTTCTTTTGGCATTTCCAGCATCACTTCAGGTATTTGTTCTGCTGATGCTAGTCCTGCTTTTAAAACCGCTGCTTTTATTTCTTCTTTCAATTGCTCCTGCATATTCGCTACAATATTCATTACTCTCTTATATCCTCCTTATATTCAATCCTCATGTCATAAGTACCAACTGTTGTGCCTTGCATGATCATGGAGTACGCTAGTTGTACTTCTCCCTCTATTATTCCTTCTTCTGTGTATGTGTGGCTTAGTTTTTTCGTTTTCGTTGATAAAGCCAACGTACCATAAGGACTATCATAGGAACCATTCATTTTTTCTTTCAAGCGAAAAGGAAGGCGCATCGTCACAGCTCCTTTTCGCAAAATCAACGCTTCCTCTCCTGAAAGTTTGACAATGGTATTGATTGTTCCTTCTTCTTGAATTTCGTCATATTTTAAAAAAACAGCATCCTTTTTCCGATAGTGGCTGCCAAACAGCGTAAGTTCATATTTTTCCGGTTCCTCTTGAAAAAAAATAGTGGTTGTCAAATGAATTTTAACTGGGATGAATTGGACTTCAGTAGTTGGCAACGTCGTTCACATCCTTTTATCGAGTCGTTATAATCCTTTCATTATAAGAATAAAAAAAAGGAAAAGCAATGTCGTATTCAGGTTTTTTGAAGGACGATGATGCCTAAATACTAAAACGTCTTGCATAAAGCAAGGAGAACTTCAACAAAGGCGAGACCATCTTTTATAAGCGAATAAAAAATCTATCGTTTTATTATACCACTTTGCTTCATTGCCAACCTCATAGATTCGAACACATGTACACTAAAAGAGACGTTCTCCAAAAGAAGAACGTCCTCATTAGGATTCATAACACTATTTCACCCATCCGAGCATCATTTCTCTTATGAGCTTGCTTGCCGTATTCACTGTCTGTTCTGAATGGTCATAACTCGGCGCAACTTCAACAAGATCGCCGCCGACAACGTTGACATTGGAACGGGCAATTTCATGAATAGCTGCTAGCAGTTCTTTTGTCGTAATCCCTCCGCCATCAACTGTTCCAGTACCCGGCGCATGTGCCGGATCCAGCACATCAATGTCGATTGTGACATAGACAGGGCGTCCGCTTAAACTTGGCAAGACTTCCTTTAAAGGGTCTAAGACGTCAAACTTTGCAATTTGCATCCCGTTTTGCTTTGCCCATTCAAATTCCTCTTTCATACCAGAACGAATGCCAAAAGAATAAACATTTTTGGGGCCGATATGTTCCGCAACCTTGCGAATAGGTGTCGCATGTGAAAGAGTCTCACCTTCATATTCCGTCCGTAAATCTGTATGAGCATCCATATGAATCACTACGAGATTTGGGTATTTTTTTGCCATCGCTTTAATAACTGGCCAAGATACTAAATGTTCGCCGCCCATTCCTAATGGAAATTTGTTATCTTTTAACAAAGTATCGATATAATCCTCTATCATTTCTATACTGCGTTGAGGATTGCCAAATGGCAGAGGAAGATCGCCTGCATCAAAAAAGCACACTTCCTCAAGCTCCCGATCAAGATATGGACTGTACTCCTCTAAACCAAGCGAAGCTTCTCGAATCCGTTTTGGGCCAAAACGAGAACCTGGTCGATAGCTTACGGTCCAGTCCATTGGCATCCCATAAATGACAACTTTGCATTCTTCATAATGTGGTGAGCTGCCAATAAACACATTGCCTGAATATGCTTCATCAAATTTCACTATTCTCTCTCCTCTTTCTCCCAAAATCTTACTCTGTCAGATCCTTCACGAATTTAGGGAGCACAAATGATGCTTTGTGCAATTCCTTTGTGTAATAAATGGTTTCAATTTCGTGGAAACGATCTTCACTTACTTGCAATGGATCATATTTTTTTGAGCCGATTGTAAACGTCCACATCCCACTTGGATAGGTAGGAACATTAGCGTGATACAAGTTTGTAATTGGAAAAATTTCTTTAACATCTTTTTGCACTTCACGAATTAAATCAGCTTTAAACCAAGGATTATCCGTTTGTGCAACAAAAATGCCATCGTCTTTTAATGCTTGGGCAATTCCAGCATAAAATCCTTTTGTAAACAAATTAACTGCTGGGCCGACAGGTTCTGTTGAATCAACCATGATAACATCATACTCGTTTTTGCTTTGTGCAATATGCATAAAACCGTCGCCGACTTTTACTTCCACACGTTCATTATCAAGTTCACCGGCAATGTTAGGCAAATATTGTTTGGCATATTCAATGACTTTGCTATCAATGTCAACTAAAGTGACTTTCTCGACACTTGGATGTTTTAATATTTCGCGAACAACTCCACCATCACCGCCGCCGACAACGAGTACTTTTTGTGGATGAGGATGAGTAAAAAGCGGCACATGAGCAACCATTTCATGATATACAAATTCATCCTTTTCGCTTGTCATCACCATATTATCTAAGAGAAGCATTTTCCCCCATTCAGCAGTTTCAATCATATCTAATTTTTGAAAATCAGTCTGTTCTGTATGTAAAGTACGATTTACTTTCATCGTAATCCCAAAATTTTCTGTCTGCTTTTCGGTAAACCAAAGTCCACTCATTATGTTTCCTCCCAATTTTTTTATCAAGTAAGTTGTATAGCATGAGAAAAATTATAGAGAAATTTTAAGAAAATACAAGATCATTTTTTTTATGAATTTGGAAAATGTTAGTTGACAGTTTATTTTCAGAAAATGTTTATTATTTCATTGAACAAAAATGTCTGAACTGGGCAGTAAAATAAGTAATGCTTCTCGTCTTTGTTTTAAGCCTAGAAAAAATGATCTTCTTTTTCCTTTACGAAAGTCTCTCAAGCTTTGCAACAGAGACGATGCGTCCTTAACTTGTACGGTGTTGAGAGACTTGATTCAATCACTTTATTTTCGCATTGGGTTTAAAACAGCGGTTTTTTTTTCATACTGTTATTAATAGCAGTGTTAGAAGAATGATGTAACTACGGTGGCTGCTCATGTAAATCGATTTTTTTACTCGTTATGTTGTAAAACTGATACATCGAATTTATTAAACCTTCATCAACCATTTGGTTTGTGTAAATATTGTTTCGTATATTTCTAGCGAACATACGATAAAACCGAAAGAAAAGATCTGAACATTTTAATAAATAAAGAAAGAAATGAGAGAATGCTAATGGAAACAATGGCTATTTTAAGCAAAAAAAGAAAATATTTTCGTTTTTTTATTCGAGCAAGTATTTTTATTGGCATTTTGATGCTCATTTGCTTACTTGCCGTTATTTTATTAGCAAAAGTGCTGGGCCCTCCTCCTTTGACTGTCTCACAGTCCAACCTTTTTTATGCAGATGATGGTACAGTTGTTGGCGAAAGCAATAGCGGCCAAAAACGATTTTGGGTTCATTTAGATGAAATTTCGCCAAACATTGTAAATGCTACTATCGCTGTAGAAGATAAGACCTTTTATAAACATTACGGTTTCGATTTAAAAAGAATGATGGGCGCCGTTATCGTAAATGTGAAAGCAATGAAGAAAAAGCAAGGTGCAAGTACCATTACACAGCAATATGCTAGAGCTCTCTATCTTGGCCTTGATAAAACATGGAAGCGAAAAATAACGGAAGCATTTTATACATTAAGATTAGAAGTGAATTATAACAAAGAAGAGATATTGGAAGGGTATTTAAATACGATTTATTATGGCCACGGTACATATGGCATTCAAGCTGCCAGCCAATTTTATTATGGAAAAAACGCAAATGAACTTTCACTTGCAGAAGCAGCGATGCTGGCAGGGATTCCAAAAGGGCCTAGCATCTACTCTCCTCTGTTTTCTGAAGAAAAAGCAAAGCAGCGTCAGCTCGTTGTTTTGCAGGCGCTTCAGACAAATGGCTTCATTTCAAAAGCTGAAGCAAAAGCAGCTGCAAACGAAGCGCTGCATTTAGTGGGAGAGCATACACATCATCAAATAAAGACTGCTCCTTACTTTCAAGACATTGTGAAAGCGCAATTGCAAACTGCCGCTGGTTTTGATCGCCAAATGATTGATAGAGGCGGTCTCCATATATACACTACTTTAAATACAAAACATCAACAAATTGCTGAAAAAGTAATCAGGGATACGATTTCAGATACATCTGATATCCAAGTCGCCTTGACAGCAATTCAGCCTCATAATGGATATGTAACAGCAATGGTTGGCGGGCGCAATTATAAAGAAAGTCCGTTTAATCGTGCGGTACAAGCAGTAAGACAGCCTGGTTCAACAATGAAGCCCTTGCTATATTATGCAGCACTAGAAAAAGGCTTTACACCGACAACAATGATACGCAGTGAAAAAACAACTTTCCGCTTTGATAACGATCGAGCAAACTACACACCAAGGAATTATAATCACCAATATGCAGACAAAGCGATTACGCTAGACCGGGCGTTGGCACTTTCCGACAATATCTATGCAGTTAAAACCCATTTATTCATTGGAGAAGAAGTGTTAATAAATACAGCAAGACAATTTGGATTGACGACAGAGATTGAAAAAGTGCCATCATCCGCGATCGGGGCGTCCGGTGTTAGGCAGCTTGAGATCGTCAATGCCTATAATTTATTTGTGAATGGTGGAAAAGAAGTGACACCAACCTTTATAAAAAAAGTAGAGGATATGGATGGCAACATCCTTTATGAAGCAGACACTTCAAACGAGCAGGTCCTTAACCCAGCCCTTGCTTCTATCATGACACAGATGATGACAGGAATGTTTGACCCAAGTTTAAATGACTATGCGACGATTACAGGAAATTCGATTTTGCAGCAGATGACAAGACCATACGCTGGCAAATCAGGCTCAACCAACAAGGACAGCTGGATGATTGGCTTTGCCCCCCAGCTTACTGCTGGAGTATGGACAGGTTATGATAAAGGGAAAGATATTACTTATATAGCGGATGCAGCCTATGCAAAGGATATCTGGATACGCTTCATGGAAGAAGCTTTAAAGACGGAGCCTGTGCAAACATTTCTTCCTGAAAAAGGAGTGGTTGCAAAAATGATTGATCCTGACACTGGAAAAATCGCGACAAAGGCATGTCCGACTGCCCCACGGCTAACTTACTTTTTAAGAGGAACAGAGCCGAGTGAATATTGCAGTAATCATTTGGAGGATAAAGGCAAGCAGCAGAAACAACGAAGCAAAGCAAAAAAACATTGGTTCCGGCGTCTGTTTGAGTGGAGATAATGCAGCCGAATCTCATACATGCTTTTCTCTCTTTAGATATAAAAAACTCGAGGTTGTGCGAACCTCGAGTTTTTTATATCCTAGTTTGCATTGTGCAAATCATGTTAAGTGTACATTTTTTTTATTGAATCAGCAAGCTTCTGGTCGAAAACAAAGAAAACTTCACAAATTGTTCATAATAACAATTATTTTTCAGTTTGCAGTGCGCTTTTTAGTTCATCGCTAGATAAACGCCAAAATTCCTCATTGTAATTTTTTAGAAAATCACTCAAAATCATTTTTGACTTATCATCCATATGATCCACTATAATCTTGCCTTTTAATGATTTATCCATATGATTTACATGCTCAGGCATTGATTTATAGCCGCGCCGCTCTGGACGGTTAATGACCATTTCACAAGCACCGACACCAGCATAATATAGACCTTCCTCTTTGCGGTCCACTGTAACCCAAACGAGCCAATAAAGCTTTGCTCCTTCTTCTGGAACAGTTGATCTATCGGGAGAAAATCTAATTTTTCGTTCTATCTGGCTGCGTCCATGCATAGCGCCAACATCAATAAATGCTTCTTCAGCTTCTACGTCAACAAAGACTGGCGAAATATTTTCTAAACTTAAAGAACCGATTCCAAAGCCTTTATGGCCATCAGTAGGAGCATCTTTAATAATATTAAAACCGACTTTTTGCTTTTTTTCATTTTCCATCCTAACATCATCCTTTCAACTACTCATTGCACCTTCCAATCGCCGTATCCTTACGAATGCCAGCTGCCATTGCCCAATTTTACTGCTAGGTACTCGAATAAGGCAAAATGTGCTGCACCTACAAGGCTGTTGCATAAAAAGTCAGCAAATGAAGGGAGAACAGAGGCGCAGCCGATTAAAAATTGATGGATCGTACTGTATTCACACGGAACTATTTTTCAGGGATTTTTTTAATAAGCCTTAAAAGAACAGCGAAAACAAACCTTGAAGCTGTTGCACTAAGAATGGCAATACTTGTTGAAAAATAGGCCTAATTGTATATTGAGACAATGGAGTGATAACAAGAACGAGAAAAATAAGTGCACCATACTGCTCAAATTGTGTCATCTTTGCCCTAATGTCAGTTGGTACAAGATCCTCCACAATTCGATAGCCGTCTAATGGAGGGAGAGGTAAAAGGTTAAACACGAACAGTACAAGATTTAACCAAACAAAAAGCTCCAAAAACTTTAGCACGAAGAAAGGAACAGTCGCACTAACACCTGAAACAATTAATGCATAAAATACACCATATCCGATAATCGCCAATAAGAAATTACTCATCGGCCCCATTAAAGAAACGACGATACCTGCAAGCCGTGGCTTGTTAAAATAAAAACGATTAACAGGCACTGGACGAGCCCAGCCAAAGCCAGCAATAAAAATAAGGATTGTTCCAAGCGGATCAATGTGCTGCATTGGGTTTAGTGTCAATCTTCCCTGCTTCTTCGCCGTTGGATCGCCGAAGCAATACGCTGTATAGGCATGAGCAAATTCATGAACAGTAAATGCGATAATTAAAACGACTGCAACAATAGGGATTTCTTCAAGTTTAAAAGCTAAAAAACGTTCCACACATCCGGCTCCTTTTTGGCAAACTTCTCACTTCCTTAGTATACAAAATTAAATGTATTTATTCATGCAATACACATTACAATTGAGTTCATTTATATGTCTGAGGCTGTTAAATGGAGGAGGATACGGTCTTTTGATAAAGTGAAACTTCCATGAGTGGGGGTTTTCTCTCATCCCCCACTGATAAGAATTAGAACAAAGGCTAGGATCGCAACGTCCTCGAAAAAGGAAAACGCTTTTTCTTCGTGCGATGTATCGCTGCCGAAGCTTTCCTTGTCCTGTTGCAACGCCTTTGTGACCGACATCCTCGAAAAGGAGAACACTTTTTCTTCGTGCGATGCTAATTCAAGAAGCTTTCCTTATCCTGTCGGCCCGAACCAATCGGACATTTGACTTTCAGTTATCCCCCACCTAGCGCTTCTGATTCCTCTTACTCCCCGAGGTGGGGGTCTTACTGCCAGTTAGATGTGGGATAAAAATAACCATACTATTTACCTATACATTGTATGAACTCTCCTCTATCGTGGTGAACGTAAATGAATATAGCAAGGTACCCAAAAAAGCTGCGAAGCTCCTTCGAAATGACGCTTGCTTACAGCAGTAAAACGTTCTACAATTTTAGAGGCAGCAGAGAGGCTGATATAAAGATAAATCAACCTCTCAAAAATGCTGAAAAAAAATTTCGAGAGGTTCAATAAGAAAGCGCAATTTTCAAACAGCGAACGTTGTGATCTTCATACGAGAAGATGTCTTGAACTTGGATGGTCTTTGAATAACCTCTTCGAATGAAAAAGGAGGCGGGAATATCATGCCAATTATTACTGTTCAAATGCTGGAAGGACGTACTGACAATCAAAAAAGAGCACTAGTAAAAAAAGTAACGGAAGCAGTATCCGAAACTATAGATGCTCCAGAAGAAAAAATAACCGTTGTGATTGAAGAAATGGCCAAAAACCATTATGCGATTGCAGGAAAGTTAGCTAGTGACAAATAAGAGAGTCATATATGGAGATGCTCAAAGTTTGATATTGAGCCTTTCCTGGAGGGGCATTGAGACAGATGATAAGCGTAAAGCAGCTTTCCCTAGCTTTACGCTTTATCGAGCTTCTCAATATATGCATAAGCAGCTTCTATTTCTTCATCTGTATAGCGTTGACTGCTTTTTAGTGTCGCAATTTTATCTGCAACTTCCGCTTTAGATAAGTGATCAAAATATAAAATTGTAGATACCAATTCTAAAAAACGGGCGGTTTGTTTATTAAGATCAGTAAAAATAGTCGTTAAATCTGGCATCTTTAATTTTTGATTTTCTAAAAACTCTTTGCCGCTCTTCGTCACTGAATAACGGTATTGGTAATAATTTCCCTTTTCTTCTCGTGTTTCCTTTAAAAAACCCAGATTTCCTAATTCCTCTATTCTTAATGTTAATTCTTCTGAGTATGGGCCATAAAAATGAAATTCAAACTTTTCATCGAAGGGAAACAATCGTTTCTTTGCGATATAAATCATTTTCTGGAGCTTCTTTCTACCGACAATCTCTCCAGAAGCCGCAATTGCACTAATTAATTTGGCATGGTCATGTAACAAATTTACCCATCCCCTTCCATCAAAATTACATGATTACTTTATTTCTTTCCTAAGAGGACACGAATTTGCTGCTCAAGATTTTTGTGTTTGCCATCAACTGCCAGCAACTCTCCAGGAAAATAGAGCTTATGATCAGTTCTACGCTTGCCAGATATTGCATCAACAATCGTCGATTCACGGGATAGTTCTCTTAATTCCCCATCCGCCATCAATAAATGGATAGGCAGTCGCTCTCCCTCTTCCCCTGGACGGTAAAAATCATAAGGGAGATCTGAAGAGGAGTCTACCACTAAGTAGTATTCAGGATCTAATCCTGCCTCCAAAAACAAAGATTCCAGCTTTGCAAGTACTTTATATTCTTTTGATGGATCAAATTCAACATACTTAAACAAATTCCTATTGACAAAGCGTGTACACAAATCACGTAAAATCTGATCGTCTTCCTCTTGCCACATCTGAAAATAGTAAAGTATAATCGACTCGTCTAGCTTTAAATAGTCTTCTAACGTTACCTTTTCTTGGAACAAAGAATAGAAATGATGCGGATCACTCTGAAATTTGTATTGCTTATCATACAACGCCTTGGCACGATGCAAAATTTTCCGCAAAATGACATCGGCACTTCTTGTTACTGGATGGAAATATACTTGCCAATACATTTGATAACGACTCATAATATAATCTTCTATTGCATGCATGCCTGTATACTTAATGACAATTTGATCTTCCTGCGGACGCATGACACGCAAAATTCTTTCCATATCAAATTGACCGTAGCTGACACCTGTAAAATAGGAATCACGCAATAAATAATCCATCCGGTCAGCGTCAATTTGACTGGAAATTAAATTGATCACTAGTTTATGTTCAGACGTTTTTGCAATGACATCTGCGACCTTTTGGGGAAAATCCTTGCCTACTTTCGTCAATACATCATTCACTTCTGTCTTGCCTAAAATAATCTCCTGTGTAAAATGTTCATGGTCAAGGTGGAACACTTTTTCAAATGAATGAGAAAAGGGGCCATGACCTAAATCGTGCAAAAGCGCGGCGCACAATGACAGCAATCGCTGGCTGTTATCCCATTCTTGACGGTTTTTAAAAACATTATCAACAATTCGCCTAACAATTTCATAAACCCCGAGTGAATGGTTGAAGCGACTATGTTCAGCACCATGAAAAGTTACATACGTTGTCCCTAATTGCCGAATTCTTCTGAGCCGCTGAAATTCTTTCGTTCCGATTAAGTCCCATATTACTTTATCTTTCACATGCACATAGCGATGAACAGGATCTTTGAAAACCTTCTCTTCCTGAAGCTTCATTGTGCCATACATTTTATCACCTACTTTCAACAAACCATGAATCTATTATAGCGATTTTTTAATCCTGTTAAAAGACAACGTTGTTTTTCCTCGTCAAAATAAAAATCTAGTAGTTTTTTAAACATATTGGTATAAAAATTTCCGATTATGTCCATGCTTTCTCATAGAAGGATCGTTCATCATCCTCCTCTTTTTGAAGCTGGGCTGGTTTAGCAGAGCCGACATGCTTACTAAAGACAGAATCGCTTTCTTTTTACAAGTATTGAGCTTGCTGTATTGCTTTCATACTTCACAAAGCGCTTCATTCTCAAATAAAGCTTTTTCTCACAAAAACTTACAGTGCAATTGGATCATTTTCGTTTTTAAAACAAGCCGAAAAGAACCTGATGAATCGTAAGCTTAGTAGTGGATAGAGGATCATGAACAATCAAATTTCTATAAAAACCATTAAAAAAATAGTAGGGAGTTGGAATAACATGAAAACACGCCAAGACGCTTGGACGGAAGAAAATGATTTGCTGCTGGCAGAAACAGTGCTGCGGCATGTTCGTGAAGGCAGTACACAATTAAATGCTTTTGAAGAAGTTGGAGATAGGCTAAATCGAACGTCTGCTGCTTGTGGCTTTCGCTGGAATGCTGTCGTAAGGCATCAATATGAAAAAGCATTGCAATTAGCAAAAAAACAACGAAAACAACGGCAACGATTACTAGGGAAAGAGCAAAGCGGCAAGAAAAAATTACTGTATCAGCCGCCTGCCGTTACTATTGAAGAAATCGAATCGTTTCCTGTTGTTACGGACGCGAACCTAGACGAACAGCAGCATGATCTGCAAGAAATACCAGTAAAGTCTACAGAAAGCACTACGTACAATGAAAAAGAACTAAGCTTAAGCCATGTGATTGTATACTTGCAACAACTGAACTCAAGAGAATTCCAACATATTGGGATGAAAAGGGAGAATGAGAGATTGAAGCTGGAACAAGCTGAATTAAGGAAAGAAAATGAAAGTTTACGCAAAAAGGTTGAGGAGTTAGAAAAAAATAGTCTTACGATGAAGGAAGACTATGAGACGTTAATGCAAATTATGAATAGAGCACGTAAACTAGTGCTTTTTGATGAAGAAGAACGTCCAGCAACTTCTTTTAAAATGGACAGAAATGGAAACCTTGAAAAATTAGCCGAATAAGAAATCTCATAGATAGTGGGAATCCTGTGATGATCCCGCTATCTATGTTTTTTTGAACTACTCACCACTTAACCCTTACGGGTTGTTTGAAGTGGGAGATTCCTAAGTACGGGATTCTATCGAACCCTAATTGATTAGGCTATCCCCGTAGTTCCTACGGTTAGAAGTCTTATGGCTTCGTTTTTAAGATTTTGTCCTGCGTTAATATCTCTATTATGATGTGTACCACAAGAAGGACAATACCACTCACGAAGGTTGAGATTCTTAACGTCTTTGTTTTTGTATCCACAACACGAACAAAGTTGGGAACTAGCAAATGTTTTAGATACCGCAATGACTTGTTTACCATACCATTTTGCTTTGTACTCAAGCATAGTTCTAAACTGTGACCAAGATACTTCACTGATTGCTTTTGCTAACTTGTGGTTCTTTAGCAATTGGATACTTGCAAATCTTCAATACCTATTACATCGTGGTTTTTGATGATTTCAGTAGAGATTTTTTGCAAATAATCTGTTCTTGCGTTCGTAATTCTTTCATGTATTCTCGCAACCTTGATACGTTGCTTGTTCCAATTTGAACCACCTTTTGTACGTCTGGAAAGAATATGCTGTGCCTCAGCCAACTTCTTTTCCAATGTACGAAACCATTTAGGGTTTTCATAAGGTGGCGTACCATCAGATAGAATAGCGAAATCTTTTAATCCTACGTCTACACCAACGGAAGAACCTGTTTTTTCTAACGGTTGTATTTCTGTTTCTGCAAGAATGGACACAAAGTATTTTCCACTTGGATTCCGTCTAATAGTCGCATTAAGAATACGACCTTCAACTTCACGACTTTTAGCAAAACGAACAAGACCAAGTTTAGGCAACTTCATTCTATTGCCTACAATGGCAATATTTCCGTTTGTATACTTGGTTGTGTAAGATTGAACCTTGTTCTTTTTAGACTTGAAGCGAGGTGCTTTATTTTGCTTCTTGAAGAATCGACTATATGAATTAGCAAGGTTTTTAAGTGATGACTGAATAGCAATGCTGTCAACTTCTTTTAACCATACTAATTCTTTCTTTAGTTGAGTTAATTGAGAAGAGCAAGCGTTATAAGTTAGTCCCCTACCTGTTTCTTTGTATATATCGTTCCATTGTGCTAGAAAATGATTGAACACAAAACGTGAACAGCCAATTGTTTTAGCAATTAGTGTTTTTTGTTCTTTATTAGGGTAGATACGAAACTTATATGCTTTATTGACCAACATTGCTTTCACCTCACTTCATGCCTTGATTTTCAATATATTTTTGACTACGTTGATAGGAGAACCACCAGTAGTTAGTAAGCAGAAACTTCTTGACCAAAACATTTCTTTCCAAAGTTTTTTGCGAACTGTAGGAAAGTCACGTTTTATCAATCGAGAACTAGCACTTTTGTATGCGTTGATGAACTTTGATAATGCTGTATTAGGATGTGCTTTGAATAGGATATGGACATGGTCTTTATCATAATTCCATTCGACTAGTGAGATATTGTATTTCTCACCTAATTTTACAAACATATCCTTAGCATAGTCAGATACTTCATCATCAAAGACTTCTCTACGATATTTCACAACTAACACAAGTTGATAATACATCAAGAATACTGAATGATTATTGCTATCTAATTTCATTGTATAATCAGCCCTTATTTTATCTAAGACTGATTATATCATTAAAGAATGAAGTGGGAAACAAAAACCTTTAGGCTTACGCCTAACCGACATTCATCTCCCACCTATCGTTGAGCTTCACCCTTTACACGATTGAGGAGGTAGTCTTCTGTCGGAAAACGATAAAAAGCGCATCCAACATTCCATTCTTTAAGGTGTTAGAAAAAAACCTGTCTATCATGTTTAATCAGCCTGTTGTCCCTTCTCATTGCGATCCTTCATTCGTTGATAATACATAGGATACCAGTTTGTTTCTTGTTCTTGAAGCTGACCAATATAGAAATTTTCACTGTATTTGTTTAAAAAATCAATAAAACGTTTTTTTGCTGCTTCCATTGTTAGGTCTATATTCAATAGCTCTGATAAAGAGGCCATTACATCTGGGCGAACATCTGGAAATGTGAATTTTGTTGAGGCATCCTTTTTGGCTTTTTCATAAAACTGTTGGATTACTTTTGCCCGTTTTTGTCCATTTCCTTGCACACATAAGTATATTTGAACCGCTACGCCTTTTCGAATTCGCCGCTGAGAAATACCAGCAAATTTTTTTCCGTTGATGCTTAAATCATAACTGCCCGGACAGTATGAACCTACTATTTCATTTGCTTCAATTACCGCTGGAAAATCAACAAACATCTGCCGAATCAACGCCCACATCGCATCATACCCACGGTTAATATCAATCCCCTTTTCCGTATCAGGAAAGATAAGGGAAATATTAAGAACGCCATCATCTAACAGAACAGCTAAGCCCCCTGAATTGCGAATAACCGTTCGATATCCTTGTTCTTTTAAGAAATCCAATCCATCCTTTAACTGCGGAAGTTTTGTATCTTGAATTCCTAAAACGACAGTCTTATGATGAACCCATAATCTAGCAGTAGCAGGGACAATTCCAGCTCCAACAGCTGTACAGAGTGTATCGTCCATTGCAAAAGATTCCATTGCAGAAAAGAGCGGCCCTTTATTCGATTGATCGATCAAACGCCACTCTTTTCGTTTTAATAAAGTCAATGCTTGTTCCATGTCGTTTCTCCTTATGTCTATTGCCGCCTTTGTCATCCTATTATTAACACACATTGGAAAATATGTGAAGTCTCCATCCGTGATATCGCTATCAAAAAGAGATTGATCTCGTGAATAGCTTGACCACAAATGGAGACTTCAATGATAGTGATTAGATGAGTGATTGTGCAGCAGTAATTAACGCTAGCTTGTACACGTCTTCTTCGCTGCAACCGCGGGAAAGGTCATTCACTGGCTTATTCAAGCCTTGAAGAATTGGCCCGACAGCTTCAAAATTTCCAAGTCTTTGTGCTATTTTATAACCAATGTTGCCCGCTTCCAAGCTTGGAAATACAAAAACATTCGCATCACCTTGCAATACAGAATCAGGAGCTTTTTTCTTTGCGACATCAGGAACGAATGCAGCATCGAATTGAAATTCACCATCCAGTACAAGATCAGGCGCTTGTTCTTTAGCTAGTTTTACTGCTTCAGCCACTTTCTCCGTTTCCGGTGATACAGCAGAACCTTTTGTAGAAAAGCTTAGCATTGCTACACGCGGATCTACTCCAAACATTTTTGCTGTTTTTGCACTTTCAATTGCAATTTCTGCAAGATCTTGACTTTCAGGTGCAATATTGATCGCACAATCAGCAAACACATATTTTTCATCGTCTCTCACCATAATAAAAGCTCCAGACGTTTTTGATATTCCAGGTTTTGTTTTAATAATTTGCAAAGCTGGGCGCACTGTGTCAGCAGTTGAGTGAGCAGCACCGCTAACAAGTCCTGCTGCGTCTTCAAGATAGACAAGCATTGTACCAAAATAATTCGTATCTAAAAGGATTTGACGTGCTTGTTCTTCCGTAGCTTTGCCTTTTCTTCTTTCAACAAACGCATTTACCATCTTATCAAATCTGCTATCCTTTGCTGGATCAATGACATCCATATCAGCTAGAGAAACATTGAGTTCTTTTGCACTTTTAGCAATTTCATCTTGATTGCCTAGTAAAATGGGAGTGATTAGTTCTTCACTTCTTAGCCGATCTGCTGCGAGAAGAATACGTTTGTCCTCTCCTTCGGGGAAAACAATTTTGATTTGCTTGCCCTTGATGTTTTGTTTTAAATTGTGAAATAAATCACTCATTGTCAAAAAAGCCTCCTTGATTTTGTTTTCCAAAGGTTTAGAAGCAACTCACTTTTTATACAAAACTTGTGAAAAGATGAACAACTCCTTATTAAAGGATAAATGTTTTTGCGGGGATTATCCAGTCAAACACGTCAAAAATGATGATATTTTATGATAAGGCTGTCACATTTTTAACATTTGAGCGCGAAAGAGAACCTATATGAGAAAACTATGATATAGTAATGTTGCAATGATATTAGATCAGGAGTGATATCGATGAATGAAGCTGCACAAACTTTAGATGGATGGTATTCCTTACATGATTTGCGTGCAATGGATTGGGCTGCTTGGAAAACGCTTTCCAGCGACGAACGCCAAGCTGCAATCCATGAATTTCTGCATTTTCTTGAGAAACTTGGAAAATCAGAAGGCAGTCATGCTCTTTATACAATTATTGGTCAAAAAGCAGATTTTATTCTTATGCTATTACGTCCAACAATGGATGAATTAAACGAGCTTGAAACAGAATTTAACAAACTGAAACTAGCCGAATATACAATCCCTGCATATTCCTACGTTTCAGTTGTAGAATTGAGCAACTACTTAGCAGGAGAATCGAATGAAGATCCTTATCAAAATCCTTATGTCCGCTCACGCTTATATCCAGAGCTCCCATCTAACCAATATATTTGTTTTTATCCAATGGACAAGCGCCGTGAAGGAAACGATAATTGGTACATGCTTTCAATGGACGAGCGCCGTGAGTTAATGCGCAGCCATGGAATGATCGGCAGGAGCTATGCTGGTAAAGTGAAACAAATTATCACTGGTTCTGTAGGCTTTGATGACTATGAGTGGGGAGTTACTCTTTTCTCTAACGACGTACTTCAATTTAAGAAACTCGTCTATGAAATGCGCTTTGATGAAGTAAGTGCTCGTTATGGCGAATTTGGTTCTTTCTTTGTCGGCACGATCCTCCCTCCTGAAAAAGTCGCCAATTTTTTGCATGTTAATGGCTAAAAAAATAAAGTGAAACTTCCATCAGTGGGGGTTTTCTTTCATCCCCCACTGATGGTTAGTTGAACCAATCGGACATTTGACTTTCAGTTATCCCCCACCTAGACTTCTTCGATCCCTCTTACTCTTGAGGTGGGGGTCTTACTGCCAGTTAGATGTGGGATAAAAAAGTGTCTTCGTTTGGAGAACTACCTCCCCCATTTTTTAAAATGGGGGTTCTTTTATATGCAAGAAAGCTAGCGATTCATTTCGCTAGCTTTCTTAGAAGAGGGGGGTAATTTTATATATATATTCAAGAAAAAGAGTATGCAATTTGGAAATCTTCATTCTACACTCATCGTGATTTTGAAATACCGATTAAATAATAATGATAATCATTTTCAACTATATAATAACGATTCCCCGAACACTTGTCAACCATAAAACTAAAAAGAATGTGCGATCATTACCTCGCTACTTATAAAGTGAAACTTCCATGAGTGGGGGTTTTCTTTCATCCCCCACTCATAAGAAGTAGAACAAAGGCTAAGATCGCAACGTCCTCGAAAAAGAAAACCGCTTTTTCTTCGTGCGATGTGTCTCTGCCGAAGCTCTCCTTGTCCTGTTGCAACGCCTTTGTGACCGACATCCTCGAAAAAGGAGAGCACTTTTTCTTCGTGCGATGCTAATTCAAGAAGCTTTCCTTATCCTGTCGGCCCGAACCAATCGGACAATTGACTTTCAGTTATCCCCCACCTAGCGCTTCTGATTCCTCTTACTCTTGAGGTGGAGGTCTTACTGCCAGTTAGATGTGGGATAAATCTATTTTCTTTCATACATATCTTTCATGATGTATTCATACAAATAACATGATAAGTGATAAAATACACTTCTAAATTTGTCACCTTTTAATGAACAGAATGGAGTTATTTTTCTTATATGTTAACGAAGCATGCAGCAAGTTTATTTTTAAGGGGTAAGCTTCCTGCTTCAAAAGCTTAGAATTTCTATGATGAGGCAGAATCCACTTTCTAATTTCTCAAGATTTACTTAAGTGAGGTGAAGAGATGGCTGTTATTGCGCATACGGACGCAGAATTAAGACTGTTAGCTCGGCTTATGCGAGCAGAAGCCGAGGGAGAAGGAAATCTCGGTATGCTGATGGTAGGGAATGTTGGTGTCAATCGGGTTCGTGGAGAATGTTTAGACTTTAAAAATATTACTTCATTACAAAAAATGGTGTTTCAACGTCCAGGGGGATTCGAAGCTACCCAGAAGGGGTATTTTTATCAACGTGCTCGCGATAGGGATATCGAATTAGCTAGAAAAGTAGTAAGAGGGAATCGCTATCACCCAGCTTCTTTTGCTCTATGGTTCTTTCGGCCTGCAGGGGCCTGCCCAGCACAATGGTATAACCAGCCAAATGCTGGCCGTTTCAAAGCTCACTGCTTTTTCCAGCCTACGCAAGCAGATTGCCCTAGCGTCTTCTAGCACCTAGCTTTCTTTTGAACTTATTAAAGGAGGTAACGTCTGATGTCACAATCAAATGCAAATCAATTTATTGGTTATCAAATGATGGGAGGACAGCCTTATATGTACTACCCACAAGCTTATGGCCAGCAGCAAGCTCCGCCCGCTTTAACTGCACCAGCAGCAGCACCTACACCTAGCCCAGCCATTCCAGGTATGTTGCCTTTAGAGGAATCTTATATTGAAAATATTTTACGATTAAATAAAGGCAAACTAGTCTCCATTTATGCCACTTTTGAACATAATCCTGAATGGAATGCAAAGATTTTTGAAGGGATCATAGAAGCTGCTGGGCGCGATCATGTTGTCTTAAGTGATCCGCAAACCGGAGAACGATACGTGATTCCGATGATCTATGTAGATTATATTAAGTTCAAAGAACCGATTGAGTATGAATATCCATTAGGCGCGAGGCCGCCACTAGCCGGCTATACTCCTAGATAAAGTAAACTTCTATCAGTGGGGGTTTTCTCTCCTCTTTCACTGATAAGGAGTAGAAAAAAAGACTAAGATCGCGAGCGTCCTCAAAAAAGGAAACCGCTTTTATTGATTCAAGAAGCTTTCCTTTTCCTGACAGCTCGACCAATCGCATTTAATGGCAGCTATCCCCCACCTCTTACTCCCAGAGGTGGGGGTCTTGACTTGCCAGTTAGATGTGGGATAAAATGCTGGATTAGGCTGATAGCTTTCTATGATTCACGATAAATTGCAATAAATAGCAGCATCTATAGAAGCTAGATTATAGTTTCCAAACAGCTATGATCAGCAAAATCCAAGCAGCCAAAAATGAGACGCCGCCAAAAGGTGTAATTGCACCAAGAACTCCGATTCTTGTGACGCTTAATACATACAAACTCCCCGAAAAAAGAACAATGCCAAAAAACATAAGCCATCCAGACCAAGCAAGGTACGAGCTAGCTTGAATATTACCTGCCAATATGCCTATTGCGATGAGACCTAATGCATGAAACATTTGATAAGTAACACCTGTTTCCCATGTAGCCAAATATTTTGGCCCTAGTGTTTCTTTTAGACCGTGTGCTCCAAAGGCACCAAGTGCCACGGCCAAAAAAGCATGAATTGCTCCTAATATAATAAATAATTTCATTTTGCAACACTGCTACTGAAGCGACGATGCTAGCTGTCTCCTTCAACGTAGCAGATACACCCCCTTTTTTGAACATGAAAAAAATAGGACAATCAAAAGTCTAAAATAGAATCCCCGTTTGCATCATCATCTGTTATTAATTTTTTCCCTTGATCAATCGCTAATAGCGATTGTTGGTTAGAGGGCATTGGGAGCGTACTCTCCCCTTCTTGCCGATAATGCGAATGATTCCTATCTAATAGCAGCTCACATAGTACTTTCAGTGAGTAAACGTGTTCCCTCACTTCACTTAGTTGCTCCGCTTGCCGCGCTTTACTACATTCATAAGTCATTTTTTCCAGCAGCGACTGATAAGAAACCTCCATTATTGATCACTCCAGTCTTTTTACCATTCTTCACTTTATTCCCCATTTATATGATTTTTTTTGTTACAATGTAAGGCATATGTGCTTTATTTTATCATAGACTTCTGCTTTTTCTGAATAAATAACGCAGAAGTCCCTAAAAAGTTGGAATTTATCCACTTTTACATCATGGGAAAGTAAGGTGATTAGATGAAACAATACCCTGAATGGATTCAAGAGGTCAACGGCGAGTTATGGTTAACAGAAAATGATCGAGGAAATATGCAAGTAAGCTATCGACTTAAAAAAATTATTTTCTCTAAGGAATCTTCCATTCAACATATTATGATTGTTGATTCATATGATTTTGGCCGTATGCTTGTTTTAGATGGTGTCGTACAGTCAACAGATCGAGAAGGTCATATATATAATGAAATGATTACTCATGTCCCATTGTCACTCCATCAACATGCAAAAAAAGTGCTTATTATAGGCGGTGGAGATTGTGGTGCTGCTCGTGAAGCAGTCAAATATAAGCACGTCACTGCTGTCGACATGGTCGAAATTGATGAGATGGTTGTTCAAGCATGCAAAGAGCATTTGCCATCCGTTTCAGGAAATTTGGCAGACGAGCGCGTTCAATTTCATTATCGAGACGGTGTCCAATTTATTGCAGAAAAGAGAAATGAGTACGATGTTATTATCATCGATTCTTCTGATCCAGTAGGCCCTGCAATCCAACTGTTTGAGTACGGTTTTTATGAGCAGATCAAATATGCTTTAAAGGATGACGGAATCATGGTATGCCAAAGTCAATCCCCATTATTCCAACAGGAGCTTGTTAAAGGAATCTATGAAAAAATAAAAGACTTGTTTACACACGCAGCTGTATATCAAGCAACTGTTCCGACATATCCAGGCGGGTTCTGGAGCTTTACAATCGGAACCAAAACGACTCCAATAACAACTGAACACATACAGATACAAGATGATTTACAAACAAACTATTTTAATCAAAATATCCTTCGGAGCTGTTTTATGCTGCCAGAGGCAATGAAACTATAACGTATTCTGTTCCCTCTCCAAGAAGAAGAGAGGGAACAAATATGTTAGCGATCAGAAATTTGCCAATTAATCGGCTCATATCCACTTGCTTGTAAATAAGCATTTGTTTTCGAAAATGGCCTGCTTCCAAAAAATCCGCGGCTCGCAGCTAATGGACTAGGGTGCGGCGAACGAACAATATAATGCTTACTCGTATCAATAAGCGCGATTTTGCTTTGTGCAGGCCTGCCCCAAAGAATAAAGACAATTGGTTCATTCCGTTCACTTAGCAACGTAATTATTTTATCAGTAAATTGCTCCCACCCTTTTCCTCGATGAGAGTGCGCCTGTCCATTTCTTACCGTTAACACCGTATTGAGCATCAGTACTCCTTGTTTCGCCCACTCAACCAAGTAACCATTATTCGGTATTTTACATCCTAGATCATCGTGCAATTCTTTATAAATATTTCTTAATGACGGTGGAATTGCTACTTCAGGTTTCACAGAAAAGCTTAGCCCGTGCGCTTGATTTGGGCCATGATAAGGATCTTGGCCAAGAATGACGACTTTTACTTCTTGATAAGGGGTGAGATGCAGTGCATTATAAATATCATACATATCTGGATAAACGATGTTTGATCGATACTCTCTTTTCAAAAATTCTCTTAAGGATAAATAATAATCTTGCTTGAGCTCATCTTCCAGCAGCGAAGCCCAATCGTTTGTTAATATTTTTGTAGCCACGTAGGTCCCTCCCTGTATGTTATGTTTAAAAAATATAGTAAGCAAGCAAAATCAAATCTCCCAGACAGAAAGCTGCGTGCAGTTATACATGTGATATATGATTATCTTCTATATTTTAAGATCGTCCTCCCATGTACTTTCTCTTGCATTCTACCAAATATTGCATTATATCGTAAGAGATTTGCTGTGAGCTTCTAAGTTATTTGAAACTTCCAATCGTATTTGAATGAAAAAAGGTGCTGTAAAAAACGTTTAGCGTCTTTTAACCGCACCGATTTATCCAATAAAAGAATGATAGATCTTTTTTGCTTGCAATGGATCATTTGTGCCATGAACAAGCGCCCGGCCATCGTGAAATAAAACCATTCGCATGTTATCTTTCCACACTGAAATCAAATAAGGATTGCCAGCAACCTTATAGCCAGCTGTTTTCCATTGGAGGACAAGTTCACGTAAAGAAATGCTATTTGTCTCAGATGGCCGAATTTGAACAGTATTTCGACCGCAAAGAATCGCTGTTTTTAATTGTGCATCTGGCGTCAAAAAAGGATACGTTCGCTCATGACCGCATGATAAGCATGCATCATTTTTTATTGCGCCTGCTTTCAACGCTAAATACTGATTTTGCCACAAATCAAACGTCACACAAGTTTCTCTTACGTCTTGCCAATTCTCAGTAAGAATTTTTAATGCTTCTGCAGTTTGATAAGCAGTGACCATTTGCACTGTTGGTGAAATGACGCCGACCGTATCACATGTTTGTCCTTTCATCGGCATGTTCTTTACTAAACATTGCAGACAAGGAGTTTTCTCAGGAATGATCGTAAAGCTCATTCCAAAGCTGCCAACACATGACCCTAAAATCCACGGAACTTGAAATTTTTGTGAGATATCATTGATTAAAAATCTTGTTTCAAAATTGTCCGTCCCATCTAAAATTAAATCGACTTGCGGAGCAAGCTGTTCAAGTAAGGTAACATCTGCTTCGCCAACAATACTATTGATTTCGACCGCACTGTTGATTTCATGCAATCTTTTTTCAGCTGCTGCTGCTTTCGGCCATTGTCCCTCGACATCAGCCTCCGAAAAAAGATGCTGCCTTTGCAAGTTGCTAGCTTCTACGTAATCACGATCAACAAGTGTTAATGTACCGACTCCAGCACGTGTTAACATTTCCGCTGTGCTCGTACCAAGTGCACCTACTCCAACAATCAGAACATGTTTTGTTTGAAGTTTGTTTTGGCCGGATGAACCGATCGGCGTAAATAAAGTTTGTCGTGAATAGCGATCCATCATCATCTTTCACCTTCTTTTTCTCGTCTAGCTTTGCACTTATCTAAAAGATTAATAGATCAACCACCACTGACAGGTGGAATGAAAGCTACAATATCACCATCTTGAATCTGTTGATCATCATTTACAAACGCTTCATTAATCGCAACCATGACATTCGCAATATCAGGCATTTTCTCATTCTCCTGTATGATTGCTTTTAGTTCAGCGACTGATTTTCCTGCAGCGTCAATCTCCAAACATTCTTGGCCAATCTGTTCTCTCAGATGTGCGAACAACTTTACCTTGATCAAGCCTCTCCCTCCCCCTTTGGTTTTCCATCCTTATATTCTTCGGTTCCTAATTGATTGCCAATCCATGCTTCGCCATCTTCCCAATGTTCTTTCTTCCAAATTGGGACTAATTTCTTGATTTGTTCAATTGCATAACGATTTGCTTCATAGGCAGCGGGGCGATGAGGAGTAGAAACAGCAATCACTACGGCAAGATCGCTTATTTCTAGCCTCCCAATACGATGGGAAATGGCAACCTTTGCACCTGGCCAGCGTTTCTCGATTTCATCGCCAATTTGAGCAAGCTGTTTTACCGCCATCGGTATATACGCTTCATACTCTAAATATAGTGTTTTCCTGCCGTTCGTCAATTCTCTCACTGTACCGATAAAGGTTGTAATGGCCCCTGCTTCGCGCTGCATCACTTTTTCAATAACTGATTCGATGCGAAGCGGCTGATCTGTGATCTCATATCTCTCCATTGTGTCACCTCTTTTTACGAAAGAAACTTCCATTTTCATTGTATTATTTTTCTTTCATCTTCATCATTTAACTGTATCAGTTTTATATTGTGTCTACAACAAAAGAAGCGTTTTCAAAATCATAACTATTTATCCAACATCTAACCGGCAAGTTAAGACCCTCACCTCGGGGAGTAAGAGAAATCAGAAGCGCTAGGTGGGGGATAACTGAAAGTCAAATGTCCGATTGATTCGGGCCGACAGAATAAGGAAAGCTTCAGCATCGATATATCACACGAAGAAAAGCGGTTTCCTTTTCGAGGACGCCTGCGATCTTAGCCTTTGTTCTACTTCTTATCAGTGGGGGATGAGAAACTTTATTTTAAATGCCCTGTGTTTTATTGTTTGCCAATTGCTGCGCCCTTTCAAAGTCTGATCTTGTATTCATATTCCATAATACGTTATCCCAGTTTGCTTGAAAATGTGCAGGGGAATCCGAAGTCTCTACTATCCTCGTATGAATGCTATTGATTAACGTTTCCATTTTCCTTTCACCAGCGGTTAGATTATTACATATGTGCTGGGAAATACGAGTATGATAGGCGCCGAATAAAGGATGGATTCTCCCGTTATGGCGAGGAATAGCAGCATCCTTATCTCCCCATTCACATTCTTCAATCAACCATTGACTTAATACACCAGAAGCAAATGGCATGTCGCAAGCAACGACAAAGCAATAGTCCGTTTTTGCAGCTAATAATCCTGTATAAATGCCTGCAAGCGGCCCGTCGCCTTTAAAAGTCTCCTTATCAACTAGCTTTTTCACACCGTGAAGGGATGGATAGTTTTCCGGTTGATTGACAATCATAATGACTTCTTCTGATATCGGAGAAAATGTATTAACTAATCGATCAATGACCCTCACCCCACCAATCGTCAACAAAGCTTTGTTTTCTCCCATTCTACTTGATTTCCCACCTGCTAAAATGATCGTTGTAAATTTTGTTTTCGTCATGTTTCCCCTCCGTTTTGCCCTACTTTCTTTTAGTATATATGAGATTTCGGAAAATGTTTTTACATGAAGGAGAATTGGAGGAATGATGAAAAGGCCAATCAAGTTGAGCGAAAGGCTCTAGTGATTGGCTAAGTGATATCGATTTCTTTTTCATTAAACTTTGTTTATTACTTTATGATGGTGTACTCTTTTCCCCATTAAATCACTTTTGTTCATTAAACTTCTCCTATATTGATTTTATATGTTCATTTTTTGATGTTGGTAATCCATCCTGCTTTTTCGGTGTACTCATCTTCATTCTCGAAAGGAACATAATGAATAGTGCAACAACCATGATTACTGACATAAATACGAATGACATTCTTGCACCTGTTTTTCCAATGGATAAACTAAAAAATCCTACTAATAGTGACTGCGTTAACAAACTTAATGAAGTCATAAAACTATTTACCCTGCCAATAATATGATTTGGAATTAAGTCCATCATAATATTTTTCCTTAAAACCCTTGAACCAGCATTTCCTATTCCCGCAAAGGTTCTTAATATTAAAAATGGAGCTAAAAATGGAAAAACAAAGATTCCGATTAGTCCAATTAAATAAATTGTATAAGTAATAAATACAGAGACATAGTTTCCAAATTTTGTTGATAAAAAGGAAGCAACTACTCCCCCTAACATGGCACTAATAGCATAAATAACACTGGAATATCCCTGAACATCAGGTTTGCTTCCTAAATCTTTATAAACAAATACTGGATTTACATAATTTCCAACAAGCACCATAATCGATGGAACTAGCGTACATAATAAAAATAACATGAGTGCTACGTTTTTTTTCATGAATGATAGCGTCAACATGATATCTTTTATAAATTGTCTGTCTTGTTTCATTGCAGTAGATTCTTTTTTAAATGAATGTTTATAAGGGACAAACAACAAGATAAAAAAAGCAATCATAAAGGAACCGATATCTAATACAAAGATTATCCATATATCTATTTTTCCGATTAATAACGCCACCAATCCAGCACTAATAAATGTTGCAGATTGACTTTGAACTTCCATCGCACTATTCACTTTGTTATAATCTTTCTGTTCAAAAATTTCTTGTGTAAACGCCAGTAAAGCAGGGATTTGCACAGCAATATATAAAGAACTTACGATTGTCAATATAATTAGCATAGGAAATGATATCTCACCTGTCGTAAAATAAAACCCAAGTACAGACGCAAATGTTAAAGCCCCAATGGATTCACAAAGCAATAAGATATTTTTCCTAGAATATCGATCAATAAGCACCCCTAAATAAGGGGTTAAAAAAAAGACAAAAATCGTCACACCTAAAAATAAATAACCATAAAGCTGTTCGCCATTATCCATGTTTATGATCAACCATGGAACTGCGAAGCTAGTTATCCCTGAACCAACAGAGGAGATGATATTTGCAGAAAACAATAAAAAGAGCTTCTTGCGTACATTCATGATTAGGTTCAACTCCGATTCTAATAATTCAATACCAATCTAAATCCAGTAAACCTAAACACATCGTCAGGATGCCTCCCATGTCTTCTAGAAATCCTGCACAAATCTCCTCCTCTGGCGAATGATCCGCCCTTTAGGACAAAATAGTCCTCTCCCAAAGCCTCTATTAGGTCATCTTTTATAAATTCACCATTTGGATAAGGCTGGTATGTTGATAGAACCCACTCTTCCACATTCCCAGCCATATCGTATAAACCAAAGTAGGATCTTCCTGATTCATATTTTTTTACAGGAGTGGTAGTATTTATTTTAGATTCGATTGAATTACATTTTAAATGAGAAAAGCCTTCTCCCCAAGGATATTCTCTTTTTGTATTTCCTCTCGCTGCATATTCCCATTGTGCTTCTGTAGGAATACTCACTTTTTTTTGCAGTTTATTACTTAACCATTTGGTGAAGGCAATGGCTTCTTCCATTGACACTCCCCAAACTGGATGATTTGGTCCGCCCCCTAATTCTTTATTTTTCAAACTTTCTGGCTTTTTATCATTCACTTCATTGCAATATTGTTCGTATACATCATTTGTAACTAAGGTTTCACTAATCTGAAATTCTGGTACGAACACTTGATGCATCGGATATTCTTTCATTAACCAATCTTTAAAATGTGCCTTATATTCGTCTTTTAAAAGTCGATCTTTCCAATCATTGTATGCCCTTTCTATTTGATTCATTGTACTTCCAACAAATACGTATCCTTCAGGAATGTGAATGAAATTGAAATGATCCATACCTTTTTCTCCTTAAATATAAAATTCCCTTACTTTTATCGGAGAACCATCAATAATACGATACGCATTTATAAAACCGCCATTGCCTCCCACAAGCAATAATTGGTTTCCTTCTTCATCCACTTTTCCTGCTAAACCTTTAGGATAATCGTATAAAGGTTCAACTAAATCAACCATTTCAACAGAATCAACATGATAGGCACCGATCTGTTTTCCATAGCTGATAACAAATGCATTGTCTCCTAAAACAATCCCATTCTCTTTTGTATTCCATAACAATTCAATAAATGTCTTCAGCGGCTTTCCATCTTCCAGATCAACTTCTACAAAACCAAAAGATCCAACAATATAGTGCTTGTCATTTATCCCCAAAAATCTTTTCGGATAACCATCTAAATTGAAACTATTTATTATGTTAAACTGTTGGTCATAAACAGTAATATCTCCTTGTTTCGTACCAACAATTTTTTTATCATCCTTTGTATAGCCTGTAATATAAACGGGAGATTTAAAGCTTAATCTCTGTAATACCTCCCCTTTATCCATGTTTATTTCATATACCATGCCGTTGTCTAATCCAACCATTGCTTTATCAAAGCTATCATTTACATACACATTTTTCGGCAAATCTTCAAATCTTCGATACCAAATAATATGTCCTTCAGGATCCGCTTTAAACACTGTATTGCTTCTTGACAGCGCTAGATAGGAGCCATCGTTTAATGGACAAATTCTAAATAAAATGCCAAAGCTATGTGAATGATGTGCAATTTTTTTCATTTTAATACTATTATAAGCAGCAGCACTATATTCTATGACATCAACATCGTAACCAGAAGCACTGTAAACGATGGCATTATTTTTCGGATGATGTTCCAGCGCCCATACACACTTGTATTGAAAATCCGCCTGAGTGATAAGGTTTCCCTTTTCATCTGTTTTAATAAACTCTCCGCTTTGCATTAAAAGATAGATGTTTCCTTCTACATATACGGCCATGACAATTTGATGATTGAATGGACCAATAACATCTGTTAATTTTAGTTCTCTCTCTGTATTATCAAAAACATAGAGACATGCATCAAACCCGCCTGTATAAACCTTGCTGTAGTCCTCGTTAAACTCTAAAAATTCAACATCATCAGTAGTAAACGGATATTCATGTTTCTCTAAACTATCAAAATCTAATGTTACAATTCCGTTTTGAACATTTCGATCTTCATCAAGACCGTAATCTTGAGTTGCGATAAATCTATCATGTCTTTTATCATAGCGAATAATATGCACGTTGCCGCTATCTATGGAAATCTTTTTATCAAAATGTAGTCGTTCTAAATCTCCTAAATGAAGCATTCCACATGTCTCTGATATAGCCTGAATTTTTTCGTTTTCCGTATTAACACAATCTACAAAGGAATTTTCATTAAATTTCGGTAAAATGTTCATTACCTCAAATGTTTCTTGATCTAGTACAACAAACTGCCCATATCCATTATTTGTGAAAACCTTGCCATTATATGCACCGATGCCTCTTGATAAGCTTGGAGAAGGTTCTTCTTCCATTGATTGTAATAACTCGTTATCTCTAAGGGAATAAGGATCATGAAAATCAAGAGGCTTTAAAGTTAATAGATCCCATTTGCCAATTGTTCCTTTAATGTCTTTTGTAAAAACATAGTTATCATCATATGTAATCGCATTAATCATGTTTGTGTAATGTGTAGATGGAGAAGAGCAGATTAAATTTAAATCTCTATCAAACAGATGAATTTTTCCTTTTATGTCTGCCGATAGAAGCGCATCTAATTCTTTAATATACAGTAATTTTGTTAACCTATCTGATATTTTCACCTTTAAACATCCTCCTCTTTTTACCAAACATTTAGAAAAGCGTTCGCTGTCTGTAAATGCTCCCATTGCTGCATTCTCAATAATATAAGAGGTAGAGCAACACGCTCTACCAACTTCATTTCCGATTTTGAAAAATAATAATAGCTAATTTACTTTAGTCTATTATTATTTTTCTGCTACAACGATAGAACGGATTGGTTTTTTAAAATTATTACGTTTCATTTATATCCCTCCTTTCTATTTTTCATTGTTAGCTCCTACACTAACATCTTCATTTTCATTTATCTTTTCCAACTTTTCAATTGGGAAAATCCCATCTTTTCTGTCAATATATCCACTTATTTTTATTTCATCGACGGAAATTTTTTCACAAGAGGGATTTATCAACTGGACAGCATCTTCTATTTTAAGTCCTTCTCCATCAATTAAAGTAATCGCATTCTTTCCGCCAATGAGATTTAACTTTTTATAGATGATCACTTTATTGACCAAATTCTCTTTTAAGAAAGAAAAGTTCACATTTCCTCCTCCCTCTACAAGAACTGATATCACACCAAGGCTGTAAAGTATCTTCATTACTTTGTGCAAGTTCATTACTTTGCCCGTGCGGAATACTTTCGCACCTTTTTTCTTTAGTGCTTGTTCTTTGACAGGAGAAGCATGATCCGTTGTAAATATGATTGTTTTGCCTTCTTCATTCTGAAAGACTTTACTCTCGATAGGAATCTTTAAATTTGAATCAAGGATTACTTTAATCGGTTGAGTGTAAGTTGGAATTTCTCTCACAGTCAACAAAGGGTCATCATGGATAATAGTATTGATTCCTACTAAAATCGCATCATACTTCCTTCTTAATTCATGCACTTCTTTTTTTACGTGATCAGATGTAATACGACAAAAACCTTTCCTATAATCGGTAATTTTCCCATCTAATGTACTTGATGTTTTCAAACAGACAAAAGGTTTTTTCGTTTTCATACTAAAACAATAGCATTCATTGAGTTGTTTTGCTTGCTCCTCTAAAACCCCAACTGATACTGATATATAATGATTCATTAATGTTGATATTCCTTTTCCTGACACTAAAGGATTAGGATCCTCCATTGCAATGACGACTCGTGCAATTCCAGCCTGAATGATAGCATCCACACAAGGAGGGGTTTTGCCAGAATGGGAACAAGGCTCCAAAGTTACATATAAAGTCGCTCCTATTGCTTTTTTTCCAGCCATATGAAGAGCATGAATTTCTGCATGATTTTCACCAGCTTTTAAATGTGTTCCAATTCCAACTATTTCTCCATTCTTTACTATTACCGCACCTACCATTGGATTAGGGCTTGTTTGACCACCCGCTATTTTTGCCAAGCAAATAGCTTGTCTCATGTAAAAAATGTCTTCTGGATTCATTACTTCCATTGCTAGATTCCTCGTTGGATCATCGCTGTGCGTTTTTTTAATACATGCAGATTTTCACGATCCAGCTGATAAACACTTCCATCATAAGAAGCTGCAAAAATATCATTTTCTGTTCGTGCTAAACTACTAATGCCGTTTGTTGCAATTTTTTGAGTAGAAGCTGTTTTTTTCGCAATGTTTACTTTTATGATATTGCCCCAATAGTCGCCTACAATTACCGTATTTTGATCTAAAAATAATACGGACTTTAGAGACTTAGCGCCGAGTTCAATTGTATGAAGGAGCTCGCCAGTACGGAATTGGAAGATTTTTAATGAAAAGTCTCTGGAAACACTCGCAATCATTTCACCAGTTGGGTCAAAATCAATGTCATTAATAATGGCATTATGTCCAGCATAACTTATATATTTATTTCCACTGTAATCCCATGAAATCAATTCCCCACCTGCAGAACAGCTTATGCCAAAAGGTTCGTGAGGATGAAGAGAAATGGCTTTCACCGCTCCATCGTGCAGAACAAATTTATTCTTCTTGTTTCCTGTTTCATCTGTTTTGACAATTGCTCCACTATAGCATCCTATAAAAACGCTAACTGTTTCAAATTGAGATGCCTTTATCGTATTAATTGGGCCTTCGCCAATTAGAGTTTCTTTTTTAATGATGGTACAATCTGGATTTTGACAGCCATTTGAGCAAGGTTTTTTTAAAAGAAAGGTGTGCAGCTTTTGGTTATGTGCACCTGCATATATCTTATCTTTATGAAAATGAACTGCATTCATTAAATATCTTCCAGAGGATGGTTCAATTTTGTCTATAAAAATATTTTCATCTATACACCCAGTTCTGATATAACCATCATCACTTACTACCGCAAAATTTCGCTCAAAAACGCTAATATCATTAAAACATGCATTGCCATCATTATTTTCTTTTCCAATTTCATCTTCCATTTTTCCTGTTTCGGCTTCCCATATACAAACAGTGCCATCAAATGTTCCCGCAATGATTTGTTCTCCTGAAGGCGACCAAGTTAAAGACCGTTCCCACTTAGTATTGATGTTTTCCAACTCTAGCTTTAATGAGTAGTCTTTTGCATCCCAAATGAGTAATCTTTGATCATAAGCTGCGGACAAGATGTCTCCATTGATTGAAACACTTACTTTCTTAATACCAGAAAGATGTGCTTTTATTTCTTTCAATGGTTTTCCACTGCTTAAAGAAAAGATACGAATAATACCATCATCACAACCTAATACGACTCTATTATGATGAATGTCTACGGCACAAGTATCTGTCTCTACATCAAATGGCCCCCACATGTAAAGTAATTCGCCTGTATGGATATCCCAAACTCTAAGTGTTTTATCATCACCAGTTGTGTATATCTTCTCGTCATAATAATCAACAGAAAGAACATCTTTCTCATGACCATAAATCTTTTTACTAATCGTTCCAGATTCTAAATCCCAAAAGATGATTTGCTTATCTCGCGAAGTGCTTACTCCCATAAAATTATCTAGAAATGTAAAATCCTCCACATCATCAATATGGCCTTTTAACGTATAAATGCACTTTTTTGCAAACACATCCCAAATCTTAATACTGTAATCAGATGAGGCTGAAGCTATTAGCGTACCATCCTTATTAGATACAACCCTATTTACAAGATGATCATGATAACCTAATAATGAGAATTCCTTAGACGAGAGATTGAAACAGCCAACAGCACCATCATATCCAGATGAAATAATGGCATTAATCGTTGGTACCAATACAACACTCGTAATAGGGCCCCTATGTTTTTTTAACACTTCCTCCGACGTTATCGTTTTAATCACAAAGATCACTCCTATTTGATATGTCCATTTTTTAATCGTTTTGTTTTAAGATAATTTTCGTTATATTCGTTGCTGTTGCTCCATATTGGAATTGTATTTTTAATTTTAATGCCGCTATTCATTAAAGAATCAATTTTACTAGGGTTATTCGTCATGATGTCTACAGGTTTGTCTCTGAAATGTTTTAATAAGAGAATAGCCTCTTCGTAAGTTCTACTATCATCATTAAATCCTAACTGATGGTTGGCCTCGACTGTATCGAACCCTTTTTCCTGAAGTATATAGGCCAAATTTTTATAAAATAGGCCAATGCCCCTTCCTTCCTGATTTGCTAAATAAAATAGAGCACCGCATGAATAGTCAATCACTTTTTCAAGTGATCTGTTTAATTGATAACCACAGTCGCATTTTTGACTATGAAAGATGTCTCCTGTATGACATATACTATGAAACCGTATAACTGCTGATGGTGAATGAGCAAAGTCCCCGAAAATAAAAAGAGAGGAGTACTGTATAGATGAATCGAGAATCTTTACATTTCTCAAAAATTCTTCTTTCTTTAAATGTCTTAAATGGTAAGGTAATTTAAACCATGTATACCATTGAAACATATAGGTCTTTTCTTTTATTTCTATTGGCAAGCTCGCAGGTCCTGATACAATAAGTTTTATCCCCTCCTTTTCAACAATTTGAATTTTTTCTGCTAAATCTATTGTTCCTATTAAATGCATTTTCTTAAGAGTTTCTGTTTTCATCTGTATTAACTCCTAACTTTTAATCTCTTATAAATAAATTAATACAAATGTTCATCGTCTTGTATTGGGAAAATTCCGATTTTTCTTCATTTTTTTGGACAACAAGACTTTATTCATTGTTGCCTGATGCTTTCAAAGAAAAAAGAACACTGTTTGCAGAACAGTGCTCGATAAAGTGAAACTTCCATCAGAGAGGGTTTTCTCTTATCCCCCTCTGATAAGAATTAGAACAAAGGCTAGGATCGCAACGTCCTGTTGCAACGCCTTTGTGACCGACATCCTCGAAAAAGGAGAGCACTTTTTCTTCGTGCGATGCTAATTCAAGAAGCTTTCCTTATCCTGTCGGCCCGAACCAATCGGACATTTGACTTTCAGTTATCCCCACCTAGCGCTTCTGATTCCTCTTGCTCCCCGAGGTGGGGGGCTTGACTCGCCAGTTAGATGTAGGATAAAATATAAAACGTTGTTTATATAAAACGAAGTAATTTCTGTGTCAACATTTTGTATGTTTTATCTTCCATTTTACTATTTGGTAAATTAAGTAATATTTTATAACAAAAAATGATACTCTTTTTTGAATTTTGTTTTTCAAAATATGGTATTGCAAAACGAAGTAAATATTTCTCTAATTTATTATTTTCCTTATTTATTTTATATGATTCTATTTTTGCTTTAATGAATTGATCTTTATCTAAGAGCTGTTTGGAAAGTCGTAGAACTTCTTCAATGATTTTAGAGGCTTCATGTTGGTTTTTATGCGAAGATTGAATATGCATTAGTTCCATTAAATTGTTTAAACAATTCTTTTTATCGCCTATACTTTTATTGTATTTGAGGCTTTTTTTCAAATAAAACTTTGCTTTTTCTATTTTATTTAATTTTCTCATCACGATCCCAAGATTGTGAAATGCTGCTGCTTTTAAATGAGGAGCTCCTACTAAATCTGATTTATATAGCACTTCTTCAAAATATTTTTGTGCCTTCCCCAATGACTCTAACTGCATCAAAATAATTCCGAGCAATAGATTAGCGTGTAATATTCTTATATAGTTTTGCGATTGCTTATAAATTTCTAATGCTCTTATTGCAGATTCCATCGCATTGCCATAATATTCAGACTTCCCATTTGCTATCGCGTAGTAATAATAAAAATCAGCCTTATCTATGGTAGTAAAATGGAAACATTTAATCAATTGCTTCTTTGCCATTTGCAACTGATTGGATTTCAGCAGCATAATTCCTTCTAAAAAAATAAATTTTTCTGCTTCACTGTTGTTTAATGAACAAAAAGATTTTCTTAAAATCGCATAATATTTTCCTGCTTGTTGGGTATTTTCAGTATAGAGACAATATTTGAATAGTAACAAATAGTAATCAGATATTAATCCATAAGAAAGATAGTCTTCTTCCATTTTATTTAATTTATTGAAATATTTTTGAGCTTTACTAAAGTTACAATTGCATATTTCTTTGTTAAAGGATTCTAGTATATGAGAAAGGAATTGATATTTTTCTTGTACAGAACCAATTGTTAAGTCTAATTTTTTGAAAAGAAGGTCAAGCGTTTCTATGTTCACTTCTTTATATCCATTTTCAATTTTACTTAAATGGGTAACAGAACAAATTCCTTCTGAAACTTCTAACTGGGTGAATCCTTTTTTAACTCTACAAAACTTTAGTATCTCACCGTATTTCAAAACTAGTCACCACACTTTTCTACGATCTCTAAAGGAGGCCAAATAGGATCATTCCATTCTCGATTCTTTAAAACATTTGAATGTTTAACAATACATAAAAAAAGTAAACGTTCTTTCATCTTTAATCTCCTCTCTTTCTTTTTTGAAATGATTGAAAATAATCTTGGAACTTGTTTTTTTCTCAGAATTTTTTTAGCCCCTATTTAGATTATATACAAATTATAAATAATTACAATATTCCCAATCTTAAAATAGGTTAAAGGTAACATTCATTTTTAGCAACTGAAATTGATTTGTTTTTCGTTATTTCAGTAATTGACAAAACTTCTTACTAATCAACAAAATTAGAGAAAGGATAAACTTCGCATAGAGTGGAAGTATGTATTAATAGCAAGGAGGGATGGTACGTGGCACAAGTCTATTTTAGTTCAGAGGCTGCAAAAAAACTAGGTATTGGCGGGAGTACGATTCGGAGATATGCGCATACACTCGAAGAACAAGGCTATTACTTTGAGCGTGGGGAAAATAATGCAAGGGTTTTTTATGAGAAAGATTTGCTCGTCGTCAAAGAAATCATCTCAGCTATTTCAAAAGAACAGTTATCGCTTAATCATGCAGTGAAACAAGTTGTAGCGAAGCATCTTCAAAACAATTTAACTCCCTCTGTAATAGGAAAAAATCACTCAATAGAGGAATTCTATCATCGTATCGAACAGTTAGAATCGAAACAAGCACAACTTATTGATATTACCAATGATTTAGCTACGCAAATAGAAAAGCATCAAAGCTGGCTGCGAGAAAAAATTGAAGATCAAGACGAAGCTTTGCGAGATCAAGCACTGCTCGTTAGCTTGCGAACAATTCAAGAGGAAAAAATAAAGAAAAATAAAAGATTTTCCTTTTGGCACTTTTTCTTTAAAAAAAGCCGAGAAGCGTGAACTACTCACCACTTTTCGACCTTGCGGTCTAATTGAAGTGGGAGCTTCTTGGGAACTAGATACTTTTGTTAGCTATCTATATTTACCAAGCTATAAGGGTAGTCCCTACCCCTAAAGAAAAATACCAACTACATAGCGAGTTTCAGCAAATTTTTACTTGCATTTACGTCTCTATCGGATGGCTATTACATTTTGGACAAGTCCACTCACGAAGATTTAAGTTTTTTACTTCTTTATTTTGGTAGTCACATTCAGAACATAATTGACTACTTGCATAGTATGGTTACAGACTTAATCAAGCCAAAAAATTGTCTG